>NZ_LNQB01000070.1 GCF_001651875.1 Sinorhizobium saheli
ACACCCATGACTGCCTCCAAAAGACAGTCTTGAATCTGATTTGCTCAGCCTTGGGAATCCCCAAGAGTCCACACGACCTAGCGCTGTGCCACCGGCCGCACCAGCGGCGTCACGCGACGGATGGTCACGCGGCGGTTCTCCTGCTCCGGCCCGTCCGTGCGGATCTTCAGGAACCGCTCGCCGTAGCCCTGGGTCACCAGGTTCTCCGCCGGCACGCCGTAGACCTCTGTCAGGAGCACCGCGACAGATTCGGCACGCTCGTCGGAGAGCACCAGGTTGGAGCGGTCGGAGCCTACGGCATCCGTGTGGCCCTCGATGAAGAAGGTTTCGCCCGGATCCTTTTCGAGCACCTTGTTCATCGCGTCGGCGACGCCGCGCAGCGTCTTTGCCTGTGACATCGACACTTCGGCACTGCCGGTCGCGAAGTGGATCGTGTCGAGGTCGATGCGTCGCACCTTGTCGCGCAGGCGTGCCGAGTGGCGAACCTCGTCGATCGTGTAGACGCGCTCGACCGACTCGACCGGCGGCTCGGACAGGAATTCGTAGTAGTCCCGGTCCGGATCCTCGGCGACATCGACGATATAGTCGTCGACCGGAATGGTGAGACGCATCGGCGGCAACTCATAGCCGACGTCGACAATCGCCGGCCGGTCCTCTTCATACTCCGGCGTATACATCATCACATATTCGTTGCCGTCCCGGTCGACGCGGGTCCGCGTCAGGATGTCACCGTAGCGGCTGTAGACCGTGACGATCCGGTAGCCACCGGGACGTACGATCGTCTCACGGACGCGACCACCCGAAAGATTGTCGTAAAAGGTCTCTTCCGAGTTCTGTCGCAGCCGCGGCCGGTCGTCGCCACGCACGAAGATGCGATCGCCAACACCGAGGATGACGCGATCATCGACCTCCTCGACGACCTGCACCTCGGTCACATTGTTTTCCGTGGTGTTGTTGACGGTCGTGTTGTTGATTACCGTGTTGTTGATCACGGTATTGTTGACGATGTTGGTAGTCTCCGGCACGGCGAAGGCCGGCGCTTCCTCGACGCGTTCGCCTTCCTCCTTCAGCACGGCTTCGATCCGCTGCGGAACGGCTTCCCTGACCTCCGCCGGGATTGCCGCCTGGGCGGCCGCATCGTCCGTCGGCGGTGCCACCTCGGCTTCCTTGGCACGCAGTTCCTCGCGCTGCTTGCGGCGAGCTTCGCGCGCCCGGTTGCCGCCGGAAATATCGGCATCCT
Organism: Sinorhizobium saheli; assembly: GCF_001651875.1. Taxonomy (GTDB): domain Bacteria; phylum Pseudomonadota; class Alphaproteobacteria; order Rhizobiales; family Rhizobiaceae; genus Sinorhizobium; species Sinorhizobium saheli. The sequence continues at coordinate 1,241 of NZ_LNQB01000070.1, forward strand.
TGTCACTGTCGAGCACGGCCGCGCCCTTCTCGATCGGAAGCACGACGGTTTCATCGGAGGCGGCGGGGTCCTCGGCGATCTTCTGCTTTTCTTCTACCGTGCGCTCATCGACCACTTCCGGCGCAGCCTCGCCGTTTGGCCGCTCACCCTCGGCCGTCGCGGGCTGTTCCGTACCCGGAACCAGTTGCTGCTCGCCCTCGCCTGTCTGCTCGGCCGGGGCCCCGGGCGCCGGCTGCTCGGCGGTCGTCCCGCCTTCGGGGACAATGGGCGGCTGCTCGGCGGCCTTCTGTTCGTCGCTTTGACGCTGCTCTTCGGCCTGCTGCTGACGCTTCTTGCGCGTCGGAGCCTGCTGCTCTTCGGCCTGCTGCGGCGCGCCCTCCTCGGCGGCGGGCTGCTGCTCTTCGGCCTGCTGCTGGCGCTTCTTGCGCGTGGGTGCCTGCTGCTCTTCCGCCTGCTGGGGAGCGCTCTCCTCGGCGGCGGGCTGCTGCTCTTCCGCTTGCTGCTGGCGCTTCTTGCGCGTCGAGGTCGGCTCTTCGGCCTGCTCAGGGGCGCTCTCCTCCGCGGCGGGCTGCTGCTCTTCAGCCTGTTGCTGGCGCTTCTTGCGCCTCGGAGCCTGTTCTTCCGCCTGCTGTGGAGCGCTCTCCTCCGCGGCGGGCTGCTGTTCTTCGGCCTGCTGCTGGCGCTTCTTGCGCCTTGGAGCCGGCTCTTCGGCCTGCTGGGGAGCGCTCTCCTCCGCGGCAGGCTGCTGCTCTTCGGCCTGTTGCTGGCGCTTCTTGCGCCTCGGAGCCTGTTCTTCCGCCTGCTGGGGAGCGCTCTCCTCCGCGGCGGGCTGCTGTTCCTCGGCCTGCTGCTGGCGCTTCTTGCGCCTCGGCGCCTGCTCTTCGGCCTGCGGCTGCTCTTCCGCCTGCCCCTGGGATTCTTCCTCGGCCTGGCGCTGCTTGCGCTTCTTCAGAAGCAGCAGATCCTCGGGCGACGGCTCGCCGGCGCCTTCCTGCGCCACCTCGAACGGAGCCGTCAGGCTTTCAGCCGCCGCGGGCTGCGCCGCCAAAGTCAACGAAAGGACCGGCAAGGCCACCGTTGCGAAAAGTTTGAATCGAATCGACATTGTCTTCCTTCCTCTTGTGGGAGGTCCCGACGCCTGGCGCGCGTTCGCAAAGTCAATCGCCTCGCCCGCTCCGGCGCCCTCGTCACAGGGCCCTGATCCGCGGTTCCGACTTTTTTATGTCAGTCGCAAAATGCGTAGCGGCAACGCCGCAGCCGCAGATCGGTTCCGCCCGAAGGCCTATCGAAGCCGACATTAACGGCACCTGAACGGTCCCTTTACCTGCGGCCGCAACCATCGGGACGGTCGAAAGGCTCGATTCGCGCTAAACGGTGGGCAGCGCCGCTTTCCTGTTGATTTTTACAGGAAAACAGTACGAATATCGCCGCAACCGGTGGCTCACGCCCCGGCGCCATCGGCATCCGCGAAAAAAGAAAAAACGGGTGTCGAGCCAACAGAGAGGATAAACATGCGTATTTCCAAACGGCTGGCAGCCGCCGCATCGGCTGCCCTGTTCGTGGCTATGGCGAGCGCAGCCATGGCGGACGGCGAAAAGATCGTCATCGGCACGGAAGGCGCTTACCCGCCCTTCAACAATCTCGAAGCGGATGGCACGCTGACCGGCTTCGACATCGACATCGCCAAGGCGCTCTGCGCGGAAATGAAGGCCGAGTGCACCTTCGTGACGCAGGAGTGGGACGGTGCCATTCCGGCGCTGATGGCCAAGAAGTTCGACGCGTTCGTCGCCTCCATGTCGATCACCGAGGAGCGCAAGCAGCAGGTCGACTTCACCAACAAGTATTACAACACCCCGCCGGCGATCGCCGTGCCGAAGGATTCGCCGATCACCGAGGCGACCGAGGCGGCGCTTGCGGGCAAGACGCTCGGTGCGCAGAGCTCGACCACCCACTCCAACTATGCCGAAGCGCACATGAAGGGCGCCGACATCAAGCTTTATCCGACCGCGGACGAATACAAGCTCGACCTCGCAAACGGCCGCATCGATGCCGCCATCGACGACGTCGTCGTGCTTTCGGAATGGCTGAAGACCGAAGACGGCGCCTGCTGCAAGTTGCTCGGCACGCTGCCGATCGATCCGGTCATCAACGGCGAAGGCGCCGGCATTGCGCTGCGCAAGGGTGACGACGCGCTGCGCGAGAAGTTCAACAAGGCGATCGAAGCCATCCGCGCGAATGGCAAGTACAAGGAAATCAACGAAAAGTACTTCCCCTTCGACGTCTACGGCAGCTGATCGCCGGGATTCCTGCGTGGATTCTGCTGATCATGCCGGGAAAATCTCGGTTGATGAAAAAATTGCAACGGCGGATGGCTTGCCCTTCCGCCGTTTTTGTCTGACAAGATTCCTCGAATAATAAGCCGTCTTCGGCCAAAAAAACGCACAAGGGGAAATTCTTGGCATGAGCGGACCCTTTGCCGCCCTTTTTTCCGGTCTCGCCTGGATCGCATCGCTTATCGATCCGCTGTGCGGTCCGATCGGAGTCTTCCGATGGTTCGGTGCCGGCACGCTTCTGGCGTGCGGTGACGCCGGCTGGGGCGACGAGATCGCCTATGGCTTCCTGGTGACGGCGAGCCTGGCGATCGCCACGCTGCCTCTCGGGCTCGTCGTCGGTTTCTTCATAGCGCTGGCCAAGCAATCGGAGGAGCGATCGCTGCGGCTGGCCGGCAATATCTATACGACGATCTTTCGCGGGCTGCCGGAACTCCTGACGCTGTTCATCGTCTATTACGGCCTGCAGATCCTCGTGCAGCAGTTTCTCGCAACCGTCGGCTACGAGGGGCCGGTCGAGATCAACGCCTTCGTGGCGGGCATGATCGCGCTTGGCGTGGTCTTCTCCGCCTACTGCTCCGAGGTGCTGCTTTCGGCCTTCAAGGCGATCCCGCAGGGCCAGTACGAGGCCGGCGACGCGCTCGGCCTTCACCGCGGCGCGACGATGCGCCTGATCATCCTGCCGCAGCTCATTCGCATCGCCCTCCCGGGTCTCGGCAATCTGTGGATGGCGCTGCTCAAGGATACCGCCCTCGTTTCGGTCGTCGGCCTCCCCGACATTCTCCGTCAGACAGGCGTCGCCGCCCGCGTTACGAAGCACGCCTTCGAGTTCTTCGGCATCGCCTGCATTCTATTCCTGATCCTGGCGATGATTTCGTCGGTCGTCTTTTCGGCGCTGGAGCGCTCGACCCGGCGCGCGGAGGCAGGCCGATGAGCATTGCCGAAACAATGATCCCGCCGCAGGCCCCGCCGCCGGCGCCCCCGAAAGCCTACACTCTCTCGCGTTTCTTCGGCAGCGTCGCGCTCGGCATCTGGCTGGCGCTTGGCGTCGGCATCTTCCTGACCGTCGTCAACGGCTGGGATCCGGAGAAATTCTCCCGCTACGGGCCGAGCTTCCTGTCCGGTCTCGGCGTGACGCTGGCGCTCGTCATCTCCTCGATTCTCATGGGCGCCGTCCTGTCGCTGCCCGTGGCACTCGGGCGCATGTCGAAGAACAAGATCTGGTCGTGGCTTGCCTATGCCTATGTCTACTTCTTCCGCGGCACGCCGCTGATCACCCAGCTCTTCCTCGTCTATTACGGCCTCGGCAGCTTCCGTCCGCAACTCGATGCCATCGGGCTGTGGTGGTTCTTCCGCGACGCCTGGAACTGCGCGCTCTTCACCTTCACGCTGAACACCGCCGCCTACCAGGCGGAGATCCTGCGCGGCGCCATTCAAAGCGTGCCGCGCGGCCAGCACGAGGGGGCGGCAGCACTCGGCCTGCCGCAGCGCGTCGCCTTCTTCAAGGTCATCCTGCCCCAGGCGATGATCGTCGCGCTTCGGCCCTATGGCAACGAGATCATCCTGATGATCAAGGGGTCCGCGATCGTCGCGATCGTCACCGTCTTCGATCTCATGGGCGAGACGCGGCGCGCCTTCTCGCGCACCTTCGACTACCAGATGTATGTCTGGGCGGCGCTGCTCTATCTCTCCATGGTGGAACTGCTGCGCAATGTCTGGGGCTGGCTCGAAGCCCGCCTGACCCGCCACCTGAAGCGCTGAGAGACTGGAGCGACGCCTGGCAGCACTCGTCGCTGAGCGCTGCCAAGCCATTGAAATCCGGACAAATTTTCGTTTCGGGCCAAAATATTAGGGCTTGATTAAGGAATCAGGCGCTCCATCATAGAGACCAACCTTTGTGAGAAGCGAGGTCCGCATGACGAACGAGTTCGAACTGCAGCTCAAGGGTTACGGCCTGACGACGGCCCACATACTTTATCGGATGCCCGACCATCCGGCTTTGCTGCAGACCTACATCTGGCAACACTACGACATCGCGCCGGAGTTTCCGGAAATGCACAGCTTCCTGAAGTTCTGGCAGGAGAAGCTGGACGGGCCGCTGCATTCGGTCCGCTACGTGCACCGCAAGCTGATCTCCGCGACGGAATGGCGGGCGCTCAAGGGAGAGTTCATTCTCCATTGATCCCTACGGCGGCGCACGCGTCCTGTCGGACGTGCAGAGGTCACTGCAGGAAATGCTGCACGCCTCCTTAAAGTGAGGCCGATTCAGGGAGATGGCCCACGGTCCTGGGGGGATGCGCTCACGCCGCTCCATCTGCTCGTTTTGCCGCATTTGTGCAACGTCAGGTGAATCCATCTGACTGCAAAATGCCTAGACATGCACCTCGCCATGGGCCAACTCGCCGGCACCGGGCTCCCGGCGGATGGAGCCGTAGAGGACGGCGCCATAGAAAAGCGCGACGGCGATCGCCACGGCCCAGCCTGGCACCGGACCGAGCGCGGCGTTCTCCATTACATCGCTCCAGGAGCGGACATGATCGAAGGTCTCGCCGGTAGTGGCGATCTTCGGCGACGAGATCTTCAGCGCCCAGGCCAGGAGCAATATCAGGTACATCCAGCAGTAGTTGCGCTGCAGCCGCCGGCAGAGCGCCCCGCGGTAGCTCATCAGGAAGGCCGGTTTGCGCAGACTGTTGGCGATGGACACCGACCATTTGGCGCTCGACGTGCCTTCGGGCGCGAGAATCTGTGCGAAATAGCCGCGCTCGAGCTGGCGCACGCGGGCGCGATAAACGTCGAAGAAGCGGTAGCGCCGCGCCTCGATCAGGAGCAGCAGGCTGATCAACAGCATCGCGAAGAGCAGAACGCCGTGGTGCGAGGAGGGCGTCGACAGCGATACCGACAGCATGGCGGCGACCACCGTGATCGCCCAGTTCGAGGTCCGATCTATCCGGTCCCGCCAACCGGCCATGCGCCCGATCTCGCCGCGATAATAATGGATGATCGTGTTGATCGTTTCCTGGGGTGTTTGCGGCAAAGGCGGTCCCTGCCCTTCCGGCATTTCCGTTCCCAATGTCAGCGGGCTGAGTTCGGCGTTCATCGGCGCGTCCTCCCGATTTATCGCGGGTTTTGCGAATGATGACTCCTTTCCCGAGGAGGATAAATCCCGCGCTCTTGCGCTTCGTCATTTTTTTGACCGGATGCTAATTGTTCCACTTTTGTTCTTGCATCACATAAACGAATTCGGCAGCTTCGAGATCATCGACCCGATCGTGACCTATATAGGCGACGCCGCGGTGCTCACCTTCAACTTCATCTCCTATGGCGGCAGCGAGGGCGCACGCATGCGCTGGAACTGCACGGAGGTCTACCGCCGCTCGGCGGAAAAATGGCGTATCATTCAGACGCATTGGTCCCTTACGCAGGATGGCCGCTGACGGCGATTGTCAACGCCCGCTCGCGGTCGTAAGAAGCGTCCATGACCCAGAAGAACAAGAAGATCGACGAGGAAGCGCTGGCGGAGGCTTACAACCGCGCGCTTTCGCTTGAAAAGGCCGGCAAGTTCGACGCGGCCGCGGCGGCTTACCGGGAAGTCCTGGAGCTCGACCCCGAGGATCATGGAGGCGCCTGCGTGCGGCTCGCGTCAATGGGACGCGGAGAGACGCCGCTCAAGGCTCCGGACGCCTATGTCGCGACGCTCTTCGATCAGCACGCCGATGTCTTCGAGGACGTCCTCGTCGACCAGCTCGACTACTGCGTGCCCCTCCTCGTTCGCCAGCGGATTCAGGCGCTCGGTCTCGGCCCCTTCAAGCGGGTGCTCGATCTCGGCTGCGGCACCGGACTGACCGGTGGCGCGCTGCGAGATATCGCGGAGGACATAACCGGCGTCGACCTCTCCGAGAACATGGTCGAGGTCGCCCATGAGAAGGACCTCTACGAGACGCTCTACGTCGCCGAGGCCGTCGATTTCCTCGACGACAATGATGACGAGCCCTTCGACCTGGTCGTCGCCACCGATGTCCTGCCCTACATGGGCGCCCTGGAGGCGCTCTTCTTCGGTGCCGTCGACAATCTCGTCCCGGGCGGCCTGTTGATCTTCTCGAGCGAGACACTGCCGGCGGAGGATTTTGCCGGCCACGGCTTCATGGTCGGCCCGCACCAGCGCTTCGCCCATTCGGAGGCCTACCTGCGCGACCGCCTGACGGCGACGGGGTTCGAGATCGTCGAGATCAGCGACATCACCGTGCGCATGGAAGACGGCGAGCCGATTGCCGGGCAGTTGGTGATCGCGCGGTTCAAGCCCTGATTGCCGGCACCCCGTCTCCGCGGCTATTGTCGCCCGAATCTTGAAAGCAAACGGGAGTCTGCAGGAATGGCCAAAGTCGCATTCATCGGTCTGGGGGTCATGGGATATCCGATGGCCGGTCATCTCAAGGCCCGCGGCGGATACGACGTAACCGTCTATAACCGCACGGCCGCCAAGGCCGAGCAATGGGCGGCCGCCTTCGGCGGTCGCACGGCGGCGACGCCGGCCGAAGCGGCCCGGGGCCAGGATTTCGTTTTCGCCTGCGTCGGCAACGATGACGACCTTCGCTCGGTGACGATCGGCGAAAACGGCGCCTTCGAGACCATCGCGTCCGGCGCGATCTTCATCGACAACACCACGGCGTCGGCCGAGGTTGCCCGCGAGCTTTACGCCGCAGCCCGCGCCAAGGGCGCGCATTTCATCGACGCCCCGGTTTCCGGCGGCCAGGCCGGCGCCGAGAACGGCGTGCTCACCGTCATGTGCGGCGGCGACGCGGAAGCCTTTGAAAAGGCGAAACCCGTCATCGAATCCTACGCCCGCATGGTCGGGCTGATGGGCTCCGCCGGGGCCGGCCAGCTCACCAAGATGATCAATCAGATTTGCATCGCCGGCCTCGTCCAGGGGCTCGCCGAAGGCATTCATTTCGGCAAGAAGGCGGGGCTCGACATCGAGAAAGTCATCGAGGTCATTTCCAAGGGCGCGGCCGGCTCCTGGCAGATGGAAAACCGCTACAAGACCATGAACGCGGGAGAATACGATTTCGGCTTTGCCGTCGATTGGATGCGCAAGGACCTCGACATCATCCTTGCGGAGGCGCGGCGAAACGGCGCCAAACTTCCCGTGACCGCCCTCGTCGACCAGTTCTATGGGGACGTCCAGGCGCTCGGGGGCAATCGTTGGGACACCTCCTCGCTGCTCGCCCGGCTGGAGAAATGACGCCAACCCCGGCGTCCGCGGCGCAGGAGATCATCGACCACCTCCGCGCCCGCGGCTCAAAGGACAACGTCGCCGGCATGGCGCGCTTCGGGATCGCGACCGAAACGGCGCTCGGGCTTTCGAACGTCGTGCTTCGCCGTATCGCCCGGGCCGTCGGAACCGACCATGCCCGAGCGCTCGATCTCTGGCGGTCGGGCATCCGCGAAGCCCGCCTCCTCGCGGCCTTCACCGCCGACCCGGGCGCATTGACGCTCGACGAAGCGCGACGCTGGGCGAGCGAATGCAATTCCTGGGAGGTGGTCGACACGGTCGCCGACCTCTGCATCGCGGCACGGCTCGAGCAGGTGCTCGTGCCGGAATTCGCCGACGACGACCGGGAATTCGTCCGCCGCCTCGCCTTCGCAATGATTGCGACGGCGGCCGTGCATCTCAAGACCGAGCCGGATTCGGCCCTTCTTGCCTGGCTGCCGCTGATCGAGACCCATTCGACCGACGGCCGCAATTTCGTGAAGAAGGCCGTCAACTGGGCGCTGCGGCAGATCGGCAAGCGCAACGCCGCCTGCCACGGGCCGGCGCTGGCAGTCGCCGAGAGGCTCGCCGCGAGCGCAGACCGCGCCGCGCGGTGGACCGGCAGGGATGCGGTGCGCGAGCTTACGGACGCCAGAGTCCTCAATCGGCTCGGGCTATAGGCGTGCTCGCCGGAGGCGCGCGCTAATTCCACCAAATCAAGATGGTAGAGCGAAGTATTCAACGCTCACGTGAGCGCCGACGCGCTATTCCTCGCTGCTTTTCGCCTGATCGAGGACCATGTAGTCGAGCGGCAACTGCGTCGTGTACTTGATCTGCTCCATGGCGAAAGCCGACGAGACGTCGCGAATCTCGATCTTGGCGATCAGCCGCTTGTAGAAGGCGTCATAGGCCGCGATATCCGGCACGACCACGCGCAGCAGATAATCGACGTCCCCGCTCATCCGGTAGAACTCGACCACTTCCGGGAAATCGGCGACCACTTCGGAAAACCGGCGCAGCCATTCCATGGAGTGCGAATTGGTCCGGATCGACACGAACACCGTGACCTTGGTGTTGATCTTCACCGGATCGAGCAGCGCCACGCGGCGGCGGATCACGCCGTCCTCCTCCATCTTCTGGATACGCCGCCAGCAAGGCGTGGTCGAAAGCCCGACCTTCTTGGCGAGGTCGGCAACGGCCAAGGTGGAATCTTCCTGCAAAATGCGCAGGATCTTGCGGTCCAGGCGATCCATGGAAAGTCCTCTCGAATATTTTTCCTGTCATAACGCGAATTTCATGAAAGGAAAGAAAATTGTTTCAGGCTGCAAGCGCCCGGACTCGCTCGCGCAGGAAGGGCAGCAGTTCGGCCTCGAACCAGGGATTACGCCTGAGCCAGGCGGTGTTGCGCCAGCTCGGATGCGGCATCGGCAACACGGCGACGCCGGAGTTGCGCTGCGCATAGCGTTGCCAGTTGCGAACCGTTTCGGTCATCGATTTCGGACAGTCGCTTCCCAGATGCCAACGCTGGGCGTAGTGGCCGACCGCCAGCACCAGCTCGATCTGCGGCATGGCATCGATCACCCGCCTGCGCCAGAGCGGTGCGCATTCGCTGCGGGGCGGCAGGTCGCTGCCGTGCCGGTCATAGCCCGGAAAGCAGAACCCCATCGGAACGATGGCGAATTTCCGCGGATCGTAGAACGCCTCCCGGTCCACCGAGAGCCATTGCCGCAGCCGGTCCCCGGAGGCGTCGTTGAAGGGGAGGCCGCTTTCGTGCACGCGCAGGCCCGGCGCCTGGCCGGCAATCAGGATTCGCGCCGAGGCGGAAAGGACCGCCACCGGCCTCGGCTCGTGCGGCAGCCGGTGATCCTCTCCCCGCGCGGGCTCGTCGCGACAGAGCCGGCACGCCGCAATTGCCGCCCGCAGGCCGCCGAGCTTGTCGTCGTCACAGGGCACGGATGATCCTCGTCACCAGCGCGCTTGCCTCATCCTCGATCCATCGCGCGATGAGCTCCATCCAATCATCCGCCCGGTGCGGTCCGTCTTCCGCTCCGCCGTGCGACCGCCGCCATTCCTGCGGCCTGACGAACTCGCCGCCCCAGAGCCCCACCTCGTCGGCGCGGGCCTTCGCTTCCTCGTCGCGGTAGAGACCATAGCTGACGGCATGGCCGGAAAGAACCATCGCGCGCCCGACATCGAGACCATTCGCAGTGCAGACGCCGAGTTCCCGGCCGTAGCGGTCGCGGCCATGAAGCCGGCAGGTGGTCGTCACTCCCTCGACCAGCGTCTTCAGCCGCAGGCGCGCCGCCGCGCCGCAGTCCCACACCGCCTCCTCGTGCCTGCAGGTCTGGCCGATTTCGGGAGCGTCGATGCCTTCGATCCGCACCCGCCGCCCCTTGAGCCTGAGGCTGTCGCCGTCGCTCGGCGTGGCCCGGCCGAAGAGCTCGCCGGTCGTCGCGCGCTCGGGCGGCGGCAGCCTGGCGGCCACGTAAGCGCCGACGCTCAGCACGAAGAGAATGATCCACCCGCCGATCATGCCGACCCGTCCCTCCCGGGCACGCCGCCGTCGCGGCAGGCCACCGTCGGGCCGACCGAAGCTGAAGCGCCGGCCAGACCTCGCGCCGACAGCGTCCCGGAATCTGCGGTCTCGCGGCTTCAAGAGAAGGCCTCTTCCTGTCGCGCTACCATCGCCCATCCTTTCGGCATCGTGGCGGCCCCGAAAACGCAATCGCGCCACAATGGTTGTCGAATCCTTCACGAGGGGCAGCAACTTCTTAAGGATTGCATCCTAGACTGCAAGCGGAACGCAATCCCGACCCAAGAGCATGAGCATCGCCGTCAGCACATCGACCGATAAGATCATCGTCGACAAGTCGCGCAGCCACCGAAACAAGGCTGTGTCGAAGACCGTGCGCGCGACGCGCCAACGACTGCAGACTGGCTCCTCCGCCCCCTCCGGTTTCGACCGGGAAATGCTCCTCCTTTACATCGATTCCGTCCTGCATGGCGCGATCGCCCTGCCCGTCCTCATCGCCCTGATCGCGGCCGTCGGCATCTATCTCTCCAGCGAACCGGGCATCCTTGCCTGGGCGTTGATGATGCTTTCGGCGCATGCGGTCACGATTTTCCTGGCGCGAAAGGCAAAGCGCGAGGATATCGTCGTCGAGAAGGTCGCCGTCTGGCGCCGCCGCTTCCTGGCCGGCCAGACGCTGATGGGCCTCTGCTGGGCGATCTTCTCGCTACAGGACTGCGCCTCCTGCGGGCCCGTGGCGTCCGGCCTCTTCCAGGGCACAGTGCTGTTCATCGCCCTTGCGGCAACGGCGATGGGCACCTTCCTGTTGCGCAATGCACTCTTCTACACCTTCGTGCCGGTCATCGTCGCACTCGCCTTCTCTTCACTGACGGCGGGTGACCCGATCCATTTCGGCCTGACGGGCATCCTCTCGCTCTCCCTGGTTTTCCTCGCCTTCATGACAGACCGGATGAACCGCGCGAATGTCCATATCCTGTCGGTCCAGTCCGAGAAGGACGATCTCATCGCCGAGCTCGAGGTGGCGAAATCCATGTCCGACGAAGCCCGCCGCCGCGCCGAGGAAGCGAACCTCGCCAAATCCCGGTTCCTCGCCTCGATGTCGCATGAACTGCGCACGCCGCTCAACGCCATTCTCGGCTTCTCCGAGGTGATGTCCAGCGAAGTGCTGGGACCGCTCAACAACCCGACCTACAAGGAATACACCGTCGACATTCATCGCTCGGGCGAACACCTCCTGAACCTCATCAACGAGATTCTCGATCTTTCGCGCATCGAGGCCGGCAAGTACGAGCTCAACGAGGAAGCCGTGCATCTCGTCGACATCGCCGAGGACTGCATCGGCATGGTGCAGCTTCGCGCCCGCGGCAAGAACATCGCGATCACACCGCAGGTCGAGCAGGGCATGCCGGCCGTCTGGGTCGATGAGAAGGCGCTGCGGCAGGTGACGCTCAATCTCCTTTCGAACGCCGTCAAGTTCACGCCGTCGGGCGGCGAAATCTCCGTCAAGGTCGGCTGGACCGCCGGCGGCGGGCAATATCTCTCGATCAGGGACAACGGCCCCGGCATTCCGGAAGAGGAAATCCCGATCGTCCTTTCCGCCTTCGGCCAGGGATCGATCGCGATCAAGAGCGCCGAACAGGGAACGGGCCTCGGCCTGCCGATCGTCCAGGCGATCCTCGCCAAGCACAACGGCGAGTTCATCCTGCGCTCGAAGCTGCGGGAAGGCACCGAGGCGATCGCCATCCTGCCGCCGCGCCGCGTGCTGCAGAGCCTGCCGCCGGTCGAGGACGCCCCCTCGCCCGCCCGCCGTCGCAAGAGCTTTGCTTGATCGCGGCCGCCCGACCCTGGCGCATCCCGCTCTAAAATCTAAAGATCACCCCAGGAAACGCGCCAGGAACACCACGTAGAAGGCATAGGCGCAATTCGCGACGATCACGCAGAGGCAGGCGAAGGATCCGAGATCCTTTGCATGCTTGCCCATTTCGGAGATTTCCGGCGAGACGCGGTCGACGATCTCCTCGATCGCCGTGTTGATCGCCTCGAAGGCCATCATCAACAGGAACAGGATTGCCATCGCAACATACTGGAAGAATGTCGCGCCGGCGATCACGAACGCCACCATCGCGACGGCGAAGGCGATGAGCTCGTGCCGGAAGGCCGCCTCGCCGATCAACCGCTTAGCACCGCCGAGCGAATAGCTGGCCGCCGCGAAGAAGTGCCGGATGCCGGTATGCTTGTCGACGGGCCTGGTCTGGCCGTCGCGGGGGCTGGTGTTCTTGGCGTCCATATCGTCTCGCGGGCTCGGGATAGGCTGAGCATCGACAGTCTGATTGAGGCGAATGCAAGGCGACTTCGCCTGGAAAGCGTGAAACCGCGCCTCCGCATTCGGGCGCCGACGAAACCGTCTGCGCCGGCCCTTCCCGATAGGCGAGAAGCGGCCCTGCATCAAGACCTGCGACGCGCGAGAATAGCATGCCTGACGGCCAATCGACAGCAAGGGAGCACGCGCTGCCACGGCATGAACTCGCGTGCAGACCCGCTGCGGAAAGAGCTTCGTCCGCCATCAGCCCTTGTTGCTGACGCCGGCCTGGGCGAAGGTCGCCATGCCGCCATGGCAGGCGGCCGCGGCCTTGACGATACCGGCGGCAAGCGCCGCGCCGGTGCCTTCGCCGAGCCGCATGCCGAGCGCCAGGAGCGGCGTCTTGCCGAGTTTTTCGATGGCGCGGATGTGCCCGGGTTCGGCCGAAACATGGCCGATCAGGCAATGGTCGAGCGCCGCCGGGTTGGCGGCCTTCAGGATTGCCGCCGCCGCCGTCGCCACGTAGCCGTCGATGATGACGGGGACTTTCTGCATGCGCGCCGCAAGAATGGCGCCAGCCATCGCGGCGATCTCACGTCCACCGAGCCGGCGCATCAGCTCGAGCGGATCGGCCAGATGGTCGCGATGCAGCGCAACGGCCTTTTCGACGGCGGCGATCTTGCGCTTCAGCACCTCTCCTTCGGACCCGGTGCCCGGGCCCACCCACTCTTCCGCAGTGCCGCCATAGAGGCCGAGATTGATCGCGGCGGCGATCGTCGTGTTGCCGATGCCCATCTCGCCGATGCAGAGCAGGTCCGTGCCGCCGGCGATCGCCTCCATGCCGAAGGCCATGGTGGCGGCGCAGTCGCGCTCGGAAAGCGCGGCCTCCTCGGTGATGTCGCCGGTCGGGTAATCGAGCGCAAGATCGAAGACCTTGAGCCCGAGGTCGTGCGTCACGCAGATCTGGTTGATGGCGGCACCGCCGGCAGAAAAATTCTCCACCATCTGCGCCGTCACCGACGGCGGAAAGGGCGTCACACCCTGACGGGTCACGCCATGATTGCCGGCGAAGATCGCCACCAGCGGCCGATTGACCGCCGGCGGACGCCCCGTCCAGGCGGCAAGCCAGAAGGCGATTTCCTCGAGACGCCCGAGCGCGCCCGGCGGCTTCGTCAGTTGCGCGTCCCGCTCGCGCGCCGCAACCAGCGCCGCCGTATCCGGCCCCGGCAGGTTGCGCAGCAATTCACGGAAGTCATCGAACGGCAGGCCGCTGGCACTCATGGACAATCCTTGCGTTTCTGAAGCGTCGTTTCGCCGTTCATAGAGGGTGGCATCGTCGACGGCAACGGCATTTGCGCCAATTGCTGTCGCCGCGCATGATTGCCGAGGGCTCGGCGATTCTACAGCGCCGTCAGACCCGCAAAGGTCGCTGCAGCACCTTGAATTGCGGCATGTCCTCGTCCTTAAACCGAGGTCGATTCAAGGACAGATGCAGTGGGCCCGCAGGAGGCGAAATGACATATATCGGCGATCTCTGGAACGACGTGGCACGCTCGGTGGCATTCCTGAGCCGCCTGCCCGTGCCGCAGCGTTATTTTGCCGATTACGACGGTCGCCTCAGCCGCGCCGCGCGTGCCCTTCCGCTTGCGGGGATCGTGATCTCCCTGCCGGCGGGCATCGTCTCGGCGCTGTTGATCGCGCTTGAGACAAGCTCGCTCTTCACCGCCTTCGTCATCGTCGCCATGCAGGCGCTCCTCACCGGCGCTTTGCACGAGGATGGTCTCGGCGACACGGCGGATGGCCTTGGCGGCGGCCGCGACCGGGAAAGCGCCCTGACGATCATGAAGGACAGCCGCATCGGCACCTACGCCGCCGTGGCGCTCATCCTTTCCTTCGGGCTTCGCGTCTCCGCGCTCGCCGCCTTCCTGCCGCTGCTGACGCCGCTCGGCGGGGCCTTTGCACTGGTCGCAACCGCCGCACTCAGCCGCGCCGCAATGGTCTGGCACTGGTCGCGCCTGCCGCCGGCCCGGCGCGACGGCGTTGCCGTCGCCGCCGGCGCCCCCGAACCGCAGGCCGCATCCTTCGCCCTGGGCTCCGGCGTCGTCCTCGCGCTCCTCCTCTTCTTCGCGGCGGGCGTTCCGGCGATCGGCGTCGTCCTTTCGCTTGCGGCCTACGCGGCTTCCGTCCGCGGTTTCGGCAAGATCGCCGAACGCAAGCTCGGCGGCCATACCGGCGACACCATCGGCGCCACTCAGCAACTAGCCGAGATCGCCATCCTCGGCGCTCTTGCACTGGCGATCTGAAAGGCCGATATAGTCCGAAGCAACCACCAGCAGAGCACCGTCCGGACCATGGAATCCCCCTGCATTCTTGTCTGCGCGATCGACGACAGGACCGGCTATTGTTTCGGCTGCGGCCGCACGCGCGAGGAGATCGGCTCCTGGACGCTCTACACCGATGCCGAGCGGCACGGCATCATGCAGGCTCTGCCCGCGCGCCTGGAGACCGTGGAGCGCAAGCCACGCCGGGAGACGCGCCGCTCCCGACTGGCGCGAGAACGCAACGGCATATGAACCCGCTGACCCTCCTGCTCGCAATTCTCGCCATCGGCCTGGGTCTCCTGATCGCCAACCACGATGCCGGCCAGACGTTCGGCATCAACAATGACGACTTCGGACGGCTCGTCGCCTTGAGCGCGCTGGCAACGCTTTTCGCCGCCGCCGCCCTCAGGAGCCGCCGCAGCTTCGGCGAGAGCTTGCGCCAGATGCTGACATGGCTGCTCATCGCCCTCGTCCTCGTATCGATCTACGTCTACCGCTTCGAGTTGCAGTCCTTCGGCGACCGGCTGCTGGCGGGGCTCCTGCCCGGGCGTGCGATGGTCATCACCGACAGTGAAGGACAGCAGGAGGTCGTGCTGCAAAAGCGTATCGACGGCCACTTCGCCGTCGATACGACGGTCAACGGGCATAAGGTCAGCATGCTTGTCGATACCGGCGCGAGCAGCATCGCGCTTACCTATGAGGATGCAGAAAGGATCGGCCTCGATCCGTCGCGTCTCGGCTACACGGTAACGGTGATGACGGCGAACGGGCGGACGCTGGCGGCGCCCGTCACCCTGTCGGAGATCTCTATCGGCCCGATCCGGCGGAACAATATCGGCGCGATGGTCGCAGCCGAAGGCGCACTCGACCGGAGCCTGCTCGGCATGAGCTTCCTCTCGACGCTGGACTTCCTGCAGATGCAATCCGACGAGCTGCGGCTGAGGGACTGAGTTCAGTTTCGCAGCTTGTAGCCCGTGCGGAAGATCCACGTCAGAACGGACATGCAGAGCGCCAGGAAAACCAGCATGATGGCCGCGCTGGCGAGCGGATTGACGTCGGAAATCTCGAAGAAGCTCCAGCGGAATCCGCTGATCAGATAGAGCACCGGATTGAAATGGCTGACCGCGCGCCAGAAGGGCGGCAGCATGTCGATCGAGTAGAAGCTGCCGCCGAGGAAGACGAGCGGCGGGATCACCAGCATCGGGATCAGGTTCAGCTGCTCGAAATCCTTGGCCCAGATGCCGATGATGAAGCCGAAGAGGCTGAACGTCACCGCCGTCAGCACGAAGAAGAAGATCATCGCGAAGGGATGAGCGATGCTGAGATCGACGAACAGCGACGCGGTGATCAGGATGATCGTGCCGATCATCAGTCCCTTCGTCGCCGCCGCCCCGACATAGCCGAGGACGATCTCCAGCATGGAGATCGGCGAGGACAGCACTTCATAGATCGTGCCGGTGAACTTCGGGAAATAGATGCCGAAGGAGCCGTTGCCGATGCATTGCGTCAGCAGCGTCAGCATCATCAGGCCCGGCGTGATGAAGGCGCCATAGGATACGCCGTCGATCTCCTGGATGCGCCCGCCGATCGCCGCCCCGAAGACGATGAAATAGAGCGACGTGGAGATCACCGGCGAGACGACGCTCTGCAGGAGCGTGCGGCGCGTGCGCGCCATCTCGAAGAAATAGATGGATTTTACCGCCTCGATGTTCATCGCCCCGCCTCCACGATCTCCACGAAAATATCCTCGAGCGAACTCTGCCGCGTCGAGAGGTCCCGAAGCCTGATGCCGGTCTCGGCCAGCGCCGCGAGCAGCGCCGTGATCCCGGTCCGCTCGGCGCTGGTGTCGTAGTCATAGATCAGGCATTGGCCTTCTTCGTCGAGCGTCAGGTTGTAGGACGACAACGACTCAGGGATCCGCTCCAGCGGATGCGCGAGATCGACGCGCAACTGCTTGCGCCCGAGCTTTGCCATCAGCGCGTCCTTCTCTTCCACCAGCAGGATCTCGCCGCCGTTGATGACGGCGATGCGGTCGGCAATCTCCTCCGCCTCTTCGATGTAGTGCGTCGTCAGGATGATCGTCACGCCGGAGGCGCGCAACCGCTCCACGACGTCCCACATGCTCTTGCGCAGGCTGACGTCGACGCCGGCGGTCGGCTCGTCGAGGAAGAGCACGCGCGGCTCGTGCGAGAGGGCCTTGGCTATCAGCACCCGTCGCTTCATGCCGCCCGACAGCTCCCGCAGCGTGCTGTCCTTCTTGTTCCAGAGCGAGAGGTCCTTCAGCACCTTCTCGATATGGGCGGGATCCGGCTTCTTGCCGTGCAGCCCGCGCGAAAAGGACACGGTGTTCCAGACCGTCTCGAAGGCGTCGGTCGTCAGCTCCTGCGGCACGAGGCCGATCATCGACCGGGTGTCGCGAAAGTCGCGCACGACGTCACGGCCGCCGACGGTGACCTTGCCGCTGGTCGCATTGACGATGCCGCAGATGATCGAGATCAGCGTCGTCTTGCCCGCGCCGTTCGGCCCGAGCAAAGCTAGGATTTCGCCCTCCTCTATATCGAGGCTGACGCCCTTCAGCGCCTCGAACCCGGAGGCATAGGTCTTCGACAGATTGGAGATGGAAACGATCGGCGCCATGAAAACGAACCCGGAAGCGGTGTGAAATCGGCAGGATGCTGCTCTATATGGGCCGATTCATCCGCTTTTGCAGCCCGCCCGAACCCAAATTTGCGGGTGACGCTGCGTCAACCAAACATCAAGCGGCGCCAGTCCCCCCGACGGGATCGGGCGTCGCCATCGCGAGATGCCAGAGAAGCACTCACCGTCTGGCGCCCTCGTGGCAGAGGATTTCATGGAGCGCCATCACCAGCCGCGCCGCCTTATCCTCGGCCAGACGGTAGAAGATCTGCTTGGCTTCGCGCCGCGTCGCAACGATGCCCGCTTCGCGTAACACGGTCAGCTGTTGCGACAGGGTGGGCTGGTGGATGCCGAGCATCTCTTCCAGCTGGCCGACCGAGTGCTCGCCTTCCACGAGGGTGCAGACGATCATCAGCCGGTTCGGGTTTGCGAGCGTCTTCAAAAGCGCCGCGGCTTCGCTCGCCCGCTCTTCCATGTCGGGACGAAGGTTTCGGAATTTCGTCACCGTTCCCATGTCCATATCCTCAGCCCCACGCAGCGCCGTTCAGAGCGTTCAGCGGAAACTTCAGGTAACGCGCGCCATTGGCCTCCGGCTCCGGAAGGCGGCCGCCGCGAATATTCACCTGCAAGGCATGCAGGATCAGCTTCGGCATCGGCAGCGTCCGGTCTCGCGCCTCGCGCAACTCAACGAAATGCTCCTCGGTCACGCCGGCGAGATGGAGATTGCAGCGCTTCTCCTCGCCGACCGTGCTTTCCCAGCGCGGCTCCCGGCCGTTCGGCCGATAGTCGTGGCCGGTAAAGATGCGGGTTTCGTCCGCCAGCGCGAGGATTGCGCCGATCGAGCGCCACAGCTGGCGGGCATCGCCGCCGGGGAAGTCCGTGCGCGCCGTGCCGCTGTCGGGCATGAAGATCGTGTCGTGGACGAAGGCGGCGTCCCCGATCACATAGGTCACGGACGCGAGCGTATGCCCCGGCGAATAGATCACCCGCCCTTCGATCGTGCCGACGGAAAAGCGCTCGCCGTCGGCGAAAAGATGGTCCCATTGCGAACCGTCTGCCGCAAGCTCCGGCAGATTATAAATTTCCTTCCAAAGCTTCTGGACCTGAACGATTTCGGTACCGATGCCGGTCGGCGCACCCGTCTTTTCTTTCAAATAGGCGGCGGCCGAGAAATGGTCCGCATGGGGATGGGTATCGAGGATCCATTCGACGGTCAGTTCGTTCTCGGCGACGCATTCGAGAATCAAATCCGCCTGAACCGTTGCGGTCGCTCCCGACTTCTCGTCGAAATCGAGAACGGGATCGATGATGGCGCAGCGCCGCGTCAACGGATCCGCGACGATATACTGGATGCTCCCCGTGCGGAGTTCGTAGAAGCCCCTGACGTCTGGTCTGGCGATTGCCTCTGCAGGCATGGCTTGCCCCCGTTATCATTATACAATTAAATATAATATATAGCGTATGGTCCGACAGGCGAGCCGCCAGGCTCCCCAGGCCGGCCGCAGGGACGGAATTATCGCACAGCTTCGCTCACACGCGAGATCGAATCTTCGAAAACCGGAAGCAGGCGACAACCGATGATCGACGCAGCGGGCCCGATCCGTCTCTAAATCAGTCGCAATGCCGGTAGCCGGACCTGCGCGTCCTCAGATCGAAGTGGAAGTGGTCCTTGTGGAACGGGTCGCTGCCGGGACCGAGCACGGTGTTGAAATACTTGCAGCTGTCGGCCCGTACCGCCTTCAGCAGCCCGCGCTCACGGAAAGCGAAGAAGCCCTTCCGGCGCACGTCGATTTCCTTGCCGTTCTTGAGCACGAACTTGCCGACGTCGATGGCGTTGCCGCGCGCATGTTCCGACATCGGATTGCCGCGGCGCGAGTTCATCGTCCGGCAGGAATAGCCGCCGAGAGGCTTGATCGTCTTGACGCCCGACCAGTATCGGTAGCGCGACGACGGCGCCAGCTCGTACTTGACCCATTTGGCGAAGGCTTCGGTCACCTGGCAGTTGAGCTGGACGGCGGGCCTGACGCCGATGTTGCCGGAGAGCCCGCTGAGCTCGACCGGATAGTCGATGCCGCAGGACGGCCCATTGGAGATGCGCGGCACGTCGCGGAAGACGACGCCGAGTTTCTTCAGCCGCTGGCGGCAGGCTATCTCGGAGCGCGGCATTTCGCCGGTATAATCCGGCGTCGAAAGCGGGCTGCGGGCGCGCGGCAGAAAAGCCACCTGCTCAGGCTCCTCGGCCCTCGCGCGCTGCGGCTGGAGACGGCCCGCCCTCCTCACCTCCTCGGCTGCGCCCGGCGCCGGCGTCAACGGCGGCAGGTCGGGGTCATAGCCGGGGCTTGCCTCCGCGACCGGTACCGGTTGCGACCCGGCACCGAGCTGCCGCACATGATCCTCGCCGATGCCGCCGACCACCGGCTGCGAGGTCGTACCCTCGGCGATGTCGCCGGCCTGTTCCTCGGCCAGGCCGACAACCGGCTGAACGCCGAGCATGGCATCCATATTGACGCCCTCGGGCGGAACCGTCATGGGGCCGGCGCTCGCGACCTGCTCCGGCATCGACGCATCGTCGATTACGGGCTGCCGGCCGGGCCCCGCAGATGCCGAAGCGCCAGCAGGCTCGGCAACCGCCGCGACGGGTTCTGCCGAAGGATAGGCCGCGACCTCCTGCTCGGGCTCCGCCATTGCCGCGGGCCGGATGGCGCCGACACGAGCGCTGCTGTCGATCCGCGTCGGCGGCGAAAGCACATCGGTCGTGCAGGCGACGAGCGGGATGGACAGGAGAAGCGCCGTCAACGGCCGATGGAGAAGAGAAACATACGCCATACTCATTGCCGCCTTCGTCCAGCACCAGGCCGATGCCTCGGCGGTGCGCCGCCCGCCCGTGACGAAACTGACCGCCGGCCATGTCACGAGGCGGCGCGCTACCGAAAAAGGCGATTTCTCAAGGCAGTTTATGCAATCGTGGTAAACGAAGCCTTGTCGGCGGCTCACCACATTCCTTCGAAGCCACTCCCTCCCCGGTCGATCTCACCTTCCGCGGGCAACGCGTCAATTCACGCGAAATGCATCCGGGGCCGACAACCCTGGGATTTGCCGCCGCCTTGACGCCGCCTGCCGGAATCGGAAAGGCCCGCATCCTTCCGGATGCGGGCCTCGTTTGCTTTCGCCGTCACGCCGCTCTGCCGAAGGCAGCGTTTCGGTCCTGTTCCTGCAGCCGGAACCTTTCGAGCAGGGCCTTCAGCTCGCGGCTCTCATTCGCCAGCGTCTGGCTCGCCGCGGTCGTCTCCTCGACCATGGCCGCATTCTGCTGCGTCATCTGGTCCATGCTGTTGACCGCGGTGTTGACCTCCTGCAGGCCCGTCGCCTGCTCGCGGGCGGCGGTGGCGATCGAGGCGACCTGCTCGTTCACCCGGTTGACCAGGGTCTCGATTTCCATCAGCGCGTCGCCGGTCGAGCGAACGAGCTCCACGCCCGCGCCGACCTCCTTCACCGACGTGTTGATCAGGTCCTTGATCTCCTTGGCTGCGCCCGCCGAACGCTGGGCAAGCTCGCGCACCTCCTGGGCGACGACGGCAAAGCCGCGGCCCGCCTCGCCCGCCCGCGCCGCCTCGACACCCGCATTGAGCGCCAGCAGGTTGGTCTGGAAGGCGATCTCGTCGATGACGCCGATGATCTGGCTGATCCGGCTCGACGAATCTTCGATTCGGCCCATGGCATCGATGGCGTTGCGCACGATGCCGCCGGATTTCGCGGCGCTCGCCTTGGTCTCGTTGACCATGTCGCGCGCTTCATGGGCGCGATCCGAGGCATGGCGCACGGTCGAGGTGATCTCGTCGAGCGCCGCCGCGGTTTCCTCAAGCGCAGCGGCCTGCTGTTCGGTCCGGCGCGACAGGTTGCTCGCCGCCTGGGAAATATCCCCGGCGCTGCCGTATACGACTTCGGTCGACTGCGAAATGGCGCCGATGACATCGCAAAGCGCAGCCACCGCCGTGTTGAAATCATCCTTGAGCTTGGCGTATTCCGGCGCGATCCGCACGATCTCGGCGGTGAGATCGCCCCTCGCCAGCCGCTCCAGCGCGGCGCCGATCGTTTCCATCGCCTCCGCCTGCGCCTGCGCCGTGGCGTGCTGACGCTCCTCGTTGCCGCGCCGCTCGGCGCTCAGCCGGTCCTGCTGCTCCGCTTCGCGCGAGCGCAGTTCCTGGCGCTCCTTGACCGAGTCACGCAGAACGACGAGCACCTTCGCCATCTGGCCGATCTCGTCGCCGCGATCGGTCTCGGGAACCTCCGAGGACAGGTCCTCGTCGGCGATCGCTCGCATCGAAACCTTCAGCTTTTCGATCGGCCGCACGACGCTGCGCACGACCGCCAGCGCCGCCATCATGATCGCCAGCGCTGCAGCGGCGAGAATGCCGGCGACCTGCCAGGCCCGCTCGCGAAACATCGCGGCCAGGTCGTCCGCATAGACACCGGTGCCGACCACCCAGCCCCAGGGCTCGAATCCGGCGACATGCGAGTACTTCAACACGGGCTCGTCGGCACCGGGCTTCGGCCAGTAGTAGTCGACAAAGCCCTTGCCCTGCGCCTTCACCGTCTTCACGAATTCCATGAAGAGGAACTTGCCGTTCGGGTCCTTGTTCTGGGAAAGATCCTTGCCGTCGAGTTCGGGCTTGATCGGATGCATAACCATCGTCGGCTGCATGTCGTTGACCCAGAAATAGCCGCTGTCCTGGTAGCGCATCGCCTTGATCGCGTCCAAGGCGCGCTTCTGCGCTTCCTCGCGCGTAAACGTGCCGGCCGTTTCCTGGGCATGATAGGCGGCGAACACTGCAATCGCATTCTCATTCATCGCCGCGAGCATCGCCTTGCGCTCAGCCACCAGCTTGTCCTGCGACTGGAACAGGCCGAAGGTCAGCGCCGCCGCCATGGTGAGCAGCGCAAAGGCCACGAGTGCGTAGAGACGCGCCGAAATTGGAAACTTCTTCATCCCCTGCCTCCTTTGAGTGGCCTGCAGGATAAGAAGAGGTATTTTCAAACCTCCTAACAAGCACTTATTAGATTTCGCAGCCGGGAATTAACGCTCCGGAAACCTTCGCATGCGGCTTCACCCCCGAAATCTTCGGCGCAAAATCGTCCCCTCGCCCTTTTCTCGCGCGCGGGCGATGCGCTACACCTTCACCGACACAACAGGGAGACGGCCCCATATGACCGCAGCGACCAAGCCGAACGGCGAACTGACCTTGCGCACGCTTGCCATGCCCGGCGACGCCAATGCCGCCGGCGACATCTTCGGTGGCTGGGTCATGGCGCAGATGGACCTTTCCTGCGGCATCCGCGCCGCCGAACGCGCGAGGGGCCGCGTCGTGACGGCCGCGGTCAAGGAGATGGCCTTCGCCCTGCCAGTGAAGATCGGCGATACGCTCTGCATCTATACCGACATCGTCGCGGTCGGGCGCACCTCGATGACGCTGAAGGTCGAAGCCTGGGCGCAGCGCTACCTCTCCCACGTCATGGAAAAGGTCACCGATGCCATCTTCGTCATGGTGGCGCTCGACTCGACCGGCAAGCCGACGCCGGTCCCGGACGAATAGGATCCCGGATCGTCCCGGGATTTGCCCCTCTTCTCGCGCCCCTGCCCCTCACCCTAACCCTGTCCCCGTTCGACGGGGAGAGGGGACTTTGGGCGGCGCCGCGAGTCCCCTTCGCCCCGCTTGCGGGGAGAAGGTGGCCGGCAGGCCAGATGAGGAGCAATTCCGCCAGCCCTCACCCCTTGAAGATGAACGACGCCCCGAGCGCAATGAGCGCGAAGCCGATCATCTGGTGCCAGCCGACCGGCTCCTTCAGCCAGAAGACCGAGAAGATGACGAAGATGCTGAGGGTGATCACCTCCTGCATCGTCTTCAATTGCGCCGCCGAATAGACCGAATGGCCGATGCGGTTGGCGGGAACGGCCAGCCAATATTCGAAGAAGGCGATCCCCCAGCTCGCGACGATGACGATATAGAGCGGCGAGGAGGTGAACTTCAGGTGCCCGTACCAGGCGAAGGTCATGAAGATATTCGAGGCGAGCAAGAGCAGGACCGGCCAGACATAGGCGGGATTGATGGCGAAGGGCATGAAAACCTCGGGAGGAAGCGAATCATCAGGCTGACGATGGCGAGCGGCAAGACTGGCGGCAAGCGCCGAAATTCCCTCATTCCCGTGCTTGTCACAGGAATGAGCAACGCGGCCATCTACCACACCGCCCCGGATAACTGAACCCGGCGCCCCGTTTCCCTTTTGTACTCATTCCCCCTTCACAATGCGGCTGACTCTGTCCATATTCCGGCCATGGCCCAAGATCCGAAGAACCCCTCCAAGAAATCATCGGCGCCCAGCGGCTTCGAAGAAGCGCCGCAGGCGCCGCTTTCCGGCATGCCGCTCTCCGGCAATGTCTCCGACTGGGTGAAGCAGCTGGAGGCGGAGGCCGAAGCGAGCACCATCGAAAGCCAGCGCGCGCTCGCCTCCAAGGCGGGCAAGCACCGCAAGAAGGTCGAGATCGCTGCATCGAAGGCTTCCACGGACAAGGAATCGGCCCGAGGCCGCAGGCTCGACGCCGCCGGCGCGCAATCAAAGAAAGAGGGAGCGAAGGCGCAACGTGCCGACAGCGTCAGCGGAAAGACGGCGCGCGGCACCTCGATCGGCGGCAGCCACGATCCGAAGACGCGCGCCGCCGCCGGGCTCAACCCCGTCCCCGGCCTCGACGTCGCGCTGGAGGATGCCGACCGGCTGACCGCCGGCTCCGGCGTCACGGCAACCGTCGAGGCGCTGGCCAAGCTGATCGAGAGCGGCAACCCGCTGTTCAAGGACGGCAAGCTCTGGACGCCGCACCGACCGCCGCGGCCGGACAAGTCCGAGGGCGGCATTGCGATCAAGATGGTGACCGATTACCAGCCGTCGGGCGACCAGCCGACGGCCATCGCCGATCTCGTCGAAGGCCTCTCCTCCGGCGAGCGCAACCAGGTGCTGCTCGGCGTCACCGGCTCCGGCAAGACCTTCACCATGGCCAAGGTGATCGAGGCGACGCAGCGCCCGGCGGTCATCCTGGCACCGAACAAGACGCTCGCGGCCCAGCTCTATTCGGAGTTCAAGAACTTCTTCCCGGAGAACGCCGTCGAGTATTTCGTCTCCTACTACGACTACTATCAGCCGGAGGCCTACGTCCCGCGCTCCGACACCTATATCGAGAAGGAATCCTCGATCAACGAGCAGATCGACCGCATGCGCCACTCGGCGACGCGCTCGCTGCTCGAACGCGACGACGTCGTCATCGTCGCCTCGGTCTCCTGCATCTACGGTATCGGCTCGGTCGAGACCTATACGGCGATGACCTTCCAGATGAATGTCGGCGACCGGCTCGACCAGCGGCAATTGCTCGCCGACCTGGTGGCGCAGCAGTACAAGCGCCGCGACATGGATTTCCAGCGCGGCTCCTTCCGCGTGCGCGGCGACACGATCGAGATTTTCCCGGCCCACCTGGAGGATGCCGCCTGGCGCATCTCCATGTTCGGCGACGAGATCGACGCGATAACCGAGTTCGATCCGCTGACCGGGCAGAAGACCGGCGACCTGAAATCGGTAAAGATCTACGCCAACTCGCATTACGTGACGCCGCGGCCGACGCTGAATGCCGCCATCAAGGCGATCAAGGAGGAACTGGTCTTCCGGCTCGAGGAACTGGAAAAGGCGGGACGCCTGCTGGAGGCGCAGCGGCTCGAACAGCGCACCCGCTACGACCTCGAAATGCTCGAGGCCACCGGCTCCTGCCAGGGCATCGAGAACTATTCGCGTTATCTCACCGGCCGCAAGCCGGGCGAGCCGCCGCCGACGCTGTTCGAATATATCCCGGACAACGCCATCATCTTCATCGACGAGAGCCACGTCACCATTCCGCAGATCGGCGGCATGTATCGCGGCGACTTCCGCCGCAAGGCGACGCTCGCCGAATACGGCTTCCGCCTGCCCTCCTGCATGGACAACCGGCCCTTGCGCTTCGAGGAATGGGACGCGATGCGCCCCGACACGATCGCCGTCTCGGCGACGCCCGGCGGCTGGGAGATGGAGCAGGCCGGCGGCGTTTTTGCCGAACAAGTCATCCGCCCGACCGGCCTCATCGACCCGCCGGTCGAGGTGCGCCCGGCCAAGACGCAGGTCGACGACGTGCTCGGCGAAATCCGCGCCACCGCCGCCGCCGGCTACCGCACGCTGGTCACCGTGCTCACCAAGCGCATGGCCGAGGACCTGACGGAATATCTGCACGAGCAGGGCGTCCGCGTGCGCTACATGCACTCCGACATCGACACGCTGGAGCGCATCGAGATCATCCGCGACCTGCGCCTCGGCGCCTTCGACGTGCTGGTCGGCATCAACCTCCTGCGCGAGGGCCTCGACATCCCGGAATGCGGCTTCGTCGCCATCCTGGACGCCGACAAAGAGGGCTTTCTGCGCTCGGAGACCTCGCTTATCCAGACGATCGGCCGCGCCGCCCGCAATGTCGACGGCAAGGTCATTCTCTATGCCGACACCATCACCGGCTCGATGCAGCGGGCGATGGACGAGACCAGCCGCCGCCGCGAAAAGCAGATGGCCTACAATGCCGAGCACGGCATCACACCGGAATCGGTGAAGGCGAAGATCTCCGACATCCTCGACTCCGTCTACGAGCGCGACCACGTCCGCGCCGACATCTCGGGCGTCTCCGGCAAGGGCTTTGCCGAGGCCGGCCACCTCGTCGGCAACAATCTCCAGGCGCATCTCAACGCGCTGGAAAAACAGATGCGCGACGCCGCCGCCGACCTCGACTTCGAAACCGCCGCGCGGCTGCGCGACGAGATCAAGCGCCTCAAGGCCACCGAGCTCGCCGTGCTGGATGACCCGATGGCGCGGGAAGAAGCGCGGTCGCAAGAGGCCCGCAAAGGCGCGGCAAGCACGACGCGCTCCCTCCCCCCTGTGGGGAGGGTTGGGGAGGGGAAAAACCGAGAAACCCCTCCCGCCCCTGCTGGCCACCCTCCCCACGAGGGCGAGGGAAAGACCTACTTCGCCAAGCCGTCGCTCGACGACATGGGCCCGGGCACCGACACCGAACGCCCCCTCTTCCGCAAGCCCGACCTCGACGAAATGGGCCGCGACGTGGCGATCCCTGCCGGGCACGGGTCGAATGAGGGGCAGTCGCTGTTCCGCAAGAACACTCTCGACGAGATGACCGTCGGCCGCACCGAGAAGCCGGTGCCAGGCAAGGCTCCGGAAAAGCCGACCCTCACCCGCGCCAAGCCGGGCATCGGCTCATACGAGGACCCGGCGGAGGAGAAGCGGCGCAAGGGGCGCACGAAGGGGAAGACGGGGCGGCCGGGGCGGTGAACCGGCTGATCGACGCGAATTCCAAATTTAGCAGCGCTAAACATCCAACCGCCTCCACTTTCGCACCTAGCCATCGCCGATTTTCTGAGCCCTGAATTCATAGACGGCCAAGAGAACGCCGCGTGTGACTCGCGCGACCAGATTGCACGCGGGCACGGATACATACTATTATTGCGAGACTGGAGATTCTCGATGACGGCAAAGTATGTTGACACTATCACTGTTAAAGAATTTCTCGGCCAGAAGGATATATTTGTCAAATTTGACCAAAGTATAAACTTTATAATCGGATTGAACGGGACCGGAAAGACGACATTCATAAATCTTATACGAGCATCTCTACATGGAGACTCACGCTCTCTTAAAGAAATCGACTTCAGTGAAGTGCTGATAACATTTCACCCAATTTCCGGAAAAAGCAAACCAACCCTTTTAATCAGGCGAAAGCACGACATTCCGCGCGCGGCCGTCGTTTATCAATATAAGGCAAGCGCCCGCTCCGAGCCAATTGAGTTTGTTGCGACCCCAGAAAATAGGCCGAGCCTGCATAACTGGAACCTTGCGTTCCTGCCTTTC
Organism: Sinorhizobium saheli; assembly: GCF_001651875.1. Classification (GTDB taxonomy): domain Bacteria; phylum Pseudomonadota; class Alphaproteobacteria; order Rhizobiales; family Rhizobiaceae; genus Sinorhizobium; species Sinorhizobium saheli. The sequence goes on from NZ_LNQB01000070.1 coordinate 28,578, forward strand.
ACTGGCGACGATGATGAGCAGGAAAGGAGTCCAATTGCGGAATTCCTCCCCAAAACGATTTGGCTGCCATTGCACAGAGGATTACTGTCGCAAAAAGGGACGATCGCTGACAACAAAAATCCAGTTGATCAGAAGATATCTCAACTCATAACAACAACAACGAAATACCTGTCTTCACTGGATGGCATTTATGCTAAAAAGATTGAGGAATTCCAACAAAACTATTTTTTATCGTTACTTAATGCGACAGTAGAAAAGCTGGACGAAGCATCGCAACTAGATTTGAACGAGGAGCAAATCAGCCTGGAGCAAATTTTTCGCGAATTCTTCAAGGACAATACAAAATACAAGAATTCGATCAAAAATCACTTTGACAGAGCAAAGCGATCTATATCGCACTTCAGTGAAGAGAAGCCGCTGAGATACAACGACTTTATTGCTATCTCCGACACGATAAGACTTCATAAGCTTGTTGAAAATTGGAATGATCTCCAAAAAGATAAAGACGAGACATTCAGCCCCAAAACAAAGTTCTCAAACTTACTGAACAACCTCCTCGTAAACAAGAGTTTCCGCTTTGACGAAAGGAACCAACCATTGTTTCACGCAAACAATAAAAAGATTGACATAGCAAACCTCTCTTCTGGGGAAAAGCAATTGTTCATCATGCTGTCTACGTCACTGATACAAGAAAATACGCCTTTTATTTATTTGGCTGACGAGCCAGAGCTTTCGCTGCATATAGAGTGGCAGAGGAAGCTCGTTGGCAATCTGAGAAACCTAAATCCACACGCACAAATTATCTTTGCGACGCATTCACCAGACATTGTCGCTGGCAACCAGCGACAAGTGATACGCATGGAAAGCATAATAGAAAGCCTTCGCCGATAATGTCGACGTTTGAACGATCTCCCGATGGGATAGCCAACAGAGCTCTATTTCTCGACGCCGACTACGTCGCATATCACGAAGGCTCGGAAGATGACGCATTTAGCTTAGACATGCTGTTCTGGTCCAATCTTGCAGAAAGGCTCAAACCAGGAATCAACATACGTTTTCTTCCCTCAGGTTCGAAGTCGGATATCACACAAATGGCCGATAGTTTTGATTCAGTACCTTCAAATACTTTATTTTTACTTGATCGTGATTATGATGACGTAATTGGTGTTATTAGACAAGACAGGAACATAATATATACGTACGGTTATAGCTTCGAGAATGACCTTGCGCGGCAAGATAACATCATAAAGTTCCTCAAGGAAAATTTTCCCCTAAGAGACATAGAAGAGATATCCGAAAGAGAGATCGGATCGTACATAGAAGAGAATATGGGTTCATTCGAATCTATAGCTCGCTTCGATCAGCTGTCTCGCTTTCACGATGTCGCGGGCATTGCTACGGCAAATTTTCAAAGGTTGTACAGTGATCCTGCTCTCGGAAGTCAACCAGACATTTCACCAGAAGTCATAGAAACCGAAATTTGCAGGGTCGTCTCGTCAATCGAGGGCGAGCGCGGGGAAGTTTCCGACTTGGATTGGAGCCGCCGGCTAAATGGACACTTTTTGCTAGATATATTTTATCGACTTACTACTCGGATTGGTCGTAAATTTGATCCAAGATTTAAGATAGATAAAAAGTTTTTTTGTAGAGCACTCATTACTCTACACTTTAAAGATTTCCCGACGAATGGAGACGTTCGTTCAGATTACTACGCAACCACGTTCGACCACGTCTAATTCGCAAGTCGTAGGCCCTAGTTCAACGCACTACCTTTCTGAACGCCAACATACCGCTCTAATCCACCGCTCTTCTTCACCTCCACCATCTCTCATAACGAAAACCCTGCTCTATCACCTCGACCCGCGCCCAGCGTCTTGATCGTTTTCGAGATCGGTTGCGAGCAAGCTAGCAGGTTCGCCCCAAACACGTTGATCTCCGGCCACTGCCCAAGCTAGTGGAGGTGTTTGCGCAATCATCAGCGGTGACGCTCCGCGTCGAGACCCTGACGCTGCCCTTGACGATACAGTCGGAAGATTGCGGCGTACGAAACGGCTAAACAGCCGAGCGCGTACCTAGTCGCGGATGGACGCATTGACCCGAGATCGTCAAACCTTCAGGACCTTGGCCCTGCGAGATGGCCGTGCATCCCCGGTTTGCCGCCGGCTGAGCGCCCATACCTTTTAATGGTTCATAGCCATCTGTCGCCGCATTTCGCCGCAAAAACCCTAATTTTTTACGGAACATTCGTCCACTTTGCTGATTTCAGTAACCTCTAAATTAGGGAGGTTTAAATGAAATCCTTAAGCACATTTCTCGCGAGTACCAGCCTGGCAATTATGTCGGCTGGATTTCTGGTTTCCGGCGCGGTGCCGGTAAGGGCTCAAGCGGTCGAAGCGACCATCGTCACGGCTGACCAGTGCAGCCCACTGACGGACGACAACTATCAGCTTTGCTGCATGGCGCAGAACAGGGCTGATGTCCTCACCACCGCGCAGATAGCAGCATGCCCGCCGCTGTCCACGGCGCTCATTAGCGAAAACCCGTTCTCGACGACGTCCACCGAAGGCCCCCGTAGCGGCGACGACGGTGGCGCTGGCGGCGGCACCGGCGGTGGCGGCGGTGGCCCCGGCGGCGGCAACGGTGGCGGCGGCGGCGGCGATAATGGCGGCGGCGGTCAGGATAACGGCGGCGGCGGCCAGGACCATGGCAAGGGCAACCAGGACCATGGCAAAGGTAACCAGGACCACGGAAAGCGTAACCTGGATTAGCTTGGCGGCCAGATCGCTATAACTGCTAACCTGGATGCGAGCGCGAGCCCGCTCTGCTCTGCCCGGAACTGACGAACAGGCCGCGCCGGCTTACCGCAAAATGGCGAGGCCTGTTCGATTGCTCTCGCGAAACCGCGGCGAGGCGCGAATGCCTCGGCATTGGAGCTGCCGAGCGGCTACCCGGCGTCCCGTTTTCGGCCTGCGACGCGCCGCGACCCTGGCGGGCCCTACTCCGCCGCGCGCGCCTTCACCTCCGCCGCCTCCAGCTCGTAGGAATATCCCTCGAGCATCTGATAGGCCTGCTCGATCGCCTCGATCTGCGCCTCGGCGTTCTTGATCGCATCGGCGATCGACTGGCTGCGGGCTCGCAGCATCGAGCCGAGCACGTCCGTGTCCGGGCGGCGGCCGAGGCGGTCGAGGTGTTTGCGGACGCGGGAGCGGTGGCGCTCCAGCTCGAGGATATGGAAGCGGTTCTTGACGATGTCGTCGGAGAGCTTGCGTCGCATCGCCGCGACCGGGTCGAAGCTGCCGGGCTCGCGCTCGTCGAGGATGAACTCGTTGACGAGCGTCTCCAGCATCATCAGGCCTTTGAGGTCCTTGGGGTCGGCGAGTTCCGGGTCGTAGCCGGTGTCGTCGAAAACCTTGCGCCGCACCGGGTCCTTCAGCAGGTCATAGGCCGCCTGCAGCTTGCCGAACTGGTCGGCATCGCCGCCGCGATCCGGATGCGCCGTCTTCACCGCCCGGCGATAGGCCGTGCGGATCGCCCGCTCGTCGGCATCGCGCTCAATTCCAAGCAGGACATAGGGATCGATCACGCCGGCCACCTGTTGTTCATCGACTGCAATTCCTTCCGGTTCAGACCTACCGGTTCGCCGCGCCAGCAGCAAGCCCATGAAGGTTGCACCCTACCCTTGCGCGCCTGTCGCGCGGGCGTTGCAGGCTCAGCCCAGCGTCGAGTCGAAATTGTGGTCGAAAAGAGGCAATCCACGACATTCACCTGATCTGCGCTGCTGCCCGCGAGGCGCGCAAAAGCCGCTAGCATAAGGCGTTGACCCCTCCCCGGCGCGTGTGAACTCTTTCCTTGCCTTTTTTCCCGAATGCTGTCACTCCTATCCGCGTTCGGGCGATTTCAATCCCGGAGACTGGACTTTCGTTTTGAGCCCGGCTTGCCGCCGGGACAGCCGCAAGCGGCATCGTAGACGTCTTTTCCCCGATATCGTGACCACTCGACGCCTTTCAGCTTTCGCTGAAGACGACACGTTCGTTTCCCTTCGGGGGCGCGGACACCCCCCACAGGCAGCCGAGGCGCATGATGAGCGCGCCCAGTTGCGGCAAATACAGACTGAAGGAAAAGGACTTCTTCCATGGCCACCAAGGGCATCGTAAAATTCTTCAACCAGGACAAGGGCTTTGGTTTCATCACGCCGGATGGCGGCGCGAAGGACGTTTTCGTCCACATCTCCGCCGTCCAGGCCGCCGGCCTGACCACCCTGAAGGACGGCCAGCAGGTCGCCTTCGACACCGAGCCGGACCGCATGGGCAAGGGCCCGAAGGCGGTTAACCTCCAGGCTCTCTAAGCCTTAAGTTCCGATCGGAATTGAAGGACGGCGCTTCGCAAGGGGCGCCGTTTTTTTGTGGGTTTTGGGCGGCAAGGGCCCGGCTGTCGGCCACCTTCTCACCGCATTTGCTCGTGCTCGGTAATGCCCCTCATCTGCCGGCACCTTCTCCCCGCAGGCGGGCGAAGGAGACTCGCGGCACCGACAAGCGGAGCGTCGGTCAGCCCTACTCCGCCGCCTGGCGGGCCGTTGCCGCCTCGAATACGGCGTCGAAGGCCGCGTGGATGACTTCGGAGCCGGCGCCGGTGCGGCTGGCTTCCGCCGAAAGGATCTGGCGGTAGCGCCGCGCGCCCGGCCAGCCCTGGAAGAGCCCGACCATGTGGCGGGTGACATGGATCAGCCGGCCGCCATTCTCGATATGGGCGGCGGCATAATCCGCCATCGCGTCGCACACGCCCGTCCAGAAATCGAGCGACAGGCGGTGGTAGCGCTTGGAGAAAGCGTCGGGATCGATCGGCTCGGGCCGCCTGCCGGTGAGCGGATGAGCGAAATAGCTATCGGCGGCGGTCAGCAGGCCGCTGTCGTGATAGGCGGCGCGGCCGAGCATGACGCCGTCGAGTGCCGGCGCGTTTTCGGGCGCGGTCGGGGCCGCATCGCCGGCGGCCGTCCCGAGATGCGCCAGTGCCTGATTCAAAGTCTGAAGACCGCCATTGAGGCCTATGAAAAGACTCTCGTTTTCCGCCTTCAATCGGTGGACGAGGCCATAGTCGAGCGGCGGGATTTCGCGGTTTTCCCGAGGGCTCAACCCCTGCAGCCATGCCTTGCGCGCATGCACCCAGACCGCATCCGTGCCGGCATCGCGGATGCGCGAGACGAGCGCGCGCAGGGCGATTTCCGGGTCCTGATCGTCGACGCCGATGCGGCATTTGACGGTGACGGGAATCCTGACCGCCGCCTTCATCGCCGCGACGCATTCGGCGACCAGCGCAGGCTCCTGCATCAGGCAGGCGCCGAAGGTGCCGGACTGCACCCGGTCGGACGGGCAGCCGACATTCATGTTGATCTCGTCATAGCCGAACGCCTCGGCAATGCGCGCTGCCTCCGCCATCTTGGCCGGATCGTTGCCGCCGAGCTGAAGCGCGACGGGGTGCTGCGAGGCATCGTAGCCCAACAGCTTCTCGCGGTCGCCGCGCAGGATCGCATCGGCGACGATCATCTCGGTATAGAGCAGCGCATGGCGCGAAAGCTGCCGCGCGAAGAACCGATAATGCCGATCGGTCCAGTCGATCATCGGCGCCACGGCGAAGATCTTCACTCCGCTGGAATATTGATTTTTCATGCTTTCTTCTGTCGTCGCGAAGCTTTGAGGCTCGTGCCGAGCCGGTTTCGGCACGTCTCTATCACAGTTGATCGCCTGAAACCATTGCAGCGGGCGCCGGCACCGCGAGCGGCTGGCAGCGCGCGACAGGAAGTGCGCCAGGGCGGCCGCTCGCCGTGGCGACCGGCAAAACGGCGCGGGACGCCGATGCGCTAGTGGAAGCCCGCCTGGCGGAACCACTCCTGTATCCCGGCAAGCACCGCCGACTTTGCGCCCTCAAGGGTCGGCGCATAATGAAAGCCGGTCTCGCGCGTACCGTTGCAATGGGAAATCCGCCAGGCCCAGTCGCTCGTTGTCTGGCGTTTCATAACGAAGGCCACCTCATGCCGCCCGAGCATCGCGCAATAGGCCTCATGGCGTAGCGGCAACCATGTCAATCGAATCTCGGCAATCGACACCACATCTCAACCCTCCAGCACGGTAAAAGATATATGGCGCCTTACAAGTGCTTGAAACCCCGACAATTTAGGGGATTCTCAACCGACACGAGCACATATTTGGGCAGCACAAGTCGTGGCAGGGCAAACGACCCAGCGTGAGGGCCACCGCGTCCGGTTTGAGCGTCCGATGGGCCGCGACGCTCCCGGACGGCGAGGCTCGCCAAAATTGCGGACAAACAACAATTGCTGAGTTACATTGCAGGATGCGGCGCGGTTTCACGCGCGGGAGTCGCGTGGAACCGGGCTCGGCCTGATAACGTTTTGTATGTGACCCATTGGAGCCACGCGCGACGGGGCGAAGTTCCCCTGCCGGCATCCCGCTCGGGGCGAACCGGCGAGCCTTTCGAGACGTCGCGTTCCAGGAGGAGAAGTATGCAGCAGATGTTGTGGAGCCATCCTATCGAGCTTGGACTGACCGGTGACGACGTGCGCACGGTCAAGGGACCCTCGGACGCGCTTGCGTGCCTCGCGGGGCAGTGGCCCCACCGCGGCCCCTATTATGTTGCTGCGCGCAGCGCCTGCCGCGCCGCGATCGAAGGCCGCCGCACCGTCGAGGAGGCCCGCAGGCTCTTCATTTCCGCAGCCGAGGAAGCCCACCTGAAAGCGCATTAAACGCTCGCCCCGTTCCGGCTTAGCGTCGTCCCCGGCTCAGCGTCGACGCGACCACCTTTCGCGAAAGCGACCGGTGTCGGCAGTTCGCTTTCTGCCGCGCCCCTCGCCCTCGGCGAAAGCACGCCGATCGTCTCGATGGCAGGGGCGATACTTTCACGATACCGTCAGCTCGCATGTATAAATAATATTATTCTGGTGCAGCGCAATATTTCTTGGTTCCACTTAGCATTGCTTGCAAAGCAAACCGCATTCCAATATAAACTATGGCGCAATCATATTTTTGCGACACAATCGGGCTGCGCGCTGTCGGTCGCCGCCGCAATCGCGAAATGACACCGAAATCTCCGCCAAGTCGCCCGATTCCTGTCGCGAAACATTCATTTATCGTCGTTATATTCTGAGGTGCCTCATAAAGAACAACTTCGGAGTGTTTAAAATCCCTCAAAAAGGGGATACAAAAATAAGTCGGGAGAGCCATCATGAAAGAGAGCAATCTCTATCGCATCGTGGAAGTCAGCATGAAGCGCGAAAGTGGCCGCAAGGACATCGGCATCATGACCGTACGCCAGGCCCTCGAACTTCCCGAAGTACCCAGCCTCGAATACAGCCATCCGGATCTAAATTCGCGCTCGGACGGCCGGTTCCTCACGCGCGCCCAGCTCGTCGACTATGTCCGCTGCGCTTGAGCGCGGCGATCACGACCGGGCGTCATCCACCAAGATTGCCTATTGCGGCAGCCTTTCCGGCTGCTAACGTCCTTTCGAGATTCGCTATAGCATCGCGCCCCGTTGCGGCAGGGCGAGCTGCTATAGCGTTTCACCTTCCCGCGATGTGTCTCGCCGGGTAAAGCCGGATGGAGCCGTAGCACGGAGCCAGAGGACGACCATGGAAACAGTTCTAGCGCCCCCGCCGCCGGTCCTGCTGCCGATTTCGGGCAGCCCCGTGGGCTTTCCGGTGCGGCGCGTCTACTGCGTCGGGCGCAACTATGCGGCCCACGCGATCGAAATGGGGCATGACCCCGAGCGCGAACCGCCCTTCTTCTTCCAGAAGAACCCGGACAATCTGCTGCCGCCCGGCCAGGATTTCCCCTACCCGCCGCTCTCCTCGGACGTGCATCACGAGGTCGAGCTGATCGTCGCCATGCGCGGCGGCGGCGCAGACATTCCGGTCCAGGAAGCACCCGACCACATTTTCGGTTACGGCGTCGGCATTGATTTCACCCGCCGTGACCTGCAGGCGGAAGCGAAGAAGGCCGGCAAGCCATGGACGGCCGCCAAGGCGTTCGAGCATTCCGCCCCGGTTTCGGCGATCGCCCCGGTCACGGCGGTTGGTCATCCGGCAAACGGCAACATCTGGCTGAAGGTCAATGGCGAGTTGCGCCAGCAGGGCGACCTCGGCCAGATGATCTGGAAGGTACCGGAGATCATCGCCGAACTCTCCCGGATGTTCACGCTTGCGCCGGGCGATGTCATCATGACCGGAACGCCCTCGGGCGTCGGTCCGGTCGTCCGTGGCGACGTCGTGACCTGCGGCATCGACGGCGTCGCGGCACTCTCCGTGAAGGTCATCTGAGCAACCGCGCGGGCCGCCCGCTGGGGGGCGCCGGCGCATCGGCCACGAAGGAATATTGCATGCCCCTTTACGCCCTCGGACCATTGCGACCGCAGACACCGCCGCAAGGCGGCTATTGGCTGGCGCCGGACGCCAATCTCATCGGCCATGTGGAAATCGGCGCGGATGTCGGCATCTGGTTCGGGGCGACGCTGCGTGGCGACAATGAGCCCATCCGCATCGGCGCCCGCACGAACATCCAGGAAGCGGTCATCATACACGTCGACCCTGGCTTTCCGGTGACGATCGGCGAAGGCTGCACCATTGGCCACCGGGCGATCGTTCACGGCTGCACCATCGGCGACAATTCGCTGATCGGCATGGGCGCCACCCTGTTGAACGGCGCAAGGATCGGCCGCAACTGCCTCGTCGGCGCCAATGCGCTGGTCACGGAGGGCAAGGAATTTCCCGACAATTCGCTGATCGTCGGCGCTCCGGCAAAGGTGGTGCGGACGCTCGACGCCGCCGCGGTCGAGGGTCTCAAGCGCTCGGCCGCGCATTATGTGAAGAACTGGCAGCGCTACGCCGCGCAGCTCACGCTCCTGGACTGACGCCCGGAGTGCGGCCGGCTTTGGGCGCAGGGCCATAGGCTCCGCGGTGATGTCGCGCTATTCTCGGCGGGCCGACGCGCTACGCACAGCTCTTGCAATGACCGCGGATCTCGATCGTCGTCTTCTCGGTCTTGAAACTCTGTCCGCGAACGAGCGCCGACAGGCGCTCCTCGATTGCCTCGTCGTGGAACTCCGTCACCTGGCCGCAGCCTTCGCAAATCGTGAAGGCCGTAACGCCGTGGTCGTGCTCGTGTTCGTGCGGGCATGTGCAGGCGACGAAGGCGTTGAGGCTCTCGAGCCGGTGCACGAGGCCGTATTCGAGCAGCTTGTCGAGCGCGCGATAGACCTGCAACGGCGCGCGAAAGCCCTGGTCGCGCAGCTTGTCGAGGATCGTATAGGCGCTCATCGGCCCCTCCGAATGGGCGAGCGCTCCCATGACCAGGGACTGGTTTTTCGTCAATTGGGGCGTACCCATCAGCGGTTTCCTCCCGGTGAAGACGGCGACGCGCGATCGAGCCGCCGCCCGACCGGCAGCAGACTCAGCACGAACAGCGCCAGCGCCGCAACCACGATAGACGGTCCGGACGGCGTATCCCAGTGGAGCGAGCCGAAAAGACCGCCGGCGACGGCGAGCGCGCCGATCAGCGAGGCCAGCACCGCCATGATCTCGGGCGAGGTGGCGAAGCGTCGCGCCGTCGCGGCCGGTATGATCAACAGCGACGTGATCAGCAGGATGCCGACGATCTTCATGGCGATCGCGATCACCAGCGCCATCAACAGCATGAAGAGGAGGCGTGCCCGCTCCGGCTTCAGCCCCTCCGCCTCCGCCAGTTCCGGATTGACAGTCGAGGCGAGCAGCGGCCGCCACAGATAGACGAGCGCGAGGATCACCAGAATGCCGCCACCCCAGATGATGTCGATATCCGCCTCGGAAACCGCGAGTATATCACCGAACAGGAAGCCGACGAGATCGATCCTGACCCAGGTCATGAAGGCGACAATGACGAGACCGATCGACAGGGCCGAATGCGACAGGATGCCGAGCAGCGCGTCGGTGGAGAGCGCGCCGCGCTTCTGCAGGAAAAGCAGCAGCAGCGACACGGCGGAGGCGACGATGAAGACGCTGACCATGAGGTTGAGATCCATGAGCAGCGACAGCGCCACGCCGAGCAGCGCCGAATGCGCCATGGTGTCTCCGAAATAGGCCATGCGCCGCCAGACGACGAAGCAGCCGAGCGGCCCGGCGACGATCGCAATGCCGATGCCGGCGACAAGGGCGCGGATGAAGAAATCGTCAAGCATCGCGCTTCTCCGCCTTCTCGAATCCCTGCAGCCGCGCATGATGGCCGCAGCCGCAATCCGGATCGTGGTCGTGCACGTTCTCGGCCAACGGCTGATGATGATGGCCGTCGCCCGGGAAGCAGCTTTCGGTGATGCTGCCGTCGGCATGCAGCACCCGCCCGTCCGGCAGGTGCGTGTGGTCATGGTGATGGCTGTAGACGGCAAGGGCGCTGGCGGCCCGCCGGCCGAACAGCGCCAGGTATTCCGGGCTCTGGCTGACCGCCTGCGGCGTGCCGCGGCAGCAGACATGGCCGTTCAGGCAGACGACCGTGTCGGTCTCCGCCATGACGATATGGAGATCGTGCGAAATCAAGAGGATGCCGCAGCCGGTGCGGTTGCGGATCTGCTTGATCAATTCGTAGAGCGCAATCTCGCCGGAGAAGTCGACGCCCTGCACCGGCTCGTCCAGCACCAGCAGGTCCGGCTTGCGGGCGATCGCGCGGGCAAGCAGCGCGCGCTGGAATTCGCCGCCCGACAGGTGCTGGACCTCGGCCTTGGCCATGTGCAGCATCCCCGTCGCCGCCAGCGCTTCCTCGATCTCGCGACCCTTCAGCGGGCCTGTCAGCGTCATCAGCCGCTCGACCGTCAGCGGCAGCGTCCAGTCGACGGCGAGCTTCTGCGGCACGTAGCCGACCCTGAGGCCCGCGATCCGCTCGACATGGCCCTCGTCCGGCTTAAGGACTCCGATCGCCGTCTTCGCAGTCGTGGATTTTCCCGACCCGTTCGGCCCGATCAACGTGACGATTTCGCCGCGGCTGATCGAGAAGTCGACGCCGCGCACGAGCCAGCGGCCGTTGCGCCGCACGCCGGCATTGGCAAGACGGACCAGGGAAGCCGTTTCCGGCGATCGATAGTTCAGCATCGAAAAATCCAGCCTGACGATTGCCTCTTGTCATTGCACACGTTATAGCATAACGCAATTGATGTAATAACATTACACGTGGCGCCTTGCAATGTCCGAGGCATGTGAGCCGCCGCAGCATTTCGAACCAAGCTCGGAGAAACCGATGAAATCGACGCCTGCCCTGCTTCTCGCATCCACCATCCTCCTCTCCTCGCCCGCCTGGGCGGAAGCCCCGAACGTGGTGGTGTCGATCAAGCCGATCCATTCCCTCGTCGCGTCGATCATGCAAGGCGTCGGCGAACCGTCGCTCATCGTGGAGGGCGGCGCCTCCCCCCACACCTACAATATGAAGCCTTCGAACGCCGCGGCGCTGCAGGCGGCGAAGGTGGTGTTCTGGGTCGGGCCCGGCCTAGAGGCCTTCCTTGACAAGCCTCTCGACGCGCTCAGCGGCGGCGCCAAAGTGGTCGAACTCAGCGAGGCACCGGGGCTCGAAAAGCTGAAATTCCGCGAGGGCGGCGCCTTCGAGCCGCACGACGACGGCGATGAAGACCACCATGGCGCAGAGGCGGGCCATGACGGGCACGACGATCATGCCGGCGAAGCCGAAGCTTCGGACGAGGGCGGGCATGACCACCACCACGGCGAAAGCGAATTCGACATGCACATGTGGCTCGATCCGATGAACGCCAAGGCAATGGCGGCCGAGATCGAGAAGACGCTCGCCGAGGTCGATCCGGCGAATGCTGCCGCCTATAAAGCGAACCTCGATAAGCTCAAGCAAAGGATCGACACCCTCGACAAGAGCCTTGCCGAGACGGTGGCGCCGGTCAGTGACAAGCCTTTCGTCGTCTTCCACGACGCCTATCAATATTTCGAGCACCGCTACAAGGTGCGCGTCGCCGGTTCGATCACGGTCAGCCCAGAAGTGCTGCCGGGCGCCGAGCGCATTTCCGAGATCCATGCCAAGATCGCGGACCTCGGCGCGACCTGCGTCTTCGCCGAGCCCCAGTTCGAGCCGAAGCTGATCAGCGTCGTCATCGAAGGCACGCCGGCGAAATCCGGCACGCTCGATCCGGAAGCGGCCACGCTCGAGTCCGGACCGGACCTCTATTTCCAGTTGATGGAGAATATCGGTGCCTCGCTGAAATCCTGCCTCGCCTCGGCGGACTGATCTCACCTGCGGGGAAGCGATAAAGGCGGGCCCAGGGGCCCGCCCTTTTCAATCCATCGCCGGCCGTCAGTGAGCCGCGGCAAGGCCGGCGATGACGCCGGTCGCGAGGCTGATCAGCAGGAAGTCGTTGTCGACCCGCACCCACTGCTGACCGCGCGGCGGCGGCCGCAGCCTGTAGCGGCGGTAGTCGTGCACATAGGCCATGTGGCGGCGCTCGGCCGGGCTCAGCCTGTGCCCGCGCACCCAACGCTTCTTCTTGATGACGACGCGCTTTTCGATGGTCCTTACCACGCGCTTGTCGACATGGCGATCGACCTGGCGATCGACATGGCGGTGGCGATAGCGATCATGCTGTGCGAGCTCGAAGGAGCCTGCCGGCTGCGCGAACGCCAGGGGCGTGGCGAGGAACGAGCTGGCGACGAGCGCGATCAGAAAGCGTTTCATGGGGTATTCCTTTCGTTGATTGCCCCATCAAACTAGGTCTGTCTTCCTGAACGGAACATGAAACGGGATATTACAAATATGTAATGATAACCGCAGCTTATGAGTCTTTTCTCATAAGACTGGAACCGTTCATTTCGTGATCGCCTCGTAGCGGAACCGGTCGAAATCCGCCGGCAGCGCGCTGCCCGAAATATCGAAGGCGAACATGCCTGCGAACGCGCCCGTGAAGGAGCCATGCTCGCCGCGGCCGCCCTCGTCCGAGATCACCCCGGCGTCGAGCACCGGCCCGATCGCCGTCCATTCCTCCTGCCCCGAGGCTTTCCAGAAGAATTGGAGATCGTTCTGCCGCACCTCCATGGCGAGGTGAAGTGGCCCCGCCGGGACCGTCGCGCCGCTTCCCGCCGGAAACTGGAGCCGCCCGTTCGGATAATCGCCGGGGCAGGAAAGGATCGTGACGACCCGCCCGAGCGTCTCGTGCCAGGTGACGCCGAGCGCATGGAACTTGTGCCGATTGTAATAATGCGTCAGCCCCGCGACCTGCTGGTAGCCCGCCGGCGCGAACTCGACGACGGTCTCGGCGCGAAAGGCGTGATGCTCCTGTCGCCGCGCGACCAGCGCCTGCTCGAACCAGCTGCCGATGCTCTCGCGCCCGAAAAGCCGAAGGTGCCCCTTGCGCCAGCCGAGCGAGAAAATTCGCTCCGGCACGGGCGTGCGCAGCCACTGGAACTCCGGCGGAAGCGCTGGCTCGTCGAAATCGGTCTCGATCACCACCGGTTCTGCCGCCTCGCTCGCGCCCGCGGGCGCCTGGACGGTCACCTCGGGCACGACTCCGCCGTTTTCGAGATAGAGCCAGCCGTCTTCCCGCCAGACGCATTTCTGCAGTGCCGTCTCGCGCCCAAGCGTGCAGCGGCGATGCGGCGGCAGCGGCCGCCCGCAAAGATGCGTGTGATAGGCCTCCCCGTCCGGCGTCTCCACATATTGCCCGTGCCCCGCCCGCTGCAGCGCCGCTTCCGGGTGATCCTTCGAGGTAATGAGGTGGACGTTCGGATGCATCTCGTAGGGTCCGTCGATCGTGCGGGAACGCGCCATGGTCACCGCATGGTCGTAGCCCGTTCCGCCTTCGGCGACCGTCAGGTAGTACCAGCCGTCGCGCTTGAAGAGGTGCGGCCCCTCGACGAGCCCGAGCGAGCTGCCGGCGAAGATGTTCTTGACCGGACCGACCAGCCTGCGCGTCCGCTCGTCCCATTCCTGCAGCAGGATGCCGTCGAAGGCGGGGCTTTTCGGCGAGCCGCCGAAACTCTCGGTGCGGTGGTTCCACTGCATGTTGAGGAACCACTTGCGGCCGTCGTCGTCGTGGAAGAGCGACGGATCGAAGCCGGAGGAATTGACGTAGACCGGGTCGGACCATGTCGCCTCGACGCCTTCCGCCGTCACGATGTAGTTATGCGCATCCTTGAAGTTGCCGTCGAAACGCTTCACGTCGGTGTAGACCAGCCAGAAAAGCCCGTCGCAATAGGAAAGGCAGGGCGCCCAGATGCCGCAACTGTCGGGATTGCCGCGCATGTCGAGCTGGCTCGCGCGCTCCAGCGGGCGGCGGATCAGCCGCCAGTTCACGAGATCGCGCGAATGGTGAATCTGCACGCCCGGATACCATTCGAAGGTCGAGGTGGCGATGTAGTAGTCGTCGCCCACCCGGCAGATCGACGGGTCGGGGTTGAAACCCGGCAGGATGGGATTGCGGATCATCGCGGCCATGTCTTCCTCCTCCATTTCCGGGGTGCATCCAGCCCGAAACTCGGCGCCGTTTCAAGTGCCGACCATTCTCGCGCTCATGGGAGTGCAGTCCCCGAATCGCCTCGGCCGAGAAAGCCCCGCGCGCTGCGGCCCGGTTCCCCGACGGGGCGGCCGTCCGCTTGTGCCCAAGCCTGACCGATTCCGCTTGCACCCATATGATACTTTCGTACAGGAGCCCGTTGTCGAGGGGAAAAATGGCGGCACAGGCTTGAAAGGCAGCTTGAAATGGGCACTGTGACTGTGCTTGGCAGAAGACCAAAAACAGCCACAGCGGGGAGGTATTTCATGAAACCGTTACTCGGCTTCAGCCGATTGATAGACGCCGTCACCGAGAGGGTCGGCAAGGCCGTCTCCTGGCTCATTCTCGTTGCCGTCCTTGTCAGCGCAGGCAACGCGATCATCAGAAAAGCGTTCAACATATCGTCAAACGCCTGGCTCGAGGCGCAGTGGTACCTCTTCGGGGCCGCCTTCATGTTCGCCGCCGCCTACACGCTGAGCCAGAACGAACACATCCGCATCGACATCGTCTACGGCATGTTTTCGCGTCGCGTGCAGCACTGGATCGATCTCTTCGGGCACGTCTTCTTCCTGATGCCTTTCGTGCTGCTGATGCTCTATTACCTCGTGCCCTACGTGCGCATGTCCTATGTCTCGGGCGAGGTTTCCTCCAGCGCCGGAGGGCTCATCATCTGGCCTGCAAAGGCTGTTTTGCTGATCGGCTTCATCCTTCTCGCCCTGCAGGGCGTTTCGGAAATCATCAAGAAGATCGCCATCATGACCGGGCACATGGATGATCCCGCGCCCTATGTGCCGAGCCACGCGCCGCTCGACGAGACCATTGCTCCGGAGGTGCGCCCGTGATCGAATTCATCGCTGAAAACCTGGCGCCGATCATGTTCCTTTCGCTGATCGTGTTCCTGCTGCTGGGTTATCCCGTTGCCTTCTCGCTCGCCGCCAACGGTCTTCTGTTCTTCATCATCGGCGTGGAACTCGCGCCGCTTTCGGATTCGATCAATCTCTCCTGGCCGTTGCTGAACGCGCTGCCGGAGCGGTTCTGGGGCGTGATGTCCAACGACACGTTGCTCGCCATTCCCTTCTTTACCTTCATGGGCATAGTTCTCGAACGCTCCGGCATGGCGGAGGATCTCCTCGACACGATCGGCCAGCTCTTCGGCCCGGTCCGCGGCGGTCTCGCCTATGCGGTGATTTTCGTCGGCGCGCTGCTTGCGGCAACGACCGGCGTCGTCGCGGCCTCGGTCATCGCCATGGGCCTGATCTCGCTGCCGATCATGCTGCGCTACGGCTATGACCGCCGGATCGCCTCCGGCGTGATCGCCGCCTCGGGTACCCTCGCCCAGATCATTCCGCCGTCGCTTGTGCTGATCGTTCTCGCCGACCAGCTCGGCCGCTCGGTCGGCGACATGTATGCCGGCGCGCTGATCCCGGGCCTGGTGCTGACGGGCCTCTACATGGCCTACATTCTGCTCATGTCGTTCCTCAATCGCGACTCCATGCCGGCGCTGCCGCTCGAGGCCCGCACGCTCGGCTCGGGCGTGACCTCGCTCGTAATCGCGCTCCTGGTCGCGGCCGGAATCGCCTATGCGGCGCACGTCTATCTCTCGCCGACACAGGGCGAGAATGCCGACATCCTCGGCGCAACTGTCGGCGTGGCATTCATCTATGTCGTCGCCGTCATCGACAGGACCATGAAGATCAATGCGCTGTCGCGCCTCGCGCAGCAGGTCATCATCGTGCTGATCCCGCCGCTGGCGCTGATCTTCCTGGTGCTCGGCACGATCTTCCTCGGCATCGCGACGCCAACGGAAGGCGGCGCGATGGGGGCCGTCGGCGCCTTGGTCATGGCGGCTGCGAAGGGCCGGCTGAACCTCGAGGTCGTGCGCGCCGCGCTCGCCTCCACCACGCGCCTCTCCGCCTTCGTGCTGTTCATCCTCATCGGCGCGCGCGTCTTCTCGCTGACCTTCTACGGGGTCAACGGGCATCTCTGGGTCGAACATCTGCTGGTCGCCTTGCCCGGCGGCGAAATCGGCTTCCTGGTCGCCGTCAACACGCTCGTCTTCTTCCTGGCCTTCTTCCTCGACTTCTTCGAGCTCGCCTTCATCATCGTGCCGCTGCTCGCACCGGCGGCGGAGAAGCTCGGGATCGACCTGATCTGGTTCGGCGTGCTGCTCGGCATCAACATGCAGACGAGCTTCATGCACCCGCCCTTCGGTTTCGCGCTCTTCTATCTCCGCTCGGTCGCGGCCAGGGTGCCTTACCTCGACAAGGTCACCGGCAAGATGACGCAACCGGTGACGACCGGCCAGATCTATTGGGGTGCCGTGCCTTTCGTCGGCATCCAGATCCTGATGGTGGCGTTGACACTGATGTTCCCGCAGATGGTCATGCACTACAAGGGAAGCGGCGCTGCAGTCGATCCGTCCACGATCAAGATCGAGGTTCCGGGTTTTGGCGCCGGCGGCGGCGGGCTGACCCTGCCGGACAACGGCGGCGGCCTCGGCCTTCCCGGCGGGCTGCAACTCCCGGGCGGCAGCCCGCTCGACGGCGGTCAGAAGCCGGCCGAGCCGAACGTGGCGCCGCAGCAGAATAACCAGGCACCGGACCTCAGTGCACCGCCGTCGTTCAAGTAAGGTGGGGTGCGTATGCCCCTCATCCGCCTGCCGGCACCTTCTCCCCGTTTTGACGGGAGAAGGGACGCGCGGCGGCGCCTCATATGGGTCCCCTCTCCCCGCGCCCCCGCGCGGGTGCGCGGGGGGAGAGGGTTAGTCCTCGGGTTAAGCCCAGGGTCTACCCGGAGGAGAGGGCCAAATTCACATCCTTATCAAGAACAGCAAAAGAAAACCCCGGAGCGACGCTCCGGGGTTCTTTCTTTGGCGATACTGATGCAGGCGCAGCCTAGACCTTGCCGTTGCGCTGCTGGATCATCATGAAGGTGTCGTAGTTGTATTCGGCGATCTGGGCGTTGAGGTAATACTCGGCGCGGAACGCCTTGATCGAGCCCCAGATCTTCTTGAAGGTCGGGTTCGAAGCTTCCATTTCGGCATAGACTTCGTTCGCCTTGTCGAAGCAGGCCGAGAGGATTTCCGGGCTGAACGGGCTCAGCTTGGCACCGGCGGCGACAAGACGCTTGATCGCCGACGGGTTGAGGTAGTCGTACTTCTGCAGCATGTTGGCGTCGGTCGCCTGGCTGGCCGTGCGCAGCAGCGACTGGTAGGCCTTCGGCAGGCCCTCGTATGCCGCCTTGTTGAACATGGCATGCACGGTCGGCCCACCTTCCCACCAGCCGGGATAGTAGTAGTAGGGCGCCACCTTGTAGAAGCCGAGCTTCTCGTCGTCATAGGGGCCGACCCATTCGGCCGCGTCGATCGTGCCCTTTTCGAGCGCCGGGTAGATATCGCCGCCGGCAAGCTGCTGCGGGACGAGGCCGAGCCGTTCCATGACCTTGCCGGCGAAGCCGCCGACGCGCATCTTCAGGCCCTTCATGTCGGCAACGGTCTTGATCTCCTTGCGGAACCAGCCACCCATCTGCACGCCGGTATTGCCTGCGGGGAACCCGATCAGGCCCTGGGCGCCCAGGAATTCGTTGAACATGTCGATGCCGCCGCCATGGTAGTGCCAGGCGTTCATGCCGCGGGCGTTGAGGGCGAATGGCACGGCGGAGCCGAGAGCCCAGGACGGGTCCTTGCCCCAGTAGTAATAGGCCACCGTGTGGCAAGCCTCGACCGTGCCGGCGGCCGTGGCGTCGGCGGCCTGCAGGCCCGGAACGATTTCACCGGCGGCGAAGACCTGAATCTGGAAATTGCCGTCAGTGGCCTCGGACACGTATTTCGACAGGACTTCCGCACCGCCGTAGATGGTGTCCAGGGACTTCGGAAATGACGACGTCAGGCGCCAGGTGACCTTCGGGTTGCCTTGCGCGATGGCCGGCGTCGCGAGCGCCGTTGCGGCAGCCGCACCGAGGCCGCCGAGGCTCGCATTTTTTATGAATGAACGGCGATCCATTAATACCTCCCAATTTCCCGCCAAGACGGTTGCAGGCACGATTGCGGCCAGCGATACCGTCGTCTGAGCCGTTGCTCGGCTCGCCTCCGCGCGCCGAAAAGCTCATTCTCCTCGTTTTGCCGGCCGCAAAAATGCAAAGACATCGCTGAAAGTCGGACCGGCACCACCGCACCATACATACATACCAATGCATGTCCAGAGCTGGCTTTCGGCCCCCGCTCCCTACTTTTGTAGTGGGGGTGCACGGGGCGCGGATTTGGATCAAAATCGAGGCAAATCAACGCATTCGCGCCGGCTCAGCGCTCGGCGGACTTGGCCCAGAGATTGATGTCGGCCTCGCGCGCATAGAGATCGATCTCGGCCAGCTCAGCGGCCGTGAACGTGTCGTTCCTGAGCGCCTCGACGCAATCGACGATCTGCTCGGAGCGGCTGGCGCCGATGAGCGCCGAGGTGACGCGCCCTTCCCGCAGCACCCAGGCGAGAGCCATCTGCGCGAGCGTCTGGCCGCGTCGCTCGGCTATGCCGTTCAACTTGCGGATGTTTTCGATGATCTCCGGACGGATGAAGTCCCGCTTGAGGAAGTGGTTTTGCGCCGCGCGGCTGTCCTCGGGAATGCCATTGAGGTACTTCGTCGTCAGCATGCCCTGGGCGAGCGGCGAGAAGACGATCGAACCGATGCCGAGCTCTTGGAGCGTGTCGACGAGGCCGTCGTCCTCAATCCAGCGATTGAGCATGGAATAGCTGGGCTGGTGAATGAGACAGGGCGTGCCGAGTTCCCTGAGGATCGCCGCCGCCTCGCGGGTGCGCTGGGAATTGTAGGAAGAGATGCCGACATAAAGCGCCCTGCCCGAGCGCACGATATGATCGAGTGCGCCGCACGTCTCCTCGAGCGGCGTGTCCGGGTCGAAGCGGTGCGAATAGAAGATGTCGACATAGTCGAGCCCCATGCGCTCCAGGCTCTGGTCGCAGGAGGCAATCAGGTACTTGCGGCTGCCCCACTCGCCATAGGGACCTGGCCACATGTTGTAGCCTGCCTTTGACGAGATGATGAGCTCGTCGCGCAGGCCCGCGAAGTCGGTGCGCAGGATCTCGCCGAAGGCGATCTCGGCCGAGCCCGGGGGCGGACCATAATTGTTGGCGAGGTCGAAATGGGTGATGCCGAGGTCGAAGGCGGTACGGCACATCGCCACCTTGCGCTCATGCGGAGTGTCGTCACCGAAATTGTGCCAGAGACCAAGCGAAATCGCCGACAGCTTCAAGCCACTCCTGCCGCAACGATTGTATTTCATCTTCTCGTAGCGGTTTTCCGCCGGCTGCCAGGCCATGGATATTGCTCCTCGTTTCGTTGGTGCGTCTGAATACCCCTCCCCAACCCCTCCCCACAAGGGGCCTTGTGGGGAACGGTTGGGGAGGGGGTCTTCTTCCGGCTCAGCGCAAGAGCGCCCTCGCCTCCTCGATGCCGAGAGCGGCCGGCTGCGTGCAGGTCGTCGACAGCGTCACGAACCGGCCCTCTTCACCGGATTTGAGGATCGACACCATGACATCGACGCCGTGCAGCGCGCGATCGAGCGAGCAGCGCGCATCGCGGCCGGTGACGATGGCGTCCGCCAGGTCGGCGAGGCCGGCGGTGCGGTAATTGGCGATCGCCCCCAGCGGATGCTCCCAATTGTTCACCGCGAAGGGGTGCTCCCACGTCTCCAACGGCTCAATGTTCTTGTCGCGCCCGCTCGCCTCAACCGTACCACCGAAGAAATTCGGGTCCGGAACGAACAGCGACCCCTCCGTTCCGTAGAGTTCCATATTGGCGTGGCGATGCGACCAGACATCCCAGCTTGCCGACAGCGTGATGGTCGCGCCGCTGTGGAACTCGAGAAGCGCGTGGATATTGGTCGGCGTCTTGACCGGGATCACCTCCCCCTTGCGCGGATCGCTGGTGATGGTGCGGGTCTCGCTCGCCATGGAGGAAAGGGCTGCGACGCGCTTGACCGGTCCGATCAGGTTGATGAGGTTGGCGATGTAATAGGGCCCCATGTCGAGGATCGGGCCTCCCCCGGGGAGGAAGAAGAAGTCCGGGTTCGGATGCCACATCTCCATCCCCGGGCCCATGACGTGGCATGTTCCGGAGGTGATGCGGCCGATCTTCCCCGCATCGATATGGGAGCGGGCAAGCTGATGCGCGCCGCCGAGGAACGTATCCGGCGCGCAGCCGACCACAAGCCCCTTGCCCGTGGCAATGGCCCTCAATTGCTCCCCCTGCTCGAGCGACAGCACGAGGGGTTTTTCCGAGTAGACATGCTTGCCGGCTTCGAGGATCGCCTTCGAGACCGGGAAATGCGCGTTCGGGATCGTCAGGTTGACGACGATGTCCACTTCCGGATTGGCGAGCAGCGCCTCGATGCTCTGGGCCGTGACGTCGAATTCGGCCCCGCGCGCTTCGGCTGCCGCCGGGTTGATGTCCGCGCAGGCAACGACCCTGATGCCCTTGAAGAGCGGTGAAAGCTTGAAATAGGTGGTGGAAATATTGCCGCATCCGATGATGCCGACCCCGAGATCTTTTGCCATGGAATTACCCGCCGCTCAGTAGGATTGAATAAAAGCCAGCGAACGCTTGGCGAAACGCCGGAAATCGCTGGGGTTGTCGTGCTCGGCGATGAAGTATTTCGCCGTGGTTGCGGAAAGCGCGCCAATGAGCCGCTTCCAGTCGAGCGTGCCCTGCCCGACATCGGCCCAACCGTCCTCGTCCGTGTTCTCGCCCTTCCGCGCGATGTCCTTGACATGGACCGCGGTGATACGGCTCGCATATTTCGAGATCCAGGCGAAGGGATCGCCGCCGCCGCGAACGATCCAGGCAATGTCAGCCTCCCACGAAAGCTCGGGCCCGCCGGCGAAAATATGGTCGAGCGGCACCGAGCCGTCGGCAAGGGCGTTGAATTCGAAATCGTGATTGTGCCAGCCGAAATCGAGCCCTGCGTCGCGGAAGGGCTTGCCCGCTGCCTGCAGCCGGCCGCCGAAAGCCCGCCAGCCGGCAGCGTCGTTCGGGCGCTGATCCGGCATGACGAAGGGGCAATAGATGGCGCGAATGCCGAGCGTGTTGGCGATCTGCAGCACCCGCACCGGATCCTTCTCCAGCATGTCGAGGCCGAAATGGGCGGTCGGCATGGAGAGGCCGTTGCGCTCGAGGCCGGCCTTGAACGCCGCGATCTCCGCGTCCGTCAGGGCCGCATAGAGCGCACCATATCCTTCGACCTGGGTGTAGCCCGCCGCGCCGATGGCGGTGAGCACCTCGGCAAGCGGCGGGAAATTACGGGCGCTATAAAGCTGGAAGCTGACGTCTTTCATCGAAAATACTCCTCGTGGAAATTGCAGGAACGGGCTGGCGAGGCGAGGCGGCGAGCCCCGCCCGTCATTCACGGGATGGCATCGGCTGGTGGCGAGCCGCGCGCTCGAACGGGAGGGCCTGTCATGACGCTCAGCCCTTTCCCTGGCAGGATTCGAGATCGAAGGCGCTGAAGCGCGGCGTGGCGCCACTTTCGAGCGGCACCTTCGGCGTAAAGCGGACGACCTTCGCCTCGCCCGCTGTCAGGTCGAAGGCATTGTCGGAATAACGTCCCTCCACGTCCGCCTCGACCATCACGTGGAGCGCCAGGCCCGTCGCGGTCACGGTGACGTCGAAGGAACCGTCCGTACGCGGCGCCGTCTCGATGCTGAGCCCTGACGGGGCGAGCTCGAGCGCCTTGTAGGTGCCCTGGACATGGTGCCCCTCACCGCGCATGCCATTGGATGCCTCGAAGGACCAGAAGAGGAGCGTCTCGGCAGGGATATCCTTCGCGGCGATGACGACGAGCGTCGCGGCGCGATCCGGCGAGCATGCCCCGGCCGCCGCGACGAGCGGCATGCGTTTGCCATCGAGCGACACGAGAAAGGTCTGCAGTTGCACCGTGACCGGCTCGGCCGTGTCGTTCACCATCGAGAAAACGATCTCACGGCCGTCCGCCGATGGAATGGCCGCGACGGCGACCGGCTGGAAGAACCGGCGCGCCATGTAATGCATGGCCTTCCAATGGCCGCCATAGTCGAGGCTCGACCAGGAGGCCACCGGCCAGGTGTCGTTGAGCTGCCAGTAAAGCGTGCCCATGCAATGCGGCTTCAGCGACCGCCAGTAGTCGACGGCGGTGCCGATCGCCAGCCCCTGCTGGACCTGGCTCAGATAGACGAAGCTCGGAAAGTCCTTGGGGAAGCGGAAGTAGCGGAACATCGTGCCGGCGATCCGCTCGTTGCCGCCGGCATTCTTCTGATGCGCCTCCATCACCGGCGAAGCGATGTTGAGGTCGCCCGCCTCGGCGAACTGCCGGATCACCGGCATCGACGTGTAGGACTGGAAGCCGAATTCGGAGCAGAAACGCGGCCGCACGGTCCGGTAATTGTCGAAGGATTTGTTCTCGTGCCAGACGGACCAGTAATGCATGTCCCCGGCACCGTCCGCATGCCAGGCGTCGCCGAAGTCGAGATAGCCGACCGACGGGCTCGACGGCCACCAGATCGCCTCCGGGCAGGCCTGCTTCATCGCTGCTTCGATCGTCCGGTTCAAACGGTCGTAGGAAACGAGATAGCGGTCGCGGTCCTTGCGGCTCTCCTCGAACCAGGTGAGCGCGCCGACAAGTTCGTTGTCGCCGCACCAGAGTGCCAGCGACGGATGCGAGGAGAGCCGCTTGACCTGGTAGTCGACCTCTGCCGCCACGTTCTCCAGGAAATCCGGCGTCGAGGGATAGAGATTGCAGGCGAACATGAAGTCCTGCCAGACCATGAGGCCAAGCCGGTCGCAAAGATCGTAGAACCAGTCGGGCTCGTAGAACCCGCCGCCCCAGACGCGGATCATGTTCATGTTGGCGTCTACGGCCGATCGAAGCAGGTCCTCGACGGCTTCCGGCGTAACGCGCGACATCAGCGCGTCGGCCGGTATCCAGTTCGCTCCGCGGCAGAAGATCTCGCGGCCGTTGACCCGGAAGGCGAAGCGGCTGCCCGCTTCGTCCTTGTCGGTGACGAGTTCGATCGTGCGGAAGCCGATCTGGCGCGTCACCCGCTCCTCGGGTGTTTCGACCTCGAGGAGCGAAAGGGCCTGATCGCCGCTGCCGGCCGGCCACCAGCGCCTCGGCTTCTCGATGGTGAAGACGTGGGTGATGCGCGTTTCGCCCGCCGCGACGGCGCAATCCAGCCGCTCGCCCACCCCGTCGAGAGCAAAGTGGAGCGGCACGATGCCGGGCTCGCGGGCAAGAAGCGTGACGGTGACCTGCAGGTCGACCGAGCCGTCCTCCAGCCAGAGCTGACGGGTGGTGACGTGCTCGATCCGCGCCGTCTCCAAGCGGCAGAGCGCAAGCGAGCCATAGACGCCGAGCGGCGCGATGGCGATGTTCCAGTCCCAGCCGAAATGGCACTGGGGCTTGCGCAGCATGTTGCCGTTGGCGATCGGTGAATTGCCCTCGTGATAGGGCACGAAAAGAGGCTGTGCCTGCTGCCGCAGCAGCCCCTCGACAATCGCGGAATGAAGCACGATGCGGATGCGGTTCTCGCCGGCGACGATCGCCTTCGATACGTCGGGGCGGTAGCGGCGGAAGCAATTCTCCGCCCGCAGCACCAGTTCGTCATTGACGAAGACCGACGCGACGGTGTCGATGCTTTCGAAATCGAGATACCAGCCCGCGTCGAGGTCATCCGCATCGATGGTTACCGTGCGTTCGAGCACCCATTCCTTGCGGGCCACCCACTGCACCTCCGCCTCGTTGCGGCCGTGATAGGGATCGGCAATGATCCCCGCCCGCTGGAGCGCGCTGTGCACATCGCCCGGCAGCGCGATGGTCAATGCGTGGCTGTTGTCGGCCGAAGCGAGCAGCCAGTCGCCGGAGAGATCGATGCGGGTGGCTTCGCGGTTCAAGGTTTCGGGAGGCATTTCCACAAATCCGTCATGGACCGGCGACCTGCCGGTATCTCTTTTCCTGATCGAAATGTCGGTTCTTCAAGTCAAAGGCGATTTTCGCTCGCTGCATCGAAGATCGACGCGACGGCGGTATCGAAGGAAAGCCGCACCGTGCTGCCCGGCGGATAGCGCCGCTGGCCGGCGATCCGGACCGACATCGACTGACCGGCGAGCTTCAGCCACAAGAGGTTGTCCGCCCCCATCGGTTCCTCGATGTCGACTACCGCCTGATGCACCGTTTCGCCCTCGCGCGCTTCGTCGACCTTCACATGTTCCGGGCGCACGCCGAGCACCACCTTCCGGCCCGGCTGCAGCTTCGTGCGCGCCGGATAGGCGCTCACGTCGAAGGCGACGCCGTCGGCCCGAACGAAACTGCGCCCGTCGCGAGCGTCCACCTCGCCGCGGAAGAAGTTCATCGACGGCGAGCCGATGAAGCCGGCGACGAACAGGTTCTCCGGCGCGTTGTAGATGGTCATCGGATCGGCAAGCTGCTGGATCACCCCGCTCTTCATGACAGCGATCCGGTCGGCGAGCGTCAGCGCCTCGATCTGGTCGTGGGTGACGTAGATCATCGTGTTCTTCAGCGACTGGTGCAGCCGCTTGATCTCGACGCGCAGTTCCGAGCGCAGCTTGGCGTCGAGGTTCGACAGCGGCTCGTCGAACAGGAAGACGTCGACATCGCGCACCAGCGCCCGGCCGATCGCCACGCGCTGGCGCTGGCCGCCCGAAAGCTCCGACGGCTTGCGCCTCAAGAGCGGCTGGATCTGCAGGATTTCCGCAGCGCGCTTGACGCGCTTGTCGATTTCCGCCTGCGGCACCCTGGCGACCTGCAGGCCGAAGGAGAGGTTCTTCTCGACCGTCATTTGCGGATAGAGCGCGTAGGACTGGAACACCATGCCGATGCCGCGGTCCTTCGGCTCCTCCCACGTGACGTTGCGGTCATGGATGAAGATCTGCCCGTCGGAAACGTCGAGCAGGCCCGCAATGCAGTTCAGGAGCGTGGACTTGCCGCATCCCGACGAGCCGAGAAGCACCAGGAACTCGCCGTGGTCGATGTCGAGATTGAGCTTGTCGAGCACGGTGACGGCACCGAAGTTCAGCGACAGGTCCTTCACAGATACACTGGTCATTTTCTGCTTATCCTTTCACTGCGCCGGCGGCGATGCCGCGTACGAACAGGCGGCCCGATACGAAGTAGACCGTCAGCGGCACGAGGCCCGTCAGGATCGTCGCCGCCATGTTGACGTTGTATTCCTTCACGCCCTGAACCGAATTGACGATGTTGTTGAGTTGGACCGTCATCGGGTAGTACTCCGGCCGGGTGAAGACGACGCCGAACAGGAAGTCGTTCCAGATGCCGGTGACCTGCAGGATCATCGCGACCACGAAGATCGGCAGGGACATCGGCAGCATGATCTTGAAGTAAATCGTCCAGAACCCGGCGCCGTCGACGCGCGCCGCCTTGAACAATTCCTCCGGCAGGCCGGCGAAATAGTTGCGGAACAGCAGCGTCAAGATCGGCATGCCGAAGATCGTATGCACGATGACGAGCCCGGTGAGCGTGCCGTAAACTCCCATTTCCCGGAGCACGATGACGATCGGATAGATCATGACCTGGTAGGGAATGAAGGCGCCGATGATCAGGATGGTGAAGAAGAGGTCCGCCCCCTTGAACCGCCAGTTCGCGAGCGCGTAGCCGTTGATCGAGGCGACGGCGATCGAGATGACCACCGAAGGCACGGTAATGCGCACCGAGTTCCAGAAGCCCCGCGAAAGCCCGTCGCAGTTGAGGCCGGTGCAGGCCTCGGCCCAGGCTTTCACCCAGGGTTCGAAGGTGATCTCGAGCGGCGGGGCGAAGATATTGCCGACACGGATCTCCGGCATGCCCTTGAGCGACGTCACGATCATCACGTAGAGCGGCAGCAGATAATAGAGGGAAACCACGATCAGCGTGCCGTAGACGATGATGTTGCGCCGCGAGAGCCTCCGGCGAGGCTTGGCTCCGCGCGGGCCGGATTTGAGCCTGCCCGGCGCCACGCCGTAGGCCGCGGCCGTGTCCTTGGTTGCGATGTTATCCACGCTTGCGCCCTCCCCCGAATTCCAGATAGGCCCACGGCACGATGATGATGGCGACGGTCACGAGCATCATGGTGGAGGCGGCGAAGCCCTGGCCCAGGTTCTGGGCGAGGAACATGTAGTCGTATACGTATTTGGCCGGCACTTCCGAGGCGATCCCCGGGCCGCCGCTCGTCTGCGCGACGACAAGGTCGTAAACCTTGACGATGCCGCTGGCGATGATCACCAGGGTGGTGATGAAGACCCCGCGCATCATCGGAATGATGATCAGGACATAGGTCTTCCACATCGAGATGCCGTCGACCCGCGCCGCCTTCCAGATGTCTTCGTCGATGCCGCGCAGGCCCGCGAGCATGAGGCACATGACGAGACCGGTGCCCTGCCAGAGCGCGGCGATCAGGATGCCGTAAATGACGATGTCGGAATTATAGAGCGGGTCGAACGAAAAGCCCTCCCACCCGAGCGACCGCATGATCGACTGGATGCCGTATTGCGGGTTGAGCAGCCACTGCCAGACAAGCCCGGTCACGATGAACGACAGGGCGAAGGGATAGAGCATGATGGTGCGGAACGTGTTCTCGAAGCGGATCTTCTGATCCATGAGCGCTGCGAGCACGAAGCCGATAACCAGGCTGAATATCAGCGAGAAGAAGCCGAAGACCGCGAGGTTCTGGATCGAGACGATCCATCGCGGCGCCTCCCACAGCCGCTCGTACTGGTCGAAGCCAACGAAGGAGAGGCGCGGCAGGAGCTTCGAATTGGTGAAGGAGTAGAGAACCGTCCAGGCGGTGCCTCCGACGAAGATGACCACGGCCGTCAGGATCATCGGGATGGACGCGATCTTCGCATTGAGGTTGCGCAGCCACTGGTTCGGTCGAGCCGAGCCACGTGTTTGAGCCGTCATGTTTCCTCCTCCGGAACGATGAGGGTTTTCGGATGGCAGGCAGCCGGTTCCGCAACGGCGCGGACGACGGCGCCGGCCCACCTTGCAAGGTCTCCCCCGCGCGCACGCCGCCGACTCAGGCCCGCTGCATGTCTCCTTGAATCGACCTCGATCTAAGGACTAAGACATGCAGCAGTTCAAAGTGCCACAGCGACCTTTGCGCGTCCGATAAGACGCGCGGCGCTGTAGGCCTGCGTCCGGCAAGGCGTCGCGGAGCCGGCCCCGCAAAAGCGGGGCCGCCACAAGGTGGCTATCAATCCGCAGCCGCGATGATCTCGGCGAAGCGCTTCTGCGCATCCTCCGGCGTCATTGACGGGTTCGCGAAGAACTCAGAGAAGAGGTCTTCCTTCTGCTTCTGGCTGTCCGGCGACAGAAGCTGGTCCGTCCACTGGATGACGTTGCCCTTGGCGAGAATGTCGAGACCCTTGCGCATGCAGTCGTTTGCGGTTGCAAGGTCCACGTCGCCACGCACCGGCAGCGAGCCCTTCTTCAGGTTGAAGGCAACCTGCGTTTCCGGCTTCAACAATGTCGACGCCAATGCTTCCTGTGCCTTGGACTTTTCCTCGTCCTCGATGAGCGGGAAGTAGAAGGCGTCGCCGCCGGTCGCGATCACCTCGTTTACACCGAGGCCCGGCAGGCAGGTGTAGTCCTCACCGGCCTTCTGGCCTGCGACCTGGAACTCGCCCTGGGCCCAGTCGCCCATGATCTGGCCGCCCGCCTTGCCAGTGATGACGAGGTTCGTCGCCTGGTTCCAGTCCTGGACGTTGCTGCCCTTGGACATGCGGCGCGCATCGTCGGCCGCCTTGAAGACCTTGGCGATCTCCGGTCCGGCGGCGACCGCTTCATCCTTCTTGGCAAAGACCTGCTCGAACACGTCCTTGCCGGCGATCGCGACGATCAGGACGTCGAAGGCGCCGGACGACTGCCATGGCTGGCCGCCGAGGGCCAGAGGTATGATGCCGGCCTTCTCGAGCGCCGGTGCGGCGGCGACGAACTCATCCCAGTTCTTCGGCACCGGAACGCCCGCCTTCTTGAAGGCCGCATTCGAGAGCCACAGCCATTGCCAGGAATGGATGTTGACCGGCGCGCAATAGATCTTGCCCTCGATCGTGCAGGAATCGAGCAGGCTCGCGGGCTTGATGATGTCCTTCCAGTGCTCGCGCTCGGCAAGATCGGTGAGATCGCGCATCAGCCCCGCCTGCACCAGTTCCTCCGCCTGGCGGCCGTGGTTGAACTGGGTGGCGCCCATCGGGTCGCCGCCGGTGATGCGGCTGATCATGATCGGCCGTGCCGTCCCGCCGGAGCCGGCGATCGCACCGTCGACCCATTTGTTCCCGGTCGCATCGAACGCCTTGGCAAGTTCGGCAACCGCTGCGGCTTCACCGCCCGACGTCCACCAATGCGTGACCTCGAGATCGGTGGCGTTGGCCGCACCGAAGGGCATAGCGACGGTTGCAGCCAAAGCGGCAGCCAGAAAACGTAATTTCATGAGTCTCCTCCCTCACTGTAACGTTACCGTAAAAACCTTAGTTCAAACGATTTACATACGCAACACCCACAACGGCCAATTCAAAACATTTGTCAATTTACATCTTTGACGGGCAAACGCTGCCCCTCCAGATGCCCGCCGTGACGGCATGCGTCACGATCCCGAAGGCTAAAACACCTCAGCTATGCCGTTATTTTTATTAGATGTTGCTCACGCCAGAAACCTCTGCACAACCATCACGGTCATGCCACCGCTGCAAACACACGCGCCGAGGCGGGATTCAACCAGATGGCTATGGTCTTCGCACCGCAGCAACGAAAAAGCTCGACATCCGTACTGTATCGTTACAGATTTCAGCTCTGGCTCCAATCTTCCGTGAATGTGGCGGGCCGCCACATTTCATATATAAGGCGGGGGCAATGCTGGCTGTGGATGAACTGGATCGACGCCGACAGCGGGCGGAGCGACAGAGGCGCGCGGGGGCGTGGGGCAGGATGCGGCAGTTAAAGGCGGCTCTCCGCCGACATCCCGTTCCAACTCATCGGGTGCCGATCGTGCCGATCGCGACGATCTCGGGGACTTCACCACGAGGCCGGCGGTCCAGGAAAGCGGGTTGACGTGACGGGAATGGACGACAAGACAAAAAACAGGGCGGCGACGGCACAGCCACCGGAAGGCGGCAGGCCGACGTTGAAGACGATCGCCTTCATGACCGGACTCGGCATCACCACCGTTTCCCGTGCGCTGAAGGACGCCCCCGACATCGGCGCCGAGACGAAGGAACGCGTTCGCCTCGTCGCGAAACAGATCGGCTACCAGCCGAACCGGGCGGGCGTGCGGCTGCGGACCGGCAAGACCAATGTCATCAGTCTCGTGCTGACGCTGGAGGAGGAGATCATGGGCATCACCAGCCCCATGGTCATCGGCATCACCGAAATTCTCGCCGGCACGCAGTACCACCTGGTCGTGACGCCCTACAGTTCCGCCAAGGATCCGCTCGGCCCCATCCGCTATATCCTCGACACCGGCGCCGCCGACGGCGTGATCATCTCGCGCATCGAGCCGAACGACGCGCGCGTGGCGCTGCTCACCGAGCGCCGCCTGCCCTTTGCCACCCATGGCCGCACCGAGATGGGCATCATTCATCCTTACCACGACTTCGACAACGAGCGCTTCGCCTACGAGGCCGTGCGCGAACTGGCGGGCCGCGGTCGGCGACGCCTCGTGCTCCTGGAGCCGCCGCCGCACCTCACCTTCCATTCGCACATGCGCACCGGCTTCGAGCGGGGCCTGAAAGACTTCGGCGCGGAATCGGTGAGCTTTCACCAGGTCAACATCGACCACAGCCTCGTCGCCATTCGTGACGCTTTCGAGAGGCTGATGCGCTCTTCCGAGGCCCCGGACGGCATCGTCTCCGGCAGCGGCTCGGGCGCGATCGCGCTGATCGCCGGCGTCGAAGCGGCCGGCAAGAAAGTCGGCGAGGATGCCGACATGGTCTCCAAGGTACCGAGCGACTTCCTCCGCTGGCTGCGACCGGAGGTGATGACCATGTACGAGGACATCCGCCTTGCCGGCCGCGAGCTCGCCAAAGCCGTGATCGGCCACATCGAGGGCCGCCCGCCGGAAACGCTGCAGAGCCTGAGCCCGCCCGAGTTCCAGCCGCCGATGGCGAGGTCGGTCGAGGGTTAGAACCATCCGGGCGGCACAAGCGAAGGCGAACACTGGCCTTGTCGAACGGATTGCCGGCACGAACGGTTTCTTGTTATACGTGCTTCACGTCTGAAGAGCGCCTACCCAGAGGCGACAGACGCCTGACCATTTCAAGATCGAAGAGTGACGCTTTACGATGACGGAGAGATTGTCTCACGCGGACGTGGCTGCACGCTGGAATCAGAACGCGGACCAGTGGGCCCGCGACGTGCGGAATGGCTATGACGTCTACCGCGACCTCTTCACGCTTCCGGCTTTTCAGCAGTTCCTGCCGCCGTTGCAGGGACTCGAAATCGTCGATTTCGGGTGCGGCGAGGGCACGAACACGCGGCGCTTCGCCGGGATGGGCGCGCGAATGACGGGCATCGACATTTCCGAGCGAATGATCGAATACGCCCGCCAGATGGAAGAGGCCGATCCGCTCGGCATCACCTACAGGGCTGCGTCCTACAGTGCCGATACCGGCTTTCCCGAAAGCTCTTTTGACGCCGTCATCTCGACCATGGCGCTGATGGATGGGCCGGATTTCGGCGGCGCAATGCGGGAGGCCCATCGCCTGTTGCGTCCCGGCGGCTTTCTCGCCTTCAGCGTCCTCCACCCCTGCTTCATCACGCCGGGGCTGCGCTGGGAGAAGGATGAAGAAGGCCGAACGATCAGTCTCCGCGTGTCGCGCTATTTTGATCGCGCCGATTTCACGGAATACTGGCGGTTCGGAGACCGGCCGCAGGACGAGGAGGTGGCGCCTTTTGCGGTGCCGCGGTTTCCACGAACGATAAGCGATTATCTCAACGCCATCGCGGCAGCCGGGTTCAGGATCACCCGGGTGGAAGAGCCGCAGCCGACCCCTGAAGCATGCGAGGCCGTCCCGCGCTTCACCCGTTGGCGAGATCTCGCGGCTTTCCTGTTGCTGGTGATGGCCGAGCGGCCGGCCTGATCGAGCTACAACGGGATGCGCTCACATGCGTTCGCGCTACCGCTCTATCTGTTTGTTTTTGCCGCATTTGTGCAACGTCAGGTGATTCCATCTAGAGGACGCAGCCGCACCGCGCGGAGCGGGCGTAGGAAACGATCTCGGCGCGTTTGCCGCGACCGTCCTCGAGAAACGCATCGACGGCCGCGGCGACCTCGCCTGGCCGCTGCCGCGCCCAGTGGCCGAGGCCATGGAGGGCCGCTTCCTGGCAGGCAATCGAATCGAGCCTCAAGGTCCGACGCATCACGTCAATCGCTGCCTTGTGCAGCAGATCGTGGACCGGGTCTTCGGGCAAGGCCAGGCACGGGAACTCGTCCCACCACATGTAGCAGACCATGTTCAGGGGTGCGGCGCCGGGTTCGTCCCTGTGGCCCAGCACGGCGGCGCAGCGGGGCGCGAACAGGTCGGCGAAGACATGCTCGATCGCCTCGACGCAGGCGAGCCGCGCCGCTGTCGACGTGGCGGTCTTGTAGAACCACCCGTTGTCGCCCGACGCGCTGGTGCTCAGGAGGTAGGTAAAGCCCTGCGCGATCTGCGCGTCGGAAAAATACGCGAGCGACCGTTCGGTCGTCGAAAAGAGCCGCGTGAGATAATCAATGGCGACCGGCGGTTCGGGATCCCACCAGGGCGGGTCTTCGTCGAAGAACCAGGCATAGCCGTGCGGCCTGATCGCGTGGCCGAACGCGTGCTCAAGCCAGTCTTCGTAGCTGAGATCCGAAACGGCAGGCATGCAGACCTCTTCCCTCTGGAGCGGGATGCGCTCACATGCGTTCGCGCACCGCCCTATCTCTTTGTTTTTGCCGCATTTGTGCGATGTCTGCTCTAGGATCCAGACGCCCGGGAATACGCGCCAAGCTCGACGGTGTCCGATCGTGCGCCCGAAGCCTAACCATCGCATGAGACGGTCGCGCACGCCAGTCGCGCACACGGGGCCGCCTTGCCGAGCACCTGTGCCATTTGTAGGCTGCACCGCCGATTGAGCCGTGAAGATCGAGCCATCAGGAGGATGATTGCGCATGCCGCCCGTCAAGATCGATCCCGACAAGGTGCACGAGTTCGAGACCGCCGAGCGTTTCTACGACTGGCTTGCCCATCACCACGCCACGGCGGATGAGGCCTGGATCAAGATTCACAAGGTGGGTTCCGGTCTCAAGTCGATCACGCCCAAGGAAGCCATCGACGTCGTGCTCTGCTGGGGCTGGATCGACGGCGTGCGCAAGGGGCTCGACGACAAGAGCTTTCTCCAGCGTTACACACCGCGCGGCAGGAAGAGCACCTGGAGCCAGATCAACGTCGACAATGTCGCCCGGCTCATCGAGGCGGGCCGGATGACAGAGCACGGCCTGAGGCAGGTGGAAATGGCCAAGGCCGACGGCCGTTGGGACCGCGCCTACAAGAGCGGCAAGGATATGAAGATCCCCGACGATCTGCAGGCCGCGATCGATGCCGAACCCAAGGCCAGGGAAATGCTCGGCAAGCTCAGCGAACAGAACCGCTTCGCGCTCGCATTCCGCACCCACAACATGAAGACGGAAGCCGGCCGGAAGAAGAAGATCGAAACTTTTGTCGAGATGCTGAAGCGCGGCGAGACGATTTACCCGCAACGAGAGAAGTGAGTCGGGCGACGCCCACTGTTATTTTCGTGCTGCGAATTGCGGCAGGCCGAGTAGCTGTCTGTAGAAGATGCAATCCGTCTTCGCGGTCGTGTGGTCATGACGATCACGCACGAACTGCCGATACCAGCGCCAAACTTCCGGATTTATCGTCTCTTCCATGCTCCGGTATAGCTACTTCCAGCGTCTGCTGTCTTGTCAAACGAAAGGGCGGCACCGCCGTGGACCGCCCTTCGTTCACTCGTAAGGCCTTTCCGCTGTCGGCGCTGTCGATGCCGGACAAGCCGTTGCGTGCAAATTCGGGGTCATGCTACAGCCGTATTCTTCAAATGCTCACAGTCGGCCAATATTTGTCGTCGGTAAAATCCATTGGCATCGGATTGAGCTGTTCGAGTTTCTCGGCAACGAAATCGATCTGCATCTTCAGGTATTGGATCGACCGCGGGATCGGCGCCCCGGTCGCCAGGCTGCGGACTCGCCATTGCTCGTAGCCCGTCGCCTTGATGCGTCGCTCCGCCTCGTCGCGGATGCCTGCCGGCCCCGCCCCGGGCCTGGTTTCGATCGCTTTGCCCCCTTCGATCACCCTGAATTTCATGCTGCCTTCCCGATTGCTCCCTTGCCTGAGGTATCGTGAGCTTGTCGTGAAAGGGCGACCAGCGCCACCCTTCCTTTGGTAGAAGCGAACTAAACTGATCCTACGCCTTCAGCCCGCTACCCCATGGCCCATGGTGGCTGTCGGCGCCGTCGATGCGGTCGAAGCCGTGGGCGCCGAAGAAGTCGCGCTGCGCCTGGATGACGTTGGCCGTACCGCGGCCGCGGCGATAGCTGTCGAAATAGCCGAGCGCCGAGGCAAGCGCCGGCACCGGCAGTCCGCCGAGCACCGCGGCCGAGACGACGCGGCGGAGTGCTGCGTCGGTCTCCTTGACCATCGAAGCGAAAGCCGGCGTCACGATCAGGTTCGCCGCATCCGGCGCCTTGGTGAAGGCGGTGGTGATCTCGTCGAGGAACTGCGAACGGATGATGCAGCCGGCGCGCCAGATTTTGGCGATCGTCGGCATCGGCAGGTTCCAGCCGAACTCCTTCGAGGCCGCAGACATTACCGCGAAGCCCTGCGCATAGGCGCCGATCTTGGCGGCGAGAAGCCCGTTTTCGAGGTCCTTGATGAAGGCATTCCTGTCCGCAACCTGGAACGCGCCGACCGGCGGCAGGCCGAGGATCTTTTCGGCCGCCTCCCGCTCCTCCTTCGCCGAGGAAATGCTGCGGGCGGCGACGGCTGCCTCGATGGCGGTCGCCGGAACGCCCATGTTCTGCGCCTCGATCACCGACCATTTGCCGGTGCCCTTCTGCCCGGCCTTGTCGAGGATCAGGTCGACGGTCGGCTTGCCGGTCAGCGGATCGGCGGCCTTCAGCACCTTTTCGGTGATCTCGATCAGATAGGAGTTGAGCCGTCCCTTGTTCCAGCCGCCGAAGACTTCGCCGATCTCGCTCGCCGTCATCTTCAGCCCGTCGCGCAGGATGCCGTAGATCTCGGCGATCATCTGCATGTCGGCATATTCGATGCCGTTGTGAATCGTCTTGACGAAGTGCCCGGCGCCATTCTCGCCGAGCCAGGCGACGCAGGGGTCGCCTTCATATTTCGCGGCGATCGAGGTCAGCACTTTCTCGACGCGGGCATAGGATTCCTGCGTGCCGCCGACCATGATCGAGGGGCCGTGGCGAGCGCCCTCCTCGCCGCCGGAAACACCCATGCCGATGAAGGTGAAACCCGAATCCTTCAACATATCGAAGCGGCGCATCGTGTCGCGGAAATTGGCGTTGCCGGCATCGATCATGATGTCGCCCCTGGCAAGATGCGGCTTCAGGGCCGCCATCTGCTGGTCGACCGGCTCGCCGGCCTTGATCATGATGATGATCGGGCGCGGCGGACGGATGGCGGCGACGAAGTCCTCGATCGTCTCGCAAGGAACGATCTGCTCCTTGAGGGCGCCGGCTTCGGCGTAGAACTTGCGCGTCGCGTCAACCGTGCGGTTGAAAACGGCGATCTTGTTGCCTTTTTCAGCGATGTTGAGCGCCAGGTTCGATCCCATGACGCCGAGGCCGATTAGGCCGATTTCCGCCTGTGACACGTGATTGCCTCCATTGGACAGAAGAGCCGGACACGAAAATCGCGACGACGCGCGATGCCGGCACCTCGAATTGATCTGCGCACGCCCGCCGCCCTGCGGGAACGGGCGGTCCTGACACGCGGTCGCGGAGGCAGTTTTGGCACTCAAATCGATTTACGACAAGCCATTCCTGGCAAAATCAATCCTTTTCGGGTCGGCCGTCGCCGTCGTCGAGGACGCGCCAAGCCGCGCCGTCAGATCCTCGTATTGATCGCTCTTCAGCGCCCAGAGGAAGGCGACAGGACCGAGACCGTCGAGGGAAAGCGCGATCGGGTCAGGTAGGCGAGCGTGTTCATCAAGCACCCCCTGCCGGCAGCAAGGCGGTGGGCGATGCATTGCTTTCGGCGGGCTTCATGGATGCGAGACCCCGCAGCCGCAAGGCATTGGCGACGACGATCAGCGACGAGGTCGACATCGCCACGGCAGCGACCAGCGGCGTCGCATAACCCAGCATCGCGATCCGCACGGCGATCAGATCCACGGTTCTCACACCGTCTATATTGACGTCCATATAGACAGAGCATCCAGCTCGCCTCACTTCTCAGCAAGGCGGCCCTCCTCGGATGCGTACTGCCAAGAGCGCTTGAGCGACGTTTGAAAGGCGCGCGCGCAGACGCGGCGCGGCAAAACCAACGAATTCCTCGACAAGACTTCGGGTCTGCCGCTTTTGCAGGCGCAGCATATGGACGGGGATCTGACTGTCGTCAAATTGCGGGAGTATCTCGACCAGACGGCCTTCCATGACAGACGAATACACCTGGTACGATAGAAGCCGAGTGATGCCCATGTCCGCCTCGGCACACGAAACAGCGGCTGCCACAGCGTTCACGGACAGTCTTGGACGCAGCCGCACCGAGTTTGCACCGAACTCCGCACTACTGAACGTCCATCGAAAATCACCGAAACCACCATTGAAGACCACACAGTCATGGTTCGCGAGTTCTGCTACGGTGGTTGGCTCACCGTGTCTTTCAAGATAGTCGGGCGAAGCGCACACCACCGGACGGAGATTGCCTACGTTGACCGACAGTAAGCCGCAGTCACCGAGTTTCCCCACTCGTATTGCCAGGTCAATTCCTTCCTCGACGATATCAATGGATCGGTCGAGAAACTCGATGCGGACCGTGACCTTAGGGTAGACGCGTAGAAAGTCGTTGACGACAGGGAGGAAGTGCGAGCGGCCAAGGGTAACAGGGGCAGTTATGACCAAGTTCCCGGAGTGGCCCTTCACCTTTTCGCTGATGCGCGCTTCCGCATACTCGAGCTCGTCGAGCAGGTTACGCGCAGCGATGAGATACTCTTGCCCCTCCTGAGTTAGAACCGCGACACGCGATGTACGATTGACCAGCGTAAAACCCAAATGGTGCTCCAGTTGGGCCATCTGGCGGCTCACGTTTGTGAGCGGTTCGGATAACGACCGCGCGGCCGCGGAAAGGCTTCCCGCCTCGGCGACGGCGATAAAAGTCTTCATCATCCGCAGCTTGTCCATGGATCCTCCCCCTTTCTGGAAAGATGACTTTCAAAGAACCAGACTTACCTCGACGCCCTGCCCTTTGTGAGAATGCAGCGTCAAGTGAGGCTACCTGGAGGTAAAGATGGCCATGAAACTTTACGACCTCGAACTGTCGGGCAACTGCTACAAAGTCCGCCTGTTCTTGCAACTGATCGGTCAAGAATACGAACTTGTCCCCGTTGATTTTCTGGGAGGCGCGCACAAAAAGCCTCCGCTTAGCGAGTTGAACCCGTTTCTTGAGATCCCGATTCTCGCGGATGGCGACCTCGTTCTGCGCGACTCGCACGCGATCCTTGTGTATCTGGCGCGCAAGTATGGCGGAGAGGGTTGGATGCCGACTGAACCATCATCAATGGCCCGGGTCATTGAATGGCTCATGGTCGCTGAAAATGAAATCGCTCGTGGCCCAAACGATGCCCGCCTCCACGACAAATTCGGGTACGACTTGGACCACGGTCTGGCTGTCAAACGATCGACGCGCATCTTGGACCTCATCGAGGAACACTTGAAAGGACGGGACTGGCTGGTTCTGGGCCGTCCGACGATCGCAGACATCGCATGTTTCCCATACATCGCGTTGGGGCATGAGGGTCGGGTGCCCGTCGGGGACAGACGTAACGTTACCGCCTGGATCGGGAGGATAAAGACGCTTCCCGGGTTCGTCGGCATGCCGGAACTGTGAGTGTGTCATGGCTTTCCAAGTAACTACCCGCCCGCCGGAATCAGGGAGACTGTCCGTGTAACGCACTGAATCTTCAGCGTCGCACGAGCCGCAACAGGCGTGCGACGCCGCGCATCCGGGCAGGGCCTGGCCGTTTCGTTCAAGACCGCCGCCCGGCAAAGTGCTATCAAAGGGGGCAAGGAGAGAAACCCATGACCACGATGGCGGCGAGGATCGTCCACATCTCGATCGAGCGCGACTGGCGCGAGGTTTATGCCTTCATGGCGGATCCTCAGAAGATGCCGCTTTGGGCTTCCGGCCTCTCGTCCGGGCTCAAGCGTGACGGCGATGAGTGGATCGCGCCCGGACCGCTCGGCAATGCCCGCGTCCGCTTCGCCGCTCACAACGAATTCGGCGTCGTCGACCATCTCGTCAGCCTGGAGAACGGCTTGACGGTGCACAACGCCCTCCGCGTCGTGCCGAACGGCGACGGGGCGGAAGTCATGTTCACGCTGCTCAGACAAGCGGACATGAGCGACGAGCAGTTCGCCGCCGACGCCGCCTGGGTGGAAAAGGATCTTGCCGCCCTCAAAACCATCATGGAAGCCGACGATCGCTGATCAAACGACGGGAAAGAACATGGATACCCAAAATAACGACCGCCGCATCGACTATATCGAATTCAACGTAGCGGACATCGCCGCCAGCAAGGCCTTCTATGGCAACGCCTTCGGCTGGACCTTCAAGGATTACGGCCCGGAATACTGCGAGTTTGCCGACGGCCGGCTGACCGGAGGCTTCACCACGCTCGGACCGGTCCGCAGCGGCGGCCCGCTCGTCATCATCTATGCCGATAACTTGGAAGACGCCTTGGCGCGCGTCGAAGGCGCCGGCGGCAAGATCCTCAAGCCGATCTTTTCCTTTCCGGGCGGCCGGCGTTTCCACTTCGCCGATCCGGACGGCTATGAACTGGCAGTCTGGTCCACCCGCTAAGCAATTCGCGGTCGGCTCTGTCCCGGGGGGCTCCTGGCTATTCGCCGAAGCGAATGAACAATGCGCCGACAAGGCCGAAGACGACGATGCACTGCAGAATGAACATTGGCCATTCCTGTGACATCTCGAATCCTCCTGTCGAGCATCACCGCTGCCGTGGATTTCTGCGCCACTCGAAAGCACGAGTGGCGAGTCTAACACTTCCGGTGGAGTTCCGCACAGAAAAGCCGTGCGTCCGGTGAAGGGCGCACGGCCGGAGCGGTAGCGGAAAAGTGTGAGCGGTTTTCCTTCGCCGCTCCGTTCGCCGGGATTAGTCGGCGCCGCCCCCGAGCGAATGGACGAAGACCGCGAGTTCCTTGACGGTCGTGTCACCGATGCGCGGCAGACCGGAGGCTACATGCTGCGCGGCTTCTTCACCAATTTGCGCCGTCATGTCCATTTCGAGCAGGAATGCCTGCGGGGAATTCTCGCCCAATACCCGGTGCAGCCGCCGTCCTGATACAACATGCGCATCGCATCGTTCCGATGCGTTCCTCACGGCAGAGATCAGGCGGCGATCGCCTTGCGTCGATCGGCATGTTCCTGGATGACAAGAATGGCGCCGATGAGCTTGCCGGAACTGGACCTGCACGGCGTCATGCGACAGCGTACCACGACAGTCCGTGCGTTGACGGTCTTTGCGAAGGTGTACTCGACCACTTCCCCGGCGAAACAGCGGTCGAGATAGCCCTTCACACGTTGCTCGAAGCGCTGCAGGCCGATGAATTCGACGATGTGCCTGCCGATGAGTTCCATCGGCCTGCTGTCGAGACGGCTCGCATTCACCGGATTTGTGTAGAGATAGCGGTAATCCGGCGTGATGACGGCGATCCGGTCGGGAAAGCTGTCGAGGATCGCCTCGTTGAGCAGCCCTTCGTCGGCGCGCCCCTTGTTCGGAAGCTTCGGCGCGCGCTCGAGGTCGAGCCCGGCGAGATCCGTTGACCGCGTCGCGGCGAAATAGCGATTGATCAGCGACTGAAGCAAGCGCGAATGGCGCAGCACGCAGGACATGTCGTCCGCCTCGAAGCGCAATATATCGATCAGGAACTGAAATTGCAGGCGCGCGTCTTCGACGCTCGCGGCCTTTTCATCGTAAACGGCCTTCAGAATCGGCTCGAGTTCGCGATCGAGGATACCGACCAGATGCTCGTCCGCCACCTTCACGGCGTATTGCAATTGCGAATATTTGAACCAGAACAGCTCAATCAACTCGTTCAATTCGAAAAGCCCCATTCCCCGCGGCAAGGCCGCGCCCAAAGCACTCGAAAGCTGGCCGCTCAGTTGCAAGCGACTCATGCGCATCTCCTTGAATCGACCTCGATTCAAGGACAAAGAGATGCAGAAATTCAACGTGCTGCAGCGACCTTTGCGCGCCTTATCAGACGCGCGGGCGCTGTAGCGTCGATCTGGACGGTCCCCCTGTTTCCGGCGCAGGAAAACTGCCCCGCGCCTTCAGCCCAAAGCGCTTGCAGCCGCTCCCCGAGCACAACGAATGAGTTTACACCCATCGCACAGCCGTTCAACAACAGAAAGCCACCACTATATATTGCAAACGTTTGCGGACCATGCAAACGGCGCATCGGCCCAAATTTGAGTAGGTCGAAAGGCCAAGATGCGCGTGGGGCGATCAATCGGGAAGCCGGACCGGGGGACGCATGTTTCCTGGCGTCTGGGTCGCCGGCGAGATTCCGGAAGGCGGCGGAGCGTCCGCCCTCAAAGATGGCGTTTGATGTGCCAGCGATCGTGGTACCAGAGCCATTGGCCCGGATATTCGCGCACCCAGCTTTCGACCTTGTCGTTCAGCATTTGCGCTGTGGCATTGACATCGACGCTGCCATCGGCCCGCCTCGGGATTTCCACGGCCGGCTCCAGTTCCAGCCGGAAACGCCCCCCGGGCAGGCGGATGCAGCGGGCCGGATAGACCTCACAGTTGAACTGGCGCACAAGCTTGGCAAGCAGCGGGTTCGTCTGCACGTCGCGGCCGAAGAACTTCGTCTTCAGCCCCTTGCGGAACTTCTGGTCGACGAGCACGCCGACGGCGCCGCCGCGCTCGAGCTGCCGGGCCAGTGCGAAGGACGAGCCTGCATGCGAGGGCACGAGATTGCCCATGCGTGCCTTGCGGAACTCGAACACTTTGTCGGCGAGATAAGGATTGTTCGGCGGGCGGAAGAGGACGGTCACGTCGAGGCCGAAGGCGGAGCCGGCGACCGGCAGCATCTCGAAATTGCCGGTATGAGCCGTGAACACGATAAAGGGCCGCGGACTGTCTCTGAGCTCGAGGAAGAGCGGAATACCGGACACCTCCACCCTCCCCGGCTCCCTCCGGTCGGGATCGAAGTCGAAGAGCTGGTCGAGAAAGACATACTCGGCTGCGAGCCGCCCCATATTGCCCCAGCTTTCGAGCGCGATCTCCCCGATCTCCGCATCGCTCTTTTCGGGAAAGGCGTTGCGCAGGTTGGTGAGCGTCAGCTTGTGGCGGCGGGTCTTCGGACCGATCCAGCGTGCGACCCGGTCCATGAAATCGATCGCCGTGTCGGGCGGCAGCAGCTTCAGGACCGTGAGGAGCAGCAGCACGAACTGCGCGATGAGCCATTGCCGGAAATGGTCGGCGGCCAGCACCAGCCGCGTGATCAGCATCCGCACGGCGATCAATCCATCCTGAGGACGATCTTGCCGAAGACCTGGCGCGACTCCATGCGCTCCAGCGCCCGGTCGATGTCGGAGAGACCGACTTCCGTGTCGATCACCGGATGGACGAGACCGCGCGCCATCTTCTGCATGGCGTTCGCCATGTTCTCCATGCGGCAGCCGAAGGAGCCGAGCAGCTTCAGCTGCTGCTGGAAGAGCATCATCAGGTTGAGGTCGGTCGACACGCCGGAGGTCGAGCCACAGGTGACCAACCGTCCGCCCCGCTTCATCGACAGCATCGAACCCGCCCAGGTGTCCTTGCCGACATGCTCGAAGACGACGTCGACGCCCTTCTTCCTGGTGAGCTTGCGCACCACGCCCTCGAAGCGGTCGGTGCGGTAATTGATGACATGATCGGCGCCGAGCGCCTTGGCCCTCTCGATCTTGTCGTCGGAGCCGACGGTGGTGATGACGGTGCAGCCTATCTTCTTCGCGAGCTGAATCGCCGCCGTGCCGATGCCGGAACCGCCGGCATGGACGAGGATCGTCTCGCCCGGCTCGAGCCTGGCGTTGTCGAACAGCATGTGCTCGACCGTGCCGAAGGTGACGGGCGCGAGAGCCGCGCCGACCGCATCGACGCCCGGGGGCGCCGGGACCAGGAGGCGCGCCGGCAGGTTCACCTTCTCCTGCGCGAAGCCGTCGAGATGGAAGCCGTGCACCCCGCCGACATGTTCGCAGAGATTGTCACGACCTTCCCGGCAGGGGCGGCAGAGGCCGCAGGTCCGCGCACCGTAGATCGAAACGAGCTGGCCTGGCAGGAGATTGGCTACGCCGGGGCCGATGCTTTCGACGACACCCGATGCTTCGGCGCCGATGACGAGCGGCATCTTGCGCTTGGCAAAGGCCATGCCGCGCCAGCCCCAGACGTCGATATGGTTGAGCGCAACCGCCTTGACGCGAAGCGTGACTTCACCGGGGGCCGGCGCGTCCGGTTCCGGGAGGTCGGTGATTTCGAGCTTGCGATCATCGAGCAGTTGCAGGGCGCGCATGGTCTTTCCTTTGGATAGTTCGGTTTCTGGCGGAGGCGCTCACCGCCTCTGGCCTGCCGGCCACCTCCCCCACAATGGGGGCGAACAGATGTGGCGCCGTTTGCGTCTCCAGCGACCGTTCCGTTTGCAGGGGGTGTTTCGCTTGGAGCGCGGGGCAGGCCGCTTGTATTCTCCCCCCTTGTGGGGGAGATGGCCGGCAGGCCAGAGGGGGCACTGCTTGCGCCACCACTCAAGCCGGCTCGGCGGTCATGACGAGGCTGGCGTTCTGTCCGCCGAAGCCGAAGGAATTCGACAGCACGGCGGTGACCTGCTTGCTGCGCTTCACGTTCGGCACGACATCGAGAACGATCGCCGGGTCCGGGTTCTGGTAATTGATGGTCGGCGGCAGGGTGCCGGTAAGGATCGTCTGCAGCGAGAAGACCGCCTCGACCG
Source organism: Sinorhizobium saheli (assembly GCF_001651875.1). Taxonomy (GTDB): domain Bacteria; phylum Pseudomonadota; class Alphaproteobacteria; order Rhizobiales; family Rhizobiaceae; genus Sinorhizobium; species Sinorhizobium saheli. Next base: position 71,360 of record NZ_LNQB01000070.1, read on the forward strand.
CGCCGGCGGCCGTCAGCGTGTGGCCGATCATCGACTTGTTGGACGAAACCGGAATGGACGGCAGCCGCTCGCCGAAGACGGCCGACATCGACAGATACTCCATCTTGTCGTTTTCCGGCGTCGAGGTGCCGTGCGCATTGATGTAGCCGATACCGGTCTCGTCGATGCCGGCATCGGCAAGCGCCGCGCGGATCGTCGCGATCGCCGGTCCGCCATCGGGCGAGGAGCGCGTGCGATGGAAGAGGTCGGCCTTCTCCCCGCAGCCCCTGAGGATGCCGTAGACGCGAGCGCCGCGGGCAACGGCGGCCTCCAGCGATTCGAGCACGAGCGTGGCGGCGCCTTCCGCGATCACGAAACCGTCGCGGTCCTTGGTGAAGGGCTTCGATGCCTTTTCCGGCGGATCGTTCTGGGTCGAAAGCGCCGAAAGCAGCGAAAAGCGGATCAGCGCTTCGGCGCTGAGCGAGCCGTCGGTCGCGACCGTCAGCGCCCGGTCGGTGCGGCCCTGGCGGATCGCCTCGACGCCGAGCTGGATCGCGGTTGCGCCCGAGGCGCAGGCGGTCGAAAGCGTGACCGGCAGGCCGCGGGTGCCGAAGCGATCGGCGAGACGCTCCGAGATCGAGCCGAACAGTACGGCCTCATGGAAGGCCGGATCCGCCTTCTGCCGCATGGCGGCGAGGAAGCGGTTGTAGGCATCGCCCGGGCGCTCCGACGGCGGCGAGCGGTCGGCGAGCTCGAAACGCGCGCTCCATTCCGGCTCGATCGGCGGCGCCGCCAGGAAAAGCGGGCCGTTGAAGTCGCCGGAAAGACCGGCCTGCGCGAGCGCCTCCAACGTCGTCTCGCGCGCCATCGCATAGGAGCGCTCGACGGCGTTTTCCGCCGGCAGCTCGATGAAATCGACCGTGCCGCTGATGCGCGTCGAAAGCCCCTCTGTCGGGAAGCGGCTGATCTTGTGGATGCCCGAAACGCCGCCGCTGAGCGCCGCCCAGTTGTCCTCCAGACCTTGGCCCAGCGAGGTGATGACGCCCATGCCGGTGACCGCGACGATCGGACGGCCGAGGTGATCCTTATACGCCTTGCTCATGCTTAAGCCCTCTATTCAGCGGCAAGCACGGCGATGCCTTCGCCGCGGGCATGGCCGATGGTTGTGACGACCGCGGCCTTGGCGGCCGCCGTCATGGGCGCCTCCGCGTCCGGATCGAAGGGGGGAACCTCTGCTCCATGGCCGAGCGAAAGGGCAGCGAACGCCACGCCGACCGGGAACTGAGCCTCGATGCCGTGGCCGACGAGACCGCCATAGGCGCGGATCGGCCGGCCGGCGAGCTCGGTTTCGAGAAACGCCTTCTCGCGCCGGGCAAGATCATGGAACCCCGAGGTGCCCGAGAAGACCACGGTCGACTGCGGATCGAACTCCGCCGCGGGCCGCGCCAGGTCCTTGAGGCGCGCCTCGAGCCGGCCGTCCTCGCGGCTGCCGCGATCGCCGCCGATCGCCGCAATCGTCGCATAGATGCGCGCGCCGCGGGCCTCGGCATATTCGCGCGATTCCAGGACGAGGAAGGCGCCGACGGAGCCGAGGATCATGCCGCCGCCGTTTCCGGGCTTGCGCGACCAGATCGGATGCCACTCGCCAAGCGAATGGCCCTGGATCGCTTCGATGAGCAGGACGATGTCGAGGCGCTCGGCCGAAAAAGCGCCGCCGACCAGCGTGTGCGTCGACTGACCGGCCTTGATGCGGGCAAAGGCCGTCTCGATCGCCGAGATGCCTGCCGCCTCCTCGCCCATGAAAGTGCGCGACGAACCCGTCACCTTGTGGACGATGGAAATGTTGCCGGCAAGGAGGTTGGAAAGCTGCGCCAGGAAAAGCGTCGGGCGCAGCTCGGTCGTGAGCTTCTCATTCAGGAGCTGCTCGCGATCGTTGCGCTTCAGGGCTTCGTCGACGATCAGCGAGTCGACATTGATGTCGCGTTCGCCACCACCGGCCGCGACGATCATGTCCATGCTGCCGCAGGCTTCGAGATTGTCCTTGAGCCCGGCATCGTCGAGGGCGAGCCCGGCGGCAAACACGCCGAGGCGCTGCCAGTTCTCCATCTGCCGCTGGTCGCCGCGCTTGGCGATCTGCTGCGACCAGTCGATCTCGGGCAGCGGATGTATCGGATAGGGGGCAAAGCGTTCCGTCTCGATCCTGACCTTCGGCGACTGGCTCGCGCCGAGCAGCGCCACGTGCGGCTCGGCTCCAACGCCCTGGCTGGTCACGATGCCGACGCCGGTGATCACCACATCGTTAGCGGATTTCGTCATCTTCACTTCTCCGAACCGGCCATCGCGGCCACCAGTCCCAGTTCCTCGGCACGTTTGCGGACGATATCGCCAAGCGGCACCTGGTCGAACGGGATCGTCCTCAGCTTCAGCTGGGCGTCGCATATCTTCTTGCCGCCCGAGGTGATCTTCGCCTTGGTTACGGCGAAACCCGAGCCCTCGTGCTCCAACAGGGCTTCGATCTCGAGCTCGGCGGAAGGCTCGACGAAGCTGCGCATCTTGGCACCGTCGACCGACATCAGGAACGGCATTGCGGCAAATTTCGTGGCGGCGAGCACCAGGAAGCCGGAGGCCTGCGCCATTGTCTCGATGAGCAGCACGCCGGGAACCAGCGGATAGCCCGGGAAATGCCCCTCGAAGACCGGGCTCTGCTCCGGCACGACCGACCGCGCGACAAGCCTGCCGGCCGCAAGATCGACGGCATCGATCCGGTCGATCATCTGGAAATACTCAAGGAGCATGAAGGCTCATCCCGTTTGTTTCGCGCTCAAGTAAAAATGCCGATGCCGCCTGTCAAGCGCGAGGCGCGACAGGCGGCACCGGACAAGGAATGAACCCGTGTCAGCGGGAGATCGATCAGGCCTTGGCGGCCCGAAGCTCGTCGATCTTCGCGCAGAGGTTCTTCAGTACGAAATATTCCTCGGTAGAGACCTTGCCCTCGTTGACTTCCTGGGTCCACTGCTCCAGCGGAATCTTGATGCCGAACTCCTTGTCGATCGCAAAAACGATGTCGAGGAAGTCCAGGCTGTCGATGCCGAGGTCATCGATCGTATGGCTTTCCGGCTTGATCGTCTCACGATCGATCTCGCTCGTTTCCGCAATGATGTCGGCAACTTTGTCGAATGTAGCTGTCACGCGCATACCTCATGAAATTCGAGTCTTGGCGATCCCTATAGAAAAATGCACCGCAAAAGCCAATGCCCCACGGCCTTTTGCCGTCGTGATTTGAGAAGCGGTGTTGCCGAACGGCGACCGATCGCTAGCCTTCCGGTAGAGCAGGACGGGCCTGGCGTGCACCGTCAGGCCCATCCCGAGGACGCCTGGCAAACAGCCGCGTTGCCGTGCCGGACCTCGATCCGCTGATGCGTCATGCCGGCATGGATTGCTGAGCGGCAGCGGACTGCAGTAGCGGGGTTTACCGGAAACAATCCGCAGCGAGGCGCGGGTCATCGAGGAGGATCGCGTCGGGAGCAAAGGCGTGCAACCTTGCCAGCCCCTCCCGATCGATGAGACCGACAGGAAACGGCGGATATTCCGGCAAGGGAACCGGCCGCGGCTGACCGGCCATCACCGCGAGACGCATTGCCGCAGCCCGCACGGTCGCCGCACGGTCAGCCGTCAACGCGGCCTGCCAGAGCCGGAACCAGTTCGCGCCCGCTCGCGCTGCCGCCTGGATCGCGTCCGGCTCACCGAGAAAGGCGAGAATCGCGACGTCCTGGCTGGCGCCACGGGCGGAAGTGATGAGATCGACGCCGCGCAGGCCCAGCATCACGCGGTCGAGCGCATTGGCGGCGGCGACCGCATCGATGACCAGCGGAAGCTGCGTGCTCTCCATCAGCTTGACGTCCAGGAGCACACCCAGCGAACCGGAGGCTGCAAGCGCCTGCTCGAGCGTCATCACCGCCGGCAGCAGCCGGCGCAGCGTCGCAAGGTCGAGGTCGGCGACCGCGCGCGGATCGCCTGAAAGCCGCAACAGGTCGGCGTCGTGGATACAGACGAGAGCCCCGTCCCTGGTCAGGCGGACATCCGTCTCGACGGCATCGGCCCCGGCTTGCGCGGCCGCGCGCAGCGCCTCCGCGCTGTTTTCAGGCGCGAGGGCAGCGCCGCCGCGATGTGCGATGATCAGGGGCTTGCGTTCCGGTCGATCGGTCCACCAATTCGACATGCATCACAGGACCAGGAACGAAAGCGCCATGGCCGCGAAGGCAAGCGTCATCGCAAGACAGGCGGCATGGAAAACCGAAACGGCGGTGTCGATGTCCGCGGCGGTGGCGACCGCGCGTCCCGCGGCGTTGATCATCGACTCATCCACCGTCTCGCCACCGTAAACCCTGGGCCCGGCAAGCTGGATGCCGAGCGCGCCCGCCATGGCCGCCTCGGGCCATCCGGAATTTGGCGAGCGATGAAAGTGATGGTCGCGCCGCGCGACGTCGATTGCGGCCCTCGCCGCTTCCGAGCCCCGCCTGAAATAGGCGCCCGCCGCGACGAGGAGGACGGAAAGCCGCGCAGCCGGCAGATTGGCGAGATCGTCAAGGCGCGCCGAGGCCCAGCCGAAATGGAGGTATTTCGGGCTCTTGTGGCCGATCATCGAATCCGCGGTGTTCAGCATCTTGTAGGCCAGCAGACCGGGGAGACCGGCGACCGCATACCAGAAGGCCGGAGCGACCACCCCGTCGGAGAAGTTTTCCGCGAGGCTCTCGATGGCGGCACGGCAGACCGCAGGCTCGTCGAGCGTCTTCGGATCGCGGCCGACGATCATCGATACCGCTTCGCGGCCGGCGGCAAGTCCGCCGCTGCGCAAGCCGTCGGCAACCCGGACCACATGGTCGGCAAGGCTCTTCTGGGCGAGGAAAACGGCGACGGTGACCGCCTCCAGCACGAAGCCGATCGCCCCCAGGACATCGAACAGCCGGTTGAGCACCACCCCTGCCGCGATGCTGGCTGCAAGCAGGATGAGGATGGTCGCCATGCCCCGCAGCTTCAGCCGGCCGGCAGTCACGCCGGCACCGTTGAGCATCTCGTCGAACAAGCCGATCGCCTGGCCGAAGAGCACGACCGGATGCGTGAGGCGTGACCAGAGCCACTCCGGATCGCCCAAAAGGCGGTCTATCAGCAATGCAACGACGAGGATGAGCAGAATTTCCGCCGACACTTATACACCTGCTCTGTTCAGGGCCGCGGCAAGGCGACGATCGCCCTCCGCGGTGGCCGCCAAACCGATCCGCAGCCAGCGCGGGTTATAGTCGAACTTGCGCGTCAGTATATGCGCTTCGCAGAGCGCCGCATGAAGATCGTATGCCCCTTCACTTTCAACGAGCGCGAAGAGCCCCGTACCGCCGACGATATCGAGCCCGGCACCGCCAAGCACGGCATCGAGTGCGGCCTTGCGTTCAAGGATGCGGTCGCGGATCGAACTCGTATCGGCTTGCATCAGCTTTGCCGAAATGGCGAGTGCCGGACCGGAGACCGCCCAGGGACCGAGCCCGTCGCGGAAGGTTTCGATGATGGCTGGAGCCGCGATGACGAAACCGAGCCGCAGGCCCGCAAGCCCGAAGAATTTGCCGAAGGAGCGGAAGACGACGAGGTTGTCATGGGCAGCGACGTGCCGAGCGACGCTCGCCGCCGGCTCGAGATCACCGAAGGCCTCGTCGACGACGATGAGGCCGCCTCGCGCCTTTATCGTCTCTGCCATGGCGAGAATCTCTTCCGGCGCGAAAAGCCTGCCGGTCGGGTTGTTGGGATTCACCACCACGGCGAGGCTGTACCCGTCGGCGAGATCTTCGGCGCTTCCGATGAAGTCCACGGCAAGCCCGGCTCCCGTCAGCACCCGGGCGTATTCGCCGTAAGTCGGAGCGAAGATCGCGACGCGCTTCCTCGCGCCAACGAGCCTCGGCAGCAGTTGAATGACCGCTTGGGTACCGGGAACGGGCAGAGGCATTATGCCGCCGGCCCCGTAATAGCGGCTCGCCGCCTCGCGCGCCGTGTCTTCGAGATACCGGTCGGGAAGCCGGTGCCAGACCCGCGGGTCGATCTCGGGAAGCGCCACCGGGCACGGGTTGATGCCGGTCGAAAGGTCGAGCCAGTCGTCAGGTGCGCCGCCGAAGCGCGCCGCAGCTTCGGTGATCCCGCCGCCATGGATGATCGGAGCGGTCATGATCACTCCGAAAGGTCGATGAGATGCATGAAGGAGCCGGCGACGTGGCCGCGACGAAGGCCGGCGCGACCGAGATCGAGGCCGGCCGCGTCCTCCACCGCGAAGAGCGGCTCTGCCGCGCCCTCGGAAACAATCGTCGCATAGTGGAATTCGTGTGCCGTCATCGGTCCATCGAAATAGGCGTTATCGAGCGGCGTCACGCGCCGGTAACCGAGATGCCGCTTGCGCTCGGCGAAACTGGTGACGAGCGGCAAGAGGCCGAGCATTTCGTAACCCCTGCCGTCCGCGGCGACAAGCCCTTCGCCGAGCGCCATGTAGCCACCGCACTCGCCGAAGATGCGCGTGCCCTGCCCGGCCGCGCTGCGCATCGCGCCACGAAAACGGGAGGCGGCGGCGAGCTGCCCGGCATGCAGCTCCGGATACCCGCCGGGCAGATAGATTGCTTCGGCGCCCGCCTCGGGCGCTTCATCTTCCAGCGGTGAAAAGAACGAGATTTCCGCCCCCTGCCCGCGCCAGCCGGAGAGAAGGTGCTCGTAGCAGAAGGCGAAGGCGACGTCGCGGGCAACGGCGATCCGCTGCCCGAGCGGCTTCAGCCTCTTGGCCCCGGTCGTCGGCCGAGCCCGCAAGGGCGCTGCTGCGGCCTGGATCGCCTCGAGATGGCAACCGGATGCAACGCGCGCTGCCGCATGGTCGATGAAGACCTCCAGGGCCGTGTGTTCGCGCGCCTGGACGAGGCCCAGATGCCGTTCGGGCAATTGCAGGGCGCTGTCCTGGCGGAGCACGCCGAAAATCGAAACGCCGAGCTGGTCGAGCGCGTCGCGCAGCATCGTCTCGTGACGGTCGCTGCCGACCTTGTTGAGGATGACCCCGGCGACGCGGATATCGTCGCGATGAGCGGCATAGCCGCGCACGAGCGCAGCCACCGAGTGGGACAGACGCGCGCAATCGACGACGAGGATGACGGCGAGCCCGAGCGCCGCGGCAAGGTCCGCCGGCGAGCCGCTGCCGTCGGCGGCGCCGTCAAAGAGGCCCATCATCGCCTCCACGACGAGCATCGAGCCGTCTTCCGCGGCAGTCGCAGCGTTATCGAGGAGCAGATCCCGCCGCATCGCCCAGGGATCGTAATTGAAGCAGGGCTTGCCGCTGGCGGCCGCGTGAAAGGCCGGATCGATATAGTCCGGCCCTGCCTTGCCCGGTGCGATCAATACCCCGCGCCGTTTCAACGCCCGCATCAGGCCGAGCGTCACCGTCGTCTTGCCCGAGCCGGAGCTCGGGGCAGCAATCATCAGACCATTCATGCCGGATTCCGGAGGATGCGGCTCGAAAACGGATCGGCCGCAAGTGCCCGGCCCTTGCGTGCGCCCTGCCAATCGAGCGACGGCCGCAGCCGGACGACCTCGCCGACGACGACGATCGCCGGCGGCTCGAGGCCCGAGGCGGCAACATCGGCTTCGGCGCGGGACAGCGTGGTCTCGAGCACCACCTGCTCGGGCGTCGCCGCATTGCACACGAAGGCGACAGGCTCGTCCGCCGAACGCCCGGCGGCGATGAGATTGGCGGAAATCTGGCCGATATGCTTCATCGCCATATACATGACGATCACCGGCGAGCCCTTGGCGATGCCCTCCCAATTGATCCGGTCCGGCACGACGCCGGAGGAATCGTGACCGGTCAGGAAGGTGACGGCATGGTTGACCTCGCGATGCGTCACCGGAATGCCGGCATAGGCCAGCCCGCCGATGCCGGCGGTGATGCCCGGCACGATGCGGAACGGTATGCCGTGCTCGACGAGCATCAGCGCCTCTTCGCCACCGCGGCCGAAAACGAAGGGATCGCCGCCCTTGAGGCGCAGCACCCGCTTGCCTTCACGCGCGAGTTCGACCAGCCGGAGCGAGATGTCGCGCTGTTTCGGCGAAGGCTTGCCGCCACGCTTGCCGGCGAACTCGAGCGTCGCACCGGCCTTCGCGAGTTTCAGGCAGTCGCCATTCACCAGCGCATCGTGAACGATCACGTCCGCCTGGCGCAACGCATTGGCCGCGTGCAGCGTCAGGAGGCCCGGGTCACCCGGCCCCGCCCCGACGAGCCAGACGGTCCCCGGTTCGAGTTGAGGCAGTCCGTCGAATACGGTTTCCGTCATCGTCTTTCACTCCCCGTCGAACGAAGCATTGCACGCCCATCGGGCCTGCCGGCGATCGCCGCCGTTGCGTGAGCCGAGCGGATTTTCGGCACGATCAGGACCGCATCCCGTCCCGCCCCGGCAAGTGCTGCCCCTTCCGCGACGCCGTGGCAGCCGGTATGGGCGAAGACGATCTCCGATGGGCTCTGCAACCGCTCCGCCTCCGCCTCGAGCGTGGCTGCGTCGAAAAACCGAAGCGGCACGGCAAAATGCTGCCCGGCGGCGTGAATGGCGGGTTCCTCCGAACGCGTATCGAGGGAGACGATCAGAGAGAGATCGCTCGCGCAGGCGCCTGCATCCGCCAGCGCCCGTTCCGCAAGCGCGATCACTTCCTCGGCCGGCGTGCGGCGCTCGCAGCCGAGACCCAGTACGAACTTTCCAATGGTGGCGGCTGGTCCCTCGGCCGAAGGCATGCGGTGCGGCTCCCCACAGCCGCGGCCTCTCGACACGCAAGCTGCAACTTAGTTGATAGCTGCACAGGGAGTTTCGGTTCCAGGACCCCAGCAGCGGACGGCGTTCATACGAAGCGCCGGCCTGGGGTCGATGCCCGCACCGGTCTGGACAGCACCGGATCTGGCCCCCTGGATGGGTCGGCCGCACCGGACGCTCTTTCAGTCCGCTTGCACGGACGCCGTCGCATGATCTTCATTTTTATCGGAGGGCATCCGGGCGGTCAAACCGGATTGCGCCATGGCGGCGTCGTAAACGGCGCAGGCAAAAGCAATCCGTGCACCTCGGAGCAGCCTGCCTTTGCATTTCGCCTCGACCTCTGACACAAGGCGAAAGCAATTCCGTCGCCATCCGCTCCCGGTTCTCCCGTGCCCGATCTCGCGCTCCACATCCTGCTCTTCCTTTTTGCTGCGGCCTTCATTGCCGGCTTCATCGATTCGATCGCCGGCGGCGGCGGCATGATCACCATCCCGGCCATGCTGATCGCCGGGATTCCGCCGCTCGAAACGCTGGGGACCAACAAGCTGCAGTCGCTCTTCGGTTCCGGCTCGGCGAGCATGGCCTATGCGCGGAACGGCCATGTGAACCTGCGAGAGCAAATGCCGATGGCCCTGATGTCGGCAGCGGGATCGGTGCTGGGTGCGCTGCTCGCGACCGTCGTCCCGGGAGATGCGCTGAAAGCCGTGCTGCCCTTCCTGCTGATCGCGATCGCCCTCTATTTCGGCTGCAAGCCGAACATCGGCGATGTCGAAAGGCACCACCGCATGACCCGCTTGATGTTCACCCTCTCCTTCGTGCCGCTGATCGGCCTCTATGACGGCGTCTTCGGCCCCGGCACGGGCTCATTCTTCATGCTCGGCTTCGTCACGCTGGGGGGATTCGGCATCCTCAAGGCCACCGCCCATACGAAGTTTCTGAACTTCGGCTCCAATCTCGGCGCCTTCGCCGTCTTCGTCCTCTATGGCGTCGTGCTCTGGAAAGTCGGCCTGATCATGGGAGCCGGCCAGTTCCTCGGCGCGCAGGTCGGCTCCCGCTACGCCATGGCCAAGGGCGCCAAGATCATCAAGCCGCTGCTCGTCATCGTCTCGATCGCGCTCGCGATCCGGCTGCTTGCCGACCCGACGCATCCGTTGAGGCTGTGGCTCGGGATGTGACCGCTCACTTGCGGGACGATGCGCCCCGCGCAGCGCCCCGCCGATGGTAGGCTTCAGAACTCCACACCCTTCTGCGCCTTGATCCCGGAGCGGAACGGGTGCTTGACGAGTTCCATCTCGGTGACGAGATCGGCGATCTCGATCAGGTCTTCCTTGGCGTTGCGGCCGGTCAGGACCACATGCGTCATGTGCGGCTTCTCTTCCTTCAGGAAGCGCATGACCTCGGCGATATCGATATAGTCATAGCGCAGCGCGATGTTGATCTCGTCGAGCAGCACCATCGAGTTGCGCTCGTCGCGAATCAGTTCCTTCGCCTTTTCCCAGGCCTTTTCCGCCATCGCCACGTCGCGGGCGCGGTCCTGCGTCTCCCAGGTGAAGCCTTCGCCGAGCGTGTAGAACTGGCAGAGATCGCCGAAATGCCTGTCGATCAGGTCGCGCTCACCGGTCTGCATGGCGCCCTTGATGAACTGCACGACAGCGCAGGGCATGCCATGGGCGATATGGCGGAAGATCATGCCGAAGCCGGCGGTCGACTTGCCCTTGCCCTTGCCGGTATGGACGATGATCAGCCCCTTCTCGTCCGTCTTCGTCGCCATGATCTTGTCGCGGGCGGTCTTCTTCTTCGCCATCTTCATGGCGTGACGGGCTTCGTCCTTCTCGGCGACCGGTTCGCCGGTGTTTGCGGTTTCATCGCTCATGGCGTCCTCCTATTCGTTTCCGGCGTGCAGGCGTTCCGCTGCACGGCTGGACAGGCTGTTCAGTTCAAATCGCGCCGAATTGGAGCGCGGGCTCCATAGACCGCGATCGATCGCTTCCAGAAACCGCTCCGACATTTCGGCAAGTGCGGCCGGGTTCTTCTCGCGCAGGAAGTCGAGGACCTTCTCGTCGGCGATGAACGCCCGGTAGGCTGCCTCGAAATGATGATCGCGCACGGCGCCGGTGGTAGCGGCAAAGGCGAACATGTAGTCGACCGTCGCGGCGATCTCGAAGGCGCCCTTGTAGCCGTGGCGCATGACGCCTTCGATCCACTTGGGATTGACGACGCGGGCACGCACCACACGGCCGATTTCTTCCTCGAGCGAGCGGATCACCGGCTTTTCCGGACGCGAATGGTCGTTGTGATAGATCGCCGGTCTCTGGCCCGCGAGGTGTTCCGCCGCGGCACTCATGCCGCCCTCGAACTGGTAGTAGTCATCGCTGTCGAGCAGGTCGTGCTCGCGATTGTCCTGGTTCTGGACGACCGCTTCGATCGAGCGCAGGCGCTCCTCGAAAAGGCTGCGCTCAGCCTTGCCTTCTTCGCCCGCGCCATAGGCATAGCCGCCCCATGTGAGATAGGCCTCGGCGAGGTCGCCGCGCTTCTCCCAGCCCTTCTCGTCGATCAGGGCCTGCAAGCCCGCCCCATAGGCGCCGGGCTTCGCTCCGAAGACGCGATAGGAGGCGCGCCGCGCCGCCTCCTTCGGCTCGACGCCCTTCTCTTCGAGCGACCGGGTCTCCGCGCGCATGCGCGCCGCGATCATGTTGTCTGCATCGTCCTCGTCGAGCGCACCGATGGCGCGGATCGCCTTGTCGAACAGCGCGATCTGTTCCGGAAAAGCATCGCGGAAGAAACCGGAAATGCGCAAGGTGACGTCGACGCGCGGGCGGCCGAGGACGGCAAGCGGCACGATCTCGTAGCCGGTCACGCGGCGCGAGGCCACGTCCCAGACGGGCTTGGCGCCGATCAGCGCCAGCGCCTGGGCGATGTCGTCGCCGCCGGTTCGCATGTTGGACGTGCCCCAGGCGGTGAGCCCGAAGGAGGACGGCCATTCGCCGTGATCCTGCAGATAGCGGCGGATGAGCAGTTCGGCCGATTTCCTGCCGAGCTCGTAGGCCGCCGGCGTCGGCACGGCGCGGCTGTCGACGGAATAGAAATTGCGACCCGTCGGCAACACGTCGGGCCGCCCGCGGGTCGGCGCGCCGGAGGGCCCGGGCGCAACGAAACGGCCCGCGAGACCGGTGAGCAGGCCATGGATTTCCGCCCGGCCGGACTGCTGGATCGAAGGTTTGAGCTGCGCATCGATCTCGTCGAGCACGGCGCGGGTGTTGCTCCAGCCTCCCGGGCAAGCGGTTTCGCCCGAGACGAGTTTCGTCGCCAGCAGTTCGATGCGCTCGACCGTATCGCCGGCGGTGCGCCAGGGGGCGTCCGAGAGCGTTGCGAGGAGATCGGGTTTCGGGCCGGTCCAAGGGGCGGACATCACGCAATCGAGCGGGTCGAAAGGGGCCCCCACAAGGGGGGAGAGTGACTCGCGGCGAGCCTCTGCCCCAAAATTGTCGCTTGGGGCGCGGGAATTTTCGGCAGGACTTGCCTCCAGTTCGGCGGTTGTGGACGAGCGAGCGCCCGCCTCCCCCCTTGTGGGGGAGATGCCCGGCAGGGCAGAGGGGGTCATTTGCCCCGGGCGACCCAACCCCATATCCGCCGCAATCGCCCGCTGGAGACTCTGGTCCCCGCCCTCTCCCAGTCCGCGCGGCACGCGGGCGAGTGCGACGGTGAGATCGTTCAGCAGCCGCCCTTCCGGCGCGACGCCGAAGACGTGCAGCCCGTCGCGGATCTGCATCTCTTTCAGGTCGCAGAGATAGGCATCGAGCTTCTCCAGCGCCTTGTCGTCGCTGTCTCCCCTGTCGATACCGGCATCGTGGTCGAGACCGATATCGCGCACGAGATCGAGAATCTGGCGGCTCAAAAGCTTGAGCCGCCTGGGGTCGCCTCCGGCCGCCTCGTAATATTCGTCGACCAGTGCCTCCAGGTCCTTGAGCGGCCCGTAGGACTCGGCGCGCGTCAGCGGCGGCGTCAGATGGTCGATGATGACGGCGCTGGTACGGCGCTTGGCCTGGGTGCCCTCGCCCGGATCGTTGACGATGAACGGATAGAGATGCGGCGTCGGTCCGAAGATCGCCTCGGGATAGCAGGCCTCCGACAGCGCCAGCGCCTTGCCGGGCAGCCATTCGAGATTGCCGTGCTTGCCCATGTGGACGATCGCGTCGGCACCGAAAACCTGGCGCAGATAGGCATAGAAGGCGATATAGCCATGCGGCGGCACGAGGTCCGGCGCGTGATAGGTTTCCTTCGGATCGATGTTGTAACCGCGCGCCGGCTGGATGCCGACGAGAACCTCGCCGAAGCGGGCAAGCGGCAGCGCGAAGGCACCGTCGAGAAAGAAGGGATCGGTCTCCGGAGAGCCCCAGCGATCCGTCACCTCCTGTTGAATCTTGCTGGGAAGGCCGGAGAAGAAATCCTTGTATTCGCTCAAGGAAATGGTCTCGCGGATTTCCCGGTCATGGCTCGCTGCATTCGTCGGCCCGGCCATCAGGAAGCGCATCAGCGCATCCCCGTCGCCCGGCAATTCGCCGAGCGCATAGCCTTCCTGCGCCATCGCCCTCAGCACCTCGATGGTGCCGGCGGGCGTGTCGAGGCCGACACCGTTGCCGAGCCTTCCGTCGCGATTCGGGTAGTTGGCCATCACGATGGCGACGCGGCGCACCTCCGGTCGCGCCCGGCGCAGGCGCGCCCAATTGGCCGCAAGCCGGGCGGCAAAGCGAACGCGGTCGGCGACCGGCTCGTGGCCGACGATATTCGCCTCCACGAGCGGATCGTAGACGGAAGCCGCCTTGAAGGACACGGCGCGCGCCAGAACGCGCCCGTCCACCTCCGGCAGCGCAACATTCATGCCGAGGTCGCGGGCCATCAAGCCCTGAGCCGAGGCCTCCCAGGCCGCCCGCGTCGAACCGGAGAAGATCACCTGCAGCACCGGCGCACCGGTCGACTCCAATACCGTCGGCTGCCGGTCGGCGCCGGGAGCCGAGACGGCGAAACCGGTGGCGTTCATCACCACGTCGGGTGCAGCCTCGGCGAAAATCGCCTCGAGCGTCCCGATCGATACCTGGTCCTTGAGGCTGGAGACGAAGACCGGGAGCGCACGCATCCCCTCGGCGGCCAGCGCCTCGATCAAGGCTTCGACGGGTTTCGTCTCCCCGCTCTGCACGAGGGCGCGGTAGAAGCAGATGGCGACGGTCGGCCGGCACTCCTCCGCGTCCTGTCCGGCAACACGCATCCACTCGCCAGGCCCGATCACGCCCCTGCCCGGCCACCAGATACCGGCCTTGAGCAGCGGTCGCGCCGGTTGCGGTTTCTCGCCGCGATCGATCAGCGCCTCTGCATAATCGAGGAAGAGCCCGGCATTCTCCGCACCGCCTTCCGTGAGATAGGCCCAGAGGCGCCCGCGGTCTTCGGCCGACACTGTGGAATAGGGATCAAGGCCCGGATCCGGCTTGTCGTCGCCCGGCAGCACCGCGATCTGGAACTTGCCCGCCACGGCGGCAGCATGCAGAGCCTCGATCACGTAACGGAAATAGCTGGCGCCGCCGAGCAGCCGCGCGACGATCAGCTTCGCGTGCCGGGCCGTGCGCTCGACATAGGTGTCGACCGACATCGGATGCATGAGCGTCATCAGGCTGGCGATGCGCAGCGACCTTGCGCCGGCGCGCCGACGGTGGGCGGCGGCGATGGAGGCGAGCTCCGTATCGGCGGCCGACAGAAACAATATGTCCGCCGGGCTTTGCCCGAGGTCGATCGCCTCATTGCCGTCGGCGATCGTTCCTTTCTGGGCTAGGAGGAGATGCATGACGGCTCCTCGGGGTTAAAGCCCTCCCCAACCCCTCCCCACAAGGGGGAGGGGCTTGCCCCGCCGCACCGTCTCTGCCTTCGATTGAGACGGCTCGGCCAGACCCCGGGAGTGAAAAAAGGCAAGCGAGGCCCGCAGGCGCCTGAAGCATTTTGCAGCCAGGCGGAATCGCCCGGCGTCGCACAAATGCGGCAGAAACAAACAGATAGAGCGGTGGCGCGAACGCATGTGAGCGCATCCCGCTCCAGCCCCTCCCCCTTGTGGGGTGGGCTTGGGGAGGGGCAATTCAGGTTCAAGGTCAAACCTCACACGAGCGCGGCGATCGCCGCGCGGACCGCCGCCTCGTCCATATCATGCAGGCCGATGACGACGAGGCGCGTGCCGCGCGTTTCGTCCGCGCCCCAGGCGCGGTCGTAATACTGGTCGATGCGGCTGCCGACCGCCTGGATCAGGAGGCGCATCGGCTTGCCGGGAACGTCCGCGAAGCCCTTGAGCCGCAGCACGTCGTGCTCGGCGATGACGCCCTTCAGCCGATCGATGAAGCGAGCGGGATCGGCGATCTGGCCGAGTTCGACGACGAAGCTGTCGAACTCGTCGTGATCGTGCTCCTCACCCGCCTCATGCTCCATCTCGTGGTGCGACTTGCGGTTGGCGATCTCGCCCTCGGTGCCGACGCCGAGGCCGAGCAGGATGGCGGCGGCCACCTCGCCGTTCTTCGCCTCGATCATCGCCGGCTTGCGGCTGATACGGGAGGCGACTTCCTCTCGCACGGATTTGACGCCGGCCGCATCGATGAGGTCGGTCTTGTTGAGGACGATGAGGTCGGCGGCGGTGAGCTGATCCTCGAAGAGCTCTTCGAGCGGGCTCTCATGGTCGAGGTTCTCGTCGTTGACGCGCAGCGCATCGACCTTGTCGTGGTCGTCGGCAAAGCGGCCGGCGGCGACGGCCGCGCTGTCGACGACCGTGACGACGCCATCGACGGTGACCTCGCTGCGAATATCCGGCCAGTTGAAGGCGGCGACGAGCGGCTGCGGCAGCGCCAGGCCCGAGGTCTCGATGACGATATGATCCGGTCGGTTCTCGCGCTCGAGCAGCCTGGTCATCGTCGGGATGAAATCGTCGGCGACGGTGCAGCAGATGCAGCCGTTGGTGAGTTCGATGATGTCGTCCTCCGAGCAGGCCTCCGCGCCGCATCCTTTCAGGACGTCGCCGTCGACACCGAGGTCGCCGAACTCGTTGATGATCAGCGCGATGCGCTTGCCGTCGGCGTTCTGCAGCAGGTTGCGGATCATCGTCGTCTTGCCGGCGCCGAGAAAGCCGGTGATGACGGTGGCCGGAATCTTGCCCTGCTGGGCCTTTGCGAGTGTCATGTTCAACCCTTCATTTTCAGCGGCAGTCCGGCCGCGACAAAGTAAACCTCGGCGGACTTCTCCGCCACGACCTGATGCAGCCGGCCGGCGTGGTCGCGGAAATGGCGCGCCATGCGATTTTCCGGGACGATGCCGAGTCCGACCTCATTGGAAACGAAAACGAGCCGCGAGCGCGCCTCGGGCAGGAACGCGGCCAGTGCTGAGAATTCGGCGGCGATGTCACGCCCCTCCATCATCAGGTTCGTGACCCACAGCGTCAGGCAGTCGACGAGCACGGCGCGGTCCGGAGCGTCGATGCGGCGCAACTGCCCGACGAGATCGAGCGGCTCTTCATGGGTGGTCCAGCCCCTGCCGCTCCGTGCTGCGCGGTGATGGGCGATGCGCTCGCGCATCTCGTCGTCGAAGGCGCGGCCGGTCGCCAGATAATGCATCGGCAGGCCCGAATTTTCGACGAGCTTCTCCGCGAAGGCGGACTTCCCGGAGCGGGCACCGCCGAGCACGAGGACCGGGCCGGCAATGGAGACGGTCATGCGGGCCAGCCGCAGGTCACTAAGCGGCAGCCTGCCGAGACAATGGCAGTCGCACGCGCCAATGGCGCGCCGATGGAGAAACTGTAAGCCACGACAACCTCCGTGCTGGCATCGGGGAGGCATTCTCCCCTGGGCGGAATGCCCGTGCGGATGGCAGGTCTCCTGGCTCACGGCGCCACGGGTGCAGCATCTGCGCGCAAGGCTCTCGCGCGTCGATGCGGCAACCCGAACGGGTTCGCCTCGCCTTCCCGGCGTATTCGACATCGTGAAAGGCGGACGATTCGTAGAAGAAGAGGCGTCCAGCCCGGCTGATCACGACGCCACGCCAGTGGCTTTTCCGGCCTGCCCCGCCACTCCGCGAACCACCCCATGCGGTTCGTCGGAACGCGACGACATTGCCCGATGGCGAACCCTGACCGTTCTACAGTCGCGGGGTCGGCTGCGATAAGGGCGCCCGGCGTGGGTCCGCCCCGTCACATTCCCATTTACTCCCCCGCTCCACCTCGGCGCGAGGGAACCATCCGTTCTGCGTTAATTATGAAGCGGGGGCGGCAAAGTCAATCGACGGACTGCGACACCGCGGCCATCGATTACGGCAGGGAGGGAAATTCCTACTCCGAACGGGTGAGCAGACTCCCCTGCCCGCCGCGTGCTAAAAATGACCGTTTGCAGCCGAGCGCCGCCTGGGGGCAGCGTCGCGCTAAAACTGTCTTGATCGTTCACGTTCGGGGTGCCGGACTTTCCAGGCCGGTATCGTCGTGGAGGGTGCGATGTCCTGTGTGCGTCGTACCGCAATCGCCGCGCTTGGCGCGGCGCTTTACGGTTTCATGCCTACAATGGCCGCCGAACCGGTCGGCGAAGCAGTCCGGATAAGGACCTCGGTTACCGGCGCGAGCGGACCGATCGCGGTCCGGGACGCCGTCCATCGCGATGAGCGCATTTCGACATCGAGGTCGGGCCTCGGGCAATTCGTGTTCCGCGACGGCAGCAAACTGGCCGTGGGCGCCGGGTCGTCCGTCGTCATCGACAAATTCGTCTTTGACGACTCGAAAACGGTGCAGAAGCTCACCGTCGCGGCGGTGAAGGGGACGTTCCGGTGGATCAGCGGCAAGTCCAAGCACTCGGCCTACGAGATCGTCACCCCCGCCGGGACGATCGGCGTCCGGGGCACGGTCTTCGACTTTTACGTCGGCGGCGACGGCACGACGGCAATGGTTCTGTTGAGCGGCGCCGCCGAATTCTGCAGCCAGGGCAATTGCCAGCAACTGACGCAGCGCTGCGATTGCGTGATCGCCAGGCGCAACGGCTCGATGACCGACGCTCACCGGGTCAATCGCAGCATACTGACGACGCTCGGCAACCAGAAGGCCTTGCCCTTCCTTTCGGGCGACCAGCGGCTGTCGCCCTCGTTCGGCAGCATGAGCGGTAGTTGTGGCCTTTCCGCTTCCCTGGAAATCAAGCCGACCACCCCGGAGCGGCTGCGCCCGCAGGAAAAACCGAGCCAACCTCCGGGCAAGATCAGGAGCAACGAGCCGGGGAAGAGAGGCCTGGACACCGGCAAGCGGGGGCAGGATCCCGGCACGCGCGGTCAGGACACAGGCGAGAAGAGAGGTCAGGACCGGCGGTAGGCGCGCAGGCGCGCTTGCGTCGCTCTACTCGGCAGACTCGGCGGGCCTCGCCGGAGGCTCGCCGGCGAAGTGATCGCTCCTGCGGGAAATCCTGCGATAGAAATCCGTGAGCCCGGTGCAGACGGACGGAGCCTTGAGCTTTGCGGCGGCAAGCTTCTCGCGGCTCGCCGGAGTGCGCGACCGCAGCGCGGCGATCAGTTGTCCATGAATGCCATGCAGTTCCGCAAACTCTGTCGATGCCGCCACCGCTTCGTCGCCGACAACGGCGTAGACCTGCGTCCGCGTGCTCTTGCCCCTTAGAGGGAGCGCCCCCGCCTCGAGCAAGGCGTAATGGTCAGCCGATTTTGCCGTCATCTCGGATACGAGAATGTCGAATCCGAGATCCTTGCAGGCGGACTCGATCCGCGCGGCGACGTTGACGGCGTCGCCCACCGCCGAATAGTCGAAATGCATCTCGGCACCCATGTTGCCGACGCAGGCAAGCCCGGTATGGATGCCGACCCCGATCCGGACCTTCTGCTCGTCGCCGAACCCGAAGGCGTCGCTGTCATTGAGGCGGGCGAGCGTCTCGCGCATCGCCAGGGCGGCGCGCACGGCCTTGCCGGCATGGTCGGTGACGTCGACCGGCGCATTCCAGAAGGCCATGATCGAATCGCCGATGAACTTGTCGAGCGTGCCCTCGTTGGCGATGACATGGCGGCTCAGCGCATCGAGAAGCGTGTTGAGAAAGCGAACCACCTCGGTCGGCGCGAGCCGCTCGCTGATCTCCGTGAAATTGCGCACATCGACGAACATGATGGTCAGTTCGCGGTCGTCGCCGCCAAGGCGCAGGGCGTCGTGCGTGTGCTCGATGCGATAAAGGAGCGACGGCGACAGATATTGGCCGAAGGCACGCCGCACCACGCGCCGCTCCCGGTCTGTCACGAGGAAACGGTAGGCGGTTGCCGCGAAGTGGGTGACCGACCCTGCGAGGATGGGCGCCAACGGATCCAAGAGGAGCCCCATGTAAACGAAGGCGAGCCAGGAGGCGACCAGAGCGAGCGCGGTGATCAGCAGGCCGCAGGCGAGCGCGACGGCAGGACTGACGAAGGTGGTCAGCAGGACGAGCAGGCTGCCCGCCGCGGCGATCGACAGGATCTCCAGCCCGTCGGCCCAGTCCGGGCGCGCGAGAAAGCGCCCCGACAGCACCTGCTCGACCGTCTGTGCGTGAAGCGACACGCCCGGCACGTTGTGCCCGAGCGCGGTGGTGCGGATGTCCTGCAGCCCGGCGGCCGACGTACCGACGAAAACGATGCTGCCTTCGATCGCCGCCCTGGTTTGCGCGGATGGACCGTCCGCCGCCAGAACCCGGCTCGCCGAAACATATCGCTCCGCCCGGTCCGGGCTGACATAGAGCCAGAGTTCGCCGGCGGCCGTCACCGGAATGACGAATTCGCCGACCTTGAGCTCAGTGAGGACGTCCTGAACGTCCGGAGCACCCGCCAGGATGTAAGTCGAGGCGCCCTGCGCAACGCGGAGCGCCTCGAGCGCGAGATTGGGATAGAGTTGCTGGCCGTCGCTCAGCAGGAGGGGAATCGTCCGCACGACCGCCGAAGGACGGCCGGGATCGAGGCTGATATGGCCGATGCCGGCGGCATTGATCGCGAATCGCGGCCGCAAAGGCGTGGCGGCATCGATCTTTGGCGGCGCAGCAAACAGGCTCTCCCCGGTAAAGGCGAAACCGGCTTTGACGGGCGGAAGATAGCTCCCTTCGGTGGAGAGCCCGAAGCCGAGCACGACGGGCGGGCCGGCGATCGACCGGGCGAATATCTCATCATTGTCGGGGAGCCGGCCGAGCAGCGCTTTGTCGACGTTGGGAATGTCGCGCACGACGGTGCGCGGCGACAGGCGGTCAGGCTCGGAAAAAAGAATGTCGAAGGCGATGACGGAGGCACCCATTTCGGAAAGGCGGTCGACGAGTGCGGCAAGGCGATCGCGCGGCCAGGGCCATTGGCCGAACGCCTTGAGCGAGGCTTCATCGATATCGACGATGCGGACCGGGACATCCTCGAAGTCCCGCGGCGCCAGACGCTGGTATTCGTCGAAGGTCACGTCGCGCGCGAGCCGCAGGAGCGGCGGATCGCTTGCTCGCAGAACGGTCAGCGCGGCGACGAGCGCCAGGCCGATAGTGACGCCAACGAACTGCGTGCGTGTCATGGCAGCGCCTTTCGCACCGGATGTCACCGCCGCGCGTTGCGCCAGCGACATCGTCCTCGCTCTGCAGCGCCGCGCGACGAGACGCGCAACGGTCGCTGCAAGGAAGCATGCAGTAGATCATGCTGCATTGTTCATCGGGACTATGCAACGGCGAGCCTACGATCGCCCGCTGCGTCAATCGGTCGGCGAGCTCCGCGCTATCCGAGCAAGTCATCGACCCATGAGGGGTCGAGCGCCGACTGTAGCTCGGCGGCGATCTCGTCGAGCGCGGCATCGACCGACCGGCGGTAATTGCCTCCGCCGCCCTCTATGCCGAAGCTCTTGAGCAGCGCCGCGCGATAGGCGTCGCTCCCGAAGAGGCCGTGCAGATAGGTTCCCATGACCTTGCCGTCGGCGGACATCGCCCCGTCCGGGCGGCCGTCGATTTCCACCGGTGCGCGGGTGCAGTCGACGCCCGTCGTCTTGCCGAGATGTATCTCGTAGCCTTCAAGCGCAACCTGGTGCTCCACCGACCAGGCGCGACTGTTGCGCACCGTCTTTTCCGGCGCCATCTCGGTCTCGACCGAGAGCAGGCCAAGTCCGGCGATCTCGCGCTCGGTGCCTTCGATGCCGAGCGGGTCGGTGACGCGGGCGCCCAGCATCTGGTAGCCGCCGCAGATGCCGATGACCCGGCCGCCGCGACGCACGTGGCGCTCAAGGTCCCGGTCCCAGCCTTCGGCGCGGAAATCCTTGAGGTCGCCAATGGTCGATTTCGAGCCGGGAACGACGACGAGGCCGGCATCCTCGGGAAGCGGCGTGCCCGGCCGGACGAAGACGAGATCGACTTCCGGCTCCGCCGCCAGCGGATCGAAATCATCGAAATTGGCGATCCGCGACAGGACCGGCACGGCGACTTTCAGCGCCTTGCCGCCGCCGCGCGCCAGCCTCTCGAGCACGACCGAATCCTCGGCCGGCAGCCGCGACGCGCTCTTCAGCCACGGAACGACGCCGAAGCAGGGCCAGTCGGTGAAGCGGCGGATCGCCGCAATGCCGTCATCGAAAAGCGTCACGTCGCCGCGAAACTTGTTGATGAGATAGCCGGTGACCATCCGCCGGTCCTCCTCTGGCAGGATCGCGTGCGTACCGACGAGCGATGCTATGACGCCGCCGCGGTCGATGTCTCCGACGAGCACCACGGGCACCCCGGCGCGGGTGGCAAATCCCATGTTGGCGATGTCGCCCGCGCGCAGGTTGATCTCCGCGGGCGAGCCCGCCCCTTCGACGACGACGAGGTCGGCGCCGTCAGAGACCTGCTCGAAACTCTCCATCACCGCACCAAGAAGCCGAGGTTTCAGCGCCTGGTACTCCCTGCCCTTCGCCTGTCCGGCGACCTTGCCCTGGAGAACGATCTGGCTGCCCACGTCGGATTGCGGCTTCAGGAGCACCGGGTTCATGTGCACCGAAGACGGCACGCGCGCCGCGAGCGCCTGCAGCCATTGCGCCCGGCCGATCTCGCCGCCGTCGTCCGAGACCGCGGCGTTGTTCGACATGTTTTGCGGCTTGAACGGCCTGACCTTCAGGCCACGGTTGGAGGCAAGCCGGCAGAGGCCGGCGACCAATACCGATTTTCCGACATCCGAGCCGGTACCCTGCAGCATGATCCTACGTGTCATGCCGTCTCCCGTAACACCGAAACCGTCTCGCGCAAAGCCCTGTCTCGGCGCGATTTTGCCGCAACTGCGCCGTCAGCGATCACGGTCTGTTTCATCCCCTCACCAAGCTTGCGAAGAACCTCGACGGGACTAGCCGAATTGCGACATGCCATGGCGGGCATGGCATTCAAATCGCAACGGCACGCGCCTATATCAGCGCTATCGCAAACACGCCCCGGAAAGACCGGGCCTCCCAAGGTACAAACCATGCTGTTCGTCTTCAGCAAGCCCAACTTCGTTCAGATTGCCTGGAATTCCAGAACGCCGAGGAACCAGTCCCGCGTCCGCAACGTCGTGATGGACGCGCCGGTCGGTCCCCTCGGCTTCATTCGTACGTCCAACGTCGGATAAGCGAGACGCCTCCCCAACTTCGAGCCGCTCCATTCAGGGGCGGCTTTTTTTGTTCGCGTCGAGGAAAGCGAAAACCGCACCCGACCCTTGATGCGGGAGGGATGCGGCCGCGAAAATCGGGTCCGGTACGCACTACCTGATCCGGACCTGCGGCAGTTTCCCGCCGCAGGCAAACCATTATCCCGACAACGTTACCGGATCGTTATTGAGCTCTTAACCAAAGATGAATTCCGGATTTTTTCAGCCGTTCCATCGCCGGCTCGAACGACCGGCAACGGAACCGGCCGCACGCCGGCGCGCCACATTCAAAAGGTTGATTTCCCTGTTGATTTCTCGTGAGGAATACTTAGGCTTGCCGCAACGGTGAAGAGCAGTCCGGCGGGAGAAATGGGCTTTGCGACCGGACGTTGAACGACAGGCCGAGCGCTCGCGGCAGGATGCTCCGGCGTTTCGCTTTCCGCAAATGACTCTGCGGCGCCGTCGACTTCGGCCGCAGATGACGCGGAGGTCTGACGATATGAGACGACTCCTTGCTTTCATCTTCCTTGCCGCGGGCGTCAGCGCCGTGGCGGCTTCCGCCGAGGCGCAGGAATGCGGCCAGGTCAGCATAGCGGAGATGAACTGGGCGTCGGCCGGCATCGCGGCTCACGTCGACAAGATCATCCTGGAAAATGGTTACGGCTGCACGGTGACGCTCGTCGCCGGAGATACGATGCCGACCTTCGCCTCGATGAACGAGAAGGCGGAACCCGACATGGCACCCGAGCTCTGGGTCAATTCGGTGCGCACGGCCCTGAATGCGGCGGTGAAGGATGGCCGCCTCATCGAGGCCGCCAGGATCCTGAGCGAAGGCGGCGTGGAGGGCTGGTGGATACCGAAGTTCATCGCCGACGCGCACCCGGAAATCAGGACGGTCCGGGATGCATTGTCGCGTCCGGACCTCTTCCCCGCGCCCGACAATCCGTCCAGGGGAGCAATCCACAATTGCCCGGCCGGCTGGAACTGCCAGATCTCGACCGCCAATCTCTTCCGGGCGCTCGAAGCGCAAAAGGCGGGCTTCGAACTGGTCGACACCGGGGCCGCCGCCGGGCTCGACGGCTCCATCGCCGAGGCCTTCGAGAACAAGACGGGCTGGCTCGGTTACTATTGGGCGCCAACGGCCATCCTCGGCAAATACGAGATGACCCTCTTGTCCTTCGGCGTCGATCACGACAGGGCGGAATGGGACTCCTGCTCCGCCGTTCCCGACTGCCCTGCCCCGAAGGTGAACTCCTACCCGGTTTCGGACGTCTACACCGTTGTGACCAGATCCTTCGCGCAGAAGGCCGCGGTCGCGATGGACTACGTCAATGCACGCAGCTGGGACAATGCGACGATCAACAAGGTCTTGGCCTGGATGGACCAGAACCAGGGAACGAGCGAGGACGCCGCGCGATATTTCCTCAGCAATTTCCAGAGCACATGGGTTCCGTGGGTCAGTCCGGCCGTCGCGGAAAAGGTCAAGGCGGCCATCTGACCGCGTTCGAGGCAATACTTGCTCATCGCGACGCACTATGGTCGCAGGCGTCGCAAACAGTAAAGCGGAGGGCACGTTCCGCTGTCACATTCCTGATGCGGGGAGCGAAGAGCCCATGAAGAAATGGCGCAAGGGGGCGATGAAGAGCCTTCCGAAGACGCAAGCGGCCGCAACAGGGCTCCCAGCCGAGAAGGGGAAAGGTTGTTCATGACTAGCCACGCAATCGAGGTGAAGAACCTCTACAAGATCTTCGGCCCCCGCGGCGAGGACTATGTCGATGTCGTCCGCAACGGCATGGGCAAGGCCGAGCTCAATGAAAAGCATGGGCACGTGCTGGGGCTGCAGGACATCAACATCTCCATGCCCGGCGGCTGCATAACGGTCGTGATGGGCCTTTCCGGCTCGGGCAAATCGACGCTGATCCGGCACATCAACCGGCTGATCGACCCGACGGCCGGCGAAGTGCTCTATGACGGCGTCGATGTCTGCAAGATGAACGAGAACGATCTTCGCAATTTCCGCCGCCACAAGACGGCAATGGTATTCCAGAAGTTTGCGCTGCTGCCGCATCGCACCGTACTCGAGAACACCATTTACGGCCTGGAGATCCAGGGCGTCGAGCGTCGCGAAAGCGAGAAGCGGGCGCTCGGCTGGATCGAGCGGGTAGGACTGAAGGGCTTCGAGAGGCACTATCCGAACCAGCTTTCGGGCGGCATGCAGCAGCGCGTGGGTCTTGCCCGGGCGCTCACCAACAATGCCGAGATCCTGCTGATGGACGAAGCCTACTCGGCACTCGACCCGCTGATCCGCGTCGACATGCAGACGGTCCTGCTCGAATTGCAGAGCGAATTGAAGAAGACCGTCGTCTTCATCACCCACGATCTGGACGAGGCCTTGAGGCTCGGCGACAAGATCGCCATCCTGCGCGACGGCCGCGTCGTGCAGCAGGGAACCGGCCAGGAGATCGTGCTTTCGCCGGCGGACGACTACATCACCGCCTTCGTGAAGGAGGTGAACCGTGGTCGAGTCGTGCATGTCGAGACAATCATGCGACCGCTGTCCGGCAGCCCGGAGGGTCTTCCGATCGCGGCGGATACGGTCCTCGAGGCCGCCGCTCGCACCATGACGAGCGCGCATCTCAACACGGCCCACGTCGTCGACGCCAATGGCCGCCCGATCGGCTCGGTCGACCTGCAAACGATCATTGGCGCCATGGTGATGCCGGCAAGCCACCACGAGAGCAAGGCAGCTTGATGCCTTCGGCTGAAGGGGCGCTCTTGTAGCGCCCCTTCATCTTTACGCGTTCTTTATGCGGCCGCCTGCAATTTACCGCTGATGAACCGGAACTCCTGGGTCTCGCCACCATAACCGTAAGCGGCGGCCGACACCTCGTGCACGAGCACGTAGCTTTCCGTGTGGACCTTTCCCAAGAGCCCTTCGAACCCGGCAAAGATCGCCCCTATATAGCTGGCAAGCTCCTGCTTCGTGTTGGTGCCGTCGACAACCTTGATGTCGAGCCAGAAGCTGTTCGTCTGCTGTGACGCGATCGACTTTCCGCCAGCGAACCAGTGCTGCGGGTCGATATAACTGATTGCAACGGCCGTCACGGTCGGGTCCTTGCGCAGGTGCACGCGCGTCAATTCGGTGACAGAAGCCGCAATTCTCGCGGACAGATCGGGATCCGCCCAGCCGGCGATGGCGATATTGATGATTGGCATGGAAGCTCCTTCTTGGTGGTTAGAAATTGAAGGTGAGCTTGCCATGCTCGTTGCATCAGAAAAATCGAATTGTTTGGCATAAATAATTCTGTATCGTTGAACTATGACGACACTTGATCCTGACCTGCTGCGAACGTTCCTCGCCTTTGCCGAAGGCGGCTCGCTCGCCCGCGCTGCCGCGGCGGTCAACCGCTCTCCATCGGCCGTGACGGCGCAGATGCAGCGGCTCGAGGCGCTCGTCGGAGAATCCCTTCTCGCGCCGATGGGGCGCGGACGAGCACTGACACCGGTGGGCGAGGAGTTCGTGGAGCATGCTCGCCGTATCCTCGATGCTCATCGCGACGCATGGCTCAGCCTCAAGGGCGCTCGGGCCGATGGTCGTGTCGCGCTTGGCAGCACCCAGGACTTTGCCGACACGACGCTTCCTGCCCTGCTCCGCCGCTTCGCGCGCTCGCATCCGCGCGTTCGCCTCGATCTGCGGATCGGCAGGACGAAGGAATTGATGACGGCCTACGAACAGGGCCAGATCGACATTCTGCTGACAATGCGACAGGGGCCCGCGGCCGACGAAGTGCTCGTCCTTCGAGAGCCGATGATCTGGCTGTGTTCCGCGGACGGCCTCGCGTCGGCCGAGCCCGAACTCCCGCTGGCCGTGCTCGATCCGCCCTGCGGCTTTCGCGCCGCCGCCATTGCCGCGCTCGAAGCCGCCCGCCGGCCGTTCCGGATTGCCGCCACGAGCCCGAGCCTTTCGGGCCTGCGTGCCGCCGTCTTGAGCGGCATCGCCGTGACTGCCCGTACGGACCGTTTCCTCGGTGCCGGCATGGTGGTTGCGCCCCGGCATCTTGAGCTCCCGGCGCTGCCGGCCGCGGAATTCAGCCTGCGCCTGCGCCCCCAGGCCGAAGGCGCGCCCGCCGATCTCGCGGCCTTGCTGTCGGATGAACTGCCGCGATCAGGCCCCATCTATTGAGCCCGGGCACCCGGCGATCCTCCGAAACGTGGTTCATCGAACCATATTTAAGTTGCCTAGCTGATTGCCAAGACATAAAGATATCTTTATATGTTGTTGCAATTTCATTCAGCCGGGAAAAGCCGATGTCCGCCGTCTCCAATGCCCTCTCCGATCTCCTTGCCCAAAAGGGCGTCCTGCTTGCCGACGGCGCCACCGGCACCTCGCTTTTCGCCATGGGGCTCGAAGCGGGTGAGGCGCCGGAGCTCTGGAACGAAACGAAGCCGGAGAACATCACCAAGCTGCATCAGGATTTCGTCGATGCCGGCGCCGATATCATTCTCACCAACTCCTTCGGCGGCACGCGCCACCGGCTGAAGCTGCACCAGGCCGAGGATCGTGTGCACGCACTGAACAAGCGCGCCGCCGAGATCGCCCGGGCCGTCGCCGACAAAGCGCCGCGCAAGGTCATTACCGCCGGCTCCGTCGGCCCGACCGGGGAGCTGCTGGTGCCGCTCGGCGCGCTTTCCTATGAGGATGCGGTATCGGCTTTCGCCGAGCAGATCGAGGGCCTGAAGGCCGGCGGCGCGGAGATCGCCTGGATCGAGACGATGTCCTCGCCTGAGGAGATCCGCGCGGCCGCGGAAGCCGCAACGAAGGTCGGCCTTCCCTTCGTCTATACCGGCTCGTTCGATACCGCCGGCAAGACGATGATGGGTCTCCACCCGAAGGACATCCACGGCGTCGCTGCCGACATCGGCGAAGGGCCGGTCGCGGTCGGGGCCAATTGCGGCGTCGGAGCCTCGGACATCCTCTCCTCGCTCCTCGACATGACGGCGGCCAAGCCGGACGCGGCCATCGTCGTCAAGGGCAATTGCGGCATTCCCGAATTCCGCGGCTCGGAGATTCATTATTCCGGCACGCCGCCGCTGATGGCGGAATATGCGCGCTTGGCCGTCGATGCCGGCGCCAAGATCATCGGCGGCTGCTGCGGCACCTCCTGCAACCACCTCGCGGCGATGCGGCTTGCACTCGACAACCACAGCAAGCGCGAGCGTCCGACGCTTGACGTGATCGTCGAGAAGATCGGCCCCTTGCGCAACAAGACGGCCAACGAGGCGGCCGCCGCGCCGGCGCGCGAGCGTGGCGGCCGCCGCCGCGCCTGACGGAAGAGCCGACAAACACAAAAGAGGGCTCCGCGACCCGAAAGGTCCGGAGCCTTTTTCTTTCGACGCCGGGTCTTCGCGGGAGTGATGCCGCACACGGCGCGGAGACACTCTGTTGCGGATCGGCGGCGGCTCGCCTATCCCCGAGGATGTTCGATTCCTAGGGAGATGATTCCATGAGCGGGCCAGCCGCCTTTCCGGACAGGGACACCACTGCCGCCAAGCTCGCGAGCTTCGATGATGCGAACCAGGCTTTCGTCAAGCTGTTGATGGAAAACCCGGAGCAGGACGAGAACCTGATGGAGGGCCTTTGCCGCCATCTCGACCTCGCCGCTGAAGCGCGCTTCCTGAATTCGCTGAAGCTCGAAAAACTCGGAGAATGGCTGGGCAACGAGGCGCCGCCCCGGCTGCAGATGCGGCTCATGGAAACCGCCCGCTCAAGCCAGCACCCGGCCTACCAGGCCTTCCGAGCCGGCCTGGCGAGATCCGGCGGACTGCAGCGGGCATTTGCGAATGCCTGACGCAAGCGCCGGATGAGCCGTTGCCGCGTGCGCCGGGGCTTATTCCCCCGAAAGCCCCTTCGCCAGCCGCACCAGATTGACGAACTCGGCGCGGTAGCCGAACGGGTCGGCTCCTTTCGCGCCGGCCGCAAGATCGGCGATCGCCGCGTAGCTGTAATCGGCCACCGCCGAATTGTTCGCGAGCTTCTGGCCAAAAGCAGCGACCGCGACGGAGAAGCGGATGTCCGCCGACGCATCGGCGAGGCTCGGCATCGCATTTGCCTCGGTCACCGGCGTCGCGATCAGTTCGCTCCTGTCGCCGTCCGGCTTCTTGTAGCGGATCTTGAGAAAGGCGAGTTCGCCGCTCAGCGCCGCTTCGCCGGCGGGCTTTTCCGCCGCGGCATAGCGCAGGTCGTCGTTGAGCACGGCGGGGCTGCCCTTGGGCGTCACCTCGTAGATTGCCGTGACGCTGTGGCCTGAGCCGATGTCTCCGGCATCAACCCGGTCATTGTTGAAATCCTCGCGCTTCAGGGAGCGCGTCTCGTAGCCGATCAGCCGATATTCGGCGATCGCTGCCGGGTTGAATTCCACCTGCAGCTTCACATCCTTGGCAATCGGAAAGAGCGAAGATCCCGCCTCCTCGACCAATGTCTTCTGCGCCTCCGCCAGCGTATCGATGTAGGCCGCAACGCCGTTGCTGTTCTGCGCGATCGTCTGCATCAGGGCGTCGCTGTAATTGCCGCGGCCGAAGCCGAGCACCGAAAGGAAGATGCCGGTCTTTCGCTTCTCCTCGATGAGCCGCTTCAGCTCGTCGTCGCTCGACGGGCCGACATTGAAGTCGCCATCCGTCGCGAGCAGGATGCGATTGACGCCGCCCTTGACGAGGGCCTTCTCCGCGAGTGCGTAGGCCGCATCGATACCGGCGGCACCGGCCGTCGAGCCGCCCGGCTGCAAGGTGTCGATCGCCGCAAGAATCTTCGCCTTGTCCTTGACCGCGGTCGGTTCGAGCACCGTGCCGGCGTTGCCGGCATAGGTGACGATCGAAACGGTATCCTCGGCCTTGAGCCGGTCGATGAGCAGCCGGAACGCATTCTTCAGGAGCGGCAGCTTGTCCGGCTCGTCCATGGAGCCCGAGACATCGATGAGGAAGACGAGATTGGCCTTCGGCGCTTCCGCCGGCACCACCTCATAGCCCTTGATCGCCACATGCATCAGCCTTGTTCCCGCGTTCCACGGCGTCGGCGTGACGGTGACGGTCGCCTTGAACGGTTCGGCGGCCGAGGCCGGGCGCGGCCAGTCATAGGGGAAATAGTTGATCATCTCTTCGACGCGCACGGCGTCACGGCTCGGCATCTCGCCCGCCATCAGTGAACGGCGCACGAAGGCGTAAGAGGCCGTATCGACATCGACGGAGAAGGTCGAGACGGGATCCGTGGCCGCGCTCTTCACCGGATTGGCATCGGCCTTGCCGAAGCGCTCACGGTTTTCCGTTGGCGGCGGGAGAATGTCCGCCGGTGCGGCGGGCGCCGGCAAAGGCATGACATCGCGGCGGGCTGCGAAGCCAGCGGCGCCGCCAAAGGCGCTGGGCGCAGCGGTGTCAGCGGCGCTCTGGCGCATCGCTTCGTATTCGCGTGGTGCCGGAGCCGCCTGTTTGCTGAGGAGGCCGGCATCCTCCCGTTTCTCTGCGTCGGCGAGCGCGCTCTCCTGCATGGTCGCAGGCGGGGCCGGTTTCGGCACCGGGCGCGCCTCTGGTTTCGCCGCTACCTGCACCTCCGCTTCGCGCGGCGGATCGTTGCGGACGATCGCCAGCGCAACGAAGGCGGCCGCGGGGACGATGATCAACGTTGCCAGCGCCGATCCGGCAAGCAATTTCCTGTTCATGATAGGGCTCCATATCCGATTGAGGATGGAGCTTTGACGACCGGGGCTTACGGATCCTTGGGGCGTTCCCTGCTTTTCCGCCGCATCGAAGGCCTGCATGGCGGCGGCAAGCGCGCGCGCCCGTCCATCGTCGCCGGGCCTTGGCGGCGTCCGCCGTGACAGAATGTCGAAATCGTCGGTCATTACACAGCCTCCCTGCCGAGCAGAGTGCGCAGGCGCTTGCGCGCCTCGTGGACGTGCCAAGAGACGGTTGCCTCGGAACAGCCGAGCACATCGGCGGCCGCCGCATGGCTCAGGCCCTCGGCATAGACCAGCAGCACGGCATCGCATTGTTTTTCCGGCAGCGCCCTGACGGCCGCCCAGAGCGCCTCGTGCCGGTCCTCGTCATCGCCTGGTGACGGGCCGACCAGCGTCCGATCCGTCGCATAGGCCCTGATCTTCCGCTCATCGCGCGCCCGGCGACGCTGGTGGTCGCGCACCGCATTCAGCGTCAGCGTGTAGAGCCAGGTGCGAAAACGGCTGCTGCCGCGAAAACCGCGGATCGCCGAACCCAGCCGGATGCAGACATCCTGCGCGATATCCTCGGCATCGGATACGTTTCCCGACCAGCGCCAGGCGATCGCATGGACGAAATCATAGTGGCGCTCGAGCAATCGGCTGAAAGCCTCGCGATCCCCTTTCACCGCCCTGTCAACGAGTTCCGCGTCCAAGTCCCTGCCCGCTCTTGTCCTGTCTTAACCCTTAGACGTCCGCCGAACGTTCTTCCTTGGGGCCAGAGGCAAAAAAATTGCGCCGGTTCATCGTGGAAAACGCGCGACGACGGCGATGATCGGCCCGAGCGGAAACAGTCGATCGTGGCGGTTGATCTCGGGCGCGTAAAGGCTCGAGATCGTGCCGTCGAGGAACAGCGCGTTCGAGCAAGCGAGCCCGTCGCGAAACAACGTCGCGAAGTCATGGAAGCGCACCGGGCGCTTCGAAACCACAAAAACGACCTCGCCGCTTTTCGTGACGCCGACGCCATTGCGGGTTTTCAGACTATCGCTGCCCGGCAGGAAGCGCGGGTGAAGCCCGCCGTCGATGACCAGCATCGGACCGGACTGCGTCGCAAAGCGCGGCTTGATCCCGGCGGCGCGGTAGGCCTCCGCCGCCATGACGCCGGCCTTGCCGTCGCCGAAATAGAAGACGCCGTTCGGCAGCAGGTGAAAGTTGCCCCAGCCGGCGTTGGTATTGAGCGGCGCCTGCTCCACCCCCTCTTCGACATGCAGTCCGACCGGAGAAAGGTCCTCGTGATACATCCCGCCATTCATCGCAAAGACGACATACTCATCGCGATGACGCAGTTCGAGCGACAGCGCCTGGAAGGATTTGAAGGGTACGCCCGCCTGGTCCTTGTTGTAGAGGCGAATGTCGCTCGCCGCGGGGTCGAAGCTGCAGGCGACATAGTCCTCGCCGAGATGGCTCACGTTGCGGCAGGCGGCGAACGCAGGGGCAGCAAGGCTGGCGGAGAGAATGGCGGCGCCGGTGAGCAAAGATTTGGGAAACAGCGGCATGGTTTGCACCTGGAGGGAATCGCACTGTGCAGCATCGCATAGATTACGGCAGTTCTGCGCGCAGGTTTTTGCCAACACGTGAATGGCTTCTTTCACGGCGCGGACGCGCCGTGGCTAGATTCCTGTGACAAGCACAGGAATGAGGGTGGCGTAAGGGTGCATTGCGGCTCAATAGGATCAGGCCATCTGGGCATTTCCAACTCTGCTTCCCACGTTTGATTCAATCCGCCGCGATTTGCGCATGTGCGCAATCCAACACTCCCTCATTCCTTGCTTGTCACAGGAATCCAGTCGCGCCGCGTCGGCGGCGCGAGAAACTGTCACGATCGTCATCAAGCGCGGTGGGCGCGTTCTCTATCAAAGACCAAGCGCCGCCATATGGAAACGCAGTTGCTCTCTCGGATAGCGAAAGTCTCGGCCGATGGGACAGGCATCGCGGGATAGGCAGCCATCTGCAAGACAGCCGGCCGCCCCGGACTTCGTCCTCACATGCGTGCGGCACCGCCCCACGTCGAACATACCGGTCCCCAAGGCATTCACCGGACAGGCAGAAATGCACGGCTTGCCGATACAGTCGTCGCAAGGATGGCCGGCTCTAACGGAGCTCGTTTGCGGCAAGGCCCTGTCAAAGCCGAGCGCGCCGCGGTAGCCGTGCCACAGCCCATACCGTGGGTGGATCAATATGCCGAGTGGAGAAGCCTTCAAGCCTTCGGCGCGTATCGCCCATTGTTGGAAGGGCTGCCAGGGCGGATCGGAGGGAAAATAGCTCGTGGCGCCGGCGGCCTCCGCCACCGGCAGGATCACCTGCTTCGACCAATTGTCGAGGGGATCGGAGCCGCCGCGATCCGGCGTGCCTGCGCGCCAGCGCGTGAGCGGCTCCCAGATCGAGCCGCCGATATTGCCGATGAGCACGACGCTTGCCGCGGGCGCGCCACTCGCCAGCCGGGGCGCCGCCTCCCCCGGCTCGAAATCCACCGTGCCGCGCAAAAAAAGTCCGCGCGGCTCGAGAGCCGCACGGATTGTTTCGATCAGATTGTCGACGCAAGCGGGGGCTGCCGTCATTTTGGTTTCGGCCCCTGAAGTTCGTAATGCGGGCGCCAGACCTCCTTCTGAATCATGTCGGCCACCTGCGCCGCGCCGCCTTGCTCCCTGGCGCGCTCGGGAGCCTTTCAGGTGAAGGCGTCCGGCATCGAGTCCTTGCGCTTGGCGATGTACTCCTTCAGCGCCTCGTCGATCGCCGGATCGAGGTAAGGCGCCTCGTAATGCTCCAGCCAGGAACGGGCGAGCGCATTGGCGCGTTGCTCGATCCGCTTCTCGCCTTCCACCTCCCACTGCTCGAAGGAGTTGTTGTCGGCAAGCGGCGAGCGGTAGAAGGCCGTCTGGAAGTTCGCCTGCGTGTGGGCGCAGCCGAGGTAATGGCTGCCCGGGCCGACTTCGCGGATCGCCTCGAGCGCCTGGGCGTTCTCCGACAGATCGACGCCTTCGGCCATCTTCTGCATCATGCCGAGCTGGTCCTGGTCGATCATGAACTTCTCGTAGGACGAGACGAGACCGCCTTCCAGCCAGCCGGCCGCATGCAGCACGAAATTGGTGCCGGCAAGCAGCGTCATGTTCAGCGTGTTCGCCGATTCGTGCGCGGCTTGCGCATCCGGGACCTTGGAGCCGCAGAGCGAGCCGCCGGTACGGAACGGCAGGCCGAGGCGGCGGGCGAGCTGCGCCGCGCCGTAGGAGACGAGCGACGGCTCAGGCGTGCCGAAGGTCGGGGCGCCCGACTGCATCGAAATCGACGCGGCGAAGGTGCCGAAGAGCACCGGCGCACCCTTGCGGATGAGCTGCGTGAAGGAAGCACCGGCCAGCACCTCGGCCAGGATCTGCGTCAGCGTGCCGACAACCGTCACGGGACTCATGGCGCCCGAAAGGATGAAGGGAGAGACCACGCAGGCCTGGTTATGGCGGGCATAGACCTTGGCCGCGCCAAGCATCGTCTCGTCAAAGACCATCGGCGAGTTGGCGTTGATGAGGTTCAGCGTCACCGTGTTGTTTTCGACGAAATCGTCGCCGAACAGGATCTTCGCCATGGCGACCGTGTCTTCGGCGCGCTCCGGCGCGGTGACCGACCCCATGAAGGGTTTGTCGGAATAGCGGATATGGCTGTAGACCATATCGAGATGGCGCTTGTTGACGGGGACGTCGACCGGCTCGCACACCGTTCCGCCGGAAGAGTGAATCGACGGCGCCATATAGGCGAGCTTCACGAAACTGCGGAAGTCCTCGATCGTGGCATAGCGGCGGTTGCCTTCGAGATCGCGCACGAAGGGCGGGCCGTACACCGGTGCGAAGACCGTTGCCTTGCCGCCGATCTGGGCGTTGCGCTCGGGATTGCGCGCATGCCAGGTGAACTCCTTGGGCGCCGTCTTCAGAAGCTCGCGGCAAAGTCCCTTCGGGAAATGCACGCGCTCACCGCGCACGTCGGCGCCGGCGGCCTTCCAGAGTTCGAGCGCTTCCGCGTCGTCGCGAAACTCGATGCCGATCTCCTCGAGAATTCTATCGGCATTGCGCTCGATGAGCTGCAGGCCCTCCTCGTCGAGCACTTCATACTCGCGAATCTTGCGCTGGATATAGGGCAGAGACGGCCCCGGGCCGCCACCGGTGCGGGATGCGCGTCGCGCTGCCGCTCCCCGTCCCTCGCCACGCGCGCGGCGTCCGCCGCCTTCGACCGCGCCTCGTTCTGTCACGTCGCTCATTCGCTCGCTTCCTCTCCCGCAGCACCCGAGAGGGGCGCAGCATATTTTACCAGGATGGGCGCATAGTCCTTTCCGGAGGTCAAATCCAGTGGTCGGCACCATGCGCCCGGTGTCGATTGGGCCTAATGCTACCAAGCCGCCGGACCGGTACGGGTCTCAATGCGCCAACGGGTGGCGCATCTCAGACACTCGGCCAGCGCCGGATGAGGAGGCGCACGGTGCCCGCCACGGCCGCCAGGATCGGAAGTTCCGGCGGACATAACATCTTGAACTGTTGCATAAATTTACCGGAGCCGGATTCCGGCCCGGGGAAATATGCGCTAGGACTATAAAGAGGGAGAGATTGAGCAGGGGCGCCGTCGTTTTTCATTACATGCGACGTCGCTTTCAAAAAGAGATTTTCGGGCGACGCCCGTTAAGGATGGGAAACGCGTCCGGATTGCGCGCCTGTTGGCCATCCGAGCGAAACGACCATGCCAGGAACCGAGGAAACCTACTATGGCAGATGATGAAATCATTCTCGAGGACCTTTCCGACGAGGAACTCGTGCAGCAGATGCATGACGACCTTTATGACGGTCTCAAGGAGGAAATCGAGGATGGTACGCGTATCCTCCTCGAGCGCGGCTGGACGCCTTACGACATCCTAACCAAAGCTCTCGTCGAAGGCATGCGCATCGTCGGCATCGACTTCCGCGACGGCATCCTCTTCGTGCCCGAAGTGCTGCTTTCCGCGAACGCGATGAAGGCAGGCATGTCGATCCTGCGCCCGCTGCTCGCCGAAACCGGGGCGCCGAAGCTCGGCAAGATGGTGATCGGCACCGTCAAGGGCGACATCCACGACATCGGCAAGAATCTCGTCGGCATGATGATGGAGGGCGCGGGCTTCGATGTCGTCGACCTCGGCATCAACAACCCGGTCGAGAACTACATCGAGGCACTCGAGCGTGAGCAGCCCGATATCCTCGGCATGTCGGCGCTGCTGACGACGACCATGCCCTATATGAAGGTCGTCATCGACACGATGAAGGAGAAGGGCCTGCGCGACGATTACGTCGTGCTCGTCGGCGGTGCGCCGCTCAACGAGGAATTCGGCAAGGCGGTCGGCGCCGATGCCTACTGCCGTGATGCTGCCGTGGCCGTCGAAACCGCCAAGGACTTCATGAAGCGCAGGCATAACCAGCTTGCCGGCTGAGGCTGAACCCTCGGGAAAACAAAGCCGGCTGCACGGGTGAAAACGGCAGCCGGCTTTCCTATTTATGCGCAGAGGGAGCCGCGCAAGGGCCCTCAGTTTGCCGATTTGGCGACCCGGTGACCGGCCGATTGCGTCGCATTGACGGCATTTGCAGTGTCCTGCCCCATGCCGCGGATCGTGTTTGCGCAGGAACTGAACGTCGTCAGCGCCATCAGGACAGCGCCGATCGCCGCGAGAGTCTTTGTTCTCATGACCATGATTCCTTCCTATTGCTGCAAGGCGGAATAAAGATGGAAAATGCATCGCCGGCAAGAGAACGTGCACAACCGAAGAAAGTTCACGTCATTGGTTGCGGCGCGATCGCGCGCGAAATTCTCGCCGTCTGCGAAGCCAACGGGCTCGACCACATCGACCTCGAATGCCTGCCCGCCATCTGGCACAACACGCCGGAGAAAATCGTGCCGGGCCTGCGCGAGGCGATCGCGCGAGCGCGGGCGGAAGGTTGCGAGCGCATCTTCATCGCCTACGCCGACTGCGGCACCGGCGGGCTGATCGACCGGCTGTGCGCGGAGGAAGGCGTCTCCCGCATTCCCGGCCCGCATTGCTACTCCTTCTTCGCCGGCAACGCTGATTTCGCCAAGCGCTGGGACGACGATATCACCGCCTTTTTCCTGACCGATTTCCTCGCCCGCCAGTTCGAGGCCTTTGTCATCGAGCCGCTCGGCCTCAACCGGCATCCGGAGTTGCG
Organism: Sinorhizobium saheli; assembly: GCF_001651875.1. Taxonomy (GTDB): domain Bacteria; phylum Pseudomonadota; class Alphaproteobacteria; order Rhizobiales; family Rhizobiaceae; genus Sinorhizobium; species Sinorhizobium saheli. Next base: position 107,714 of record NZ_LNQB01000070.1, read on the forward strand.
CGACATGTATTTCGGCCACTACCGCAAGCTCGTCTATCTTTCGCAACAGGAGGACGGAGCGCTGCAGGAGAAGGCCCGCCGCGCCGCCGACTATCTCGGCCTCGAATACGAGTATCGCTACACCGGCTACGGCGACCTCACCCGGTCGCTGACCGAAACGTAATCGATCGAAAGACCGTCGCGGTCAGACGCCTTCGCGCGCCACGCACCCCGCAAAACGACCTTCTTAAGCGGACGGTAACATGTGATGCCGCATATCTGGCGCCGCCGCTGCGAGCAGTTGCCTCGAATGTAAATCAAATAGATACGCCAAGTTTATCGCGCATGGATCGAGCTTTTCCCGGGGCTGATGAAAAGGTGAAAGCAGGCGTATCGGCCGGCGGACGCATCGTCGTGGTCACAGCCGGCGGCGACAATCCGAACATCATGATCAACGCCCTTGCTGGCCGGTTCGACGACGTCGTCGTGCTTCAGGAGGAGCCGGAATCGAAGGCGCTCTTCGTCAAGCGCCGCGCCCGCAGGCTCGGATGGCCGACCGCCTTGGGCCAGCTTGCGACGATGATCGTCTCGCGCTTCGGCAAGCGCGTCACGCGCCGGCGAGCGGCCGAGATCCTGGTTAAATACGGCGCATCCGTCGAACTCGATCCGTCGATCCCTATCCGCCGCATCGGCTCGATCAACGATCGCGAAGGCCGCGCACAATTGCAGGCACTTCAGCCCGCGGTCGTCTTCCTGATCAGTTGCCGCATGCTGGCGTCGAAAACGCTCGCCGCGATCCCCTGCCCGGTCCTCAATTTTCATGCCGGCATCAACCCGCAATATCGCGGGCTGATGGGCGGCTACTGGGCGCTCGTCAACAACGACCTCGAAAACTTTGGCGCGACGGTGCATCTCGTCGACGAAGGCGTCGATACCGGCGCGACCCTCTATCAGGCCCGGCAGACCCCGACTTCCGCCGACACGATGCATACCTATCCGCTCCTCCAGACGGCGGCCTCGACCGGCATCGCGATCAGGGCCGTCGAGGATGCGCTCGCCGGAAATCTGCACCCCGTCGCCAGCGCGGCACCCTCTCGGCAATGGTATCACCCGACCCTGTGGACCTGGCTTTGGAACGGCCTGCGGCGCGGGATCTGGTAGACGGGTTTGATCTTGAACGGGGAATAAAGACGGCGCGGTCGGCGTCATATCCAATCCACGATTGAAGAAAGCCATGACCTACAGAGCGTCCGCGGTTATGGCCCTGATTGCGCTTCTGACGATCTCCGGATGCATGAGCAATCAGGCCAGCCAGAAGAATACCGCCCCTCCTCCCCCGAGCAGTTCCGGCAGCGCCGGTGCTTCCGGCGGCGGCATGGGCGGCGGCAGCCAGGGTGGCGGCAGTTCCGGCTATTGATGCGCGCATTCACCCGGGCTTTGCATGTCGAAGGCTGCCCGGCGCGACGCGCGGGCAGCCCGGGACCTCTCAATAGTAAGGTGAATAGCACTGCTCCCTGGGACCGCCATAGGGCTGGAAGGAGTTGTCCCAGGCGCGGTACGAGCGATAGCGATTGTAGCACCAGCTCACATGGCGCGGCGGCAGTCTCGACGCACCGTAACGGGGCGCCGCGTAGCGCGGCGCAGGAGGCGCCGCGAGCGCCCCACCGATCGCGAGGCCGGCGCCGAAGGCCGCCAGCGGATACCACCAGCCGTCGCTATGCCTGCGGTAACCGTGCCGGTGGGAGCGGTAGCCGCGATATCCATTGTAGTAGCTGTAGCGATGGCCCTCATCTCCACGCCAGCGACGCGGCGGACCGCCCTGATGCCAGGGCTTATGGTGAACCAGTTCCACGCTCGAACCAGGCTGTGACGCCAAGGCCGGCGGAACAGGCATGGCTTGTGCCGGCGCCAGACCCGTGAACGCCGTCGCTGCCGCAATAAACAGAATGCCGAACTTCTTCATTTCCACACCTATCTGTTACGATAGACGCAGCTTTGCTCGAACCATCTGAACCGGCAGTGAATGCCAATATCATGATGTTCTAATCCAAAGGAAAAGCCTCCCGGCAATCCGGCCGGTGCGCTCCCCCGCCACCTGGAGCGGTGAAGGCAATCGTCGCCCTCTTCGCGTCCATGCTAGGAGGGCGCCGGGGAAGGCCGCGCAAGTGTCCGGACGCGTCGCTGTGCAGCGTCGTTTTTGGACATATCCGACGTCGTGGCAAGGTGAGCCACGAGACCCGGACATGCGCATTGTCCCCTCTTGAGGAGAACAGGAATCCCCATGGCAGACCGCATCATCGTCTACTGGCGCGACATCCCCGCGCAGGTCATCATCAAACAGGGCCGAAAGAGCGCCAAACGCGAGTTGTCGCTGCGCTTTACCGAGGCGATCGACATGTGCGCGATGCGCACCGGCGCGGCCGAGACCGACGACTACCTCGCAGAATGGCGCAAGGCCGACCCGGTCCCGGTCTCCGACGATCTCGAAGCGGAGGCCGACAAGGCGGCGGCCGAACTGGAGGCCGCCTACGACAAGGAGCGGCTCGTGGCCCTCGTCAAGTCCGGAGGACGCGACAATGTCTGATCCCAAGGTCGTCACCGGCAACGCCCAGCCCGCCAAGAAGGCGGCAACAGGCGCCTACACCCCTGCAAACGTTTCGCCGAGCCGCCGCGCGCGCCACAAATACACCGTGCGGCTCTGGGCCGTGCGGAATTCACGGTTCCTCGAATGGTTCTACAACCGTTTCGCCGACTTGTTCCTGACACTCCATCCGCTGTGGAACGCCCTCGGCTACAATCGTGTCGAGCGGCCGGTCACTTTCATCGAACGCCACGTGAAGGGTTTTCTCTTCGACTGTCGCATGTGCGGCCAGTGCGCGCTCTCGTCGACGGGCATGTCCTGCCCGATGAACTGCCCGAAACAGCTGCGCAATGGCCCCTGCGGCGGCGTCCGCGCCAACGGCCATTGCGAGGTCGAACCGGACATGCCCTGCGTCTGGGTACAGGCGTGGAAGGGTTCGCAAAACATGGTGAAGGGTGATGCTATCATGAACGTGCAGAAGCCGGTCAATCAGTCGCTGCGCGAAACGTCCTCCTGGCTGCGTGTGACGGCGGAAGCCGCGGCTCGTCGTGATGCCGCTCGGAAGGAAACCCAGCGATGAGCCCGGATATCAACCCTCTCGACCCGAGCGCACCGCTCGACCCGTTGCCCGGCCATACGTCGCGAGGCCGGCTGGAGCGCGTGCTCCGCCGCGGTGAGTTTGCGGTCACCGCCGAGCTCAACCCGCCGGACAGCGCCAATCCGCAGGACGTTTACGAGCGCGCAGCGATCTTCGACGGCTGGGTCGACGGCATCAATGCGGTCGATGCTTCGGGTGCCAACTGCCACATGTCGTCCGTCGGCATCTGCGCGCTCCTGACCCGCATGGGCTATGCGCCGATCATGCAGATCGCCTGCCGCGACAAGAACCGCATCGCCATCCAGGGAGACGTGCTCGGCGCCTCGGCCATGGGCGTTCAGAACATCATGTGCCTGACCGGCGACGGCGTGCAGGCCGGCGACCAGCCGGGCGCCAAGCCGGTATTCGACCTCGACTGCATGTCGCTGCTCGAGACCGTCAGGATCATGCGGGACAACTCGAAGTTCCTCTCCGGCCGCAAGCTGACGACGCCGCCGCAGGTCTTCCTCGGCGCGGCCATCAACCCATTCGCGCCGCCCTACGACTTCCGGCCCTATCGTCTGGCCAAGAAGATCGAGGCCGGAGCGCAGTTCGTCCAGAGCCAATATTGCTTCGATGTGCCTATGTTCCGGGAATACATGAAGAAGGTGCGCGACCTCGGCCTGCATGAGAAATGCTTCATCCTTGTCGGCGTCGGGCCGATGGCATCGGCCAAGACCGCCCGCTGGATCCGTTCCAACGTGCCGGGCATCCATATTCCCGACAGCGTCATCAAGCGGCTCGAAGGCGCCCAGGACCAGAAAGAGGAAGGCAAGCAGCTCTGCATCGACATCATCAACGAGGTGAAGGAGATCGAGGGCGTTTCCGGCGTTCACGTCATGGCCTATCGCCAGGAGGAATATGTGGCGGAAATCGTCCATGAATCAGGCGTCCTGAAGGGCCGCAGGCCATGGAAACCGGAAACCACGCCGACCGACGCGCTCGTCGCCGAGCGGCTGGAGCACCTGCGCGAGGGCGTTGAGGAAAATCAGCAGCAGATGGCCGAAGCCGCGGCGCATCACCCGCATTGAGCCTGCAGGAGGGACGCGGCAATCGCGTCCTTCCGATAGTAAAGAGAAAAACCGGCGCCCCGGACCGTCCAGCGTCTTACAAACAGGAACCGGGCCTGTTACATGGCCCCACGCTTCAAGGATCAAAGGATCTTCCATGACCCGCACCATCGTCGCCTCCGCCACCCGCGAGATCGTCATCGGCTTCGACCAACCCTTCTGCGTCATCGGTGAGCGCATCAACCCGACCGGGCGCAAGAAGCTCGCCGCCGAAATGATCGAAGGCAACTTCGAAACGGTCATCAAGGATGCACTGGAGCAGGTCGCGGCCGGCGCGACGATGCTGGACGTCAATGCGGGTGTGACGGCTGTCAACCCGAACGAGACCGAGCCGCCGCTGCTGGTCAAGACGCTTGAGATCGTACAGGGCCTCGTCGACGTGCCGCTGTCGATCGATAGCTCCGTGACGGCCGCGATCGAAGCCGGGCTGCGCGTCGCCAAGGGGCGCCCGCTCGTTAACTCGGTCACCGGCGAAGAGGAAAAACTCGAGGCGATCCTGCCGCTCGTCAAGAAATACGATGTGCCGGTGGTGGCGATCTCCAACGACGAGACCGGCATCTCGATGGACCCGGACGTGCGCTTCGCCGTCGCCAAGAAGATTGTCGAGCGCGCCATGGATCACGGGATCAAGCCGCACGACATCGTCGTCGACCCGCTCGTCATGCCGATCGGCGCGCTCGGCGATGCGGGCCGGCAGGTCTTCGCGCTGCTGCGTCGCCTGCGCGAAGAGCTGAAGGTGAACACCACCTGCGGCCTTTCCAACATTTCGTTTGGCCTGCCGCACCGCCACGGCATCAATGCCGGCTTCATCCCGATGGTGATCGGCGCCGGCATGACCTCGGCGATCATGAACCCCTGCCGCCCGCAGGAAATGGAAGCCGTGCGCGCTGCGAACGTCCTGAACGGCACCGATGCGAACTGCACCAACTGGATCATGACCTATCGCGACCACAAGCCGGCCGAAGGCGGCCATGCCGTAGCCGCTGCGGCTCCGGCCGCCGGCGGTGGACGCCGCGGTGGGCGTGCGGCCCGAGCCGGCGCTGGCGCAAGAGCGGAATAAGGTTGTTGCCAAACTGCACTTGAAAGGGAGAAAGACGACGAGAAGCCAACTGCGCCTCTTTGCCGTCCTTCTCCCTTTGGTCATCATCGCCAGGTATACGCTGTTTGACGGTGCGGCGGAGTTTCAACGATTCTACGCAGCTCTCCGGACCTCTCTTTTGCCGGTCCTGTTCATAACCGCTGCCGTACTTGCGGTCATATTGGTCGCCACCGTTACGAAGAAAGTCGACCTCGGACCCAAGGAACGGGTCATCGACATTTGCTTCTGGGGCAGCTCGGCCGTGTTGGCAGCAGCCGTCGCTTATGCATTTGCCGTCGTGAAGCTTGCCGGGACGCCGTAAAATCGGACTTCGGCGCCGCCATCGGCACCGTAAGAGTGGAGAGCGCCCATGATGCCACGCCGTCTTCGACTGGACACTGCGACGCTCTTGTTCGAAGCCCCTTTCGTAATCGCGCTACGGCTGCAGGAAATGCAGATGGCCGTGCTCACGGGCAAGACGCAGGACGTGGCCGAACTTTACCGCATGATCTTCGAAAAGGTTGCGGCCACGGCCGATAGTGTCGCCGCCGTCAACGTCGCGCTCTGGAAGGCCTCTTTCGACAACTCGATGCGGCTGATGATGGGCGGCCAGCCGTCCGATCACGGAACGGCGATTGCGTCGGCCGCACTCAGGCCGTATGGCAAGCGAGTGCGCAGCAACGCCCGCCGTCTGTCGCGCAAGAAAGTCTGACCTTCGTCGCGCCCGCAGGAAGTGCCCCCTGGGAAATGATGCTCGCAGATCGTTCGATGTCGGGATTGGACAACTATCCGGCACCGTTCCGGTGCAGTCTGAGTCCGTTTACCCGTGCTTCGCTGTCAAAATGAAGCGGACCTGACGAGAGACTTGAGCATGCGCATCGATAGCACCTCCGAGATCGAGACCAATATGACTGAAGTCACGCAGAAGGATCCCCTGGTGCTTTTCATGCCGTCGGGAAAGCGCGGGCGCTTCCCGGTCGGCACACCGATCCTCGACGCTGCGCGTTCGCTCGGGGTCTATGTCGAGAGCGTCTGCGGCGGACGTGCGACTTGCGGACGCTGCCAGGTCTCCGTGCAGGAAGGCAATTTCGCCAAGCATAAGATCGTCTCGTCGAACGAGCACATCTCGCCGGTCGGACCGAAGGAGCAGCGCTACGCGAGCGTGCGCGAGCTCCCGGACGGCCGCCGCCTGTCCTGTTCGGCGCAGATCCTCGGCGATCTCGTCATCGACGTGCCGCAGGACACCGTCATCAATGCCCAGGTGGTGCGAAAGGCCGCGACGGACCGCGCGATCGAGCGCAATGCCGCCGTCCAGATGTGCTATGTCGAGGTCGACGAACCGGACATGCATAAGCCGCTCGGCGATCTCGACCGGCTGAAAGCTGTTCTGGAGAAGGACTGGGGCTGGAAGGACCTGCTGATCGCGCCGCACCTCATTCCGCAGGTGCAAGGCATCCTGCGCAAGGGTAACTGGGCGGTTACCGCGGCGATCCACCGGGACATGGATTCCTCCCGTCCCTTCATCGTCGGCCTCTCGCCGGGGCTGAAGAACGAGGCCTATGGCGTCGCCTGCGACATCGGCTCGACGACGATCGCCATGCACCTGGTGTCGCTCCTCTCCGGCCGCATCGTCGCCTCCTCCGGAGCATCGAACCCGCAGATCCGCTTCGGCGAGGATCTGATGAGCCGCGTCTCCTACGTGATGATGAACCCGGACGGCCGCGAGGCAATGACCAAGGCGGTGCGCGAGGCGGTGAACGGACTGATCGGCAAGGTTTGCGCCGAAGGCGGGGTCGACCGCCACGACATCCTCGACATGGTGGTCGTCGGCAACCCGATCATGCACCATCTGTTCCTCGGCATCGACCCGACGGAACTCGGCCAGGCGCCCTTCGCGCTCGCCGTATCGGGTGCCCTGCAATATTGGGCGCATGAGGTCGACATAGAGGTCAATCGCGGGGCGAGGCTCTATATGCTGCCGTGCATCGCCGGCCATGTCGGCGCCGACGCCGCCGGCGCAACCCTCTCGGAAGGGCCGCACCGACAGGACAAGATGATGCTGCTCGTCGATGTCGGCACCAATGCCGAAATCGTGCTCGGCAATCGCCAACGTGTCGTCGCCGCCTCCTCGCCGACGGGACCGGCCTTCGAAGGCGCGGAGATCTCCTCCGGCCAGCGCGCCGCCCCCGGAGCGATCGAGCGCGTGCGCATCGACCCGGAAACGCTGGAACCGCGCTTCCGCGTCATCGGCGTCGACAAATGGTCGGACGAAGAGGGATTTGCGGAAGCCGCCGCTGCGACCGGCGTCACCGGCATCTGCGGCTCGGCGATCATCGAAGTCGTCGCCGAGATGTACCTGACCGGCATCATTTCGCAGGACGGCGTCGTCGATGGCGCGATGGCAGCAAGGAGCCGGCGCGTCATTTCCAACGGCCGCACCTTCTCCTACCTGCTGCATGACGGAGAACCGCGCATCACGGTGACGCAGAACGATATCCGGGCGATCCAGCTCGCCAAGGCCGCGCTTTATGCCGGTATCAAGCTCTTGATGGAAAAGCAGGGCGTCGAGCACGTCGACACGATCCGCTTTGCCGGCGCCTTCGGCTCCTTCATCGACCCGAAATACGCGATGGTGCTCGGCCTCATCCCGGATTGCGACCTTACCGAGGTGAAGGCGGTCGGCAACGCCGCCGGCACCGGCGCGCTGATGGCACTCCTCAACCGCGGCCACCGCCGCGAGATCGAGGAAACCGTTAGAAAAATCGAGAAGATAGAGACAGCTCTTGAATCGAAGTTTCAGGAGCACTTCGTCAACGCCATGGCGATGCCGAACAAGGTCGACGCCTTCCCGAAGCTCGCCGAGGTGGTCAGCCTGCCCGAGCGCAAGGTGCTCACCGACGACGGCAGCGAAGGCGGGGGCCGCAGGAGGCGCAGGAGCCGGGAGTGAGGACGGTTCCCCTCACGTTGTCTAAAATCAACCGGCGGGCTTCACCGATTTCAAAGGCACCGTTAGCCCCACCTTGACCCGGTCCATGGCGACGAAGGTTCGGAACCGCTTGACGTTGTTGTTGCCGAAGAACAGACGCCGGGTCAGCGCCTCGTAGTCGGCCATGGTGGCGACGACGATCACCAGGATGAAATCCGCCTCCCCGGTGACGTAATAGCATTGCTGCACTTCCGGCGTCGCCGAGAACTCCGCCTTGGCGGCGTCGATCAACTCGGTCGTCTCGCTGACCACCTCGACCTCGACGAAGATAGTGATCGGCTGGCCGACCTTTGCCGGATCGACGATCGCGCAATTTGCCTGGATGACCCCCGCCTCCTCCATCCGCTTGATGCGCCGTTGCACCGCAGGCGCGGAGAGATTGACCGCCTCGCCGATCGTGCGCTGCGGCGTCGCATTGTCCTTCTGCAGGACATCAAGGATCGCCAGGTCGAAGGTATCGAGGGCGATTTCGGAACCGAGCTTTGCCAAGCAACCTCCTCATGAAACAAACTTGCATTTGCTGCCGCAGAATACAGCGCAATTTTCGTGACTGATGCAATATATCTTCGCCAGCTCTTGCACGAGGTGGGTCATGTTTCTTCTCAACACTCTTCCCGAACACAACCAGGCTCTCGCCCCGGTCGATGCCGAGACCCTCGGCGAAGGTGCGGCGCAAACGGTCGAACGGTTCCTCGCGCACCGCGCCGATCGTGCCGAAACGCCGCTCCGTTCGCTGCCAGGACTGGCAGCGAAGCTTGGCATCGCCGCAACCCACATCAAGGACGAAGGCCATCGCCTGGGGCTCGGGAGTTTCAAGGCGCTCGGCGGAGCATACGCTGTGATCCGGCTTGTTCTCGAGGAAGCCGGCAAGGAACTCGGGCGGACGGTCGATGTTTCCGAAATTCAATCGCCAGAGGTCCAGGCGATCGCTCGCCGCATGACGGTCGCCTGCGCGACCGACGGCAACCACGGCCGATCGGTTGCGCAGGGCGCCGAGCTCGTCGGCGCACGGGCGGCGATCTTCGTGCATTCCGGCGTAAGCGCCGAGCGGGTCGCGGCCATCGCCCGATTCGGCGCAGAGATGATCCGCGTCGACGGTACCTACGACGACTCCGTTCGGGAAGCGGCCCGGATTGCCGACGCGAACGGGTGGACCATCGTGTCGGACACCTCCTGGCCGGGTTACGAGCGCATCCCCGGGCTCGTGATGCAGGGTTACACCGCCCTCGTTCGCGAATCCTTGCGGCAAATGCCGGATCCGCCGACCCACGTGTTCATCCAGTCGGGCGTTGGCGGTATCGCCGCCGCCGTGGCGGGTCATCTGGCGATCGCGCTCGGCGACGAGCGTCCCGTCTTCACAGTGGTCGATCCGGCCCGTGCCGCCTGCATCTTCGAGACGGCGCGCGCGGGGCGTCCGGTGAAGATTGCGCATGGCGAACCGACCGTCATGGCCATGCTTGAATGCTACCAGCCCTCGCTGGTCGCCTGGCGCGTTCTCTCGCGCGTCGCCGACGCCTTCATCACGGTCGACGAGGAAGATGCGATCTCGGTCATGCGTGAGCTTTCCAATCCCGTCGATCGCGACCCGGCCGTCGTCGCCGGCGAAAGCGGCGGCGTCGGACTGGCGGGCCTCTTGAAGGCGGTCCGCGACCCGGCCGTCAAAGACGCACTTCGCATCGATCAACATGCGCGAATCTTCCTCGTAAACACGGAAGGGGCAACCGACCCCGGCAAATATGAAGAGATCGTCGGGCTGCCACCCGCCGCGGTCGCAGCGAAGAACGAGATGGGAGCCAAGGCATGAACGATCTTTCGATCGATGCAGCGCGTCTCCTCGAACGCATCCGCACGCTTGGCGCCATCGGGCGCGACGAGAGCGGGCGACTGACGCGCCTGGCGGCCTCCGATACGGAGAAGGTCGGTCGCGACCAGTTCGTCTCCTGGCTTGACGAAGCCGGTCTTGAGGTCGCCGTGGATCGCATCGGCAATATCCTCGGCATCTGGAGGCCCGACGGAGTGGGCGACCGGCAGCCGCTGATGCTCGGCTCGCACATCGATACCGTCATCGACGCTGGCATCTATGATGGGTGCTATGGGGTACTCGCCGCTCTCGAGGTGATACAGACCCTGAAAGCCCAAGGGTTTGCTTCATCGCGTCCGGTGGTCGTCGTCGCCTTCACCAATGAGGAAGGCGTCCGCTACGCACCTGACATGATGGGGTCGCTGGTCTACGCAGGCGGTCTCGACCTCGACGCGGCACTCGCCACCCTCGGAACGGACGGCTCTGTTCTTGGCGACGAACTGAGGCGCATCGGTTATGCCGGGGCACAGGAGCCAGGCTTCTTCAAGCCGCATGCCTATATCGAGCTGCACATCGAGCAGGGCCCGGTTCTCGAGCGCGAGGGCATTCCTGTCGGCGCCGTGCAGAACCTTCAGGGCATTTCCTGGCAGATGGTAACGATCGAAGGCGACGCCAATCATGCGGGCACCACGCCAATCTCGATGCGCCGTGATGCCGGCCACGCCGCCGCTCGTGTCATCACCTTCCTGCGCGACCGGGCGAAGGGTTCGAATACGCCGACCGTCGCCACGGTCGGCTGTATCGACTTCGAGCCCAATGCCATCAACGTCATCCCCTCGCGCGCGCGTTTCACGGTCGATCTGCGCGACCCGGATGAGGACCGCCTGAAGGAGGAGGAAGCTGCACTTGCCGCGTTTCTCGACCACCTCGCCGCCGAAGAGCAGGTCGGCATATCTGTCGAGCGCCTGGCCCGGTTTGAGCCGGTCACCTTCGATCGGCGGATCGTGGAACTGGTTGAGAAGGCGGCGCGGGAGCGCGGTCTCGCCTGCAGGCGGATGACCTCGGGAGCCGGGCACGACGCGCAGATGATTGCCCGGATCGCACCGTCCGCGATGATCTTTGTCCCGAGCATCGGCGGCATCAGCCATAACCCGAAGGAACACACCACTGACGAAGACCTTGTCGCGGGAGCCAATGTTCTCCTGGACGTCGTCCGCGAGCTTGCGAGGAAGGATTGCTTATGACCGTCGATAGGGACGCCCTTCACGAGGAAATGATCGTCTGGCGGCGCGACCTCCACGCCCATCTCGAATTCGGTTTCGACGAAAAACGGACATCCGCCTTCGTGGCGAAGAAGTTGCGGGAGTTCGGGTTCGATGATGTCGTCGGGGGAACGGGGGTCGTCGGAACGCTGAGGCGCGGGAGCGGCAATCGCAAACGATGCAGGGCTCCTTTACGGCGCGGCTTTTCACGCGGCGATCGTTCGGCATCGCCTGCCGGCGGCATAGTTGCCGCCGGCCCTGGGGATACCTCATGGAAATTCGGCCAAGGCGAGGCTCAAGCCACCGTGGCGGCATAGGATGCCAGGAGACCGCCCCAGCCGGTCTCGGAATCGAACCTGCGGCGCATCTCTTCGGCCTTCGATCCGAAATTCGCAAGGTTGCGGTGTTCGAGGGTCACGGTCGTCTCGCCGTCGCCCTTCGCTTCGAAGCGGACTTCCACCTCGCTGTAGAATTCCGGATCGAAGGTGAAATCCGCGTTGAGCTGCCAGGCGAAGAGGATGCGGTTCGGCCGGTCGTAATCGATGACGCGGCCCCAGTCGCACTCCTCGCCGGAATTGCCGATTTCGTACCAGCGGCCGCCGGCAAAGGTCTCGACCACCACCGTCTTCTGGCCGGATTGCGAGACGCTATGCTCCTTGATCCACCAGTTCCCCATGCCGTTGACAAAGACATCGAATGCTTTCTCCGGGGGCACGTGTACGGTCACAGACTTGCGGACCGCTGCTGGCTCGATCGTGTGCATGATACCTCCCTCCGATTGTCCGGCCATGACGGCGCGGCGGTACCGGCCGCTCATCACTGGTCATCTTTATCCTCGACGGCGACTGTGAAGGCGGCGAGCTGATCGTCCCAGAAGCGGTCGAGCCATCGCCTGAGCGGCCCGAGGCCTTTCGGGTCGATCGAATAGATGCGCCGTGCACCGTCCGGCTCGTCGCGGACGAGGCGCGCTTCCTTCAAGACCTTCAGGTGCTGCGATATCGCCGGCTGCGAAACGGGCACGGCGCGCGCCAACTCGGCGACCGAATGCCGCCGCTCAGCAAGACGCTCGAAAATGGCGCGTCGGGTCGGGTCGGCCAGTGCGGCAAATAGTCTACCTTCATAAGCCATGATTTATAATAAGCGATAGCTTATAGAAGTCAACTTCGCAGCCTTGCCCGAAATCGTTCCGGGAAGATCCTAACCGGCAGCGGCCACCCTCGCCGGCTGCATCTGAAGCTCCGCGAAGGCTTCGCGGACATGATCGGCAACCGCAAGGACCGGCGCCGGGGCATCCTCTATCACCTTCAGGCCGATGTCATAATGGCCTAGATCCGGCAGACCGTCGCGCTCGCCAAGCGCGATCATGTCGCCCTGGACGAGATAGCGCGGCAACGGCGCGATCGCGAGCCCGGCGAGGACGGCCGCGCGCTGCCCGGTCGTATAGGCGCTGAGGAATGCGACGCGAAACTTGCGGCCGGCTCGAGAAAGCTTCTCGACCGCATCGGCGCGCCACACGCAGCCGTCCTCCCACATGGAGACCGGCAGCGGATCGCGCAGATGCGCGTCGCCGCATTTCGCGCCAGCCCAAACCAGCTTCTCCTGCATCAGGATTTCGCCGTCCTTCGCCGCCTCGTCAGAAAGGCTGTTATAAATCGCGATGTCCAGCCGATGCTCGTCGACGCGCTTGCGCATCGCATTGCTCATGCCGATCGACACGTCCACCGTGACGTTCGGATAGGATTCGGCAAAGCGCTTGAGGACATCGGGCAGTATGCGTTCCCCAACGTCTTCCGGCGCGCCGACACGCACGACGCCGTTCATGTCCGGCATCAGGAAGCGCGACACCGTCTCATTGTTCAGCGACAAGAGCCGCCGGGCGAAGCCGAGAAGCAGCTCACCCTTGGGGGTCAGCGACACCGAGCGTGCGTCGCGCAGAAAGAGCGTGCAGCCGAGCATCTCCTCCAGTTTCTTGATCTGCATCGAGACCGCCGAAGGAGTGCGATACACCGTCTCCGCGGCGGTGGTGAAGTTGCCGGTTTCGGCGATGGCGACGAAGGTCTTCAGCACGTCCATCTCGAGCAGCGGAAGCGCGTGGCGCAGCATCATGTTCATGGCGGCATCCTCATTCAGAAATTCTGAAAGATAGATTAACTTCATTTCGTTTGATTGAACATCAGAAGCGAGCGATAGTCAAGCTGCAAGGACGGGCGAGGCAGATGCCGAACCGTCCGAACCCAGGGCAAGGAGAAGGCCATGTCCACTCTGACATTGATCCACGGCGGTACCGGCGTCGGACGGCGGCTCCAGGGCGCGGGCGCGGCCTCTGCCCTGCCCCGCTCCGGCGACGATGGCGACATGGTTCTTGCGATGCTCGCGCGCGCCCGCTCGCTGATCGATCGTGTCGCCGACCGAAGGCGCGCCGACAACGTCGTCAGGAATCGGGTGGAAACCCGCCGCCAATTGGCGAAACTGCCGGCGCGGGTTCGCAACGACCTGTTACAGCCGGAACAGCAGCCGATACCGCCATCCGCTAGAAGCGACTAGTGCGGCGAAAACAGATCACGATGTTTGATGAAAAAGATCAAACATATTCGTTTGAATGATCAATCGCGTTGCGCCATATACAATCCATGGTCGCGACCTTTTGAAAAACTCAGAAGGAACCAGCAATGTCTACGAACCAGCATTCATCCTCCGCATCGAGCCAGGGCCACTCGGCACTGCCCGGTCTTTTCAGCCTGCGCGCCCGCGCCTGGGCCGCTTGGAAGCGGCATCGCAACGAACGCGTTCTGGAGAACCTCTCCTACGACACGCTGAAGGACATCGGCTTCCCCTCCGTCGATGATGCGGTGCACAAGACGGAACAATGAGTAAAGGCTCCCCCAAATGCCGTCCTCCCGGCATTGACCGCATAGCGAGCCTCTGAAGGGCATTCCGGTCGACGGAGTGCCCTTCTTGTTTTGGTGGGCGCATTTTCCGCCCTTTGACGAGATTACGGCATCAACGTTTCGAGGGACCGGCCTCGAGGAATGCGCGCGCAAAGCCGTGTTCCGCGACCTTGATCGTCCCATCGGGCAACTTCAGGAGCCGATCGATCGCCACGCCGTAGAGCCGGAGCCGCTCGTCCAGCAATTCAGCCGCTTCGTCGAGATCCCCCTCCTCGGCCCGGCGCAACGCCTTGTGCATCACTTCCCGGAACGTCAGCCGCAGTTGCAGAAGCATGTCGGCAAAGGCTCGCGGATCCGGAATGTCGAAAAGCCCTTCCTCGCTGCCCCTTTCGAGGATTGCGCAAATAAGCGGCGCAGCGATTTCCCTGACCGTTTCGTCGATCTTGTGAAAGAGCACGACGTTTTCCGGGCGGAAGAGGACGTCGAAGGTGCTGTGCAGCTGCGGCGCCAGTTCCACGTTCAACCGCCGCGATCCGGCCATGAGGGCGTTGAGCCGGCCGACCGCGTCGAGCGACGGGTCGTCGAGCACGGGCCGCAGCGCCGTGATGCTGTCGCTCGCCAGACGCACCGCAAGCGCCTCGAGAAGCGCCTCCTTCGAGGCAAAGTAATGATAGAACGCGCCTTTCGACACGCCGGCTTCGCGAATGATGTCGTTCACCGTCGTGTTGTCGTAGCCATTCGCGAAGAAAAGCCGCTGGGCACAATCGAGAAGCTCGGCGGATCGAATCTCAGGCGACTTTATCACTCGGGCCAAGGCGGTTTCCCTAGAGCATTTTGCAGTCGGGTGGAAACACCCGACGTAGTACAAATGCGTCAAAACAAACAGATAGAGCGGTGGTGCGAACGCATGTGAGCGCATCCCGCTCTGAGTGTGGCTTGCCGGCGCGTGATGAGCGTGACGAGCGGATCGGAACCAACTCGTTACCGGCGCGTTTGACCTGGATAATAGACCGACGGTCGGTCTAATGCTATAGGTTCACCGGGTATAAGTGCTTAGGGAGTGGTACGTGCGGCTCGCACGCTGGATGGTAGGCGTCCTCGGTCTTGCGGCGGTCGCCGGTTCGACGGCATGGCTCGCCTGGAGGCCGACGGAAGTCTCGGTCGTGCGGGCGTCACGCGGTGATGCGGCGCAAATCGTCTATGCGAGCGGCAGCGTCGAGCCGCGGACCTGGGCCAAGGTGGCGCCTGTCGTCCGCGACAGGATCGTGGAGCAATGCGACTGCGAGGGGTCGAGGGTCGCGCGCGGCGACGTGCTTGCCCGGCTCGACGACAGCCAGGTGCGGGCCACACTGGGCGAACTCGAAGCGCGGCGAGCCCTGGCGCAGGAAGAGTACCGGCGCCTCTCCGTGCTTGCCGGACGGAATGTGACCAGCCAGCAGGCGCTCGACCGCGCTCGCGCCGAGCTCTTGCAGATCGAGGCGCTGATTGCCGGGCAGAAGGCGCGCCTGGAAACCTACGTATTGCGAGCGCCGGCCCCCGGCGTCGTGCTGAGGCAGGATGGCGAGGTAGGCGAAGTCGCCGAACTGGGAACGGTCCTTGTCTGGGTCGGCGAGCCGAAGCCGCTCCTGGTGATCGCGGAGGTCAACGAGGAGGACATCCCGCGCGTTCAAGTCGGTCAGCGCGCGCTCTTGCGGGCTGACGCCTTCCCGGGGCAGGATCTCGAGGCGGTGGTCGACAGCATCACGCCGAAAGGCGATTCCGTCACGAAGACCTATCGCGTTCGCCTGCGCCTGCCCGACGACACGCCGCTCAAGATCGGCATGTCGACTGACGTGAATATCGTGACACGGGTCTCGAAGAACGCGCTCCTGATCCCGTCCGTCGCCATCGAAGCCAACGAGGTCTTCGTCGTCGAAGACGGGACGGCCCGGCGGCGCGTGATCCGCACCGGGATTCGCGGCACAAACGGCGTCGAGGTGCTGGCCGGCATTGACGAGGACGCTCTTGTGATCTCACCCTTTCCCGACCTCGCCGATGGCGCGCGCGTGACCGTCGCGTCGCGGCAGGATCGGTCCTGAGCCTGGAAACATGCGCCTCATCTTCGACATCGCAGCCACGCATATCACAGGCCGCGGCCGTCAGATGCTCGTTGCCGTGCTCGGCGTCGCGGTGGGCGTGGGCTTCTCCATCGCCATGGCGGCGCTGATGCAGGGCGGGCAGGACGATTTCGTAAGGCAGATGGTCGACACTATGCCGCATGTCGACATCAGCGACGAGCGCCGCACGCCCCGCCGTCAGCCCGCCGAGGACGTGTTTGCGACGGCGGCGATCTCGGGGCTGAGGCCGCGCGACGACAGGCGCGGGATCATCAACCCCACGGCAGCGACCGCCTGGCTCGAAAGCTGGGTTCCGGGACGGTTCGCAGCCAGCCTCAAGGCGCAAGGCGTGATCCGCTATGCCAGCCGCGAGGTCGGGGCTGCCATCATCGGCGTCGATCCCGAACGCGAGCTCGCCGTCTCGCCCATCGCCGAGGACTTCGTCGAAGGCAGCTTCGCTGCGCTTATCGCGGGCGGCAACAATATTGTCGTCGGCGACACGATGGCGACGCGACTAGGCGCCGGCTTCGGCGACACGATTACCGCGGTGTCTTCGGAAGGTCTGACACGCAATTTCAAGATCGTCGGCCTGTTCCACACAGGCACGACCGCACGCGACGAGGGCGAGGCCTACGTGCTTCTGAAGAACGCGCAAATCCTCTCTGCGCGGCCGAATGCCATCAACGAGATTCGTATCAAGCTCGACGATCCGGGCCTTGCGCCATCGGTGGCGCGCCGCGCCGAATCCGAACTTGGCTACGAGGCCGTTGCCTGGCAGGAGGCGAACGAATCGATCCTCGAGGCGCTCGTCATCCGCAACGTCATCATGTACACGGTCGTCGGCGCGATCATGCTCGTTGCCGGCTTCGGCATCTACAATATCATCTCCACCATCACGCACGAGAAGGCGCGCGATATCGCCATCATGAAGTCTCTCGGTTTCCGGGAGGCCGATATGCGCGGGCTTTTCCTCCTCGAAGGCGTGGCGATCGGCGCGGCTGGTTCCGCGCTTGGCTCGCTGCTCGGTCTTGCCATGACCTACGCACTGTCGCTGATACGTTTCGAGATCGCCGCGACGGGCCAGGAGATGACGCATCTGCCGATCACCTGGAGCCTGCTTCACTATGTCATCGCATCGGCTTTCGCACTGAGCTCGGCGGCGGTGGCGGGATATTTGCCGGCGCGCCGCGCGGCGGGCCTCAATCCGGTCGACATCATCCGGGGCGCATCATGAGCGTGCTCATCGAAACCGAGAAGCTGACGCGCATCCTGCCGGAGACCGTCCCCGTCACACTGGTCAGGGACGTCTCGCTTTCGATCGGAGAAAAGGAATTCGTCGCCATCACCGGACCGTCAGGCTCCGGCAAATCCTCCCTGCTCTACCTCCTGGGCCTGCTCGACCGCCCGACCAGCGGTATCCTCAGGATTGCCGGCCGCGACACCGAGCCCATGAACGAGCAGGAGCGTGCCGCAACGCGGCTTTCCACGCTCGGCTTCGTGTTCCAGTTCCACTTTCTGCTCCCGGAATTCACCGCGCGCGAGAATGTCGAGATCCCGATGCGTCGGCTCCGACGGCTGGGGCGAGCGGAAATCCGCGCGCGGGCCGCGGAGTTGCTCGCGTCGTTGGGGCTTGGCGAACATATCGACAAACGGCCCGACCAGCTTTCCGGCGGCCAGCGCCAGCGCGTGGCGGTCGCCCGGTCGCTTGCCAATGACCCTGCGGTCATCCTCGCCGACGAGCCCACCGGAAGCCTGGACAGCCATAGCTCCGAACAGGTCTTCAACATCCTGGAAAGCCTGGTGCGCGAACGCGGCAAGACGGTCATCGCCGTGACGCACGATCTCGACATGGCAGCGCGCATGGATCGGCAAATCCGTCTCGTCGACGGCAAGATCGACTACGGCATGTCTTCTTGAACCGACCCGGATCAAGGACAAACTCCGGCATTGCGTCGCATCTTGTCAAATACCGACATCGGTCCGATGAACGGAAATGAAGTCGCAATCGGCAAAGCGGCAACGGAACGAGCAAGCACAACTCCTGATCGAGTTTGCGCGCTTCTTGTCAGATAGCGTCATGGCTTCCGGGTCCAACGTCGCTTTTTCGCACGATCCCTGCTGAGCCGCCGAGCGGGCGGAAATCCGCCATGTCGCAATGCGAAATCCCTTCTCAGTCGCGGCTGTCCATGTCAATGTCGTAAATAGACATGCTGGAGCACTATATTCCAAGCGACGAATAGGCTGGCCGTAGCCTGGGAGGTCTCATGAACAAGCCCCTGACGAAAAAGCGCTCGCTCGTCTTCTTTCTGGTGCCTAACTTTTCCATGCTGCCCTTTTCGGCAGCGATCGAAACACTCCGCATTGCCAACCGTATGCTCGGCTATGACGCCTATATCTGGCGCCTCGCTTCGACGGACGGCCAAAAAGTCTTTTCGTCAGCGGGTATTGCTCTCGAGGTGAATACCTCTCTCGCCGATGAACGCAAGTACCTTGCCGGGGAAAGTCGCCCCTCGATGGTGCTGGTCTGTTCCGGCGTCTATGTCGAAGAGTTCCAGAACAAGTCGGTGAACGCATGGCTGCGCGAAGTCTACAACCGTGGCATCGCCGTCGGCAGCCTCTGTACCGGCGCCCATGTCCTGGCCTCCGCAGGCCTGCTTACGGGCAAGCGCTGCGCCATCCACTGGGAGAACCTGCCGGGCTTTTCCGAAAGCTTCCCGCAGGCTGAAGTCTACGCCGATCTCTACGAGATCGACAGCAACATCTACACCTGCGCCGGCGGCACCGCCTCGCTCGACATGATGCTGAACCTGATCGACCAGGACTTCGGCGAAAACCTCGTCAACCGCGTCTGCGAACAGGCCCTCACCGACCGCGTCCGCGGACCGCACGACCGGCAGCGCCTGCCGCTGAGAGCGCGCCTCGGCGTCCAGAATGCCAAGGTGCTCTCGATCATCGAGCTCATGGAGGCCAACCTCTCCGAACCGCTCTCGCTGCTCGAGATCGCCGAAAGCGCCGATCTTTCGCGCCGCCAGATCGAGCGGCTCTTCCGACAGGAAATGGGGCGTTCGCCTGCGCGCTACTATCTGGAAATCCGCCTCGACCGCGCCCGGCACCTGCTCATCCAGTCGTCGATGCCCGTCGTCGAAGTCGCCGTCGCCTGCGGCTTCGTCTCCGCCTCGCACTTCTCCAAGTGTTATCGCGAGCTCTACAACCGTTCGCCGCAGCAAGAGCGCGCCGAACGCAAGCTTACCCTGCAGATGGTACGCTGACGGGCGCCAGAGCATTTTGCGGCGAGTGGAATCACCTGACGTCGCACAAACGCGTCGAAAACAAACAGAGGGAGCGGTGGCGCGAACGCGTGTGAGCGCATGCCGCCCGCCCGCTTGCTCCAGTGTCGAGCCCGATTTGACTGCCGTCACGATGCCAATGCATCGAGCAGAGCGAGTTCCGACATCACCCGGTTCCGCCCCGCATGCTTCGCCATGTAGAGGAACTGGTCGGCCGCGTGCAGATAGTTGTCGAACGACTCGGGCGCCTCGATCGTGGCCAGGCCGACGGAGACCGTGATCGTCAGTTCCTCGTCGTCGGCAACGATCTTCGACTTCGCGAGCCCGAGCCGGATCCGTTCGCAGAAGGCGAAAGCCTCGCGGACGCTGAGCCCATTGAAAAGGATCGAGAACTCCTCGCCGCCGAGGCGCGCGAGAAGGTGCTCCTCCCCGACCAGCGCCTTCATCCGTCGCGCCACATGCTTAAGGACGATGTCGCCGATCTCGTGGCCGTATGTATCGTTCAGCCGCTTGAAATGGTCGATGTCGAGAATGGCGATTGACGTGCCGTCGCCGCGCCTCAGACACTGATCGACGAGACGCGGCCCGGTGAGAAAGAAATGGCGGCGGTTGTATATGCCGGTCAGATAATCGCTGGCCGCCACCCGCCGAAGCGCCTGCATGCGCTTCTGCATCGCGGCGGCGTAGCGGACGCGGCCGCAGAACTCCGCCTCCAGGAACGGCTTGCGGACAAAGTCGGCACCGCCGGCCTCGATGAAGCGCGCCGCCAATCGCGCATCGCCCTCGTCCGAAAGACCGATCACCGGCATGGCCTCGTCACCTTGCCGATCGTGGATCTCCTTCAACAGGACCGCTCCGGCCATGTCGGCGAGATTGGTGTCGGTCACGACGACATCGATCGCATCCCCCGCATCGATAACATGCAAAGCCGCGTCACCACGCGACGCCTCCACGACCGAGATCCGCTGCTCGCGCAAGATGCCCGCGAGGTCGTGGAGCGAGGCCAGGTTGGAATCGACGAGGAGCACAGTGGTCCGGCCATTTGCCAGGGCGCGGTCGACGGCGGCGATCAAGCGATTGATCGAGTCCGGCTCGTTCTTGACGATGCAATCGACCACGCCGCGGCTGAGGATCGTCTCGCGCGTGCCGTCGTTGAATGCGGCCGTGAAGACGATGGCCGGTATTCTTTCGTGCAGGACGAGGTCCAGCGCCTCGCAATTCGGCGCATCGGGCAGGTTCAGGTCGAGCACGACGAGGGAAAATCCCTCTGCGGCCTCTGCAAGCTCTTCCCTGGCCGCCTTGAGCGAGGCGCAATGGGTGACGTTGAGGCCATGCGTGACCTCCAGCCCATGCTTCAGCGCGGTCGCAAACATGCGCGAATCCTCGATGAGCAGCAGACGCTTGTCGCGGTGCTTTTGCACGGCATTCGCCCTTCCTGGCGTGCGGCGCAATCTCACGGTCCCTGCGGCCCCCATCCCTCCAGCAGCATCGTCACCCGGGCGGTACGACGCCGCAATCAAATTCCGTAACGCATCATGCGGCCGCGAAGCTCAGCGCCTTGCCGCTTAGGTAACGCAGGGGAGCCGCAACACCTACCGGCCGCATGGCTCCATGCTTGAGACGGCACCGCCCCAAGAGCATTGCGAAAGAAAGGTCACGCTTGCCGACCATGCAATTACGTCCGGCTCGCGCCCGCACCGAAGTTGCCGTTCGGCGCGGCAGGCATGGCCGGAAATTCCCCACTTCATTTGAGGGGATTGAAAAGCCTGCGGGTTGCAATTTCGTTAACAGATCAACCGGACGGCGGATTTCGTCCCAAGTCGTCTCTCATGCCGGGACTTTTGCCTTCACACTCAAGGTCCTGATTTTGGCGAGAGTGTCGAGGTTCTGGTTGACGCGGCAATAGAACTCCTCGTTGACGAAGGGCCGAACGACAAAATCGTTGCCGCCGGCCTTCAGGAAGCGCGCGGAAAGCAGCCGGTTCGTCGAGGACGATACGCCGATGATGCGCAACTGATGCGGACCGTGCGCCGCACGGATCCGGCGCGTGAGCTCGAAACCGTCGATGTCCGGCATGTTGTAATCGGTGATGACGAGTTCGATGTCGGGATTTTCCTTGAGGATTGCGAGCGCCGCTGCACCGCTGTCGGCCGAGCTCGTGCGAAAATTGTAGCGCTTCAACTGCGTCGTCAGGACGGCACGGGCGGTCGGGCTGTCGTCGACGATCAGCACGTGATGCTTGTGGTTGGTCAGGAACCGGCAAACAGATTCCGCCAGCATGTCGACGGCAAAGACGCTGTCCTTGATGACGTAATCGACAATGTCCTTGGCGAGGATCGCCTCGCGCGTGCTCTCCTGGAACGAGCCGGTGAACACGATCGTCGGCACGCTCATGTCGATCAGGTAGTTCAGCGCCTCGCCGTTCTCAGCGCCAGGCAAATTGATGTTGGAGATCGCAAGCGCCGCGGGAAAGGAAGCGTTCTCGACTGAGAACTGCAGGTCCTCGTAGTCGCGGCAGACGATCACGTCGATATCGAACAGCTCCTTCAGCCGCTTCGAAACCATCGATGCAAAGAGATTGGAGTCCTCGGCAAGCACGATGCGGTGCTGTCCGAGGGATTCGCCGGAATAGTACATTCCGGAAACGCCGAAGAATGACATTGATCGCCCTGAAAAAAGTGTCCCCGAAAGTCATCCTAGGGGCAAAAGGCTTTATCGGGTGTTAATGTGAAAGGTGTCTTTCGACCGCCGCCCGGGCCCTTGGCGAGGCCCCTCGTCACGACCTTCGTATTTCGCTGACCACCTTTCGATTTCCGTATAGAATGCATCCATGAATGAAGCTCAGACCTTGTACGAAGTACTGCGCCAGTCGGTGAGGCCGGAGATCGTCGATGCATTCGAGCGACGCGTTCGGGATGCGCCCGATCACAAGCTCTGCCGCATCAACGCGCTCGCCTTCGCGGCAGCCGAGGGGCTGGATGAGGAGGAGACGGTTGCGGGCTTCCTGCAGGCTTCCCGTCTCGGCATTTTCGAACTTTCATGGAACGTGCTCTGCCCCGGCTGCGGCGGAGTGCTCGATGCCAACACCTCGCTGAAGACCGTCCAGAGCACCGAGTATACCTGCGCGCTCTGTGCGGCCGGCTACGAGCCGACGCTCGACGAGATGGTTGAGGTGACCTTCACGGTCAGCCCGCGGGTCCGGCATATCGCGGCCCATAACCCGCATGCGCTGCCGCCGGCCGAGTATTTCCGCCAGATCTACTGGGGTTCGGGCATCGATCTCCCGGAAGGGGACTACGAGGCGAAGGTCGACGAATTCGTCCTCGAGGCGCTGGAATTGCCACCGGGTGAGAAGGCGGTCATCTCGCTGCAGCTTCCGGCCGAATTCGTCATCGTCTTCGAGCCGGTGACCCACGCGGCACAATTCCTCGACATGAAAGGTGAGCCTACGAAGGAGCGGCGCAACCTATCGCTCGTCTTTGATCGTTCGCACCGCCATAGCGAGACGCTGACCCTGCAGCCGGGACCGATCCGTGTCCAGGTGGAAAACCACGCCGAAGTGCGCACGCTCCCCTCGGTCTGTGTGGCGGGTGAGGCGCTGCATGCATTGCTCGGCCGCCGGCGGCCGTTCCTCACCGCCAAGCGGCTGCTCTCCAATCAGACGTTCCGCGATATCTACCGGACTGACACGCTCGACGTGGACCAGCGGCTGAAGATCACCAGCCTCACCTTTCTCTTCACCGACCTGCGCGGATCGACCGAGCTCTACGAACGCGTCGGCGACCTCGCCGCCTTCGATCTCGTGCGGACGCATTTCAAGGTCCTCAACGAGATCGTCGCCGCCGAAGCGGGCGCCGTCGTCAAGACGATCGGCGACGCCGTGATGGCCACCTTCCCGACGCCGGACCGGGCAGTCGCCGCGGCGATGCGTATGCGCGACGCTATGCGCGCGCTCAATGAAGAGCGCGGCAGCGAGGACCTGCTTTTGAAAATCGGTATCCACGAGGGACCATGCATCGCCGTCAATCTCAATGAGAGGCAGGACTATTTCGGCCAGACCGTCAACATCGCCTCGCGAGTCCAGCACCTCGCCACCTCGCGTGAGATTTTCGCCACCGGGTCGGTGCTCGACGATCCGCGCGCATCCAGCCTGCTTACCGACCGCGGCCTGAACCCCATGGCGCACAACATGACGCTGCGCGGTATCGCCAACGAGATCAGCATTTTTGCCATTCCGTGAATGCGGTGCCGACGGCGACGGCGCCCGCTCTGACACCCCGCAGGCGTCTACGACCGAATTGGCGGCGAATATTTCCTGACACCTGTCGGCACCCGCGGCCGTCAAACGTCCTGGACCAGGTTGAGTGGCAATCGAGGAGAACGCAATGAGAAAGATCATCGTCGGAGCATTCGTGAGTCTTGACGGGGTCATGCAGGCGCCTGGCGGGCCGCACGAGGATCCGGTCGGCGGTTTTGCCCACGGGGGCTGGGCCGCCCCTTATTTCGACGAGACAATGGGAGAGGCCGTGGGCGAGATGTTCGCCCAGCCGTTTGATCTTCTGCTTGGCCGCAAGACCTACGACATTTTTGCTGCGCACTGGCCCTATGTCGCCGCCGACGACCCGATCGGCCCCCTGTTCGATCGCATCACGAAATTCGTCGCGACGCGCAATCCCGATTTGAAGCTCGATTGGCAGAACAGCCGGACCCTCGGCATGGATGCGGTCGCCGCGCTCAGGGGGCTGAAAGACGAGGACGGTCCGAATCTGCTGACGCAAGGGTCGACCGATTTCCTGCAAACTCTTTTGCGCAACGATCTCGTCGACGAGATGTACGTGTCGCTTTTTCCCCTCGTACTCGGAAAGGGCAAAAGACTATTCGGTAGTGGGACCATGCCGGCGGCGTTGAAACTGGTCAGCTCGAAAGTTTCCGGAACCGGGGTCACGATCAATAAATACGTCCGCGGTGGCCCGGTCGTCACGGGGTCGTTCGAATTCGATCAACCGACCGAGGCGGAATTGGAACGGCGGCGGAAGCTGACGTGACGACCATTCGATTCCAGCGTCACGCCCGACGGAAGGAAGTACCCGTATCGCTTTATGCACCTGCGCGGCCGTCCTTGACTGCGGTCGCAGAATTCTCGTTTCGGCCGCCGATATCAACGATTGGCCACGATTTTTCGCGTATAATAGGTCTGTAGCTGATCGTGGGAGGGTACCATGAGAACCGAAGAAGCTATGCATCCTGGCGTGCGTTGGATCGGACCGGAAACGGATTTGCGCACGGTCGCGCGCATCATGAAAGACGAAGATATCGGCGCACTGCCCGTCGGCGAAAACGATCGTCTGATCGGGATGGTAACGGATCGCGACATCACGCTGCGCGCTTTGGCCAACGGTCACGACGTCTCCGAGCTCACGGCCCGTGACGTGATGACAAGGGACATCGTCTATTGCCGCACCACCGAGTCCGTCGAGGACGCCATTCATCTGATGGAAACGAGAAAGATCCGGCGCCTGCCGGTGATCAACGAGCAGAAAAGAATGGTCGGCATGCTGTCGCTGGGCGACATTTCTCACTGCACCAGCCAGCAACTGACAGGCGAATTGGTGAAGGCCGTCACCGGCCATCACGCGTGAGACGCGTGCTGCACGTCCTCATCAGGGCCAGGGGCGTGCGGCAATTCAAAGTCCTGCAGCGATCTTCGCGCGCCCGAAAAGATGCGCGGCGCTGTAGGGGCTTGCGCCTACTTCACTATGACCGAGCCGTTGACGATTTCCATCGTCTCTTCGCCCTGAAGACCGATGCGGTCGCCGTTTGGCGCGGTGACGAAGCAGCCGCTCGGGCAGATCATTTCCGTCGCGCCGGCATCGATGGCCACCTCCATCCGGCTCTCGCCCTCGACGATCACCAGCACGGCGGTCTCGCCATCTTTGTTGGTGACCATCGCGCCCTCCGCCGCACTGCTGATCAGCATGCTACAGAACAAGGCAGCAAAAACTGTCCTCATTTGTCCCTCGGCGCACCGCGCCGCCCCCCTTTGCCAGTCACCTTTTCGTCCTTTGACGAACTCGCGGGCATCCTCAGCAAAGCAACCTAAACGGCAGCAAGAAGAATTGCATTCCCTTTTTATGACTGGTCCGCTGAACTGGCCCTGGACGACCCGTCGACCGCCGTCCCGGTGCCCGGACCATGCGCGATTTGCCTGGCCCCGCACAGGTTCCGGCATGCGAGGAGATGGAACGATCAGCGCAATATATTTTGGGTGAGACGCCGCTGCCCCTTGATCCGCCGAATGTTCGCGGTTTATGCGTTTGCCACGCCGGCAGGCGTTTCGGGGATATAGGGGAAAGGATCACCGCTTATGGAACTTCTTACGTCCGCCGGCTTATTGGCGCTTTTCCAGGTCATCGTCATCGATCTCGTGCTTGCCGGGGATAACGCAGTCGTTATCGGCTTGGCGGCAGCCGGTCTGCCGATCGAACAGCGCAAGAAAGCGATCCTGGTCGGCATTCTCGCTGCCACCGCGCTTCGTATCGTACTTGCCACCTTCACGGTCCAGCTTCTTGCCATTATCGGCCTTCTCCTCGCGGGCGGCCTTCTTTTGCTTTGGGTCTGCTGGAAAATGTGGCGCGAAATTCGTTCAGGCGGACACGAAGAGGCTGGGCTGGACGCGGCCAATGCACCGAAGAAGACTTTCCGGCAGGCCGCTACGCAGATCGTGGTCGCCGACGTCTCGATGTCGCTCGACAACGTTCTGGCGGTCGCGGGTGCAGCCCGCGAACATCCGACTATCCTTGTCTTCGGCCTGATGCTCTCGATCGCCCTGATGGGGGTTGCCGCAAGCTTCATTGCCCGGCTGCTGAGCCGGTACCACTGGATCGCCTATGTCGGCTTGGCAATTATCCTCTACGTTGCAGTCGATATGATCTATCGCGGCGCCTTGGAGGTATGGCCCCACGTCGCGCCCGTCGCTCAGGCATTAGCTGGCCTCTAACGGCTGAGTGAAGCTGCCATTTGCGCTGACCTCGATCGTGATGATCTTTGGCAAATGACCGGGATTGTCGCGATCGTTGGCAGCGGCGCATCGCCGCAAAAGCGCCGCGCCGCTGGCGCATCGGCCCGTATAGCTCGATGCGCCGATTCAACGCGTTACAGCGACCATTGTGCGTCCTGAAGGACGCACGGCGCTGTTGAGCATTTTGCAGCCAGGTGGATCACCGGGCGTCGCACAAATGCGGCAATTGCATGACGCCGAGAGCGGTGGCGCGAACGCATGTGAGCGCATCGCGCTGTAACACGGCGCCGCGCTCGTCCAAATAGGCTCGCGACAGCATCGAGTTATTCGGTTCTTTGTCCTTGGACCTGTGGGTTGGGGGTGCTCAGGGAGCTATCGACGGCCGTCGCCACGCCTGCCACTGCGCCGGCTATCGTCCTCGCTTTGCTCAGGAGCGACCTCTGCCATTTCGTTCCCGACCGTCCCCTCCACGGGCTATCGAAGGGTCGGTTTCTTCCGGCAGCGCCGCCTCCGGCGTCACATCCTCGATCTTCATCGGGAACGGCGCGCCGATCCCCTCGTCGCGGAAACGCTCGTAGATCGCGACGCGAAGATCATTGCGCACCCCCCCCGCCGTCAAAACGTCGGCAACGTAGATCCGCAGTTCGAAGTTCATCCGCTCGTCGCCGAACGCGGTGAAACTGACATTGGGTGCAGGATTCTTGAGGACCTTGGGATGAGCTGCGGCGATTTCATCCAGGACCTGGATCACCCGGCGGGGGTCGCTCGCATAGGTCACGGTGACCGCGATTTCCGAACGGCCAAGCTTGTTGCGGTGCGTCCAGTTTCCGACCGATGCGTTGATGAGCAGCGAATTCGGCATCATGATCGACTGGTGTTGGAAGGTTTCTATCTCGGTTGCGCGCACCGAGATGCGGCGAACGAAACCTTCGGTCGTGCCGCTGACGATCCAGTCCCCAACCTTGAAAGGTCGCTCGACCAGAAGGATCAGGCCCGACACGAAGTTGGAGACGATATTCTGCAGGCCGAAGCCGACGCCGAGCGAAAGGGCGCCGGCAACGAGCGCCAGGCTCGACAGGTCGATACCCGCGGCTGACAAGCCGATCAGTCCGGCAACCCCGAGACCGATGTAGCCGATGCCGGTGCGAATGGAGTTGCGCACGCCGGCGTCGACGCGGCTGCGCGCCATGATGTTGCCGTCGATCCAACGCTGGACCCAGCGCGTTGCGACAAAGCCGAACGCAAAGAAGAATACGCCGGCCAGGATCCCAACCAGCGAAATGGTGATCGTGCCGATCCGTATCTCCGTGACCAGCCGATAGGCCCAGGCTTCGATGTCGGCGATCTGGAAGCCCCATTGCAGCAGGATCAGCGGAATAAAAAAGACCAGGACGAGCGCATAGATGCCGAGACCGGCGGCAAGGCCGATCTGGTCCAGCGCAACTTGCTCCAGGTTGAAGCGTCGCTCCAGATAGCGGCCGGCTATTGTCTCGGCGAAGGCGCCCTGCTTGGACACCGATCGTCCCGTCAGGACGCCGATATAGACCATCACCAGGATCGCGCCGGTGATGATGATCTGCGTGGCAATGAAGCGCGCCAGACCGACGTAACCCGACAGCGCGATGGCGATAAGCGCCCCGCCCATCAAGAGCAGCGAGAGGGAGATGGCGCGAGGCCAGGGACGACCGGGCGCATCGAAGGGCTCGTCCGGCCGAAGCGTCGGACGGATCCAGGCCAGAGACATGAGGATAAGGCCGATGATGATCGATGCGAGGAAGCTCCTCGCAACCGTCATCACCACCGGTGAGCCAAGAGCCTCACCGATGCTGCCGAGCAGATAGTCGAGACCATTGACCAGGGCCATGGCGAAAATCGGGGCCATCAGCCTGCGCGCGCCGCGATCCGATACGCGCACCAGGCGCCAGTTCGACCGCTTGGGTGAAAGCACGGCATTGGAGAGCTTGGTGACGAAGGAGAGCGCGACGATCATGCCGAGCGTGACGGCGATGATCGGCGCGATATCCGGGCGCAAAACGTTGAAAGTGCTGAGGAAGAAGTAGCTGGACGTTCCGAAGGCGGTGAGCGCCATGGTCGGAATGAGGGTCGACCAGAAAGCCAGCGAAAGTTGCCGGAAATAGGTGGGCTCCTCTTCCTCCTCTTCCTCATGGCGCAGGAGAAAGGGCGAGAAAAGCCTATAGCTGCCGACGAGGAAGATCAGCGCCGCGCAGAGCGAAAGACCGATCGCACTGAGGAATGGTACGCGCTTGTAGTTCCAGGCAAACGTCAGCCAACTGCTGATGCTGCGCCATAGCGCCTTGCTTTCGTCGACGGTCGCCGTGATCGCCTCGCTCAACATCGCGGCGGAGACGTCCGTGTGTTTCAACAGGGTGTTGGAGAAGAGTGCGCGGCGCGTGGCAGTGATGCCGTTGGCGAGCTTCTTCGACTCGATCGACAGGTTTTCCGCTCTTCCGGTAAGGGCGTTGATCGCCCCACGCTCGGCGAGCAGACGCTTTCGCTCCTCGGCGATGACCGCCGCTTCGGGCGGCTGCCCCTCGCCCGGCGGCTCGCCGAGTTCGTCAAGTCGGGCCTTTATCTCGTCGAGCCGCGGCCGCGTCGCGACTGATGCCGCGATGATCTGCTTGGAAAGCTCATCGACCTGCACCTTGAGTTCGGCAAGCCGGGTGTCGTCTTCTTTGGCGCCCTCGACATGATCCATGAGCCGCTTGAGTTCACGTTCGGCCTGCTTGAGCTGTTCTTCCGCCGGGGGCAGCACCGGAGAGGCGGCCGCTGCCTGGTCGGCGACCTCTGCCTGCGGGGTCGGCTGCGGCTGCTGTGCCGCTGCCCGTCCGGCTTCACCGAGCGTAAGCGCAGCGAGCCACGCAGCGATCAAGAGAGCGGTCAACTTTCCAAAGCGATGCAACGCGATATCCTTTGCAATCCGGAATGGCAGCCCAGCGGAATCGCTCGAGCAGCCGCTATCGTCCGGTCTGCATAAGCAACACGGCAAAAAGATGCAAAGCCAAGCCGAAGCGGATGGATTTGCACCCGCACTGTCGCAAGTTGCTCTACGGCCGAGAAGCCGGAGCGGCGAACAGGCACAGGCCTCGCGAGTGAGACGACCGGCCGGGAAATCGCTTCCGACGGCGGCTCACCTCGATCGATGCACCCGATCCGCCACTTCGTTGATTGTCACGGCTTCGGTGCCCCGCTCGCATATTCCTGCAGCAGGCCTTCATAGTCCTCGAGGGCTGGAACCGCCGCGTAGCTATGAACTGCTGGCGTGGTCGCCCAAGGCAGTTTCTCGCTCGTCCAGGTCTCGATAAACGGCGTGAACCAAGAGGCATCCTCAAGCATGGTTGCGCGAAGATTGACGAACCAATCCATGCCCTCCGGCCGAGTGAACATCCAGCTCAGGCAATAAGGGCAGAAATAATGACGTGTCGCGCCGTGGAGGCCGCCGATGACCGGCTCGCCTTCCGTCACTTCAAAACCCTCGCTCGGGATCGCGACACTCAGCGAGAACGCACTGGCAGTCATCCGCTGGCAGCCCGTGCAATGGCACGCCATGGTGAGAAGCGGCTGCGCACTTACCTTGAAGCGCACCCGCCCGCAGCGGCATCCGCCCTCCCACGGGCAACTTACCGACACCCATTGGTTCCCTCCCTTGTCAACAAAACACTGATAGACCTAAAACCCCGCCCCCGGCTGGGCGAGGTATTGCACCTCGGCGGGCGTCGACGTCCGGGCCAGAATCGCATTGCGATGAGGGAACCGGCCAAAGCGCTCGATCACTTCCCGATGGCGGATGGCATAGTCGAGATAGTTGGCATCGCCGAGCGCGGTGAAAAGCTTCACGGCCATCGTCTGGTCCGTCAGATTCTCGGAATGCTCGAAAGGCATATAGAAAAACGCGCGCCATTCCGTCGGCACCGCCATGTCGGCGCCGGTGCCGACGGCGAGCTTTGCCTCCCTGAGCGCCAGGCAATCGGTTGCGAAGGCGAGCGGCGAGCCGCGATACATGTTGCGCGGCAACTGGTCGAACAGGATGACGGCGGCAAGCAGGTTGCGAGGGTTTTCCCGCCAGACGTCGTCCAGCTTCCTCGAAAGAGCCAGATGCGACGCCTGAAAACGCTGCACGCACTGCTGATCGACTTCGGGATTGGGCGTAAACCAATGGTCGTAGGAAAGCTCCGTAAACCAGAACTTCAGCACCTCTTCCGGCGTGCAGATCTCGATCTTGTCAATCATCGACGCCTCGGGCCTCCTTTGGGTGGACGGGTTCCTCTTCACATAGGAAGCGATCATGCCGTTTCCACCGAGGACGGCAACACCGCCACCGCAGCGCGCGTTACCGAAGCGGCCATACCCACATCAGCATCGGCACGGCAACCAGAACGATGACGATCGACAAAGGCAGGCCGAGGCGCGGATAGTCGCTGAAGCGGTAGCCGCCGGGGCCCATCACCAAAGTGTTGCATTGGTGGCCGATCGGCGTGAGGAAATCCGAGCCGGCACCGATCGCCACCGCCATGAGGAAGGCATCGGGCCGGTAGTCGAGCGCCGTCGCGAAGCTTGCGGCGATCGGCGCCATGACGAGAACGGTGGCTGCATTGTTGAGGAAGGGCGTTACGGCCATTGCCGCGATGAGGATGAGGGCGAGCGCGCCCGCGGGAGGCAGCCCTGAGGCGATGCCGCTGAGCCAGCGGGCGATGAGATCCGACCCTCCGGTCGTGCGCAAGGTGTCGCTGACCGGAATCAGCGTCGCCAGCATGACGAGGATCGGCCCGTCGACGGCGCGATAGACGTCGCGCAGCGGAATGACGCGGAAAACGACCATGGCAAGCGCGGCCGCAAAGAACGCCACGGAGATCGGCACGACGCCGAAGGCGGTCGCGCTCATGGCAGCTCCGAGGACGAACAGCGGCACCGTCGCGCGCCGGATCGTGCCAAGCAGGATTTCGCGCTGGGCCAACGGCAAGCAGCCGAAGTCCTGCAGGAAGGACGGCAATTCCCGCCGCGTTCCCTGCAGCACGACGATATCGCCGGCCTGCAGCCTGATGCTGCCGAGCCGCTGCTTCAGCCGTTCGCCCTGGCGGCTGACGGCGAGCAGGTTGACGTTGTAATTGTTGAACAGCGCCAGGCGCTGCGCCGACATGCCGATGAGCGGCGAGCCGGTCGCGATCACGGCCTCGATCGCCTCGATTTCCGATCCCGCCTTGTCGCTCGGCGTCGGCGACCGATCGCCGGACATCCTGAGCTTCGCCTGGGAAACGATGCGGTCGAGTGCGGCCGGCCCGCCCTCCAGGAGGAGGACATCATCGAGTTCGATAACGACATCGGGCAGCGGTGCCAGATGCGTGCCGCGACGGAACACCGCGATGACGACAGCGCCGCCGTCGCCGAGCTTGACCAGGTTGCTCAGAGGCCTGCCGATCACCGGCGACCCGGCGGGGACGACGGCTTCCGCGGTATAATCCGTGATCTCGATCGCCTGATGCACCGCGACCTGCTGACTCTTGCGCTCCGGCACCAGCCGGTAGGCAAAGAGCAAGAACACTGCGCCGACCAGAGCCAGCGAAGCGCCGACCGGCGTGAAGTCGAACATGGTGAAGCTCTCGCCCGTCAGGTCCGCACGCACCCGGGATACGACCACGTTCGGCGACGTCCCGACCTGCGTCATCAGCCCGCCAATCAGTGAGCCGAAGGCCATCGGCATGAGGAAGACGGAAGGCTGCACGTTGGAGCGGCGGGCGAACTGGAAGGCGACGGGGATCATGATCGCCAGCGCCCCGATGTTCTTGATGAACGCGGAAAGCGCCGTGACGGTGATGACGAGAAGGGCAAGCTGTGCCCTGACCGACTGCAAATCCGGCAGAAACCGCTGGATCGCCACGTCGACCACGCCCGAACGTGCAACGCCCGCACTGACGATCAATGCGCTACCGACGATGATGACGATGTCATCGCTGAACCCGTCAAAGGCGTGATCGTAGGGGACGATGCCGACGGCGACCGAAAGCATCAACGCCGAACAGGCGACAAGGTCGTAGCGAAAACGGTCCCATATGAAAAAGACCATCATGGTGCCGAGAACGAGAAAGGAGAGAGCCTGTTCGGCAGTCATCGGGCAATCACCTGAAACAGCGGCTGGTGGGACCAGGACATTCACTACGTTCCCGCAAAACCTTGAGACCTATGGAGGTTAGCTCGTCCGTCCATACCGCCCGGCGGGCGCCGCGTCTACATTCTTGAAAAGCATACGCGATGGAACCGGCATTTGGCAGTGGCATGAGAAAGCGCACTTATCGGGGGCATACCGAAACTTTTCGTCTTGCTGCTCGTGGTTGAAGGAAGAAGCCGAATGATGCTGCATTCGAGGAGCAGCAGATTCGCACCATCGAAACGACGGCGCAAGCGCGGCCGCCCGGATGCCTCCTTGAACTGGTTCCGATTTAAGGAGAGAATTGTCCGCCTTTTGCAGCGACTTTGCCCAGCCGAATGGATGCGGGCGCTGTCGGAGCACGCCTATGAAGATCGCCTTGCCCACTCTTTGCGCCGTGCTCGTGGCCAGCGGCTGCACATCGACGCCCACGGTCGGTTACGGACCTAACCTTGAGCCGATCCCCGGCAGCATCACCTATGGCGGGCAACCGCGAACGAAGCTGACAAAGGCGCCGGTCGGCAGCATCGTACCGCATCGCTTCTTCGACGATTTCGGTCGTCGGGTCTCGGAAACTTATGTGATAGACGAGGACCGCTCGCTGCGGTTGATAAGCCGCCGCATAGACTACGACCTTCCGAGCGATAGATAAGCGACTCGGAGCCTGTGCCGCGGAGGTTTGCCATGAAGCATGTCTTGCCCGCCCTCTATGCCCTGCTTTTGCTCAGCGGCTGCGAAGCCACCACCACCGTCGGCTATTCGCCCTATCTCGAGCCGATTCCCGGCAGCATCACCTATGGCGGCCAGCCGCGAACCCGGCTGACCAAGGCGCCCGTGGGCAGCATCGTGCCGCATCAGTTCATCGACCAATACGGCCGCCGCGTCTACGAAACCTACGTCATCGAGCCGGACCGGTCGCTGCGGCTGGTCAACCGGCGGTATCGCGACTTTCCGCTTTTCGACGACGACTGAGCTTCGCCGAACGACGGCTGGCGGCGCATTGGCGGCGGGTGTCACCCGGCCTTGAGCAGGATCGCTGCTCGTTTCGCAACGTCGGCAAAGGTCGCACCGAGCGCCGCGCCGGCGATGCCGATGACGCCAAGCGCGCCCATGCCCATCAGCTTCCACCGGCGCACGTCCTCGGTCACGGGCTTCATCTCGGCGATGTCGTCCTTGACGAGCATCATCGATGCCTCGAGCGTTCGCATGCGCTCCACGAGCTCGTCCATTCTCCGGGTCATCGACAGGCGGCCCGCGTCGGACCTGTCTTCCGACCGGCGCAGATCCTCGCGCAGGTTCTTCACCTCGGCGACCAACGTCCCGAGCTGCTGATGAACGCGGGCCTCAATCATCGCTGCGCTCTCCGTGTCTCGCACATTCCGCTCTCGTCCAGACGGACGCGGCGCAGAGGCCGACCACTGTGCGGTCGATCCGGCGCTGGTCGGCCGCCGTGGCGCCGCGTGCGCCGACGAGCTCAGTGCCTACGACGTTGCGAAGGCCGCTCACATCTGCCGGCCCCGAAATTCCACAACCCGCCAGCAGAAGAGCAGGCATCATAGTCAAGGCGCTTTGCGTCAGCGCGCGTCGCTGCTTCATTGTTTTGCCTTTCGATTGAGTTGCGCACCCCTTGTGCGGCGTCCGCGCGGATCTCGTGCACGATCCAGGAGAGAGCCGCGAGCAGAAGCGCGCCGGCGAACAGATGGCCCCGGGACAGCGTCATCGCTTGAGTCCCAGAGCCTCGCGAACCGCCGGCATGGACGAGATCGCGTAAACGGCAAAGCTGATGATCGTTACCAGGATCGCAAGCTGGACCCGCCAGTCCAGCGCTACGAGGTTCAGTTCCTTGAGCGCGGTCACGATGGTGCCGCCGGCCGTCAACAGCCACGTCCAGAAGCGGCCGGAGCGCGCAACCGGCTTGCGCGGTCTTGCCGCCCGCCCTGGCGCCGCTTCGCTCGCCCGACCCGCCTCTCGTTCCTGTGCGCTGCCGGCAGCCAGGGCTGCGCGAAGCACCGCCTCGAACCGCTCCGGCCGCACCAGCGCCCTGTTGCGCCCGTCCCCCGCATAATAGGACTGCCCGCGCCGCACCCGCCGACGATCGCCGTCGGTATCGACAAGAACCGGCAACGACGCCCATTCCATCGCTAGGCGCTTTGCGAATTCGGCGAGGCCGATCTCACCGGCAACGAAGGCGGCAAAGCCGCGGCGGTTCAGGAGATGATGGGCGAGGCTGTCCTGAAGCGCCGGGTCGAAGAGCACGTCTCTGTGCAGCGACGGCAGTTCCTTCAACAGCCCCACCAACGTCGCCCGCATGACTTGATAAGCGCCCGCCGCACTCGACCCATGCGCCCTGGACCACGTCTTCTGCGCATCGATCACCTCCCCCACCGTCATCGCCGTCAGCGGCTTCGGCAGGCTGTCCTGTTTGTGGGCATAGATCACATCATAAGACGCGCGACCGCCACTGCCGACTTCAGTCTCCCGAATGAAGTCAAGCAGGATCGCCGCGCCGGGAGGCACGGTGTTGTTCATGAATCACCTTTGCTGTTGGGGAAGGTTGCAGCGGAATGCGCCACGCTTGACAGGAATTGCCGCTGGACTATGGCTTCTTTGACTTCCGATTGAGACCAGAGAGCCATACAAACATGTTCAAATCGAAAATGAAGCGGACGGCGAAGAGAATCTCACGCCGTCCGCTTAACGCGATGCTTGCGGAGTTCGTGCGGGCAATTCCCGAAGGGAGCCGCGTGCTCAACATTGGATCCGGTGGCGAAGTGATGGATGTCATCAAAAAAGCCATGCGCCCACATGTTCAGATCGTCAGCACGGATATTGATCCGGCACGAAAGCCAGACGTTGTCGACGATATCACTGACACGAAAATTGATCCTGAGTCATTCGATTACATCATCTGCGCCGAGGTGATGGAACACGTGAATGAACCTTTCAAAGCCGCGGAAAACATACACAACATACTCCGACACGGCGGCAAAGCATTCGTGTCAACTCCGTTCCAGTTTCCGCTCCACGACGCCCCTTATGATTACTTCAGGTACACTGAATTCGGCCTCAAGAATATATTCAACAGATTCCGCGTCGCAGAGGTTCGGCCGCGCGGCACTTGGGGCTCGGCCATACTCCTATTGGTCTTGCGCAGCCTTTGGTTTGGGGATAGACGGATCGATGCCGCAGTTCATCTCATGATCCTTTGGAACCTACCGCTGATCTTGATCCTGCGGCCTCTTCTGGGAACCACAAAAACACCCTATCTGTGCTCCGGCTTTGTCTGCAATCTGGAGAAATGACCGCACTGTTGTCAGCTTTTAGCCTATGCGAGGACAGCCGGGCTCGGCGCCAAAGATAACGCGATTGCGCTCTCCTCGACTCCCTATGCCCCTTACCTCAATGGAGTATCTCGTTGTTCGCCCGATCCTGGGCTTCCGCAGATACTGCCGAGAGAGAGAAAGTGCTTGGCGCGGAGTACATTGATATGGTTCCCGATAACGCTGTCGGTAATATCGCCGCGGTCTGTATTCATCATAGTACCGTGGACGATAGTCATCGTAGTAGCGTGGGCCGCCGGGACCGATATAGAGCTCGAAGTCTTGAGGAAAGCCTGCCGTGGGCGCGGTCATCGACATGGCGATTGTCGCCGCTGCGAGAAAGAGCTTGAATGATGTGCCTGCCATCTTGGTCTCCTCTTGGTGTTGTGATAACCAATTGTAGAGCTTCAATGATGAACGCAGGCAAAACGTTCCTTACTGCTTTATCATCAGCCCTTGCCCGGTCGGTAAAGTCAATATTGACTGCCCATGAACGGCAGCAAACTTGTTCCACATGGCATTCTGCTCTTCACACCCGATGAAGGCGTAGTCATCGAGTACAATGGCAGCGCCCGGGACGACCTTATCCCAAACGCGATCGATGCACTCCTTCTCGTATCGCGCAACATTGAGGTCAATCGAGAGATAGGCGATCTTCTCGATCGGCACACCTTCAAGCGTATTCGGCAGAAATCCCTTAACCAGAATTGCATTGTCGAATTTCGAAAAGTTGCGATTTGCTATGTCGAAGACATCAAAGTAGATGCCGGCGTTCCGCTGCTTCGCTCGCGCTGCTTCCCTGGCAGTCATCTCCCCGTCGGGAATTCCAGCGAAGGTATCAAACAGCCAGAACTTCCGATCGAGAGCGCCGAAGTCGAGATACTCACAAACTGTCATCGACAGCAGCCCAGCGTTTACACCAAACTCGACGAAATCACCTTCAAGCTTCAACGCGCGCTGTGCGGCAAAGCAGCAGGTGTGGGCCCTCCAACGGACGTCAGGGACCCGCTTTCGCTTGGCCCAGGCCTCCCTGTTACCTGCTTCCGCAAACTTCCACGCGGCCGCGAATTTTGTTTCCGTCATGAACTCGATATTCTTGTTCATGACCCGAAAGCCGTCTGCCTTGTAGCCAGGCAGTGAATCCTCACCGTTGGCTAGAAAGCGCAATCGTTTCTTGAATTCGCGGATGCCCATTGCAACGTACCCGTCCGGTGAGCACCGCAGGTGCCTGAGGTCATTTACCTGAGCGTACGCTAAACCGTTGCTCAGGCTCCGTTATGGACAATGACGGCATCGCTGCTGTCAAAAGCAAGCTCTCCGGCACCTAGTGAAGCAACTTCTTACGCCGACGCGGGTCGTCTTTGCATTCGAAACGCTTTTTTGCTGCGCTCAAGATCACATCGGCATCCGCGTTCCACTCTTCAGAATCGAGCCCGAAAGGGTCCGAAAGCGCCTGTCGCAAGTTTAGTATTTTCACGAGCACGGAACGGGCGGCGGGCTGCGATGCATTCGCAAAATCACAGAAGATATTGAGTAGTCTACAACCCACCTCGTTATCTTGGAACTTGGCCAAGTATACATCAGCGAGGTGAATAGGTGCCATTCTGCTCCCTGACCAACCCAAGTCCCGATCCGATAATATGAGCTCTCGGACTAGGGACCGGTAACGCTCTATAAGGCCAAGGTACCTGCAAAGCGCCTTCAGAGCCAGTTCCCCGTGAACATGGCGATCCGCGCCATGCATGTAATTCTCGACGAGTTCCGCATCTGATGAATTGCCGCAGAAGCCGACAATATACAGAGCAGAGGCGATATCGCCGCTTCCTTTCCTAAGAACTTCCCTCGCTAGCTCGACTTCCGCGGGGCTCACGGTGCCCTCTGCGACACCTTGAGCACGATCACATATAGCGGACAGGTCGACGATTTTACTCATAATCTTCTTCCATTCACGGTCTTGCTTCTGTCTTCGTAGCGGTCAGCATTTTGCCAGTCAGCTTCTCCCAAAAAAATGCGTTACTCGAGAGTTGGTAGTCCCTATATACGTCGGCGTGGAGCGGGCCAAATCACCCGAGTTGACCCTACCAGCGGCGGCTCCTTCCAACGATGCCATCCAGTTCCAAGGGAGCAGGTCCTCGACCCTGGAAATGGGCGTGTCGGCAATACGGGCGAGAACATCGGCAAGCCAGGCCTGCGGATCGACGTCGTTGAGCTTGGCGGTCATGATCAGTGTCGCCATGAAGGCGGCGCGATCGGCACCTCGATCGGAGCCGGCAAAGAGCCATGACTTTCTGCCGAGAGCCATTGCCCGTTCATTCTGCCCATGTCGGTCAGGAATTGGTGGTTCATTACCGTTGGCATCCCTATTTTGGCCACAAGG
>NZ_LNQB01000071.1 GCF_001651875.1 Sinorhizobium saheli
ACCGATGCGCCCACACCTTCTTCTCAGCTATCCTCATCGCCGCAACATGCTGCTTCTATCTCGATTAATGAGTCCTGAGCCCGGCCGGTGGATGAGGAAGGCGAGCGTATCCTGCAATTGGTCGCGGAAGCCGAAGGCGCCGCTCGCCTGGTAGAAGGCCGAGCGTGCCATGATCCGGCAGCCGAGGCTCTGGTAGGGAAGCCAGTGGTTGATCATGTGGTCGAAGGCGCGGTCGGGCGTCTCGACCTTCACCACGCCGGTGAACTCGGTCCAGAATGCCTGCGCCGCTTCCAGTGCCGCATCGAAGGTGTTCGCCCTCAATTCGTCGAGGATCGCCTGCACCTGATCGGCATTGTCGGCGTCGCCGAGGAAGAAGGTGACCTGCCGCTCCGCGCCCGGCTCGATCGTCAGATCGGTCACAAGCGCCGCACAGGCGTCTCCGTCCACCTCGGTCGATCCCGCCAGTCCGGCGCCGGCGAGCACCGCCTTCGGCGCGAGAATGCCTTGGGCACGGCCGAGGAATTCCCGCCGGCTTGCCGTATAGCCGGTGACATCGCCGTCAATGGCGAAAAACGCGGACCGGCCCGCATAATCGATGCTGTAGGGATTGCTGGCGACGAGCGCCTTCGACGCCTCGTCCCACTCGCTGACGACGAACGGGGCGGTGCGGCCGCGATTGTTGCCGAGGACCCATTCGGCATAGCCGTAGACCCGCAGCTTGCGCGCCGACGAACCGCGGTTGCGGATCGTCAGCCGCACGAGCTTGGCCGGAAGTGTGGCATGCACGGTATGCGCCGCCTCGATCTGCAAGTCGTCCTGGGTGCTCAAGAAGCGTGAATAGCCGAGCCCGTGACGGCCCTCGAAGACGACGGACTTGCGCCGCGACAGCGCGGCATAGGGCGTCAGCACGGCGCCGCTTGCCATGTCGCGGATGAAGATCGCCTCGCCGGGGCGATTAACGACCGCATCGTTGGTCCAGGGCGTCAGCTGGTAGTCGCGCGAATTGCGGCTCCAGGAGAAGGCCGCGCCCTCGGCGGAGATATGGAAGCCGAACTGCTCGTTGGAAATGACGTTGATCCACGGATGCGGCGTCGACTCGCCGCCGCGCAGCCGCACGACATATTCGCGGCCGTCCTCGGCGAAGCCGCCGAAGCCGTTCCAGAACTCCAGCCCTTCGCCGTCGACATGGGCGGCGGCGCGCTCGGCCGGCTCCTCGATCACCGGCACCAGCATCGACGTACCTTCCCCCGCCGTTTCCGCCGGGGTCGCGTAGAGCGCCGTGGCGCGGGCGATCTGGTCGGAGATCGTGCCGTTGCGGGCGTGGAAGACGGCCCGCGATGCCGCGATCAGCGTCGACCAGGTCTCCGGCTCCATCAGGTCGCGGCGGACCGCGAAGATGTGCTGGCGCGGACCGTCGGAGAGGCCCCGAAGCCTCAGGTTCTCGCACATGGAATCGAGCGTGTGCTGCAGGTCCTGCGCGTAGGAAGAGGCGCGCTCGTTGACGACCACCAGATCGGCGGTGATGCCGCGCGCCCTCAAGTATTCCTGCGCACGCAGGGCCTCGCGGGCAATGCCGAGATCGCCGTCGTCGTTGATCCTGAGGCAGAAGATCGGGAAGTCGCCGGAGATCGCCAGCGGCCAGAGCGCCGACTGCGAGGCGAGCCCCGCCTTGACGGTCGCCGTGTCGGCACGAAGGTGCATGTCCGGATAGACCAGATAGCGGCCGAGCATCTGGAAGCTTGCCGCCTCCTGCGAGGTGATCCCGACATGGCGCATCTGCACCTGGCTGCGGGTCCAGGCATGGATGAGCTCGTGGTTGAAGGTCTCCGGATGGCGATAGCGGTCGATCGCCCGGTCGATCCCCTCCCGGTCCGGCGCGGCGATCGTCCAGAAGATGACGCTCACCTTCTTGCCCGCCGGAACACGCACGACGCGGCGAAGCGACATGATCGGGTCGAGCGTGAAGCCGTCGGTCCCCGACAGCGTGGCGCCCGGATCGAAGGCGGCCGCCTCCGCGAGCGTGCGGCCCTGGCCGAGGAAGCGCCGGCGATCGGTTTCCACCTGGGTGTGGCGATCGCTGCCGGCATTGTCGGTGATCAGATGCGCGACCTCGATGTCCGGGTCGCCGGGGCCGCGCTTGTTGCGCGAGACGCGGATCACGTCGCCCTGGCGGCTGATCTCGGTGCGCAGGAACATCTTCGAGAAGGCCGGGTGTGCGCTGTCGGCGTCGTCATAG
Source organism: Sinorhizobium saheli (assembly GCF_001651875.1). Lineage (GTDB taxonomy): Bacteria > Pseudomonadota > Alphaproteobacteria > Rhizobiales > Rhizobiaceae > Sinorhizobium > Sinorhizobium saheli. The sequence continues at coordinate 2,237 of NZ_LNQB01000071.1, forward strand.
GCGAGCACCGGCTCGGCATAGGAGGTCACCTCTATGAACCGGTCTTCCGTGCCCGTGTTCAAGAGGATCACCCGCCGGCCCTCCGCATCGTGCTCGGTGGCGACGATGCACTCGACCTCGCTCGTCAGGTCGCCGACGGTCTTGACGAATTCGGCCTTGTCGTCGCCGAAGCGGGTGAGGGTCTTTTCGCCGGGCGCACGCCGGGGTTCGGCGGTGGCCGACCACCACTCTCCCGTGACGGTGTCGCGCAGGAAGATGAAGGTGCCGGTCCTGTCCTCGACGGGGTCCGGGTTCCAGCGGGTGACCGACTGGCCGTTCCAGCGCGCATAGCCGGCGCCGGTCGCCGTCAGCATGATCGAATAGTGACCGTTGGAGAGGAGCACCGTCTCGCGATCTTCCCGCAGCGGTTCCTCGACGATGCGGACCTCCGGGCGCAAGAGGTCGGCCTGGCCCTTTCCGAGCGATTCCGGCTCGCGCTTGGCGGCCATGACCGGGATGTCGCGCGGCGCCTTCTCCTGCAGCAGCAGCTCGGCGGCCTCGATCACCGGGTCGGCATGGAACCACTCGCGCAACTGCCCGGTGAAAACCACGTTGGCGATCGCCGCGATCGACATGCCGTGATGGTGGGCGTAGTAGTTGCGCACCACGGCGCATTTCTGCCCTTCCGGCACGCGCGTCGGCGTGAAGTCGACGGCGTCGTGGAAACCATAGGCGCCGAGCGCGCCGACCTCCCGGAGCTTTGCCAGATTGGCGAGCGCCGATTTCGGGTCGTACATGCAGGCGAGGATCGACGCATAGGGGGCGATGACCGCATTCTGCCCGAGGCCGCGCTTCAGGCCCAGCGTCGGCACGCCGAAATTCGTGTACTGGTAGGTGAGCTCGTGGTCGCGGGCGTTGAACGCCGCCTCGGAGATGCCCCAGGGGGTTCCGAGGCGCCGGCCGTGGTTGATCTGCTCCTGCACCACCAGATTGTTGGTCTGGTTGAGGATGCCGCCCTGGCGCTCCTGCATGACGAGCGGAGGCATCAGATATTCGAACATCGAGCCCGACCAGGAGACCAGCGCGCCACGCGCGCCGACCGGTACGATCGGACGGCCGAGCTTGTACCAGTGCTCGGTCGGCAGATCGCCCTTGGCGATGGCGAAGAGGCTCGTCAGGCGCGCCTCGGATGCCAGAAGATCGTAGCAGGCCTCGTCGAGCTCGTTGGCGTGCACGCGGTAGCCGATCGACAGCAGCCGCCGCTCCGGCCGGAACAGGAAGCCGAAATCCATCGAGAAGGCGATGTCGCGGGCCCGTTCCTTGAGCACCAGCAGGCGCTGGCGCAGCGCCTCGATGGCGCCGAGATCGAAGACGCCGTCGGCGATATGCGCCTCGCAGGTCGAGACCAGCGAGCTCGCCCATTTCGCCATTTCGCCACTCTGCGCGCTGCGCACCTCATGATCGAGGTTGACCGCGAGCTTGTGCATGTCGCGCGCCAGCACGGCTAGGTTGATCACCCTTATGGACGCGAATTCGTGCTCGCGCTTGACCGCGGCAAGCGCGTTCTGGAAGCCGGCGATGCGCTCCTCGATCAGGCGGCGGAGCGGCCGCACCGTCTTGCGGTCGTCGGGAAGCTCGCCGAGCGCCTCCTCGAGGATGGCGGCGACATCGCCGATGCCGTCGAGATTGCCCTGGACATGGGCGGAAGGCGCTTCGGCCCATTCCCGGCACATGGACGAAACGGCAATGAGATGGCCCGCAAGGTTGCCGCTGTCGACGGAGGAGACATAACGCGGCTCCATCGTTTCGAGGCCGCGCGTGCGATACCAGTTGAAGAGATGGCCGCGATATTTCGGCATGCGGTCGATCGTGCCGATGGTCTGTTCGAGCCGCGTGATCGTCTCTTCAAAGCCGATCCAGCCGAAGGAGCGCGCGGACATCACCGAGAGAAGATAGACGCCGATATTCGTCGGCGAGGTGCGCTCGGCCAGCACCGGCTGCGGCGTCTCCTGGAAGTTGTCCGGCGGCAGGAAGTTCTGCTCGGCCGTGACGAAGGTCTCGAAATAACGCCAGGTCCGGCGGGCGATCTTGCGCATCTCGCCGATCGCCTCGTCGGAAACCGCGAGCTGGTCCTCGGTCTCGGCCGATTGGCTGACGAACCAGGCCACCGCGGGCGAGAGCGCCCAGATCAGCGCGAAGGGAATGCCGATGTAGGGCAGCCCCGTGTCGGAGATGGCCGCCAGCGCCAGCGAGACGACCGACAGGACCGGCGCCGTCCACATGGCGCGGAAATAATCGCCGATGGAACCGTGGCCGGCGCTCTGCACCTGCGCCGCCGTGCGCCATTCGAGCATCAGCTTGCGGCTGGCGAAGGTGCGGTAGAGCGCGCGGACGATCGCATCCGCCATCATCGCGGCATTGTGGGCGATGAAGACGATCCTGAGCGCCACCTGCGCGTTGGCGGCGCGGATGTCGGACAGGACGGTGTGGAGGTGAGCCCTCGCGACGATGTCGTTGCGCCGCGGCATGATGCCGTTGATAAGCGACAGGGTGGGGGCGACGAAAAGGCTGAAGATCAGCACGATCTGCCAGATCAGCGCCTCGGCCGGTTCCATGTAGTACCAGCCCATGACCGAAGCCGCGAGCCAGGCGACGGGGATGAGCGACCGGCGCAGGTTGTCGTACATCTTCCAGCGGCCGAGCATCGACAGGCCGTTCGCCGGGCTGAAGATATAGGGCAGGAGCTGCCAGTCGCCGCGCGCCCAGCGATGCTGGCGCGACATCTCGACCTCGTAGCGGGTCGGGAAGTCCTCGACGAGCTCGACATCGGTCACCAGCGCGCAGCGCGCATAGGAGCCCTCGAGCAGATCGTGGCTCAGCACCGCATTCTCTTCGATCCGGCCCTTGAGCGCGGCCTCGAAGGCATCGACATGATAGAGGCCCTTGCCGGTGAAGCTGCCTTCGCCGGTGATGTCCTGGTAGACGTCGGAGACGGTGAAGACGTAAGGGTCGATGCCGCGATTGATGGTGAAGATGCGCTGGAAGGCGGAGGCCTCGCTGCCGGTCGTCAGGGAGGGCGTCACGCGCGGCTGCAGCAGGCTGTAGCCGGTCACCACCTCCTGGGTCCGCGGATTCACGACGGGCCGGTTGATCGGGTGGTAGAGCTTGCCGACGAGCTTGGTGACCGCGTCGCGCATCAGGCGCGTGTCGGAATCGAGCGTCATGACATATTGCACGCCCTCCGGCACCACGTTGGCGCCCGGCAGGAACGAGGTGTCGCGGTCGCCGCGCAGGAGCAGGTTCAGCTCGTGCAGCTTGCCGCGCTTGCGCTCCCACCCCATCCAGGCGCCTTCGGACTCGTTGTAGAGCCGGCGGCGGTGCAGGAGGAAGAAGCGCGTCTTGCCGTCATAGGCGTAGCGGGAGGCGAGCGACGCCACTTCGCGCTTGGCATAATCGAGCACATCCGCGTCGGCGGGCGTCTCCTCGAACTTGCTGTCGGCCCAGTCGCTCAGGAGCGCGAAATAGATCTCGCCGCGCGGATTGGCGAGATAGTGGACCTCGAGATTGCGCACGAGCTCGTCGACATGGTCGCGCTTGGAAATGAGGCAGGGCACCACGACCAGCGTGCGCGCATCCTCCGGAATGCCGTCGAGGAATTCGTAGCCGACGAGGCGCGAGGGTTTGACGAACAGCGTGATCAGCGTGTTGAACAGACCCATCGCGCCTTCGGAGGCCGGCAGCGCGAACAGCAGGAGCATGATCAGCATCGCGCCGTCCGGAATGTCCATCGGGCTCACGAAGGCGTAGACGGCGACCATCGCCAGGATCGTCAGGAGAATGTTGGGCCCGGCGATCGCGAACCAGTCGAGCCTGCGCGCGAAGCGGATGAGGTACTGGAACACGGAGGGCGAATAGCCGATCCGCTTCTCCAGCGCCTTGCGCTGCAAGCCGACGAGGAAGGAGCCGACATTCGGCTCCTGCAGCGGCGCCTCGACGGCGGCGGCCGCCTTGGCTTCCTCGACCATCTCGATGGCGATCTTGGTGACTTCGTGCTCGCTGTAGCCGGAGCGGCGGGCGAGCTTCTCGATCGTGTCGCGATAGTTGTTGCGTGAACCGAAATCGAGGGCGGCGTAGTCGGAACCCTCGCGCAGCGTCGCATCGATCTTGCTGACGCTTTCGAACCAGACGGCCCAGTCGGTGTCGTCGATCTCGCGCAGGCTGCGGATGATGTTGCTCATCGTCGCATTGCCCGACGACAGGCGGTTCTGCTCGGCGACCAGCGCTTCCTCGACATCGGTGCCGCGCCGCTCGAGCTGCTCCTCGATCCAGCCGATCACCGCGCCCGAGGTCTGCGATCCGTCGCGCATGCGATAGAGGAGCTGGGCGATGAAGGTGTTGTCGGCGGCCAGCGCCTCGGATTCGGCCAGAAGCGCCCGGCACCCTTCCGGGTCGCCCAGGCGGATGATCTGGTCGGCAACGTCGTTCGCCTTTCGCCGCATGCCGCGGGAGCGCTCGACGCGGATGGCGATCCGGCGCAGGTTTTCGATGAGAACGAAGCGCAGGATCGACGGCAGCGCCCAGAGTTCACCGATCTTGAAGGTCTCGTGCTCCTGGAAGCCCTCGACCATGGCGGTGATGCTTTCCCGCGAGACGGTGCTGTGGGTATGGGCGACATAGAGCCAGGCAAGCGCCATGGTGCGCGGGATGACCGTGCTGTTGATCTGGATCGTCGGCAATTGCCGGTAGAACCGGCGCGGGAAGTCGCGCCGGACCTCCTGGATCGCCTCCTCCACCACATGGTGGTTGTCGAGCAGCCATTCGGCCGCAGGGGTGATCGAAGCGCCGGCCTCGACGTCGGCCGCCGTCGCCCGGTAGACCCGCAGGATTTCCTTCTCGTTCTCCCGATGCCGGGCGCGGAACTCGAAGGAAAAGAAGCCCGGCAGCGCGGAAATGCCGTTCTGGGCGAGGCTTGCACCACATCCCCGCAGCTCGTCGATCGAGAAATAGGTCGAGCGGATCGAATCGTTATAGTCGATCTGCTTCGCTTCCGGTTCGCGCGGTGAATTGGACGGCGTTGTATGTTGAAGCATGGGTACGGGTTCTGTTTCCAGCCGGGATCGGTCGATCCGGTTTTCGTTGTTCTGCCGGAGTGGCTGCGCCCCTGAAGGCCCATGCGTCGCCGGCGCGTTCCTGGACACGGTCATGTGTCCTCCTTCCGCCCCTATCGTCCCGGGAGGCGGGATCCGGCGGAAGCCGGCGCCGACGGGGACCTGGGGCTTGGAGATCGCAAAGCCGGCGGCGCGCTGGATTTCACGGCCGCGTGGTGCATGAAGATGGCATTTTTTAGCCGTAGTGTCAGCAGGTTGCAAGAATTGCCGGCGCTGCTTCCGGCGAATTGTCGGGGCGCGGGACGGGAGACGCAGGACATGCCTCGGCGCTCCCTCGGCTCAACGGATAGCTTGGTCAAGTTCGCCCCTTCCTGATGCATGGTTCCTCGAGGCTCGAAGCCGTTCAGGGAAACATGTCGCGTTTCAAGATCCTGCGGCAGGCCGAAACCTCGCAGGCGCTCTGCCCGGGCTCCCCTGCGCCGGATCAGCCGACCTGTTCGGTGATCCATTCCCGGAACGCGTGGCTGATCGGGTTCTCGAGCTTGCCTTCGGGAATGGCGAGATAATAGCTGTTCTCCGTCTGCATCGGCCGGTCGAGAACGATCCGCAGCGTGCCTGCCGTCAGTTCCTGCTCGATCAGATAACGAGGCAAAAGGGCAAAACCGAGACCTGCAGTCGCCGCCTCGATCACCATCGAGAATTGGTCGAACCGGTTGCCGCGATAGGCGCCCTGGCTGTCGATCCCGTTTGCCTCGAACCATTGCGCCCAGAGCTTGGGTCTCGTCGCGAGCTGGAGCAGCGGCCGGGCGCCGAGATCCTCCGGCGTCGCGACCGGATTCGCCGCGAAAAGGGGAGGGCTCGCAACCGGTACGATGATCTCGCTGCAGAGATAGCTGCAGGTCGCCCGAGCCCAGACCGGCTGGCCGTAATGGATCGCCAGGTCGAAATTCTGCTCCTCGAAGTCGAAGGGCTCGGAACGGGAGGCGATGTTGACGACGGTGCCGGGGTGGCGGCGCAGGAAATCCGGCAGACGCGGCACCAGCCAGCGGCTGCCGAAGGTCGGCAGCGACGCGATCGACAGGCTCGAGTCGGCGCGGGCCGACGCCATGGCGCGCACCATCAGTTCCTCGGTCTGGCTCAAGAGCCGGCGCACCTCCGGCAGGAACTTCTGCCCGGCTTCCGAAAGGATGACCCGCTGGCGCACGCGCTCGAAGAGCAGCACGCCGAGCTGCGTCTCGAGATCCTTGATCTGGCGGCTGACGGCGCTTTGCGTCAGGTTGAGCTCGGCCGCGGCCTGGGTGAAGCTGCCGTGGCGCGCCGCGCATTCGAAGGCCTGCAGCGTCGTCACGTCGGGAACCAGTCGGCGGCTCAACTTCATTCCGGCCTCGCATCAACATAGTCAGAAGCAGCGCGATCCAAGGCCGTCACCTTCCGATATGATCAGAATTAAGAATGACCTTGTCCTTCACCCTTAGCGCGAGGCGAGCCCCAGTGAAAGAGAATAGTTTCGTTTCGGCCGACGATATCCGCTCGGCCTTTTCCGCCGCGATGTCCCAGATGTATCGCGAGGAGGTGCCCGCCTACGGCACGCTCATGGAACTGGTGGCCAAGGTCAATGCCGATACGCTTTCGGCCGATGCAACGCTCAAGGAGCGCCTGGAGGCGACGGATTCGCTCGACCGCATCAGCGAGGAACGCCACGGCGCGATCCGCCTCGGCACCCCGGCGGAACTTTCGACGATGCGCCGCGTCTTCGCCGTGATGGGGATGTATCCGGTCGGTTACTACGATCTTTCGACCGCCGGCGTGCCGGTGCATTCGACCGCCTTCCGCCCCGTCGGCGAGGCGGCGCTGAAGCGCAACCCCTTCCGCGTCTTCACATCGCTGCTGAGGCTCGATCTCATCGCCGACGAGCGGCTGCGCGCGGAAGCCGAAGCGATCCTCAAGGAGCGGCGCATCTTCACTCCGGCCGCGATCGAGCTCACCGGAAAAGCCGAGCGCGACGGCGGGCTCGCCAAGGCCGATGCCGACCGCTTCGTGGCGGAAGTCCTCGAAACCTTCCGCTGGCACGACAAGGCCAGTGTCGGTGCCGACATGTACGAGCGGCTCCATGACGCCCACCGGCTGGTCGCCGACGTCGTCTCCTTCAAGGGGCCGCACATCAATCATCTGACGCCGCGCACGCTCGACATCGACAAGGTGCAGGCGCTGATGCCCGAATACGGCATCGCCCCCAAGGCGGTCGTCGAAGGGCCGCCGACCCGCAAATGCCCGATCCTGCTCCGCCAGACCTCCTTCAAGGCGCTGGAGGAACCGGTTTCCTTCCGCGATGCCGGCGGCGGCTGGAAGGCCGGCTCGCACACGGCGCGTTTCGGCGAGATCGAGCAGCGCGGCCTGGCGCTGACGCCGAAGGGCCGCGGCCTCTACGACCGCCTGCTCGAGGAATCGCGCAAGGTCGTGCGCCCCGCCGCGGACGGCTCCAACGCCCGGGCATACGAGGGCGCCCTGGCGGAGGCCTTCCAGGGCTTCCCGGACAGCTGGGCGGAAATTCGCCGAGCCGGGCTCGGCTATTTCAGCTATTCTCTGACGGAAAAGGGCCGGCAGACGAAGCTTCCCGGCCGCCGCGACATCGACTCGCTGATCGCCGACGGCCTTGTTCGGTTCGACCCGATCGTCTACGAGGACTTCCTTCCGGTGAGCGCCGCCGGTATCTTCCAGTCGAACCTCGGCGACGGCGCGCAGCAGGAATTCGTCGCAAGCCCGAACCAGAAGCGCTTCGAGGCCGACCTCGGCGTCGCCGTGCTCAACGAATTCGACCACTATGCAGGCATCGAGCAGGCATCGATCGAAAGCTGCCTCAGGGCACTGACTGCCGCCGTAGCAGCGGAATGACATGCCGACGATGATTGACGAGCACCATATCGACGCGCTGACCAGGCTTCTTGGCGACAAGGGCGTCGTCACGCGCCCCGAGGACAGGGAAGCCTATGAGGTGGGCGCGCGCTACGACCGCGGCCGCGCCGCCGCCGTCCTGCGCCCGGCGACGACGGCGGAGGTTTCCGCCGCGGTCTCCTATTGCGTGCGCAACGGCATCGCCCTCGTCCCGCAGTCCGGCAATACCGGTCTCGTCTCCGGATCGACGCCGGACGGTTCCGGCGACGAGGTGGTGCTGAGCCTCGACCGGCTGACCCGGCAATTCGCGCTCGACCTCGACAATCGTTCGATCCGCATCGATGCGGGCTTTCGCCTGTCCGACCTCAACCGGCGCCTGGAGGAGCACGGCCTGTTCTTCCCGATCGACCTTGGCGCCGACCCGCGTCTCGGCGGCATGATCGCCACCAACACGGGCGGCTCGCGCTTCCTGAAATATGGTGACGTGCGCCGCAACACGCTGGGGCTGAAGGTGGTGCTCGCCGACGCGGCGGGCACGGTGCTCGACCTCGGCTCGGAGCTGCGCAAGAACAATACCGGGGTCGACTGGAAGCAGCTCTTCATCGGCACGTCCGGCGCCTTCGGCATCGTCACCGAATGCGTCCTCAATCTCGAGCGCGTCCCGAAGCAGGCGGCGACCGCGCTGCTGGTGCCGGCGAGCGGAGCGCACGTGCTGCCGCTCCTGAACGCCATGGAAGAGCGCCTCGGCGCCTATCTCTCGGCCTTCGAGGGCATGTCGAGGAATGCGGTCGCCGCAGCCTTCGCCCATGTGCCGTCGCTCAAAAACCCGTTCCAGGGCGGCAGGATCCCCGACTACGTGATCCTCGCCGAAATCGCCCGCACCTCCGCGCCGCGCGAGGGCGAGCAGCCGCTCGACGCGGTCCTCGAAAGCGTGCTTGCGGAAATCTGGGAGATGGAAGGAGCGCCGCTCGCCGATGCCTTTGTCGGCCCGCCCCACGAGATCTGGGCGCTGCGCCACGCGTTGTCGGAAGGGGTCAAGCACCTCGGCAAGCTGATCGCCTTCGATCTTTCCTTCCGCCGGGGTGACATCATGGCCTTCTGCGACCATATGAAGGCGGAAATGCCGGAGAAGTTCCCGGGCGTCACCGTCTGCGACTTCGGCCATATCGGCGACGGCGGCGTCCATTTCAACCTGGTCGTCGCGAAGGACAGTCCGCTTGCGGCCGATCCGACCTTCGATGAGCGGCTGCGCGAATGGGTCTTCGCGGTCGCGGTCGAGCAGTATCACGGCAGCTTCAGCGCGGAACACGCGATCGGCCGCCGCAACCAGGCAGTTTACGATTTCTACACACCGGAAAAAATGAAAGAGATGGCCGCCGGCCTGAAGACGTTCACCTCGCCGGGAAAGCTCGGCAGCGCGCGCTTCGGCTAGGCCGCCCAAGCAAGATGGGAGTCAGATGACATGAACATTGCAGCCAAGAAAGTCGACGTCGCCAGGGAGGCGGCCGTCCTCCTCGAGAAACTGGGCGTCGCGAGCGATCTCTATACCGGCGGCGCCATGCCGTCCTTCAGCCCGGTCACCGGCGAGCAGATCGCCAGCCTGAAGACCGTCTCGGCCGCAGGGGCCGCGGAGAAGATCGAAAAGGCCGACGCGGCCTTCCGCGCCTGGCGGCTGGTGCCGGCGCCGAAGCGCGGCGAGCTCGTCCGCCTGCTCGGCGAGGAACTGCGTGCCGTCAAGGCCGATCTCGGCCGGCTCGTCTCGATCGAGGCCGGCAAGATCCCGTCGGAAGGGCTCGGCGAAGTACAGGAGATGATCGACATCTGCGATTTCGCCGTCGGGCTTTCGCGCCAGCTCTACGGCCTGACGATCGCCACCGAGCGTCCCGGCCACCGGATGATGGAGACCTGGCACCCGCTCGGCGTCGTCGGCATCATCTCGGCCTTCAACTTCCCCGTCGCCGTCTGGTCGTGGAACGCGGCGCTGGCGCTCGTCTGCGGCGATGCGGTCGTCTGGAAGCCGTCGGAAAAGACGCCGCTCACCGCGCTTGCCTGCCAGGCGATCCTCGAACGCGCCATCGCCCGCTTCGGCGATGCGCCCGAAGGCCTGTCGCAGGTGCTGATCGGCGACCGGGCGATCGGCGAGGTCCTCGTCGACCATCCGAAGGTGCCGCTGGTCTCGGCGACCGGCTCCACCCGCATGGGCCGCGAGGTCGGTCCGCGGCTTGCCAAGCGCTTCGCCCGCGCCATCCTCGAGCTCGGCGGCAACAATGCCGGCATCGTCTGCCCGTCCGCCGATCTCGACATGGCGCTCCGCGCCATCGCCTTCGGCGCCATGGGCACCGCCGGCCAGCGCTGCACGACGCTGCGCCGTCTCTTCGTCCATGAGAGCGTCTATGACCAGCTCGTGCCGCGGCTGAAGAAGGCCTACCAGTCGGTCTCCGTCGGCAACCCGCTGGAGACGACCGCGCTCGTCGGCCCGCTCGTCGACAAGGCCGCCTTCGACAACATGCAGAAGGCGATCGCCGAGGCGAAAGGGCACGGCGGCGTGGTCACCGGCGGAGAACGCGTCGAACTCGGCTACGAGAACGGCTTCTACGTCAAGCCGGCGCTCGTCGAAATGCCGAAGCAGGAGGGCCCGGTGCTGGAAGAGACCTTCGCGCCGATCCTCTATGTCATCAAGTACAGCGACTTCGACGCGGTGCTCGCCGAGCACAATGCGGTTGCCGCGGGGCTTTCCTCCTCGATCTTCACCCGCGACATGCAGGAATCGGAGCGCTTCCTCGCGGCCGACGGCTCCGATTGCGGCATCGCCAACGTCAACATCGGCACCTCGGGCGCGGAAATCGGCGGCGCCTTCGGTGGCGAGAAGGAGACCGGCGGCGGCCGCGAATCCGGCTCCGACGCCTGGAAGGCCTATATGCGCCGGGCCACCAACACGGTGAACTATTCGAAGGCTCTGCCGCTGGCGCAGGGCGTCTCGTTCGACATTGAATAGTTGGCGACATCGAATGATTGGCGGCATCGAATAATCGAATAGGATCGGCCATGACCATCAATGCAACGGTCAAGGAGGCGGGCTTTCGGCCCGCCTCGCGGATCGCCTCGATCGGCGTTTCGGAAATCCTGAAGATCGGCGCCCGCGCCAGCGCGATGAAGCGCGAGGGCAAGCCGGTGATCATTCTCGGCGCCGGCGAGCCGGATTTCGACACGCCCGACCACGTCAAGGAAGCCGCTGCGGAAGCGATCTGGCGTGGCGAGACGAAATATACGGCCCTCGACGGCACGCCGGAACTGAAGAAGGCGATCCGCGAAAAGTTCCAGCGCGAGAACGGCCTCGCCTACGAGCTCGACGAGATCACGGTCGCGACCGGCGCCAAGCAGATCCTGTTCAACGCCATGATGGCGTCGATCAATCCCGGCGACGAGGTGATCATCCCGACGCCCTACTGGACCTCCTATTCGGACATCGTCCAGATCGCAGAAGGCAAGCCGGTGCTGATCGCCTGCGATGCCTCGTCCGGCTTCCGCCTGACTGCGGACAAGCTCGAGGCGGCGATCACGCCGAGGACGCGCTGGGTGCTGTTGAATTCCCCCTCGAACCCGTCCGGCGCCGCCTACGGCGCTATCGACTACCGGCCGCTCCTCGACGTGCTGCTGAAGCATCCGCATGTCTGGCTGCTCGTCGACGACATGTACGAGCACATCGTCTATGACGGCTTCCGCTTCGTCACGCCGGCTGAGCTCGAGCCGCGGCTGAAAGAACGCACGCTCACCGTCAACGGCGTCTCCAAGGCCTATGCGATGACCGGCTGGCGCATCGGCTATGCCGGCGGCCCGCGCGATCTCATCAAGGCGATGGCCGTCGTCCAGAGCCAGGCGACCTCCTGCCCGTCATCCGTGAGCCAGGCAGCCTCGGTCGCCGCACTCAACGGCCCGCAGGATTTCCTGAAGGAGCGCACCGCGAGCTTCCAGCGCCGCCGGGATCTCGTCGTCAAAGGGCTGAACGCCATCGACGGCCTCGATTGCCGGGTTCCGGAAGGCGCCTTCTACACCTTCTCGGGCTGCGCCGGCATGCTCGGCCGGGTGACGCCCGGCGGCAGGACGATCGAGACGGATACGGACTTCTGCGCCTATCTGCTCGACGACGCCCACGTCGCCGTCGTCCCGGGCTCGGCCTTCGGCCTTTCGCCCTATTTCCGCATCTCCTATGCGACGTCCGAGGCGGAGCTCACGGAAGCGCTCACCCGCATCGCCGCCGCCTGCGCGCGGCTTTCGTGAGTTAGACGGAAGAGTCGCGGAAAAAAGCCCCTCCCCAACCCCTCCCCACAAGGGGGAGGGGCTTAACCTGCCGCACCCACTCCCCCTCTACTTTGGACCGTTTCAACGAACTCGAGCTTGGAAAATGGCAGTCGGGCGCAGCAGGCGCCAAAGCCCCTCCCCCTTGTGGGGAGGGGTTGGGGAGGGGTCTCTTTGCGCCTATTGAACAGGGTCAAAACGTCGGCGGCGTGCAGGCGCTGATCACCTCGCAGGGGACCGGCCCGACGCAGCGGAAGCGGTGGGGACGGCGGCTTTCGAAATAATAGGCGTCTCCCGGCCCGAGGACGCGCCGCTCGTCGTCGACGGTTACCTCCAGCCGGCCGGAAAGCACGATGCCGCCCTCCTCGCCCTCGTGCACGAGCGGTACCTTGCCGGTGTCGGCGCCCGGCTGGTAGCACTCCTTCAATATCTGCAGGCTGCGGCCGAAGAGATTGTCGCCGATCTGGCGATAGGAGATCGGCCCTTTGCCGATTTCGACCAGCTCGTCGGCCGCATAGAAGGCCTTGCGCGGCTTCTCCGGCTCGAAGGAGAAGAACTCCGCGAGCCCGATCGGAATGCCGTCGAGAATGCGCTTGAGCGCCCCGACCGAAGGGTTGGAGGCATTCGATTCGATCAGCGAGATGGTGGAGTTGGTGACGCCCGCCCGCTTGGCAAGCTCGCGCTGGGAGAGATTGTGCGCCAGCCGCACATGGCGCAGGCGGTTGCCGATATCGACGCTCATCGCGTACTCCGGTGTTGACCTTGTTCGGAATACCGAAACTCTACCAAACACGATCTAGGAAATACAATAGCTTAGGCGACTTCAGAAAAGGACTTGTTCGGAAATCCAAATCATGGCGTCAATCGCCTCACCGACAGGAGGATTGCCCATGAACGCCCACGACAAGCCCAACGCCCCGGTTCTCGACAGCTACTGGATGCCCTTCACCGCCAACCGCCAGTTCAAGGCCGCACCCCGCCTGCTCGCCTCGGCCGAGGGCATGCACTACACAAGCATCGACGGCCGGACGATCCTCGACGGCACCGCCGGTCTCTGGTGCGTCAATGCGGGGCACGGCCGCCGGCAGATCGCCGCCGCCGTCGAGCGGCAGCTGACGACGATGGATTATGCCCCCTCCTTCCAATTGGGCCATCCGATCGCCTTCGATTTCGCCGAGCGGCTGGCCGAGATCGCCCCGGGCCCGGCCGGCGCCAAGCTCGACCGGATCTTCTTCACCGGCTCCGGCTCGGAATCGGTCGACACGGCCTTGAAGATCGCGCTCGCCTATCAGCGCTCGATCGGCCAGGGCACCCGCACCCGGCTGATCGGCCGTGAGCGCGGCTATCACGGCGTCGGCTTCGGCGGCATTTCGGTCGGCGGCATCCTCAACAACCGCCGCGTCTTCCCGCAGCTTGCCGGCTCCGACCACCTGCGCCACACCCACGACCTTGCGAAGAACGCCTTCGTCAAGGGCCAGCCGGAGCATAGCGCCGAGCTTGCCGACGACCTCGAAAGGCTCGTGGCGCTGCACGGCGCCGAGACGATCGCCGCCTGCATCGTCGAGCCGGTGGCCGGCTCGACCGGCGTGCTGATCCCGCCGAAGGGCTATCTCGAGCGGCTGCGCGCAATCTGCGACAGGCACGGCATCCTGTTGATCTTCGACGAGGTGATCACCGGCTTCGGCCGTCTCGGCGCCACCTTCGCGGCCGACTATTTCGGCGTCACGCCGGATATCGTCACCACCGCCAAGGGGCTGACCAACGGCGCGATCCCGATGGGCGCGGTCTTTGCGAGCCGCAAGGTGCACGACGCGCTGATGCACGGGCCGGAAGGCCAGATCGAGCTCTTCCACGGCTACACCTATTCCGGCCACCCGGCCGCCTGCGCCGCCGGCATCGCCACCCTCGACATCTATCGCGACGAGGGCCTTATGACCCGCGCCGCCGAGCTGCAGGAGGACTGGCACGCGGCGATGCATTCGCTGAACGGCCTGCCGCACGTCATCGACATCCGCACCATCGGCCTCATCGCCGGCATCGAGCTCAGCCCACGCGACGGCGCGCCGGGAGCGCGCGCCTACGACGTCTTCGTCGATTGCTTCGAGCGCGGCCTGATGATCCGCGTCACCGGCGACATCATCGCCTTCTCGCCGCCGCTGATCGTCGAGAAGCAGCATATCGGCGAGATCGTCTCGATCCTCGGCGACGCGCTGAAGCGGGTGAAGTAACCGGTTCGATACCTGCAAGTGAATCGCAGGACAAGGCCCCTCCCCACCCCTCCCCACAGGTGGGAGGGGCTTGCCTGCGGCACCGTCTCCACCCAGTTTCGTCGTTTCGACGGGTTGGACGGCTCGATGATGGCAGGCGGCTGCAGCGCGCACCGAAGCCCCTCCCACCTGGTTGGGGAGGGGTCTTGCTCCACCCGATGCCCTGAACCAAATCACCGGATCAATATCGCCCGGAAATCATTGACGTTGGTGCCGGTCGGGCCGGGAACGAAAAGGTCGTTGCTCGCCGCGAAGGCCGACCAGGCGTCGTGGCGGGCGAGATGGGCGCGCGGGTCGATGCCGGCCGCGCGCATGCGGGCGACGCTTTTCCCGTCGGCGAAGGCGCCGGCATTGTCCTCCGAGCCGTCGATGCCGTCCGTGTCCGCTGCCAGCGCATCGATGCCCGTAACTCCGTCGATATCGAGCGCCAGCGACAGGAGGAACTCGCTGTTGCGCCCGCCCTTGCCGTAATCGTTGCCGGAGATCGTCACCGTCGTCTCGCCGCCGGAAAGCAGCACGACCGGCTTGCCAAACGGCCGACCGCGCAAGGCCACCTCGCGGGCGAGCGCGGCATGCATGCGGCCGATGTCGCGCGCCTCGCCCTCGATCGCATCGGAAAGGATCATCGCCTCGAGGCCGAGTGCCCGGGCGCGCGCCGCCGCCGCTTCGAGCGACACGCTCGCCGAGGCGATCACGTGAATTTCGTTGCCGGCAAAGCCGGGATCGTCGGGCTGCGGTGCGCGCGCGGCTTCGGAGGAAAGATGCGCCATCACCCGCTCGGGGAGCGCCATGCCATAACGCGCGACGATCTCGCGCGCCTCTTCGAGGCTCGACCGGTCCGGCACGGTCGGGCCGGAGGCGACGAAGGCGGGGTCGTCGCCCGGAACGTCGGAGACGACGAGGCTGACGACGCGGGCCGGCGCGGCGGCCAAGGCAAGCCGCCCGCCCTTGATCCTGGAGACATGCTTGCGCACGACGTTCATCGCCGAGATCGGCGCCCCGGAGGCAAGCAGCGCCCGGTTGACGGCGATCTCGTCCTCGAGCGTCAATCCATCCGGCGGCGCCGGCAGCAGCGCCGAGCCGCCGCCGGAGACGAGCGCCACGACGAGGTCGTCCGCCGTCAGGCCCTCGACCTGCTTGAGGAGCGACGAGGAGGCGACGAGGCCTGCCTCGTCCGGCACCGGATGGGCCGATTGCAGCACCCGGATGCGCTCGCATTCTTCGATCGGGCCATGGCGCGCGACGACGTTGCCTTCGAGCGGTCCGTCCCAGAGGCGCTCGAAGGCGGCCGCCATCTGGCTTGCCGCCTTGCCGGCGCCGACGACGATCGTGCGCCCTTTCGGCCGCTGCGGCAGATGCGCCCGAATGGCGGCTTCAGGATCGGCCGCGGCGACGGCAGTCTCGAAGAGGGAGGTCAGGAAGGAGCGCGGCTCGATCGATGTCATGAATCAATCCGGAAGTTCGAGGTCGTAAACGTGCGCACCTTGGACGCGGCCTTCGGCCGCCGCAACCAATTTTGCGCCGGTACGGCGATGATCTGCGCCGTTGAGACAGGTTGGCGACGGCGGATCATCGCCGCCGTCTCAACGAACGTCAGCGCGCGCCCGCGGCCGCGTGTCGTTGCGCTCATGCTGAAACACCGCCTGCGGCAAGGGCGGCAGTCCGCGGATGATGTCCGCCCCCTTTTCGCCGACCATGATCGTCGGCCCGTTCGTGTTGCAGGAGGGAACGCGCGGCATTACCGAGCTGTCGCAGACGCGCAACCCTTCGAGCCCGCGGACCTTGAGCTCCAGGTCGACGACCGCCATGGCGTCCGTTCCCATCTTGCAGGTGCCGACCGGGTGGTGGTCGGTCTTGGCATTGGCGCAGCCATAGTCGAAGAGCTGCTCCCCGGTTTTCACGTCCTTGCCCGGCAGACGTTCGGCGAGCACGTAGGGC
The DNA here is from genome assembly GCF_001651875.1 of Sinorhizobium saheli. GTDB lineage: Bacteria > Pseudomonadota > Alphaproteobacteria > Rhizobiales > Rhizobiaceae > Sinorhizobium > Sinorhizobium saheli. The sequence goes on from NZ_LNQB01000071.1 coordinate 18,717, forward strand.
TCCAATGCCGGCTGCTGCATGATCTCGCGGGCGATCTGCAGCCCCTCGAGCGACATCCTGCGGTCGTGCGGATCCTCCCAATAGTTCGGGTCGATCAGCGGTGCTGCAGCCGGGTCGGCCGAGGAAAGCCTGACCGTGCCGCGCGAGCGCGGGTGCAGATAGGCGGAGTTGAGGGTGACGCCGGCGTTCTTCAGCCGCGCGACGCCGGCCTCGATGCCGGATCCGAGGCCGAGATGGAACTGGATGTCCGGCGAGCGGGCATCCGGATCGGCATACCAGAAGCCGCCGGTCTCGAAGAGCGACGAGGCGACCGGGCCGGTGCGGAAGAGCACGTATTGCAGGCCGGCCCAGAGCGTGCGGTGGAGCTTGGCGACATTGTCGTAGGTGTGATCGCCGGTGCATTCGGAAATCACGAAGAGATCGAGATGGTCCTGGAGATTGCCGCCGACGCCGGGGAGGTCGTGCCGCACCTCGACGCCCACCGAGCGCAGGTGATCGGCTGGGCCGATGCCGGATTGCAGGAGCAGCTTCGGCGAACCGATGGCGCCGGAGGAGACCAGCACCTCCCTTCCGGCGCGGATCGTCTCGCTGCCCTTCGCCGTCGCCACTTCGACGCCGACGGCGCGGCTGCCCTCGAGCAGGATGCGGGCGACGCGGGCGCCGGTGCGCACCGTCAGGTTCTTGCGCTTTCTGATCGGCGAAAGATAGGCGAGCGAGGCGGAGGAACGCCGCCGGTTGCGCTGGGTCAGCTGGTAGAAGCCGACACCCGCCTGCTGCCTGCCGTTGAAATCGTGGTTATAGGGGATGCCGAGCTCCTGGCCGGCGCGGATATAGGCATCGCAGATCGGCAGCGTCGAGACCGGCATCGAGACGCCGAGCGGCCCGCCATAGGCATGATAGTCGTCGGCGAAACGCTGGTTGTCCTCGGCGCGCTTGAAATAGGGAAGGACGCTGCGATAGTCCCAGCCGGTGCAGCCGTCCTCGCTCGCCCAGAGATCGTAGTCGACGGCATTGCCGCGGGTATAGAGCTGCGCGTTGATGGACGAGCCGCCGCCGATCACCTTGGCCTGGGTATAGCGCAGCACCCGGCCCTTCATGTGCTTCTGCGGCACCGTGTTCCAGCCCCAGCTCGCCACCCCCTTGGTCATCCTGGCGAAGCCGGCCGGCATGTGGAACAGCGGGTTCCAGTCGCCGCCGCCCGCCTCGAGCAGCAGCACCTTGACGGTCGGATCCTCGCTCAAGCGATTGGCGAGCACGCAGCCGGCCGGGCCAGCGCCGGTGATGATGTAGTCGTAGGTCATTCATACGTCCTCAAGCTTACGCGTCTGCGCGCGGTCAGATACTCAGCATTTGCCCCTCATCCGGCTGCCGCCACCTTCTCCCCGCGCGCGGGGAGAAGGGACTCGCGGCACCGCCTTAGCCATCTCCCCGACCTATCGCCGACCGCGTCCCCTCTCCCCGCAGGCGGGGAGTGGGTTAGTCCTCGGGTTAAACCCGAGGAGAGGGGGCTGCCTCCCCCGACAAGTTTACAACCGGCTGATCGACAGGCCTCCATCCGCCTGGATGACCGAGCCCGTGGCGAAGGCGAACTTGCCGCTGGCGAGGCCGGCGACGGTGTTGCCGATGTCGTCCGGTTCCCCCCAGCGGCGCATCGGCACCAGCCCGCCGGCGATCAGCGCGTCGTATTTGCCGGACACGGCCGCCGTCATGTCGGAGCGGATGATGCCGGGGCGGACCTCGAAGACGGCGATGCCGGTGCCGGCGAGCCTCAGCGCCAGGCCCTGGCTGAAGGCCGCGAGCCCCGCCTTGCTCATGCAATAGTCGAGCCGCTCCGGCGAGGTCATCGCCGCCGACACGGAAGTGATGTTGATGATCGAACGGGGCCGATCGGCCTCAGCCCGAAGCATCGCCTTCAGCACGGCCTGCGTGAAGAAGACCGTGCCGCGCAGGTTGACGCCGACGATCGTGTCGAAATTCTCGGGCTTCAGATCGAGGAAATCGCCGCGCACCACCGAGGCGATGCCGGCATTGTTGACGAGGCAGTCGATCCGGCCGAATTGCGCGACGACCGCATCGACGGTCGCCTGATGGCTCGAAAGGTCGGCGAGATCCGCCTTCAGGAAGATCGCCCGCGCGCCGAGCGCGCCGAGTTCGGCAATGACCGGAGCGACGCCTTCCGCATCGCCGACGCCGGTGACGGCGACGTCGAAGCCGTCGGCGGCCAGCGCCCGGGCGATGCCGAGGCCGATGCCGCGGCGGCCGCCGGTGACGATCGCGACGGGGCGTGTCTTTTCCGTCATCACCGCAAATCCTCTTTCACGATGTGATCGGCGACCCGCAGCGCCTGCGCCGCGACGGTGAGCGCCGGATTGACGGCGGCCGAGGTCGGCAGGAAGCCCGCGTCGACGACAAAGAGGTTCGGATGGTCGAAGGCGCGGCAATGGACGTCGAGCGGTGCCTGTTCCGGATCATTGCCGATCCGCACCGTGCCGCACTGATGCGACGGCGTCCGCTTGTCGAAGGCGCGGGCAAGCACGACCGGGAAGCCCGCCTTCTTCAAGACCGCCTTCAGCCTGGCGACGAGGTCGAGATGCGCCTGCCAGTTGGTGCGCACCCATTTCAGCACGACGCGGTCGCCGTCGACCATCACCCGGCTCTCCGGCGACGGCAGGTCCTCGCTCATCGCATAGAAATCGATGCCGCGGGCGGAGACCTGGTTCAACAGCCATTCCGGCATCGCCGGCATGTTCGCCTTCAGGATCGCGCCGGAGACGCGGCCGAGGAGCTGGATGTTGCCGAGCGGCGGGCCGCCGGCTCCGTCGGAGAGATAGAAGTCGTTGAGGCCGAAGGTCTTCTGGTAGACGGAATCGTTTCGGTACCAGGGGCTGAGCGCGATGACGGCGCTCGAATTGTGATTCATGAAGTTGCGGCCGACCTGGTCGGAGCGGTTGGCGAGCCCCGCGGGATTGCGCTCGTCGGCCGAGCGCAGAAGCAGGACGGCGGATTGCACCGCGCCGGCCGAGAGGATCACGAGCTTCGGCGAGACGCGGTGCTCCGTCCCGTCCTTGACGTAGTGCACGGTCTCGATCGCCTTGCCGTCCGGGGCGGCCCGGAGCCGGTTCACGCGCGCGCCGGTCGCAAGCCGGACGTTCGGATGTTCGAGCGCCACCGTCATCGCCGCGGTCTCAGCGTCCATTTTGCCGTCGAAAGCGTTCGGGTGCGCGTCCCAGGGCGTCCTGCCCTTGGCAAGCCAGCGCTCGATATCGATGCCGAGCGGCAGCGAGTAGGGGTGGAGCCCGAGGTCGCGCAGGCGCTCGCGCACCCTTGCGATCGGCGGCTCGTCCGGCACCGGGGCGTAGGCGTAGTCGCGCGAGTGGGCGGGCTCGGTCGGATCCTCGCCGAGGCGCCCGCGCACCTGGTAGAGCTCTTCCGCCCTCGAATACCAGGGCTCGAGCTCGTCATAGGGGAAGGGCCAGGCGGGCGAGATGCCGTCGCGATGCCGCATCTCCTCGAAATCCTCGCGGCGGTAGCGGGTGAGCACGGCGCCGTAGAATTTCGAATTGCCGCCGACATTGTAGTAGTTGCCGGGATTGAAGCCGAGACCGCCTGCCTCGTACCAGGTCTCCTTCGGACGGAAATGGCCGCGCTGGAAGATCGCCCGCTGGTCGCGGTTGATGGGCAGGTCCTCGATATGATGACCGGCTTCGAGGATCAGGATCTCGGCACCGGAGGCGGCAAGGCCCGCCGCCGTGGTCGCGCCGCCGATTCCCGACCCGATGATGACGATATCGGGCTGGCTCATGCGATCCGCTTCTCGCTCTCGGGATCGAAGAACACCGCCTTGTCGAGGTTGAAGGCGAGCCGCGACGTCTGGCCGGGGGCGATGCGGGCGTCGGCCCGCAGCCGCGCGACGATCTCCTTGCCGCCGAGGCGGGTGACCGCGAAGGTATCGGAACCGGCCGGCTCGACGACCTCGATCAGGCAATCGCCCTCGGCGACGAACCTCGCATTGCGGTCGGCCCCATCCGGATCGGTCAGCGCCTCCGGACGGATGCCGAAGACGACCTCGCGGCCGGCATAGGCGGAGAGGGCGCCATTATGCGGCACGGCGAGTTTCAGCGGCTCGGTGTTCGGCCGCGCCAGAGTGACGACGAGGTCGGCGCCGAAGCGCTCGACCTGGGCCTTGAGCAGGTTCATTGCCGGCGAGCCCATGAAGTCGGCGACGAACATGTTGGCGGGGTTGTTGTAGATCTCGGCGGGCGTCCCGAACTGCTGCAGCACGCCGTCCTTCAGCACCGCGATCTTGGTCGCGAGCGTCATCGCCTCGATCTGGTCGTGGGTCACGTAGACGATCGTCGTCTTCATGCGGCCGTGCAGCCGCTTGATCTCGGTGCGCATGTCGACGCGCAGCTTGGCGTCGAGATTCGACAGGGGCTCGTCGAAGAGGAAGACCTGCGGTTCGCGCACCAGCGCGCGGCCCATAGCGACGCGCTGGCGCTGGCCGCCGGAGAGCTGGCTCGGCTTGCGGTCGAGCAGATGGCCGATCTGCAGCATGTCGGCGACCTGCTTGATCGCCTTGTCGCGCTGCTCCTTCGGCACGCCGCGGATCTCCATGCCGAAGGCGATGTTTCCGGCGACCGTCATGTTCGGATAGAGCGCATAGGACTGGAACACCATGGCGATGTCGCGCTTCGACGGGTGCAGCCCCGACACCGAGCGGCCGTTGATGGCGATGTCGCCGGAGGTGATCGGCTCGAGCCCGGCGATCGTGTTGAGCAATGTCGACTTGCCGCAGCCGGACGGGCCGACGAGCACCAGGAAGCCGCCCTCCTCGATCTCGAGGTTGATGTCCTTCAGGATCTCGAGCGAGCCGTAGGATTTGCGCAGGTTGGTGATTTTCAGGAATGACATGGGCTTATCCTTTCACGGCGCCGGACATCAGCCCGCGGACGAAGTAGCGGCCGGACACGATGTAGACGATGAGCGTTGGCAGGGCGGCGAGGATCGCGCCCGCGAAGTGGACGTTGTATTCCTTGACGCCTGTCGACGAGCTCACGAGGTTGTTGAGCGCCACGGTCATCGGCGTCGAGAACGGACCGGAGAAAGAGGCGCCGAACAGGAAGTCGTTCCAGATATTGGTGAACTGCCAGATGACCGAGACGACGATGATCGGTCCGGAAGACGGCAGCAGGATGCGCCGGAAGATCTGGAAGAAGCTCGCGCCGTCGATCTGCGCGGCGCGCACCAGTTCGGTCGGGAAGGCCTCGTAATAGTTGCGGAAATAGAGCGTGGTGAAACCGATGCCGTAGACGACGTGGACGAGGATCAGCCCCCAGATGGAGCCGGCAAGGCCGAGAATGCCGAGGATGCGCGCCATCGGGATCAGCACGATCTGGAACGGGATGAAGCAGGACAAGAGCAGCATGCCGAAGAAGACGTTCGCCCCGGGGAAGCGCCACTTGGTCAGCACGTAGCCGTTCAGCGCGCCGATGATCGTCGAGATCGCCACGGCCGGCACGACCATCAGGATCGAGTTGATGAAGAAGGGGCGCAGCCCCGTCGGCTGCACGCCGATCTGCGCCGTCGACCAGGCGGATAGCCAGGGCGCGACCGTCCAGGTCTCGGGCAGGTTCAGCATGCCGCCCTGGCGGATCTCGTCGAGCGGCTTCAGGGAATTCACCACCATCACATAGAGCGGCAGCAGCGAGTAGAGCGCGAAGAGGATCAGCGCCAGGTAGATCAGCGCCCGCGTCAGGCGGTTGTGCGAAATGACGTTGTCAGGACTGGGAGCGCCCATCAGCGTTTTCCTCCCCGGACTTCGGAATAGAGATAGGGAATGATGATCGAGAAGATCATCACCATCATGATGATCGCCGACGAGGCGCCGATCGCCATCTGGTTGCGGGTGAAGGTGTAGGAATACATGAAGGTCGCCGGCAGTTCGGTCGCCTGCCCCGGCCCGCCGCCGGTCAAGGCGATGATCAGGTCATAGGCCTTGATGGCGAGATGGGCGAGGACGACGAAGGCGGAAAGGAAGACCGGCCGCATCAGGGGGATGATGATCCGCCGGTAGATGGTCGGCGTCGTCGCCCCGTCGATCTGGGCGGCCTTGATGATCTCGTTGTCGACGCCGCGCAAGCCCGCCAGGAACATCGCCATGACGAAGCCGGTCGACTGCCAGACGGCGGCGATGACGACGCAGTAGATCGCGAAGTTGCGGTCCTTGATCCAGTTGAAGGAGAAGCTCTCCCAGCCCCAGAGGTGCATGGTGTTTTCGAGCCCGATGCCGGGATCGAGGAACCACTTCCAGGCGGTTCCCGTGACGATGAAGGAAAGCGCCATCGGATAGAGATAGATCGGCCGGAGGAATCCTTCGGCTCGGATCTTCTGATCGAGAAGGATCGCGAGCGCCAGGCCCAGCACCGAGCAGATGGCGATATAGAGCGTGGCGAAAATGGCGAGGTTGCTGATCGCCCGCCACCAGTGCGGCAGCGCCCAGAGGCGGCTGTAATTGCTCAAGCCGACGAAGTTGTAGGACGGCAGCATCTTGCTGTCCGTCAGCGACAGGAATCCCGTATAGGCGATGAAGCCGTAGACGAACACCAGGACGATGACGAAGCTAGGGGCGAGCACGAGCTTCGGCAGAAGCTCCTGCAGCCGGGTTCGGCTATCCATGTTTGTTACCACCGTATCGTTTCTCTTAGGCGGGGTCTGCCCCTCATCCGCCTGCCGGCACCTTCTCCCCGCTTGCGGGGAGAAGGTTTATGCCGCAGCGCCTCCGTCCCCTCCGGACGGTAATGAGTGGCAACGGGCTCGCCGCTTGCCCCTTCTCCCCGCAAGCGGGGAGAAGGTCGCGGCAGCGGGGTGAGGGGCGTGTCCCCCCTCGCGTCGCTTACTTCGCCGCCTCGACCGCCGCGACGAGTTCCTTCACCGCGTCTTCCGAGCTCAGTTCGCCGTTGAACTGGCGGGTCACGACGTCGTAGATCGCATTCTTGACGGCGGCCGGGTTGGCGTGGCCATGCGCCATGGAGCCGTAAAGCGTGCCGTTGGCATTGGCTTCGGCCAGGTCCTTGATGCCCTTCTTGCCGCAATCGTCGAAGTCCGTGTCCGGAACGTCGGTGCGGGCCGGAACCGAGCCCTTGACGACGTTGAAGGCCGACTGGAAGGTCGGGCTCTCGATCGCCGAGGCCATCTGCAATTGCGCCGGGACCTTCTCGTCAGAGACCTTGAACATTGCGAACTGGTCGGAGTTGAAGGTGACGGACCCTTGCGTTCCCGGGAAGCGGATGCAGACGAAATCGGTACCCGGCTTCTTGCCCGCCTTCAGGAATTCGCCCTTGGCCCAGTCGCCCATGAACTGCAGGCCGGCCTTGTTCTCGATCACCATCGCCGAGGCGAGGTTCCAGTCGCGGCCGGAGAAGTTGTCGTCCACGTAGGATCTGAGCTTCGTCATCCGGTCGAAGGCCTCCTTCATCTTGTCCGAGCCGAGCGCCGCCGGGTCGAGGTCGATGAAGGCCTGCTTGTAGAAGTCGTTGCCGAGCGCGAGCACGACCGCGTCGAAGATCGTCGCGTCCTGCCAGGCCTGGCCGCCATGGGCGACAGGCGTGATGCCCTGCTCCTTGAACTTGTCGAGCAGCGCGATCAGTTCCTCCCAGGTCGTCGGCTCCTTGCCGCCGGCCTTGTCGAGCGCGGCCTTGTTGATCCAGACCCAGTTGGTCGAATGGACGTTCACCGGTGCGGCGATCCAGTGGCCGTCATATTTGGAGAACTGCTGCAGGGCGGCCGGCACCACCTTGTCCCAGCCTTCCTTGGCGGCGATCTCGTCGAGATTGCCGAGCGCGCCTTCCTTCGCCCAGTCGAGAATGTCGAAGCCGAGCATCTGCACCGCCGTCGGCGCGTTGCCGGAGGTGACGCGGGCGCGCAGCACGGTCATCGCCTCGGTGCCACCGCCGCCGGCGACCGGCATGTCGGTCCAGGTGATGCCCTTGCTTTCCAGATCCTTCTTCAGGACGTCGAGCGCCGCCGCCTCGCCGCCGGACGTCCACCAGTGCAGCACTTCCACGTTCTCTGCTGCACGCACGGCCGTCGCGGCCAACATCAGTGCTGCAACAGCCGTCGTCGTCATCAACTTGCGCATCGTTTTCCTCCCGTTTGCAAGTTATCGAGGCGAAACCTTCTCCGCCCCTTTTTAAGCCGCCCTCTCCTGCGGACGGCATGGCCTGCGGCGTCGGCCGCCCGGCCCGATTCAAGACGTTACACCCTTTCGCCGGCTACGACGACATCGCCCTTCGCCGGATATCTCCTGCACTTTCAAGGCGCTGGCCGGCAGGCGGGAGCCCATCTGAATCATCCCTTCCCCTCCGGCCTCAGCGCGGCATCCACCAGCTGGTGCGCCGGCCGATATGCATGTTGAGCGTCTTGGTCTCGGTGTAATCCTCGACCGCGTGCCGCCCGAGTTCGCGGCCGAGCCCCGACTGCCGATAGCCGCCGAAGGGCAACTCAGAAGCACCGTCCATGAAGGTGTTCATCCAGATCGTCCCGGCGCGCACGCGCCGCCCGATCGTGAGACAGGTGTCGAAATCGCGGCTCCAGACGCCGGCCGAAAGCCCGTAGTCGATCGAGTTGGCGATGCGGACCGCCTCCTCCGTCGTCTCGAAGGTCAGCACCGAGAGGACCGGCCCGAACACCTCCTCGCGAGCCACCGCCATCTCCGGCCGGACGGCCGAGAGAATGGTCGGCGCCATGAACTGGCCGATGCCGAGATCGAGCGGCCTTCCGCCATGGGCCACCGTCGCACCGTCACCGGCAGCGGCGGAAACATAGCCGGCGATCTTTTCCAGATGCTGCGGCGTGATGATCGCGCCGACCTGCGTCTCGGGATCGAGCGGATCGCCGACCTTGACCTTGGCGGAGAGGCTGGCGATGCGCGCCGTCACCTCCTCGGCGATATCGCGATGGAGGATCAGCCGGGAGCCGGCATTGCAGCATTCGCCGGCATTGAAATAGGCACCGAAGACCGCCGCATCGACGAACGCGTCGAGATCCGCGTCGGGAAAGACGATCTGCGGGTTCTTGCCGCCGAGTTCGAGCGAGACCTTCTTCAGGGTTTGCGCCGCGTTCGCCATCGTCAGCCGGCCGATACCGGTCGAGCCGGTGAAGGAGACCATGTCGACGTCCGGATGAGTGGTGAGTGGCGCGCCCGCCTCCGGTCCCGTGCCGACGATGATGTTGACGGCGCCGGCCGGCACGCCCGCCGCCTCGAGGATTCCGCCGAGGACGAGCGTCGAGGCGGAGGTCAGCTCCGACGGCTTCACCACCGTGGTGCAGCCGGCGGCGAGCGCGAAGGGCAATTTCTGGCTGACGATCAGGAAGGGGAAGTTCCACGGCGTGATGATCGAGACGACGCCGATCGGCTCGCGCAGCACGACCCCGAGCGTGCCTTCGCCGAGCGTGTTGTAGCTCTCGCCGGAGAGCTCGCGGGCAAGGGCCGCGGCATAGCGCCAGAGATCGGCCGCACCCGCCAGTTCGCCCTTCGCCTGGCTGATCGGCTTGCCCGACTCGATCGCGTCGAGAAAGGCGAGCTCGTCGGCCCGCGCGGCGATCATGTCGGCCGCGCGTAAGAGAATCAGCGAGCGTTCCGATGCGGTCATGCGCGGCCAGGGGCCGTCGTCGAAGGCACGCCGCGCCGCGGCGATGGCGCGCTCCGCATCCGCCTTCGTCGCCGCCTGGTAGCGGCTGACGACGACGCCGTGGCCGGGCGCCACGCGTTCGATCGTCCCACCTTCGGCGCCATCGACCCACTTGCCGTCGATCAGCATCCGGAACTCGCGGACCTTGTCGTCGCCGAGCGGCTTCGGCCTCACCAGTACGGTCATTACCATTCTCCCTTGAAGCGCGCTTCGCGCCTTTCGCTGAAGGCGGCGACGCCCTCCTTGAGGTCGCCGGTCTTGGCGACAAGGATCGAGCCCAGCGCCTCGACGGCCGCGCCTTTGTCCTCGCCGTTCGCCGAAGCGATCATCAGCTTCGATATTTCGAGCGCTGCCGGACCACGGGCCGCGACACGCGCGGCATAGTTCCGCGCCGCCGCCATGACCGCCCCCGTCTCGGCGACGGCATCGACGAGACCTTCGGCCTTCGCCTCGTCGGCCGAGAACATCTCGCCGCCCAGCACCATGCGGCGGACGATCTGCGCGCCGAAGCGCGAAACGAGGCGTTGCGTGCCGGACCAGCCGGGCACCATGCCGAGACTGGTTTCCGGCAGGCCGATCTTCACCTGGCGTTCGGCAATGCGGATGTCCGCGGCCGCCGCAAGCTCCAGGCCGCCGCCGAGCGCGTGGCCGTTCAAGGCCGCGATCACCGGCATGCGCAAGGTCGCCAGGCGCTCGAAGACGCGGTGGCCGAAGCGCACCCAGTCGTGCCCGAATTCGGCCGCGTCCATGCCGCCCCAGGCCTTGATGTCGCCGCCGGCGGAAAAGGCCTTGCCCTCGCCGGTGAGGATCACGACCCGCACGACGCGGTTCGACTCGATCGTATCGCAGGCGGAGGCGAGCGCCCTCAGCATGTCAATGTCGAAGGCATTGAGTTTTTCCGGCCGCGCGATGGTCATCGTCGCGACGGCACCCTCGAACTCAACGCGGATGCGTTCGTCAGCCATTTGCGCCTCCCGCGATCTCGCGCTCGGGTTTGGCCGGCAGCGTCAGGCCGATCGGCGCTTCATGGAACAGGCCCGCGTCCATGACCTTCAGACTGTCGGAGACGATCAGCGGGAATTCCGACTGGTCGAGGATATGCGTCTGGAGATCGACGCCGGGCGCGATTTCGGTGAGCACGATGCCCTCGGACGTCAGCTTCATCACGGCGCGCTCGGTGACATAGGTGATGTCCTGCCCCTGCTCGATCGCCCGGCGGCCGGAAAAGGTGACGTGCTCGACCGCGCTGACGAGCTTCTTCAGCTTGCCTTCCTTCTCGATGACGAGCCGGCCGTCGGCGACGGCGAGTTTCGCGCCGGCATTGTACATGCCGGAGAAGACGATTTTCCTCGCCCGCGCGGTGATGTCGACGAAGCCGCCGGCACCGGCCGTCACATGCGGGCGGAAGCTGAGCTTCGAGACGTTGACGGAACCGGTGCGGTCGATCTCCAGGAAGGAGAGCAGCGAGGCATCGAAGCCGGCGCCCTGGAAATAGGTGAACTGGTAGGGCGACGGCATGAAGGCGTCGGCATTCGACGCGCAGCCGAAGGCGAAGTCGAGGAGCGGCACGCCGCCGACCGCGCCCTGCTCGATCACCCAGGTGACGGCGCCGTGCAGCCCCTCTTCCAAGAGGATGCGCGGTACATTGGCGGAAATGCCGAAGCCGAGATTGACGGCGCTGCCCGCTTCGAGCTCCTGGGCGACGCGGCGCGCGATCACCTTCTGGATGTTGAATTCCGGGACGCGGAAACTGTCGAGCGGCCGGAAGATCTCGCCGGAAATAGCTGGATCGTAGAGCGTCTGGGTCGTCTGCTTCTGGTCCGGATCGACGACGACATAGTCGACGAGCACGCCCGGCACGCGCACGTCGTGCGGCTTGAACGAGCCTTCCTTGGCGATGCGTTTCACCTGGGCGATGACGATGCCGCCATTGTTGCGGGCGGCAAGCGCCTGGTCGAGCCCGCCGAGATAGGCGCCCTCGTGCTCGTAGGTGAGATTGCCGCGCTCGTCGGCCGTCGTGGCGCGGATGATCGCCACTTGCGGCGCGATCGCCTTGAAATAGAGCCAGTCCTCGCCCTCGAAGGTAATCTTCTTCACCACCGGTTCCGCGGCGGCGGCCGCGTTCATGGCGCAGCCTTCGCGCGACGGATCGACGAAGGTGTCGAGCCCGACCTTGGTCATCACCCCCGGCCGTTTCGCCGCCGCCTCGCGGTGCATGTCGAAGAGAATGCCGGACGGGATGTTGTAGGCGGCCACCTCGTTGGCGCCGACCATCTGCCAGATCAGCGGCGGCTCGGCGCTCGACGGGCCGGACGGGTAGGAGCCGCCGATGATCTTCTTCAACAGGCCCTTCCTGGCGATGTGGTCGACGCCCTTGATGCCGCTCATGTCGCCGGCGGCGATCGGGTGCAGCGTCGTCAGGTCCCGCGGGTGGCCGGTCGCCTCGAAGCGCTCGCCGATCGCCTTCAGCATCAGGTCCGGGCAGCCGAGGCCGCTGGAGGAGGAGACCGAAACGACGGCTCCGTCCGGGATCAAGGCGGCCGCTTCGGCCGGGGAGATATGCTTGCTGTCGGACATGCGCCTCAAAGTCCCGTCTCGATCTGCACGGCCGTGCCGGTGGCCGCCGCCCTGGCGACGGCGAGGCCCGTCGCTAGCGACCAGACACCGTCCTCGCCGGTGGCCGAGGGGCGGCCGTTTCCTTCAATGGCGGCATGGAAACTCCTGAGCCCCGTCTCGTAGAGATCGTGATGATCGAGCGGCAGCTCGCTTTCACCCTCTTCGTTCCTGAGCGTCACGGTTCCGACCGGTCGCTGCGTCATCACGTTGCGGCCGATCAGCGAGCCCTCGGTGCCGTGCACTTCGAGGCCGGTCTCGGCATATTTCGTGGTAAAGGCATCGTGGAACTGGGCGATGACGCCGGAGCGGAAACGGAGCACGCCCATGACGCCATCCTCGAGCCCTTCCTTGCTCATGCCGGCGCTATGGCTGATCGCCACGGCTTCGATCGGATCGTCGTCGAGGACGAAACGCAGCGTGTCGGCATCGTGCACGGTGATGTCGAGGATGACGCCGCCACCAGCCTCGGGCCTGTCGAGCCGCCAGCCCTGGAGATGCGGCGGCAGGTAGACGGCGTGGAAGACCCGCGCCGCGACCGGCCGGCCGATCCGGCCGGCAGCGATCGCTTCCCGCATGGCGCGATGGGTGGCGGCATTCCTCAGGTGATGGTTGGTGGCGAGCACGACGCCCGCCTCGCAGGCCGTCAGCACCATTTCGCAGCCGTCGTTCAAGTTCAGCGCCAGCGGCTTCTCGCAAAGCACGTGCTTGCCGGCACGGATCGCCGCAAGCGCCTGGTCGTGGTGGCGCTCGTTGGTGGTGGAGATATAGACCGCGTCGACATCCGGATCGCCGACGAGCTCGTCGACGCCGGTGACGGCCTTGGCGATGCCGTTTTCGGCCGCGTAGGCCTCGCCCCGCTCCGCGCTCGAACTCATCACCGAGACGACCTCGCCGCCCGCGGCGCGGATGGCGCCGATCACCCATTCGCGCGCGATCGTGCTCGCGCCGATCAATCCCCAGCGTATCATGACGAAATCTCCTTCAATCTGCGCTCGATGGCGGCGCCACAGCTCTGGCGCACGACGAGCCGCACCGGACTGACGATCGCCTGCGCCTCGGCGCGCCCCGCATTGATCTGCTTCAACAGCAGTTCCGCCGCGCGCTCGCCCATGCCCTGCGGATCGACCGAGACCGTCGTCAGCGCCGGCACCGCCGTCTTCGCCTCGATCACGTCGTCGAAGCCGATGACCGCGAAATCCTGACCCGGATCGAGGCGCCGCGCGCGCAAGCCGTCACAGACGCCGAAGGCGACGGCATCGTTGAAGCAGAGCGCCGCGGTCGGGCGATCCTCCAGCATCATCGCCTGCTCGATCGCCGTAACCCCGCCGGCACGCGACGGAGCCGAGCCGATGACGAGTTCGTCGCTTGCGTCGAGGCCCGCCTCCCGCAGCGCGTCGCGATAGCCGCGCACGCGCGCCTCGAAGACGGCCGTATCGGCGAAGCCGCCGAGAAAGGCGATGCGCCGATGGCCGCGCTCGATCAGGTGCCGCACCGCAGCCAGCGCGCCGGCGCGATTGTCCGAGGTCAGCGAAGAAACGCCGGCGCCGGCAATGTCGCGAACGACAAGCACGACCGGGATGCCGCTCGCGACGAGTGGCGCGAGATCGGCGGCTTCCGTGCCGCGCGCCGGCGAGATGATCAGGCCCGAGACGCCGTGTTCGCGCATCGAGGCGATGACCTCGCGCTGGCGCTCGATCTTTTCGCCCGTATTGGCGAGGAACTGGACGAAGCCGGCGGACTGCACCACCGCGTCGACGCCGACGGCAAGCTCCGCGAAGAAGCTGTTCGTCAGGTCGTTGACGACGATGCCGATGATCTTCGATTTCGCCTGGCGCAGGTTGGCCGCACCGCGATTGTAGACATAGCCGAGCTCGCGGATCGCCGCATTCACCTTCGCCCGCGTCGCCTCGTTGACGAGCGGGCTTCCCTGCAGCACGAGCGACACGGTCGACTTCGACACGCCGGCGGCGCGCGCAATGTCGACGACCGTCACCCGCTCCTTCGCCATAAATGTTCTCCCACCGGTCAATTTCAGCTTATGCACCCTTTTAGTTGGAACGTTCCAATTTCGTCAAGAGGCCGCCGTTCACTTTTTTCATGCGTCGCAGTCGGGCAGAATCGCCTTGAAACGACGGATGACTGCAAAAAACATCAGGCGTTTTCAGGTATCTAAGCGTTAGAAGGAATGGCTTCGGAGCTTCAGGGGCCATCAGGCGACACGGGCAATTTTCTCGAGGGCGCGGGAGCAAAGCAATTTCTGTCTTGAAATTTGGAACGATCTAAATTATTCGGTGCCGCAAACAGAGGAGGATACGCCGATGACCAGTCTGATGCTGCCGCGCCGGGATGGCTCGCTCGAAGAATACCGGCTGCAGGGAACGCCGATCGCCCGGCCAGGCACGGTTCCGACGTTCAACCGCATCGCCTATGCCGCCGCCCACGTCGTTTCCGATCCGCTGCGCGACGCCGACCCCTGGGGCAATCCGGCGATCGACTGGGAGGCGACGATGGCCTTTCGCCACCATCTCTGGGGCCTCGGCTTCAAGATCGCCGAGGCGATGGATACCGCCCAGCGCGGCATGGGGCTCGCCTGGCCGGCCGCCCAGGAGCTGATCCGCCGCTCGCTTGCCGAGGCAAGGAGCGTTGCCGGCGCCGATCTTGCCTGCGGCGCCGGCACCGACCATCTGGCTCCCGCCGACGCCCGGTCGATCGAGGACGTGATTGCCGCCTATGAAGAGCAGATCGGTTTCGTCGAGGGCGAGGGCGGCCGGGCGATCATGATGGCGAGCCGCGCGCTTGCGCGGGTGGCGCGTTCCGCCGACGACTACCGGCGCGTCTATGGCCGCATTCTCGAACAGGCGAAGGACAAGGTCGTGCTCCACTGGCTCGGCGACATGTTCGACCCGCAACTCAAGGGCTATTGGGGCTCGGAGAATTTCGAGGAGGCGCTCGAAACCGTGCTCGCGATCATTGCCGAGAACAGTGCCAAGGTCGAGGGCATCAAGATCTCGCTGCTCGACAATGCCAAGGAGGTGGCGCTTCGCAACGGCCTGCCGGAGGGCGCGCTCTGCTTCACCGGCGACGACTTCAACTATGCCGAACTGATCGAGGGCGACGGCACGAGGTACAGCCACGCGCTGCTCGGCATCTTCGACGCGGTCGCGCCGTCCGCCTCGAAGGCACTGGCCGCACTGGCGGGCGGCGATCTTGCAACCTTCCGCGGCGTGATCGAGCCGACCGTGCCCCTGTCGCGCAAGATCTTCGAGGCGCCGACGCAATATTACAAGGCCGGCGTCGTCTTCCTCGCCTGGCTGAACGGCCACCAGCGCCATTTCACCCTGCCGGCCGGCCTGCAATCAGCCCGCGGGCTCCTGCATTACGCCGACATCTTTCGTCTGGCCGATCGGGCCGATGTGCTCGACAAGCCGGAGCTGGCAACGGCACGGATGCGGAACCTGCTTGGCGTACTGGGCGTGGAGCAGGGGGTATAGCGCGGGGGCGATCATATCGCCCCCCGCATGCCGGTCCTGCAAAGAGTTAGGTACCACACAGGCTTGCGGGGTGAGGGATCGGCGAAAACTAGGGCGGTGTGCACTCACATGCGTTCGCGCCACCGCTCTATCTGTTTGTTTTCGCCGTATTTGTGCGACCTCAGGTGATTCCACCCGACTGCAAAATGTCTAGTGCATCGCCGCCGTCAGCGCCGGCGCCTTGGCGTTCAGCGCCACGCGCAATTTTTCGAGCGCCCGCGTCTCGATCTGCCGCACCCGCTCCTTCGATATGCCGAGGGCGAGGCCGAGTTCCTCCAGCGTCGCGCCCTCTTCGGTGAGACGTCGCGCGCGGATGATCTTCATCTCGCGTTCGCTGAGTTCCTCGAGCGCGATGTTGAGCCAGCGTCGCGCGCGCTCGCCGTCGATCATGTCGCTCACCTGCTCGTCCGGCAGGGGTGCATCGCTCGCCAGGAAATCGAGCCGGACCCCGCCCTCCGAATCGCTTCCGCCGACCGGAGCCTGCAGCGAGGCGTCGTTGCCGGAAAGGCGGGCATCCATCGTCTGCACGTCGGCGAGGCTGACGCCGAGGGCCGCAGCGATCTCCTCATGCATCGCCTGCGAGGTCAGTTGCCTGTCGCCCTGGGCGAGCCGCGCCCGCAGGCGGCGCAGGTTGAAGAACAGCGCCTTCTGCGCCGAACTGGTGCCGCCGCGCACGATCGACCAGTTGCGCAGCACATAGTCCTGCATCGAGGCGCGGATCCACCAGGTCGCATAGGTCGAGAAGCGCACCTCGCGGCTCGGCTCGAAGCGTGCGGCGGCCTCCAGCAGGCCGATATGCCCCTCCTGCACCAGATCCCCCATCGGCAGGCCGAAGCTGCGGAACTTTGCCGCCATCGCGATCACCAGGCGCATGTGCGACATCGCGATCTTGTTGCGGGCCTCCTGGTCGTTGTCGTTGCGCCAGGCCTCGGCGAGCGCATGTTCCTCGTCCCGCTCGAGATAGGGTGCGTCCATGGCAATCTTGATCATGCGCCTGTCTGCAGTGAGGGTCTTCATCGATCGCTCCGTGGCTGGCGCAAGGCGCCGTTGACGATTGAACTCGAAGGGCCGAGCGCATGTTGGGGGCGTCGGCGAGGGGATGGCGGGCGCCGCTTGACGAAACGGCAGGGCGCCCTAAATCGCAGCGTACGAACCTGAGACGGTGAGGAAATTCACAGAACCAAGAACGCCCGGCAGCCCAGGCGCACGCCCACCTGCCGGGAGTGATAAACGTGCGCCGGCTCGAAAAGTTCCCCGGACGATGACGATTTCGGATTGCAGCGTGCCTCATATGCACGGAACCGCTGCAGCGGCCCTTTGCGCACGCACAAAAAAAGCCCGGCGCATGAGCCGGGCTTTGTTGATGGAGTCTCGGGAGGCCGGTTAGGCGGCTTCGTCCTGGGCATCCTCTTCTTCGATGGCCTTGCCGCGTTTCGGCCCCTTGTTGAGATTGGCCTCGACGAGGCGGACGGCCTCGGTTTCGGACATCTTGTTCACGGCAGCGATTTCGCGCGCCATGCGGTCAAGAGCGGCTTCGTAGAGCTGGCGCTCGGAATAGGACTGTTCCGGCTGGTTCTCGGCGCGATAGAGGTCGCGCACCACTTCCGCGATGGAAATGAGATCGCCGGAGTTGATCTTGGCATCGTATTCCTGGGCGCGGCGCGACCACATGGTCCGCTTGACGCGCGCCTTGCCCTGCACAACCTTCAACGCACGGTCGACGAAATCGGTTTCGGACAGCTTGCGCATGCCGATGCTCACGGCCTTCGCGACCGGCACCTTGAGACGCATCTTGTCCTTCTCGAAGTCGATGACAAAAAGCTCGAGCTTCATGCCTGCGACTTCCTGCTCCTCAATCGCGACAATCTGGCCAACGCCATGAGCCGGATATACGATCGATTCACCGGTCTTGAAGCCCTGGCGCGTTGAAGATTTTTTCTGCTGGATCGTCATTCGTTTCAAACACTCCCTAGTGCGCACCCGGTTCTCATGAGCCGGGGCCGGGTCGGTCAGGCCCGGGATAGACGGGGATACCGCCGGGTGGGTCCATCCTGGTCCGTCCAACGAAGCGCAAACAAGCTTATGCTGCGGTCACAGGCAACGGTACGTTGCATATCTGAAAGGTGCCGCGCGGTGGAGATCGTTTGCTTTCGTGCTGGTTTTCGGGCGCGCAAAAGCACCCTCTGTGGATCAGTATGATGAAACTATCATAAAAAAGTGCGGAAATCAATAATTTGCTGCACGGCAACGATCAAGTCACCGCGCTCGCAGGCGCGAAGTGCCGGCGGGATTTCCCCAACTTTCCGGCCTTCGTATGTTCTCGCTCGTCAGCCGCGACGAACGAACCGTCAGCGCCGCCTCAGTCGCCCTGCCCGGGCTCGGCAGAGAAAAACTTCTCGTATTTTCCTTCGACGCCGTCCATCTCCTTGGCTTCCGGCAGGGGCTCGCGCTTTACCGTGATATTCGGCCACTTGGTGGCAAAATCCGCGTTCAATTTCAGCCACATATCAAGGCCAGGCTCGGTGTCCGGCTTGATCGCCCCGGCCGGACATTCCGGCTCGCAGACGCCGCAGTCGATACATTCGTCGGGATGGATGACGAGGAAGTTCTCCCCCTCGTAGAAGCAATCCACCGGGCAGACTTCCACGCAGTCCGTATACTTGCAGCGAATGCAATTGTCGGTCACGACATACGTCATGAGGTACTCCAGCCAATGCTCACATTTGGTGGCAGCCGGCAATCAAGGGTGAGGCTCGATCGTCCGTGCATGCTAGGAATGACCGGCGCGCATAGCTGCCGAAACAGACCCGGATGCCACCTGACTTGGCTAGTCACGTAAAGGCTTTGGCCGCCCTTTGCAAGGATAAACCATGCGCGATTTGTCGCGAAACGGACAGAGTTTTTCAAGCCCTGTCGCTGGTTGAGATCGAGGCGTTCAAATACCTTGCCGAGGGGAAAGGGGCGTGCATCGGCACCGGCGAATGAGCGCGGCATCCGCCCCTCAGCCGCCTGCCGGCACCTTCTCCCCGCAAGCGGGGCGAAGGGGCAAGCATAGCCCGCTCAAGCTCCCTATCCCCCGGATCGGCTCGGCGGCGCTCCGCCTCCTTCTCCCCGCGAGCCCCCGCGGGCGGCCCCTTGTGGCGAGAGGGTTGGGGGGTGGAATCGCCACATTCCTGCGACTCAATTCATTCTCTTGCCGCGCTATTCGTCGTCACCGCCGACGCCGGGCTTCAGGCGGTCCGTTTCGCGGCGCTCGCGTTTCGTCGGACGTCCGGCGCCGCGGTCGCGGGTCGCCTGCTCGAACGGCGTGCGCCGGCCGGCGGCTGGGGCGGGCGTCAGGTCCTCGTAGAGGAGGCGTGCCTCCTCATAGGGGCCGCGCCTGGACCCCGGCAGCAGCACGCGCACGACGAGGTCGCGCCGCTCGAGCGACAGTTCGAGCGTGTCGCCCGGCTTGACCTGGCTCGACGACTGCGTCGCCCGCTCGCCGTTGATCGCGACGTGACCGGCCTCGATCGCCTTCTGCGCGAGCGAGCGCGACTTGATGAGCCGGGCGAAGAACAGCCACTTGTCGAGCCGCTGGCGCGATGCAGGGGCGGACGGCGGCTCTTTCTCCATGGGCCTTCCCTATTTCTTGAGCTGCTCCTTGAGAGCGGCGAGCTTGGCAAAGGGCGAATCCGGATCGATCGGCTTCTCCTTGCGCGGCGGACGGGCGTCGAACTTGCCGCCCGCCGGCTTGCCGCGCTCGTGCCGGTCGGCCCGATCCTTGCGCTGGCCGCCAGGACGGCCGTCCTGCGCCTTGCCCTCCTGCGGCCTGCCGTGCGCGGCGCCGGCCCGGCGACCGCCTTCGCGCGCCTCGGCCTGGCCGTGGCGCTGGCCGCCGCGGCGCTGATCCCCGTGCTGGCGGCCGCCTTGACGCTGATTGTCCTGGCGCGTTCCGGGGCGCCAGAGCAGCACGGGCCTGGCTTCGGCCGGCGCTTCCGGCGGCGTCGCGGCGACGTCCTCGCCCGCCTCGGCGGCCGGTGCCTCCGCGGCCGATGCCTCCGCGGTCTGAGCCTCTACGGCAGGCGCGTCGGCCGTCGCGGCATCGCCAGCCGCAGCTTCGCCAGCCGGGCTTTCGGCAACATCGACGTCGCTGCCCGCATCCACCTCACCATTCTCGGCCGGCGTCGCGGCGGCGGCCTCGGTCTCGGCCGGCGCGCCGGCCTGGCTCGCGAGGAAGGCCGCGGCCTCCTCGGCCGTCGCCACGTCGGCCCGATAACCGAGACCCTTCAGGATCTCTTCCATATCGTCCGGCGTCGCGCCGAGGATGGACAGCATCGAGGTCGTGGCCATGAAACGGCGGCCGTCGTAAGCGCCGTCCGGGCGCGGCGACGTGCCCGGCTTCCACTGCAGGAGCGGACGGATGAGGTCGGCGAGACGCTCGAGGATATCGATGCGCACGGCGCGCTTGCCGAGGAAGCGGAAGCCCGCCAGCTTGTAGAAGGTGCGCTCGAAGGACGGGTCGGTGACCACCGAGGTGCGGCCGGCGGCGAGCATCGGGATAAGCTCGCCATAGCCGGGCTTGTCGAGCCCGTCGTTCTTCAGCGCCCAGAGCAGCGTGATGAGTTCCGCCGGCGCCGGCTTCAGGAGCGCGGGCAGGAAGATATGGTAGGCGCCGAAGCGGACGCCGTATTTGCGGATCGACGCGCGGCTTTCCTGGTCGAGCGACTTCACCTCGTCGGCGACGTCGCGGCGGAAAAGCACGCCGAGGTTTTCGACGAGCTGGAACGCCAGTCCCTTGGCGAGGCCCTCGAGATCCTCCGCGCGGGAAATGTCGTCGAGCGGCTTCAGGACCGTGCTGATGTGGTGGTTGACGAAGCGCTCGATGCGGGCGACCACGTGCTCGCGGGCGTTGGCCTGGAGCTGTTCGTCGGCGAGCAGGATGACGCGCGGACGCATGACGTGGTCGCTTGCCGCCAGCCGCGCCACGGGATCGCCGAGCCAGCGCACGAGACCGTCCGACGACAGCGCCAGGTCGTTGTTGCCGGCCGCATGCAAGCGGGCGGCGCGCGCCTCGAATTCCAGCGCAAGCGCCTTGTGGGCGGCGCCCTGAACGGCCTTGGCGTCCGACCCCTCGCTACCCGAGGCCAATGTGAACCGGAAACCGGTTAGCTGACCCACGTGGTGCCCCTCGACGAAGACATCACCATTCACACTGATTTCTGCTTCCAGCATCGCATTCTCTCTCAGGCGCTTCATGAGCACAGATGTCCTGCGATCAACAAAGCGTTTCGTCAACCTTTCATGTAACGCGTCGGACAACCGATCTTCGATTTCCCGCGTCTTTTCCTGCCAGTGTGTCGGATCGGCAAGCCAGCCGGGCCGATTGGACACATAGGTCCAAGTTCTGATCTGCGCAATTCGCGCCGAAAGTGTGTCGATCTCGCCATCCGTGTGGTCGGCGCGGCGGACCTGTTCGGCCATGAAGTCCTCGTTGACCGTGCCGTGGCGAACGAGATCGGCATAGATGGTCGAAATGAGGTCCGCATGCTGTGCCGGGGTGATGCGGCGATAGTCGGGGAGGGCGCAGGCTTCCCACAGCTTTTCGACGCGCTCGGCCGTGGTGGCGACATCCACCACTTCCGGATAGCGCGCCAGATGCTCGAGCGCCTGCTGGTCGACGGCCGGCAGCGCACGCGTGAGGCCGGAAACGGCCGGTGCTGCGTCAAGGCTGTGCTTCAATGCCTTGAGCGAGGAGTAGTCCAGCGCCTTGGAGCGCCATTGCAGCACCCGCACGGGATCGAACTCGTGCGATTCGATCCGGTGCACCAACTCGTCCTCGAAGGGATCGACGCGTCCGGTCACGCCGAAGCTGCCGTCGCGGATGTGGCGGCCCGCGCGGCCGGCGACCTGGGCGAGCTCGGCCGGATTGAGGTTGCGGTACTGATAGCCGTCGAACTTCCGGTCCTGGGCGAAGGCGACGTGGTCGACGTCGAGATTGAGCCCCATGCCGATGGCGTCGGTCGCCACCAGGTAATCGACGTCGCCTTCCTGGTAGAGCGCCACCTGCGCATTGCGGGTGCGCGGCGACAGCGCCCCCAGCACCACCGCGGCGCCGCCGCGCTGGCGGCGGATGAGCTCGGCGATGGCGTAGACCTCGTCGGCCGAAAAGGCGACGATCGCCGAACGGTTCGGCAGCCGGGTGATCTTCTTCGAGCCGGCATAGAGGAGCTGCGACATGCGCGGCCGCTCGGTGACGGTGATGCCGGGCAGGAGGTGTTCGAGGATCGGCCGCATCGTCGCCGCGCCGAGGAGCAGCGTCTCGCCCCGGCCGCGCAGATGCAGGATCCTGTCGGTGAAGATGTGGCCGCGCTCGAGGTCGCCGGCAAGCTGCACCTCGTCGATCGCCACGAAGGAGGCGGTCGTCTCGCGCGGCATCGCCTCGACCGTGCAGACCGAGTAGCGGGCGCGGTGCGGGGTGATCTTTTCCTCGCCGGTGATCAGCGCGACATTGTGGTGGCCGACCTTCTCGACGAGGCGGGTATAGACCTCGCGCGCCAGCAATCGCAGCGGCAGCCCGATGACGCCGCTGTCATGGGCGACCATGCGCTCGATCGCGTAGTGCGTCTTGCCGGTATTGGTGGGCCCGAGCACCGCGGTCACGCCGCGGCCGCTCAGGATCATGGATTGAAAGGACAAGGTCATCGATCCCGGGCAGTCTCCGCAGCGCCGTCGCGTCCCTTCAGACGCACAAGGAGGCGCTGCAGCGCTTTCGATTGCATGCGGTGCGCCGGCACGCTCTCATGCGCCGGCGGGGAACAGATGCCCACGCGCCATGCCAAACGCAAGGGGCGCGGGAACCGGTCGGGGTGCCATGGCCATATCTAGCGTCCCCGTCTCGAACCTCCACCCCAATATCTGGAACAGCGATGGAACGAATCAGCGACGAATCGCTGACTCTCGTCGATTCACTGTATGTTCACGACTAGATATAGATTTCAATATCCAGATTCGCACCAGATGCTGAATCCGGAGCCAACGAGCCTGTTCTACCGCCGCTATTTGCCTCGGGTTCCGATGCCGGCGGCCCGGCGGCTCGCAAGGATTCCGAATCCAAGAGTCTGGAATGTTTGGAAAATTTTAGCCCGGATTCGCGCTCCGACTCCGCGAAATGCGAAATGAGAATCGCCAGCCGGCGTTCCACGATGGATCGGCGCGCCCGGAGCGGAATCGCCGGCAGCACCGTTTTCCGCTTTTGTTCTCCACAAGATGTAGATGGAAACGCGCTTTGGCGCCGCGCTTCAAATTGCAGGCAATTCGCTGGATTCGTAACGCCGGCGGCATTCACCGGAAGCGATTCATCACGGACGCGGTCGACAGAAGACGTCCTGCACGACCAGCGCGGTGACACCGCACTGGCCGCGCGCCGGATTCTCGGCCGCGTATTTGCCGGAGCTTGCCGGCGACCACGCCTGCATCAGGGCCTCTTGAAGGGCGGCTATCGAACGATAGAACCCTACCCCCTTCCGGTCAGGCGAAGTACTGTCCGCCATTGGCCGAGATCGTCGAGCCGGTGATGAAGCCGGCGTCGTCGGAGGCAAGGAAGACGACGCAGCGCGCGACCTCTTCCGGTTCGCCGAGGCGGCCGACGGGGATCTGAGGGATGATCCGCTCGTTCAAGACCTTCTCCGGCACGGCCCGCACCATTTCGGTGCCGATATAGCCCGGGCAGATGGCGTTGACGGTAATCCCCTTCGCCGCCCCTTCCTGGGCCAGCGCCTTGGTGAAGCCGAGGTCGCCCGCCTTGGCGGCGGAGTAGTTGGCCTGGCCCATCTGGCCCTTCTGGCCGTTGATCGACGAGATGTTGATGATCCGGCCGAAGCCGCGGTCGCGCATGCCCGACCAGAGCGGATGCGTCATGTTGAAGAGACCGGTGAGATTGGTGTTGATGACCTCTCCCCATTGTTCCGGCGTCATCTTGTGGAACATCGCATCGCGGGTGATGCCGGCATTGTTGACGAGGATGTCGACCGGTCCGAGGTCCGCCTCCACCTTGGCAATGCCCTCGACGCAGGCCTGATAGCTCGACACGTCCCATTTATAGACGGGAATGCCCGTCTCCTGCTTGAAGGCCAGGGCCTTTTCGTCATTGCCGGCATAGTTCGCGGCCACCTTGTAGCCGGCTGCCTTCAGCGCCACGGAAATCGCCGCACCGATACCGCGCGACCCGCCCGTAACCAATGCTACCCTGCTCATGCTCGCCTCCCACGTGGGTTAACTCAAATTGGCAAATCAGTCCCGTGCGGCCCGAAGCCGGGCCGCTCACGCATGATCGAAATTCGGAGGAGCCCGTACACGGGCCGACCGGTTACAGGCGCTCGACGCACATGGCGACGCCCATGCCGCCGCCGATGCACAGCGTCGCAAGGCCCTTGGAAACGCCGCGCCGCTTCATCTCGAAGAGCAGCGTGTTGAGGACGCGGGCGCCGGACGCGCCGATCGGATGGCCGATGGCGATCGCGCCGCCGTTGACGTTGACGATCGACGGATCCCAGCCGAGATCCTTGTTGACCGCGCAGGCCTGCGCCGCGAAGGCTTCGTTGGCCTCGACGAGTTGGACGTCGCCGACCGACCAGCCGGCCTTCTCGAGCGCCTTGCGGGAGGCGGGAATCGGGCCCGTGCCCATGATCTGCGGGTCGACGCCGGCCGTCGCCCAGGAGACGATGCGGGCGAGGGGCTGGATACCGCGCCGGCCGGCTTCCGCTTCGGTCATCAGCAGCGTCGCGGCGGCGCCGTCATTGAGGCCGGAGGCGTTGCCGGCGGTCACCGTTCCCTCCTTGTCGAAGGCCGGGCGCAGCTTCGCCATGGAATCGAGGGTCGCGCCGTGGCGGATATATTCGTCCTGGTCGACGGTGACGTCGCCCTTGCGCGTCTTGACGATGAAGGGCACGATCTCGTCGGCAAACCGGCCGGCCTTCTGCGCCGCTTCCGCCTTGTTCTGCGAGGCAAGCGCGAATTCGTCCTGCTCCTCGCGGGTCAGCTGCCATTTGCGCGCGACGTTCTCGGCGGTGATGCCCATGTGGTAGCCGTAGAAGGCGTCCGTGAGGCCGTCCTTGATCATCGTGTCGATCATCTTGTAGTCGCCCATCTTGACGCCGGCGCGCAGGTGGGCGCAATGCGGCGCCATCGACATCGATTCCATGCCGCCGGCGACGATGATGTCGGCGTCACCGGTGGCGATCTGCTGCATGCCGAGCGCCACGGCCCTGAGGCCGGAGCCGCAAAGCTGGTTCATGCCCCAGGCGGTCTTCTCCTGCGGAATGCCGGCCTTGATCGCCGCCTGGCGCGCCGGATTCTGCCCTTCGCCCGCCTGCAGCACCTGGCCGAGGATCACCTCGTCCACCTCTCCCGCCTCGACGCCCGCCCGCTCGAGCACCGCCTTGATGGCTGTTGCGCCCAATTCGTGCGCGGGCGTGTTCGCGAATGCGCCGTTGAAGGAACCGACGGCGGTACGCGCCGCGCTGGCGATGACGATGGAGGGAGTGCTCATGGGACGTTTCCTCATCTTTGCTTTGCCTGACACGAGCAGACTGGCAAAGCGGAGGGCGCAAGTCAAACGCCTATGTGCACTGCCGCAAAAGCTTCATCCTCGAGGTCGATCTTCCAAGTTCGCACCTGCGTCGCCGCAACGCACAAAGAGATTGTCAGCGGCGCTCTTTTGCGGATACTCTCAAAAAAACACAATAGAGACGGGACGATGGGTAGAGGAGACCCTGATGGCGAAGAATGAAGGCCAGATCGTTATCAAGAAATATGCGAACCGGCGTCTCTACAACACCGGCACGAGCACCTATGTGACCCTCGACGATCTGGCGGTGATGGTGAAGAGGGGAGAGGACTTCGTCGTCCAGGACGCCAAGTCCGGCGAGGACATCACCCATTCCGTGCTGACGCAGATCATCTTCGAGCAGGAGTCGAAGACCGGAAACACGCTTCTGCCGATCTCGTTCCTGCGCCAACTGATCTCCTTCTATGGCGACCAGATGCAGATGGTCGTGCCGAGCTATCTCGAACACTCCATGCAGGCCTTCACCGAACAGCAGGCGCAGATGCGCGAGCAGATCAACAAGGCCTTCGGCGACACGCCGCTCGGCAAGAACCTGCAGGTGCCGCTGCAGCTCGTCGAGGAGCAGGTGCGCCGCAACACCGAAATGTTCCACCAGGCCATGCAGATGTTCTCGCCCTTCATGGCGGCGCCTCCGGCCAAGGAAACCAAGAAGGCCGAGGCAAAGGACATCGACGAGCTCAAGGAACAACTGCGGGCGCTGCAGACGAAGCTCGACAATCTCGGCTGAGATAGATTCCTCTTAGGAAAAAGACCCCTACCCAACCCCTCCCCACAAGGGGGAGGGGCTTAAGCTGCCGCGCCGGCTTCTTTTTCGACTTCGCGGCAGGCTCGGCGGCTCATCGGTTGCTCACGATCGCCGCGGGCGCCAAAGCTCCTCCCCCTTGTGAAGAAAGGTTGGGGAGGGGAATTTAAGCCGCAAAAGAAAAGGGCCGGCAGAGCCGACCCTTCAACTTCATCCGCATACAGAAGCGCTTATGCGCTTTCCTTCGGCGTCAGGACCTGGCGGCCGCGATACATGCCGGTCTTCAGATCGATGTGGTGCGGACGGCGCAGTTCGCCGGAGTTCTTGTCTTCGATGTAGGTCGGAGCCTTGAGGGCGTCAGCGGA
Source organism: Sinorhizobium saheli (assembly GCF_001651875.1). Taxonomy (GTDB): domain Bacteria; phylum Pseudomonadota; class Alphaproteobacteria; order Rhizobiales; family Rhizobiaceae; genus Sinorhizobium; species Sinorhizobium saheli. The sequence continues at coordinate 45,266 of NZ_LNQB01000071.1, forward strand.
ACGGCGCATGCCACGCTTGGACGGGCTCGTTTTTCTTTTCGGTACAGCCATTTCATTCTCCACTTATCGGGCAAAACACTGTTCAGCAGCCGAAAATGGCCGGGTCAAACAGATGTCGATCTCGGAAATTTCGCGCGCTTATACATGGCCTGCCGGGGTTTGACCAGTCCCCGCACGGAAATTTTCGACTCCGCGGGGAAGCGCCCTTCCCGTTCAGGCTTCGTCCTCGGGCACGATCCAGGGCTCGGCCCTTGCCGCCTCCTCCCACTTGCGGAAAGCGGGATGCGCCTTGACGGCCTCCATATAGGCGCGGGTGCCCGGATCGGTCACGAGTTCGTAGACGTCGAAGCGGTTGACGACCGGGGCGAACATCGCGTCGGCCGCGGTGAAGCGGCCGAAGAGGAAGGGGCCGCCGGAACGGGCGATCGCCTCGCGCCAGATCGCCTCGATCCGCGCGACATCGTCCGCTACGCCCTCCGGCAGCGCGATCGCCTTTACCGGCCGGCGGATGTTCATCGGGCAGGCGCCACGCAGCGCCCGGAATCCGGAGAGCATCTCCATCGAATAGCTGCGGGCGCGGGCACGGGCCTCGCGGTCCTCGGGCCAGAGGCCGGCCTGCGGGAAGAGCTCCGCCACATATTCGATGATCGCCAGTGACTCCCAAACCTGGGTGTCGCCATGGTGCAGCACCGGCACGCGGCCCGTCGGCGAGATCTCGCGGAAGCGCGGATTGCCCGCGGCAAAGTCGAAGGGGATCACGACGTCCTCGAACGGGATGCCGCAGCCTTCGAGGGCGAGCCATGGCCGCAGCGACCAGGACGAATAATTCTTGTTGCCGACGTAAAGAACGAGCTTGGCCATCTACTGTGTCTCCCTGCCGTGTCGAGAGGCAGGCTTGCCATATCAGCGGCCGCAAGACCAATGAATTGCCTTCATCTCATTCATAAAGGCACGTGATGTAGTCGCCGGACCGGCTGGCGCGCCGCTCGATCACGGAGGCGAGGCGCCTCAAGCCCCGCCCGGGCTTGCCGGCATTGCGGTCGATCGGGTTGGGCAGCGCAACGGCAAGCAAAGCTGCCTGGCGGCGGGAAAGCTTGGACGCCGGAACGCCGAAATGATGCCGCGCGGCGGCCTCGATCCCATAGATGCCGTCGCCCCATTCGGCGACGTTCAAGTAAATCTCCATCATCCGCCGCTTGCTCCAGACGAAATCGGCGGCGATCGCGAGCGGCAGCTCCATCGCCTTGCGCACGAAGGAGCGGCCGTTCCAGAGGAACAGGTTCTTGACCGTCTGCATCGGAATGGTGCTGGCGCCGCGCGTCTGCTCGCCGTCCAACGCGTCCTCGACGACGCCGCGCATCTGGCCCCAGTCGACGCCGGCATGCGAGCAGAACTGGCCGTCCTCCGACATCATCACCGAGCGCACCAGCACCGGCGCGATGGCGTCGAATTCGACCCATTGGCGATCGTAGCCGCGCAGCAACACGAGATCGCGCAGCATCAGCGTCGAAACCGGATGGATGAAATCGAGGAGGTAGAGGACGACCAGCACATAGGGCAAGAGCAGGATGGAAAGGGCGATGAGAGCGAGGCGCCGCCACCGCGTCCGCCATGTCTGGCGCATGGCGGCCCTGCGGCCCATGGGCATCTCCCTCTCCTCGCGCTCTTCCGAAACGATGTCCACGCCCCGACCGTCCACCTCTTTTTCCATCCCCTCATAGGCCATGCCGAAAGAAAGTTGAACGGTCTTTCATGCAAAAGGCAAGCGGCCGGGGGCGGTCATCCCGGACAAAGCTTCGGGCCGCGACGCCGATGGCCGTTGAAAGCGGCGCCGCCTCGTGTCAAAGAGCGCAGCATGACAGACGAGACCTCATCCTTTTCGGCGCGGCTCAAGGCCAATGCGGCCGCGGTCGAAGCGCTGCTCGCGACGCTTCTCGGCCCGGCCGCCTTGCCGGACGAAATCGCCCGCCCGGAAACGCTGCTCGATGCGATGCGCCACGGCGTGCTGAACGGCGGCAAGCGGCTGCGCCCCTTCCTCGTCACGGAGAGCGCCGCCCTTCTCGGCGGAAACGCCGATGCGGGCTTGAGGATCGGCGCGGCGCTCGAATGCGTGCATTGCTATTCGCTCGTCCATGACGACCTGCCGGCGATGGACGACGACGACGTCCGGCGCGGCAAGCCGACGGTCCACATCGCCTTCGACGAGGCAACGGCGATCCTCGCCGGCGACAGCCTGCTGACCTTCGCCTTCGACATCATCGCGGCGCCGGAGACGGCGCTTTCCGACAGCCAGAAGACGACGCTCGTGCTGGCGCTGGCGCGCGCCGCCGGCCACGGCGGCATGGCCGGCGGGCAGGCGCTCGATCTCGCGGCCGAGAGACGGGCCCCGGACGAAGCCGGCATCGTCCTGCTGCAGGCGATGAAGACCGGGGCACTTATCCGCTTTGCCTGCGAGGCCGGCGCGATCATCGCCGATGCCGGGCCGGAGGACCGCCGGCGGATGCGCGCCTTCGGCGAGAAGATCGGCCTCGCCTTCCAGCTTGCCGACGACCTCCTGGACCTCACCGCCGACGCCGCGGTGATCGGCAAGGCGACCGGCAAGGATGCCACCCGCGGCAAGGGCACGCTCGTCGCCCTTCACGGCCAGGCCTGGGCCGAGCGCGCGCTCGAAAGGCTGGTCCGGGAGGCGGAAGAGCTGCTGGCGCCCTACGGCGCCCGCTCGGCCATCCTTGCCGAGGCCGCCCGTTTCATCGCCAACCGCAGGAGCTAGAGCCGTGAGCAAATTCTGGTCGCCGATCGTTTCGACGCTGAAGCCCTATGTTCCGGGCGAGCAGCCGCGCATGGCGAACCTCGTCAAGCTGAACACCAACGAGAGCCCTTATCCCCCCTCGGAAAAGGCGATCGAGGCGATCCGGGCGGCGGCAGGCGCCGATCTCCGGCTCTATCCGGATCCGGTGGCGCTGGGCCTGAGGGAAGCGATCGCGGCGAGATACGGCGTCTCGGCCGGCGAAGTCTTCGTCGGCAACGGCTCGGACGAGGTGTTGGCCCATGCCTTTGCCGCACTCCTGAAGCACGACGATCCGCTGCTCTATCCGGACATCTCCTACAGCTTCTATCCGACCTATGCGGGCCTCTTCGGCATCGATGCGGTCGAGGTGCCGCTCGACGCGGCCTTCCGCATCGGCATCGCCGACTACCGCCGCCCCGCCGGCGCGATCATCCTGCCGAACCCCAACGCCCCGACCGGCATCGGCCTGCCGCTCGCCGAAATCGAGGCGCTGGTCGCCAGACACCCGGACCAGCCGGTGGTGATCGACGAGGCCTATATCGACTTCGGCGGCGAGTCGGCGACCGCGCTCGTGCCGAAATACGACAACCTGCTCGTGGTCCAGACCTTCTCCAAGTCGCGCGCCCTTGCGGGCCTGCGCGTCGGCTTCGCCATCGGTCAGCGGCCGCTGATCGAGGCGCTGGAGCGCGTCAAGGACAGCTTCAACTCCTACCCGCTCGGACGCGCCGCCCAGGCGGGCGCCACCGCCGCGATTAAGGACGAGGCATGGTTCGAGGCAACGCGGGGCAAGATCATCGCCTCGCGGGCGAGGTTGACGGCCGAACTGGAACGACGCGGCTTCGAGGTCCTGCCGTCGCAGGCAAACTTCGTCTTCGCCCGCCACCCGGGCCATGCCGGCCAGACGCTCGCCGCCAGGCTCCGCGAGCACGCCGTCATCGTCCGCCACTTCGCCAAGCCGCGGATCGCGGATTTCATGCGCATCACCATCGGCACCGACGAGGAATGCGGAAGGCTGATCGCGGCGCTCGACGCGATTTTGTGAGGTTGAACCGGACGCAGCGGCGCAGCACGTCCTGCCCCTCATCCCGCTGCCGCGACCTTCTCCCCGTCGTGACGGGGAGAAGGGGCATGGGGCGCCCGCTTGCTCCCCCGCTTCGCTTGCGCGGAGGGGGCGGTTGCGAGGGGTTCATAGCGGCGCCGCGCGTCCCCTTCGCCCCGCTTGCGGGGCGAAGGTGGCCGGCAGGCCGGATGAGGGGCATGAGGCACCCGCTTGCTCCGCCGTTTCGCTTGCGCGGAGGGGCGTTGCGAGGGATTGATAGCGGGCCGCGAGTCCCCTTCGCCCCGCTTGCGGGGAGAAGGTGGCCGGCAGGCCGGATGAGGGGCAATTCCGGCCGGCTATCCGGCTGAAGGAGATACGCTCGTCGCCTTACTCCGCCGCCGCCCGGCCGCGGCCGAAGCGCTTGTCGATATAGTCGGCGACGAGGAGCTGGAATTCCTCGGCGATCTTCGGGCCGCGCAAGGTCATCGCCTTCTGGCCGTCGATGAAGACGGGGGCGGCCGGCGTCTCGCCGGTGCCGGGGAGCGAGATGCCGATATCGGCGTGCTTGCTCTCGCCGGGACCGTTGACGATGCAGCCCATGACCGCGACCTTCAGCGCCTCGACGCCGGGATATTTCTCGCGCCAGACCGGCATGCTCGAACGGATGTCCTCCTGGATCTTCTGGGCAAGCTCCTGGAAGACGGTCGAGGTGGTGCGGCCGCAGCCGGGACAGGCGGCGACGACCGGAATGAACTGGCGGAAGCCCATGACCTGCAGCAGTTCCTGCCCCACCTGCACCTCGCGGGTGCGGTCGCCGCCGGGCTCGGGGGTGAGCGAAATGCGGATCGTGTCGCCGATGCCCTGTTGCATCAGGATGCCGAGCGAGGCGGAGGAGGCGACGATGCCCTTGGTGCCCATGCCGGCCTCGGTGAGCCCGAGATGCAGCGCATGGTCGGAGCGGGCGGCGAGCATCGCATAGACGGCGATCAGGTCCTGGACGCCGGAGACCTTGGCGGAAAGGATGATGCGGTTGCGCGGCAGGCCGAGCTCCTCGGCAAGTTCCGCCGAAAGGAGCGCCGACTGCACGATCGTCTCGCGCGTCACCTGCTGCGCCGTCAGCGGCGAGCCCTTGGCCTGGTTCTCGTCCATCAGCCGCGTCAGGAGCTCCTGGTCGAGCGAGCCCCAGTTGACGCCGATGCGCACCGGCTTGTCGTAGCGGATCGCCATCTCGATGATCTCGGCGAACTGCTTATCCTTCTTGTCCTTGAAGCCGACATTGCCGGGATTGATGCGGTATTTCGCCAGCGCCTCGGCGCAGGCCGGATGGTCGGCCAAGAGCTTGTGGCCGATATAGTGAAAGTCGCCGACGAGCGGCACGTCCATGCCGAGCCTCAGGAGCCGCTCGCGGATCTTCGGCACGGCGGCCGCACTCTCGTCGCGGTCGACGGTGATGCGCACGAGCTCCGAGCCTGCCTTGTGGAGGGCCGCAACTTGGGCGACGGTCTGGTCGACATCGGCCGTATCCGTGTTCGTCATCGACTGGACGACGACCGGCGCGCCGCCGCCGACGATCACGCCGCCGACATCGACGGCGACCGAGGCGCGGCGCGGCTTTGGCTCGAAATCGAAGGCAGAAGACATGAAGGCCTCTTCTTGGTCCTTTTGCTGGTGCGGCTTCGCGCGCCGAGCTTTCGCTTTTCAGGTGGCGGAGGAAAGCGTGCTTGTCAACGGCAACATCACGCGCTGACGGCGAATTGATGGCAGGGTAGGTGTCGAGCGCGCGATGGCCCCTCATCCGCCTGCCGGCACCTTCTCCCCGTTCTCACGGGGCGAAGGGACTTGCCGCACCGTTGAAGTCCCCTCTCACGCAGGCGCCAGCGGGGAGTCGAGACGCATGCTGCGAGTCCCCTTCGCCCCACCTGCGGGGAGAAGGTGGCCGGCAGGCCGGATGAGGGGCAATCGCCTCCGCGACGCATCGTGCCAACTTAGAGCTTTTTGCAGTCAGGCGGAAACACCTGACGTCGCACAAATGCAGCAACACCAAATGGTTAGATCGGCGGCGCGATCATATGTGAGCGCACTCCGCTCTAGGAATGCTCCTTGCCGTGATCCGCATGGACGGCGTGATGCGAGAGCAGGAGCACGACGACGAAGAGAGCGGGGACGGCGGTGAAGATGATCGCAAAGCCGCTGTGCTCGGCGACGAAGCCGATCAGCGACGGTGCGAACAGCATGCCGGAATAGCCCATGGTGGTGGCGACCGCGAGGCCGATGCCCGGCTGCAGGCCCGGCATGTTGCCGGCCGCCGAGAAGGCGATCGGCACCATGTTGGAGATGCCGATGCCGGCGACCGCAAAGCCGAGGATCGCCAATACCGCGTTCGGGGCGAGCCCGGCAAGGACCAGGCCGACAAGCGCGGTCACGGTGCAAATGCGCAAGGTCCGCTTCGCGCCGAGCAGATCACGCAGGTGATCGCCGGCAAAGCGCATCGCCGCCATGGTCGCCGAGAAGGCGGCGAAACCGAAGCCCGAGAGTTCGGTCGAGGCGCCGAGTTCGTTGCGAAGGTAGAGCGCGCCCCAGTCGAGCACGGCGCCCTCCGGCACCATCGAGAACAGCGCCATGATGCCGATCAGCCAGGGAAGCGGCGTCAGCGGCAGCCGGAGTTTCTCCCTCGCCGCGGCGGGATGGGGACGGTCGGCGAGAATCATCGGCCAGGCGACGGCAAGGATGGCGAGGCAGAGGCCGGTGACGGCGATCGCATGCGGCAGCACGCCGATGCGCGCCATCAGGAAGCCGCCGGTGCCGGCGCCGATCAGCCCGCCGAGGCTCCAATAGGCGTGGCAGGACGACATGATCGCCCGGCGCATCGATCTTTCCACCTCGACCGCATTGGCGTTCATCGCCACATCCATGGCGCCGACGAAGCCGCCGAGCAGAAACATGCCGATCGCCGCCGCGAAGACGTTCGGCACGAGGGTCAGGACCAGGAGCAGGGGCGAGAGGATGATCGCCGTGACCTTGGCCACCGTCTGCGAGCCGAGCCGGGCGATGAGCCCGCCGGCGATCGGCATCAGCACCAGCGAGCCGACGCCGAACACGAGGATCAGGAGCCCGAGGACGCCCTCGCCGATCGCAAGCCGGTCCTTGAATTCCGGAATTTTCGGCGCCCAGCTACCGTTGACGAAGCCGTTCAACAGGAAGAGGAGCGACACGGCGAGCCGGTTCTTCGACATGTAGCCCTGCCGGACGACGGGCCGGGCGGTGTCGATACGTTGATCCATGGTTGTCTCCGCTTGCCGGACCATCCGGCTCAAATGGTGATTTCGATCAGATTGCCGCCGGATCGCGGATCATTGCCTCGGATCGCCGGCGAGAACGACCTTGGCCCCGCGCGCCGCAAGAGCGGCAACGTGAGCCTCCGGCGCATCCGCCTCCAGGACCAGCGTCGACACGGCCTCGATGCCGATCACCGCGTATGGCGCCGCCGTGCCGAGCTTGTCGCTGGTGACCGCTGCCAGCAGGGAGCGGCTCCTTGCGGCGATCAGCCGCTTGAATTCCGCATCCTCGAAGTGGAAGGCCGTCAGTCCCGCCTCGGCATCGGCGCCGCAGGCGCCGAGAATCGAGAGATCGGGCCTCAGGAGTTCGGCATCGCGCCGCGCCCGCGCGCCCACCGCAGCGCCGACGGCGCGGTTGAGAGTGCCGCCGATGAGGATGACGTCGAGGCCCGGCTTTTCCATCAGCGCGGCGGCGATCAGCGGCGTGTTGGTAACGATCGTCGCCGAAAGCGTGGGTGCCACCGCCCGCGCGATCGCCAGGTTGGTCGAGCCGGCGTCGAGGAAGACCGTCATGCCCCGGCCGATGAAGCCGATCGAGGCCTGCGCCAGTGCCAGCTTTCGCTCCGGGGCGAGCGACGCCCGCTCGCTCAAGGAACCGGCATCCGGGGCGAGCGGCAAGGCCCCGCCATAGACGCGCTCGCAAAGCCCGGCCGCTGCCATCTCGCGCAGGTCGCGGCGGATCGTGTCCTCGGAGACGTTGAATTGGCGGGCAAGGTCGGCCGCGAGCACCCGGCCCTCCGTCCTCAGGCGTTCCTGGATCAGGGATTTTCTTTCGCGCAGCAGCAGTTCCGTCGACATATTTGAAATCGTGCATAAACGTGTATGAATCGGTGAAAACGTGAATAGCGCTCTCGCTCGGCCATTTCAACCGCGGATCGCTTGGAACACGTATTGGTGTCGCGGGTTTCTCATCGGAGCGTTTTCCGTGGAAAGTCGCTCACGCGAGAAAAATCTTCATCGAAGCAGTCGTGATTTGGTCGTTTATGCGCTCAGGCGCGCCGGATTTTGTGCGAATCTCGCCACAATCCGGATGACGGGCCGGAGAACAAACGAGATGGAAACAAGACAATGAAACTCCTTCCGACGCTTTTCGCTGCCGCCCTTCTGCAACTTGCCGCCTTCATGCCGGCCGAGGCCGGCTCGAACCTCGACGAGATCAAGTCCGCCGGCGTGCTGAAGATCGGCACCGAGGGCACCTATGCCCCCTTCACCTATCACGACGCCAGCGGCGCCCTAGTCGGCTTCGACGTCGAGATCGGCCAGGCGGTCGCCGAGCGCCTCGGCGTCAAGGCGGAATTCCTCGAAGGCAAGTGGGACGGGCTGATCGCCGGCCTCGATGCCAATCGCTACGACACGGTCATCAACCAGGTCGGCATCACCGAGGAACGCAAGAAGAAATACGATTTCTCCGACCCCTATATCGCCTCCAAGGCGGTGCTGATCGTCAAGGGCGATAATGACGAGATCAAGGACTTCGCCGATCTCAAGGGCAAAAAGTCCGCTCAGTCGCTGACCAGCAACTTCGGCAAGCTCGCCCAGGCTTCGGGCGCCGAGCTCGTCGGCACCGACGGTTTCGACCAGTCGATCCAGCTGGTCCTGACCGGCCGCGCCGACGCGACGATCAACGACAGCCTCTCCTTCCTCGATTTCAAGAAGCAGAAGCCGGACGCGAACGTGAAGGTCGCCGCAGAAAAGCCGGACGCCGACTATTCCGGCATCATCATCCGCAAGGGCGAACCGGAGCTGCTCGACGCCATCAACAAGGCGCTCGCCGAGATCAGGGCGGACGGCACCTACGAGAAGATCTCGCAGAAATATTTCGGCGCCGACGTCTCGAAATAGCCTATGGGAAACGCCGTGAGCGGCCCCTCATCCGCCTGCCGGCACCTTCTCCCCGCAAAGGCGGGGAGAAGGGGCAAGCCGCACCCTCCCAGTCTGCCCTTAACAAGCGCGGTAGCAGGTGGACGCGGCAACGTCTCACCCCTCCGCCGGCACGCCGTGCGTTGCGGTGTCCTCGTCCCCTCTCCCCGCAAGCGGCCGGAAGCGGGGAGAGGGCTAGGGTGAGGGGCGGTGTCCAGCCTGCCTGCAGGCTTCACAGCTTTCCCCGTCCTGCTTTATGTATCGTGATCCGTTCCGGCATCGGAGCGGATCGCGCGTTTCGAAAGGCTCTCCCTTGCCCAACTGGCTTCAATTGATGGCGGACTCGCTGCCGACCCTGCTTTGGGCCGGGCTGATCTTCACGGTTCCGTTGACCCTGCTTTCCTTCGTGCTTGGTCTTTCGCTCGGACTTGTCACGGCGCTCGTCCGTCTCTTCGCACCGGCTCCTTTTGTCGCCGTGGCGCGGTTCTATGTCTGGGTGTTCCGCGGAACGCCGCTCCTCGTCCAGCTCTTCGTCATCTTCTACGGCCTGCCGAGCATGAACATATTGCTCGATGCCTTCCCCGCTGCGCTGATCGGTTTCACGCTCAACATCGGCGCCTATACATCCGAAATCATCCGCGCAACGATCTCCTCCGTGCCGCGCGGCCAATGGGAGGCGGCCTATTCGATCGGGATGAGCTGGAGCCAGGTCATGCGCCGCACGATCCTGCCGCAGGCGACCCGGGTCGCAATCCCGCCTCTCTCGAACACCTTCATTTCGCTGGTGAAGGACACTTCGCTCGCAGCAGCAATCACCGTGCCGGAGCTCTTCCAGACGGCGCAGCGCATCGTCGCCACCACCTATGAGCCGTTGATCCTCTACATCGAAGCGGCGCTGATCTATCTTGTCATGAGTTCCGCCCTTTCGGCGTTGCAGGTGAAGCTGGAACAGCGCTTCGCCCGCTATGGCGGCTTCCTGGAGGCGCGCGCATGATCGAACTCACCGACATCGAAAAGCGTTTCGGCACCAACCTGGTGCTCAAGGGAATCAGCGTGACGATGGCCGAGGGCTCGGTAACGGCGCTGGTCGGCCCATCCGGGGGCGGCAAGAGCACGCTGCTCAGATGCGTCAACCTTTTGGAGATCCCTACACACGGGGCGATCCGGCTTGGCGAGGAACGGCTGGAGTTCGCGCCTCACCGCACGGTCGGCTGGAGGGCGATCCAGAAACTTCGCCGCCAAACCGGCATGGTGTTCCAGAATTTTCAACTCTTTCCGCACCAGACCGCGCTCGGCAACGTGATGGAAGGCCTTGTAACCGTTCTCAAATGGCCGGCCGACCGCGCCCGCGCCCGGGCGATGGAACTCCTTGAAAAGGTCGGCATGGCGCACAAGGCCGACGCCTGGCCGTCGACGCTTTCCGGCGGCCAGCAGCAGCGCGTCGCGATCGCCCGGGCGCTTGCGCCATCGCCGCGCGTCCTTCTCTGCGACGAGCCGACTTCCGCGCTCGACCCGGAACTTGCCGAGGAAGTGGTCGAGGTGCTGAGCCGTCTCGCCCGCGAAGGCACGACAATGATCATGGCGACCCACGACCTGCGCCTCGCCTCGCGCGTCGCCGACCACGTCGTCTTCCTCGACGCCGGCGTCGTCGTCGAAAGCGGCCCGCCGCGCAAGATTTTCTCGACGCCGGAGCGCGAGCGGACGAAGCGGTTCATTTCATCGCTGAGCGCGCCGATGAGCTATGATATCTGAGCGTGCATGAAGAGGTTAGACGAGCCTGGAGAAACCCCAGTGTTGTCGGCGCGGCCGCGAAAACCATACCGGTCTTCCTGGCAAACGGTGTCGAATCTTTCGACTGAGGAGCCTTTCCCGCCGTGCATGACGGCCGAGGTGATGCCTGGCGATGAATGCAAACGGGGAATCTGATCTCCGCTAGTGCGACCGGCATCGCTCAGAAAGCACTTTACGCAATCTGCTCAATCCGGCACTGCTGGCACAGCGGATATGTCTGCAAGAAGGATGTCAGGCAATCTCGCATAGTTTGGAAATCTGATCCGTACATGTAGAGTGCGGTTTCGTGCTGCCCTTGCCAGTGGCTCTTCACTATCCCGATGCCGCTCAACAGTCGCTCGCATTCCTGATAGACGAAATTGACGTCACTCGTGGCATAGACCTCCTGTGGGAGGTCGGTACCGTTGAGGTACAAGGCTAACCCCTCGTGAGCACCGAACTCGATGACCCGGTTCTGATCTGGGACATGTAGGCGCGAGCCTTTTGGAGCAAGCATGGCTTCCAAGGCTCTGACAACGATGTCGATCGTGACATCAGACAGATGATCCAACTCGATCTCGATGTCGCAATGCTCGACCTCTCCATTGGATTGCAATAAAGTACCGCCCCCAAGGACACGAACACCATGTCCGTGCCTCTTCATCACGGCATCGAGTGCATCTTCAAGTTCCCCGCGGTGAACTGGCTGCAGTCGAGCGTTCAAACTGGCTACGACGACTGACGGATTCTTCTTGTTCTTCTTGAAGACTAGCGGCCACTTCAATTGATCACCTCTAATTGTTCGTTGCTGCGAGGCGAAATCTTCGCATGATCTGACGCAAAAACTGCCCATAAAAAGCAACTGCGAGTGTTTACTGCGAAAAGGATTGCGGCCATTGACGCGGCGCCAGCTAGCAGGCCTATGGTCGCGATCAGAGCGCAGCTGAACAGCCTTTATTCCAAGAATCAATTCCCAATTCCCGCAGCGACCAATGCCAGAATAGGGCCGGGAATGTCAGGAGGAGTGACACAATTGGCTCCAATTCGCACCGCCTCTCGTAAGCAGTCTGATCCCACGTTGTCGGTGTCGGCCAGTGGAAAGGCCGGTCACTCCCACCGACCCCGCGAGTAAAGCCTACCCGCCAAACACGACCAACAAATCCTTGGCATCGATCTGGTCGCCGGCGCGCACCAGCACCTCGGCGATCGTGCCGTCCTTCTCGGCGTGCAGTGCCGTCTCCATCTTCATCGCCTCGATCGACAAGAGCACGTCGCCGGCCTTGACCGGCTGACCGGTGACGACGGCGACGGTCGAGATGACCCCCGGCATCGGTGCGCCGAGATGGGCGGCGTTGCCGGTCTCGGCCTTGCGGCGGATGGCGGCGGAAGCGCCGCGGTTCCTGTCCGGGACCTTGATCGAGCGCGGCTGGCCGTTCAATTCGAAGAACATCTTGACCATGCCCTTCTCGTCGATCTCGCCCTGGGCCTGGTTGAGGATCACCAGCGTCTTGCCCTTCTCGATGTCGGCGAAGAGTTCCTCGCCCGGCGCCATGCCGTAGAAATAGGCGGGCGTCGGCAGGACGCTCACCGGGCCATAGGTCTCGCAGGCCATCGCATAGTCGGTGAAGACCTTCGGATACATGAGGTAGGAGGCGAACTCGAAATCATCGACGCTGCGGCCGAGCTTCTCCTCGATGCTTTTCCGCTCCTGGTCGAGATCGGCCGGCGGCAGCAGCGAGCCGGGGACGGCCGTATAGGGTGCTTCGCCCTTCAGCGCCTTCTTCTGCAGCGCCTCCGGCCAGCCGCCCGGCGGCTGGCCGAGATCGCCCTTCAGCATCGACACGACCGAATCCGGAAAGGCGATGTCTTTCGCCGGGTTCTCGACATCGGCGACGGTCAGGTCCTGGGAGACCATCATCAGCGCCATGTCACCAACGACCTTGGAGGACGGCGTCACCTTGACGATGTCGCCGAACATCCGGTTGGCGTCGGCATAGGCCTGCGCCACCTCGTGCCAGCGGGTCTCGAGCCCGAGCGAGCGGGCCTGTTCCTTCAGATTGGTGAACTGGCCGCCCGGCATCTCGTGTAGGTAGACTTCCGAGGCCGGCCCCTTGAGGTCGCTTTCGAAGGCGGCATATTGGTGACGCACCGCCTCCCAGTAGAAGGAGATGCGGCGGATCCATTCCGGATTGAGGCCCGGGTCGCGCTCGGTGCCGGACAGCGCCTCGACGATCGAGCCGAGGCAGGGCTGCGAGGTGTTGCCGGAGAGCGCATCCATCGCCGCGTCGACGATGTCGGCGCCGGATTCGACCGCCGCCAGCACCGTCGCGGCCGCAATGCCCGAGGTGTCGTGCGTATGGAAATGGATCGGCAGGTCGGTCGCTTCCTTCAGCGCCTTGAACAGCACCCGGGCGGCGGCGGGCTTCAGCAGCCCGGCCATGTCCTTGACGGCGATGATATGGGCGCCGGCCTTCTCGAGTTCCGCCGCGAGCGCCGTATAGTATTTGAGGTCGTATTTCGGGCGGGCGGAATTCAGGATGTCGCCGGTATAGCAGATCGCCGCCTCGCAGATGCGGTTCTCCTCGCCGACCGCGTCCATCGACACCCGCATGTTGTCGACCCAGTTCAGGCAGTCGAAGACGCGGAAGACGTCGATGCCGCCCTTGGCCGCCTGGCGAACGAAGTATTTGACGACGTTGTCCGGATAGTTCTTGTAGCCGACGCCGTTGGCGCCGCGCAGCAGCATCTGCAGCAAGAGGTTCGGGGCGCCCTCGCGCACCATTGCCAGCCGCTCCCACGGGTCTTCGGTCAGGAAGCGCATCGACACGTCGAAGGTGGCGCCGCCCCAGCATTCGAGCGAAAACAAATTGGGCAGCGCCCGCGCATAGGTGCCGGCGATGCGGGCGATGTCATAGGTGCGCATGCGGGTGGCGAGCAGCGACTGGTGGCCGTCGCGCATCGTCGTGTCGGTGATGAGCACCTGCTTCTCAGCCTTCACCCATTCGGCGAATTTTTTCGGGCCGAGCTCGTCGAGTTTCTGCTTGGTGCCCGGCTTCACCTCGCCGTTGATGAACGGCACCACCGGGGCGGCGATGTCGTCGTTGGGCTTCGGCCGGCCCTTCGCCTCCGGGTGGCCGTTGACGGTGACGTCGGCGAGATAGGTGAGGAGCTTGGTGGCGCGGTCCTGGCGCTTGACCTGCTGGAACAACTCAGGCGTCGTGTCGATGAAGCGGGTCGTGTAGCTGTTGTCGCGGAACTTCGGGTGGCCGATGATCGCTTCGAGGAAGGTGAGGTTGGTGGCGACCCCGCGGATGCGGAATTCGCGCAGCGCCCGGTCCATGCGGCGGATCGCCTCCTCCGGGTTCGGCGCCCAGGCGGTGACCTTTTCCAAGAGCGGATCGTAATAGCGGGTGATGACCGCGCCGGAATAGGCGGTGCCGCCGTCGAGGCGGATGCCGAAACCGGTGGCGCCGCGATACGCGGTGATGCGGCCATAGTCCGGAATGAAGTTCTGCTCCGGGTCTTCCGTCGTGATGCGGCACTGCAGCGCATGGCCGTTGAGGCGGATGTCCCCTTGCTGCGGCACGCCCGATTCCGGCGTGCCGATGGCAAAGCCGTCGAGGATGTGGATCTGCGCCTTGACGATGTCGATGCCGGTCACCTGTTCGGTCACCGTGTGCTCGACCTGGATGCGCGGATTGACCTCGATGAAGTAGAACTTGCCGGTGTCGGCATCCATCAGGTACTCGACGGTGCCGGCGCCGATATAGCTGGTCGCCCGGGCGATCTTCAGCGAATAATCGGCGAGTTCCTGGCGCTGGGCGTCGGTCAGGTAGGGGGCAGGCGCCCGCTCGACGACCTTCTGGTTGCGCCGCTGGATCGAGCAGTCGCGCTCGAAGAGATGGACGACGTTGCCGTGCGTGTCGCCGAGAATCTGGCTTTCGACGTGGCGGGCGCGTTCGACCAGCTTTTCGAGATAGACCTCGTCCTTGCCGAAGGCGGCCTTCGCCTCGCGCTTGGCCTCGGTCACCTCGCGGATCAGGTCCTTTGGCTCGCGGATCGCCCGCATGCCGCGGCCGCCGCCGCCCCAGGAGGCCTTCAGCATCACCGGATAGCCGATCTCGTCCGCAAGCCGGGTGATCTCCGCCGGATCGTCCGGCAGCGGCTCGGTCGCCGGCACCACCGGCACGCCGATCGAGATGGCCAGGTTGCGGGCCGCCACCTTGTTGCCGAGCTGGCGCATCGTCTCCGGCTTCGGGCCGATGAAGGTGATGCCGTTCTCGGCGCAGGCCTCGGCGAATTCCGGGCTTTCGGAGAGAAGACCGTAGCCCGGGTGGATGGCATCGGCACCCGACAGCCTGGCGACGCGGATCACCTCGTCGATCGAAAGATAGCTCTCGATCGGGCCGAGATCGCGGGCGAGATGCGGCCCGCGCCCGACCTGGTAACTCTCGTCCGCCTTGAAGCGGTGCAGCGCCAGCTTGTCCTCCTCAGCCCAGATCGCGACCGTTTTAAGCCCCAGCTCATTGGCCGCGCGGAAGACGCGGATGGCGATTTCGGATCGGTTGGCAACAAGGATCTTCGAGATGGACAAGTCGGACTCCTCATGGACTTGGACACGCGGGAATGCTGCACCCGCGAAGGGAACTATTAGCGAGTCACGGAATGAAGTGCAATTTCAGATGCGACACCGACCCTAACCCATTCGGTCAGGGCGGGTGCGATGGCGCGGGAAGTGCCCGCCGTCGGCGGCTATCCTGGTGCCACGCGGGTCCCATGGTGACTCCCGGCGAAAAGAATGCTAAAGCGCCGGCGATAGAGAGCCCTGCGCCCCGATCGAGCGCGCCTCAAGGCTCGCCAGATTTCAATTCGAGCATCGGAACAGGATCCGGAAACGTCTCCGGGCGGGCCGTCGCTTTACGACAGGACATCATGAGCATGGCAGTGACCGGGATCTTGAACAGGTCGGACATCGTCAAGGCGCCGGAGGCGCGTCCCGTTCCGCAGCCGGAAAAGCCGTCGCTGATCGGTCTCTTGCGCGAGGACATGGCGAAGCTGCTCGTCGAGAAGGGCGTGCCCGAGCGGCAGGTCAAGATGCGCGTCAGCCAGCTCTGGCACTGGCTCTATGTCCGCGGGGTCTCGGACTTCGATCAGATGTCGAACGTCTCCAAGGACATGCGCGAGATGCTGAAGGCGCATTTCACCGTCGCCCGGCCGGAGATCGTCGAGGAGCAGGTCTCGAACGACGGCACCCGCAAGTGGCTGCTGCGCTTTCCGCCGCGCGGCGCCGGCCGGCCGGTCGAGATCGAAACCGTCTACATCCCCGAGGAAGGCCGCGGCACGCTCTGCATCTCGAGCCAGGTCGGCTGCACGCTCACCTGCTCCTTCTGTCACACCGGCACGCAGAAGCTCGTGCGCAACCTGACGGCCGAGGAAATCCTCTCGCAGCTCCTGCTCGCCCGCGACCGGCTCGGCGACTTCCCCGAGCGCGACACGCCGCAGGGCGCGATCGTGCCGGCCGAGGGCCGCAAGATCACCAATATCGTCATGATGGGGATGGGCGAGCCGCTCTACAATTTCGACAACGTCAAGACGGCGCTGCTGATCGCCTCGGACGGAGACGGGCTGTCGCTGTCGAAGCGGCGCATCACGCTTTCGACCTCGGGCATCGTGCCGGAGATCTACCGCACCGGCGAGGAGATCGGCGTCATGCTGGCGATCTCGCTTCACGCCGTCAACGACGAGTTGCGCGACATGCTGGTGCCGATCAACAGGAAATATCCGCTCGAAGAGCTGATGAAGGCCTGCCGTGCCTATCCCGGCCTTTCGAATGCCCGCCGCATCACCTTCGAATATGTGATGCTGAAGGACGTCAACGACAGCCTGGAAGACGCCAAGGCGCTGGTGAAGCTCCTGAAGGGCATCCCGGCCAAGATCAACCTCATTCCCTTCAACCCCTGGCCGGGCACCAACTACCAGTGCTCGGACTGGGAGCAGATCGAGGCCTTCGCCGACTTCATCAACCAGGCCGGCTATGCCTCGCCGATCCGCACCCCGCGCGGCCGCGACATCCTCGCCGCCTGCGGCCAGCTGAAGTCGGAATCGGAGCGCATGCGCAAGGTCGACCGCCTCGCCTTCGAGGCGATGATGATCGCGAACCACGGCGAGGATTGATCGCGGAGAGCGTGGCGACGGCGCTACCCCCTCTGGCCTGCCGGCCAGAGGGGCTTGAGGATGCGTGTGAATGGGGCAGAATCAAAAACTTTGATGGGTGAAGCTCGTGCCATCGATTGATTTCATCCATCCGCCTGCCTAAGAAAGCGGCAAATCATCCTGAGCGGATATTCGGCCCGGCTCCCGCTCGCAGAGATCGGAGGACCAACCATGCGTTCACTTCTCATTGCGCTCGCCGCCACGGTGGCGCTCTCCCTGCCGGCGCGTGCCGACGAGGTCACGGTCGCCGTGACGGCGATCGTCGAGCATCCGGCGCTCGATGCCGCCCGCGACGGCGTCAAGGATGCGCTTGCCGCCGCCGGCTACAAGGAAGGCGAGAACCTGAAGTTCATCTACGAGTCCGCCCAGGGCAATCCGGCGACCGCGGCGCAGATCGCCCGGCAGTTCGCCGGCGAGGCGCCGGACGTGATCGTGCCGATCTCGACGCCGTCGGCCCAGGCCGTGGTCTCCTCCACCCGCGATATCCCGGTGGTCTTCACCGCCGTCTCCGATCCCCTCGGCGCCCAGCTCGTCAAGGACATGGAGAAGCCCGGCGGCAACGTCACCGGCCTTTCGGACATGTCGCCGGTCGCCGAGCACGTGGCGCTGATCAAGGAGATCCTGCCGAACGCCAAGACGATCGGCTATCTCTACAATTCCGGCGAAGCGAACTCCGTATCGCTGTTGGCGGCGCTCAAGGCAGAGGCCGAGAAGGCCGGGTTGACCGTGGTCGAATCCGCCGCGACCAAGTCGGCCGAGGTGCAGGGTGCGGCCCGCGCGCTCGTCGGCCGCGCCGACGCGATCTATGTGCCGACCGACAACACGATCGTTTCCGCCCTGGAAGGTGCGGTCGCCGTTGCCGAGGAAAGCAAGCTGCCGCTCTTCACCGCCGACACGGATTCGGTTTCCCGCGGCGCGCTCGCCGCCCTCGGCTTCAACTACTACGACGTCGGCAAGCAGACGGGCGAAGTGGTCGTGCGCGTTCTCAAGGGCGAGAATCCGGGCGATATCCCGGTCAAGGTTGCCGCCGGCACCGACCTCGTCATCAACAAGGGCGCGGCCACCCGGATGGGCGTGACGCTGCCGGAAAGCATCGTCGGCCGGGCGACCCGCACGATCGAGTAACGGGCCCGCGGCCTTTTTGTTGCCTTCTTGCCGCCTCCGTTCCATACTGGGGCGGTTCGCTTATCGAGCGGGAGCTGAAATGCATGCGCGGTTTCCGTCCGCATCCCGCGCCAACTTCAAAAATGCATGTTCCGCATCTCGCCGCGAGCCTGCGGAACATCGGAGAAGAGGACTACCGGCGTTGAGTCAAATCGCTTTCTGGGGAGCCGTCGAACTGGGGCTCGTCTATGCCTTCGTCGCGGTCGGCGTGTTCCTCGCCTTCCGGGTGCTCGACTTTCCCGACCTCACCGTCGACGGCTCCTTTCCGCTCGGCGCTGCCGTCACCGCGGTGCTGATCATCGCCGGCGTCAATCCGTGGCTGGCGGCGGCGGTGGCGATGGCCGCCGGCGCCGCGGCGGGGATCGCCACGGCGATCCTGAACGTGCGGTTCAAGATCTTGAACCTGCTCGCCTCGATCCTGACGATGATCGCGCTCTTCTCCGTCAACCTCAGGGTCATGGGCAAGCCCAACGTCGCCTTGATCAACGCCGACACCATGCTCTCGCCCTTCTACGGTCTCGGCTTGAGGGATTTCTACGTGCGTCCGCTTTTCGTCGGCGTCCTCGTGCTCGTCGCGGTCGTCCTCGTCTGGCGCTTCCTCGAAAGCGACGCGGGGCTTGCCATGCGGGCGACGGGAGCCAATGCCCGGATGGCGCGGGCGCAAGGGGTCGACACCAGCCGGCAGATCTATCTCGGCATGGCGATTTCCAACGCGCTCGTCGCCCTCGCCGGCGCGCTCTTCGCGCAGACCAACGGCTTTGCCGACGTGACCTCGGGCGTCGGAACGATCGTCGTCGGGCTTGCCGCGGTGATCATCGGCGAGACGCTGCTCGGCGCCCGCGGCACGCTGATCGCGCTCGTCGGCTGCGTGCTCGGGTCGATCCTCTACCGCATCGCCATACAGGTGGCGCTTTCGACCGATACGCTCGGGCTCCAGGCTTCCGACCTCAATTTCGTGACCGCGGTGCTTGTCACGGTGGCGCTCGTCCTGCCCCGCTTGCGTCGTGGAGGTGCCGCATGATCATCCTCGACAACATCCAGGTCGTCTTCGGCAAGGGCACGCCGCTGCAGAAGCAGGCGCTGAACGGCGTCAGCCTGACGATCGAGCAGGGCTCCTTCGTCACCGTGATCGGCTCGAACGGCGCCGGCAAATCGACGCTGCTCGGCGTCCTGGCCGGCGACGTGCTGCCGAGCGGCGGCCGGGTGACGATTGGCAACACCGAGGTGACGCGTAAGGGCACGGCCGCCCGCGCCGGCCTCGTCGCCCGTGTCTTCCAGGATCCGCTCGCCGGCAGTTGCGGCGCGCTCTCGATCGAGGAGAACCTCGCGCTTGCCGCCAGGCGCGGCGAAAGCCGCGGCCTGACGCCGGCGCTCGGGAGCAGGCGGCGGGCGCATTTCCGCGAGCGTATCGCCGAACTCAATCTCGGGCTCGAGGACCGCATGCGCGACCGCATGGACCTGCTTTCGGGCGGCCAGCGGCAGGCGGTCTCGCTGGTGATGGCAACACTCGCCGGCTCGAAGGTGCTGCTCCTCGACGAGCACACGGCGGCGCTCGACCCCGGCATGGCCGAGTTCATCATGAACCTCACGCAGAAGATCGTCGCCGAGCGCAAGCTGACGACGCTGATGGTGACACACTCGATGCGACAGGCGCTCGACTTCGGCCACCGCACGATCATGCTGCACGGCGGCGAAATCGTCCTCGACGTCGCCGGCGACAGCCGCAAGACGCTCGAGGTCGAGGACCTGATCGCCATGTTCCGCCGCATCCGCGGCCAGACGCTCGACGACGATGCGCTGCTGATCGGCTGAGGCGATTTCCGGGTATTGCCCCTCATCCGCCTGCCGGCACCTTCTCCCCGTCCTGACGGGGAGAAGGGGTATGCCGCGGCGCCGTATTACCTCGCCCCGCGTGCGGTTCGCGTGGGGGAAAAGGCCGGGGGCGGGATGCGCTCACATGCGTTCGCGCCACCGCCCTATCTGTTTGATTTGCCGCATTTGTGCGACGTCGGGGGGAATCCACCTGATTGCAAAATGCTCCAGGGTGAGGGGCGTCCGTGGTCTTGAAGACGCTTCCGATCAAGCGCCCCGGAAGGCCGTGACCTCGATTTCGATCAGCATTTCCGGGCGGATGAGGTCGCAGACGACCATCGTCGCGGCCGGGCGGATTTCGCCGAAGACCTCGCCGAGGATCGGGAAGACCCGGTCGGCGAAGCTGGCATCGGTGACGTAGTAGTGATTGCGCACGACGTCGGCGAGCGAGAAGCCCGCTTGCCTCAGCGCGTTCTCGATCGTCTTCAGGCAGTTGCGCGCCTGTTCCTCCAGCGTTTCCGGCATGGTCATGGTGGCGTAGTCGTAGCCGGTCGTGCCGGAGACGAAGCACCAGTCGCCCTTGACGACGGCACGCGAATAGCCTGCCGTCTTTTCGAAAGGCGAGCCGGAGGAGATGAGCTTGCGCGTCATCGCGGCGCGCGCGCTCAGGCCCAGGGATGTGAGGAGGCGTTCTTCTTCTCGAAGCTGTCGATGGCGCTGCCCTTCTCGAGCGTCAGGCCGATATCGTCGAGGCCGTTCAACAGGCAGTGGCGCTTGAAGGCGTCGATCTCGAACTTGATCGAGCCGCCGTCGGGGCCGGTGATTTCCTGCGCTTCGAGGTCGACCGTCAGGATGGCGTTGGAGCCGCGGCTGGCGTCGTCCATCAGCTTGTCGAGGTTCTCCTGGCTGACGACGATCGGCAGGATGCCGTTCTTGAAGCAGTTGTTGTAGAAGATGTCGGCGAAGGAGGTGGAGATCACGCAGCGGATGCCGAAATCGAGGAGCGCCCAGGGCGCATGCTCGCGCGAGGAGCCGCAGCCGAAATTGTCGCCGGCGACGAGGATCTTGGCATTCTGGTAGGCCGGCTTGTTGAGCACGAAATCCGGGTTCGGCGTGCCGTCCTCGTTGTAGCGGGATTCGGCGAAAAGGCCCTTGCCAAGACCGGTGCGCTTGATCGTCTTCAGGTAATCCTTCGGAATGATCATGTCCGTGTCGATATTGACGACGGGCAGGGGGGCGGCGACGCCGGTGAGCTTGACGAACTTGTCCATGACTTGGCCTTCGATTTCAGCGGAAACGTTGAAAGAGCGTTTAGATCAGTTTTGTGCCGAAATGAAGGAGAATCTGCGTTGAGCGTCCCGCAGGCCCTGAAGCGCGCGGCATCGGGGCGGAAAAGCGCTTCACCGCTCTCCTTATCCCGTCTCGCGCCTAGAGATCGATGATCGTGCCGCGTCCGTCGTTCCAGATCCGCATTTCGCGCGCGGCGCCGGCAGGCCGTGCGCGGCTGCGCGCGTGCACCGACCGGCCATTCAGTCTCGTGGCGATCGCGCTGCCGATGGCGACAACGGCGGCGATGCCGGCCAGCGCCAGGGCCAGCGAGGCGGTGAAGACGAAAGCCGCAAGCGTGACGGCGATGGCTGCGGCCGTGAAGAGGACAGAGCGGATGCTTTGCATGAACGTCACCTTTCCAAGGCCGATGTGGGTGCTCGATGGGGACCTTACAAGAGGGGCCGATTTGTGTCCGCTTGCGCAAAGGTGGAAAGGCGGGCACAACGAAGTGCATGACAAGAGCGACACACCATCATCCCGTGCGGCTGCGCCGTTCGGTGCTTTCCGTTCCGGCCGACAATCAGCGTGCCCTCGCCAAGGTCAGCGCTCTCGACGCCGATGCGGTGATCTTCGATCTCGAGGATGCGGTCGCGCCGGACCGCAAGGCTGAAGCGCGCGACGCGCTCGTCAGGCATCTGGCCTCGAGCCGGCCCACGGGCGAAGCGATCATCCGCGTCAATGCGGCGGAGTCGGGTTTCCGCGAAAAGGACTTCGCCGCCGCCCTTGCGGCAAGGCCCGATGCGCTCCTACTCCCAAAGGTCGAAAGCCCCGCCGATATTCAGGCCGCGCTCGACTGGCTCGCGGAGAACGACGCGCCGGAGGAGTTGAGGCTCTGGGCGATGATCGAAACGCCGCGCGGCATCATCAACGCGCCGGCGATCGCCGAGACCGGCCGCACGTCCGGCGGCCGGCTCGACTGCTTCGTCGTGGGCCTGAACGATCTGCGCAAGGAGACGGGCGTTCCCGCTCTTCCCGGCCGCACCTATCTCGTCCCCTGGCTGATGCAGGTCCTGCTTGCCGCGCGCGGCAGCGGCCTCGACGCGATCGACGCGGTCTTCAACGATTTCCGCGATGCGGCGGGCTTCGCGGCCGAATGCCGCCAGGGGCGCGACATGGGCTATGACGGCAAGATGCTGATCCATCCGGCGCAGATCGACGAGGCCAATCGATGCTTCGGCGTCGACGAGGCGGCGGTCGAGGAAGCGCGCGCCATCATCGCGGCCTTTGCGCAGCCGGAAAATGCCGGCAGGGGCGTGATCAACCTTCACGGCCGGATGGTCGAGCGCCTGCATCTCGATCAGGCGGTAAAACTCGCGGCCAAGGCGGACATCATCGAAAGACGAAAGGCAACATCTTGAAACTCTACCGCTTTCTCACGGGACCCGACGACGCGTCGTTCTGCCACAAGGTGACGGCGGCCTTGAACCAGGGATGGGCACTGCACGGCTCGCCCACCTACGCCTTCAACGCCGACACCCAGCACATGCAGTGCGGTCAGGCGGTGGTGAAGGAGGTGGCGGGCAAGGACTATCATCCGGACATGAAGCTGTCGGAGCAGTAGGCGCGACTCTTTATTGTCTTGGCTTGCCCCTTGGGCTGCGATCGGCTGACAACTTCTTCCTATATGGCGGCGGTTTGCCCCTCACCCTAACCCTCTCCCCGCGCGCGGGGAGAGGGGACGCGTTTGGCGCGAGGCATCGCCACTTGTCCCTTCTCCCCGTCAGAACGGGGAGAAGGTGCCGGCAGGCGGATGAGGGGCGAATCCGGTCGGAAGGCTGCCTCAGCCGCCGACGTGCTCGACGCTTGCCTCGATCCGATCCATGTCGTCGTCGGAAAGGCCGAAGTGGTGGCCGATCTCGTGGATCAGCACATGGGTGATGATGTCGCCGAGCGTTTCCTCGTTTTCCGCCCAATAGTCGAGGATCGGGCGGCGATAGAGGGTGATGCGGTTCGGAAACTCGCCGGTTTCCATGGTGAAGCGTTCGCCGATGCCGCGGCCTTCGAAGAGGCCGAGCAGGTCGAAGGGCGTCTCGAGCGCCATGTCTTCGAAGACGTCGTCGCTCGGGAAATCGGCGACTTCGATAATGAGATCCGTCGTCAGCTTGCGGAATTCCTCAGGCAGATGGCTGTAGGCTTCAAACGCGAGCTGCTCGAATGTGGAAAGCGTCGGTGCGTGGCGTTCCCGCCAATCATCGGTCTGGTCAATGCGGGCCATGGGCACTCCTTGTCGCCCTCATATAGCGATTTTGCCTTTGCATTTCGAGTATTGAATTCGGCCGGTGCCTGTCGCCCAAAAGCGTAGGGCGGTTATGGGACGATCTGTGCAGGGATGAGGCATAAATTCCTATGTTCCGCTGTTGACTCTCCCGCCAAGCTCTGGAATCAATAAGAACATAACAGGAACATTTGGTGGAGTTGACCGTCATGGCCGCAGATGCCGTGCAACGGCAAACCGTTCTTTCCCTTCGCGAGACCATAGCGCGGATTGAAGATCAGAGGCTGCCGGGAAGTGTCCGGGCGGCGAGCGCGGCCGATCCCGCCGGCTTCCGGCGGGGCAGGGATGAGACTTCCCGCCGCAGGGTCCTGCCGGTTGGAATCCCGGAGCTCGACGTCGTCCTGAACGGCGGGTTGCCGCTCGAGGGCATGACGGAAATCCGCAATGCCGAAACCCGCGACGCGGGCGCGGCCGCCGGTTTCGTGGCGGCGCTCGCGGTGCTCTATCAGCGGGAGAAGAAGGAGAAGGGCAGCCTCGCTCCGGTGCTCTGGATCAGCCAGTCGCTTGCCGCCCAGGAGGCGGGCCAGCCTTATGCGCCGGGGCTCAAGGCCCATGGGCTCGACGCCGAACGCTTCCTCTTCGTCTCGGTGCGCACGGTCAAGGATGTGCTCTGGATCGCCGAGACGGCGCTTTCGGTGCCGGTCTTCGCCGCGGTCGTCCTGGAAATCCGCGGCAATCCCGCCTGTCTGACCTTAAGCGAGAGCCGGCGCCTGCATGTGAGAGCCCGGGCGGGCGGCGTGCCTCTCCTCGTCTTTCGCCAGGCGGGCGAGGAGGAGGCGAGCAGCGCCTTCTTCCGCTTCCAGGTCAGGCCGGCGCCGGCCGGCGAGCGTCCTCTCCCCGGTGGTTCGATGCTTTGCGGCAGCATCGGCCATCCCGCCTTTCACCTCCTTGTCGAAAAAAGCAGGGCTCACGCCCCTCTCGGCATCTTTCTGGAATGGAACGCCCATGACTGCCGCTTCTACTCCCTCGACGAGCGCCGCAGCGCCGCTCTTCAGGCAAACGACGAGCCAGCGGATCCTCGCGATCCACTTTCCGCATCTGCCGGCCGATCGCATCGCGCGCAGCCGATGGGGCGCCTCCTGGCTTTCGCGCGGGCGTCCTGACCATCCGCCCGTCGTCTTTACCGCCAAGATCGACAATGCCATGCGCCTCGTCGCGCTCGACACGCTTGCGGAGCGCATCGGCCTGAAGCGCGGGCAGGGGGCGGCGGAAGCCCGCGCCATGTGTCCGTCGCTCGACGTGATCGCCGCCGATCCGGCGGCGGACCAGGCCTTTCTGGAAGCGCTTGCCGACTGGTGCGATCGCTATACGCCGCTGGTCGCGCTCGACGGCAAGGACGGCCTCTTCCTCGACATCACCGGTTGCGCGCATCTCCATGGCGGCGAGAAGGCGTTCGTCAGCGATGTCCTGTCGCGGCTCTTTTCGCTCGGCGTCGAGGCGCGGGCGACCGTTTCCTCCGCGGCCGGCCTCTCCTGGGCGGCCGTCCGCCATGGCAATGTCGCCGTCATCGCGCCCGGGGATGCCGACCGGGTGCTTGCACCCCTGCCGGTCGCCGCGCTGCGTCTGCCGGCGGAAACGGCCGCCGCACTCGAAAGGGTCGGGCTGAAGCAGGTCGGCGATCTGCTCGAGGCGCCGCGGGCGCCGCTCGCCCGCCGCTTCGGCTCCTTCCTCCTCCTGCGCCTCGACCAGGCGAGAGGCGAGGTCGACGAGCCGCTGTCGCCCCGCCTGCCGGTGCCGAGCTTTTCCTCCGAGCGCCGGCTTGCCGAACCGCTTCAGGACGAAGAGTACATTCTTGAACTCACGCGCCACCTCGCCAAGGAGGTCCGCGCCTTGCTGGAGCGGCATGGCGAAGGCGGGCGCCTGTTCGAGCTCCTCCTGTTTCGCGTCGACGGCCGGGTGTTCCGCGTCCGGGCCCATGCGGCCGTCGCGCTCAATGACGCCGATCGCATCGCCGCCCTCTTTCGCGAGCGGCTGCAGGCGGTCCATGACGATCTCGATGCCGGATACGGCTTCGAAATCCTCCGGCTTTCCGTCATCAGAAGCGAAAGGCTCGATCCGACGCAGGAGGATTTTTCCGGCGTTCCGGACGAAAGCCAGCCGCTGGCCGCCTTTGTCGACAAGGTTTCCGCCCGGTTCGGACCGGATTGCCTGATGCAGGCGGCTCTTTTCGAAAGCCACCTGCCGGAGCGGGCGGGCGGCTTTGCGCCCGTGAGGGACGTGGCCGCGGTCCTGGCACCTGCCGTCGATAGAGCCCTTCCTGAAAACCGCCCGCTTCGGATTTTCGCGCATCCGGAGCGGGTCGAGGCGACGGCCGAAGTGCCCGAAGGCGCGCCGCGCAGCTTCAACTGGCGCAAGACCCAGTACCGCGTCGCCCGTGCCGAGGGGCCGGAACGCATCGCCGCCGAGTGGTGGATCGATGGCGAAAACCATCCGACGCGCGATTATTTCCGGGTCGAGGATCAGGAGGGCCGCCGCTTCTGGCTGTTCCGCGAAGGCCTTTACGGCCGGGAAACCGCCTCGCCCCGCTGGTTCATGCACGGAGTTTTCGCATGAGCGGAGAGCCTGTTTTCTACGAGCTGGGCGCACGCACGAACTTCTCCTTCCTCGAGGGGGCGGCGCCGGCCGAGGAGATGGTCGTCTTCGCCAAGAAGGTCGGGCTTTCGGGCCTCGGCATCGCCGACCGCAACAGCGTCGCCGGCGTCGTGCGGGCCCATGCCAAGGCGAAGGTGGAGGGGTTTCCCTTCCAGCCGGGCGCCCGCCTCTCCTTTGCCGACGGCACGCCGGAGATTCTCGCCTATCCGAAAAACAGGCGCGGCTGGGGGCATCTCTGCCGCCTGCTCAGTGCCGGCAACCTGCGCTCGAAGAAGGGCGACTGCACGCTTTATCTCGCCGATCTCCTCGAATGGCAGGAGGAGCTTCTGCTGATCGTCCTGCAGGGCGCGGGGCGGCCGGAGCCGGAAAGCCTCTGCGCACTGCTGGAAAAATTAAAGGAGCATGCAGGCGGCAGGCTCTATCTCGGCCTGACGCCGCATTATGACGGCTTCGACCGGCATGATTTCGCCGTGCTTGCGGCGGTCGCCCGCGGGGCCGGCATCCGGCTTCTCGCCACCAATGACGCGCTCTATCACGATCCGCACTACCGCCCGCTTGCCGATGTCGTGACCGCCATTCGCGAGCATGTGCCGATCGCCGACGCCGGTTTCCTCGCCCAGAGGAATGCCGAACGGCATCTGAAGGGCCCCAAGGAAATGGCCCGGCTTTTCAGCGACTACCCCGAGGCGGTCGCCAATACGCGCAAGTTCTACAAGGAGCTCGCCTTCAGCCTCGACGAGCTCAGCCATCAATATCCGGATGAGAGCGCCGAAGGCGAGACGCCGGCCGAAAGCCTGCGGCGGCTCGTCGCGGAAGGGGCAGAGGAGCGCTATCCCGACGGCGTGCCGGAAAAGGTGAAGCGCCAGATCGAATACGAACTCGAACTCATCCACGACAAGAAATACGAGCCCTATTTCCTCACCGTCCACAAGCTGGTGAAGTTCGCCCGCAGCAAGGAAATCCTTTGCCAGGGGCGGGGCTCGGCGGCCAATTCCTCGGTCTGCTTCTGCCTTCGCATCACCGATGTCGACCCGCAGAAGTTCACGCTGCTCTTCGACCGTTTCCTGTCGCGCGACCGCGACGAGCCGCCCGATATCGACGTCGATTTCGAGCACGAGCGGCGTGAAGAGGTCATCCAGTATATCTACGAGACCTATGGCAAGGAGCATGCCGGACTCACCGCCGCGGTGATCAGCTATCGTTCGCGCTCGGCGGGCCGCGAGGTCGCCAAGGCCTTCGGCCTCTCGGAGGATGTGCAGTCCGCGCTGGTGAGCTCGATCTGGGGCTGGGGAACCTCACCCTTCACCGAAGAGCAGGCGAAGGGCGCCGGCCTCGATGCGGCGGACCCACTCACCAAACGCGTCCTTGCCTATGCCAGCCTGCTCATGAACTTTCCACGGCATCTGTCGCAGCATGTGGGCGGCTTCGTGATCACCCGTGATCGGCTCGACGAGGTCGTGCCGATCATGAACACGGCCATGCCCGACCGCTACATGATCGAATGGGACAAGGACGATCTCGACCAGTTGAAGATCCTCAAGGTCGACGTGCTGGCGCTCGGCATGCTGACCTGCCTCGCCAAGGCCTTCAAGCTCCTCAAGGCGCATTACGGGGAGGAGAAGATCCTGGCCGAAATCTATCAGGATCATCGGGAGGCCGTGTACGACATGATCTGCCGCGCCGATACGGTCGGGGTCTTCCAGATCGAAAGCCGGGCGCAGATGAGCATGCTGCCGCGCCTCCGCCCGCGTGAAATGTACGACCTGGTGATCGAGGTCGCGATCGTCCGGCCGGGTCCCATCCAGGGCAACATGGTGCACCCCTATCTGAAGCGGCGCGAGGCGCAGCGCAGGGGCGAAAACGTCTTCGACTTTCCGAAACCGGAGTTGCGGCCCGTCCTCGAAAGGACGCTGGGCGTGCCGCTGTTCCAGGAACAGGCGATGCAGATCGCCATTACCGCCGCCGGTTTCTCGCCGAGCGAGGCCGACCGCCTGCGCCGCGCCATGGCGACCTTCAAGCGCACCGGCACGATCCATACCTTTGAGCGGAACATGATCGAGGGCATGGTCGCGAACGGCTACGAGAGGGACTTCGCCGAGCGCTGCTTCAACCAGATCAAGGGGTTCGGCGAATACGGTTTCCCCGAAAGCCATGCCGCCTCCTTCGCCTCCCTCGTCTATGCCTCGGCCTGGTTCAAGACCTATTATCCGGACATTTTCTGCGCGGCGCTCCTGAATTCGCAGCCGATGGGCTTTTATGCGCCCGCACAGCTCGTCCGCGATGCCCGCGAGCACGGGGTGAAGCTGTTGCCGGTCGATATCAACCATTCGGATTGGGATGCCCTGCTCGAAGGCGAGGGGATGTTCAACAAGGATGCGATCGATCCGCGCCATGCCGAAATGCGGGAGGTTATCAAGTCCGGGAAGGCCGTCCGGCTCGGCTTCCGGCTGGTCAAGGGGCTGAGGCAGACGGATATGGAGGCGCTCGCCAGGCGCCGCGGCAAGGGATACCGCTCCGTCCACGATCTCTGGGTCCGCTCCGGCCTTTCCCGCGCCGTCCTGGAGCGCCTTGCCGATGCCGATGCCTTCCGCTCCATCGGCCTCGACCGGCGCGCGGCCCTTTGGGCGGTGAAGGCGCTGGACGAGCAGTCGGCGATCGAGCGCCTGCCGCTTTTCGGTGAGGCGGGTTCCGAGGATCTGCAGGCAGAGCCCGCGGTCACCCTCCCCGACATGCCCGCGGGCGAGCATGTCGTCCATGACTATCGTTTCCTGACGCTCTCGCTCAAGGCCCATCCGGTTTCCTTCATGCGGGAGGGTTTTGCCCGGATGGGCATTGTCTCCAGTCGCGCCCTGGCGAGGACCCCGGCGGGAAGATGGGTCACGGTGGCGGGCCTTGTGCTCGTTCGCCAGCGGCCGGGTTCCGCCAACGGCGTCATCTTCATGACGATCGAGGACGAGACCGGGATTGCCAACATCATCGTCTGGGAAAGGACGTTCAAGAAATACCGGCTGCAGGTCATGGGATCGCGGCTTGTGAAGGTGCGCGGCCGCTTGCAGAGCCAGAGCGGTGTCATCCATGTCGTTGCCGACCACATCGAGGACATGACGCCGATGCTCGGCCTCCTGCGCCAGGAGGCCCGGCGTTTCGGCGCCAATGACCGCGCGGACGAGGCCTTCCGGCCGACGATGGATGCGCGCGACAAGAAGAAACTCCGGCAATTGCGCCTGGGCCTGCCGAGCCCGGCGCCGGACGGTGATGCAGCCGCCGAGATGGCGGAGGTGATGCCGAAAGGGCGCAACTTCCATTGAGCCCTCATGCATGCCGCGCAAAAGTGCGCGCTTTTGCGATAACGACATGCGTAAAAACAAGACCTGAAGCGCGCCGCGTGAATTCGATTGAATGCGACGCGCTCTAGCGTGACGGCAGCGCCGCCACACGGTCGTAGCAGGGGTCCCGCCTTGCCGGTCTCCGCCGGCAGAACATGCCTGTGTAAAAATGTCGCAGCATGCGCAACCGATGCTGCACTTTGCGGAAGCAAAATCTTCTCCTTAGAATCGTCTAATATTCTGTAAATGCGACGTTTTTCATCAAGTTTAGAACCGGTCTAAGATGCCGCTCAACTTTATGGAGAGGAGTTTTTTGTTGACGGCAAATATCCTCTTTTGCTTTATGCGGGAAATCAGGGCGTTGCGTTTAACAGGCAAGACGAAATGCTGGTTTGCAGCTGCAATTTCATCACCGAGAAAGAGATCGAGGATACGATCGTCAGCCTCCTCGACGAGGACTGCTGGCAGTTGATCGTGCCGGCGAAAGTCTATCACGCGATGGAAAAGCGCGGCCGCTGCTGCGGCTGCTTCCCCAATGTCGTCGACATCATCATCCGCACCACCGAAGCCTATCACGCCAGCCGCCCCTCGACGGAAGCCGAGATATTTGATTTCATGACCCGCCTAAAACAATTCCACGAAGAAAACCGGAGGGCGGATCTTGAAAGGCGACGCAAAGGTCATCGAGCAGCTTAACGAAGCGCTCTTTCTCGAACTCGGGGCCGTAAACCAGTACTGGGTCCATTACCGTCTTCTCGAAGACTGGGGTTACACGCTGCTCGCGAAGAAGGAGCGCGCCGAGTCGATCGAGGAAATGCACCATGCCGACAAGCTCATCGCGCGGATCATCTTCCTCGAGGGTCACCCGAACCTCCAGACGGTCGCGCCGCTGCGCATCGGGCAGAACGTCAAGGAAGTCTTGAAGGCGGACCTCGCCGGCGAATACGATGCCCGCACCGCCTACAAGAATTCCCGCGACATCTGCCATGCCGCCGGCGACTATGTCTCGATGAAGCTTTTCGAGGAACTGCTCGCCGACGAGGAGGGCCACATCGACTTCCTCGAATCGCAGATCCAGTTGCTCGAAACCATCGGCGAGGAGAAATACGGCCAGCTCAACGCCGCCCCCGCCAACGAGGCCGAGTAAGCGCCCGGCTTTGCGACTGCGGGCGCCGCGCGGTTCAGGGCGCGGCGCGTTCTTCGCTCGAGAAATCAGCCCCCTCTCCTTGGACCCGAGGAATAACCCTCTCCCCGTTCTGACGGGCAGAGGGGCCTGAGGCGCCGCCGCGAGTCCCCTTCGCCCCGCGTGCGGGGAGAAGGTGCCGGCAGGCGGATGAGGGGCGATGCGGACGCTTTTTACTCTCAGCCCGCCAGATGCGAGAAGGCGGCGACGACCTGTTCGTAGACCTTGCGCTTGAACGGCACGATCAGGTCGGGCAGTTCGTGCATCGGCTTCCATTCCCAGGCATCGAACTCCGGGGCGTGGCCGCCGGGCGGCGGATCGATGGCGATCTCGCTTTCGTCGCCCTCGAAGCGGAAGGCGTACCAGCGCTGTGTCTGGCCACGGTACTTGCCCTTCAGCCCGATGCCGATCAATTGCGGCGGCAGGTCGTAATGGATCCAGTCCGGCGCCTCGGCGAGCAGCGAAACCGAGCGGATGCCGGTCTCCTCGTAAAGCTCGCGATAGGCGGCCGCGAGCGGCTCCTCGCCTTCGTCGATGCCGCCCTGCGGCATCTGCCAGAGCTGCGGCGAGCCGTCATATTCCGAATTGCCGACAGCGACCCGGTGCCCGGCCCAGACGAGCCCCTGCCGATTGAGGACCATGACGCCGACGCAAGGCCGGTAGGGCAAATCCTCCGCCGTCACGATCCTGCCTTTGTCCTTACCCATGCGTCCTTCCTTTTCGTGCCTGCATACCCGCCGCCTGACAAGACGCGCGGCGATCCGCCCTCGGTCATTTTTGCCGCGGATCGTCGACGAGCGCCGATGCGCCGACGATTTCGATACCGCGTCCCCGGGCCTCCTCCATCCATGCGGCGATGGCCGCGATGCTTTCGTCGAAGGCCGAAGCGACACCGATCGCCGTGCCGTTTCGCTGCGCGATGCGCTCCAGTTCGTCGAGCCTGCGCAGGATGGCGGTCTCGCTGATCTCGCTGTCGAGGACGAGGTCGGCGAAGCCGTGCGGCACGTCGAAGGCGCCGGCGAGCGTGCCGGAGAGCGACTGCGCCGAGCTGCCGTCGTCGAGGAACAGGAGGCCCCGCTTGGCGAGGTCGCGCATCACCGGCTCGAGCGCGTCGGCGTCGGCGAGAAAGCGTCCGCCGAGATAGTTCATGATGCCGGTGTAATTGGTGATCTCAGCCATGCTGCGGTGCAGTTCCGCGAGGTTCTTCTTGGCCCCGAGGGAAACGCGCAGCGCATGCGGGCCCGGGTCGTTGTCGGGGAAGTCGAACGGCTCCATCGGGATCTGCAACAGGATCTCGTGGCCGTCGCGTCTCGCCTCCTGCATCCAGCGTTGCAGGCTGTTGCCGGCCGCGGCGAAGGCGAGCGTCACCTCGCCCGGCAGGTCGCGGATCGCCCGCTGGGTCCCGGTCTGGCTGAGGCCGAGGCCGCCGACGACGATGGCGATGCGCGTGCCGCGGGCGCCGGACCAGGGCCGGGCATATTGATCCATCGGCCTCAGCCCGTCCGGACCGATGATCGGCAGCCGGCCCTCCGGAGCATCCTCGAGCAGATCCTCGTTCGGCAGCGCCGCCATGCGCGGGTCCTGGCCGCGTGCCGCCCCGACATCGATCAGCGCCGGGCCGCCGTTTTCGCGCGAGCGCGGGGTGTATTTCGTGACGGTCGCGCCATCGTCGGTCAGCACTTCCTCGACCTGCGCACCGGAAAGCGCGCCGCTGCGCTTCAATCCCCTCTGCTTGTCAGGTTCCCCCGCAGGTGCCGTCCGCTCGGCGATCGCGGCTGCTTCCGTTCCGGCCGGCGTCGCCGGTGCGCGCGTCAGGCCGTCGGGGGAAAGGGCGCTCCATGCGGAGAGACCGATGATGGCAAATGCGGCGGCGCCGAGGCCCGAATAGCGAAGGATGTGGCGCAGGCGATGCCTGCGCGCCGGCCTCTCCTTCCGGTGCTGGCCAAGCGGGGCATTGAGATCAGTTCCCAAACGGAGCCTCGGTCGTCTCTGCAATCATCGCCCGCCGCCGTCGCGGGGTCACTCGGAAAGGCCGGCGGGAGAACCCGGCGCATCCCACGAGCCCGACAAGCCGTCGGCAGCGGGCGAGGGGTGCAAGGAGAATCATCGCACATCCGGCTATATCGCCGATGGATAATAGAAAGGCGCCGGGTTGAACAGCCCGGCGCCTCCGATCGGTCCCGTTACGGACCTTATTTCTTGAGCACGGCCTGTTCCGGATTGGCCGGGAAGGCCGGATCCGTCTTCTTGCCGTGCAGCAGGTCGAGTGCGTAGTTCAGCTGCAGGTCGTCCTTGGTTTCCGGCGGCACGTAGGCAACCGAGCCGGAGCCCTCGTCGCCCTCGTTCTGGCCCTTGATATGGCCGCGCAGATCCGACTCGCCCTGTGCTTCCACCTTGCCGAGGAGTTCGGGCGGCAGCGGCTGCTCGACCTTGATGTCCGGCGTGATGCCGGTGCCCTGGATCGACTTGCCGGACGGCGTGTAATAGAGCGCCGTCGTCAGCCTGAGCGCGCCGGCGTCGCCGAGCGGAATGATCGTCTGCACCGAGCCCTTGCCGAAGGAGCGCGTGCCGAGCACGGTCGCGCGCTTCAAGTCCTGGAGCGCGCCGGCGACGATCTCCGAGGCCGAGGCCGAGCCGCCATTGACGAGCACGATGACGGGCTTGCCGTCGATGAGGTCGCCCGGCGTCGCATTGAAGCGGCGCGTCTCGTCCGGGTTGCGGCCGCGGGTCGAAACCACTTCGCCACGCTCGAGGAAGGCATCCGAAACATTGATCGCCTGGTCGAGCAGGCCGCCCGGGTTGAGGCGCAGGTCGAGGACATAGCCCTTGAGCTTGTCCGCCGGGACTTCCGACTTGATCTTGTCGATGCCCTTCTTCAGGTCGTCGAAGGTCTTCTCGGTGAAGGAGATCACCCGGAGGTAGCCGACGTCGCCGCCTTCGACACGGAACTTGACCGCGCGCACGGCGATCACGTCACGCACGATCGTCACTTCGATCGGCTTTTCGGCGCCCTTGCGCAGGATCGTCAGCTTGATCGGCGTTCCGACGGCGCCGCGCATCTTGTCGACCGCTTCCTCGAGCTTCAGCCCGCGGACATCCTGGCCGTCGATCTTGGAGATGAGGTCGCCGGCGAGCACCCCGGCGCGGGCGGCGGGCGTGTCGTCGATGGGGCTCGTCACCTTGACGAGATCCTCTTCCATCGTCACCTCGATGCCGAGGCCGCCGAACTCGCCGCGCGTCTGCGTGCGCATGTCTTCGGCATCGGTCGCGTTCATGTAGCTCGAGTGCGGGTCGAGCGACGAGAGCATGCCGTTGATGGCGTTCTCGATCAGCTTGTCGTCCTGAGGAGGCGTCACATATTGCGCGCGGACGCGCTCGAAGACATCGCCGAAGATCGCCAGTTCCCGGTATGTCGACGAATTCGCCGCCACGGCGGGGATGGCCGCCGAATAGACGACGCCCATTGCCGTCGCCCCCATCAGCGCCCCGACCAGAACAAGTGAAGCTCTACGTATCATTTCGCGCCTTTCCAACCTCTGCTGCGGTCCACCACGGTCGGGAATCAACCGGTTTCCCGTCTTTTCGGAATTCAATGTAAAGCGTTGGCCGGTCCGTTTCCAGCGCCAAGGCCGCCGCACTCGCGACTCTTTTTGCACCCATCGTCGCCACCGGCTCCCCCGCCACGACGAACTGCCCCGGCCGGACGCCGACGCTCTCCATGCCGGCAAGAACGATGTGATATCCGTCACCGGCGTTGAGGATGATCATCTGTCCGTAACTGCGGAAACTGCCGGCATAGACGATCCACCCGTCCGCCGGCGTCGTCACCAGTGCGCCTGCATTGGTTTCGAGCATGATCCCCTGCAGTGAATGCCCGGTGCCGTCCGCGTCGCCAAACTGGCGCACGAGCGAACCCGCGACGGGATAGGCCAGCCTCGCCCGCAACTCCGAGAAGACGTATGCCGGTGCAATGCGGTTTTTGTCGGGCACGGCGCTTCTCGCCCGCTCGCGCGCCGCCTCGCGCTCGGCCTCGGTCATCCGCCGGCGCTCCTCCTCCTGAGCCCGTGCCGCCGCGGCCGCCTCGCGCACCGACGAGATCTCGTTCTCGATCGAGGCGATCAGGCCCTCGAGGTTGGTCGCCTGCGAGGCGAGTTCGCCGGTCTTGCGCTGTTCGGCCGCCAGTTCGGTCGCGTTCTGCCGGCGCAGCTTCTCCTTCTCGGCGACGAGCATCGACATCCGCCGCTCCTCCTCGACGCTCGCCGTCATCGCCGCCGTCAGTTCGCCGCGTTGGGCGTTGATGCCGTTGCGAATGTTTGCAAGCGCCTTCAGGTCGGCGACGAGGCTTTCCGTCTGCTCGCGTATTTCCGGAACGACGGCGCCGAGCAGAATGGCGCTGCGGACCGAGGCAAGCGCGTCCTCCGGCGTCACCAGGATCGCCGGCGGCGGATTTCGCCCCATCCGCTGCAGCGCGGCGAGCACCTCGGCGAGCACCCCGCGCCGGCCGCGGAGCGACCGCCGCACCACATCCTCCTTCGCGCGCAGCTCGTTGAGCTTTCTTTCGCCATCGGCGATCTGCCGTTCCAGCTCCTGGCGCTTCCTCGCCGATTCGACGATGGCGTCGCGCAAGGCCTCGTTGCTCTTGTCGATTTCGGCAATCGTCTGCTCGAGCGCCTCGGCCCGTTCGCGAGAGAGCGTGATCGTCTTCGACAGCGCCTCGAGCTCGCTGCGCGTGCTGTCGCGCCTGAGCGCAAGATCGGCGGCCGGGTCCGGCGGGCCCTGCTTTGCCGCGGCGGGCGCGGCAGGCACGCTCACCGCATCCTGGCCAAGCACCGGCGCGGCCGTCGAAAGGAGCAGGGCGACAAGGGCCACAAGGGCCACCGGTCGGCCGACGGCGCTCGGCCTCGTTCCCGTCACATCGGCTCTTTTCTTCCGGGCTCTCATTCCGTCACATGCATGGCGATAAAGTTAGGAGACCCTAATCTGATTTGGGGGGCCCACCAAGACATATTCTTGTTATTGCTTCGAGAGCGCTGCTTGTCATGGCTGGGGGGCGCCCCTCATCCGGCCTGCCGGCCACCTTTTCCCGATGAAAAGCCGCGGCTCGAGTCGTTCACGCACGGTGATAGGGGTGGCCGGACAGAATGGTGACGGCCCGGTAGAGCTGTTCGGCGATCAGGATGCGGACGAGCTGGTGCGGCCAGGTCATCTTGCCGAGGCAAAGGACGGCGTCG
This sequence comes from Sinorhizobium saheli, assembly GCF_001651875.1. Classification (GTDB taxonomy): domain Bacteria; phylum Pseudomonadota; class Alphaproteobacteria; order Rhizobiales; family Rhizobiaceae; genus Sinorhizobium; species Sinorhizobium saheli. Next base: position 81,183 of record NZ_LNQB01000071.1, read on the forward strand.
GCGCGTGCATGGAGGGCCGGGTCCAACCCGTCGGCGCCGCCGATCGCGATCATCAGATCGCGCTTGCCGCCGTCCCGGAAGCCGCCGAGCAGGGCGGCGAAGGCTTCCGAATCCACCGCCTTGCCGCGCTCGTCGAGGAGCACCAGCAGGCTGCCGTCGGGAAGCGCCTTTTCGAGCTGTGCGGCCTCGTCGCGCTTGCGCGTCTCCGCGTTGGCGGCGCGGCTCTCGCCCACCTCCACCACGCGCGCGAGTTCAAGGCCAACGGCCGGCCCCGCCTTGGCGAAACGGTCGAGATAGCGGCCCGCAAGGTCCTTTTCCGGCCCCGCCTTGAGGCGGCCGACTGCGAAAAGTCCGATACGCATGACCCGAACTGCCCCCACCGGTGCGCGGTCGACCAAGATTTTCGACCGGCAAAACTCTTCTTGCTGCCATTGACCCGTCCGGGCAATGACAGCCGCATTGCAAATCCGGCACCGGTCGTCGCTCCGTCCCGAGGCTAACGGGTCAGGTACGGGCGGCGCGTCTCAGTGCAGGGTGCCGTCCTCGATCTCGGGAGCCGCCCACATCTTTTCGATGTTGTAGAACTCCCGGATTTCCGGCCGGAAGATGTGGATGATCACATCGCCGGTGTCGATCAGCACCCAGTCACCACCCTCGAGACCCTCGACCCGCGGGGTGCCAAACCCCTCGTCCTTCAGGTCCGTGGTCAGGTGATCGGCAATCGCCATGACATGCCTGTTCGATCGCCCGGAGACGACGACCATGAAGTCTCCCAGCGCCGATTTTCCGGCAATGTCGATGGTAACGATATCCTCTGCCTTTGAGTCCTCTAGGCTTTCGAGGACCAGTTGAAGCGCACGGACAGCGGCTTCGTCGCTCGATTCCGTGCGGCGCGGGATTGCGGAGATCGCATATCCCTTGGCGTGTGCTGTTGTCAGGGTCTTTCCTTTCCAAATGAACAGAACAAGCACGTGCGATTCGAGGTCATAATTCGAACCGTCCGTAAATGTAGGCACCAAACCCCACCTGTTTCAAGACACGAGACATGAATCGCCGCAATTGACCCGGATTTGGTTTGCTGCCTGTTTCTCAAGAGCGGGATGCACTCGCATGCGTTCGCGCCTCCCCTTATCTGTTTGTTGCCGCATTCGTGCGACGTCAGGCGCGCGGCGGCGCCGTTGCGCGCAGCGCCGTCGAGCTCAAGCCCGAGCGGGGGCCGTGGATGAAGGTCCAGGCGGGCGGGCGGCGGAAGGCGAGGGTCTGCGCATCGACCTCGTCGATGCGGGCGTAGCCGAACGCCCTCGCCATCGGGGACGAGAGATAGGCAAGGGTGGAGCCCGGCCGGTCGATGACGGCGATCGGGAAGGTGGCGACGATCTTGCGCCAGTTCTGCCAGCGGTGAAAGTTCTTCAGGTTGTCCGCCCCCATGACCCAGACGAAGCGCACGTCGCGATTGCGGGCCCGGACGATTTCGAGCGTGCGCGCCGTGTAGCTCTGGCCGAGCGCCTGCTCGAAGGCGGTGACCTTGATGCGCGGGTTGGGGGCGATCTTCTCGCTCATGGCGATGCGTTCGCTGAGCGGCGCGAGGTTGCTGTTGTTCTTCAGCGGGTTGCCGGGCGTCACCAGCCACCAGAGCTGGTCCAGCGCGAGCCGGCGCAAGGCCGTCTCGGCGACGAGCGCATGGCCCTCATGCGGCGGATTGAAGGATCCGCCGAAAAGGCCGACCGTCATGCCGCCTTCGACATGGGGCATGCGCAGGTAGCGCGCATCCACTGCGCCCGGCGTCAGGTCACTTGCCGTCGTCAGGTCACTCGCCGTCGTCAGGGCCGCACCTGTCCCGTGCCGCGCACGCGATATTTGAACGAGGTGAGCTGCTCGACGCCGACCGGCCCGCGCGCATGCATCTTGCCGGTGGCGATGCCGATCTCGCCGCCCATGCCGAACTCGCCGCCATCGGCAAATTGCGTCGAGGCATTGTGCAGGAGGATGGCGGAATCGATCTCGGAGAAGAAGCGCTTGACGACGGCCGGATCCTCGGCGATCACCGCTTCGGTGTGGGCCGAGGACCAGGTGTTGATGTGCTCGATGGCGCCGGCAATGCCGTCGACCAGTTTCGCCGAGATGATGGCGTCGAGATATTCGGTCGCCCAGTCCTCGTCGCGGGCACTCTTCAAGCCGGGAGCGAGATCCTTGAGATCGTCGGTGACGCGCACCTCGCAGCCGGCATCGACGAGCGCCTGGAGGAGCGGCTTCGCGAGCTTGCCGGCGGCGTTCCGGTCGATCAGCAGCGTTTCGGCGGCGCCGCAGATGCCGGTGCGGCGCATCTTGGCGTTGACGACGATCCTCTGCGCCATGTCGAGGTCGGCCGAGGCGTCGACATAGATGTGGCAGAGGCCCTCGAGATGGGCGAAGACCGGCACCCGCGCCTCGGTCTGGACGCGGGCGACGAGGCTTTTTCCCCCGCGCGGCACGATCACGTCGATCGCGCCCTCGAGGCCCGAAAGCATGGCGCCGACGGCGGCGCGATCGGCGACCGGCACCATCTGGATCGCGTCTTCCGGCAGCCCCGCGGCCCTCAGCCCTTCGGCGAGGCAGGCGTGGATCGCCCGCGACGAGTGGAAGCTGTCGGAGCCGCCGCGCAGGATCACCGCATTGCCGGCCTTGAGGCAGAGCGCGCCGGCATCGGCCGTGACGTTCGGCCGGCTTTCATAGATGACGCCGATGACGCCGAGCGGCGTGCGTACGCGCTCGATGTGCAGGCCGTTGGGGCGGTCCCATTCGGCGATCACCTCGCCGACCGGGTCCTTGAACCCGGCGATCGCGCGAATGCCGTCCGCCATGTCGCGGATGCGGCCGTCCGTCAGCGTCAGCCGGTCGATGAAGGCCTTGGCGACGCCGGTTTCGCGCGCGTTTTCGAGATCGATGGCATTGGCCGCGAGGATTTCACCGCTCCTGGCGATCACCGCATCGGCGATCGCGACGAGCGCCGCGCGCTTGCGCTCGGCGCCGGCGATCGAAAGCGGTCGGGCGGCCGCTTTCGCACGCCGGCCGATCTCCAGCATGATCGCGTTGACGTCGTCGCCGTTCTCGATTCTGTCAGGCATGGAGCTTGCCCTCTCTTTCATCCTTTTCCTCCTGGGCCCTCGCGGCGGCCGGGGCGGTCATCACCATGTCGTCGCGATGCACCATCGCGGCGCGGCCGGCATAACCGAGGACCACGCCGATTTCGGCCGATTTCTTGCCGGCGATCTGGCGCGCCTCGTCCGCGTCGTAGCCGGCAAGCCCGCGCGCGACCTCGCGGCCGGACGCGCCGAGGATGGCGATCGTGTCGCCGCGGCTGAAGCTTCCCGTCACCTGCCGGACGCCGGCCGGAAGCAGGCTCTTGCCGGAGCGGAGGGCCGCTTCGGCGCCGGCATCGATCGCGACGGAACCCGCCGGCAGAAGCTGCCCGGCGATCCAGGTTTTTCGCGCGGTCACCGGCGATCCCGACGGCGCGAACCAGGAGGAGCGGGCGCCCGCTTCGATGGCGGCCAGCGGATGCTCCGGCTTGCCGGAGGCGATGATCATCGCGCAGCCGGCGGTGGTGGCGATCTTGCCGGCGTCGATCTTGGTGCGCATGCCGCCGCGCGAGAGCTCGGAGGCGGCACCCCCGGCCATCGCCTCAATCTCGGGCGTGATCTCGGCGATCGTCTCGAGGAAGCGGGCATTCGGGTCGAGATGCGGCGGCGCGGTATAAAGCCCGTCGATGTCGGAGAGGAGCACGAGCAGGTCGGCACCGACCATGGTCGCGACCCTTGCGGCGAGCCGGTCGTTGTCGCCGTAGCGGATCTCGGTCGTCGCGACCGTGTCGTTCTCGTTGATGATCGGCACGGAGCCGAGCTTCAGCAATTGTCCGATCGTCGCGCGGGCATTCAGGTAGCGGCGGCGCTCCTCGGTGTCGCCGAGCGTCAGCAGGATCTGGCCCGCGACGATCGCATGGGTGGACAGACTTTCCGACCAGGCGCGCGCAAGCGCGATCTGGCCGACGGCCGCGGCCGCCTGGCTTTCCTCGAGCTTCAGGGCGCCCGAGGCGAGGTCGAGCACGGTGCGGCCCATCGCGATGGCGCCGGAGGAGACGACGAGCACCTCGACGCCCTTGGCCCTCAGCGCCGCGATATCGGCGCACAGCGCGTCGAGCCAGGCCTTCTTCAGCCCGCTCTTGCGGTCGACGAGGAGGGCAGAGCCGGTCTTGATGACGACCCGGCGGTATTTCTCGAGCGCCTTGCGGGTCTTCGTCATCTCACGCCTTCTCCTCGCCGGCCTTGGCGGCGGCAATCACGTCGCGCAGCGCCCGAAGCGCCTCCTTCATGCCCTTGTTGGTGACGGCGGAGATGAGGAGCGGCGGCGCGCCGCAGGCCTTGGCGAGCGCCTTCGCTTTCGCCTTCAGATCCTCGTCGGTAAGCACGTCGATCTGCGTGAGCGCGACGATCTGCGGTTTTTCCGCCAGACCGCCGCCATAGGCCTCGAGTTCGTGCTTCACGGTCCTGTAGGCCTGGGCGACATCCTCCTCCTGCGCGGAGACGAGATGCAGGAGCACGCGGGTGCGCTCGACATGGCCGAGGAAGCGGTCGCCGATGCCGACGCCCTCATGGGCGCCCTCGATCAGGCCCGGGATGTCGGCGATGATGAACTCCTGCTCGTCGATGGTGGCGACGCCGAGGTTCGGGTGGAGCGTCGTGAACGGATAATTGGCGATCTTCGGCCTTGCCCGGGTGCAGGCGGCGAGGAATGTCGACTTGCCGGCATTCGGCAGGCCGACGAGACCGGCATCGGCGATCAGCTTCAGCCGCAGCCAGATCGTCTTCTCCTCGCCCTCGAGGCCGGGATTGGCCCAGTTCGGCGCCTGGTTCGTCGACGACTTGAAGTGCGCATTGCCGAAGCCGCCATTGCCGCCGGCGGCGAGCCGATAGCGCTGGCCTTCCTCCACCATGTCGACGATAAGCGTCTCGTTGTCCTCCTCGAAGATCTGCGTACCGACGGGGACCTTCAGCGTCACGTCGGCACCCTTGGCGCCGGTACGGTTGCGGCCCATGCCGTGCATGCCGGTCTTCGCCTTGAAATGCTGCTGGTAGCGGAAGTCGATCAGCGTGTTGAGGCCGTTGACCGCCTCGACCCAAACATCGCCGCCGCGGCCGCCGTCGCCGCCGTCAGGGCCGCCGAACTCGATGAATTTCTCGCGGCGGAAGGAGACGGCGCCCGCGCCGCCATCCCCGGACCGGATATAGACTCTTGCTTCATCGAGGAATTTCATCGGCTCGCCATCTCATTTCAGTAGGCCGCCATCGATATAGGCGCTTCCCGCAGAGGTCAAAGATTATCGTGTAAAAAGAACCCGCCGACGCGTGGCTCCGGCGGGTTCTCGCGTGTTCAATTCGGCCGCCGGAGGTCCTCGGCCGTCAGCCGCGTTTCGATATGCGCCACCATTGCATTGCGGGCGAGCGCATAGATCTGGCTGCAGCCGGTGATCTTGAAGCCGAGCTTCTCCTGCACCTTGAGCGAGGCGGGATTGTCGGCGAAGACGCCGGACCGGAGCACCGCCTCCGGCATGTGGCAAAAGAAGCGCTCGACCGCGGCATGGACCGCCTCGCTCATCAGCCCCTTGCCCCAATGGAAGCGGTTCAGCCAATAGCCGACATGCCATTCGCCGTTCCTGAGCTCGATGCCGACGCAGCCGATATGGACATCCTCGCCCGTGGTGACGGCGAGGGTCCAATCGGGCAGCGCCCTGGCGCTCTGGCGGGTGAGCCAGTCGAGTGCGTCCTGTTGGTGATAGGGCGCCGGCACGCGCGAAAGCATTCGCGCGACCTCGAAGTCGCCAAGCGATCCGGCGATCGCCGGCGCATCGGAAAGCCGGTGCGGCCGAAGCTTCAGCCGCGCCGTCTCGATCGAGGGGCAGGGGCCGGGATCATGACGCGCGACGACGCGCGCGCGTTCAGAAACGTGCGCGTTCATCGGCTTCCTCCCCAGCTCCTGAGCGATACCCAGGTCTTGCGGTCGAGCCGGTACCACTCGACCGGGACCATGCCCCCGACAGCGAGGCTGCCGACCATGCCGGAGCCCTGGAACTGGAAGCCGCACTTCTGGATGACCCGGCGCGAGGCGACGTTCATGACCCGGCAGCGCGCATCGATCTGGTCGATGTCGCGGGTGCGGAAGGCCATGTCGGTCAGGGTTTGCGCGGCTTCCGTCGCATAGCCCTGGTTCCAGTAGGGCTCGCCCAGCCAGTAGCCGAGCTCGACTGTCCTCTGGTCGGAATGCGGCTCGATCCCGCAGCAGCCGAGGAATGCGCCATTGTCCGCTTTCGTGATCGCGTAGACGCACTTGCCAATCGTGCCGGCTTTTGCGCGTCGCACGAAATCGGCCGCATCCGCCGTGGTGTAGGGGTGCGGCATGCGCGAGACCATGGTGGCGATGTTGGCGTTGTTGGCAAGATGGGCAAGGGCGTCGATATCGTCTTCATGCGGCGCACGCAAAACGAGCCGGGGCGATAACAATATCGGGCAGTCGGTCCTTGACCTTAGAGGCCTCAGCCTTTGTTCGGGAGACCGGGATTGGTCTTCCCTCAAGAGCTCGGTTTGCATGGTTCTTCCTCCAGACATGCGAAAAGGGGAGTTGGGTACCGTCCCATCTCCCCTTTGAAGTCTGGCCTTGAACCTTGCAGGTGCGTCAGCCGGGTCGATGAGACGCCGGCTGTTTTAGAGCGCTACCGGCTTATTCCGCTGCTTCGGCTTTTGGCATTACAGACACGTAGACTCGGCCGTTGGCCTTCGTACGGAAGTCCACGTTGCCTGCCGTAAGCGCGAAAATCGTATGATCCTTGCCCAGGCCGACATTGGCGCCGGCATGCCACTTGGTGCCGCGCTGGCGCACGATGATGTTGCCTGCAACGACGGCTTCGCCGCCGAACTTCTTCACGCCAAGGCGCTTGGACTCAGAATCGCGACCGTTGCGCGACGAACCGCCAGCTTTCTTGTGTGCCATTGGTGTTCTCCTTTAAACCTTCGATCCCGGAACTCAGTTTGCGGCTTCTTCGGCGGCGGCTTCGGTCTTCTTCGAAGCCTTCTTCGCCTTGCCGCCGCTGGCTGCGACGTCCAGGATGCGGACGGTCGTCTGATGCTGGCGATGGCCGCGCGAGCGCTTGGAGTTCTGGCGGCGGCGCTTCTTGAAGGCGATGACCTTCTTGGCGCGGCCCTGTCCCACGACCTCGGCGCTGACGACGGCACCTTCGACAAACGGAGCGCCGATGGTGGCATCGGCGCCGGTGCCGACCATCAGGATCTCGGTGAATTCGATCTTGTCGCCTTGGACGCCTTCCAGCTTCTCGATGGTGATGACGTCGTTGGCCGCCACGCGGTACTGCTTACCGCCGGTCTTGATGACTGCGAACATATTTTGTCCTTTCATGTTCGGTCCGGCTCTTTGCCTTAAAAAGGCAAGGCCGTCTTTTTATCAGTCGTTACATTAGAGCGAAGCGCCTCGGGAAACCCTCGACCTTCGCCAGTGAACGGGCACGAACACCCGGGTCGCGGCGCGGGATGACCCCACACCACCTCATGGCGCGGATTACGGGAGTCGCCCTTGCTTGTCAAGGCGGAAGCCGCCCGATGGCAGATATTCTTCCAAAGAGCCCTTGCCAGCGGCAAAAACTGCCGCTATGTACCGCCCGCGCTCAAACAGCGCCAACCGGCCCCGCGGAGAGGTGGCAGAGTGGTTGAATGCACCGCACTCGAAATGCGGCATGGGTGCAAGCCCATCGGGGGTTCGAATCCCCCCCTCTCCGCCATAGGCAAATCTCGGCGATCGCCCCAAATGCGGATCTGTCCCCAGCTCACACCCGGGATGCCGTCTGGCTCACACGCTTAGTTACGGCTGACGTTTCGCGCGGAGATTCTTTCCCGCGTCCGTTTACTCATCAGTCATGTGGAACCGGTATTTCTCGCATAACTTGCCGAGAGGCGCGCTCTTACCATGGACGTTGTCGGTTCAGAGCACCTGCAGGCTAGGAAAGGTGTGCCACAATTCTACCGAGGCGGCGACATGGAAGCTTTAGCTTATCGAATTCTACAGATCGGAGAATTAGGCTCGCTCGCGTTGGCATGGGCGGTCCTATTCGTCTCGGCGGCGGCCGCCCTGGCTTTCACAAAGTACGAACTTAAGCTCAGCCGGCCAGCATACTTCCTGATAACGGGTCTGTCGTTCCTCCTTTGTGCAATGACTTCGCTTTTTGCTCTTGGAATCCAGGACGCCATTAAGAATGACTACCTCGCGGCAATCGTCGCCCTGAGCTATGGTTCGCTAATCCCAATCGGGGCTCTTGCCGGGATCAGCGCAGCGGCGCGGTCGAACGATGCTTATGGCACGCGAGACAAGTGGTTCCTGTCCTTTGTCCCATTCGCGAACCTGGCCTTGCTGTTCGCGGCGTCCCTGGAAAGGCCGGAATCGGGTATCCCGCGGGTCGTGAGGAGCATCGTGCTCGTCACGTTGGGCGTCCTGATGATGGGAGCAGCAGAAGGGGTTAGCCGGTGGGTCGAGAGGCAGGCGGCTCAGGCAGCCGACGGAGCACAGAATGATGCGCAATTGCAAGATAAAGTCATCCGGTACGAGGTGCAGAATAATGGCTTGGAGGCATCTCTGAAGGAAGCGGCGGAAGCCATTCCCGTGCCAGCGAAGCTCGATGCCATCACCAGCCTGAAGGCGGTAGAGGTCGACAAGGAGACGTTCCGTTACGTTTATGAAATTTCGGATAAAAACGCCAATTTTTCCAGTAGTTGGCAGGATATAATGACAAATAGGTGGTGCAAGTCGCCGGACTTCAAGGCGATGATCGACTTAGGCGCAACCGTCGAAGGAAAGTACGTATCGCAAGACGGACAACAGCTTGCCAGCTTGCGGGTCAGCACGGCGTTGTGTGAGCAATGGCGATCCCAGTTCCAGAAGGCCATGGAGGACGCCGCCAACGCCATAAAGGGACCGACCAAGCTCGATGAGGTCACCACATTGATGGGCGCCGACTACAAGGACGGCACCTTCAGCTACTACTACACGTTTGCTTTGCTGCCGCGGGATCCTGCGTGGAAAGAATACATGAAGAACAGGTGGTGCCAGACTGATCAGTTCAAGGCAATGATGGCGGTGGACCTCGACATCCGCGGTGTCTACACGACCGAGACCAACGCGCCGATCGGCGAGGTTCTTGTCAATTCAAGGATATGCGGCACCTCAGCGCTCAATTAGACCGGGATGCGCTCACATGCGTTCGCGCCTCGTGCGGTGCCCTGGCCTGGCGCCGGCGACACAGCCTTTCGCGTTATTCTCCTGCATTCCTCTTCAGCCACGGCTCCAAGGCCGCGATTACCGATAGTCTCAGACTGGCGTTGCGGGTGAGCGCGCGGGCGAGCGGGCGACCGTCGGGCGGGAAGCCCAGCTCGGCCATTACCTCGTCGGCTTTCAGCCGGCGCCGCGCCATTATCGACCGGATCGCGGCCACCGTCGCGGGAAGCAGGTAGCGGCCGCTGGCGATCGGCGCGGCCAACAGGTCGGCCGGACAGACGGTGGAGGGGGCTGCGTCGGCCGGGGGGAGCGCGCCGGTGGCGGCGAGCCAGGCGAGGAAGCCGTCGCGCTCGGCGTCGCTCGCCTTCAGCCAGGAATTCTTGAGCTTCTCCAGCCGCGTGCGCTCGGGCTTCAGGCCGGCAAGCACGAGCGCCTGGCGCAATGACGGGATCCGGCCGGCCGCGAAGGCGGCGTGGAGGTCCGGAAACTCGGCCTTGAGCCGCTGCAGGTGATAGGCCTCGTCGCGCTTCGTCTTCTTCGCCATCGTCTGCTCCGAAGGTGATTTCCGTCGTCCGAAAGCGCCGCGCTCGAATGCATTCAGGCGACGCGCTTCAGGGCCCTGCTTTCATGCCTGTCGTGTCGCAAGACCGCTGCACCCTTTCGGGCGACAGGCATTAGAGCATTTTGCATGGAGGTGGAATCACCTGACGGCGCACGAATGCGGCAAAAACAGACAGATGAGCGGCGCGAACGCATGGGACCGCATCCCGCTCCAGCGCGCAGAAGGGCGGCGCGAGCAAATGCCGCGCTCAAGTTTTGCGCAAGTCAGCCTTCCTATCGTCGCGGGCACGGCCGGAATGCAATCCGGCGAAGGAAGGACGATGAGATGTCTGACGATGTTGAGCCTTACAGCGACCCGCAGGACGCGGCCGTTGCGCTGTTTCTCCTGAACAATGACGGCGACGAACTGACCGATGTCCTGGTCGCCGCGCTCGAGGACGCATTGCGCATCCTCGACGAGGAGTGGCCGTCGCGGACCATGCATTGAGGCGACGCCCAAGCGGCAATGTGCGGCTGAGTGACCCCTCTGGCCCCTTTCGCGATCGCAAAAAAACCTGTATGAGCGCGGCAACTGAAAAAGCGGTGCCCGCCTTGCTGCGCGTGCCCAGAACTTTCCGAGAGAAAAAATGAGCATTCGTAACATCGCGATCATCGCGCACGTCGACCATGGGAAAACGACGCTCGTCGACGAGCTTCTGAAGCAGTCGGGCGCGTTTCGCGACAACCAGCGCGTCGCCGAGCGCGTCATGGACTCCAACGACCTGGAAAAGGAACGCGGCATCACCATCCTCGCCAAGGCGACCTCGGTCGTCTGGAAGGGCGTGCGCATCAATATCGTCGACACCCCCGGCCACGCCGATTTCGGCGGCGAGGTCGAGCGCATCCTCAACATGGTGGACGGCGCGATCGTGCTCGTCGATGCCTCCGAGGGGCCGATGCCGCAGACGAAATTCGTCGTCGGCAAGGCGCTGAAGGTGGGGCTGAAGCCGATCGTCGCGATCAACAAGATCGACCGCCCGGATGGCCGTCACGAGGAAGTCATCAACGAGGTGTTCGACCTCTTCGCCAATCTCGACGCGACCGACGAGCAGCTCGACTTCCCGATACTCTACGGTTCTGGCCGCGACGGCTGGATGAACGTCAATCCGGAAGGGCCGAAGGACCAGGGCATGGCGCCGCTCTTCGACCTCGTGCTGAAGCACGTGCCGGAGCCGACGGTGGCCGAAGGCCCGTTCCGGATGATCGGCACGATCCTCGAGGCGAACCCCTTCCTCGGCCGCATCATCACCGGCCGCATCCATTCGGGCTCGGTCAAGCCCAACCAGTCGGTCAAGGTTCTGGCGCAGGACGGCACGGTGCTCGAATCCGGGCGTATTTCGAAGATCCTCGCCTTCCGCGGCATCGAGCGCCAGCCGATCGAGGAAGGCCAGGCGGGCGACATCGTCGCGATTGCCGGCCTCACCAAGGGCACCGTCGCCGACACCTTCTGCGATCCCTCTGTCACCGAGCCGTTGAAGGCGCAGCCGATCGATCCGCCGACCGTCACCATGTCCTTCATCGTCAACGATTCGCCGCTTGCCGGCACTGAGGGCGACAAGGTGACCTCGCGCGTCATCCGCGACCGGCTGTTCAAGGAGGCGGAGGGCAACGTCGCGCTGAAGATCGAGGAATCCTCCGAGAAGGATTCCTTCTACGTTTCCGGCCGCGGCGAACTGCAGCTCGCGGTGCTGATCGAGACGATGCGCCGCGAAGGGTTCGAGCTTGCCGTCTCGCGGCCGCGCGTCGTCATGCACAAGGACGAGAGCGGCCAGCTTCTCGAGCCGATCGAGGAAGTGGTCATCGACGTCGACGAGGAGCATTCCGGCGTCGTCGTGCAGAAGATGTCGGAGCGCAAGGCCGAGATGGTGGAACTGCGTCCGTCGGGCGGCAACCGCGTCCGCCTCGTCTTCTTCGCCCCGACCCGCGGCCTCATCGGCTACCAGTCGGAGCTTCTGACCGACACGCGCGGCACGGCGATCATGAACCGGCTGTTCCACGATTATCAGCCCTACAAGGGCGAGATCGGCGGCCGCATCAACGGCGTGCTGCTCGCCAATGAGCCGGGCGAGGCGGTCGCCTACGCGCTCTTCAACCTCGAAGACCGCGGCCCGATGGTGATCGAGCCGGGCGAGAAGGTCTATGAGGGCATGATCGTCGGCATCCACACCCGCGACAACGACCTCGAGGTCAACGTCTTGAAGGGCAAGAAGCTCACCAACATGCGCGCCGCCGGCAAGGACGAGGCCGTCCGCCTGACGCCGCCGATCCGAATGACGCTCGAGCGGGCGCTCTCCTGGATCCAGGACGACGAGCTCGTCGAAGTGACGCCGAAGTCGATCCGGCTGAGGAAGCTCCACCTCGACCCGCACGAGCGCAAGCGCTTCGAGAAGGCCCGCACGGCCGGCGCGGCGTAAGCGGCCTTCTTATTCTTAGGGGGACGCCCCTCATCCCGCTGCCGCGACCTTCTCCCCGTTCTGACGGGGAGAAGGGGTATGCCGCGCCGTTAAAGTCCCCGGCGAATACGGAAATAAACCACGGTGCTGCCCGCGAACTCCCTTCGCCCGTCTTTACGGGGCGAAGGTGGCCGGCAGGCCAATCGAGGGGCAAACACATGCCCGTCCGCCGCGTTTGCAAACCCCGGAGCGATCCGGGGTTTTTTGCTGTGTGTGCCTTTCGCGACCGGCTTGCGGACAAAGTTAAAAAGGCGTTAACCTTCGGCAAGAAGCCGTTAAAGTTGCCTGTGGGTTAACGCCAGGCGGCGGGCCGGCGGGATTCCGGTTCGGCGGAGCGTGTGGTTAGAGTCGAGTCATGAAGACTGTTTCGATCGAGGTCAGGCCCGGGGAGCCGCATGAGGCGGCGGCGATCGCCGACGTGCATCGCGTTTCCTGGCTGCAGACCTATGGCGGTCTCATCCCGCACCGCCCCCTGGTCCGGATGGTCAACCGCCGCGGCGAAACGTGGTGGCGGAAGGCGACGCGGGGGCCGGCGACGCTGCTCGTCGTCGACGTTGCGGGGACGATAGCCGGCTATGCGACGCTGGGCTTGAGCCGGGCGCGGGCGCTGCCGCAGGAGGGCGAGATCTACGAGATCTACCTGCGCCCGGAATATCAGGGCATCGGCCTCGGCCGCATCCTCTTCGGCGAGGCAAAGAGCCTCCTCAATTCGCTCGGCTGCGAGGGCCTCGTCGTCTGGTGCCTCGAGGACAGCGAGCTCGCCTATAACTTCTTCCTTTCGGCCGGCGGCCGCGATGTCGCCGAGGGCATGGAAGACTTTGGCGAAAAGCACCTGAAGAAGGTCGGCTTCGTCTGGAAGTGAGTGCTTCCACCGTCTCTGCGCGTTCCACGGTAGGCGGACGCCCCGGCGCGGCTTCGCCCACATTTGGCCGCGTCGTCCGCCTAGAGCAATCTGCCCGTCGGACGAAAGTCATGTTGCATCGCGGCATGTTTCCCTTTATCCGACGGGGCGACTTTTCAATAACCTGGAGGTGCTCATGCGGATCGACGCGATTTCCATCGGAAAGAATCCACCGGAAGATGTCAATGTGATCGTGGAAGTCCCCGTCGGCGGGCATCCGATCAAGTACGAGATGGACAAGGAGGCCGGCACGCTGGTCGTCGACCGCTTCCTCTATACGCCTATGACCTATCCGGGCAATTACGGCTTCGTCCCGCACACGCTTTCCGATGACGGCGATCCGATCGACGTGCTGATCTGCAATACGCGTCCGCTCATCCCGGGCTGCGTCATCAATGTCCGGCCGATCGGCGTGATGATGATGGAAGACAATTCCGGCAAGGACGAGAAGGTCATCGCCGTGCCGTCGGGACATCTCACCAAGCGTTACGACAAGGTGCACGACTATACCGACCTGCCGGAAATCACCCTCAAGCAGATCGAGCACTTCTTCGAGCACTACAAGGATCTGGAGCCCGGCAAGTGGGTGAAGATCTTCGGCTGGAAGGATGCGAGCGTCGCCCGTCAGCTGATCGTCGAGGCGATCGAGCGCGCCAAGGCGAAGAAGTAATCATTCCGTCCCGCCGACGAGTTCGGCGAGGCGTTTCCTGATCTCCTCCGGGTCGGCCTCGATCCGGAGGATTTTTTTGCGCTGCGTGTCGCCGGAGACGAGCGTGATCCGGTTCCTGGCGATGCCGAGCGCCTTGGCGAGGACGATGACCAGCGCCTCGTTCGCCTTGCCCTTTTCCGGTACCGCGCGCACCCGCACCTTGAGGTGCTCCGCGCCGTCGGCCGCCGTTTCAAAGCCGTCGATCGCGTCGCGGCCGCCGTTCGGCGTCAGCCGCACGGTCAGGCGGACATGGTCTTCGTGGCTGGTCAGCGCCGCGTGCACTTATATGCCGATCACCGCCGAAGCGACCGTGGTGTTGAGGAAGTACCAGATGAAATAGAGGATAACCAAAACGACCAGCGGCGAGAGATCGACGCCGCCCATGTCCGGCAGCACGCGGCGGATCGGCCTGTAGAGCGGCTCGGTCAGTTGATAGAGCGAGCGGCCGATCATGTTGATCGCGTGGTTGTTCACGTTGATCACGTTGAAGGCATAGAGCCAGGAGAAGATGGCCGAGGCTATGATCAGGAACCAGGCTATGTTGATAATGAAGTTCAAGGTTGCGATGACAGCAATCATGCCAGTCTCCAATTCGTTGTCTACCGACATGTAGACATTGGGAACTGAACGGGCAAGTGCGCTGCGGGGCGCGGCGCGATCATGTTTGGAGCATTTTGCAGCCAGGTGGAATCACCTGACGTGGCACAAATGCGGCACAAACAAACAGATGGAGCGGCGGCCTCTTCCGGGCGAGGGGCGTCTTTCGCTTGCCGCGCATCTTCTTTCTATGTTGGGGGTGATCGTACCGTTGGAGAAGGCCCCTCATCCGCCTGCTGGCACCTTCTCCCCGTTTTGGCGGGGAGAGGGGACACGCGGCGCCGCCTCAGCCCCTTCTCCCCGTCAAAACGGGGAGAGGGCTGGGGTGAGGGGCATTTGTTGCCACTCAGGGCGTTTCTGTCGCCTCGCCGCGCAGGAAGATCAATTCGAGGAAATTCTCCATCCAGGTGCGCAAGGGGTGGTCGTGGAGCATCCGGCCCTCGAGATGCGCCTTGCCCATCTGGGCGCCCGGGAGGACGAAGCGGTGGGCGCCGTGCACGACCCAGCGGTGCATCATCGCCCGCGTCAGCTCGCCGTGGAACTGGATGCCCCAGGCGTTCTCGCCGTAGCGGAAGGCCTGGTTCGGGTAGGTATCGCCGGTTGCCAAGAGCTCTGCCCCCTTGGGCAGGTCGAAGCCCTCGCGGTGGAAATGATAGACCATGGCCGGCCAGTCCATCAGCGCCCTGCCGGCCTCCGTGGCCCGCAACGGATACCAGCCGATCTCGGTCATGCCCTCGTGGTGGGGCGCGACCTTGCCGCCGAGATTGCGGGCGAGCATCTGCGCCCCGAGGCATATGCCGAGATAGGGCTTGTTTTCGAGAAGCGGCACCGACAGCCAGTCGATCTCGCGGCGGACGAAGTCCTCCTCGTCGTTCGCGCTCATCGGTCCGCCGAAGATGATCGTGCCCGAGTGGCCCTCGAGCGTCGGCGGCAACTCGTCGCCCAGCGCCGGGCGGCGGATATCGAGCGGGAAGCCCTTCTGCTGCAGAATGTGGCCCACCCGGCCAGCACTCGACCGCTCCTGGTGGAGCACGATGAGGACGGGTCTTTTGGCGTCGCTCGCTTCCTGCGGCATCGTCAGCTTTCCTGTTGCGCCTCGTTGTCCTCCTCGATGTCGATCTTGGCGGCAGCTTCCCGCCGTTTCAAGACCCGGTCGCGCCCGGAGACGCCGAGCAGGTCGGCGATCCGCCAGATGGCGTGGTCTTCCATCTCGCTGCGCTTGCCGTCGGCATAGACGATTTCCCACAGCATGCCGACGAGTTCGATCCGTTGCTCCTCCGAAAGGTGGCGCTTGATCTCCGCGGTGAAGCGATAGAAGTCGATCGCCTCGTTTTCGGCCGTCTCTCCCGCCTCGATGAGCGCATCGAGGGCTGCTTTGTCGAGCCTGTAGTGCTCCTTGATGAGCTTGCGCATCTTGCGGCGCTCGGAGAAGCGGACCGCGCCGTCCGCCTCCATGACCTGGAAACAGAGCCCGATCACGGCAATGCGCGGATCATCCTTTTCGATCCGCGGGCCGGGTCCCGTCAATCCTTCGAGAAACGCTCGAAACCGTTCAAACATGTCTTCCTGCCCGCAAGCCCGATCAAGTCCAAGAGTTGAGACGCGCGATGGCCGGCGGAAAGCCGAGGCGACTTTCCGTGATCGCGCGCTATCGAAGTTCAGAAAAGCCGCAAGCCGGCCTTGTCCTTGTTCCCCGCGGCCGGGTCGCGGACGCCCGGATCGTCCGGCGGGCGGCCGAAGAAGGGATCCGGGGCCTCTTCGGGCTCTTTTGCCTTGCCGGCTGCCTCGCTCGGCTCGCTCTGTTCCGGAACCCGGATCGCCGGCTCGGCTTCGATGGTGGCCGGGGGCTTGGCGGGCTCCGGCTCCGGTGCCGGGGGCGTCGCCGATACCGGCGGCAGGCTGCGGATCGCCTCGTCGGCGTTCGGATGACCGTCTTCGGTCGCGCCCGAAAGCTGCAATGGCGGCGCCTTCCATTCGAAGGCGTCGAGCCGGCCGCTGACCGGCGAGACCGGCAGCCATGTCGGCGAGGTCACGCCGTCGGCGGTCCAGGCCGGGTCCCGCGGGCTGCGCAGCGCCTGCGCCATCCAGTGGCGGATGCGCCCTTCGTCGCCGGTATCCGCCTCCTCGATATCGGCGAGCAGGAGGAAGATGCTCTCGGTCGGCTCGAGCCGGGCGGCGGCCTCGGCCTTCTCCCGGGCGAGCGCAAGCTCGCGCGCCTCGAGCGCCGCCTCGGCGACCGTGGCGAGCGCGACGGCGTTGTTGCTGCGGATGGATTCGAGCCTTTTGGCGCGCTTCAGCCGGTCGACGGCGGAATCGCCGCCGCGCGCCCTGACATAGAGGCGCGCCACTTCCGGATGCGGCCCCAGCTTCCAGATCTTTTCGAGGATCGAGGCGCCCTTGCGGAGATTGTCCTCGCGAAACAGCGCCTTGGCGGCAATGAGGGCGGCGGGCACCAGGCTGTCGTCGAGCTTCAGCGCCGCCAACGCATCGTCGCGCGCGCCCCTGGCATCCCGGTCAAACTTCTCCATCGCCCGCGCGGTGAGGAGAACCGCCTTCTTGCGGTCCGCCTCCTTCTTTTCGAGAACACGGGCGGCGCGGCTCTGGTCGAGGAGCCGGATCGCCTCGTCCCACTCGCCGGCCTGGCCGCGATGATCGAGGGTGGCGAGCGTCGCCCACGGGAGGTGCGGCGCCTTTTCGGCGGCGCGCTCGGCATATTGGCGGGCGGCCTCATGGGCGCCGAGCCGCCTGGCCTCGAGAAAGAGCCCGCGCAGCCCGAGTTCGCGCGTCTCGGGATCGTCCGCCATCAGCTCGAATTTCTTGCGCGCGTCGTCGTATTTGCCTTCTATCAGCGCCGTCTGTGCCTCGAGCAGATGAATGAGCGGCTCCTGGTCGGCACTGATGAGGCTGCGCGTGCGAAGCGCCATCTTGCGGGCGAGGCTGGCATCGCCGGCGCCGGCCGCGATCAGTCCGGTCGACAGCGCCTGGTAGCCGCGATCGCGCTTGCGGGCGCGAAAATAGCGGGTGACGGTGTGCGGCGACTGCCAGACCGCGCGGACCAGCCAGATGACGATCAGAACCGCGGCAAAGAGCGAGATCAGGATCGACGCGGCGCGCATCAGGCTCATTTCGATGAGCTGCCCCTGCCAGATCAGCGACAACTCTCCCGGACGATCCGCAAGCCATGCAAAGCCGAGGGCAAGCGCGAGGACGAGGAGGATGAAGAACAGAATTCGGATCATGTGGTCTTCTTTCCTTGCCCCTTAGCCCTGCGTCCCGGTTCGCGTCATCGTCGCGGCGACGGCCGCATCGATGACGGACTCGACCTTGAGCCGGCGGTCGAGCTTGGCCTTGAACGCCTCGCCGGCGGATTTTGCCGGCTCGGGGAGGCTCGCCCATTCCAGCGATGCCCCCTTGAGGTCGCCGTTGTCGAGCTTGTCCTCGATGCGGGCGATCACCGCCTCCGGCGTGTCGCCCTCGACGCTGCCGACGGGGCGTATGCGGATGCCCGAAAGGGCGCTGGAATAGAGCCTGGAGAAGATGCCCTCATTCGGATCTGGCTGCTGGAGGGCGTCGAGCATCGCGTCCGCCGCTGCCGGGAAGCTCTCCCGGAGCTCCGTCCGCGTCGCGACGCCGGTTGCGGCGACCTCCGTCAGCTCCTTCACCGCCGCGTCCTCCGGCGCAACGCTGCGCAGGGCATCGAGCTCGGCGAGGAAAGGTCCGCCGCGGTCGATCGCCGTCTTCAGCGCGGTCACGGCCACGGCCTTCGCCATCTCGATGTCGTTCAGTGGTGCATTCAGCTTCTGTTCCGCCTGGTCGATGCGGCCGGCGAGCTCGGCTCTGGCGGCATCCGCCGCCTGCCGCGCCTCGGCAAGGGCGGTCTTCAGGGCAGCGATTTCACTGGTGAGATTGGTGACCTCGGCTTCGAGGGCCTTCACGTCAGGCGCTCCGGCCGCGCCCGGCTCGCGGGCCTCCAGCGCGGCGAGGCGGCTTTCCAGCGGGGCGACATCCACCGCCGCCGGCGCCGGCCGCGATTGCAGCTCGGCCTTGATCGCCTCGATCTCGCTCGCGAGGTCCTGCTCTACGCCGGGCCGCTGCGGACCGGGCGCCGGCACATAGCCGGCATATTGAAGGACGCCGGCGCCGGCGAGCGCCACCAGACCGCCGAGGATGCCGGCGGCGAGCGCGCCGGCACTCGTCGCCTGTTTCCGCTGCGGCTCGGGGGCGGCGCTCTCGCTCAGGTGCGGCGGCTCTTCGTCGAAGGCCGCCGCGGCGGCGTCGGCGCGCGCCTCCTCCGTTTCTTCCGTCGCTTCGGCCGCCGCCTCGGTTTGCACGGGCTCCGCTTCCGCCGCCTTGCCTGCCTCGGACGCCTGGCTCGCGGAAATCTCCGCCGGCTCGTCGGTCACTGCCTCCCGGTCGGCGAGGGACTCGGTCTCCTCGGCCGCGGTTCTCTCCGCCTCGAGGTCGATCGTCAGCGGTTCCTTCTCGGGTTTCGAGCGGCGCGGCGGCTTTTCCGATACCATGGTGACCTCTTGCTTCTCGTTGCCTTCGGGCGGCAGATCCAGTCGAAGCAGGATGCGGGTCAAACCGCATTCTCCTCTTCCTCTGACGCCAAACCTAGTCAGGGAAATCCGGCGGGGAAAGTCCCTGCACCCCCCTTTTTAGAAGAATCGCATCAGATGACCTCAGTCGCGGACCCGATGCGGGCGGGAATCCGCTGCCGACTGTGCTGATCCCGTCCTCGATCCGCATCGCGCGTCAAATCAACCGGAAAAGACTGTCCTCGTCGGGCGCTGCGGCGACCTCGGCGGCGATGCCGCCCGGCAGAACCTTCGCGGCTGACGCGCTCAGGCAGAGATAGCGGGCGGCGAAGGCGGCGGCGTCGACGCCGTTCTCGTCAAGGAGGGCGGCGAAGCGCCGCGCGGTCTCGCGCGAATAGAGGAGCACCGCGTCGAAAGCTCCGTTGCGGATGAGCTCGGCAAGCGTATCCGGCTGATGGGCGACCGGCGCCATCCGGTAGCATTCGACGGTGACGTGGTCGATCCGGCCTTGGCGCAGGCGGCGCTCGAGGCCGTCGGCGCGCGGCGACCCGGCGAGGTAGAGCAGCGTCCCGCCCGGGCGCATGCGGGCGGCAATCGTCCCGGCGAGGCCTTCGCCGGTTCCCGGTCCGGCGTGGATATCGGCAAAGCCGAGATCGGCGGCAGCGCGCGCGGTCGCGTCGCCGACCGAAAAGAGCGGTGTCGCGAGATGCGGGTGGAGCGCGGGTCCGAGTGCCGCGAGCACGCGGATTGCCTCGGCGCTGGTGACGGCGATCGCGTCGTGACGCCTGTCGAGCGCCGCCCGCACCACTGCCACAGAATGCTCGGCCTGCATCATCGGCAGGATGACCGCTTGGTGTCCTCTTGCTTCGAGCCTGGCCGCCGTCCTTTCGGCCGCCGGGTGGGGCCGGGTCACCAGCACGCGCATTGAATCAAGTCCAGCTCGAGAAGAATCCCGGTCCGGCCTTCGCCCGGATCCGTTCGCCGGCCTTGCGGCCGAGCTCCGCCGCGTCCGCCGCCTTGCCCTCGATCGCGATCCGATGGCAGGTGGTGCCGTCCGGCGTCAGGATCATCCCGGAAAAGCGGACATGCGTTCCGTCCGACCGGGCGTAGCCGGCGATCGGCGTGCGGCAGGAGCCGTCGAGCGTTGCGAGGAAGCCGCGCTCGCAGGAAACGGCCTGATGCGTCCTGGCGTCGTCGACCGCGGCGAGAAGAGCGTTGACGCGCTCGTCGCCGATGCGGCTCTCGATGCAGATCGCCCCCTGGGCCGGTGCCGGCAGGAACTCTTCCGGGTCGAGGAGCTCGGTCGGTACGTCGGCGAGGCCGAGCCTTTTGAGGCCGGCGTAAGCCAGCAGCGTGCCGTCGACCTGGCCTTCCGCGAGCTTGCGCAGCCGCGTTTCGACCAGGCCGCGATAGGTGATGACGTTGATGTCGGGCCTGAGCCGCCGGATCAGGGCCTGGCGGCGCAGCGACGAGGAGCCGACGGTGGCGCCCTGCGGAAGTTCCACGAGCCGCTTCGCGGTGCGGCCGACGAAGGCGTCGCGGACATCCTCGCGCGGCAGGAAGGCGGAGAGGATGAGGCCGTCCGGCAGCCGCGTCGGCATGTCCTTCGACGAATGCACGGCGAAATCCAGATCGCCCGACGACAGCTGCTGCTCGAGTTCCTCGGTGAACAGGCCCTTGCCGCCGATTTCCGAGAGCGCCCGGTCGGTGATCCGGTCGCCCTTCGTCGAAAGAACGACGACCTCGAACATTTCCGGCGGCAGACCGTGCGCGGCGGCGAGCCGGTCGCGCACTTCATGCGTCTGGGCGAGCGCCAGCGGGCTGCCGCGCGTGCCGATGCGGAAAGGTTTTGTTTGCATCCGTGGCCATCCGTTGTTACTGCATGGTTCCTTAAATCGGAATCGATTTAAGGACTAAACCATGCAGCACTTCAATGCGTTACAGCGTCCTTTGTGCGCCTGAAAGACGCACGGCGCCGGAGAGTTTCGTGTAGCCACCTTTCACGGCGACCGCAATCTTTGAGTATATCACGCGATGTCCCCGCCCTTGCGCATTCTCGGCATAGAGACAAGCTGCGACGAAACCGCGGCTTCGGTCGTGCTGCGCGATGACGAGGGCGGCGGCCGGATTCTCGGCGATGTGGTGCTGAGCCAGCTGGAGGAGCACAGCGCCTATGGCGGCGTCGTTCCCGAGATCGCGGCGCGCGCCCATGTGGAGGCCTTGGACGCGCTGATCGCGGAGGCGCTCCTGCGCGCCGGCGTGACGCTCCGGGAGATCGACGCGATCGCTGCGACAAGTGGTCCCGGCCTGATCGGCGGCCTGATCGTCGGGCTGATGACCGGCAAGGCGATCGCCCGGGCGACCGGCAAGCCGCTCTATGCCGTCAACCACCTCGAAGGGCACGCCCTGACGGCACGGCTGACGGACGGGCTTTCCTTTCCCTATCTGATGCTGCTCGTCTCCGGCGGCCACACGCAGCTCATCCTCGTCAAGGGCGTCGGCCGCTACGAGCGCTGGGGCACGACGATCGACGACGCGCTCGGCGAGGCCTTCGACAAGACCGCCAAGCTGCTCGGCCTTCCCTATCCTGGCGGGCCGGCCGTGGAGCGGGCGGCGCGGGCCGGCGATCCGGAGCGCTTCGATTTCCCGCGGCCGCTCGTCGGCGACGCCCGGCTCGACTTCTCCTTTTCCGGCCTGAAGACGGCGGTGCGCCAGGCGGCGCAGGCGCTGGAGCCGGTGACGGACAAGGATATCGCCGATATCTGCGCCTCGTTCCAGCGCGCCATCTCGCGCACGCTGAAGGACCGCGTCGGTCGGGGGCTGAAGCGGTTCAAGGCCGAGTTTGCCGCGGCCGGCGAGGCGGCTCATCCCGCTCTGGTCGTCGCCGGCGGCGTCGCCGCCAACGAGATGCTGAGGACGACGCTGCAGTCGCTCTGCGACGCGCTCGGCTTCCGCTTCGTTGCGCCGCCGCTCGCGCTCTGCACCGACAATGCGGCGATGATCGCCTGGGCCGGGGCCGAGCGGCTGGCGGCGGGGCTGCCGGCGGACGGTCTCGATGCGGCACCGCGCTCGCGCTGGCCGCTCGACAGCGAGGCTCAGGCATTGATCGGCTCCGGCAAACGCGGCGCCAAGGCGTGATGGATGGAAGATGGACGGTAATCCGAAGATCGTGGTCGTTGGTGCGGGCGCTTTCGGAACGGCGCTCGCGGCCGTCGCGGCGGCAAAGGAGAAGGCGGACGTCACCCTGCTTTCACGGCGGGAGGAGGTGGCTGCCGAATGCCGCCGGACCGGGCGCAACGAGGCTGTCCTGCCCGGCATCGAGCTGCCGGCCGGCCTTGCCTTCTCCGCCGATACCGCAGTTCTCATGGATGCCGATATCGTCCTCTTCGCCATGCCGTCGCAGGAGCAGCGGGCGGCGGCCCAGAGCTATGGCGCCTCCATCCGTACCGACGCGACGATCGTCACCTGCGCCAAGGGCATGGAGCAATCGACCGGCCGGCTCCTGACCGACGTGCTCGACGAGGAGCTCCCGGGCCACACCATCGGCGTGCTCTCGGGTCCCGGATTTGCCGCCGATATCGCCAAGGGGCTGCCGACGGCGATGGTGGTCGCGGCAGCGGACGGCGATGTCGCCGCGGAGCTTGCCGGCATCCTGTCGGGGCCGACGTTCAGGCTTTATCCATCGGCCGACCGCATCGGCGTGCAGCTCGGCGGCGCCCTCAAGAACGTGCTGGCGATCGCCTGCGGCATCGTCGAAGGGGCGGGACTCGGCGATTCGGCCCGCGCGGCGCTGATCTCCCGCGGGCTTGCGGAAATGTCGCGCTTCATCGCTGCGAAGGGCGGCGAGGGGGATACGGTGCGCGGCCTTTCCGGCCTCGGCGACCTCGTGCTGACGGCGACGAGCCACCAGTCGCGCAACCTGCGCTTCGGCATTGCGCTCGGGCGGAACGGGCGTTCCGACGGGCAGGGCGGGGAACTCGTCGAGGGCGCCTTTGCCGCGTCCGTCGCCGCTCGCGTCGCGAAGGACCTCGGCGTCGACATGCCGATCACCGAGGCCGTCGCCGCCATCATCGAGGGAAAACTCGACGTCCGCACGGCGCTCGAACAATTGATGTCGCGGCCGATCACTCAGGAATAATCCGGCAGCGGGATGGGGACGAGTGAAGCGGGTTTTCGTTCCCCGTATCCCGCACCAGTCATCAAAATCAGGAGGAACCATGCTCTTCGCACTCATCTGCACGGACAAGCCCGGCGCGCTGCAGCTCAGGCTCGACACGCGCCCCGACCACCTCGCCTATCTCAACGAGCTCAACGCCCGGGGTATCCTGAAGATCGCCGGGCCCTTTCTCGGTGAAGACGGCAAGCCGACGGGAAGCCTGGTGATCGTCAGGGCCGAAACGATCGAGGAGGCGCAGGCGCTCGCCGCGGCCGATCCCTACGCGAAGGCAGGGCTCTTCTCGAATGTCGAGATCAAGGCCTACAACTGGGTCTTCAACAATCCCGAGGCTTGAGGCGGCGATGGCGTACTGGCTCTATAAATCCGAACCCAACAAATGGTCCTGGCAGATGCAGAAGGACGCCGGCGAGAAGGGCACCGAATGGACCGGCGTGCGCAACTACCTGGCGCGCAACAACATGCGGGCCATGAAGATCGGCGACAAGGGCTTCTTCTATCACTCCAACGAGGGGCTGGAGATCGTCGGCATCACCGAGGTCTGCGCCCTCTCGCATCCGGATTCGACGGCCGAGGGTGACGCCCGCTGGGACTGCGTCGACATCCGCGCCGTCACCGACATGCCGCGTCCGGTCTCGCTGAAGGCGATCAAGGAGAACCCCAAGCTCGCCAAGATGTCGCTCGTCACCTCGATGCGTCTTTCGGTGCAGCCGGTGACGGAGGACGAGTGGATCGAGGTCTGCCGCATGGGCGGGCTCGACAACCCGCCGAAGTAGCTTTGTTTGCCGCATGATTTGTCCGAGAACCGGCTCCCGGTTGTCGGTTCGCGCTCGAGAGTCCCCGTTTGAAAACCGACCCCGAAAGCTTCATCCGCGCCAATACCGCCATCCTCGCGCCGCCGCATGTGCCGGAAGTCCGGTTGCACCTCGCCAGCGAGGCGCATGACCTCTGGCTGAAGACCGAGGAGGAACTCGAGGCGATCGGCCTGCCGCCGCCCTTCTGGGCCTTCGCCTGGGCCGGCGGGCAGGGGCTTGCCCGCTATGTCCTCGATCATCCGGAAACGGTGCGCGGCCGGCGCGTCATCGACTTCGCCTCCGGCTCCGGCCTCGTCGCCATCGCGGCCAGGCTCGCCGGCGCCGCGCAGGTGGTCGCCGCCGACATCGACCCCTGGGCCGAAACGGCGGTACGGCTCAATGCCGAGCTGAATGGGGTCGAGATTGCCTTCACGGGCGCGGACATCGTCGGCGAAGAAAGGGCGGCCGACGTCTACCTGGCCGGCGACGTGTTCTACGACAAGGGCTTCGCTGACCTGCTGATCCCCTGGTTCGACGCGCTCGAAGGCGCCGGCGCCGCCGTTCTCGTCGGCGATCCGGGGCGCGCCTACTGCCCGCGCGAGCGGATGACGGCGCTTGCGACCTACGAGGTGCCGGTGACGCGAGCGCTCGAGGACAGCGAGGTGAAACGCACGACGGTCTGGCGGTTCGGGCCGGCGGCCGGTTGAGGTGCCTCTCGATTCGCCAGGAAGACCCCTTCGAAGACCCCCTCCTCAAGCCCTCCCCCTTGTGGACCCCTTGTGTGGAAAAGTTGGGGAGGGGTAAAGCCGCGAACACCTACGGCCGGACGATGCAGACGCCGTGCTCCCATGCGCAGGCGCTGGCGTTCGTTTGCGGCGAGACGATGATGATCTTGGCGCGTTTCGACGGTGCGGCCCCGGACGACTCCCCCGGAAAATAGCCGTAGCCGTCTTCGCGGCTGAAAAAGATGCCGTTACCGTCCTCGCGGAAGGCCGAGAGGCTGCCGGCATAGGTGCCGATTCCCGAGACCGGGGAGGGAAGGCCGTAGCCCAGGTAACCGCTATCGCCGTCAAAGCCATGACCGCCGGCGTCGATGACGATCAGGGAACCACCATTCCACCCGCGCCGCGCGAAGTGCCTCGAGCGGTGTTTCAGCCGGACATGCCGTGTGCGGGTGCTGACATCCGGGAGACCGCCCGACACGAAGGACGGGAAATCATCGATGCCGCGCATGACCGAGCGGTGCCGCCTGTGAGCGGCAAAGAAGCGGGCGCCGTGATGGCGCTTGCGAAAGGCGTGATGGGGGAGCCGATGCTTGAGCCGGACATGGCGGACACGCGTCTGCGCCTCGGAGAAGCCCTCAGCGGCAACGGTTTCCGCCGGCAGGCCAACCGGCATCGCAAGCGCGAACGCCAGAAGTAGAACTTTGGTCGCACGGGCCGCTCGCAACAGACTCATTCTGCCCTCGCCTCCGATCGGGTTAACAAATCATTAAGACCGCATCCTGCGGCAAAAGCGGGCGAATGTCACGGAATTGCTTGGGTTTTTCGCGCTGATCGTTAACGCCGGCGCATGTCTCTGCGAGGCCGGAAAATGGCGTTTTTCGTCTAATCGATTTTATTTATTTTGCACTGCAAACACACTTGTCGTTAAGCATTATGGTGATTAAAGGTCCGAAGGACTGAATTGCGCACAATCGGGTGCGAAACCGGATGGTAAATCTCTAGTTTTGAGGGGATCTATCCGGTCATTCCGTGAGGTTCCGATGACGAATGTCACAAGAAGCCGGCCGCTCTCGCCGCATCTTCAAATCTACAAGCCGATTCCCACCATGGTCATGTCGATCATGCACCGCATCACCGGCGGCGCGCTCTACTTCGGCACGATCCTGGTCGCCTGGTGGTTGATCGCCGCCGCCTCGGGCGCGGCCCATTACGACTGGGTGAGCTGGCTGTTCGGCACGCTGATCGGCAAGATCGTGCTCTTCGGCTATACCTGGGTGCTGGTGCATCACATGCTCGGCGGCATCCGCCACTTCATCTGGGACCTCGGCTACGGCTACGAAAAGCATTTCGCGACCAAGATGGCGAAGGCGACGATCATCGGATCGGCGACGCTGACGCTCATCATCTGGATCGTCGGCTACCTGGTTCGCTGAGGGGGACAAATCATGGATATGCGCACACCCCTCGGCAAGGTCCGCGGTCTCGGCTCCGCCAAGGAGGGCACGGAGCACTTCTGGCGGCAGCGGCTGACGGCCGTCGCCAATGTTCCGCTCTTGATCTTCTTCGTCTTCTTCGTCGCCCGCTATGCCGGCGCGCCGCATGCCGATCTCGTCGCCGCGCTCTCGAACCCGTTCGTCGCCGTGATCATGGGCCTGGTCGTCACGTCCGCGCTCGTCCACATGCGGATCGGCATGCAGGTCATCATCGAGGACTACGTTCATGCGGAGGGCGCCAAGATCGCGCTTCTCATGCTCAACACATTCTTCGCGATCCTGGTCGGCGGGCTCTGTCTTTTCGCCATCCTGAAGATCGCTTTTGCAGGGTAATTTCGTCATGGCTTCGATCAGTTCACCCGCTGCAAACGGCAAGGCCTACCAGTATGTCGATCATTCCTTCGACGTCGTCGTCGTCGGCGCCGGCGGCGCGGGGCTTCGCGCGACGCTCGGCATGGCCGAGCAGGGGCTCAAGACCGCCTGCGTCACCAAGGTCTTCCCGACCCGCTCGCACACGGTCGCGGCGCAAGGAGGCATCGCAGCTTCGCTCAGGAACATGACGCCGGACTGCTGGCAGTGGCACCTCTACGACACGGTGAAGGGCTCGGACTGGCTCGGCGACGTCGATGCCATGCAATATCTCGCCATGGAGGCGCCGAAGGCGGTCTATGAGCTCGAGCATTACGGCGTGCCCTTCTCGCGCAACGAGGAAGGCAAGATCTACCAGCGCCCCTTCGGCGGCCACATGCAGAACTACGGCGAAGGCCCGCCGGTGCAGCGCACCTGCGCGGCCGCCGACCGCACCGGCCACGCGATCCTGCACACGCTCTACGGCCAGTCGCTCAGGAACAACGCCGAGTTCTTCATCGAATATTTCGCCATCGACCTGATCATGTCGGACGACGGCCGCTGCACCGGCGTCGTCGCCTGGAACCTCGATGACGGCACGATCCACCGCTTCGCCGCCAAGATGGTGGTGCTGGCGACCGGCGGCTACGGCCGCGCCTATTTCTCGGCGACCTCGGCGCATACCTGCACCGGCGACGGCGGCGGCATGATCGCGCGTGCCGGCCTGCCGCTGCAGGACATGGAGTTCGTGCAGTTCCATCCGACCGGCATCTACGGCGCCGGCTGCCTGATCACCGAAGGCGCCCGCGGCGAGGGCGGGTATCTCGTCAACTCGGAAGGCGAGCGCTTCATGGAGCGCTACGCCCCGTCGGCCAAGGACCTTGCCTCGCGTGACGTCGTCTCGCGCTGCATGACGATGGAAATCCGCGAGGGCCGCGGCGTCGGCAAGAACAAGGACCACATCTTCCTGCATCTCGACCACCTCGATCCGGCGGTGCTCGCCGAGCGCCTGCCGGGCATCTCGGAATCGGCGAAGATCTTCGCCGGCGTCGACGTCACCCGCGAACCGATCCCGGTGCTGCCGACGGTGCACTACAACATGGGCGGCGTGCCGACCAACTATTGGGGCGAGGTGCTGAATGCCGACGCCCAGAACCCGGAGCGCATCGCGCCCGGCCTCATGGCCGTCGGCGAGGCGGGCTGCGCCTCGGTGCACGGCGCCAACCGGCTCGGTTCGAACTCGCTGATCGACCTCGTCGTCTTCGGCCGCGCCGCGGCGATCCGCGCCGGCCAGATCATCGACCGCAACGAGTCGGTGCCGGCGGTCGACACGGCCGCCTGCGACCGGATCATGGACCGCTTCGACCGGCTGCGGAACGCCAATGGCGGCACGCCGACGGCGGTGCTGCGCGACAAGATGCAGCGCGCCATGCAGGAGGACGCGGCGGTGTTCCGCACGCAGGAATCGCTCGAATCCGGCTGCCGCCGCCTGTCGGCGATCTGGAAGGAGCTGCCGGACGTCAAGGTCACCGACCGTTCGATGATCTGGAATTCCGACCTCGTCGAGACGCTGGAACTCGAAAACCTGATGGCCAATGCCATCACGACGATCTACGGCGCCGAGGCCCGCAAGGAGAGCCGCGGCTCGCATGCACGCGAGGACTATTCACAAGGCCCGCTCGGCGGCCGCGACGACGTGAACTGGCGCAAGCACACGCTCGCCTGGGTCAACGAGGCGGGCGACGTCCGGCTCGACTATCGCCCGGTCCACACCGAGCTCATCGCCGACGGCATCGATCCCAAGAAGATCGAGCCGAAGGCGCGCGTCTACTGATCTCGAGGATTAAGGCACATGGTTGAACTCGCTCTTCCCAAGAACTCGCAGATCACCGAAGGCAAGGTCTGGCCGAAGCCGGCAGGCGCGACCAATCTCCGCGAATACCGCGTCTACCGCTGGAACCCGGACGACGGCCGCAACCCGCGCATCGACACCTATTACATCGACATCGATGATTGCGGGCCGATGGTGCTCGACGGCCTGCTCTACATCAAGAACAAGATCGACCCGACGCTGACGCTCCGCCGCTCCTGCCGCGAAGGCATCTGCGGCTCCTGCGCGATGAACATCGACGGCACCAACACGCTCGCCTGCACCAAGGGCATGGACGAGATCAACGGTGCGGTGAAGATCTATCCGCTGCCGCACATGCCGGTGGTGAAGGACCTGGTGCCGGATCTCACCAATTTCTACGCCCAGCACCGGTCGATCGAGCCCTGGCTCAAGACGGTGTCGCCGACGCCGGCCAAGGAATGGCGGCAGAGCCATGAGGACCGCCAGAAGCTCGACGGCCTCTATGAATGCATCCTCTGCGCCTGCTGCTCGACATCCTGTCCGAGCTACTGGTGGAACGGCGACCGCTATCTCGGGCCGGCCGTGCTGCTGCAGGCCTATCGCTGGCTGATCGATAGCCGCGACGAGGCGACCGGCGAGCGGCTCGACAATCTCGAGGATCCGTTCCGGCTCTATCGCTGCCACACGATCATGAACTGCGCCCAGGCCTGTCCGAAGGGGCTGAACCCGGCGAGGGCGATCGGCGAGATCAAGAAGATGCTGGTCGAACGGAGGCTCTGACCGGCGCCTCTCCAGTTCGACATGGCGAATTCGGCGGCGGGCCTCCAGCCCGCCGTTTTCAGTTTTCACGACGCTCACACCGACGTGTCGGTAAGTGATTTGAAAGCCGCAGCGAGACGCATAGGTAATAATCCGGGGGATGGAGATTGCCGATGCGTCGCCTGCTCATTGGACTTGCCGCGACTTGCCTGCTGTTGCCTGCGCGGGCGGCCGAGCCGCAATATGCGATCTTTGCAGGCGGCTGCTTCTGGTGCGTCGAGAGCGATTTCGACAATGTTCCGGGCGTTCTCGAGACCATCTCCGGCTATGCGGGCGGCAAGAGGGAGAAGCCCACCTATGAAGACTATGCGAAGGCCGGCCACCGCGAAGTGGTGCGGATCAAGTTCGATCCCGACCGGGTCTCCTATGCGGAGCTCGTCGGCGTTCTCTTCCGCACGACCGACCCGACCGATGCCGGCGGCCAGTTCTGCGACCGCGGCTTTGCCTATAGCACGGCGATTTATGCCCTGAACGACCGCCAGGCGATGGACGCCAAGGCGGAGAAGATCAAGGCCGAGGCGGAACTCGGCAGGCCGATCGTCACGCCGGTCGAAGGGCCGGTCAAATTCTGGCCGGCGGAAGACTACCACCAGGATTTCGGGGCGCGAAATCCGATCCGCTACTGGTACTATCGCAACGGCTGCGGCCGGAACCGGGCTGTCGAGACGCTCTGGGGCGACCGCGCCTATGCCGGCGTCAATCACTGATCGGCCGGTCCTGTTCTTCCGCTCGCAAGCACCTCGCGCCGTTCTCGCCAGAGGACGGAATTCGGCCCATACCTTGCGCATGCCGACTCCTCCTCGATCCCAATCGATTCCAGCCCCGCGCCGTGCTCAGCCAGGCGCATTCGTCGGCGACGGCGGCGTGCGGCTGAGACGCCCTCCCGGCGCCAGCCGGCGAAGATAATTGCCGTCGTCTATGGCGACCATCCGGCTCGCCACGGAACTTCCGATGATGATCAACTTCGTCGGCGTTTGTGCCGTGCAACCAACAAGAGTGAAGAGGCTCGCCTTGATTTGAAAGGTGGTTTTGCTGTAATTCGGCCTTTATTATCGCGTTGCATCATGGTTCGCGGACAATATTTGGGGGTGAAGATATGCGGGTTTCTCATGCGGCGGCCGGGCTGGCGGTTGTACTTGCGCTGACCGGGTGCCAGCGGACGTCCTTCGGCGGTTTCGGTTCTCAGGATGTTTCTCCCGCTCCCGCGCCCTTGCAGGCCCAGCCCGTGCCGTCGGTTTCGGCGGGCCAGCTGCCGCCGCCGGCCGGCGCATCGCAGTTCCCGGCCGCACCGGCGGCCGGCACCGCAGCGCCCGGCGCTGCTGCCGGCACCGAGGTGGCGGCGGCGACCAATGCGCTCGACGTCACCAAGGAATCGATGGTCGGCAACTGGCGCGTTTCGAGCGCCGGCAGCTCCTGCGACATGTTCCTGACGCTCACCAATCTCGGCAGCGGCTCGCGCGGCGGCACCCGCGGCTGCGCCGGCGAGCTGACGACGATGGGATCCTGGGAAGTGGCGGGCAAGCAGGTCGTGCTCAAGGACCGCGGCGGCAATCCGATCGCCCGGCTCTACAAGACGGCCGATTCGCGCTTCGACGGCTCGACCAACAGCGGACAGCCGGTCAGCCTCAGCCGCTAAGGATCACTTCACGCCGGCTTCATGGCCGGGAGACGAAGCGGCCTGCGGCAGGGTGGTTTCCCCGGCCCGCCGCTGATCCGGCTTCGTGCAAGCGGCCCCACATCCTTGGATCGGCGTCGATTTGAGGAACCTGCAGCAGCGCACCCCGGACCTATCGTGCTCAATCCCGACGACAGCATCCACCACAAGCTCGAAGCCCTCGTCACGGCCGGCGAGCGGCAGCGTGACCCCGCCCAATCTGCGATCGCCAGACGGCTCGACCATCTGACGGCGGAGCTGCTCGCCAGCCGCCCCTCGCGCAAGGCCAATGCGCTCGGCTGGCTGTTCGCCGCCCGCAAGAGGGATCACGCGCCGGTCAAGGGGCTTTACATCCATGGCGGCGTCGGCCGCGGCAAGACCATGCTGATGGACATGTTCTTCGACGCGGTGCCGATCCAGCGCAAGCGCCGCGCGCATTTCCATGCGTTCATGGCCGATGTGCACGAGCGCATCTACAAGCATCGGCAGAAGCTCAAGAACGGCGAGACGAAGCAGGCCGACCCGATCCCGCCGGTCGCCGCCGAGCTTTTCGGCGAGGCGCGGCTCCTGTGCTTCGACGAGTTCACCGTCACCGACATCGCCGATGCGATGATCCTGGCGCGACTCTTCGGCGAACTCTTCGCCAAGGGCTGCGTGCTCGTCGCGACCTCCAATGTCGAGCCGGACAATCTCTACCGCGACGGTCTCAACCGCGGCCTCTTCCTGCCCTTCATCGATCTCCTGAAGGTGAATGCGGAAGTGGTCTCGCTCGACACGGAGACGGACTATCGCCTGCAGAAGACGGATGGCACGCCCGTCTGGCTGTCGCCGCTCGGGCCCGAGGCGGAGGCGGCGATGGACCGGGCCTGGTATCGCGAGACGGGCGGGGCGCCGGTGTCGGCGGCCGAGATCGGCCGCAAGGGGCGCATGATCCGCGTGCCGGCCGCCGCCGGCCGCAGCGCGCGTTTCACCTTTGCCGATCTTTGCGCCCAGCCGCTCGGCGCTGCCGACTACCTCGCCATCCTCGCGCATTACAGCACGATTTTCCTCGACCACGTGCCGCATCTCGGCCCGCACATGCGCAACGAGACGAAGCGGTTCATCATTCTCGTCGACGCCCTTTACGATCGCGGCGCCCGGCTCTTCGCCTCGGCGGCCGCCGAGCCGCAGGACCTCCTGACCGCCAGGAAAGGCACCGAAGGCTTCGAGTTCGACCGCACCGTTTCGCGCCTGATCGAGATGCAGAGCGAGGAATATGCCGCCGCGCATCCGGCGGAATCGCCAGCCGAATGACACAATGACGGCAGCAGTTCTTACGTTTACGTAAGAACTTTATGATCTAACCGATTGAATTTGCTTCGCCGAAAAGTATCGATTGATATTTTACCATTTGGCGTTTAAGTGGCTGTCCGCGAAGGTTTGGCGTTTGCCGCGTTCCAGGCCTCGATCATGGATCACAAAGGAAGCACTTTCATGGCCCGCAACAAGATCGCACTTATTGGTTCAGGGATGATTGGTGGCACGCTGGCCCATCTCGCCGGCCTCAAGGAACTGGGCGATATCGTCCTGTTCGACATTGCCGACGGCATCCCGCAGGGTAAGGGCCTCGACATCGCCCAGTCGTCCCCGGTCGAAGGCTTCGATGCATCGCTTACGGGCGCCAGCGACTATGTGGCGATCGAAGGCGCCGACGTCTGCATCGTCACCGCCGGCGTGCCGCGCAAGCCCGGCATGAGCCGCGACGACCTGCTCGGCATCAACCTGAAGGTCATGGAACAGGTCGGCGCCGGCATCAAGAAATACGCGCCGAACGCCTTCGTCATCTGCATCACCAACCCGCTCGACGCCATGGTCTGGGCGCTGCAGAAGTTCTCCGGCCTGCCGAAGAACAAGGTCGTCGGCATGGCCGGCGTCCTCGACTCGTCGCGCTTCCGCCTGTTCCTCGCCCAGGAATTCAACGTTTCCGTCAAGGACATCACCGCCTTCGTGCTCGGCGGCCATGGCGACACGATGGTGCCGCTCGCCCGCTACTCGACGGTCGCCGGCATTCCGCTGCCCGACCTCGTCCAGATGGGCTGGACCACCCGGGAGAAGCTCGACCAGATCATCCAGCGCACCCGTGACGGCGGCGCCGAGATCGTCGGCCTCCTGAAGTCCGGCTCGGCCTACTACGCGCCGGCCGCCTCCGCGATCGAGATGGCCGAAGCCTACCTCAAGGACAAGAAGCGCGTGCTGCCCTGCGCGGCGCACCTCTCCGGCCAGTACGGCGTCAAGGACATGTATGTCGGCGTGCCGACCGTCATCGGTGCCGGCGGCGTCGAGCGCATCATCGAGATCGACCTCAACAAGGGCGAGAAGGAAGCCTTCGACAAGTCGGTCGCGGCCGTCGCCGGTCTCTGCGAGGCCTGCATCAACATCGCACCCAGCCTGAAGTAATCGCCGAACCGGCCTATCAGACAGGAAAGAACCATGAACATTCATGAATACCAGGCCAAGGCTCTCCTGAAGAGCTACGGCGCGCCGGTCGCCGAAGGCGTCGCGATCTTCTCCGCCGACGAGGCCGAGGCGGCCGCGAAAAAGCTGCCGGGACCGCTTTACGTGGTGAAGAGCCAGATCCATGCCGGCGGCCGCGGCAAGGGCAAGTTCAAGGAACTCGGCCCCGACGCCAAGGGCGGCGTGCGCCTGGCGAAGTCGGTGGAAGAGGTCGTCTCCAACGCCAGGGAAATGCTCGGCAACACGCTGGTGACCAAGCAGACCGGTCCGGCCGGCAAGCAGGTCAACCGCCTCTATATCGAGGACGGCGCCGACATCGACCGTGAGCTCTACCTCTCGATC
Source organism: Sinorhizobium saheli (assembly GCF_001651875.1). Taxonomy (GTDB): domain Bacteria; phylum Pseudomonadota; class Alphaproteobacteria; order Rhizobiales; family Rhizobiaceae; genus Sinorhizobium; species Sinorhizobium saheli. The sequence continues at coordinate 114,984 of NZ_LNQB01000071.1, forward strand.
CTCGTCGACCGTTCCGTCGGCCGCGTCGCCTTCGTCGTCTCGACCGAGGGCGGCATGGACATCGAGGCGGTTGCCGAGCATACGCCGGAGAAGATCGTCACGGTCGCCATCGACCCGGACAAGGGCGTCACGGCGCAAGACCTGAAGACGCTCGCCGACGCGCTGAAGCTCGAAGGCGAGGCGCGCGCCGACGCCGAGAAGCTCTTCCCGATCCTCTACAAGGCCTTCGTCGAGAAGGACATGAGCCTGCTCGAGGTCAACCCGCTGATCGTCATGAAGAACGGCCGCATGCGCGTCCTCGACGCCAAGGTCTCGTTCGACGGTAATGCGCTCTTCCGCCACGAGGACGTCGTCGCGCTGCGCGACAAGACGGAAGAGGACGAGAAGGAAATCGAAGCCTCCAAGTACGACCTCGCCTATGTCGCCCTCGACGGCAACATCGGCTGCATGGTCAACGGCGCCGGCCTTGCCATGGCGACCATGGACATCATCAAGCTCTACGGTGCCGAGCCGGCGAACTTCCTCGATGTCGGCGGCGGCGCCTCGAAGGAGAAGGTCACCCACGCCTTCAAGATCATCACGGCCGATCCGGCGGTGAAGGGCATCCTCGTCAACATCTTCGGCGGCATCATGAAGTGCGATGTCATCGCCGAGGGCGTGCTTGCCGCGGTCAAGGAAGTCGGCCTCAAGGTGCCGCTCGTCGTGCGCCTCGAAGGCACCAATGTCGAACTCGGCAAGAAGATCATCAATGAATCGGGCCTCAACGTCATCTCCGCCGATGATCTGGACGATGCCGCCCAGAAGATCGTTGCAGCCGTGAAGGGAGCCTGACGTTTCATGTCCATCCTGATCAACAAAGACACCAAGGTCCTCGTCCAGGGCCTGACCGGCAAGACCGGCACCTTCCACACCGAGCAGGCGCTTGCCTATAACGGCACCAAGATGGTCGGCGGCATCCACCCGAAGAAGGGCGGCGAGACCTGGACCGGCGCCAAGGGCGAGCAGCTTCCGATCTTCGCGTCGGTCGCCGAAGGCCGTGACGCGACCGGCGCCAACGCTTCCGTGATCTACGTTCCGCCGGCCGGCGCCGCGGCTGCGATCATCGAGGCGATCGACGCGGAAATCCCGCTCATCGTCTGCATCACCGAGGGCATCCCGGTCGCCGACATGGTCAAGGTCAAGGCACGGCTCGAAAAGTCGTCCTCGCGCCTCATCGGCCCGAACTGCCCGGGCGTGCTGACGCCGGACGAGTGCAAGATCGGCATCATGCCAGGCAACATCTTCCGCAAGGGCTCGGTCGGCGTGCTGTCGCGCTCCGGCACGCTCACCTACGAGGCGGTGTTCCAGACGTCCAACGAAGGCCTCGGCCAGACGACGGCCGTCGGCATCGGCGGCGACCCGGTCAAGGGCACCGAATTCATCGACGTCCTGGAAATGTTCCTCGCCGACGACGAGACCAAGTCGATCATCATGATCGGCGAGATCGGCGGCTCGGCCGAAGAGGACGCGGCGCAGTTCCTGAAGGATGAGGCCAAGCGCGGCCGCAAGAAGCCGATGGTCGGCTTCATCGCCGGCCGCACGGCCCCTCCCGGCCGCACCATGGGCCATGCCGGCGCCGTCATCTCCGGCGGCAAGGGCGGCGCGGAAGACAAGATCGCGGCGATGGAATCCGCCGGCATCCGCGTCTCGCCCTCGCCGGCCCGCCTCGGCAAGACGCTGGTCGAAGTCCTCAAGGGCTGACCGGAACCAAGCCGATGGGGCGGCACCGGCCGCCCCATTCGCAGCCACGAACGATGCCGGGATGAAGCATCGGAGAGGGGACGTGTCCTGGCTCGGGACCGCCCCGAAAGGCTGAGAGCAGACAGACACGACCGGGACAACCCGGCATTCCAACTAAGTCAGGAGGCGGACGCGAGTCCGCGAGAGACCATGACAAGGCAAGAGGCCAACGAGCAATTCCAGCTCACATCCTTTCTGGACGGCGCCAACGCCGCCTATATCGAGCAGCTCTATGCACGCTATGAAGCGGATCCGTCCTCCGTCTCGGCCGAATGGCAGGCCTTCTTCAAGGCGCTCGCCGACAGGCCCGAGGACGTGGTGAGGGCCGCCAAGGGCGCCTCCTGGAAGAAGAAGAACTGGCCGATCCCCGCCAATGGCGAGCTCGTCTCGGCGCTCGACGGCGACTGGGGAACCGTCGAGAAGATCGTCGAGAAGAAGGTCAAGGCCAAGGCCGAGGAGGCCGCCGCGGCGACCGGCGTGCCGATCAGCGAGGCCGAGGTTCATCAGTCGACGCGCGATTCCGTCCGCGCCATCATGATGATCCGCGCCTATCGCATGCGCGGCCACCTGCATGCCAAGCTCGATCCCCTGGGTCTTGCCGATCCGGTCGAGGATTACGACGAGCTCTCGCCGAAGACCTACGGCTTCGAGGAGAAGGATTACGACCGCAAGATCTTCATCGACAACGTCCTCGGCCTCGAATACGCGACCGTGCGCGAGATGGTCGAGATCCTCGAGCGGACCTATTGCTCGACGATGGGCGTCGAGTTCATGCACATGTCCAACCCGGAAGAAAAGGGCTGGATCCAGGAGCGGATCGAGGGCCCTGACAAGGGCGTCGAATTCACGGCCGAGGGCAAGAAGGCGATCCTGCAGAAGCTGATCGAGGCGGAAGGCTTCGAGCAGTTCATCGACGTCAAGTACAAGGGCACCAAGCGCTTCGGCCTCGACGGCGGCGAATCGCTGATTCCGGCGCTCGAACAGATCATCAAGCGCGGCGGCCAGCTCGGCCTCAAGGAGATCGTCCTCGGCATGGCCCATCGCGGCCGCCTGAACGTTCTCTCCCAGGTGATGGCCAAGCCGCACCGCGCCATCTTCCACGAGTTCAAGGGCGGCTCCTATGCGCCGGACGACGTCGAGGGCTCGGGCGACGTCAAGTACCACCTCGGTGCCTCCTCCGACCGCGAGTTCGATAGCAACAAGGTGCACCTGTCGCTGACGGCGAACCCGTCGCACCTCGAAATCGTCAACCCGGTGGTCATGGGCAAGGCGCGCGCCAAGCAGGACCAGATGGCGACCGTGTTCGAGGGCGACATCATTCCGCTGCGCGAACGCGTCAAGGTCATGCCGCTGCTGCTGCACGGTGACGCGGCCTTCGCCGGCCAGGGCGTCGTTGCCGAAATCCTCGGGCTTTCCGGCCTGCGCGGCCATCGCGTCGCCGGCACCGTCCACTTCATCATCAACAACCAGATCGGCTTCACCACGAACCCGGCCTTCTCGCGCTCCTCGCCCTATCCGTCGGACGTCGCCAAGATGATCGAGGCGCCGATCTTCCACGTGAACGGCGACGATCCGGAAGCGGTCGTCTATGCCGCCAAGATCGCGACCGAGTTCCGGATGAAGTTCCACAAGCCGGTCGTCATCGACATGTTCTGCTACCGCCGCTTCGGCCACAACGAGGGCGACGAGCCGGCGTTCACGCAGCCGAAGATGTACCGGGCGATCCGCGCCCACAAGACGGTGGTGCAGCTCTATTCGCAGCGTCTCATCGCCGAAGGTCTGATGACCGAGGGCGAAGTGGAGAAGATGAAGGCGGACTGGCGCGCCCATCTCGAGCAGGAGTTCGAGGCCGGCCAGTCCTACAAGCCGAACAAGGCCGACTGGCTCGACGGCCTCTGGTCGGGGCTGCGCACCGCCGACAACCAGGATGAGCAGCGTCGCGGCAAGACCTCGGTGCCGATGAAGCAGTTGAAGGAAATCGGCCGCAAGATCTCCGAGATCCCGGCCGGCTTCAACGCGCACCGCACGATCCAGCGCTTCATGGAAAACCGCGCCAATATGATCCAGACCGGCGAGGGGATCGACTGGGCGATGGCGGAGGCGCTTGCCTTCGGCACGCTGGTGACCGAGGGCACGAAGATCCGCCTTTCCGGCCAGGATTGCGAGCGCGGCACCTTCTCGCAGCGCCACTCGGTGCTCTACGATCAGGAATCCGAGGAGCGCTACATTCCGCTCGCCAACCTGTCGCCGACGCAGGCGCGTTACGAGGTCATCAACTCGATGCTCTCGGAAGAGGCGGTGCTCGGCTTCGAATACGGCTATTCGCTCGCCCGCCCGAACGCCCTGACGCTGTGGGAAGCCCAGTTCGGCGACTTCGCCAACGGCGCCCAGGTGATCTTCGACCAGTTCGTCTCGTCGGGCGAACGCAAGTGGCTGCGCATGTCCGGCCTCGTCTGCCTGCTGCCGCACGGCTATGAGGGCCAGGGGCCGGAGCATTCCTCCGCCCGCCTCGAACGCTTCCTGCAGCTCTGCGCGGAAGACAACATGCAGGTCGCCAACGTCACGACGCCGGCGAACTACTTCCACATCCTGCGCCGTCAGGTGAAGCGCGATTTCCGCAAGCCGCTGATCATGATGACGCCGAAGTCGCTGCTGCGCCACAAGCGGGCCGTATCGAGCCTGGCGGAGATGGCCGGCGAGAGCTCTTTCCACCGGCTGCTCTGGGACGACGCGGAGGTCATCAAGGACGGCCCGATCAAGCTGCAGAAGGATTCGAAGATCCGCCGCGTCGTGCTCTGCACCGGCAAGGTCTATTACGACCTCCTCGAGGAACGCGAGAAGCGCGGCATCGACGACATCTACCTCCTGCGCGTCGAGCAGCTCTATCCGTTCCCGGCCAAGGCGCTCATCAACGAGCTCAGCCGCTTCCGCCATGCGGAGATGGTCTGGTGCCAGGAAGAGCCGAAGAACATGGGCGCCTGGTCGTTCATCGACCCCTATCTCGAATGGGTGCTTGCCCATATCGACGCCAAGTACCAGCGGGTGCGCTACACCGGCCGTCCGGCCGCCGCTTCGCCGGCTACCGGCCTGATGTCCAAGCACCTGGCGCAGCTCGCCGCCTTCATCGAGGACGCGCTGGGGGGCTGAACGCCCCCTTGCGGCCTGCCAATCGCTGAAGCACCTTCAGGAAAAGTGTGCAGCGGTTTTCCGGCCGGGAGTGCGTAACTCAAAGCGCTTGAAACAGAAATCTGATCAACGGACACAAATCATGGCAACAGAAATCCGCGTTCCCACCCTTGGCGAATCCGTCAGCGAAGCGACCGTCGGCACCTGGTTCAAGAAGGTCGGCGACGCGATCAAGGCCGACGAGCCGATCCTCGAGCTCGAGACCGACAAGGTGACGATCGAAGTGCCGGCGCCGGCCGCCGGCACGCTCACCGAAATCGTTGCCCAGGCGGGCGAGACCGTGGGCCTCGGTGCGCTGCTCGGCCAGATCGCCGAAGGCGCGGGTGCCGCCGCCGCTCCGGCCGAGAAGAAGGCGGAGCCTGTTGCCGCCGCCGCGGCTCCGGCCGCACAGCCGGCAGCAGCAGCCGCTCAAGCGCCGCAGGCTGCCTCATCGATGCCGCCGGCTCCGGCCGCCGCCAAGCTGCTTGCCGAGAACAATCTTGCGGCCGACCAGGTCGACGGCTCCGGCAAGCGCGGCCAGGTCCTGAAGGGCGACGTGCTTGCCGCCATTGCCAAGGGCATCTCCGCGCCTGCGGCCGCCGAGCCCGCCAAGGTCCAGGCCCGTGCGCCGGCCCCGGCGGAAGACGCCGAACGCGAAGAGCGCGTCAAGATGACCCGTCTGCGCCAGACGATCGCCCGGCGCCTGAAGGATGCGCAGAACACCGCCGCCATGCTCACCACCTACAACGAGGTGGACATGAGCGCGGTGATGAGCCTGCGCTCGAAGTACAAGGACATCTTCGAGAAGAAGCACGGCGTCAAGCTCGGCTTCATGGGCTTCTTCACCAAGGCCGTGACGCATGCGCTCAAGGAGCTGCCGGCGGTCAACGCCGAGATCGACGGCACCGACATCATCTACAAGAACTTCTGCCACATCGGCGTTGCCGTCGGCACCGACAAGGGCCTCGTCGTGCCGATCGTGCGCGATGCCGACCAGATGTCGATCGCCGAGATCGAGAAGGAAATCGGCCGTCTCGGCAAGGCTGCCCGCGACGGCACGCTGTCGATGGCAGACATGCAGGGCGGCACCTTCACCATCTCCAATGGCGGCGTCTACGGTTCGCTGATGTCCTCGCCGATCCTCAACGCGCCGCAGTCGGGCATCCTCGGCATGCACAAGATCCAGGACCGTCCGGTCGCGATCGGCGGCCAGGTCGTCATCCGCCCGATGATGTACCTGGCGCTCTCCTACGATCACCGCATCGTCGACGGCAAGGAAGCCGTGACCTTCCTCGTGCGCGTCAAGGAGAGCCTCGAGGATCCGGAACGCCTGGTGCTCGACCTCTGACAAGGGCGGGGGTGCGACTGGCAGCCCCCGTCTCTTTCTCCTCCGACGTGCGCGTCCGGCAGGCATCGACAGAAATGGAGCCGGAGGCTAGGCTCCGGAGGCACGCTATGCGCGCATTCCGGCACCCTTCGGCTCCATCTGGATCCTCAACGCATCGGTCAAAACCATGAGCAGCTACCTGTTCGAACTCGCATCGCTGATGGCAATCTTCTCCTTCGCCATCGTCTCCCCTGGCGCGGATCTCGCCATGGTCATGCGGCAGTCGCTGGTGCATGGACGCCGCCCGGCGATCATCACCTCCTTCGGCATCGGCACGTCGCTGATGTTCCACGTCACCTACACCATTCTCGGCCTGGGGCTGATCATTTCGCAGTCGATCTACCTCTTCAACATCGTCAAATGGTGCGGCGTCGCCTACCTGATCTATATCGGCGTCAAGGCGCTGAGGGCCGGCCAGACGGAGATCGCCGTCGACCAGGGGCCCGCGGCCGGGGAGGGCAGGCGACAGTCGGCGATCAAGGCCTTCGGCCTCGGTTTTGCCGCCAATGCGCTCAACCCGAAGCCGGTTTTCTTCTTCCTGTCGATCTTCTCGACCGTCGTCAGCGCGCATACGCCGATGATGGTGAAGTTCGGCTACGGCCTCGTCATGGCGAGCGCGCTCATCCTCTGGTTCGTCGGCGTCAGCCTGTTCATGACGACGCCGCGCATGCGTGCCGCCTTCACGCGGGCAAGCAAGTGGATCGACCGGGCGAGCGGCATGGTCTTCATCGCCCTTGGCCTGAAGCTCGCGACCGAAAAGGCCGCCTGACCATGGACCGCCGGACCGCTCCCATGGCTTGGCTCTCCGCCGCGCTTGCCGCGACGCCCGCGTCTGCGCAGTGCGTCCAGGCGCGGGCGATCTATGCCGATCCGGCCGGCACTTACGAACTGCATTTCGAGCCGGTCGGCTCTGAAAGCGCCGTCACCAGCAATCACTTCAAGGTCAAGGTCGGGAAGACCGGGCTGTCGCTCGACGGCGTCGTGATGCAGTCGGGCGAACCCATGCGCGCCAACGGGATCGTCATGCACGATTGCCCGACGGGCGACGTCACCGGCGCGGAACTCGATGCCTGCACCGTCTGGGAGGGTGTGATCTACACCGTCGACAAGGCCGGCCGCATCGGCCTGCTCGAGACGGAGGACGCGCCGGCGGCCGAGCAGATCCTGCTTCCGGATTTCGGACCGTCGCTGCGGACGTCGAGCGCCTGGGGCGCCGGCAAGGCCAATGCCGACAGCTCCGATGTCTTCGCGTTCAAGGGTTGCGCCGGATGAGCGACGGGCGCGTGCTTCTCGTGACCGGCGGCAGCCGCGGCATCGGTGCGGCCGTATCCTTTGCCGCGGCGAGAGAAGGATGGCGGGTCGCCGTCAACTATGCGGTGAACCGGCAGGCGGCCGAGGACGTCGTTCGTCTCGTCACGGGGGCGGGCGGATCGGCGCTTGCGGTTCAAGGCGACGTCGGCACGGAAGACGGAATAGAGGCGATCTTTGCCGCAGTCGACTCCGCCTTCGGCCGCCTCGACGGCCTCGTCAACAATGCCGGCATCGTCGGCCCGCCGCAGCGCGTCGACGAGATTTCGGCCGAACGGCTGGAGCGGATGCTGCGCGTGAACGTGGCCGGCTCCATCCGCTGCGCGGCGGAAGCGGTCAGGCGGATGTCGACGCGTCACGGCGGCATGGGCGGCGCCATCGTCAATCTCTCGTCCATGGCGGCCGTGCTCGGATCGCCGGGGCAATATGTCGAGTATGCCGCGGCGAAGGGCGCGATCGACAGCTTCACCGTCGGTCTCGCGCGCGAGGTGGCGGGAGAGGGCATTCGCGTCAACGCGGTGCGGCCCGGCATCATCGACACCGAAATCCACGCGTCGGGCGGCCTGCCCGATCGGGCCCGCGACCTGGCCTCCTCCATCCCCCTGAAGCGGCCCGGAGCAGCCGGCGAGGTTGCCGATGCAATTCTCTATCTCCTGTCGGATAAGGCGACTTATGTGACCGGAGCCATTCTCAATGTCAGCGGCGGGCGATGACCGCCGCCCAGGAAGGGTTATCAAATGGCTTATGATCTCATCGTAATCGGAAGCGGCCCCGGCGGCTATGTCTGCGCCATCAAGGCGGCACAGCTGGGCCTGAAGGTTGCCGTGGTCGAGAAGCGCAGCACCTATGGCGGCACCTGCCTCAATGTCGGCTGCATCCCGTCCAAGGCGCTGCTGCATGCTTCCGAGATGCTCCATCACGCGCAGCACGGCCTCGACGCGCTCGGCGTGGAGGTCGAAGGCCCGAAGCTCAATCTCGGAAAGATGATGGCCCACAAGGACGCGACCGTTAAGGCGAATGTCGACGGCGTCTCCTTCCTCTTCAAGAAGAACAAGATCGACGGCTTCCAGGGCCTCGGCAAGGTGCTGGGCCAGGGCAAGGTTTCCGTCACCAACGACAAGGGCGAGGAGCAGGTCCTCGACACCAAGAACATCGTCATCGCCACCGGTTCCGACGTTGCCGGCATTCCGGGCGTCGAGTTCGCGTTCGACGAGAAGGTCATCGTCTCCTCGACCGGCGCTCTCGCGCTGGAAAAGGTGCCGGAGCGCATGATCGTCGTCGGCGGCGGCGTCATCGGCCTCGAGCTCGGCTCGGTCTGGGCGCGCCTCGGCGCCAAGGTGACGGTGGTCGAATTCCTCGACACGATCCTCGGCGGCATGGACGGCGAGGTCGCCAAGCAGCTCCACCGGATGCTGACGAAGCAAGGCATCGACATCAAGCTCGGCGCCAAGGTGACCGGCGTTGCGAAGCCTGGCAGCGGCGCGAGGGTCACCTTCGAGCCGGTGAAGGGCGGCGAGTCGACCGCGCTCGATGCGGACGTCGTGCTGGTCGCGACCGGCCGCAAGCCCTGCACGGAAAACATGGGGCTCGCCAAGGCGGGCGTCGTCCTCGACGCGCGCGGCCGGATCGAGATCGACCGTCACTTCCAGACGAGCATCACCGGCGTCTACGCGATCGGCGACGTGGTGCGCGGGCCGATGCTCGCCCACAAGGCCGAGGACGAAGGCGTAGCGGTCGCCGAGATCATCGCCGGCCAGGCCGGCCACGTGAACTACGATGTCATTCCGGGTGTCGTCTATACCCAGCCGGAGGTCGCCTCCGTCGGCAAGACAGAGGAAGAGTTGAAGGCCGCCGGCATCGCCTACAAGGTCGGCAAGTTCCCCTTCACCGCCAACGGCCGCGCCCGCGCGATGCTGCAGACGGACGGTTTCGTCAAGATCCTCGCCGACAAGGAGACCGATCGCGTGCTCGGCGGCCATATCATCGGCTTCGGCGCCGGCGAGATGATCCACGAGATCGCCGTGCTGATGGAATTCGGCGGCTCGTCGGAAGACCTCGGCCGGACCTGCCACGCCCATCCGACCATGTCCGAGGCGGTGAAGGAAGCGGCGCTCGCCACCTTCGCCAAGCCGATCCACATGTGACAATTCGCCGGGGGGCTGCGACGAGCGGCCCCCTGCGCTCGCGCCGCATTTGCGCGCAATCATGAAGCATTCACCGCGGCCGTGACGCCCCGATCGGCGGGACCGGCGAAAGCGAAGAGGACGCGTTCATGAAACCCCGAAGCGTCGGCGCCAGGCTGCCGAACCGATGGCTGCCCGGCGCGGACTGGGCGGACCGCTACGAACTGCTCGTCTTCGGCGAACGCATGACCGCGGCCGAGGCGGCAAGGCGCACGCTCGGCAACGCGCCGGGCTGGGTTCGCGGCCTTCTCGGATTACGCAACCGCCTTGCCGCGCTCATCGGCCTCAAGGCCGCCGCACCGGCCGCGGCGGCCGGACGGATCGGTGGCTTCCCGGTCCTCTACAGCGACGATCGCGAGACCGTGCTCGGCCTCGATGACCGCCACCTCGATTTCCGCATCGTCGTCAACGTGCGCGACGGTCCCGCGGACAGCCAGATCATCGGCTTCACCACGCTGGTGCGCCGGCGGAACCTCTACGGCCGGATCTATCTCGCTGCGGTCATGCCCTTTCACAAGGCGATCGTCCCGGCATTGCTTTCGGGGGTGAGCGAACGGACGTCAGGTCGGATCAGTTGAGGGGCGTGACCGTGAACCCCTGCCGGCGCAGGAGTTCGACCAGGCCCTCGTTGCCGGGAAGATGCAGCGCGCCGACGGCCATGAAGGCGCCGCCATCCTTCAGGATGGGCGAGGCCCGCTCCGCCATGGTCCTGTTGCGGTCGATGATGATGCGCTGCTCGAAATCGGCATAGCCGACGTCGTCGGAGGAGACTTCCGAGGAGACGAATTTCATCATCGGCATGATCATGCCGGTATCGCCGGCGAGATAGAGGTCGGTCGTCGTTGCCAGCACGTCGTCGATCGTCTTGCCGAGCGCCAGCGTCTGGATCAGCGCCTTGAGATGCAGTTCGACCGGCAGCGAATCCATGGCGGCGAGCTGCTCGACCAGCGTCTCCAGGCCCTTCAGGCTCTTGCCGTCGCGCACCGCGTCCTCGGCGAGCTTCTTGTCGAGGAAGGAGGCGCCGGCCGCCTTGCGCGAGAATTCGCAGGCCGGCAGCGCCACGAAGCTCGCGATCATCCAGGGCTTCATCCTGGCGACGAGGGGAAGGGGGATGCCGCGCGCCTTGAGGCCGGTCTCGAGAAGCGCCCGATCCGCCGGTTCGAGATAATCGCCGATCGTCTTGTCTGCGGAAAGCATGGTGAGATCGGGCCGCATCATGATCGCGGCGCTCGCCTTCTGCTCGTCGATGATCTCGTCGGATTCGACGATGACGGTGCGGGCCGCGGCAAAGGCATCCGCGGCTCCGGCGGGCATCGCCAGCACCCGCGGATCGGTCACGTGCATGGTGCCGAGCAGGAAGGAGGGCGCCGCGCCCTGACCTTCGATCTTCCAGAGAAGCCCTTTTCCATTGGGGACCGTGTCGGCCTCCCGTCGCAGCGCGGCAAGGCGGTCCGGGGCGGAGTGCTCCAGGCTCGCCAGGATGTTGGCGCCGCCGCAATCCGATCCCTCCGCGGCATTCGCGTCCGAAATCGACAGCAATGCGGCGACGAGGCTTGCGGCCAGCGCCAGATGCAGGAGCGCGATCAGCCACATCAGCCCATCGGCCGCCCTGGCCGCGAAATCGCGAAGAGTGAAGGTCGTCATGGATGCCCCCGGCAATGTGCAGGAACCTTATCTCCCCTCGGGTCACGGGTTCCTTAACGCGCTTGGTTAATGGAAGAGCATAGCAGATTTAATGCCGGGCGCCCAAAGATGCGCCGCGGTCCTTAAACAACGAGAGGCATAAAGACAAAGGCCTGAAGCGTGTCGCACGAACAGGTTTGAAGGCGACGCGGTTCAGGCGCGCGGGTGGGCGCGGTCGTAGATTTCCAGGAGCCGCGCCGAATCGACGCCGGTATAGACCTGCGTCGTCGAGAGGCTGGCATGGCCGAGCAGTTCCTGGATCGTGCGCAGGTCGCCGCCGCCGGCGAGCAGGTGCGTCGCGAAGGAATGGCGCAGCGCGTGCGGCGTCGCCGAATCGGGCAGGCCGAGGCCGGCGCGCAGCTTCTGCATCTCGCGCTGGATGATCGCCGGCTGCAGCCGGGCGCCGCGGGCGCCGCGGAAGATGGGCTCGCCGGCGGCCAGGTGATAGGGGCAGAGCTTGCGATAGGCCGCGACCGCCTCCGCTGCCGCGGCGATCAGCGGGACGATCCGCGTCTTGCCGCCCTTGCCGGTGACGCGCAGCGATGTGGCCGCCTCGGCGAAATCGCCGGGCGTCAGGTCGAGCGCCTCGGATATGCGCAGGCCGCAGCCGTAGAGGAGCGTCAGCACGGCGACGTTGCGCGCGGCGATCCACGGCTCTTCGGCGAGCTGCGCATCCGCCGCCACGACCTTCAGCGCCTCGCGGTGGGTGAGCGGCTTCGGCAGGGATTTCGGTTGCTTCGGCGAGCGCACGGCACCGGCGCCGGCGGCGTTGGCGAGGCCGTTTCGCTCGAGATAGCGCAGGAACGAGCGCAAGCCCGCAAGGCCGCGCCCGAGCGTGCGGGCGCCGGCGCCACCCTTGCGCCGGTGCGCGAGGAAGCCGCGCAGGTCCGCCGGACGCAGCGCGCGGATGTCGCAGAGCCGCGGCGGCCCGGCGAGGTGAGCCGTCAGGAAGGTCAGGAACTGACGCGTGTCGCGCTCATAGGCCTCGACCGTCTTTTCCGACAGGCGGCGCTCGTCGGCAAGGCCCGCAAGCCAGCGCCTGCGTTCTTCCATCACCTCGGGATGGCCTATCACAAGAAGCTCGTTCATCGTCGTTCCGGCAATCGTTCCCTGGCCGACAATGCCATCGCGCCTCTTATGTTTTTGCTAATGCATGTCGCCCAAAAGTGCGCAGCGGTTTTGGGATGACGACATGCATAAAGGCAAAGTCATGTCGCCCAAAATTGCGTAGCGGTTTTGGGACAACGACATGCATGAAGGCAAAGTCATGTCGCCCAAAAGTGCGTAGCGGTTTCGGGATGACGACATGGATCGGCCTTTTCGCGGCGAACCGAAGGCGGGGCGTGAGTTGTTTGCCAATTGGCCCTTGGAATATGTCATTGTTCGATCATATTGAACTGTAATGTTCGGTCAGCAACCGCGGATGGGACGATGGCGAGACGGGATTCGGCGAGCGCTCTGGCGCATTTTGCAGAGGCAATTGCGCTGGTCTCGCAAGGGCGGCCCGGCCATATCGTCGATACGCTGATCGCCGAGCGCGGCCAGAAGATCGTCCGCCACCCGCTCTGGCCGGTCATGCGGCCGTTTCTCTACACGCTGCTCAACTACCGCAAGGCGATCGAATTCGCCAATGCGGTCGCCAACATGCCCGGCTTCCAGGCCTTCGAGCATTTGAGCTCGCTGCTCGCGCTCGACATCCGCGTCGACAAGCCGGAGCGCATTCCGGCTACCGGCGGATTTCTGCTCGTCAGCAACCATCCGACGGGGATCGCCGACGGCATCGCCGTCTTCGACCTCCTGAAGAGCCGCCGGCCGGACATGATGTTCTTCGCCAATCGCGATGCCATCCGCGTCAATCCGCGTTTTGTCGAGATGGTGATCCCGGTCGAATGGCGCGAGGAATACAAGTCGAAGCTCAAGGCGCGCGAGACGCTGCAGGTGACCAATAGGGCCATCGAGGCGGGCAAGGCGACGGTGCTCTTCCCCTCCGGGCGCATCGCCTATTGGGCCGAAGGGCGCCTCAACGAACGCCCCTGGAAACCCTCCGCCGTGAGCTTCGCCCGCAAATACGGCCTGCCGATCCTTCCCGTGCACATGAGCGCCCGCAATTCCGGGCTGTTCTACTGGTTCGCCAAGTGGTCGACGGAACTGCGCGACATGACGGTGTTCCACGAACTCCTGAACAAGAAGGGCGATGTTTTCGATTTTCGGGTCGGCAATCCGATCGCGCCGGAGGCGCTCGACGGCGATCCGGCGGAGGTGACCCGGGCGCTCGAACGGCATACGGTTTTTGAACTCGCCACGGATAGCGACGCGGTTTTCTCGACGCCGTGACCGCGGCACGGAAAAGCCCCTCATCCGGCCTGCCGGCCACCTTCTCCCCGTGAAGACGGGGCGAAGGAGACTCGCGGCGCCCACTTAAGTCCCCTCTCCCCGCCTGCGGGGAGAGGGCTAGGGTGAGGGGCAAGCACGTGCTTTCGCCACCTAGCCTCGCGACTTGAAAGAACTCAGTCCGCAAAAGGCTGCTTGAATGATGAAGGCCCCGCATCGCTGCGAGGCCCTGCACGATTCTTCACGTGATTTCAGATCGATCAGCCGATCTTCTGGCCGGTCTTGGCCCAGTCGGCGAGGAACAGTTCCAGGCCCTTGTCGGTCAGCGGGTGCTTGACGAGCGCTTTCAGCGTTGCCGGCGGGGCGGTGACGACGTCGGCGCCGATGAGCGCGGCTTCCTTGACGTGGTTGACCGTGCGGATCGAGGCGGCGAGGATTTCGGTCTCGAAGCCGTAATTGTCGAAGATGTGGCGGATCTCGCGGATCAGGTCCATGCCGTCGAAGGCGATGTCGTCGAGGCGGCCGACGAAGGGCGAGACGAAGGTGGCGCCGGCCTTGGCGGCGAGCAGCGCCTGGTTGGCGGAGAAGCAGAGGGTGACGTTGGTCTGGTGACCGTCCGAGGTCAGCGCCTTGCAGGCCTTGAGGCCGTCGAGGGTCAGCGGCAGCTTGATGCAGATGTTGTCGGCGATCTTCGCGAGTGCGGCCGCTTCCTTCATCATGTCGCCATATTCGGTTGCCGTCACTTCCGCCGAAACCGGGCCTTCGACGATTGAGCAGATTTCCTTGGTGACTTCGACGATGTCGCGGCCGGACTTCAGGATCAGCGAGGGATTGGTGGTGACGCCGTCGAGCAGGCCGAGATCGTTCAGTTCCCGGATTTCCTTCACGTCGGCGGTATCAACGAAAAATTTCATGGGAGTCTTCCTCTGGCACTTTGCCGTTCGGGCGCCTCTCCGCCGGCGGGAATTCCCTGGCAGAAAAATCGCGCGCGTTGAAACTCGGATGGAACCGTGACAAACCCTTGCATCCGAAGGGCAGCGGTTCGCTGCGCAGTTTTCTTTAACTGAAAGCGGTGGCAAGGTCACGGCAAAATGACTCTTGATTCAACCGATTTATTCGGGGCTTTGTTCGACCGTCGCGTGGTGCCGGTGCTGGTGCCGATGCCGGCGCCGAAGGCCTATTCCTACGTGGTTCCGGAGGGGATGGCGGTCGAGCCCGGGTCGATCGTGCAGGTGCCGCTCGGGCCGCGGCTCGTCGTCGGTGTCGTCTGGGACGGTGATGACGACAATGCGGTCGATCCCAAGAAGCTGAAGGCGATCGAGAAGGTCTTCGACTGCCCGCCGCTCAATCGCGACATGCGCGCCTTTCTCGATTGGGTCGCCGCCTACACGGTGACGCCGCCGGGGCTCGTCGCCCGCATGGCGCTGCGCGCGCCGACCGCCTTCGATCCGGAGCCGATGGTCGAAGCGCTGCGCCTGACGGAGATGCGGCCGGAACGCATGACGGCGGCACGCGAGCGCGTCATCGCCGCCGCGGCCGACGGACATTCCTGGACACGCTCCGGCCTCGCCCATGCGGCCGGCGTCTCCTCCGGCGTCATCGACGGACTTCAGGCGCAGGGCGTCTTCGACACGGTGTTCATGCCGCCGCCGCCCGTGGTCGCCGCGCCCGACCCGGATTTCGCCGCGCCGCGCCTCGAAGGCCCGCAGAGGCAGGCGGCCGCGGAGCTGCTTGCGGCGGTCGGGGAGCACGGGTTCTCCGTGTCGCTGATCGACGGCATCACCGGTTCCGGCAAGACCGAAGTCTATTTCGAGGCGATCGCCGCCACCTTGCGGGCGGGCAAGCAGGTGCTGATCCTGCTGCCGGAGATCGCGCTCACCGCCAGTTTCCTCGAGCGCTTCCAGGAGCGCTTCGGCGCCAAGCCGGCGGAGTGGCATTCGGACCTGGCGCCGCGGATGCGGGAAAAGGTGTGGCGGCAGGTGACGACCGGCCAGGTGCGCGTCGTCGCCGGCGCACGCTCGGCGCTGTTCCTGCCCTTCGAGGACCTCGGGCTCATCATCGTCGACGAGGAACACGATCCCGCCTACAAGCAGGAGGACCGCGTCTTCTACAATGCCCGCGACATGGCGGTCGTGCGCGGAAGGATCGGCGGCTTTCCGGTCGTGCTCGTTTCCGCGACCCCTTCCGTCGAGAGCCGGGTCAACGGCGAGATGGGACGCTACCGCCCGATCCACCTGCCGACGCGTTTCGGCGATGCGGCGCTGCCCGATCTCGGCGTCATCGACATGCGCCGCCATCCGCCGGAGCGCGGCGGCTTCCTCTCGCCCGTGCTCATGAACCGCGTCGGCAAGGCGATCGGCCGCGGCGAGCAGGCGCTCCTGTTCCTCAATCGTCGCGGCTATGCGCCGCTGACGCTCTGCCGCGTCTGCGGCCACCGCTTCCAGTGCCCGGACTGCTCGAGCTGGCTCGTCGAGCACCGCTTCCGCGGCCAGATCCGGTGCCACCATTGCGGCTATTCGGAGCGCACGCCGGAGGCCTGCCCCGAATGCGGCACGCTCGATCACCTCGTTGCCTGCGGCCCGGGCGTCGAGCGCATCGCGGAAGAGGTCGAGCGGCATTTTCCGGACGCCCGCACGATCGTGCTCTCCTCCGACCTGATGGGGGTCAAGCGCTTGCGGCTGGAGCTCGAGGCGATCTCCCGCGGCGAAGCGGACATCGTCATCGGCACCCAGCTCGTCGCCAAGGGGCATAATTTCCCGATGATGACGCTGGTCGGCATCGTCGACGCCGATCTCGGCCTTGCCAATGGCGATCCGCGTGCGGCCGAGCGGACCTTCCAACTCCTCTCGCAGGTGACCGGACGCGCCGGGCGCACGGGCCTCAAAAGCCTCGGTCTGCTGCAGACCTACCAGCCGCAGCACCCGGTCATGCAGGCTATCGTTTCCGGCGATTCCGACGCCTTTTACGAACGCGAGATCCACGAGCGGGAGAGGGCGGTGCTTCCGCCTTTCGGCCGGCTCGCCTCGATCATCGTGTCGGCCGATACGCGCAGCGATGCCGAGGGTCACGCCCGCGGCCTGCGCAACGCCGCTCCGCGCGTCGACGGCATCTCCGTGCTGGGGCCGGCGGAGGCGCCGCTCGCGCTCATCCGCGGCCGGCATCGCTTCCGGCTTCTCGTCCACGGCCGGCGCAACAGCGACATGCAATCGTTCCTGAAGGCGATGGTCGCCGCGGGCCCGAAGGAGCGCGGCTCGATCAGCGTCCAGCTCGACGTCGATCCGCAGAGTTTTCTGTGATCGCCGCCCGCTGGTTCGATCGACCCGATTCACATCGGAGAAAACATGCGCTAGACCTCTCCAGGCGACCTCTTCGACATGGGGAGGGGTGCGATCTGATCAGCTAGAGCGGGATGCGGGCGGACCGCGCGCACTACTCCCGCGTCTCAAGCAATGGCGGGGGCGGACATGGAGTTCTACATTCCGACGGAAACCGGAGAGTTCCTGGCTTTCTCGGCGGCGGCAGCGGCGGTGCTGATCGGCCTCGTCATGCTGTTCGCGCCCCGTCTCACCTTTCGCGCTGCCGGGATCGGCATTGCCGAGGGGCGTCGCGGCGGCCTGGCGGAGGCCCGCTCCACCATGGGCGGCATGCATCTGGGCCTGGGTCTCGGCGCGATCCTGCTCGCCCAGCCGATGGTCTACCTCACCGTCGGCGCGGCCTTCGCGCTCGCAGCCTTCGGCCGCATCCTGTCGATGATGAGCGATAACGGCGCCACGCTTTTCAACTGGGCCGCGCTGCTCATCCAGACGGCCTTGGCGATCCTGCCGCTTGCCTATGTTTTCGGGCTGATCTGACCGCAAAAGCCCCGCGATCGGGGGTGCGACATTATATTACGGCAAAATTCGGCGGCGATCGCCGAGTAATGCCGCATTCCTGCCGTTGGCGTGTTGCGAGTCCAAACATCCTATGCTAGACGAACCGCGAATTGCGGGGGAAGTGGGTCGAGCGGCCTCGATATCCTGCGAGTTATTGCAGCAAATTCAAGATGTTAAGTCAACGGTTCGCCGGTGCTGACATTCTTGGATGAAATTGAGAGAAGCTTGTGCCCGTGGCAGACACATCCCAGCTTATTTCCGGTGTTGCAGAAAGATACGCATCCTCGCTTTTCGAGCTCGCTCTGGAGGCGGGTTCGGTCGAGGCAGTCGGTGCCGATCTCGATCGCATGCAGGCGCTCATCGACGGCAGCGACGATTTGAAGCGCCTGATCGTCAGCCCGGTCTTCTCCGCCGACGACCAGTTCAAGGCCATTTCCGCGGTCGTCAGCCAGTTCGGCTTCTCCGGGCTGGTCGGCAACTTCCTGAAGGTCGTGGCGCGCAACCGCCGCCTCTTCGCGCTGCCCGGCATCGTCAAGGCCTTCCGCCTGATCGCCGCCCGCCACCGCGGCGAAATCACTGCCGACGTGACGTCGGCGCATGCGCTGACGGAAGCGCAGAAAACCGAATTGAAGGCGACGCTGAAAGGCGTCACCGGCAAAGACGTGGCGGTCAACGTCACCGTCGACCCGTCTATTCTTGGAGGTCTGATCGTCAAGGTCGGGTCCCGCCAGATTGACACCTCCCTTCGCACCAAACTCTCTACCCTTAAGCTTGCACTGAAAGAGGTCGGCTGATGGATATCCGCGCCGCGGAAATTTCCGCAATTCTCAAAGATCAGATCAAAAATTTCGGCCAGGAAGCGGAAGTTTCCGAAGTCGGCCAGGTGCTTTCCGTCGGTGACGGCATCGCCCGCGTCTACGGCCTCGACAACGTTCAGGCAGGCGAGATGGTCGAATTCCCCGGCGGAATTCGCGGCATGGCGCTGAACCTCGAAGCCGACAATGTCGGCGTGGTTATCTTCGGCTCCGACCGCGACATCAAGGAGGGCGACACCGTCAAGCGGACCGGCGCCATCGTCGACGTCCCTGTCGGTCCGGAACTGCTCGGCCGCGTCGTCGATGCGCTCGGCAACCCGATCGACGGCAAGGGCCCGATCAACGCCAAGCAGCGCGCCCGCGTCGACATCAAGGCGCCCGGCATCATTCCGCGCAAGTCGGTGCATGAGCCGATGTCGACCGGCCTCAAGGCGATCGACGCCCTCATCCCGGTCGGCCGCGGCCAGCGCGAGCTCGTCATCGGCGACCGCCAGACCGGCAAGACCGCGATCATCCTCGACACCTTCCTGAACCAGAAGCCGATCCACGACAACGGCCCGGAGCAGGACAAGCTCTATTGCGTCTACGTCGCCATCGGCCAGAAGCGCTCGACGGTTGCGCAGTTCGTGAAGGTCCTCGAAGAGCGCGGCGCTCTGCAGTACTCGATCATCGTTGCCGCCACCGCCTCCGACCCGGCGCCGATGCAGTATCTCGCTCCGTTCGCCGGCTGCACGATGGGCGAATATTTCCGCGACAACGGCAAGCATGCACTGATCGGCTACGACGACCTTTCCAAGCAGGCCGTCGCCTACCGCCAGATGTCGCTGCTCCTGCGCCGCCCGCCGGGCCGCGAAGCCTATCCGGGCGACGTCTTCTACCTGCATTCGCGCCTGCTCGAGCGCGCTGCAAAGCTCAACGACGACAACGGCGCCGGCTCGCTGACGGCTCTGCCGGTCATCGAGACGCAGGGCAACGACGTGTCCGCGTTCATTCCGACCAACGTGATCTCGATCACCGACGGCCAGATCTTCCTCGAAACCGACCTGTTCTACCAGGGCATCCGTCCGGCTGTTAACGTCGGTCTGTCGGTTTCGCGCGTCGGCTCCTCGGCCCAGATCAAGGCGATGAAGCAGGTCGCCGGCTCGATCAAGGGCGAGCTCGCGCAGTACCGCGAAATGGCGGCCTTCGCGCAGTTCGGTTCCGACCTCGATGCCGCGACGCAGCGCCTGCTCAACCGCGGCGCCCGCCTGACCGAGCTCCTGAAGCAGCCGCAGTTCTCGCCGTTGAAGACGGAAGAGCAGGTCGCGGTGATCTTCGCCGGCGTCAACGGCTACCTCGACAAGCTGCCCGTCAGCGAGGTCGGCAAGTTCGAGCAGGGCCTGCTTTCCTACCTGCGTTCGGAAGGCAAGGCCGTTCTCGACACGATCCGCACGGAAAAGGCGATCTCGGACGACACCAAGGCCAAGCTGAAGGCTGCAATCGACAGCTTCGCCAAGTCTTTCGCCTGAGCGGACCTCAACTAGGACGGACAACGGATGCCTTCACTTAAGGATCTGAAAAACCGGATCGCCTCCGTCAAGGCGACGCAGAAGATCACCAAGGCGATGAAGATGGTCGCCGCGGCGAAGCTTCGGCGCGCGCAGGAGGCGGCCGAGGCCGCCCGGCCCTATTCGCAGCGCATGGCTGCCGTTCTCGCCAATATCGCCCAGGCGGTCGGCGCGGACGACAGCGCGCCGCGGCTGATGACGGGT
Source organism: Sinorhizobium saheli (assembly GCF_001651875.1). Lineage (GTDB taxonomy): Bacteria > Pseudomonadota > Alphaproteobacteria > Rhizobiales > Rhizobiaceae > Sinorhizobium > Sinorhizobium saheli. Next base: position 135,258 of record NZ_LNQB01000071.1, read on the forward strand.
ACCGGCAGGGACGATACGCACCTCCTGATCGTCTGCACCGCCGAGCGCGGCCTCTGCGGCGGCTTCAACTCGCAGATCGCCCGCTTTGCCCGCGATCACGTGCGCAAGCTGCTTGCCCAGGGCAAGACGGTCAAGATCATCTGCGTCGGCAAGAAGGGCTTCGATATTCTGCGGCGCGAATTTGCGTCGCTGATCATCGACCGCATCGACCTGCGCGAAGTCAAGAAAATCGGCTTCGAGAACGCGGACCGGATCGGCCACAAGGTCATCGAGCTCTTCGAAAAGGGCGAGTTCGACGTCTGCACGTTGTTCTATTCCGAGTTCAAGTCCGTCATCTCGCAGATCCCGACCGCGCAGCAACTCGTGCCGGCGACCGCCGGCGACGTTGCCGTCGAGACTTCGGGAGCATCGGCGATCTACGAATACGAGCCGGACGCTGCCGCCATCCTCAGCGACCTCATTCCGCGCAACATCTCGGTGCAGATCTTCCGGGCGCTGCTCGAGAACGTCGCCGGCGAAATGGGCGCCAAGATGAGCGCCATGGACAATGCGACGCGCAATGCCGGTGAGATGATCAACAAGCTGACGCTCAACTACAACCGTCAGCGGCAGGCGCAGATCACCAAGGAACTCATTGAAATCATCTCTGGCGCGGAAGCGCTCTAAGGTACGAGAAGAGGGTAAGAATCATGGCTAAGGCAGCTACCCCGAAAGAAACCGCAGCGGCGAAGAAGCCTGCTGCTCCGAAGAAGGCAGCTTCCGCCAAGACCGTCGCTGTTGCGGCTACGGGTGCTGTCGGCCGCGTGACGCAGGTCATCGGCGCCGTCGTCGACGTCGCCTTCGAAGAAGGCTACCTGCCGCAGATCCTGAACGCGCTCGAAACCGACAACAAGGGCAACCGCCTCGTTCTGGAAGTCGCGCAGCACCTCGGCGAGAACACCGTCCGCACGATCGCCATGGACTCGACCGAAGGTCTCGTCCGCGGCCAGTCGGTCACCGACACCGGCGGCCCGATCGCCGTTCCGGTCGGCAAGGAAACGCTCGGCCGCATCATGAACGTCATCGGCGAACCGGTCGACGAAGCCGGCCCGGTCACCACCTCTGCCCGCCGCGCCATCCACCAGGACGCGCCGGCCTATGTCGAGCAGTCGACGGAAGCGCAGATCCTCGTCACCGGCATCAAGGTCGTCGACCTGCTCGCGCCTTACGCCAAGGGCGGCAAGATCGGCCTCTTCGGCGGTGCAGGCGTCGGCAAGACCGTTCTGATCATGGAACTGATCAACAACGTCGCCAAGGCGCACGGCGGTTACTCGGTCTTCGCAGGCGTCGGCGAACGCACCCGCGAAGGCAACGACCTCTATCACGAAATGATCGAATCGGGCGTGAACAAGCACGGCGGCGGCGAAGGCTCCAAGGCTGCGCTCGTTTACGGCCAGATGAACGAGCCGCCGGGTGCGCGCGCCCGCGTCGCGCTCACCGGTCTGACGGTCGCCGAGCACTTCCGTGACGAAGGCCAGGACGTTCTGTTCTTCGTCGACAACATCTTCCGCTTCACCCAGGCGGGTTCGGAAGTGTCGGCTCTGCTCGGCCGTATTCCTTCGGCCGTGGGCTATCAGCCGACGCTCGCCACCGACATGGGCGCGATGCAGGAGCGCATCACCACGACGACCAAGGGCTCGATCACCTCGGTTCAGGCGATCTACGTTCCGGCCGACGACTTGACCGACCCGGCGCCGGCGACCTCGTTCGCCCACCTCGACGCGACGACCGTTCTGTCGCGCTCGATCGCCGAAAAGGGCATCTACCCGGCCGTGGACCCGCTCGACTCGACCTCGCGCATGCTCGACCCGATGATCGTCGGCGAAGAGCACTACGAAGTCGCCCGTAAGGTCCAGGGTACGCTGCAGCGCTACAAGGCGCTCCAGGACATCATCGCCATCCTCGGCATGGACGAGCTTTCGGAAGAGGACAAGCTGACGGTTGCCCGCGCCCGCAAGATCGAGCGCTTCCTGTCGCAGCCGTTCTTCGTCGCCGAAGTCTTCACTGGCTCGCCGGGCAAGCTCGTTGCCCTCGAAGACACGATCAAGGGCTTCAAGGGCCTCGTCAATGGCGAGTACGACCACCTGCCGGAAGCTGCCTTCTACATGGTCGGCTCCATCGAGGAAGCCATCGAGAAGGCCAAGAAGCTGGCTGCCGAAGCCGCCTAATCAAGCATTGTGAACCGTGGCGCGGGCCCCCGCGCCACGGTTTCCATCCTGCCGCGACTACCGGCGGCGGAGAACATGCACAGCCGCCGCTCGCCTTGCGGCGCGCTTACCAGAAGTGAGTGGTCATGGCCGACAGTTTCAATTTTGAGCTTGTTTCCCCCGAGCGCCTGCTGCTTTCCGCACAGGTGACGGAAGTCGTCATTCCGGCGACCGAGGGCGAGATGACCGTGATGGCCTATCACGCGCCGACCATGACGACCGTCAAGCCGGGCGTGGTCACCGTGAAGACGGCCGACGGCAAGACCGAGCGTTACGCCGTCTTCGGCGGTTTCGCCGACATCCTTCCGTCCGGCTGCACGCTCCTTGCCGAGTCCGCCGTCCATGTCGACGAGCTCGACCGCACGATCCTCGAGAACCGCATCGATGCGGCACGCGCCGAACTCGAAGGCGCGGTCGACGAGAAGAAGACCCGCATCGAACAGTTCATCGCCGAACTCACGAAGCTCGGCGAGGTCGTCATCCCGGCCTGAAAGGGTCATCCCGACAAGGGAAACGACGGATAGAACATCAAACCCCGCCTCGAGCGGGGTTTTTTGTCTGCTGTTATTGCGAGGCGCGCGCGTTCGGGGAGAGGGGGGCCGAGGCGGCGCGGCGCATTCCCTTCGCCCCGCTTGCGGGGAGAAGGTGGCCGGCAGGCCGGATGAGGGGGATGGCCGGCTCCCGCCGTGAACGCAAAATGCCCGGACGAGGTCCGGGCATTTTTCCTCCATAACGAGGACGCGCGGGGCGCCTTTCGCGGCAACCCCTCAGCTCGCGGCGCGTTCCGTGTCGTGCTTCGGGGCGTAGTAATGGCCGAAGCGGTTGGCGAGGAACGTGTCGAGGGCGATGTCCTCCTGGCGGATGAAGCCTTGCGTCGGGATCTTGCCTTCGGCGAGCAGGTCGAGCACGGCGCAGATGCTGCCGGCGGTGGTGATCTGGATGCCGCTCTGCATGCGTCCGGCGACGACGCCGGTGTAGATCTTGTTGGCGTAGGTCTCCTGGACGAGGCGGCCTTCGCGGAAGCCGGAGACGGTGACGAAGATGACGACGACGTCCTGCGTGGTGGTCGGCAGCGCGTTCTCGAGGATATCCTTCAGCACCTCGCGGCGATGGCGCAGCCCGAGGTCGTTCAGGAGCGCCTTGAAGATTGCGGCGTGCCCGGGGTAGCGGATGGTCTTGTAGTTCAGCGTGCGGACCTTGCCCTTCAGCGTCTCGCAAAGCGTGCCGAGGCCGCCCGAGGTGTTGAAGGCCTCGTAGGTGACGCCGTCGAGGGAGAACTCCTCGCGCTCTTCCATCGCCGGAACCTCGATCAGCGAACCTTCGACGATCGCCTCGCAGGGCTCGATATATTCGTTGATGACGCCGTCGGTGCTCCAGGTCAGGTTGTAGTTGAGCGCATTGGAGGGATATTGCGGCAGGGCGCCGACGCGCATGCGCACGCTCTCGAGCGTGTCGAAATGCCTGGTGAGGTCATTGGCGACGATCGAGATGAAGCCGGGCGCCAGTCCGCATTGCGGGATGAAGGCGGTCTTCGCCTTCGCCGCGATCGCCTTCACCTGACGCGTCGATTCGACGTCCTCGGTCAGGTCGAGATAATGGACCTCGGCCTCGGCCGCCGCTTCGGCGATCGCCACCGTCAGGTGGAAGGGCGCGGCGCTCAGCACCGCGAACTTGCCGGCGAGCAGGCCGACCAGGGCGTGTCTGTCGGCGATGTCGATGACGGCGGTGAAAATGGCGTCGTGCTTTTCCACCTGCGCCAGCTGCTCGGCGCTGCGGTCGGCGATGCAGACGCGATAATCGCCGGTGTGCGCCAGCATGCGGGCGATGGTTGAGCCGATCTTGCCGGCGCCGATGACGACGATGTCTTTCATTTTCTCTCCCCTGGGAATGAGCCTCTTCGAATCTATTCTCCCGCGACCGGCTGTTGATTTGAAGCGTCGTTATGGCTAAACCGCCAATGGGTTTTCGGCATTTTGCCGAGCAGGATCGACAATATGCAAGTCACCGACAAGGACCGCGAACTTCTCGCCATGCTGAGCGAGAACGCCCGAATGCCGACGGCGACGATCGCCCGCCGGCTCGGCCTCTCGCGCACGACCGTCCAGGCGCGAATCGAGCGGCTGGAGCGGGAGGGCGTGATCGCCGGCTACGGGGTGCGGCTCTCCGAGAGCTACGAGAAGGGCCTGGTCAAGGCGCATGTGCTGATCACCATCGCGCCGCGGGCGCTGAGCCGCGTCACGCCCGAGCTCGCCGCGATCCGCGAAATCCGCACGCTGCATTCGGTCAGCGGCAGCTTCGACCTGATCGCGATCGTCGCCGCATCCTCGATCGGCGAACTCGACCATCTGATCGACCGCATCGGCGAGATCGAGGGGGTCGAAAAGACGCTGTCGTCGATCATCCTGTCGACGCGCATCGACCGCTGAGGCGCGCGGTTCCCTTCAAGGCTTGCCGGGGGCGGCCGCCTCGCCGTCCGCTCCCGGCGATGTCGTCGCCGACGGCCTGTTCCAGGCACTCGGGCCGCGGACGAAGGAGGCCGCCGAGCCGTCGCCGGGCGGAAGCCAGTTCTCGCGATCGAAATAGAGTTCGGCAACGCTCTTCGCCCGCTTCGGGGCGGTGTGATTGGCGAGGAAGTTGTAGCGCGGCGTGTCGCCCGATTCCCGCTTGAACTGGATGCGGCTGCCGAAGCGCTTGAGATCGAACTCGTTCAGCGCCTGGACCTTGAGGGCGATGCTCTCTGCGTCGGCCCAGCGGACCTGGGCGAGGAAAACCGCAGCCGCCTTCGCCGCAGCGCTGGTGACGGCTTGCGTGTCCTCGGCGCTCTCGATGTTGAGCTTGACCCGGAACGAGGTGATCTCATCCTCGCCGCTGCCCTTGACGAAGATGAAGATCGAGGAACTGTTCTCCTCACCGGGACGGGCAAGGGGAACGAGCGAGGAACACTCCCAGCGGCCGCTCTCGGCGGATTTCCACTCGAGTTCGCGAAAGCCGGCATCCTTGAGGCCGTCGCAGAGCGCACGCGGATCGCTGCGGATCTGACGGACGAACTGCTGCTCCGGCGCCTGCAGGTCGGCGAAGGCGCGGCTCGGCAGGATTGCCCTGGGCGGCTCCGGCTTCTTCGGCGTGGTGCGGACGGGCTCGGACCGCTTCGGTGCCTCGGGCGGCGCAATCTCGAACCCCATGGCGGCGAGAAGCTGTTTCAGGTTGCGCTGGTTATTGGCGAGAAGCACGGTCGCGAGGATCGTCGTGAAGATGAGCATCACGGCGATCAAGAAGAAAGCGATGCCGGAACGGCCCTGCTGCTTCTTCTCCATCTCGCCTCGTTACTCCAGCACAAAGCAGGCGGGCGGTGTCCGGCCGCTGCCCTCAAACCCCTTAAGAGAAGTCGCACAATACGCAATCATGGCGCCGGCGTCCAAGGGACATCGCGCTCCGAGGAAAGACCCCGCCCCCTTGGAGACGTAAGAGGGGTCTTGGGGCTGTGAAAGGTTTTTCTATTCCCCGCTCGTGCGCCGTGCCTCCATCCGGGCCGTCTTCCAGCTGGACCAGGCGAAGGCGAGGAGGAAGATCGCCGTCATCAGGAGGACGATGGTCGGGGCGGGCGCGCTGTCGAGGAAGAAGGAGAGATAGACGCCCGCGAAGGAGGCGATCGTGGCGACCAGGACCGCGACCACGAGCATGCCGCGGAACGTCCGCGTCAGGAGGAAGGCGATCGCGCCGGGCGCGATCAGCATGGCGATGGCGAGGATCAGGCCGACCGCCTTCAACGCGCCGACGATCGTCAGCGACAGGATCGCCAGCAGCCCGTAATGCAGCCATCGGACCGGCAGGCCGACGGCGCGCGCCTGCGCCGGATCGAAGGCGTGCAACAGCAGGTCGCGCCACTTGAAGCCGAGGATGCCGGCGGCGACTGCGGCGATCGCGCCCGTCTCGGCGATATCGCGCCAGCCGATGCCGAGCATGTCGCCGAAGAGGATGTGATCGAGATGCACGTCGCTCTGGATCTTGGTGTAGAGCACGAGACCGAGGCCGAACATGCCGGAAAAGACGACGCCCATCACCGTGTCCTGCTTGATCCGGCTGTTCTCCTTGAGATAGCCGGTCAGCAGCGCGCAGCACATGCCGGCGGCGAAGGCGCCGACGGCGAGCGGCAGGCCGACGATGTAGGAGACGACGACGCCGGGGAAGACGGCGTGCGAAATCGCATCGCCCATCAGCGACCAGCCTTTGAGCACCAGGAAGCAGGAAAGCATCGCCGTCGGAATCGCCACGAGGACGGAGATCAGCAGCGCGTTGCGCATGAACTCGAACTCGAAGACGGCGAGAAGCATGTCGAGCGAGATCATTGCGCACCCTCCACCGCCTCGGACGCGCGGCGACGGGCGGCGATCAGGCCGTGCTTCGGGGCAAGCACGAAGGCGGCGAGGAAGATCAGCGTCTGCAGCACGATGATGATGCCGCCGGTGGCGCCGTCGAGGAAATAGCTTGCATAGGCGCCGACGAAGCTCGTCAGCGCGCCGATGGCGATGCTGATCACGATCAGCCGCGGGAAGCGGTCGGTGATGAGATAGGCGGTGGCGCCGGGGGTGACCACCATGGCAATGACGAGAAAGGCGCCGACGGTCTGCAGGGCCGCCACCGTCGAGGCCGAAAGCAGCGTGAAGAACAGCACCTTCAGCACGGTCGTGTTGATGCCGATCGAACGGGCATGGCTTTCGTCGAAGAAGGTGACCATCAGGTCCTTCCACTTGGCGGTGAGGACGACGAGCGAGACGATGCCGATGATGGCGAGCTGCAGCGTGTCGGTCGGGGTGATCGCGAGGATATTGCCGAGCACGATCGTCTGGATGTTCACCGAGGTCGGCGACAGCGACACCATGAAGAGGCCGAGCCCGAAGAAGGAGGTGAAGATCAGGCCGATGATCGTGTCCTCCTTGAGCCGCGTGCGCTGGTTGAGGAACAGCATGGCCGCGGCCGCCAGCGCGCCGGAGAGGAAGGCCCCGAGCGAGAAGGGGAGGCCGAGCATATAGGCGCCGGCGACGCCCGGCACGATCGCGTGCGAGAGCGCGTCGCCGATCAGCGACCAGCCCTTCAGCATCAGATAGGCGGAGAGGAAGGCGCAGACGGCGCCGACGAGGGCGCTGACCCACATGGCATTCAGCATGTAGTCATAGGTGAAAGGCTCGACCAGCGTGGCGATCATTCGCTGTCCGCCTCGGCGTCGGTTTCGGGTTTCGCCGGTTGCGTCACCATGCGGCCGCGGGCGCCATACATGACGAGCGGCCGCTCGTCGTCGCTGATGACGGAGAGCTGGCGCGGATCGGCGTCGTCGTGCAGGCTCTCGCCGCCGAGCACGAAGTGACGCAGCACGCCACCGAAGGCGAGTTCGAGGTTTTCGCGGGTAAAGGTCGTTGCCGTCGGACCGTAGGCGAGGACCGTGTTCTTCAGCAGGATAGTGCGGTCGCAGAATTCCGGCACGCTGCCGAGATTGTGGGTGGAGACCAGCATCACCCGTCCCTCCTCGCGAAGCGCGACGAGCAGGCGGATGATCGCGTCCTCGGTTTTCACGTCGACGCCGGTGAAGGGCTCGTCGAGCAGGATGACGCGGCCGTCCTGGGCGAGCGCCCGGGCGAGGAAGACGCGCTTCTTCTGGCCGCCGGAAAGTTCGCCGATCTGGCGCTTGCGGAAATCGCTCATGCCGACCCGCGCCAGCGCCGCCTCGACCGCCTCGTGGTCGGCCTTCTTCGGCATGCGCAGCATGTTCATGTGGCCGTAGCGGCCCATCATCACCACGTCCTCGACGAGGACGGGGAAATTCCAGTCGACCTCCTCGGCCTGCGGCACATAGGCGACGAGGTTCTTCTTCAGCGCCTGCGGCACGGTGAGGCCGAGGACCGTGATGTCGCCCTTTGCCAGCCGCACGAAGCCCATGATCGCCTTGAAGAGCGTCGACTTGCCGCTGCCGTTGACGCCGACGAGGGCGGCGATCGTGCCGGTCGGGATCGCGAAGGAGGCATCGCGCAGCGCCCGGTGGCCGTTGCGGTAGGTGACCGTGGCACCGCAGACGCGAATGCCGCCACCATCGCCCTCGGGGCCCGGCCGCGGGCTGGGCCGGGCCTTTACCTGGAGATTCATTGCGTCAGGCCTTTCGCAATCGTTTCGGCGGTCACGCGCAGGAGATCGATATAGGTCGGAACGGGGCCGTCGGCCTCGCTCAAGGAATCGACATAGAGCACGCCGCCATATTTGGTACCCGTCTCGCGCGCGACCTGCTGGGCGGGATCGGGCGAGATGGTGCTTTCGGAGAAGACCACCGGGATCTGGTTGGCCCTGACCGCGTCGATCACCTTGCGCACCTGCTGGGGAGTGCCTTGCTGGTCGGCATTGATCGGCCAGAGATAGAGCTCCCGCATGCCGAAATCGCGGACGAGATAGCTGAACGCACCCTCGCTCGATACGAGCCAGCGCTTCTCCGCCGGAATCTTGTCTAGTTCCGCCTTGATCGGCGCGATCGTCGCTTCGATCTTCTTCTTGTAGGCCTCGGCATTCGCCCTGTAGGTCTCGGCATTGCCGGGGTCGAACTTCACGAAGGCGTCGCGGATGTTGTCGACATAGATCATCGCCGCCGAGGGCGACATCCAGGCATGCGGGTTCGGCTTGCCGCTATAGGGACCCTCGGCGATGCCCATCGGTTCGACGCCTTCGGAGACGACGACGCCCGGAATGTCGTCGAAGTTCTGGAAGAATTTCTCGAACCAGAGCTCGAGGTTGAGGCCGTTCCAGAGGATGAGGTCGGCGTCATGCGCCTTCAGGATGTCGCGCGGCGTCGGCTGGTAGTTGTGGATCTCCGCGCCGGGCTTGGTGATCGATTCGACGATCGCCGCATCGCCGGCGACGTTCTGCGCCATGTCGGCAATGACCGTGAAGGTGGTGACGGCCTTGAATTTCTCCGCTGCCGCTGCCGCACCGGGCAGAAGGGAAAAGGCAGCCATTGCCGCTGCTGCCGTCAGAATCATGCGCCGCGTCCGATCGATCATCCATCGCTCCTCAATCTTGAACCTGCCCAATGCCTAGGCGAATGGCCTGCATAAGTCAATGCAAATGAGAACCATTTGCAACTAGCTATTTCCAAAGCGATTGGCCATGGGCTAGTGTCGGCCCATGAGACAGACGAAGAATCGGATCGCTGAACTGGAAGGAATCCTGCGTGAGGGCGGCGTGCGCGTCACCCGCCAGCGGGCGGCCATCCTGAAGATCCTGGCCGAGGCGGAGGATCATCCGGACGCCAGCGAACTGCACCGGCGTGCCAAGGAAATCGACGCGACGGTGTCGCTGTCGACCGTCTACCGGACGCTCTCGGCGCTGGAGCAGCAGGGCGTCGTGCAGCGCCATGCCTTCGAGAGCGCGACGGCGCGGTTCGAGACGGCGGATGCGCCGCACCACGACCACCTGATCGACATCGACACCGGTGCGGTGATCGAATTCCGCTCCGACAAGATCGAGCAATTGCAGGCCGAGATCGCCGCCGAGCTCGGCTACGAGCTGGTGCGCCACCGGCTGGAGCTCTATTGCCGCAAGCGCAAGGATTGAGCGGAGTACCACGCATCGGCCGGTGCCGGCAGGTCAGAGGGTGTCGGTTCTGCCGTTGCATTAAAGCGGGATGCACTCACATGCGTTCGCGCCACCGCTCTATCCGTTGGTTTTGCCGCATTTGTGCGACGTCAGGTGAACCCAACTGACTGCAAAATGCTCTGAACGACGAAAACCCGAGCCGTTTCCGGCCCGGGTGCCGCATCTCCGGTATCGCTGCGCCGCCCGAAAGTCTCGGGCGGCGCTTCTGCGTGAGGCTCAGTTCGTCTGCCAGCTCTTGACCAGGTCGTCGTAATTGACGGTGACCGGCTTTTCCTTCTCGTTCTCGATCTTCAGCTGCGGAGCGAGGTTGCCGGCCTTGACGGCTTCCGCGTTCCAGTATTCGAGGTCGTGTTCCTCGGCGAGCTTCGGACCGATATCGCCCTGGATGCCGGCGCGCTCGAGGCGCTGCAGCACCTTCTCCTGTTCGGCGCAGAGCGAGTCCATGGCTTCCTGTGCGGTCTTGGCACCGGAAGAGGCGTCGCCGATCGCCTGCCACCAGAGTTGGGCCAGCTTCGGATAGTCAGGCACGTTCGTACCGGTCGGCGACCACTGCAGGCGGGCCGGCGAGCGGTAGAACTCGATCAGGCCGCCGAGCTTCGGCGCGCGATCGGTGAAGGACTGGTGGTCGAGCGTCGACTGGCGGATGAAGGTGAGGCCGACATGGCTCTTCTTCACGTCGACCGTCTTCGAGGTGACGAACTGCGCATAGAGCCAGGCGGCCTTGGCGCGGTCGTCCGGGGTGGACTTCATCAGGGTCCAGGAGCCGGCGTCCTGGTAGCCGAGCTTCATGCCGTCCTTCCAGTAGACGCCGTGCGGGCTCGGGGCGAAGCGCCACTTCGGCGTGCCGTCGGCGTTCACGACCGGCAGGCCTTCCTTGACGAAGCTGGCGGTGAAGGCCGTATAGGTGAACATTTGCTGGGCGACCTCGCCCTGCGAGGGAACCGGGCCGGATTCAGAGAAGGTCATGCCCTGGGCGGCGGCCGGCGCATAGGCCTTCATCCAGTCGAGATATTTCTGGATGGCGTAGACCGCGGCCGGGCCGTTGGTGTCGCCGCCGCGGGCGACGCAGGAGCCGACCGGCCGCGAGTTCTCGTCGACCTTGATGCCCCATTCGTCGACCGGCTTGCCGTTCGGGATGCCCTTGTCGCCGTTGCCGGCCATCGACAGCCAGGCATCGGTGAAGCGCCAGCCGAGGGACGGGTCCTTCTTGCCGTAGTCCATGTGGCCATAGACCTTCTTGCCGTCGATCTCGCGGCCGGTGAAGAACTCGGCGATGTCCTCATAGGCCGACCAGTTGACCGGGACGCCGAGGTCGTAGCCGTACTTCGCCTTGAAGTCCGCCTTGTTCTTCTCGTCATTGAACCAGTCGTAGCGGAACCAGTAGAGGTTGGCGAACTGCTGGTCCGGCAGCTGATAGAGCTTGCCGTCCGGCGCGGTGGTGAAGGACTTGCCGATGAAGTCGTCGATGTCGAGGTTGGGGTTGGTGACGTCCTTGCCCTCGTTCGCCATGAAGTCCGTGAGGCTGCGGGCCTGCTGGTAGCGCCAATGGGTGCCGATGAGGTCGCTGTCGTTGATGTAGGCGTCGTAGATGTTCTCGCCCGACTGCATCTGCGTCTGCAGCTTTTCGACGACGTCGCCTTCGCCGATCAGGTCGTGGGTGATCTTGATGCCGGTGATCGCGGTGAAGGCCGGGGCCAGCACCTTCGATTCGTATTCATGGGTGGCGATCGTTTCGGAGACGACCTTGATCTCCATGCCGGCGAAGGGTTTCGCCGCATCGACGAACCATTGCATTTCCGCTTCCTGGCCGGCGCGGTCGAGCGTGGAGACATCGCCGATTTCCTTGTCCAGGAATTGCTTTGCCTCGTCCATGCCGGCGAAAGCCGTGCCGGTAAGTGCCAGCAGCATCGCCGCCGTCGTCGTTAAAAGGTGCCGTCGCATCAAGTCCTCCCTTGGGTTTTGCGATTGCGTTTCCTTGCACTTGCGAAGGGCGCACGAGTAAGCGCGCCTTTCATTTTCGCCCTCAGACGTAGCGGAAGACGGCGACGGCGTAGATCACCGAGAGGGCGAGCGCCCACCAGAGATTTGCGCCGACCAGCCCCAGCCAGGCGAGGTGAATGAATGCGCTTCCGAGCAGCGAGACGAACAGCCTGTCGCCGCGCGTCGTCTCGAAGCGCAGGATGCCGACGCGCGGGGCACCGCCCGGCCGGGCATATTCCCAGACCGCCATCAGCGCGAGCAGCAAAAAGATCGTCAGGAAGAACATGGCGGTCGGGAACGACCAGGCCATCCAGCCGCCCGGGATCAGGGAGGCGAACCAGTCGCGTTCGCCGTCCTTGACGGGAAGCGCCGTGACGAGCAGGCCGGCCGCGGCAGCGTAGACGAGGAGCACGGCGGCGAGCGCCACGGGCCAGCGGGTGTTGCGGTTGGCGGCGGCAGTCATCAGACCCTCCCCAGGGCGAAGCCCTTGGCGATGTAGTTGCGGACGAAATAGATCACCAGTGCGCCGGGGATGATCGTCAGCACGCCGGCGGCGGCGAGCACGCCCCAGTCGAGGCCGGAGGCGGAGACCGTGCGCGTCATCGTCGCGGCGATCGGCTTGGCGTCGGTCGTCGTCAGCGTGCGGGCGAGCAGCAGCTCGACCCAGGAGAACATGAAGCAGAAGAAGGCGGCCACACCGATGCCGGAGGCGATCAGCGGCACGAAGATCCTGGCGAAGAAGCGGGGGAACGAATAGCCGTCTATATAGGCGGTCTCGTCGATCTCCTTCGGCACGCCCGACATGAAGCCTTCGAGGATCCAGACGGCGAGCGGCACGTTGAAGAGGCAATGCGCGATCGCGACCGCGATATGCGTGTCGATCAGGCCGAAGGCGGAATAGAGCTGGAAGAAGGGCAGCGCGAAAACCGCCGGCGGCGCCATCCGGTTGGTCAGGAGCCAGAAGAACAGGTGCTTGTCGCCGAGGAAGCGGTAGCGCGAGAAGGCATAGGCCGCCGGCAGCGCCACCGTCACCGAGATGACGGTGTTGAGCACCACATAGATGATCGAGTTGATGTAGCCCGAATACCAGGAGGGATCGGTGAAGATCACCCGGTAGTTCCGGAGCGTCGGGTTCTCGGGCCAGAGCGAGAAGGCGCCCAAAATCTCGCTCGTCTCCTTGAAGCTCATGTTGACGAGCCAGTAGATCGGCAGCAGCAGGAAGACGATGTAGATCGTCGGCACCAGCCAGGAGAGGCGCTGCGACAGCGGTTGCTTGTTGGTCATCATGAATTCCTCCCTCCCTTCTCAGCCCTGCGCGTCGCTCGTGGTCATCACCGTGTAGAAGATCCACGAGAGCAGCAGGATGATGAGGAAGTAGATGATCGAGAGGGCCGCGGCCGGGCCGAGGTTGAACTCGCCGATCGCCATCTTGACGAGGTCGACCGACAGGAAGGTCGTCGAGTTGCCGGGGCCGCCGCCGGTGACGACGAAGGGCTCCGTGTAGATCATGAAACTGTCCATGAAGCGCAGCAGGAAGGCGATCAGGAGCACGCGCTTCATCTTCGGCAGCTGGATGTAGCGGAAGACGGACCAGCGCGAGGCGCCGTCGATCTTGGCGGCCTGGTAATAGGCGTCCGGGATCGAAACGAGGCCGGCATAGCAGAGCAAGACGACGAGGCTCGTCCAGTGCCAGACGTCCATGATGATCAGCGTCACCCAGGCGTCGATGGGGTTCTGCACGTAGTTGTAATCGATGCCGAGCGCGGTGACCGTGTGTCCGAGCAGGCCGATGTCGACGCGGCCGAAGACCTGCCAGATGGTGCCGACGACGTTCCACGGAATGAGGAGCGGCAGCGCCATCAGCACCAGGCAGATCGGCACGCCGATGCCCCTCTTCGGCATGTTGAGGGCGATGACGATGCCGAGCGGGATCTCGATCGCCAGAATGATCGCCGAGAAGATCAGGTTGCGGGTGAGCGCGTCCCAGAAGCGGTCCGATTCGAGCACGTCCAGGAACCAGTCGGTGCCGGCCCAGAAGAACGCGTTGTTGCCGAAGGTGTCCTGGACCGAATAGTTGACGACGGTCATCAGCGGGATCACCGCCGAGAAGGCGACGAGCACCAGCACCGGCAGGACCATGAACCAGGCCTTGTTGTTCCAGGTTTTTTCCATGGTCAGGCCTCCCCGCCGACGCGCCAGGAATCGGCATAGATGTTGATTGCCTTCGGATCGAAGGTGACACGCGGTTCGGCCGGGATCTCGCCGTCCTCGTCGACGATGATCGAGATCGGCCGGTCGGCGAAGCGGGCGCGGACGATCTTGTGGCGGCCGATGTCCTCGACCTTGGTGACCGAAACCGGCATGCCTTCGCGGCCGAGCGAGATGAATTCCGGACGGATGCCGAGTTCGGTCCTGGCGCCTGCCTTGATCTGCGGCTGGAAGGTGAGCGCGATGCTCTGGTCGCCGATCGAGGCAGTGTTGCCGGCGATCTCGGCCGGCAGCACGTTCATGCCAGGCGAGCCGATGAAATAGCCGACGAAGGTGTGGCGCGGCCGTTCGAAGAGCTCGGCCGGCGTGCCGATCTGGACGATCTGGCCGTCATACATGACGACGACCTTGTCGGCGAAGGTGAGCGCCTCGGTCTGGTCGTGCGTCACATAGACCATGGTGAAGCCGAACTGCTTGTGCAGCCGCTTGATCTGCGAGCGCAGCACCCACTTCATCTCCGGATCGATGACGGTGAGCGGTTCGTCGAACAGGATGGCGCTGACGTCTGAGCGGACGAGGCCGCGGCCGAGCGAGATCTTCTGCTTCTGGTCGGCCGTCAGCCCCCGCGCGGTCTTCTTCGCCCAGCCGCCGAGGCCGGTCATCTCGATGATCTCCTTGACGCGGCGGTCGACCTCCGCCTCCGGCACATGCCGGTTGCGCAAGGGGAAGGCGAGATTGTCGTAGACGGTCATGGTGTCGTAGATGACCGGGAACTGGAACACCTGGGCGATGTTGCGCTGCTGCGTCGTGAGCTGCGTCACATCGGTGCCGTCGAAGAGGATGCGCCCCTCCGACGGGTTGATGAGCCCGGAGATGATGTTGAGCAGCGTGGTCTTGCCGCAGCCGGAAGGCCCGAGCAGCGCATAGGCGCCGCCGTCGTTCCATTCGTGATGCACTTCCTTCAGCGCATAGTCTTCTTCCGACTTCGGCTTGGCGCCGTAGGCGTGGCGGATATGTTCGAGATTGATGCGTGCCATGGTCTCCTCCCCGACGCCGCCTTCAGGCCGTTCCGCCGACCGCGCGGCCGTCCGGCCCGAAAGCCATGAGGTGGCGGGTATCGACGAAGACGTTGAGGGTCGCGTCCGGTTCGATGTCGTGAACGCCGGGCGCCAGCATCACCCAGCGCGCATCGGCGAAGCCGACGTGAATGAAACTTTCCGACCCGGTGATTTCCGAGATCGCCGTCTTGACCGTGAGCGGATCGCCGCTGCCGTTCTGCCGGTCGAACGAGATGTGGTGCGGCTGGAAGGCGACCGTGCAAGGACCGTCGGCCACCGAGGCCAGATGCGCGGGAACGGAAAGCACCGGCTTACCTTCCAGCGTGAAATGCGGCCCCGCCTTCGTGAGGCCGATCGTGTTGAGCGGCGGATCGGCAAAGGTGCGGGCGGTGACGATATCGACCGGGCGGCGATAGACGTCGATGGTGCGGCCGAACTGGGTGATGCGGCCCTCGCTCAAGGCGGCGGTATTGCCGCCGAGCAGCAGCGCCTCGGACGGCTCCGTCGTCGCATAGACGAAGATCGCGCCGGAAGCGGCGAAGATCTTCGGCAATTCCTCGCGCAGTTCCTCGCGCAGCTTGTAGTCGAGATTGGCGAGCGGCTCGTCGAGCAGCACCAGGTCGGCATTCTTGACGATGGCACGCGCGAGTGCCGTGCGCTGCTGCTGGCCGCCGGAAAGATTGAGCGGCGTGCGGTCGAGATAGGGCGTGAGCTTCAAGAGCTCGGCGGCCTTGCGCACCTCCCGGTCGATGGTGGCGGCGTCGACGCGCTTGATGCGCATCGGCGAGGCGATGTTCTCATAGACCGTCAGGGCCGGGTAGTTGATGAACTGCTGATAGACCATGGCGACAGAGCGGCTCTGCACCGGAAGGCCGGTGACGTCGGCGCCGTCGAAATGGACTGAACCGGAGGAGGGCTTGTCGAGACCGGCCATCAGCCGCATCAGCGACGTCTTGCCGGAGAGCGTCGGGCCGAGCAGCACGTTGAGCGACCCCCTCTCCAGCGCAAGGTTCGTCGGGTGGATGTGCGTCTCGCCCCCGACGACCTTGGATATGTTCTTCATTTCAAGCATTGAATTCTCCACCCAGCCATCCGGCAGTTTTTCAAGCACGGGACATCAGGCGGCTGCGCTGGCCGCGTCCCGCATGTATTCCTCCAGTTCGGCGATCTCTTTCTGCGAAAGCTTCAGCCCCAGCTTGGTCCGGCGCCAAAGCACGTCGTCGGCGCTGCGCGCCCATTCCTGCTCGATCAGCCAGTGAACCTCGGCGGCAAAGAGATCCGCTCCGAAGTGCCGCCCAAGATCGGCTTCGCTGGCGGCGCCCCCGAGAAGCCGTGCGGCCTGCGTGCCGTAGAGACGGACCAGCCGGCGGGCG
The DNA here is from genome assembly GCF_001651875.1 of Sinorhizobium saheli. GTDB lineage: Bacteria > Pseudomonadota > Alphaproteobacteria > Rhizobiales > Rhizobiaceae > Sinorhizobium > Sinorhizobium saheli. Next base: position 151,755 of record NZ_LNQB01000071.1, read on the forward strand.
TGCGGGCCGGCGAGAAAGGGATAGCGCGCCTTCAGCTTCTCGACCTCGCCGTCATAGGCCGCGGGCGGAAAGTCGCCGCCCGGCAGATGCGAGCCGGCCGTCCATTTCCTGCCCTTGCCGCCGATCGCCTCGCCGATCTTCTCGAGCGCGGATTCCGCCAGCCGCCGATAGGTCGTGAGCTTGCCGCCGAAGACGTTGAGGAGCGGCGCGCCGCCGTTCTCGACGCGCAGCACATAGTCGCGCGTCGCCTCCTGCGCCTTGCTGGCGCCGTCGTCGAAGAGCGGGCGGACGGCGGAATAGGTCCAGACGATATCGTCTTTGGTGACCGGGTCGCTGAAATATTCGCTCGCCGCCTTGCAGAGATAGTCGATCTCGGTGTCGCTGATGCGAACGCCGGCCGGGTTGCCGGTGAAGTCGCGGTCGGTGGTCCCGATCAGGGTGAAGTCGTCCTGGTAAGGTATGGCGAACATGATCCGCCCGTCCGGATTCTGGAAGAAATAGGCGCGAGGATCGTCGAACTTCTTCTTCACGACGATGTGGCTGCCCTGCACCAGGCGGACATTGTGGACGTCGTTCTTGCCGAGCGCCTCGGCAAGCACCCGGTCGACCCAGGGGCCGGCGGCATTGACGAGCATCCGGGCGCTCAGCGTTTCGCGCGCACCCGTCGCCATGTTCTCGGTCTCGATCGCCCAGCGGCCGCCCTCGCGGCGCGCCGAGACGACGCGGGTGCGGGCCATGATCCGCGCACCGCGGTCGGCGGCGTCGCGGGCGTTCAGGACGACGAGACGGGCGTCGTCCACCCAGCCGTCGGAATATTCGAAGGCCTTGGTGAAAAGCCGCTTCAGCGGCGCGCCGGCCGGATCGCGCGTCATGTCGAGCGTGCTCGTGGCCGGCAGCAGCTTGCGGCCGCCGATGTGATCGTAAAGGAACAGGCCGAGGCGGATCAGCCAGGCCGGGCGCAGGCCGCCCTTGTGATAGGGCAGGACGAAGCGCATCGGCCAGATGACGTGCGGCGCCATGGCCCAGAGCACCTCGCGCTCCATCAGCGCCTCGCGCACGAGGCGGAACTCGTAATGCTCGAGATAGCGCAGGCCGCCATGGATGAGCTTGGTGGAACCGGAGGAGGTGCCGGAGGCGAAATCGTTCATTTCCGCAAGCGCGACGGAATATCCCCGTCCGGCCGCATCACGCGCGATGCCGCACCCGTTGATGCCGCCGCCGATGACGAAGACGTCGAAAATCGCCTGCTCTGACACTGTGCCTTCCCCTCCACATTTCGCAACGCACAATTTTATGCAATCGCGAAAGTAAAAGCAGTTAAAGCGAAAACATTCCGAATGTCAAACGAATGTTTTCCGAATCCGTGGCGCTGCCCGCGTGCCGGATCACGCTTCGGTCTCGATCAGCTTGACGCCCTGGTCGGCGCAGATTTTCCTGACGTTTTCCACGATGCAGCGGTCGGTGATGAAGGTCTGCACCTGGGAGATGTGACCGATCCTGACCGGTGCCGTGCGCTCGAACTTGGTCGAATCGGAAACCAGGATGACGTGGCGCGCATTGGCGATGATCGCCTGCGCGACCTTCACCTCGCGATAGTCGAAATCGAGAAGCGCGCCGTCGTGGTCGATGGCCGAGGCACCGATGACGGCGAAGTCCACCTTGAACTGCCTGATGAAGTCGACCGCCGCTTCGCCGACGATGCCGCCGTCCGAGCCGCGCACGACGCCGCCGGCGATCACCACCTCGATCGAGGGAAAGACCCGCAAGCGATTGGCAACGTTGATGTTGTTGGTGATCACCATCAGTTCGCTGTGGTCGAGCAGCGCCTCGCCGACGGCCTCGGTGGTGGTGCCGATATTGATGAACAGCGAGGCGTTGTCCGGGATGATTGCGGCCGCGGCGCGGCCGATCGCCTGCTTTTCCGCCGCGGCGATCTGGCGGCGCGACTCGTATCTGACGTTCTCCTTGCCGCTCGGGAAGATCGCGCCGCCATGGATGCGGTTCAGGACGCGCGCGTCGCAGAGATCGTTCAGGTCCTTGCGGATCGTCTGGGGCGTCACCGAGAAGCGCTGGGCGAGTTCCTCGACGAGGACGCGGCCCTCGCTCTTCGCCAGTTCCAGAATCTCGGCCTGTCGCCCGCTGAGATACATTCGACGCTCCCTCGCTTTTCGTTTTGTTTCATAATAAGCAAAAACGAAAGCGGCGCAATTTCAGAATCACCTGTTTCCGGCGCGCTTGGATTTTCGCAGTGGGGCAGCCGTTGCAATCCGCAAGGGGATGCGCCAGCCTGTACCGGCAGGTGGAGGAGAGCGTCCGGAAAGCTGTGTGGCGCTGTCGTACCCGGTGAGGAAGAGGTAGCATGTATCATCCGGCCTTGTTCAAGGGCATGAACGTGGTGGTCACCGGCGGCGGCCGCGGCATCGGCCTCGAGGTTGCGCGGCAGTTCCTCGATTGCGGCGCGCGGGTCGCGGTGCATATGGGCCGGTCGATCGCCGCCGACCGCCCGGAAATTCTCGACCTTGCGGTGGCCGAGGGCAGGGCATTCCTCGCGGCGGCGGATTTCCTCGCCGCCCAAGGCGTCGAGAGCTTCGCCGACGTGGTGCGGAGCCGCTTCGACGGCCTCGACGTGCTCGTCAACAATGCCGGGACCATGGTCGGCCGGTTTGCGGCGGAAAGCCTCAGCGACGAGGACTATCGCACCGTCGTGCAACTCAACCAGACGTCCGTCGTCGAGATGACGCGGGCGATGCTGCCGCTCCTGCGCAAGGGCACCCATCCGGCGATCGTCAACACCGTGTCTATTTCGGCCCGCACCGGCGGCAGCGCCGGCTCGTCCATCTATTCCGCCACCAAGGCCTTTGTCGCCACCTATTCGAAAGCGCTCGCGCGCGAGCTGGCGGCGGACGGCATCCGCGTCAACTGCGTCTCGCCCGGCACGATCGCCACCGATTTCCACGAGCGCTACTCATCGCGGGAGAAGCTCGAGGCGACGCGCAGGACGATCCCGCTCGGCCGGCTCGGCACGGCGGAGGACTGCGCACCGGCCTATCTTTTTCTCGCCGCGCATGCGCTTTCGGGCTACATCACCGGCCAGGTGCTGGAAGTGAATGGGGGGCAGTTGATCTGTTAGGGCATTTTGCAGTCCGGTGGAATCACCTGACGCATGCACGAATGCGGCAAAAACAGGCAGATGCAAAAACAGACAGATAGAGCGGTGGCGCGAAGGCATGTGAGCGCATCCCGCTCCAGGTTCACGGAAGTGTTCTCGCCCCTCGTCCGTCTGCCGGTTTTCACCGCTCGCGAGGAGAAGGGAGATGCCGCGCCGTCCCAGTCCCATCTCCGCCTGCGGGAGAGGCTGCGGCGCTTCGCCCGGGGGGAGAGGTGAGGGGCAAATTTAAAGGCCGAGCATGATCGACAAGCTGGAATTCTTTCTCGCCCTCGCCCGCGAACGGCATTTCGGCCGGGCGGCGGAGGAGTGCGGCGTGACGCAGCCGACGCTTTCGGCGGCGATCCGGCAGCTCGAGGACCAACTCGGCGTCATGCTGGTCAACCGCGGGTCGCGCTTTCAGGGCCTGACGCCCGAGGGCCAGCGGGTGCTCGAATGGGCGCGGCGGATCGTCGGCGACACGCGCACCATGCGCGAGGAGATGCGCGCGGCGCGCAAGGGCCTGTCGGGCCACATCCGGCTTGCGGCGATTCCGACGACGCTGGCCATGGTGCCGATGATCACCGCTCCCTTCCAGGAGAAGCACCCGGACGTCACCTTCTCGGTGCTTTCGACCACGTCGCTGCAGATCCTGGCGCTCCTGGAAAACCTCGAGATCGACGCGGGCCTCACCTATCTCGAGAACGAACCGCTCGGCCGCGTCACCAGCGTGCCGCTGCAGATCGAGCAATATCATCTGGTTACGGCCGCCGGCACGCCGCTGTCGGATCGCGAAAGCGTGACGTGGAAGGAGGTGAGCGGCATTCGGCTTTGTCTATTGACTGCGGACATGCAGAACCGCCGTATCATCAACCAGCACTTCGCCGAGGCCGGCGCGGTCGCGAGCCCGACGCTCGAATCGAACTCGATGATCGTGCTCTTCTCTCATGTCCGCACGGGCCGATGGGCGAGCATCATGCCCTATAACGTCGCGAAATCATTCGGGTTTCACGAAGACATCCGGATGATTCCGATCGTCGATCCGGACGTTCACCACACCGTCGGACTGGTCGCCACCTACCGTGAGCCCTTCACGCCGCTGGTCTCGGCCCTTCTCCATGAGGCGCGCATTCTCGGCGAACGCAACAGAGTTCAATAGAAATTTTCTATCGATCGACGGAACAGCATTATTGACCCTTCGGAGCATAAGCGCGAAGCTTGTCCGGTGGCAAAGGCCGACGAGGCTCCGATCTTTGCCAAGTGTTTGAAATGGCGGCGCGGCGACGGTCGGGAGGCACCTGGCAGCGCGGCGCGCCGCGAGCCGGGAGGGCTCTTGGCGTGAATATTCATCTGCCGCGCGCAGACGTGACCGAGCGCACGCTAGCGATCGTCGGCGAACTCAAGGAACTGGAAGGCCCGCTTCTTCCCATTCTGCACGAGATCCAGGACGAATTCGGCTATGTGCCAGAGGAAAGCCTGCCGCTGATCGCCCGCGAGCTCAATCTGTCACGCGCCGAGGTCTATGGCGTCGTCACCTTCTATCATGACTTCCGCGAGCATCCGGCCGGGCGCCATGTGCTGAAGCTCTGTCGTGCCGAGGCCTGCCAGTCGATGGGCGGCGACCGCCTGGCCGAACGCGCCAAGGCGCTGCTCGGCATCGATTTCCACGAGACGACGCCGGATGGCGCCGTGACGCTCGAACCGGTCTATTGTCTCGGGCTCTGTTCCTGCTCGCCCTCCGCCATGCTCGACGGCGAGGTGCATGCGCGGCTCGACGAGGCGGAACTCGAGGCACTGGTCGCGGAGGCACGCCGATGACGGTGAAGATCTATATTCCGCGCGATGCCGCGGCCGTTGCGCTCGGCGCCGAAAAAGTGGCGACGGCGATGGCGGAGGCGATCGCCGCGCGCGGTCTCGACGCGACGATCGTCCGCAATGGGTCGCGCGGCATGCACTGGCTGGAGCCGCTCGTCGAGGTCGAAACGGCCGAGGGCCGTGTCGCCTACGGTCCGGTCAAGGCGCGCGACGTCGCCGCTTTGTTGGATGCGGGGCTTCTGACAGGCGGCGCTCACCCGCTCTGTCTCGGGAAGACGGAGGACATCCCCTTCCTCAAGCGGCAGACGCGGCTGACCTTCGCCCGCTGCGGCATCACCGATCCCCTGTCGCTCGACGACTATCGCGCCCATGGCGGCCTGCGTGGCCTTGAAAAGGCGGTTGCGATGCAGCCAGCAGCGATCGTCGCCGAGGTCACGGAAAGCGGCCTGCGCGGCCGCGGCGGTGCGGGCTTTCCGACCGGCATCAAATGGAAGACCGTGCTCGAAGCGCAAGGGGAGCGCAAGTACATCGTCTGCAACGCGGACGAGGGCGACAGCGGCACCTTCGCCGACCGGATGATCATGGAGGGCGACCCCTTCGTGCTGATCGAGGGCATGGCGATCGCCGGCATCGCCACCGGCGCGACAAAGGGCTACGTCTACACGCGCTCGGAATATCCGCATGCGATCGCGGTGATGACCGCGGCGATCGGGATCGCCCGGGCGGCGGGCGTGCTCGGCTCCTCGGTGCTCGGTTCCGCCCATGCCTTCGACATGGAAGTCAGAACCGGCGCCGGCGCCTATGTCTGCGGCGAGGAGACGTCGCTCTTGAACAGCCTCGAAGGCAAGCGCGGGCTCGTGCGCGCCAAGCCGCCGCTGCCGGCGCACAAGGGCCTGTTCGACTGCCCGACGGTCATCAACAACGTCATCTCGCTCGCCTCGGTGCCGGTGATCCTAGACAAGGGCGCCGCCTATTATCGCGACTTCGGCATGGGACGCTCGCGCGGCACGATCCCGATCCAGATCGCCGGCAACGTCAAGCATGGCGGCCTGTTCGAGATCGGCTTCGGCCTGACCCTCGGCGAGCTCGTCGACGAGATCGGCGGCGGCACGGCAAGCGGCCGGCCGGTGAAGGCGGTGCAGGTCGGCGGCCCGCTCGGCGCCTATTTCCCGCGGGCGCTGTTCGACACGCCGTTCGACTACGAGGCCTTCGCGGCGAAGGACGGGCTCATCGGCCATGCCGGCATCGTCGTCTTCGACGACACGGCCGACATGCTGAAGCAGGCCCGTTTCGCCATGGAGTTCTGCGCCGTCGAAAGCTGCGGCAAGTGCACGCCCTGCCGCATCGGCTCGACCCGCGGCGTCGAGGTCGCGGACAAGATCGCCGCCGGCATCGAGCCGGAGAAGAACCGCGAGCTGCTCGCCGATCTCTGCAACACGATGAAGTTCGGCTCGCTCTGCGCGCTCGGCGGCTTCACGCCCTATCCGGTGATGAGCGCAATGACGCATTTCCCGGAGGATTTCGAGCCGGCACCAAGGGTGGAGGCTGCGGAATGATGGCGATGTTGGCACTCGAAGTTTTGCCCCTCACCCTAACCCTCTCCCCGCAGGCGGGGAGAGGGGACTGGGACGGCGCGGCATATCCCTTCTCCCCGCGAGCGGGGAGAAGGTGGCGGCAGCCGGATGAGGGGCGGATGCCGGCATCGACGGTGGCGGCCATGTCCGCCAACCTGAACACAATTTCCCAGGAGGCCTGAAATGTCTCTCATACATGAAATCGACTACGGCACTCCTGCTTCCAAGTCCGAAAAGCTGGTGACGCTGACGATCGACGGGCGCGAGATCACCGTGCCGGAAGGCACCTCGATCATGCGGGCGGCGATGGAAGCGGGGATCGAGGTGCCGAAGCTCTGCGCCTCCGACATGATGGAGGCCTTCGGCTCCTGCCGCCTCTGTCTCGTCGAGATCGAGGGCCGCGCCGGCATGCCGGCCTCGTGCACGACGCCGGTGGCAGCGGGCATCAGCGTTTCGACGCAGACGCAGCGGCTGAAAGATGTCCGCCGCGGCGTCATGGAGCTCTATATCTCCGACCATCCGCTCGACTGCCTGACCTGCGCCGCCAACGGCGACTGCGAACTGCAGGACATGGCCGGTGCGGTCGGCCTGCGCGATGTGCGCTACGGCTATGACGGGGCGAACCACGTCAAGGCGCGCAACAATGGCGAGATCAATCGCCAATGGGCGCCGAAGGACGAATCCAATCCCTATTTCACCTTCGATCCGGCGAAGTGCATCGTCTGCTCGCGCTGCGTGCGGGCCTGCGAGGAGGTGCAGGGCACCTTCGCGCTGACGATCAGCGGCCGCGGCTTCGACTCCAAGGTTTCGGCGGGGATGAACGAGGATTTCGTCTCCTCCGAATGCGTCTCCTGCGGCGCCTGCGTACAGGCCTGCCCGACGGCGACGCTGACGGAAAAATCGGTGATCGAGATCGGCCAGCCCGAACATTCGGTCGTCACCACCTGCGCCTATTGCGGCGTCGGCTGCTCCTTCAAGGCGGAGATGCGCGGCGAGGAGCTGGTGCGCATGGTGCCGTGGAAGGACGGCCAGGCGAACCGTGGCCATTCCTGCGTCAAGGGTCGCTTCGCCTATGGCTATTCCAGCCACAAGGATCGGATCCTCAACCCGATGGTCCGCGAGAAGGTCACCGACCCCTGGCGCGAGGTTACCTGGGAAGAGGCCTACGCGCATGTGGCTAACGAGTTCCGCCGCATCCAGTATCAATACGGCCGCGATTCGGTCGGCGGAATCACCTCGTCGCGCTGCACCAACGAGGAGACCTATTTGGTGCAGAAGCTGGTACGCGCCGGCTTCGGCAACAACAATGTCGACACCTGCGCCCGCGTCTGCCATTCGCCGACCGGCTACGGCCTCAACCAGACCTTCGGCACCTCGGCCGGCACGCAGGATTTCGACAGCGTCGAGCACACGGACGTCGCCGTCATCATCGGCGCCAACCCGACCGACGGCCATCCGGTCTTCGCCTCGCGGCTGAAGAAGCGGCTGCGCCAGGGCGCCAAGCTGATCGTCATCGACCCGCGCCGGATCGATCTCGTCCGCTCGGCCCATGTCGAGGCGTCCTACCACCTGCCGATCAAGCCGGGCACCAACGTCGCCATCCTGACGTCGCTCGCCCATGTCATCGTAACCGAGGGCCTTGCGAACGAGGCGTTCATCCGCGAGCGCTGCGACTGGTCGGAATATGAGGACTGGGCGGCCTTCGTCGCCGAGCCCTATCACAGCCCGGAGGCGACCGAAGCCTATACCGGCGTCCCGGCGGAACTCGTCCGCGGCGCGGCGCGGCTCTATGCGACCGGCGGCAACGGCGCGATCTATTACGGCCTCGGCGTCACCGAGCACAGCCAGGGCTCGACGACGGTGATGGCGATCGCCAACCTCGCCATGGTGACCGGCAACATCGGCCGGCCGGGCGTCGGCGTCAATCCGCTGCGCGGGCAGAACAACGTGCAGGGCTCCTGCGACATGGGCTCCTTCCCGCACGAGCTGCCGGGCTACCGGCACATCTCCGACGACGCGACGCGCGAGATCTTCGAGAAACTCTGGGGCGTCACCCTCAACAACGAGCCGGGGCTGCGCATCCCGAACATGCTCGATGCCGCCGTCGAGGGCACCTTCAAGGGCCTCTACATCCAGGGCGAGGACATACTGCAGTCGGACCCGGACACGAAGCACGTGGCGGCCGGCCTCGCGGCGATGGAATGCGTCGTGGTGCAGGATCTTTTCCTGAACGAGACGGCGAACTACGCGCATGTCTTCCTGCCGGGCTCGACCTTCCTCGAAAAGGACGGCACCTTCACCAATGCCGAACGGCGCATCAATCGCGTCCGCAAGGTGATGCGGCCGAAGAACGGCTATGCCGACTGGGAGGTGACGCAGAAGCTCGCCCAGGCCATGGGCCTTGACTGGAACTACAGCCACCCGTCCGAGATCATGGACGAGATCGCGGCGACGACGCCGACCTTCGCTCTCGTCTCCTATGACTATCTCGACAAGATGGGCTCGGTGCAGTGGCCCTGCAACGAGAAGGCGCCGCTCGGTTCGCCGATCATGCATGTCGACGGCTTCGTGCGCGGCAAGGGCAAGTTCATCCGCACCGAATTCGTCGCGACCGACGAGAAGACGGGGCCGCGCTTCCCGCTGCTGCTCACCACCGGCCGTATCCTCAGCCAGTACAATGTCGGCGCGCAGACGCGGCGCACCGACAACGTCGTCTGGCATGCGGAGGACCGGCTGGAGATCCATCCGCACGATGCCGAACAGCGCGGCATTCGCGACGGCGATTGGGTCCGGCTTGCCAGCCGCTCGGGTGAGACGACGCTGCGGGCGTTGATCACCGACCGGGTCGCGCCGGGCGTGGTCTATACGACCTTCCATCATCCGACGACACAGGCGAACGTCATCACCACCGACTTCTCCGACTGGGCGACCAACTGCCCGGAATACAAGGTGACCGCGGTGCAGGTGTCGCCCTCGAACGGACCGTCCGACTGGCAGCGCGACTATGACGAGCAAGCGCGGCAGTCACGCCGCATTGCCGGCAAGCTGGAGGCGGCGGAATAGGAGAGGGGATGACGGGCAAGCGAGTTTCATCCTTTCCAGCCGTCGCAGTGCGGGCGGCAGACACGACCCGTTTCGCAACGACGGTGAAGGTTTCCGAAGCGGCGCGACGGGCCGGGGCGCTCGTCGCCCAGTCGCGCGTAGTGCCGGAGGAAACGCCGGTCGCGATCACCTATGGCGGCTCGACCCATGCGGTAATGATGGCGACGCCCGCCGATCTCGAGGATTTCGCCGTCGGCTTCAGCCTGACCGAAGGCATCATCGCCGGGCCCGAGCAGATCGAGGCGATCGATGTCGTTGCCGAGGAGAAGGGCATCGACCTGCAGATCACGCTCGTCGACGTGCAGAACGAGATGTTGCGCCGCCGCCGCCGTCATATGGCCGGACCCGTCGGTTGCGGACTTTGCGGCATCGAATCGATCGAGCAGGCCGTGCGGGTGACGCCGGATGTTTCCGGCTCGCCGCTCAGGCTCAGCGATGAGGACGTCGTCGAGGCGGTCGGTCTCCTCAACGGCCAGCAGCCGCTGCACATCGAAACCCGCGCCGCGCACGGTGCCGCCTTCTACGTGCCGGGTCGGGGGCTGATTGCGGTGCGCGAGGATGTCGGCCGCCACAATGCGCTCGACAAGCTGACGGGCGCTGCCGCGCGCGCCGGCTTCAGGGGTGCGGATGGCGCCGTCGTCGTCACGTCGCGGGTGTCCGTCGAGATGGTCCAGAAGACCGCGATCACCGGCAGTCCGGTGATCATCGCCATTTCCGCGCCGACGGCGCTTGCGATCCGCACGGCGGAGGAGGCGGGCATGACCCTCATCGCGCTGGTGCGCGGCGACGAATTCGAAATCTTCACCCATGCGGAGCGCATCATGAGGGACGGGAAGACCGGCTACCGGTCTCCGCCCGCGGCCCGCGGCAACATTTGAGAAGCGGAGCTGTCGCCGAATGTCTGATACCAACGCCAAGCTTATCTACATGGCGAACCAGATCGCCACCTTTTTCCAGAGCCAGCCGGCAAGAGAGGCGGCGCAAGGGGTGGCGACGCATATCAACAAATATTGGGAACCGCGCATGCGTCGCAAACTGTTCAAGCACATCGAGCACGGCGGCGAGGGGCTGAACCCGCTGGTGCTCGAGGCGGCAGCGAAGATCCGGAGGCCGGAAGCGGCGGAGGCGGTGATCAATCGGGGGTGAGATGGACCCCTCCCCAACCCCTCCCCACAGGTGGGAGGGGCTTAACCTGCCGCACCGCTTGTCCATGAAGTTGACGGTGGCTGGGAGGTTGGACCCTGCTTATGACGTTGCAGGGCAGTTCTCGAGTCAACTAGAGCATTTTGCAGTCAGGTGGAATCACCTGACGTCGCACAAATGCGGCAAAAACAAACAGATAGGGCGCTGGCGCGAACGCATGTGAGCGCATCCCGCTCTAAGGCAATACCTTCGCACCAACGTGCTGTGGCCGCACATTTCATTTGCGGCGCGGGCAGAGGCTTTTGACCGCTCCACAGCCTCGGGCCTTCGAATAGGCACTCAGCCGGCCGCGAGCGCCAAGCCCCTCCCACCTATGGGGAGGGGTTGGGGAGGGGCCTTTTCAAGACCTCCAGGCGATCTAAATCAAGCCGCGAGCTCTTCGACCTCGCGTTCCTTGAACATGCGGGCGAGGTTGAGGAAGCAGATCATGCCGGTCTCGTTGGCGATGATGCCTTCGGCAAAACTCTTGTCGAAGGAGGCGGTCACTTCCGGCACCGGCTGAACCTGGCTGCCCTGGACCGTCAGGATGTCGGACACCCGGTCGACGACGAGGCCGATGACCATGTTGTGAACCTCGGCGACGACGATGGCGCTGCGCTCGTTGGCGACGGTGGATTTCATCCCGAGCTTGTGGGCGAGGTCGATGATCGGGATCACCGTGCCGCGCAGGTTCATGACGCCGATCACCTCCGGCGGCGAATGCGGGATGGGCGTCGACGGGGCCCAGCCGCGGATTTCGCGGATCGTCGTCGTCTTGACGCAAAATTCCTGGTCGTGGAGGCGGAACGCTATGATCTCGAGCGTCTCGCCGTCAAATGCGGAAGTCCTCGGCGTGCCTGTCATCGAAAGTCCTTTCCGGTCGTGTGACGCTCCCGTCCAGGGGCCCGCGAGTGGGGCGCCCATCCGGCCGGGAGTGGTAATCCGCCGACGACATCCGGCGAGGCGCAAGTCGCATCATGCGCGGAAAAGTTCCGCTTCGCGCTTTCGGCCCATTGTAGGCGCGGATTCGTTAAGACTTGCTTTTGCCCGCCGTTTCAGGCGCTACGGGTCGGGCGGTCGAGAATCCGGCGGCCGAAAAGGCTCGCGGTCAGCTCCACGAGGACGCGGGCACTCTTGCCGCGATCATCGAGGAAGGGATTGAGCTCGACGACGTCGAGCGAGGAGACGAGGCCGCTGTCGCAGAGCATCTCCATGATCAGATGCGCCTCGCGAAAGGTGGCGCCGCCGGGCACGGTGGTGCCGACGCCCGGCGCGATTTCCGGATCCATGAAATCGACGTCGAGGCTCACATGGAGGAGGCCGTTCACGGCGCGGACCTCGTCGAGGATCTGGCGCATGATGGAGGCCATGCCCATCTCGTCGATCGCCCGCATGTCATAGACGTTGACGCCGTGCTCGGCGATCTCCTCGCGCTCGCGCGCGTCGACGGAACGGATGCCGACCTGGTAAACCCTTTTCGGGTCGACCAGCGGCCGGTCGCTTGCGAGGATGGGCGCGAATTCCGCCTCGCCACAGAAGAAGGCCACCGGCATGCCGTGCATGTTGCCGGAGGGCGAGGTCGTCGGCGAGTTGAAGTCGGCATGGGCGTCGAGCCAGAGGACGAAGAGCGGCCGGTCGATCTCTCGCGCATGTCGCGCCATGCCCGAGACGCTGCCCATGGAAAGGGCATGGTCGCCGCCGAGGATGATCGGGAAATGCCCCTTTCGCGCGGCATCATATACGGCGTCGTCCAGCGCGCGGGCAAAGGCCGCGACGGCTTGAAGATTGTTGGCGCCCGGGTGATTGGCGAGATCGCGGACCGGCAGCGGCCGGATGTCGCCCTCGTCGCGAACCGCATGGCCGAGCTCCGCGAGCACCGTGTCGATGCCGGCGATTCTCAGCGCCGTCGGTCCCATGGCGGCGCCGCGGCGGCCGGAGCCTTCCTCGATGGGTGCACCGATCAACGTGATGGTCTTCATGTCCGCCTCTTCCCTTCGTTCGAAATGCCGATGAAATCGAGCGGATTATCGGCAAAAAGCGTGACAGCAAAAAGATGGAAAACTGTCGATTAGAGAGCTAAGACTGGCATATTGATAAGCTGCTTTTGACAAAGTGATAGAATGGACGATCTCGATCAGGCGCTGATCAGCGCGCTCCGGCAGAATGCGCGCACGCCCGTGTCGACGCTTTCGGCGATGACCGGCGTTTCGCGCGCGACGGTCGCCGCGCGCATCGACCGGCTGGTGGCGAACGGCACGATCGCCGCCTTCACGATCCGCACGGGGGCGGAGATCCCCGCCTCCGGCGTCCGGGCCGTGGTCCTGATCGAGGTTCACGGCAAGATGGCCGACCGCGTCGCCGAGCAATTGCGCGGCCTGCCGCAGGTGAGGGCGCTCCACAGCACCAACGGCCGATGGGACTTCATCGCCGAACTCGAGGACCGCGATCTCGCCTCCTTCGACGAGACTTTGAGGCGCATCCGGCTGATCGACGGCATCACCGTCACGGAAACGAACATTCTTTTGAAGACCAGCAAGATGACCGGCACGCCCTGACGGTTCCATTGCAATTGTGAGGCTCATGGCGTTTTGTTCTTGATTTGTTCACTCTACCCTGTAAGATGTCCCACCTCAGCGAAAAAGAGAGGCTCGGGAGTGCGGTCGTCCGCCCGCATCCCTTCCCGTTTATTGACCGATGGCGTTCCTGATTCGGGGTTCAACCGACCCGGAATCATCGCGATCCAAGGAGGTTACCATGGCCATCTACTCTGGCGGTCCGTCGGTACGGCGGATCTGCATCAAGCTCTTCGTCAGGCATGGGGACGAGGAGCGGGCGATCACCTTCTATCGCGACGTCTTCGGTGCCGAGCTTCTCCAGCGCCATGAGTGGAGCGGCATCCTGACGAGCGCCGATCTCTCGATCGGCGACTCCGTATTCCGCGTCGCCGGAGCCAATCCGCGCCGCGACGCCGAACCGCGACTGGGCGGTCCGCGCTCGCCGCACGCGCTCGGCACGACGGCGGCGATCCTCGAGCTGCACGTCGACGACGTCGATCGCATCATCGAACGGGCGATCGGCGCCGGCGCCAGCCTGCGCAATGCCGCCGAAACGCTGCCGACCGGCGATCGGGTCGGCGCGCTGATCGATCCCTTCGGGCATATCTGGGCCCTGTTCGGCGCGCTCGACGAGAGCAACGTGCTCGACGCGTTCGGGGTCGATCGGAATGCGGCTTGAATCGGTAGGGGTATGCCTCCCATCCCGAGAGGTGGAACGCCCCTCATCCCGCTGCCGCGACCTTCTCCCCGTTATACGGGGAGAAGGGGCTTGCCGCGAGGTCCGAGACCACCCCACACCGCCGGTGGGAGAAGGGCTATGGGGCGCCGCCCTCGTCCCCTCTCCCCGCATGCGGGGAGAGGGTTAGGGTGAGGGGTAGCCCGCTAACAATGCTCCCCTCTCCCCGCATGCGGGGAGAGGGTTAGGGTGAGGGGCAGCCCGCTCGAGCGGAATGGGGTCCCATACGTTCGCGCCACCCGCTCATCTGTTTGTTTTGCCGCATTTTTGCGCCATCAGGTGATTCCACCTGCCTGCGAAATGCTCTTACAATGCTCCCGCCATCAATACTCCCGCTCGAAGAATATCCCGCCGGCGGCGGAGCCGTCGCCGGCGGCCTCGCCCTTCAGCTTCACGCCGCGGCCGACGTCGAGGTTGATGATCGCCTTGCTGGAGGCCGAGTCGGAGCCTTGCTGCAGTTCGAGATAGGTCCGGTCGTTGAGATACTTGCCGGCCGTCACCTGGGCGCCGCCGCTCTCGTCGGTGGTGATGTCGAGGTCGTCGACCCCGAGCTTGTTGCGCAGGCCGTCGAGCAGCGAGGTCGAGCCGCCGCCGGCGAGCTGGCTGACGGCGGAGGCGAGCTGGGCGATCTGGAAGGCCGACAGGTTGTTGAGCGAGCGGTTGAAGATCAGCTGCGCCAGGATCTCGTCCTGCGGCAGGGCCGGCGAGGAGGAGAAGGTCACCTGCGGATTGTTGGCGGGGCCGGCTACGTTGACGGTGATCGTCGTCGAACCGGCGCTCGAGCTGGCGTCGAGGTCGAGCGTCGGGATGAGGCCGCCGCCAAAGCCGATGTGGCCTTCCGTGAAGGTCAGCCGCTTGCCGAGGATCTCGAGGCGCCCGCGGCGCATGTCGAAGCCGCCTGAAACGATCGGTTGGGCGGCGTTGCCGCGGATCGTCAGGTCGCCGCCGAGCTCGGCGTCGATGCCGCGGCCGCGCACGAAAAACTGGCCCGGCGAATGCACGGCTAGATCGAAGGCGATGACGCCGGCCGCCTTCGCCCCGGCGCCTCCCGACGTGTCTTTCCTCAGGTCCCGCGCCATCTCGCGCACCCGCGCAGGCGCGTTCCTGTGCTTGATGTCGATGGCCGCGAGCGAGGCCGGCAGCTTCTCCGGAACGGTGATCGCGGCCCGCCGGATCGTCAGCCGGCCGCCGAGAACGGGGGTGGAGACGAGCGGACCCTTGAGCGTCAGGTCGCCCGCAAGATTGGCGGTGAACAGCGTGCCGTCGACGTAGGTCGCGTTGTTGAGACGAATCCGGAGATCGGCCGGGAAGCCGGATCCGGCGGCGATGCCGACCGTGCCGCTAGCCTCGATCGATCCGCCGGTGGCGAGGTTGGCGGAGAGCCGTGAAATGCTTGCCTGCCTGCCGTCGAGCGCCACGTCGGCCGCAAGGTCGTTGAGGGCGAGATTGCGCCGGACATCGACGAGCCGGCCCCCCGCCGTCGAGACCCTGCCGGCGATCTGCGGCGCGCGCGCCGAGCCGGTGAGCGCGAGATCGACATTGGCCGATCCGGTAAGCGTGAAGCCTTGCTCGGCCATGGTATTGGCCAACAGCCCGAACGGCACGTCGCCGGCGAATTTCATCGACAGGGGCATGTTTCCACCCATGTCGACCTGGCCGCCGCCGCGGAAGGAGAGATCGCCCGGGCCCCTCACCGTGACGTCGACGGTGACGCGGTTGTTGGCGAAGCGGCCCTTTGCCGACACTTCGAGCGCTGCCACACCGGCGCCGCGCGCCGCCGCCACCGAAGCGGCGTTCCACCGGAGATCGTAATCGACGACCGGCGCGGCCGCGGTTCCGCTCACTTCGACGGTGCCGTTGATCGCGCCTTCCGCGCCGAGCGCCGGTGCGAAAGTGTTGATCAAGGTCGCGGGCAGCGCATTGAGCCGGGCCGAGATATCGAGGCTCGGGCCCGCCGTTCCGGTGACCGCGATGGCGCCCTTCGAGGCTTGGATGGTCAGGTCGCCGAGGCTGACGGCACCGTTCTCGATCGCGACGACCGTCGGTTTGGCGAGCTTCAACGCCACCTTGCGCGGGGCGGCCGAGAAGGAGGCGAGGCGGATCTCGGTGCGGCCGCCGTCGACCACCAGGTCTCCCCTGGCGGCAAGCGGGGCGCCGTCATACCGGCCATCGATCGCAAAGCCGGTTCTGCCGCCCTGCTGCTCGAAGGCGAGACTGACGTTGGTCACCCGATTCTGCCCCTGGGCGACGCTCTCGGCCTTGATGTCGCCGCGGATCGCAAGGGCGGCAAGATCGGCGATACCGATGTCGGCGACCGGCCTGGTGATCGTCAGCTGATCGCGCTTGATGGCACGGCCGCTCGCCTTGAGCGAGACCGACGTCGTGCCGTTCACGGTGCGAATCGTGGCGGAGCCGGAAAGGTCGCCCGACGCCTTCTGGCCGGCCATTGCGGCGACCAGTCCGAGGTCGGGAAGGTCGAAATCGATCGTGCCGGAAGGCTTCATGTCCGGCGTGAGCTCGATCGCACCGCTGAGGCGATTGTCGCCGATTTTCGCCGCGAGAACCGGAACGGATGTGCGGCCGTCCTTCGGGACGACCTCGGCGCGCACGTCGATCGGTTGGCCGTCGAGCCCGCCGGTCGCGGTGAGCTTCGCCTGCGGGCTGCCGGGCTTGATCGTCGCATCGGCGGTGACCGTCAGGTCCGTCAGTGAACGGCCCGCCAGAACGGCACCGCTCGACGTCAGCTCGCCCTTGACGGCGAGCGCGTCGAGCGGTCCGGAAATGTCGGCGTCGAAGGCAGCCTTGCCCTCGGCATCGGCAAGCAGCTTGCCGAGATCGGGCAAGGCGCCCTCGATATCGGCCACGAGCCGACCTTCGGCAAGGTTCGCCGACCCGCTGGCTTCGACCGTGCCGGACTTGACTGCAAGATCACTCAATTCGACCTTGCCATCGCCGCCGGTCTCGACCTTGCCGGAGATCGCGACCGGCCCGTCGAATTTCCCGGCGATGCCTTTCGGCAGCGCGCCCGGTTCGGCCTCTATCTCGAAGTCGGCCGTGGCGGCCGATGCGGCGCGGTCCAGGCTGCCGCGGAACTTGCCGCGGAGGCCGGCACTTCCGGTGATCGTCGGATCGAACGCGATGCTCGCTTCCGTGACGGTGATCGTGCCCTTGGCGGTCAGGTCCTGCGCGGGAATGCCCGCCGACCGCACCGGGGCGAGCGATGCGCCGCCCCAGGTGAGATCGTATCCGACCACCGGCGCCCGGGCTTCGCCGTCGACATTGACGGTGCCGGCGATCGTGCCTTGGGCCCCGAGCGTCGGCAGGAAGGCGTGGATCAATGTGGCGGGGAGGGCGTCGACCTTGGCCGCGATGTCGATCCTTTCGCCCGCCGCGCCGGTGACGGCGACGGTGCCGGTCGCAGCCCGGATCGTCAGCGCATCGAGCCGGGCGACGCCCTTCTCGATCGTGACCACCGTCGGCGCGGCGAGCTCGAGCGGCAGGCGCCTTGGCGCGGCCGAGAAGGAGGCGAGGCGGATTTCGGTGCGGCCGGCATTGCTCGCCAGCTCGCCTTTTGCCGTCAGCGGCGCGCCGTCAAGGAGGCTTTGGAGGGAAAAGCCCGTCCTGCCGGCCTGTTGGTCGAAGGCGATATCGACGTCCGTTACACGGTTTTCCCCTTGTGCGATGCTCTCAGCCCTTATCGCCCCGCTGATCGCGAGCCTGGCGATATCCGCGACGGCAAGGTCGACTTCCGGCTTGGCGATTGCCAGTTCGCCGCGGCGGATGCTGCCGCCATTGGCCTTGATCACGGCCGAAGTGACACCGTTCGCCGTCTGCAGCGTCGCCGATCCGGCGAGGTCGCCGGAGGCCTGCTGGCCGGCCATGGCAGCAAGCAGACCGAGGTCGGGGAGGGTGAAATCGAGCTTGCCGTTCGGCTTGAAGTCGGCCGTCAGGTCGAGCGCGCCCGCCAGGCGGTTGTTGCCGATCCTGGCCTCGAGTGACGGGATCGAAGTGCGGCCGCCCTCGGAAACGATGTCCGCGCGAGCGTCGATTACCTGTCCGTCGAGGGTGCCTGTGGCGTTAAGCTTTGCCTGCGGGTTGCCGGGCCTGACCGTCGCATCGGCGGTGACCGTCAGCTCCGTCAGCGAGCGGCCGGCGAGGACGGCGCCGCCGGAGGTGACTTCGCCTTTGATGGCGAGCGAGTCGAGCGGGCCGGAGACGTCGGCGCTGAAGGCAAGCTCACCCTCCGCCTCGGCAAGCAGCTTGCCGAGATCGGGCAGGGCGCCGGTGATGTCGGCCGTCAGCCGGCCTTCGGCAAGCGTTGCGGACCCGGCGGCGTTCACCGTGCCCGATTCGACTTCGAGGGCGCTCAGCTTGACGCTGCCATCGCCGCCGGTCTCGATCATGCCCGAGACCGCGACGGGTGTGTCGAACCTCGTTGCGAGCCCCTCCGGCAGCAGGCCGGGCTCGGCCTCGAACCGGAAATTCGCGGCGGCCGTCTTCTCCGCACGGGAGAGACTGCCGGAGATGCTGCCGCGAAAGCCGGCGCTCGAGATCGCCGTGGGATCGAAGCGGATTTCGGTCTCGCTGACGCTGACCGTGCCTCGCGCGGTCAGATCCTGCGCGGCAATGCCGCCGGCCCGCAGCGACGACACGGACGCGCCGCGCCAGGAAAGACCGTATTCGACCAGCGGTGCCCCGGCTTCTCCGTCGATGTCGATCGTACCGTCGACGATGCCCTCGGCACCGAGCGTCGGCGCGAAATTGTTGATGAGCACGGCCGGGAGGTCGTCGAGGCGCGCCGCGAGGTCGAGCCGGTCGCCCGCCGTGCCGGAGACGGCGATGGTGCCGGACGAGGCGCGGATCGTCAGGTCGTCGAGACGTGCGACGCCGTTTTCGATGGCGATGACCGCGGGTGCCGCGAGCTCCAGCGGCAGGCGCCTCGGCGCCGCCGCGGCCGAGGCAAGGCGGATTTCGGTGCGGCCGGCCTCGCTCGCCAGTTCGCCCTTTGCCGTCAGCGGCGCGCCGTCATAGAGGCCGTCCGCAGAGAAGTTCGTCCCCTGCCGCCCGCCCGCCTGACGGTCGAAAACGAGGCTGACGTCGGATACGCGGTTGGCTCCTTGCGACAGGCTTTCCGCCCTGATCGCCCCGCGCACCGCCGGCTCGGAGACATCGGCTATATCGATCTCGACCTCCGGCCTGGCGACAGCCAGCGCCTCGCGCCGGATCCCGGCGCCCTTGGCCTCGATCGCGACCGAGGTCACCCCGTTGGCGGTCTGCACCGTCGCAGTGCCGGCAAGGTCGCCCGATGCCTGCTGGCCGGCCATGGCGGCGAGCAGCCCGAGATCGGGCAGGCTGAAATCGATCCGGCCGTTCGGCTTGAAGTCCGCCGTCAATGCGATCGCGCCGGTCAGGGTGTTGCCGCCGACTTTTGCCTCGATTGTGGGGAGAGAGGTCAGGCCATCCTTCGAGGCGACAACGGCGCGCATGTCGATCGCCTGGCCCTCGAGCGTGCCGGTGGCGGTGAGCGTCGCCTCGGGGCTTCCGGGTGTTACCGTCGCGTCGGCGTCGATCCTGAGATCGCTCAAGGTGCGTCCCGCCAGCGTCGCGCTGCTCGACGTGATGTCCGCCTTGACACCGAGCTTGCTGAGGGGACCGGAGGCGGTCGCGTGGAACGCTGCGGCGCCCTTGGCGTCCTCCAGCAGCCTGCCGATATCCGGAAGAGTGCCCTGAATGTCGGCCGTGAGCGTTTCGCCCGAAAGTGCAAGCGAGCCGGTGGCCGCGACGAGCTCCGATCCGATTTCGAGGGCGCTCAGCCGAAGGGTGCCGTCGTCTTCCGTCGCGAGGTTGCCGGAGAGCGCGATCGTCTTGTCGAGCTTCGCCGCGAGCGCGGGCGGCAGCACGGCCGGAACGGCGAAGAGCTTGAAGGCGGCCTCGAGCGATGCGTCGGCCCGGTCGAGCCTGCCTGTGAGGGATCCGCCAATGCTTGCGCTCTCGATCGTCAGCGGGTCGAAGCGAACCTCGTCCGGCGCGACGGAAATCGTGCCGTCGACCTTCATCGGCGCCTGTATCGCCCGCTGGAGGTCGGCGCTTGCAAATCGGGTCTCGCCGATGTCGACGGTCGTCTTCAGCGACCCGGACTGCGTCTCCAGATTGAAGGCGTCGCTTTGCGCCGAGAGGCGGACGGCCGCGAGATTGCCCTGCGGCAGCGCGACCGAGGGCACGTCGGCGGCGACATCGAGGATCGCCGACTGGCCCTCACCGATCAGCGACAGGTTGGCCACGTTGATCAGCGCCCGGAGCTCGCCCTCTTTCAGCGGCCAGCGGAAATCGATCGGACCCTTCGTGCCGGTGAGGCTTGCCTTGAGATTGTTCTCGCCCCGGCTGTCGATGGTGCCGGCGGCATCGAGCGTCAGTGCGCCGGTCGAAAGCCTGCCGGCCTCGATGCACACCAGGCTCTTGCCGTCGAAGGCAGCCGTCAGATCGATGCTGCTCGTCCCTTCGAAGAGCGGCCTGAAGGCAGGCGGCATCAGGCTCGCAAGCGCGCCGCCGCCCGAGACCGAGAGATTGTGCATCCCGTCCTTCGCCAGTTCGTGCCGGCCGTCGAGCTTCAGAACCTCGGCTCCGTCGAGCGAAGCCGTGCCCGATCCCGCCCAGTCGGAAAGCGGGCCCTCGCCCGTCAGCCTGATATCGACAGCGGGCTCGCCCGGCAGGCGGAGGAGCTTCGCGAGAAGCCCGCCCTTCGGCTCGGTCACTTCCGCCTGCAGCTTCAGCTGGTTGCCGGCCGGATTGAAGACGAGGTCGGCAACGGCACGGGCGTCGGGCCGGTCGCGCTCGGCGGCGTCGAGCGCGAGCGCAATGCTCGAATTGGTGGCGTCGACCTTGCCCTTCGCCGTCAGGAAATGATCCTCGCGGGCGATCTTTCGGCCGATCATGACCTCCTTGAGGTCGAAGGCGTCGATCTTCACGTCGACGGGAAGGGCGAAGGTCGAGCGCACCTCCTTCGTCTCGGTGGAGGGGATCGGCAACCGCTCGACACGGACGGAATCTGCCGCGATCCGGCTCGCGTCGAAACGCAGCGACAGGAGCTCGGCCGGCGACCAGTCGACCGAAAGGTCACGGACCTCCGCATAAATGCCCTCTCCGTCGAAAAGCGTGACGCTGCCGGCGGTAAAGTCGCCGGTCAGCAGCGCACCGGGATCCGATATGCGGACGATCTGGTCGGGCGTCCCGGCATATTTCTCGATCGCCCAGGCGACAACGCGCGCTCCGGGGACGGTGAAGCCCAGAAAGGCGACGATGAGGAGCAGCGCGACCAACAGTGCGCCGATGACGGCGAAGAGGTAGCGCAGCGCTGATCGAGTGATGCCGATGACCTGATTCATGTCCTATCCATAGACCATGTTGCGCCGCTCTGGAATCGGCAGGACGGAACCCCGCGGGGCTGCCCTTGCCAGTTTACCACGGCAAGGCGGCCCGCATCAGAAGGACTGGCCGATGCCGGCATAGATGCCGTAGTCGGTGCCGCCCGGATATTTGTTGAGCGGCACGGCGAAATCGAGCCGGATCGGTCCGAAGGAGGTCGCGTAGCGCAGGCCGATGCCGGCGCCAGCGCGGATGTCGGAGAAATCCGGTGCGGTGCTCGCCGAGACGCTGCCGAAATCGATGAACGGGACGATGCCGATCGTCTCGGTGATGGCGATGCGCGCCTCGAACGAGCCGTTCACATAGGAGCGGCCGCCGGTCAGTTCGTTGTCGGCATTGCGCGGGCTGATTTCCTGGAAGGAGTAACCGCGCACCGATCCGCCGCCGCCGAGGAAGAAGCGCCGCGTCGCCGGGATGTCGGAGAGTTCGTCGCCACCGGCGAGAACGCCGGCGGCGAGCTTGCCGGCAAGGACGAAGCGGTTCTCGTCTCCCGGCGAATAATAGGCCGAGGCGGAGGCCTCGAACGAGCTGAAGAAGGTCTGTCCTTCGAATTCGTAGCTCGGCTTCGCGTTGATCAGCGCCCGGTAGCCCTCGGTCGGGTTGAGCTTGTCGTCGCGGGTGTCGCGGACATATTCGAGGGGGATGGCGGCGGTGAGATAGGAGTTGGAACCGAAGGCATCGTCGATATCCGCGAGGCCCAGTTCCGCCCCGACCGAGACCGTATCGGTCTGGGAAAGCTCGAAGCTCGCGCCCGCCGCGCCGGTGATGGTCTTGGCGCTATAGGCGTCCGGGTCGAGGAGGCTCGCCTTGACGCTGGCGGTGAAGGTCGAAGCCGGTCCGAAGGCTCCGGGTTTGGCAAACAGGATGCCGGCCGAATAGTCGAGGCTGCCGACGTCGGTGGTCTCGCCGATGCGATCGACCGAGCCTTCGATCCTGAGCGATTCGGCGCGCCCGAAGAGATTGCGGTGGCCCCAATAGCCCTGCAGGCCGAGGCCCTCGGTGGTCGAGACCTGGCCGCCGAAGCCGAAATAGCGGTGCTTGCCTTCCGACACCTGGATGTTCATGGGCAGCGTGCCGTCGGGCGCGAGCTTGTCGGCCTCGTTGATCGTGACGCTGGAAAAGACGTTCAACTGCCGCAGGCGTTCGGCCGCCTTGCGGATGTTTTCCGGCGAATAGGGCCGCCCGTGATTGAGGCGGGAATAGTCCCGGACGAAGTTCGGATCGACGGTTCTGGTGCCGGTAACGGTAAGTTCACCGACGGGAGCGACCGGTCCGCCGTCGACGCTGATCGTCACGTCGACGGTGGATGTCGCATGGTCGGCGACGGCGCTGCGCTCGGTAAGCTCTGCCAGCGGCCGGCTCTGCTCCTTGAGGTCTTCGACGATCTTCTCGCCGGCCTTGATGATGAGCGTCGAGTCGGCGCGGGCGCCACGGGTAAGGTCATATCTGGCGGGATCGAGCCCGGCGGCATCGCCCTTGAAGGTGATCGAGCCCAGCGTGAAGGCCGGCCCGGGCGAGATGCGGACGACGACGGGCACCGCCTGACCATCGGCAAAGGAGGGATCGGGCGGCAGGCTGTCGATGTCCTGCCCGTCGATCAGGATGCTGACAGTGCCGCCGTAGCGCGCCTTTTCGTAAAGCACCGCGAGAAGCCGGTCGCGATCGTCGCGCGCCTTGATCGCGAGGCCGAGATCGCCGGAGACCGGCTTTTCCTGATCCTGGACGAGTTGCGAGCCGTTTTCGAGCGCCTCGCGAAGCTCCTCGTCCTCCGTTCCGGCATCGAAGGTGAGCGCGTAACGGACCGGGTCGATGACCTGGACTTCCTCTTCGGCGCTTTCGAAGAAGCGCATGCCGAAAATCTTGAAGGCGTGGGCCTGGGTGACGGAAAGCGGGCCGAGCATCGCCGAGGCCACGATTGCGAGCGCGGTCGCTGTCTTCCAGTGCGCAATACTCGATCGTGGAGACATTCCTCTCCGCATCCCGTTTCAGGCGACTCGCTACTCACTGCCTGCATACGCGGCGGCGGCCATCATAGCAGGACAGGGTTTTCCATCTGTTAACGATGACGACCCCCCGCATCCACCCCGAAACACCGATTCGCGGACGAATCGCGGCAAAAAGGACTCATTATGTTGTCCGGCAGGCACAAAGGGAGCGTTCCGGGTCGATTACGGACTGCCGGCGGCCTAGTCGTAATGGCCCAAACGCCTGCCGGCACTCCCTACCGCTGGCGGAAATGCCGTCGTCACAGCGGCATGCCTCGCCGAACGAAAAAGCCCCGGATCGCTCCGGGGCTCCCTGTCTTGCGGATTGCCGCGGCGATCAGCAACGGTCGATGTAGCGGCGGCCGTAGCGGTCGCGGTAGTAGCACTGGCCGGGCTGCTCGGTGGCATGGCCGATCAGCGCGCCGCCGACGCCGCCGATGGCTGCACCGACTGCCGCGCCGCGCACGTTGCCGGTGACGGCGCCGCCGATGATTGCGCCCGATGCGGCGCCGATGCCGGCGCCCTTTTCCGTCTGCGTGCAGCTTGCGACCGACAAGGCGACCAGCACAAGTGCGATGGCTTTCTTCATGTTGTCCTCTCCGATCTCTACGGATTTCAGCCTGTCGCTTCGTCCGTCCCTAGAGTGATGATGGGGCGACGGGTCCGTCTGCTCCACTTGAACTTGCAATCGAAACATAACCCGCCGCCCGGTAAAGTCCACGGGAGCCGGCGAATCGTTTCCGCCGCAAGATAATGCGATCCTTCCTGAACGGAACCTGAAGGCGCTGTTTCCGGCGTTACAGGGGCGCCCAGATTTTTTTGCCCCTATCGCAGGCCGAAACGGTTGCGGCATTTCAAAAAAAGACAAATGATACAACGCCGCCACGCCGGTCCGGGAGGAGCGGTCGGCGGGCAGAGGGCATTGATATCAGTTGGCGCGTCCCTTCAGTCGCGTGAACGCATCACCCGATTCGAAGTCGCGTTCTCTTTGGAATGACCCATCCCGGAGGAGCGAAATGGCGAAAATAACGATGACGGTCAACGGCCGCCAGGTCAGCGGCAGCTGCGACGACCGGACGTTGCTGGTGCACTTTATCCGCGAAAATCTCGGCCTGACCGGCACCCATGTCGGCTGCGACACGACCCAGTGCGGCGCCTGCGTCGTCCACATGGACGGGCAGTCGGTGAAGAGCTGTTCGATCCTGGCGGTGCAGGCGGCCGGCTCGTCGATCACGACGATCGAGGGGCTTGCGGCAAATGGCGAGCTTCACCCGGTGCAGGCGGCCTTCAAGGCGCATCACGGGCTGCAATGCGGCTTCTGCACCCCCGGCATGGTGATGACCGCCGTCGACATCATCCGCCGTCACGGCAGCGGCCTCGACGAGGCGACGGTGCGCGCCGAGCTCGAAGGCAATATCTGTCGCTGCACCGGCTATCACAACATCGTCCAGGCGGTACTGGCCGCCGCGGCCGGGATGGGCGGCGCCCGCCAGGCGGCGGAATGAGCGGCGGCAAGCCGCCGAAACGAAATTCATCGCAGGACTTCGCTGAACATCTCGGGAGGAGATAGGCAATGGGCGTTGAAGGGATCGGCGCGCCGGTGGCGCGCAAGGAGGACAGGCGCTTCCTGACCGGCAAGGGACGCTACACGGACGACATGAGCGTGCCGGGGATGAAATACGCGGTTTTCGTGCGGAGCCCCCATGCGCACGCGACGATCAGGAGCATCGATGCGGCCGCGGCGAAGGCGATGCCGGGCGTCATCGACGTGCTCGACGGCCAGCAACTGCTCGCCGACGGGATCGGCAATCTCATCTGCGGCTGGATGATCCATTCGAAGGACGGTTCGCCGATGCGGATGGGCGTCTGGCGGCCGCTCGCCGACAAGACCGTGCGCTATGTGGGCGATGCCGTCGCGATCGTCGTCGCCGACAGCGTCGCCGAGGCGCGGGACGCGGCCGAGGCGGTCGTCGTCGATTACGAGCCGTTGCCCGTCGTCACCGATCCGGTCAAGGCGCTCGAGGCCGGTCAGCCGCAGATACATCCGGAAGCGCCGAACAACCAGATCTTCGACTGGGAGCTCGGCGATGCGGCAGCCGTCGACCGGGCGATCGCGGCCGCGGCGCACGTGACGGAACTGAAGATCGTCAACAACCGGCTGTCGCCCAACGCGATGGAGCCGCGCGCGACGCTCGGCGTCTACGATGCCGGTGACGACCACTATACCTGCTACACAACCAGCCAGAATCCGCATGTGGCGCGGCTGGTGATGAGCGCCTTCTACAATGTCGCGCCGGAGAACAAGCTGAGGGTCATCGCCCCCGACGTCGGCGGCGGCTTCGGTTCGAAGATCTACATCTATCCGGAGGAGCTCGTCTGTCTCTGGGCGTCGAAACGCACCGGCGTGCCGGTCAAGTGGACCGCGGATCGCACGGAGGCTTTCCTGACCGACGCGCATGGCCGCGACCACGTCTCGACGGTCAAGATGGCCTTCGACGCGAGCAACCGGATCACCGCACTGAAGGTCGACACCATCGCCAATCTCGGCGCCTATATGTCGCTCTTCTCCTCCTGCGTCCCGACCTATCTCTATGCGACGCTGCTGTCCGGGCAATACGACATCCCGGCGATCCACGCCAATGTCCGCACCGTCTATACCAACACCGCGCCGGTCGACGCCTATCGCGGTGCGGGGCGCCCCGAGGCGACCTATCTCCTGGAGCGCACCATCGAGACGGCGGCGCGCGAGCTCGGCCTTTCGCCGGCCGAACTCAGGCGCATCAACTTCATCCGCTCCTTCCCGCATCAGACGCCGGTGATCATGAACTACGACGCCGGCGACTACGAGGCGTCGCTGAGCGCGGCGATGGCCGCCGCCGACTGGGACGGCTTTGCCACGCGCCAGGCGGAGGCGGCGCGGCGGGGGATGAAGCGCGGCATCGGCATGAGCTGCTATATCGAAGCCTGCGGGCTCGCCCCCTCGGCCGCGGTCGGCTCGCTCGGCGCGGGCGTCGGCCTGTGGGAGTCGGCCGAGGTCCGGGTCAACGCCGTCGGCACCATCGAGGTGATGACCGGCTCGCACAGCCACGGGCAGGGACATGAGACGACCTTCGCCCAGGTGGTCGCCGACCGCCTCGGCGTGCCGATCGACAGCGTCAATATCGTCCATGGCGACACGGACAAGGTGCAGATGGGCATGGGCACCTACGGCTCGCGCTCCGGCGCCGTCGGCCTGTCGGCCGTCGTCAAGGCGCTCGACAAGGTCGAGGCCAAGGCGAAGAAGATCGCGGCGCATCTGATGGAGGCGGACGAGAGCGACATCGTCATCGAGGACGGGGCGCTCAAGGTCGCCGGCACCGACAGGTCGGTGCCCTGGTCCCAGGTGGCGCTTTCGGCCTATACGGCGCACAACCTGCCGGCCGGCATGGAACCCGGCCTCAAGGAAGGCGCCTTCTACGATCCGAGCAACTTCACCTTCCCGGCCGGCTGCCACGTCTGCGAGGTGGAGGTGGATCCGGAGACCGGCCAGACGAAGGTCGTGCAGTTCGTCGCGGCGGACGATTTCGGCAACATCATCAACCCAATGATCGTCGAGGGACAGGTGCATGGCGGGCTGGCCCAGGGGATCGGCCAGGCGCTGCTCGAGGGCGTGCACTACGATCCGGAGAGCGGCCAGCTCCTGACGGCGAGCTACATGGACTACGCCATGCCGCGCGCCGACGACCTGCCGTCTTTCAAGGTATCGACCACGAACACGCCCTGCCCGGGCAATCCGCTCGGCATCAAGGGCTGCGGCGAGGCGGGCGCGATCGGCTCGCCGCCGGCGCTGATCAACGCGATCACCGACGCGATCGGCAACAACGAACTCACCATGCCCGCGACGCCGGAGAAGGTCTGGGCCGCGGCGCATGCCGGCCATTGATCGGGAGGAGCCGAGATGTACGAGACCAATTATCACAGGGCCTCCTCGGTCGAGGAGGCGGTGAAGCTGATGGGCGCTGCGGCGGAGGGCAAGTATCTTTCCGGCGGCATGACGCTCATCCCGACGATGAAGCAGCGGCTTGCCGCACCGACCGACCTCGTCGACCTCAGGCATATCGCCGAGATGAAGGGCATTGCCGTCGACGGCCGGTCGGTCCGGATCGGGGCGGCGACCACCCATGAGGAGGTTGCCGCCTCCGCCGCGCTTGCTGCCGTCTGTCCCGCACTCTGCGGGCTCGCCAGCCGCATCGGCGACCCGCATGTCCGCCACATGGGCACGATCGGCGGCTCCATCGCCAACAACGATCCGGCCGCCGACTATCCGGCGGCGATGCTGGCGCTCGACGCGACGATCGTCACCGACCGGCGCGAGATCAAGGCGGGCGATTTCTTCACCGGTCTCTTCGAAACGGCGATCGAGAACGGCGAGATCGTCACCGCCGTGCGCTTCGAGGCGCCCGCGAGGGCCGCTTACCAGAAATTCGCCAACCCGGCCTCGCGCTACGCCATGGCCGGGGTCTTCGTCGCGCGCCGCGACGATGGCGCGGTCCGCGTCGCGGTGACCGGGGCCGGCGCCGACGGCGTCTTCCGCCACCCCGGCCTCGAGGCGGCACTTGCCGCCAACTGGTCGCCGGACGCGGTTGCCAATGTGACGATCGACGCGTCGGCGCTGCTTTCCGACCTTCATGCCAGCGCCGCCTACCGCGCCAACCTCGTCAAGGTGCTGGCGAAGCGCGCCGTGGCGGCCGCGTGACTGTGCGACTTAGGTATTGACAAGGGCGGCTGCGGCCGCCCCTTTTTCACAATTGCTTGACTTCGATCAAAGTTGAGGGGATTGAGTTCGACTAGCTGTTTTGGAACAGTTCAAAAGTAAGGGCCTTTTGCCGCAGGCGTCTGGGCCTTTCCGGGGTTGACGCTCTGGTCGCTTTGAACGAACAAAGGCGGGCAGGGCATCGGAGATGATGATGGATTTCGAGAGTTTCTTCAAAAGCGAGCTGGACGCGCTGCATCAGGAAGGCCGTTACCGGGTTTTTGCCGATCTCGCCCGCCATCGCGGGGACTTCCCGAAGGCGACACGTTACACGGCAGACGGCAGCCAGGAGGTGACCGTCTGGTGCTCGAACGACTACCTCGGCATGGGTCAGTCTCCGGTCGTCACCGCGGCGATGAAGCAGGCGATCGACGAATGCGGCGCAGGCGCTGGCGGAACCCGCAACATCTCCGGCACCAATCATTATCACGTGCTCCTCGAGCGCGAGCTCGCCGACCTGCATGGCAAGGAGTCGGCGCTGCTATTCACGTCCGGATATGTGTCGAACTGGGCCGCGCTCGGAACGCTCTGTTCCAAGATTCCCGGCATCATCTGCTTCTCGGATGCCGGGAATCATGCTTCGATGATCGAGGGCATTCGTCATTCGAAATGCGAGCGCGTCATTTTCAAGCACAATTCGGTGGCCGATCTCGAAGCCAAGCTTGCGGCGGCTGATCCGCGGGCGCCGAAGATCATCGCCTTCGAGTCCGTCTATTCGATGGACGGCGACATCGCGCCGATCAAGGAGCTCTGCGATCTCGCCGACAAATACGGCGCGATGACCTATCTCGACGAGGTGCATGCGGTCGGCATGTACGGCCCGCGCGGCGGCGGCATCGCCGAGCGCGAAGGGCTGATGCACCGACTGACCGTGATCGAGGGCACGCTCGGCAAGGCCTTCGGCGTCATGGGCGGCTATATCGCCGGCTCGGCGGCACTCTGCGACTTCATCCGCTCCTTCGCCTCCGGCTTCATCTTCACGACGGCGCTGCCGCCGGCGCTCGCCGCCGGTGCGCTCGCCTCGATCCGTCACCTGAAGGAAAGCCAGGTGGAGCGCTTCGCGCATCAGGAGCGGGTCCGGCGGCTGCGGTCGCTGCTCGACAAGCGCGGCATCCCGCACATGGTGAACCCGAGCCACATCGTGCCGGTGATGGTCGGCGACGCCGCCAAGTGCAAGTGGATCTCCGACCTGCTGCTCGACAATTTCGGCGTCTATGTCCAGCCGATCAACTATCCGACGGTGCCGAAGAAGACCGAGCGCCTGCGCATCACCCCGACGCCGCTCCACTCCGATGCCGATATCGACCATCTGGTCGGGGCGCTGCATTCGCTGTGGTCGCGCTGCGCGCTGGCGCGCGCGGTGGCGTAAGCTGCGGCGAACTTGTTCCTTCGGAAAGATTGCCCCTCCCCTCGGGTTAAACCCGAGGACTAGCCTTCTCCCCGTTCTGACGGGGAAAGGGGAGTGAGACGCCGCCGCGAGTCCCGTTCGCCCCGCCTGCAGGGAGAAGGTGGCCGGCAGGCCGGATGAGGAGCGGATCCGCTCTAACAGGCTGCTGAAAAAGCCCTCTGGCTTTTGGGTTTTTGCCGTGATTCCCTACGGCTGCAACAGAGGGACTGATTTGCA
>NZ_LNQB01000072.1 GCF_001651875.1 Sinorhizobium saheli
ACGTTTGACCAGCATCCCAAGAGGCGACGACTGTCGCATCTCTAACTGGCTCATATGTCGCATCTCTAAAATGCCGCTACAAACGACAATCGCATAAGATAGATTATGGAACTAACGCATGTAACCGAAGCCGCCAATTGCTTGAAAGCGAAACTTGATGTCCGACCTTCACGCTTCTTCGGCGGTTGGCTGGTCGATCTCGAACTCCAGACGCATCATGTCGTAAGCCGGTTCGACATGGTCCGGCGTCTCGTTCTGCACGACGTCGTAATCCAGCGGCACATGCATGTGCGTCAGCACCGCACGCTTCGGCTGAAGCCGGTTGATCCAGCCGAGCGACTGAACCAGCGACAGATGGCTCGGATGAAACCTGTACTG
Organism: Sinorhizobium saheli; assembly: GCF_001651875.1. Classification (GTDB taxonomy): domain Bacteria; phylum Pseudomonadota; class Alphaproteobacteria; order Rhizobiales; family Rhizobiaceae; genus Sinorhizobium; species Sinorhizobium saheli. The sequence goes on from NZ_LNQB01000072.1 coordinate 379, forward strand.
CAGCGTATCGATCACCAGCAGATCAAGCCCGGTGAGCTTTTCGACGGTGTCCGGCGGGAAGTCGCTGACGTCGCTGCAATAGGCAAAGTCGCCAATGCGAAAACCCAGCGAATGGATGTTGCCGTGGAACTGCATCAGCGGCTCGAAGGCGATCGAGCCGCCGGCGCCATGGATGATCACGGGCGGAAGGTCGTCGGGAATGACATTTGCCTCGACGATCGGCGGATAGCCGCTGCCATGCGGCGATTCCAGGCAGTAACGGAAACCCTCGCGAATCCGGCCCATGGTGAAGCTGTCCGCCCAGATCGGCACGCGCCGGCGGTACTCGATCACGAAGCCGCGAAGATCGTCGATCCCGTGCAGATGGTCGGCATGGGCGTGCGTATAGAAAACCGCATCGATATGACGAACGTCGGCGGCGATCATCTGGGCGCGGAAATCCGGACCGGTATCGATGACCACGGTGGTCTTGCCGCCGTCCGGCGCGATCTGTTCCACCAGCAGCGCCGCCCGCATGCGCCGATTGCGCGGGTTCGACGGGTCACAGGCGCCCCAATCCCCGGTGATGCGCGGTACGCCCGGCGACGATCCGCAGCCAAGGATGGTGAAGACCCGCCGAAACGCCATGTCAGAGCCTCGGCATTTTCGAGAAGATGCGGAATGCATTCTCCGTGGTTATGGCCGCAACTTCGTCCCTCGACACGCCGATCGTCTGCGCCAGCACCTCGGCCGTATGCGCCACGTAAGCCGGTTCGTTGCGCTTGCCGCGGAAGGGCTTTGGCGCGAGATAGGGTGCGTCGGTCTCGACGATCAGCCGGTCGTGCGGCACCCACTTGGCGATCTCGCGCAGTTCCTCGGATTTCGGGAATGTCAGGATGCCGGAGAACGATATATAGCCGCCGAGTTCGACGCCGACGCGGGCAAGCTCCGGGCCGGACGAGAAGCAGTGGAGCAGGAAAGGGAAGGCGCCCTTCCCTGTTTCCTCGGTCAGGATCGCCGCCATGTCGTCATCCGCCGACCGGCTGTGGATGACAAGCGGCAGTCCGGTCGCCCGCGCCGCCGCGATGTGCCGGCGCAGGCCTTCCGCCTGCGCGTCCCGCGGGGCGTTATCGTAGAAATAGTCGAGCCCCGCCTCGCCGATCGCCACGACCTTCGGATGCGCCGACAGCCGGATGAGATCGTCTGTCGTGACATCGAGTTCCTCATCCGCATTGTGCGGATGCGTGCCGACCGAACAGAAAACGTTCGGATATTTCTCGGCAATCGAAAGAACCCCGTCGAACCGCTTCACCCGGGTCGAAATCGTCACCATCTGCGTGACCCCCGCCTCGCGCGCGCGCTCGATGATCGCGTCACGCTCGGCTTCGAAATCGGGAAAATCCAGGTGGCAATGGGTATCGATCAGCATTGGTCCGCTTTCGCTCTTGCTTACGCTTCCGGCGCCACGTAACGCGGGAAGACCGGCTTCGGCGCCTCGAGCGGCGTTCCGGCGACGAGGCGGCCCGCTTCGCCGAGCTCGGCGAAGTCGCGCTTGTCGGCGGGGACGGCGACGAGATCCAGCAGCTTGCCCGCCGATTCCGGCATGAAGGGCTGCAGGAGGATCGCGATCTGGCGGACGACTTCGGCGGTGACATAGAGCACCGTCGCCATGCGCGCCGGATCGGTCTTCTTCAGCGCCCAAGGCTCCTGGGCGGCGAAATAGCGATCGGTTTCGGACACGACGGCGATCACCGCGGCCAGTGCACGATGAATGAGCTGCTTGCTCATTTCCTCGCGTGCCGTGTCGATCAGCGCATCGGCCGCAGCGAGCATCGCCTTGTCCTCGTCCGTCAGCGTTCCACAAACGGGAATCTGGCCCTCGCAGTTCTTGACGATCATCGACAGCGAGCGGCTCGCCAGATTGCCGATGCCGTTGGCGAGGTCGGAATTGATGCGGGTTGCGATCCCCTCCTCGCTATAGCTGCCGTCCTGGCCGAACGAGACCTCGCGCAGGAAGAAATAGCGGATCTGGTCGAGGCCGAAGTGCTCGACCAGGTTGAACGGATCGACCACATTGCCGAGCGACTTCGACATCTTCTCGCCCTTGTTGAGCAGGAAGCCATGGGCGAAGACGCGCCTGGGGAGCGGCAGGCCGGCTGACATCAGGAAAGCCGGCCAGTAGACGGCATGGAAGCGGATGATGTCCTTGCCGATCACATGGATATCCGCCGGCCAGAATTTCGCGCGCGGGCCGCTCGGGTCGGTCAGGTAGCCGGTCGCAGTCAAATAGTTGGTCAGCGCGTCGACCCACACATACATCACGTGCGCCGGATCGTTCGGGACCTTGATGCCCCAATCGAAGGTCGTGCGCGAGACGGACAAGTCCTTGAGCCCCGACTTGACGAAGGAGATGACTTCGTTGCGCCGCTCCGCCGGGCCGATGAAGTCCCGGTTCTCCTCGTAGTGCTTCAGGAGCTTTTCCTGGTAGGCGGAGAGCCGGAAGAAATAGCTTTCCTCCTCCACCCATTCGACCGGCGTTCCCTGCGGTCCGTAGCGCACGCCGTCGTCGCGCAGCTCCGTCTCGTTTTCCTGGTAGTAGGCCTCGTCGCGCACGGAATACCAGCCGGCATAGGAGTCCTTGTAGAGGTCTCCCGCCTCGCTCATGCGCATCCAGATCGCCTGCGATGCCTCGTGGTGGCGCTTTTCGGTCGTGCGGATGAAGTCGTCATTGGAGGCGTTGAGCAGCCGCGCCATCTTCTGGAACTCGGCGGAGTTGCGGTCGGCAAGCTCCTGCGGCGAAATTCCCTCCTTCTTTGCCGTCTGCTGCATCTTCTGGCCGTGCTCGTCCGTGCCGGTCAGGAAGAACACCTCGCGCCCGTCCAGTCGCTGGAAGCGCGCCATGGCATCCGTCGCGATCAGCTCATAGGCGTGGCCGATATGCGGCCTGCCGTTCGGATAGGAAATCGCGGTCGTGATGTAGAATGGGGACGTGTCTCTCATGGCGGGCTTCGATTTACCTCGGATCGGAAACTACGGCAGCTATTAGCGCATCGCCTTTAGGTAGGGAACCGCCGCACCCAGAAAAAGCCTGACGTACGGTGGCGCCATTGTGGCGACTTGACAGTTGGCAAGCGCGTCCTTGGTCGAGCGTCGTCACGACGGGTGTCGACGCGAAGCGAGCGATGCGGGTGCAACTTGCTATACTCGGTCGTTTGGCGCGGGGCTTCAGCCGGTTTCGACAACGAACATCCTCGCTTGCTGAGCCTCCCGGCGTTCGGCCTTGATCGGTGCGTACTTATCGGAATTGTAGAAGGCTAGCGCTTGGGCCAGGGTTGGAAACTCAAACACGCCAGCTATTGGGAAAGGCGCCTCGTTGCCTTCAAGAACCTGCGCAACACGACCGAAGTGCAGAATCCGCCCGCCCGCCTCTTGTAGAGCCGCCTGAAAGCGAGGAGCGAGCGCCGCCTGCTTGACGGGGTCAATGACGCGCAGATTGATATGCACGTACGCTGGCATAATAGATCTCCACATTGCCAAATAATGCATATACACTATTATGCTCACGCCGGGTTGTCGAGGGTGCAGACGTGAGCGGGTTTGATCCAGAATTTTTGAATGGCGTCGCAGCCGAATGTCCGGGCTTTCAGGCTCGTGCGACGGCGCGCGCAGTCACGCGCTATTACAACGCCTGCTTCAAGCCGCTCGGGCTGACGGCCGAGCAGTTCAGCCTCTTGGTCGGAATCGGAGCGGCCGCGGGAGCTACACTCGTTGATCTTGCGGTTAGCGCAGGGGTCGATGCGACTACTCTCAGCCGAAATGTTCAGAACCTGGAGGCGCGAGGTTTGGTCCGCGCTGAAGGCGGACGTGGCCGCGCAGGAAAGCGGCTAAACTTGACCAGTTCCGGGCGTCGCCTCATGGTAGATGCCTTTCCCGTATGGAAATCGGCCAAAGCGGAGCTGTCCCGCCACATGGGCGATGAACGGCTTCGATCGGCAACACGGGCAATGGCGGAGTTAGCCAAGGCGGCGGCTTTAGGGTAGATTTCCGCCCCGTACCGCAGACGCCCCCGACAACGATATCGATCTTGCCGCAGCGATCGCGCGGAGGTGGAAGTTCGATCCCGGCCTATGAAGCGTCCTTCAGGTCATCGAGCAGCGACAGGATCGTCTGCTTGCGATCGAGGTTATAGGCATCGCTCAACGCAAGCCGCTCGGCAAAAATGCCGGACAGTCTCGCCAGCCTCTCCGCCCGTTCGATGTCGCCGGCGGCGGCGGCTTCCCGCGCCGACTGGATGACGCGACCGGTCAGCAGCGAAGAGAAGAAGTCGAAAATCGTCTCGCTGTCCTTCGCTGAAAGAATATCGGCAAGCTTGTGCATCTGTTTGCGAACGGATGGCCCCTGCCCCTTGAGGATCTCCTCGAAAGCCTCGGCGATATCGAGGCCGCCGTAATTGATCAGCTTCAGCGCCTCGGAGACGCTGCCGCCCGCCGCCGCAAGTATCCGCTCGGCATTGGCGCCGGTAACGTCGAAGCCGAGAAGGGCGAGCGCCTGCCGCATGGCGCCGGCGTCGAGCGGCTTCAGCCGCAAGGGCAGGCAGCGCGAACGGATCGTCGGCAGGAGTTTTCCGGGCGCGTGCGTCAGTACCAGGAACAGCGAACGGCGCGGCGGCTCCTCCAGTATCTTCAAAATCGCGTTCGCCGCGTTGCGGTTGAGGTCGTCAGCCGGATCGATGATGACGATGCGCCAGTTTCCGCTGCCGGATGTCTGGCCGAAGAACTTGCCGGCGCGACGCACCTCGTCCACCGTGATCGCGCCCTTCGCCCTGCCCGTCTTTTCGTCGATCGGTCGCGTCAGATGCAAGAGGTTGTGCGATGCGCCGGAGACGAGCTGCCGCGTGACGATCGAACCGGGGTCCGGATCGCCGAGGCTGTCGGGCGCTTCCGCGGGCTCCGGATGGTTCAGGATGTGGTTGGCAAAGCGGAAGGCGAGCGTCGCCTTGCCTATGCCCTCCGGGCCTTCGACGAGAATCGCGTGATGGCCCTTGCCGGATTTATAGCTCTGCGCGAGGAAGGCCTCCGCTTCCCGATGGCCGAAGAGCTTGCTGTTTTCCGCCGGCGCGATCGCTCCCTCCAGCACGCCTGAACGCTCCGTCGTCATTGGGCCTTTTCCGTATTCGACAATTGCGGGTTGCCCTCGGCCGGCAGCAGCGATTCGACAAGGCCCAGCACTTCGGCGGCGATGACGTCCGCCGGCCGCGTCGCGTCGACCACACGACAGCGCCCGGGATCGGCCTCGGCAATGTCGAGAAAGGCTTCGCGCCGCTTCTCGTGCGTCTCGAGTTGTTCCTTCTCGAACCGGTCGGGACTGTCGCTGGCGGCGCGAAGGCGCGCACGCTCGAGCCCGACGGCGGCCGGAAGGTCGAAGATGATGGTGCGATCGGGAATCACACCGTTCACGGCCACGCGCTCCAGGGTCTCGACGAATGCAGGCTCGAGATTGCCGGTGATCCCCTGATAAACGCGCGAGGAATCCATGAAACGATCGCAAAGGACGATCGTGCCTTCCTTGAGCGCCGGACGAATCACCTCCTCGACGTGGTCGCTGCGCGCCGCCGCGAAGAGTATCGCCTCCATCCTGACGCCGAAAGGCTCGGCAGCGCCGGAGAGAAGCACATGGCGAACGGCCTCGGCGCCGACCGAGCCGCCGGGCTCCCGCGTGGTCAGCACGGGGTAGCCGCGTGCGCTCAGCGCTTCGGCAAGAAGGCGCATCTGGGTCGACTTTCCGGCCCCTTCCCCTCCCTCGAACGTTACGAACAAACCCTTGGTCAGCGACACATTTCTTCCCGGATCGGCGTGCATATCGGCCCTGTTTAGAGCCTTTCCCGGCGAAATGGAAACGATTCTGTCAGGCCACCGCGGCGCCGAAAGGATGTCGCGAAAGGGCGCGCAGCCCCTCCGGGTCGGTGCGCATTTCTCAGAGCCAGAAGAACAGCAGTTCCTGGAGCGCGTCGAGGGCGCGGCTCGTGAGCGTACCGGTCTCGACCGCATTGACTGTTCTCACGGGAACCTCCCGCAGCAGCTTGTCGCCGTTCCAGAGCTTGACGACGCCAACCTCCTGCCCGGCTGCGACCGGAGCCCTGAGCGGCCATTTGTAGACGATTCGAGCCGTCAAGCGCTCGGGATTGTTGACCGGCAGCAGCACGTCCACCGGCCCGCTCGCCACGAGCGCGACGCGGGACGCCGCACCGCCATAGACGCTCGCTTCTCCAACCGTCTCGCCATCGGCGAAGATCCGCCGCTTCTCGAAGGCGGTCATTGCCCAATCGAGCACCCGGCGGCTTTCCTCGATCCTCTCCTTCTCGCTCGCGAGCCCGCCCATCGCGAGGTAAACCCGACGGTCGCCGCGCTGCATCGAGGCTGCCACCGAAAAGCCGAAGCCCTCCGCAAACCCGGTCGCCAGCCCGTCGACGCCGATACTGGCGGCAATCAGCGGATTCCTGTTGCGCTGCAGGATCTTGTTCCACTCGAATTCGGGCTGCGAATAGAGGCGATAGAAATCCGGGTGGGCTTCGCGCAGATGCCGTATCAGCGTCGCGACTTCCCGCATCGTGACCCGGTTTCCCGGGTCCGGCAGGCCCGTGGCATTCTTGAATGTTGCAGTCGGCATGCCGAGTTCGCGCGCTCGCGCAGTCATGCGCCCGGCGAAGGCCGTCTCGCTGCCCGTCAGTCCCTCGCCGAGAATGATGCAGGCGTCGTTCGCCTGCTGCACCGTCACACCCTGGATGAGATCGGCGACGCGGATCCGCGATTTGATCGCGGCAAACATGGTGGCCGTGCCGGAAGGCGCGCCGCCCGTGCGCCAGGCATGCTCGGAGACTTCGAATGTTGTCTCCGGCGTCAGTTCGCCCTTGTCCAGCGCCTCGAAGACGACTTCCATCGCCATGAGCTTGGCGAGCGATGCAGGCGGCACCGCCTCGTTCTCGCCGCGCGAGAAAAGCACGGTCCCCGTTTCGGAATCGACGAGATAGATCTGCTTCGCTTTCGTGTCGAAAGTGGGCGTCTGCGCGACCGCCTCCGCCGAAACGATGGCCGCAAGCAAGCCCGCGACCGCAAGCCACTTCATGCGCATGAGAAACTCCGGTTTCTTCATGGGCATAGCAGCGCGCACACCCCTCTTCAACGATGTTGATGCGAGGAGGCGCTCCCGTGCTGCCGATTCGCGTAGGCGAGGATGGATTCCGGGGTCAGCGGATTGCGGTCGACCATGATGGCCTCGAAGGGCGACGGCTCGTCGCTGACGCGAACTTCGACGTAAGCGGCGGCATAGGCCATGTTGCCGTCCGGCAGCGGGATCAATTGCGGCCGGGCGGTCGGGATCGGTCCGATGTCCGGCAGGATCGCGAATTCGCCGAACGCCTGCGGCATCGCCGGGGCCGCGGCCGGCTCTGCAATGGCCGTGACGGGCACGCCCGCGTCAAGCGTGGAGTTGCGCGGCACGGGCACGGAACGAATATCCGGAATCTGGTTGCGCAGCGGTTCGTTCGAGGCGACCATGACGCCCGTCGCGATCTGCCCTTCCGGCATCACGCTCGGCGCGCGATCGCCCTTCCTGACGTAGGAAGCCATGAGATAGGGCATGTCGTTGCCTTCGAGCGGCGCGCGTCCGACATATTGCACGCGGACCTTGGCGCTGCCCTTGCCCTTCATGTCGAGGAGGTCGGCCGTCTTCGACGAGACGTCGATGATCCGGCCATATTCATAGGGACCGCGATCGTTCACTCGAACGATGACCGACGTTCCGTTTTCAAGATTGGTGACGCGCGCATAGCTCGGAAGCGGGAAGGTCGGATGCGCCGCCGACAGATGATACTTGTCGTAGATTTCGCCGTTTGCCGTCAGCCGCCCGTGAAAGGCCGAGCCATACCAGGACGCCATCCCGGTCTTGTTATAGCCGAAATCCTCCTTCGGCTGATACCACCTGCCCTTGACCTGATAGGCTTTGCCGACCTGGTACCGGCCGCCGCCCTTGGGGATATTGCGCCCCGCCGCGACACGCGGGCTCGCTTTGACGCCATAGACCGACTCGGCGAAATATTCCTTGCTCCGCGTCTTCGTCTTCTTGACGCTCGACGTCGCCGAACCGCAGGCGGCAAGCGTCGCGCAAAGCAACGGAACTGCTGCGAGACGCATTCCCCTCACAAGATAGGCCGCACTCTTACTGGATGTCATCTGTCCCACAAAGTCATTCGCAAAGCCTCGCCCGGAACAATCCGCCGCCCCAGCGGATATCCCGGCGTCCCGAAACGGTACAATTGAGCAATCATGACAACAACAAGGCAGAATTGCGATTGTGAAGGCGAAACGGCGCGGGAAATCTCTATTTATGGTTTACAAACAGTAAAGGCGGACCCTGCCGGAGACCTTCGCGCTCGGCACGAGCCGAGAAATTCTTCAAGTCCGACGCAGCTTAAATCTTGCAACGTCTCCCGCTTCGCGCAATAACGCGCTGCCCGGATGGGTGGCCGAGCGGTTTAAGGCACCGGTCTTGAAAACCGGCGTAGGTGAAAGCCTACCGTGGGTTCGAATCCCACCCCATCCGCCACATCGCCAAGCGATCGCATACCCGGCTCATCTGCGCTGATCACGCGGGAGAGCGTTGACAACGAGCCGCGCACCGCTACGACAATCCGCTCCCGTTTGGCCACCAAGTCCTGTCGAAAAGGCGCCGGAAGGTACTAGCGCGTTTGAGAGAAACCGCTTATAGACAAGAGCCGCTGGGGTCGTAGCTCAGTTGGGAGAGCGCCGCAATCGCACTGCGGAGGTCGAGGGTTCGACTCCCTTCGACTCCACCAAGCATCCCTTGTCCAGCCCGGAGACATAGGTAACAGAACGTACCTGAGACATGGGTGACAAGCTCGTGCCGAACGGGTTGTCGATGGCTTGGACAGTCCCATGTCAGCATGACATCGCTGCCGATCTCTGCCGATCTGGGCATAACGGCATGGCTGTACCGCAACGATCCAAGTACCCTCCCGGCGACGCATTTCAGCCCCTGTCGGCGCCCGGCAACAGGTCCTCCGCCGGTTGAGTCAGGCTTGCCAAAACAGCTGATTTGAGAGACAGTTTTCGTCGGGCCGTTCAGGGCCCGGGCAACTCCCGCAAGTGGAGACGATCATGCCGCTTAAATCTGTGATGGCAGCCGCAGCAATTGCCCTTTTCACCCTTTCGGGATGCGCGACGACCGGCGATCTCAATACGTCCTATACCCAGTGGTATGGCCCCTATCCGGAGCCGGATTTCGACGTTCTGAGCCCGGGCGGTCTCCGTCTCGCCTATTGAAACACCGCATCCGGTCTGCGGCGGAGAGCCGCGGCACTCCCCCTGCCCCGAAGATTCCAGGCGCTCGAGCGCCGGCCTTTGCTTGCGGCGGCGAACCCGGGCGCGATCTTTTCATCACCCGGCGAAATTCACGGAATTTTAGGCACTTGCGGAACACATATGGAACAGATAGTTTCTGTTCTTGATTTGTTTCGCGATTCTGGAGTGACGCGCCATGCTGACCCGCAAGCAACAGGAATTGCTTCTGTTCATTCACGAGCGAATGAAGGAGTCCGGGGTCCCGCCGTCCTTCGACGAGATGAAAGACGCGCTGGATCTCGCGTCGAAGTCGGGCATCCACCGGTTGATCACCGCACTCGAGGAACGCGGGTTCATTCGCCGGCTACCGAACCGCGCCCGCGCGCTCGAAGTAATCAAGCTGCCGGAAGCCTATGCTGGCGCCGCACAGGTCCGCCGCGGCTTTTCGCCGAGCGTGATCGAGGGGAGCCTCGGCAAGCCGCCCGCGCCTCCGCCTGTCCCGGCGAAGTCGCCGCCACCGGCCGAGAACGCTTCGGTTGCCATTCCGGTCATGGGGCGCATTGCCGCGGGCGTGCCGATTTCGGCAATCCAGAACAACACGCACGACATTTCCGTACCGGTCGAAATGATCGGCAACGGCGAGCACTACGCGCTTGAGATCAAGGGCGATTCGATGATCGAGGCCGGCATCCTCGACGGCGATACGGTCATCATCCGCAACTCCAGCACCGCCAATCCCGGCGACATCGTCGTCGCCCTGATCGATGACGAGGAAGCCACCCTGAAGCGCTTCCGCCGGAAGGGCGCATCGATCGCGCTCGAGGCCGCGAACCCGGCTTACGAAACGCGCATCTTCGGACCGGACCGGGTGAAGATCCAGGGTAAACTCATCGGCCTGATCCGCCGCTATCATTGAGGCGGCGGCAGGTGTAGCGGCTCTCAGCCGTGCTCGTGTGAAATGTCGGGCAGGCGCACGTTTCTGGATTCGCCACGGATTTTTTTCAGAAATTGCCTCTTGCGGTTTCCGGTCAATCATTCTAAATCGCGCCACGGCTTGAGAATTCAGGTCAGAGAGGCCTCGTGGCGGAGTGGTGACGCAGAGGACTGCAAATCCTTGTACCCCGGTTCAATTCCGGGCGAGGCCTCCAAAGATCTTCTCTCCTATAAGCAAGTAACGACGCAGACCGGAACCGCCGGTTGCGCTCGCGCGTCTTTGCCCGACCTGCGGGTTACGGCCTCGCAAAATCAGCGGGAACGGCCTTGAGGAGCCCCTCGCCCTCACGCGCCCGCGTCGGACCCACCGGACGAATTCTGCGCACCGCGCCTGCGCGCCCACCACACGGCAAGCTTGCGGCGCTGGCGGCGCACGAAGGGGATGTCGTGGGAAAGGATAAGCAGGCCCAGGGGAACCATCCAAAAGCCGAGGACCGGCAGAAAGCCGAGCAGGCCGCCGACAACCAGCAGCAAGCCGATCAGGATCCGTGGGAGCGGCGAACTGGGCAAGGCCATGCGCCATTTGCCAAGCACGATTTCCCGCGTCTGCGGATCGATACCGAAATGTACTTTCTTCCTGTCGCTCGCCATCATTCCTCTTTCGTAAGCCAGTCCTCCAGAGTTGGGGCTTTCTCCACAGCCTGACAACCGCGCCTCGGGATTTTTTTTGAAAAACCGCTTGGCAAATCGAAAAAGCATTTGTATTAGCAGCCTCACGTCTGCGGCGCAGATGATCCCTGGTAGCTCAGCGGTAGAGCACTCGACTGTTAATCGATAGGTCGTCGGTTCGAATCCGACCCGGGGAGCCAGTTTCGAAAGGCCTGCACCTCAGGGTGCGGGCCTTTTTTCTGTCGGGTTCTCAACGGCTTACCGGAACAGGTGAACGCGCGACGACTGCCAAAGTTCAGTGTTTGACCTACAGGACAGCGGAGGCGCTCGTCATCGGCCCGGGGAAATGAGCCTGATGGCGCCCGAGGCCGGTCGGGTTTCGCTGAGGCTGACGCCATCTTTCTCGCCCTCATCTACCGGTGGCGCGTTACAATGACCGAAAAGGCTCGCCCGATTTCCTGGCGAATCTCATCGGGCTGGTCGCGGAGTGCGTCGGCGATTGACCTGAGCTCGCCCCTCAAGCGGTAAAGCTGATCCAAGAGCGCAAGGATGATGGGCACGGCATCGTCGTTGACGTTCATGTCGTTCCGCAGTTCGCAGACGAGGCGAATTCGAGCGATGTCGACTTCATCGAAAAGCGGTCCCGCCTGCCCCTGAGACGGCATGATCCAGCCGCGACGCACCCATTGCCGCAACTGGCGGCCGGTGACGGTGTGGAAGAGTTCGAGGACCTGTTCCTCCGTCAGTCTCATGAAGCCTTCCTCAGCGCTTGCCGTGGGTCATAGGCATGGGCCCGGCCCCAGGTTTCGATGAGCCTTTCGAGATCGGGGTCTATCCTGTCGGGCAACATCACCTTCAGCTTGACGCGCTGGTCCCCCGCCGGGCCTTTCGAAGGCTTCACACCCTTGCCCCTGAGGCGCAGCACATCGCCGGTATTCGAGCCCTTCGGCACCGTCATCATCACGCGACCGGAGATCGTCGGCACCTCGATCTTGGCACCGAGCACGGCCTCGTACAGTGTTATCGGCAGTTCAATTTCGATGTCGTTGCCCTCGCGACGGAAAAGCGGGTGGGAACGGATGCTGATCCCGATCAGGGCATCCCCGCTTTCCCCGCCGCCAAATCCCGGCGCGCCCTTTCCCTTGAGCCGCAGCGTGCTGCCGTCGCGCGTGCCGGCGGGAATGGTCAGTTCGAGCGTGTTTCCGTCGGGAAGGGTAATGCGGCGCTGGGCGCCGTTGGCCGCCTCCAGAAATTCGACCTCCAATTGGTAGCGGAGATCCTGTCCGCGCGTCTTGAAGCGAGTCCCTGTCCTGGTCCGGCCGAACAGGTCCGAGAAAATGTCGGAGAGGTCCTCGAATTCGCCCGCTCCGGACGCGGACGTATACCGGCCCGCCTGGTCTGCGTCCGCATAGTGCCGGTAGAAGCGCTGCTGGGCTCGCTCCGCCCCGGATGCATCGATCTCGCCGCGGTCGAAACGGGCGCGCTGCTCGGGGTCGTTCAGGAGATGATAGGCGGCCGAGAGCGCCTTGAATTGGGCCTCCACCTGTTCGTCGCCCGGATGCAGGTCGGGATGCAGTTCCTTTGCGCGCTTGCGATAGGCCTTGCGGATGTCGTTCTGTGTGGCTGTACGCGAAACGCCCAGGATCTGATATGGATCGTCCGTCACCGATCACCTCCACCGACTTGATCTTGCGCTGCGGTTTCGACATCAGCGCACCGTCAACGACAAGTCTTCAATATGGGGTTCACGGTCTTACTTGCCCACCCTTCTCTCGCTTGGGAGGGCGTTGCGGAATGATTGATTTGCCCGCGGGACTCGAGGCCCGGGAAGCGAGCACCTTTCGGCGGTGCGCCTTCAGTCCGCGCTCTTCCGCGCGGGTGCGGCCTCGTTCATATGCGCCCTGAAAGCGTACTTTGCGCAGACCAGATCGACGCATATTTGGTGGGGCCGGCATGCTCCTTCCATACGGGACCGCACCACAGGAGCAAAAGCGCCAGGTCGAGCGGCAGCGACAGAACCACGATGACTACCAAGCCTGCCATCTCATGCCACTCGTTGTCATGCCGTTAGCTGCGCTTCCCCGCGGATGGTGATGCTCTGTCCGGTCGGACATGAAGTTCTCCCTTCTTGTTCATTGTGAATGTCGGATACCGTGGAAAGTTCCGCCTTGGCGCGGACAGAACGGGCGGCCGCCCTCCTTTCAATTTTGCTGCAAACCCGCATTGGAAGGCGTATCGTGTTGTCGGCACCGGCCCTCATGGCCGGGAGAGAGATGTTCTCGCGCCGGGAGGAGAGTTCCCGATGGAGCGCCGTGGCGACGAACCCGCAGCGATCAGTCCTGACGCCGTGGAGATGCTCGGCAAACTCTTCGACCAGATCCTGGATGAACATCAGATCCCGCGGGAGGGAGAAAGGGCCGAGGACCTCGCCGCCAGGCTGATCGCCATTTATCGCAGCGGCGTGCGTGACCTCGAACTTCTGAAAAAACTCGCCATGCGTTCGCGAAGCTGAGCTTGGCGGTCTCGGCCGCTCGCGGCGATGTAATCGTCATTGTCTGTGGCGCGTCACCGTTGTACCGTTCAAGTTGACAAACTGCGCAGGTCGCTCGGTGTTTACCGGGGAGCCGAAGCCGGTCGCATGTTTCAATCCGTTGAATTGCAGGCGGATCATGGAACTTATCGTTGCCCTTGGCCTGATCGTATTCAAGGTCGCGTTGCTGATCGCGATGCTGCTCCTCCTCCCCTTGCCGCTGACCTGGGTCGAACGCAAGATAGCCGGGCACATGCAGCAGCGGATGGGCCCGATGCGCGTGGGGTGGCACGGGCTCCTGCAGCCGGTGGCGGACGGCATAAAGCTCCTGACGAAAGAGGACCATATTCCGGCCGAAGCCGACCGCTTCCTCTTCAAGCTCGCTCCGATCCTGGCGCTCGCGCCCCCCTTCGTGGTGTTCGTCGCGATTCCGTTCGGCGAAAGCATCTCGGTTCTTGGCAACGAGATCTCGCTCTACGTCTCGGACATGAACGTGGCGCTGCTCTTTGTCTTCTCCGTGATCGGGCTCGAGGTCTATGGCGTCATTTTCGGCGGCTGGGCCGCCAATAGCAAATATGCCGTCCTGGGCAGCCTCAGGACCTGCGCGCAGATGATCAGCTACGAGATCCCGATGGGCTTCGCGGTCATCGGCGTGGTGATGCTGGCGCAATCGATGAGCCTTCTGGACATCGTGCGTGCCCAGGCGGATGTCTGGAACATCGTCTACCAGCCAATCGGCTTCCTGGTGTTCTTCATCGCCGGGCTCGCCGAGGCGCAGCGCATCCCCTTCGACCTGGCGGAGGCGGAAGGGGATCTCGGGGCCGGGTTCCACACCGAATATAGCGGCATCCGCTTCGCCTTCTTCATGGTCAGCGAATACGTCATCATGCTGCTGGTGTCGGTCCTGGCGGTGATCCTGTTCTTCGGCGGCTGGAACGGCGTGCTGATCCCCCTGCCGCCGCTCCTCTGGTTCGCCCTCAAGGTGGCGTTGTTCATCTATCTGTTCATGTGGTTCCGCTTCACTTTCCCGCGCTACCGCTACGACCAGCTGATGTCGATTGGATGGAAAGTCTTGCTTCCTCTGTCGATGGCGAACATAATCCTAACCGGTATTGCCTTCATCTGATCCATGTCGGAAAGATGCGGCAATTCAAAGTGCTACGGCGCTCCTTGCGCGCCTGAGCGGGCGCGGCGCCGTGAGCTCGGAGCGGTGCGGCGATGTTGCGCGCACGGGACAGAATTGGAACATGGATCGGCTGGGCCTTCTTCGCCGATCTTGCAAGCGCCCTGGCGTTGACTTTCGGCTACATGTTCTCCCGATCCGTGACCATGCAGTATCCGGACAAGGAGAAGTGGCTCCCCTATTCGCGTTATCGCGGTCATCACTTCCTGAAGCGCGACGACGAGGGCGAGATCAAGTGCGTGGCGTGCGAGCTCTGCGCGCGGATCTGTCCCTGCGACTGCATCGAAGTCGTCCCCTATGAGGACGAGAAGGGCAATCGTCACCCGATAAAATTCGAGATCGACACGGCCCGTTGCCTCTTTTGCGGGCTATGCGAGGATGCCTGCCCGGCAGATGCGATCGCGCTCGGGCAGCAATATGAATTCTCGAGTTTTTCCTCGCGCGACCTGGTGATCGGGCGTGACGACCTGCTCGCCAAGCCCGGGAAGGCGCCGACCGGTGGCGGTGTGGTCGCCGCGCGCCTGAACACGAAGAAGGATGTGCTGGTCGAGACGAACGAGCCGCAGGGCTACAACTGGTGGCGGAATATCCGGCGGACGTGAGCACGCCGCAGGCTGAGCCCGAGCGCTACTGCATGTTTCCTTAGACCGGAGCCGTTCTAAGGAAACATGCAGCATTCGGAGAGCCGCTCGTGCGCCTGAAAGGACGCACGGCGCTGTCGGGTAGGAGGCGCAGATGTTTGTCGGCGAAATCGTCAGGAACAAGGGTGTCGGAGTGATCGCGGTTACTCCCGATCGCACGATGGTGGAGGCTCTGCAGCTGTTTCGCGACAGGAACATCGGTTTCGTGATCGTCAGCGACGGGACCGGCGAATGCCTGGGCACTCTCTCGGAGCGGGACTGCTGCAATGCGCTGGCGGAATTCGGGCCCGAGGCGGCGCTGATGCCGATCGCCGACGTCATGAACCGCAGTGTGGCGACCTGCTCGACCGAAGACTTGCTGCCCTTCGTGATGGCGATCATGACCCAGCGGCGCACGCGCCATGTGCTGGTCATGGATGGCGACTCCGCCATCGGCGTCGTCAGCATCGGCGACGTGGTCAAGCACCGGCTCGATGAGGCGCTGCGCACGGAGCAGTACCTGCAGGATTACATATGCGGCACCAACTATCGCTGAGGGGTGCGGTGCACTTCAGGACGCGCCGTCGCGCGCGCTTTGGCCGCGGTCCTCCGGGCCAAGGGCGGCACTCGGCGGAGCGATATCCAAGACAGTCTCCGCCCTTCGAACATCCACCGGGCACGGATATTCACCCCGTCGCATCAGGCTGTTGAGACGCAGGGCTCTGTAGTTCTCGGGAACAAACACGAGGCCGCCTGGAAAGCGCCCGTTGATCTTCAGCTTCGCCGCCAGTTCACCCTGGGCCGAGCGCACGACCACCTGGTCGCCATCCGAAAGACCGAGCCCAGCGGCATCCTCAGCGCTCATCTCGACGTAAGGGTCATCCGCGACCGTATTCAGGATTTCCGAGCGTTCGGACAGGTATCCATTGTGGAAGAGGCCGTTGCCGGTGATCAGCATCAGCCGGCCTGCCGCTCTCGTCGCGGGCGGTGCGGCGAAGAATGCGTCAGCCGTCAGCGTTCCGGAACTCCTGGTGAATGCTCCGTCGGCGCCGAGCTCTTCCTGCCTCAGTCCGCGATAGGCCGGAAGCAGCCGGGCGATCTCGTCGAAGATTTCCCCCTGCGCCGATGGTTTCAGCACCTTGTCGCGGAGCGCCGCGACGAAATCGAATATCGCCAGATTGCCCCGCGCCTCGAAGGCGGCCTCACGGAATTTGCGGACCACCTGGATGCGGCCCTCATTATTGGTGAAGGTCCCTGCTTCTTCGCCATAGCCCGCCGCCGGCAGGACGACCTCGGCAAGACCCGCCGTATCCGTGAGGAAGGTATCCTGCACGATGAGGAGGTCGGCGGCGCCGAGCGCCCGGCTGATGAAATCCCGGTCGGGATAGGAGATCAGCGGGTCTGTTCCGACGATATAGAGCGCACCCATTTGCCCGCCGACACAGAGGTCCAGCATGGCATCGAGATCGGCGCCGGCTTCGGCGGGGAGTTCGGTGCCCCGGTCCTGCGCAAGTTCGGCGCATGCCGCGTCGGTTGCCGGCCATGGCCCCGGCACGGCGCCCATGTCCCAGGCGCCCATCTGGTTGGCACGGTCGAAGAGGAACTGCATCGCCGGCCCCTTGCCGAGCAGGCGGAGAAGCTGCAGCAGGCTGCTGAGTTGCTGCAGCGTCAGGCGCGCCTCCGGCA
Organism: Sinorhizobium saheli; assembly: GCF_001651875.1. Taxonomy (GTDB): domain Bacteria; phylum Pseudomonadota; class Alphaproteobacteria; order Rhizobiales; family Rhizobiaceae; genus Sinorhizobium; species Sinorhizobium saheli. The sequence continues at coordinate 17,335 of NZ_LNQB01000072.1, forward strand.
GTCTCAGAAGTTCGACGCTGACCAGCACGCTGACGCTGCGGCTCTTCTTGAGCTCGGCGACCAGGCGATCGATCCCCTCACCGCCGGCGCTCGCATCCCCAATCGTCGCGCGGATGTGCGCAAAGCCGTCGGCATCCGCCAGGAGCCCGGCCGCCACCGCCGCAAGGCTCGCCGCCTCCCCACCCGGGGGCACGCGAACCGCCACCCGAGCGTCGGCATCGAGCCGCGACGGCCGCGCCGAGAGCATGAGCAATCCGGTCTGCCGCCGTCGCGCGGCGTCGCGCAGCAGGTATTCGGTAACCGGGTTCTCCTCGGTCACGTTGCCGCCAACGACGAGGACGCAGTCGTTGCCGAGCACATCTGCGAGCGGCGCGCGCGTATAGAAGCCTGTCACCAGCGGGCCCAAGCTGTCGACGGGCGTCGACCAGCGCGACGAGCAGTCGATGTTGTTGGTGTGGAATACCGTCCGCATCAGCTTCTGGAATTGATAGAGCACCTCGTTGGGCAGGCGCGGCGAGATCAGCCCGCCAGCCGCCCTGCCCTCGACCGCCGACAGGCGCCGGCGCAGGTAGGCGCCCGCTTCCTCCCAGGAAACCGGCGTAAGCGCGCCGTCGCGGCGGATCATCGGTCGCTTGATGCGCTCGCGGTTCTCGATGAAGTCGAGCCCAAAGCGGCCGCGGACGCAGAGCGTTTCGCGGTTGACCCCGTGCTCCCAGTCCGAGCGGACGCGCATGAACTCGCCCTTGCGCGCGCCGACGGTGAGCTGGCAACCGGTGCCGCAATGCGGGCATACCGTATCGGTCTCGGCAAGGTCCCAGGGCCGTGCCTTGTAGCGGTAAGGAAAGCTCATCAGCGCGCCGACCGGGCAGACCTCGACGCAGTTGCCGCACTGGTCGCAACTCGCAAGACTGCCCTCGAATCCGGTGACGGCAGTGTCCATGCCCTTTTCGACCGTGCCCAGCGCCACCGCGCCGACGACTTCCTCGCACATCCGCACGCAGCGCTGGCACTGGATGCAGCGGTTGACGTTCATGATGATGACGGGGCTCAGGCGGATGTCCTTCGAGTGGAACACGCGCTTCAGGTCGCGGAATTCGCTTTTGCGGGGGCCATAGGCCATGACCATATCCTGGAGCTCGCACTCGCCGCCCTTGTCGCAGATGGGGCAATCGAGAGGATGGTTGGCGAGCAGCATGTCGAGCATCGACGCGCGCGTTTCCTCGATCAGCGGCGTATTCGTCCTGACCACCATCCCCTCCGTGGCCACTGTCGCGCAGGCCGGCTGCAGCCGCCGCTGCCCCTCGATCTCCACCAGGCACATGCGGCAGGAGGCGAGCGGCGGTAGGCGCTTCCAGTAACAGAAGGTCGGGATCTCGACGCCAAGACGCTCCGCGGCCTTCAGCACGGTCGAGCCCGCCTCAACTTCAAGCGTCTGTTCGTCGATCGTAACGCTAACCATCTTTCCTCGGCCCTTATCCAGCGTGGTCGTCCTGCTTTCATGCATGTCGTCGTCCCAAAGCCGCTGCACACATCCGGGCGCCATGCATTAGTGATAGGGGCACCTCCGCGCCTCGATATGGGCGACGAATTCATCGCGGAAATGCTTCAGGGCGGCCCGCAATCCCATCGCCGCACCGTCGCCAAGAGCGCAGAACGTGTTGCCGAAAATGCCCTTGCAGAGCCTGTCCAGCTGCTCGAGATCGCCAGGGGCGCCCTCCCCGGCCTCGATCCGGCGCAGCACCTTCACGGCCCAGTTCAATCCTTCGCGGCACGGCGTGCACTTGCCGCAGGATTCGTGGTGGAAGAACTCGATGATCCGGGTGGCGACCTTGACCATGCAGGCCGTATCGTCGATCACGATGACGCCGGCCGAGCCGAGCATCGATCCCGCGGCAGCGAGCGAGTCGAAATCCATGCCCACGTCCAGCCCGCTCTCGGGGATGACGGGCGCCGAGACGCCGCCCGGGATCACCGCCTTGATCCGGCGTCCCGGCAGCGGACCGCCGGCATGGTCCTCGATGAGTTCACGCAACAGTATGCCCATCGGCAATTCATAGAGGCCGGGTTTGCGCACCTGGCCGCTCACGCAATAGAGCTTCGGGCCCGGGCTCTTGTCCGGGCCGATTCCCCGGAACCAGGCCGGCCCGCGCGTCACGATATGCGGCACGCAGGCGAGCGTCTCGACATTGTTGATCACCGTGGGGCTGGCGTAGAGCCCGGCCACGGCGGGGAACGGCGGCTTCAAGCGCGGCTGCGCCCGCTTGCCCTCGAGCGACTCGAGCATCGCGGTCTCCTCGCCGCAGATATAGGCGCCGGCGCCGCAGTGGATGTGTACGGAAAAATTGAAGTCCGAGCCCAGCACGCCCCTTCCGAGATAGCCCTTCGCGTGCGCCTCGGCGATCGCCTGCTGAAGGCGGCGGATTGCCGTTACATATTCTCCTCGAACATAGACATAGGCGGTTTCGGCGCCGATCGCGTAGGCGCTGACCGCCAGCCCCTCGATGAGCTGGTGCGGATCACGCTCCATGATGATCCTGTCCTTGAAAGTGCCGGGCTCGCCTTCGTCGGCGTTGCAGCACAGGTATTTCGGCCTGTCGGTCCCCTTCGGCACGAAACTCCATTTCATGCCCGTCGGGAACCCGGCCCCGCCGCGGCCGCGCAGGTTCGACTGCTTGACGAGGTCGATGACTTCGTCCGGCGTGTGCTCGCCAAGCGCTTTCCTGAGCGCCTGGTAGCCGCCATCGGCCTCATAGGTCGACAGCAGATGGCCGTCCGCTGCGTCGACATTCCTGAGAAGAACCGGCTCCGACATGGCGCTATTCTCCCGGTGCCGGCGCGGAGGCGTGCTCCACGCTCGTCACGCGACCTGCCGCAACGCGGAGGCCCTGCAGCAGCGCGTCCAGCCGCGCGACGTCGAGGTTGCCGTGGTAATCGTCGCCGACTTGCATCACCGGCGCCATCTCGCAGGCCCCGAGGCACTCGACGGTGGAAAGCGTGAACAGCCCGTCCGCAGTGGTCTCGCCCTTCCCGATCCCGAGGGTCGTTTCGAGGTGTTTCAAGAGGTCCTCGGATCCGCACAGCATGCAGGAGACATTGTCACAAAGCTGCAGGTGGAACCGGCCGACCGGCTCCGTATGGAAGAGCGTGTAGAAGGTCGCGAGCTCGAAGACCCAGATCCTCTCGACACCGAGAATCTCGGCGACCTCTTCCAGCACGGGACCGGGCAGATGGCCATGCTCCTCCTGCGCGATCAGCAGCGCTGGCATGATCGCCGAGCGCCGGTCGGGATAGCGTGCCGCCGCCTCTTCGATCTTTTCGCGCATCGTCATCCGAACCTGCCCTCCCTGCTACTTGTCCACCTCCGCCATCACGGGGTCGATGCTGCCGAGCACGGCGATCATGTCCGCTAGGTAGCGGGCGTTGGTGACCCCGAACAATGCCTGAAGATTGACGAAGGACGGTGCCCTGACCTTCATGCGGAACGGCTTCGGCGATCCGTCGCTGATGATGTAGAACCCGAGCTCGCCCTTCGGCGCCTCGATCGCCGAATAGACCTCGCCCGGAGGGACGTCGAAGCCATAGGCCGACAGGTCGAAATGCTGGATCAGCGCCTCCATCGAGCAATGCACCCGTTCCTTGTCCACCGGGAAGGCGATCGTCGGCATGTCGACCTGGAACAACCCTTCCGGCATCTGCTCGATGCATTGCTCGATGATCCGGACGCTCTCGCGCATCTCGTCGACCCGGCACTGCCAGCGCGCGAAGCAATCGCCCTCCTTGCGGGTGATGACGTTGAAGGCGAGCCGGTCGTAGACTTCGTAAGGCTCGTCACGCCGAATGTCCCAGTCGACGCCGGAGGCGCGCAGGTTGGGGCCGCTCAAGCCCAGGTCGATGGCGTCCTCGGCGGAAATCACGCCGACGCCTTGCGTACGCTTCAGGAACACCCGGTTGTCCTCGACCAGCCGCTCATAGTCACGGATGCGGTTGGGGAAGATCGCGCAGAACTCCCTGATCTTCGGGAGGAATCCTTCCGGCAGGTCCTCGCGCACGCCGCCGACCCGGCAGAAGGACGTATGCATGCGCGCACCGGTAATCATCTCCATGAGATCCATGATCATCTCGCGCTCGCGCATGGCGTAAAGCAGCGCGGTCATGGCACCGAGGTCCATCGGCAGCGCGCCGGTGATCAGAAGATGGCCGGAAATCCGTGCGAGCTCCGCCATCATCACGCGGATATATTGCGCCCGGATCGGTGCCTCGATGCCGAGGAGCTTCTCCACCGCAAGCGCGAAGGCCAGGTTGTTCGACGGCGGGCAGACATAGTCGAGCCGGTCGGTCAGCGGGAAGATCTGGGTGTAGGTGAAGCTTTCCGCGAGTTTTTCGGTGCCGCGATGAAGATAGCCGATATGCGGATCGACGCGCTCGACGATCTCGCCGTCGAGCTCGAGGACGAGCCGGAGAACCCCATGGGTGCTGGGGTGCTGCGGGCCGAGGTTGAGAAGCACTTCCTTGGTATTGAGCGCCTCGCCTTCCGGCCTCATGAGCTCGGTGACTTCGGTCATCTCGACTCTCCGTCGTCAACGGCCTCCTTCAGATCGGTTCGAGCGGGATGCGGGCCGAAAACCGCACACACTTTTCCTCATCCTCGCGGTATCTCCCTGGTGGCAAGGTCGGGCTCGGTTGGCGGCGGACCTTCGACACCGAAGGGGTTCAGCTTGTCCTTGAAGCCCCTGAGCGGGAAATCCTTGCGCTGGGGAAAGCCCTCGAAGCCCTCCCACATGTAGATGCGGCGGAGATCAGGGTGCCCCTCGAACCGGATGCCGTACATGTCCCAGGCTTCGCGCTCATGCCAGTTGGCGGTGCGCCAGACGCCCGTGACCGAGGGAACCCGCGGCGGATCGCCCAGCCGGCACTTGATGCGAACGCGCCATTTGTTGGGCAGCGAATAGAGGTGGTACACCGTCTCGAAGCGCGGCGTTTCGGGATAACGGTCGACGCCGCAAATGTCCGAGAGGAAATTGAATTGAAGGGCCGGATGTTCTTTCAGGAACCGGCAGAACTCAACGATCGTCTCCGGCGGCACGGCGAAGATCTCGATGCCGTGGGCGCTGCCGAGATCCTCGATCACTCCTTCGAAGCGCTCCATGATCGGAGCGCGATTGAGGGACGGCTCCGCACTCATGAGACGGCAGCCCGATCGAGAGCCGTGCCCGTCAGCGCGCGCGATCTCTTGATCTTCTCTTGAAGCATGAGGAAGCCGTGCATCAGCGCCTCGGGCCGCGGCGGACAGCCGGGCACATGCACGTCCACCGGCACGAAGGTCTCCGCTCCCTGCACCACGGCATAGGTGTTATAGACCCCGCCCGAGATGGCGCAGGTGCCCATGGCGATGACCCAGCGGGGCTCCGGCATCTGGTCGTAAAGCCGGCGCACCACCGGCGCGAACTTCCGCGTGATCGTGCCGGCGATGATCATCACGTCGGACTGCCGGGGTGACGGACGGAACACCACGCCGAACCGGTCGAGATCGTAGCGGGCGCAACCGGCCGAGATCATCTCGATGGCGCAGCAGGCAATCCCGAAGGTCTCGGGCCACAGCGCCGACCTCCGGCTCCAGCCGATGATGCTGTCGGCCGTGGTGAACAGGACGCTGTCGCGGATCGTGTCGTTCACTCCTCCCATTCCAGCGCTCCCTTCAGCCAGGCATAGGCAAAGCCCACGAGCAGCAACAAGATGAAGACGAACATCTCGATATAGCCTACGAGGCCGATCTCTTTCAGGACGACCGCCCACGGAAAGAGGAACATCGCCTCGACATCGAAAACCACCAACAGGATCGCGAGGATGAAGAACGGCACCCTGAAGCGGCCCCCGGCGGCCTCGCCTGCCGGATCCATGCCGCATTCATAGGGCAGGTTCTTAGCGCGATAGGGGTTGGACGGGCGCAACAGCGACGAGACGAAAAGCGTCGCCACCGCCACCAGAACAATTCCGGCGACCATGATGAGAACCGGCAGGAACTCAATTGCCGTCATGTCGCAACGCCCCGGCACACAACAAGAGCTTTGCTCAGGCCGCCATCAAACCTTCGGGGCCGAAAATGCCGTCGCCCCCGAGTGGCGACTTGGGCAATCCTTCTACACTTTGACTCTATTCTGTCGGGCGGATCATTGCAAATCCAATCGATTAGGCGGGATCGGCACCCGCCTTGCGCACTGACCCGGCCCCTACCCCCCGAACACCGATTGCTGGGCGAGCCCCAGAAACCACGCGGGAAACAGGCCGATGCCGATCGTGCCGAGGGCGGTGACGGCAAGCGTGGCGCGGACGAGCGGCGTCAATGCCGGCTCGAACACCCTCTGGGGCTCGCGCATGTAGATCACCATGACGACGCGGATATAGAAATAGGCGGCGACGGCGCTCAACAGCACTGCGATCACCGCCAGCACCACGAAGCCGCGCTCGACGAGCGCGGTGAGCACGTAGAACTTGGCGAAGAAGCCGGCCGTCGGCGGAATGCCGGCCAGCGAGAACAGATAGATGAGCATCAGAAGCGCGAGCCCGGAATGCGACTTGCCGAAACCCGCGTAGTCGTCGATGACCTCGCCCGAGAAATCGCCGTTGCGCATCATGATGACGGCGGCGAAGATGCCGAGATTCATGAAGGCGTAGATCAGCAGGTAGAGCATCACGCTGGCGATCCCGTCGGCGCCGCCGGCCACGACGCCGAAAATGGCGAAGCCGGCATGGGCGATGCTGGAATAGGCAAGCAGCCGTTTGAAATTGTCCTGCACCAGCGCCACGAAACTGCCGACCGCCATCGTCGCCACAGCAATCAGCGCGACGATGATCCATGCATCCGAGGCCTGGACCAGCGGGTTGAGGAAGACCCTCAGGATCACCGCGAAGCCCGCCGCCTTGGGCCCCACCGACATGAAGGCGGTGACCGTCGTCGGCGCACCTTCATAGACATCCGGCACCCACATGTGGAACGGTACCGCGCCGACCTTGAAGACGAGCCCCGCGACGATGAAGACCACGGCCAGCAACAAGGCGGGATCGAGCGGATCTTCGGTCACTGCCCGCGCCATCCCGTCAAGCTGCGTCGTCCCGGTGAGCCCGTAGACGAGCGACACGCCGTAAAGGAAAATCCCGGTCGAGACCGCGCCGAGGATCACGTATTTCAGCGCCGCTTCGTTCGAGCGTCGCTCCCGCCGCAGGAATCCGGTCAGCACATAGGTGCAGAGCACCATCAGTTCGAGGCCGACGAAGATCGAAAGGAGATCGGTCGCCGAGGCCATGATCATCATTCCCGTAAGCGCGAAGAGCAGCAGGACGTAGTATTCGCTGCTGCCGATCCCTTCTATGTCCGCATATTTTCGCGAAAGAAGGAACGTCAGGACCGTGGCGAGGTAGAACACGCACTTGAAGAAGGCCGCGAAGCGATCGGCGACGAACATGCCGGCATAGGCGGGCCGCGCCTCGCCCGCCAGCATGAGTGTGCTCAAGGTCGCGATCAACACGACAGCGACCGACGCCCAGACGAGCAGATCTTCCTGCCCCTTCCGCACGAATTGTCCCGCAATCAGCAGGATGCAGGCCCCGCTGACGACCAGGATCTCCGGCAGGCTCGCCAGGACCGACTGCAAAAGCGCGGCGGCCGTCATGGGCTGCTCCCGTTACCGTGCACCTGCACCAAGAGATGCTTCACCGAGGCGTCGATGATGCCGAGAAAGGGCTTCGGATAGAGCCCGACCCAAAGAACGAAGACCGCCAGCGGCAGGATCGCAACCAACTCGCGGCCGTTCACGTCGTGTATCTTGAACCGGGCGCGGGCGTCCGCGGGCCCTAGCGCGACTTTGCGATACATGCCGAGCAGATAAGCCGCGCCGAGCAAGGCGCCGAGAACCGCGGCGGCGCCGAAGGCCGGGCTGGCCGCGAACCCGCCCGTCAGCACCAGCAATTCGCCCACGAACGAATTCGTGCCCGGCAGCGCCATCGACGACAGGGTGAACAAGGCAAGAAACGCGGTATAGACCGGCGCCACCTTCATCAGCCCGCCATAGTCGGCGATGCTGCGCGTATGGGTTCGCTCGTAGATCAGGCCGACGAACAGGAACAATGCGCCGGTCGTCACCCCATGGTTGAACATCTGCAGGATGCCGCCCTCCAGACCGCGCAGGTTCAGCGCGAAGATCCCGAGCGTCACGAAGCCCATGTGGCTGATGCTGGAATAGGCCACCAGCTTCTTCAGATCGTCCTGCGCAAGCGCCAGAAAACCGCCATAGACGATCGCAAGCGCCGAAAGCGCCAGCATCAGCGTCGAATAATAGAGCGACGCGTCCGGCAGCATCGGCAACGAAAACCGCAGGAACCCGTAGGCGCCCATCTTCAGGAGCACGCCGGCAAGAATGATGCTGCCGGCCGTCGGCGCCTGCACATGCGCGTCGGGCAGCCAGGTATGGACCGGGACCATCGGCACCTTGACGGCGAAGGCGATCAGGAAAGCGAAGAACAGCCAGGACTGGACATGAAACGGCAAATCCCGCGCCGTCAGGGCGAGGATGTCGAAGGTCTGGCCGCCCTGGAAATAGAGCACGATCACGCCGACCAGGAACAGGAGGCTGCCGGCAAGCGTGTAGAGGAAGAACTTGAACGCCGCATAGACCCGGCCCTCCCCGCCCCAGACGCCGATGATGAGATACATCGGGATCAGCATCGCCTCCCAGAAGACGTAGAACAGGAAGAGGTCGAGCGCGCAGAACACTCCCAGCATCAGCGCCTGCATGGAAAGCAGGCTGACCATGAACTCCTTCACCTTGCGGTCGATCGCGGCCCACGAGGCGAGCACGCAGATCCAGCCCAACAGGGCGCTCAGAAACACAAAGAGCGCGCTGATGCCGTCGACGCCGAGCGCATAGGTGATCCCGAGCGCCGGCACCCATGGCCGCGTCTCGGTGAACTGCATCTCATGGGTGGTGGTGTCGAAGCCGACCAGCATCGCGACCGCGAGGGCGAAATCGAGCAGGGTGAAGCCGAGTGCGATCCATCGCACCGCATCGTCGTTGCGCAGGAACATCAGGACCGCAGCACCGGCGGCGGGCAGGAAGACGATGAGGCTGAGCAGCGGCAACGTCATTGCTCCCCCCTATTGCCACACGACGGCGAAGACGGCAGTGGCCGCGATCACGCCGGCGATCATCGCCAGCGCGTAATGGGTCACGACGCCGGTCTGCAGCCGCCGCAGCACGCCGCCGCCATCGAGGATCGAACGAGCGATGCCGTTTACCGCGCCGTCGACGGCGTTCAGATCGAGCCTGAGCCCCGCGCGCGCGGTCCCATGCAGGAAAGGCAGCGCCGCCGTCTCGGATACGCTGCTCACCGCCTTCTCGTAGCGCGCCAGCGGCCTTTCGGCGAACCACATGAAGGCGCGGGCGGCCTTGCGATAGAACCAGTCGGTATCGAGGCTGATCGTGTTCTCCGGGTCGAGCGCCCGGAGGAACAACACGAATCCCAAAGCGGTGAACATCAGGATTCCGAGGCTTTCGGTGACATGCGACCCGGTATAGGGCTCGAAGTCGACCGGATAGGGCAGAAGCGCATAAAGCGGTCCCGGGAACACACCGATCGCGATGCAGAGCGCCGCCGCCATGCTCATCGCCACCAGCATGTTGCCCGGCGGCTCCCGCGCCTCCAGTTTCCGGTCCGTACCGAAGAACATGTAGTAAGGAAGCTTGAGGCCGGTGTGCAGGAACGTCCCGGACGAGGCCATCGTCAGCGCCAGCATCACCAGCGCCCGGTGATCCTGCCCGGCGGCAGCCACCACCATCGATTTGCTGACGAAGCCCGAGAAGAACGGGAATGCCGATATCGCGAAGGCGCCGACCATGTAGAGCGCCACGGTCAGCGGCATGGCCTTGTAGAGCCCGCCGAGCTCGGTGAGCTTGCGTCGTCCCGTGACGTGGATCACCGCCCCCGCTCCCATGAAGAGGAGCGCCTTGTAGAGGATATGCGCGAAGGCGTGGCTGGTGGCGCCGTTCACCGCCAGTTCGGTGCCGATGCCGACGCCCGCGACCATGTAGCCCACCTGACTGACGATGTGATAGGCGAGCAGCCGACGACAGTCGTTCTCGAGCACCGCGTAAACGACGCCGTAGAGCGCCATCACCGTGCCAAGCCAGACCAGGAGCTCGGTACCCGGGAACACGCGTGCCAGCACATAGACGGCCGTCTTGGTGGTGAAGGCGCTCATGAACACCGCCCCGGTGACGGTCGCCTCCGGATAGGCGTCGGTGAGCCAGGCATTGAGCGGCGGGACCGCGGCATTGAGGACGAAGCCGAACAGGATCAGATAGGCGCCAAGGCCGAGGGGCCCTTCGATCGGGCCAAACAGCAGCGAGCCGGCGGACGCTCCATGCAGAAGGATGCCGGCAAGCAGGACGACCCCGCCCGTGACATGGACCATGAGGTAGCGGAACGCGGCGCGGATCGCCTGCCTGCTGCCCCTGGCGAAAACAAGGTAGGCGGAGGCGAAGGCCATGCCCTCCCAGAACAGGTAGAGGGTCAGGTAGTCGCCGGCGAACACTACCCCGAGCGCGCTGCCGACATAGACGAAGGCGGCCACATGCTGGCCGGCGCTGGTGAGGTGCAGGGCGTAGACCGTACCGATCAGCGCCATGATGGTGAAGACGGTCGCGAAGACGATGGCGAGCTTGTCGACCTTCGCGACGAGAACTTCATGCCCGATGAACCGCGCCGCGCCATAGCTGCCGGGCTCCATCGTCATGACGGCGAGGATCGCCATCAGCGGGATCAGCACGAGGTAGGCCTGCCGGATCGTGCCTCGAAGCCACGGGACCGGCAGGGCGCCGAGAATGAAGATGGCGGCCGGGTGGACGAAATCAGTCATAATAGTCCTCGCGCCGCATGAGCCCGCCCTGATGGCCGAGGAACTTGGAAACGAATATCAGCAGCACGCAGGAGACGAAGCCGTACACGGCCGACCAGCCCGGAAGGCGCTCCCATGGATACTCGGCGTGTTCGCGGGGGACCAGGAAGTCGGCGATGACGATCAGCACGAGCACCAGATAGAACAGGCGGCGCCGCTGCCTCGCATGTTCCTCGTCACCAAAGAAGTCGACGATACGCTTGATCATCTGACCACTCCGTTCGCGAGCGTGAGAAAATAATCGGGAAAAATGCCCATCAGCACCGACAGGAAGGCGGTCGCGACCAGCGGCACCGTCACCAGCGGAATTTCGCGCACCGTCGCGTGCCCCTCGCCGCTCTCCGCCTCGAAGAAGGCGGAATAGCTGACCGGCAGGAAATAGGCGGCGTTGAGGACCGAGCTCGTCAGCAGCACGAGCAGGAATGCGACCTGCCCGGCCTCCACCGAACCCTCGGCCAGATACCACTTGCTGACGAAGCCTGCCGTCGGCGGGATGCCGATCATGGAGAGCGACGCGACGAAGAATGCCCCCATCGTCCAGGGCAGCCGCCGGCCGATGCCGGCCATGTCGCTGATCTTGCGCTTTCCCGAGGCGCAATAGATCGAACCGGCGCAAAAAAACAGCGTGATCTTGGAAAAGGCGTGCGCGGCGATGTGGATGATCCCGCCGACCATGGCGACCGGCGACAACAGCACTGCGCCGAGGACGATGTAGGAGAGCTGGCTGACCGTGGAATAGGCGAGCCTCGCCTTCAGGTCATCGCGCGTCAGCGCATAGACCGAGGCCATCAGGATGGTGAACGAAACCAGATAGGCCGTGGCGATGCCGAGCCCAAGGTCGCCCACGAGCCCGACGCCGAAGACGTTGAAGATCACCCGCAGCACGCAGAAAACGCCCATCTTGACGACGGCCACTGCATGCAGGAGCGCGCTGACGGGTGTCGGCGCCACCATCGCTGCCGGCAGCCAGGCGTGCATCGGCATCACCGCCGCCTTGGCGAAACCGAAGAGATAGCAGAAATAGACGACCGTCAGCAGCGCCGGCGAGGCATCGGCGCCCGCCAACAGTCCGCCCGCCCTGAAATCGAGCGATCCGGCGATGTGGTATGTCAGCGCCAGGGCGGCGAGAAGAACGCTTTTCGAGGCGCCCATCAGGTAGACGAGGTACTTGCGGCTGCCCGCCCATCCCTCCTCGTCCTCGTGGTGGTAGACGAGCGGATAGGTGACGAGGCTGAGCACCTCGTAGAAGATCACCAGAGTGAACAGATTGGCGGAAAAGGCGCCGCCGACAGCCGCCGCGAGGCTCAAGGCGAAGCAGGCGTAGAAGCGGGTCTGCGCATGCTCGTTCAGGTGCCGCATGTAACCGATCGAATAGACCGCGGCCACGATCCACAACAGCGACGATACCGTGGCGAACACCATGCCGAGCGCGTCGACACGGAAAGCCAGGTCGATTCCGGGCAGGATCTCGAACAGCCGCAGATCGACGGTCCCGCCCGCCAGAACCGTCGGTGCCATGGAGGCGACGATCGCGAACATGAGGACCGCGGCCACGGGCGAGACGAGGTCGCGCAGTTTCTCGCGGTTGTGCAAGAGAAGGACCGAAAGGGCCGCCAGAGAGGCGACGGCGACGGCTAAAAGCGGCCGGATTGATAGCACCGGGTCCAAGCCGCTATCCTTTCATCATGGTCACATCGTCGACCTTGAGGGTGGACTTGTTCCTCACGAGGGCGACCAGGATGCCGAGGGCGACGGCAACCTCCGCCGCGGTGATTGCGATGACGAAGATCGCGAAGACCTGTCCGCGGAAGTCGTCGTAGTAATAGCGCCCGAAGGCGATGAAATTGATGTTGACCGAGTTGAGCAGCAACTCCAGCGACATCAGCACCACCAGGATATTGCGCCTGAGAAGCACGCCCGCAGCTCCGATCACGAAGAGGACGACCGCGAGCGAAATGTACCACCAGAGTGGAACCATCATCCCGACTCCTTGCGCGCCAGCACGATCGCACCGACGAGCGCCGCCAGCAGGATGACCGAGGCGACCTCGAACGGCAGGAGATAGTCGGCGAAAAGTGTCGTGCTGAGCGCTCTGATCTCGCCGCCGCGGGTGGCGACGGGCTCGGTGACCGAAAAGCGCTCGCTCAACAGCACCAGGACCAGCATCTCGACCCCGAGCAGGACGAGCAGCACGAGTGCCGGCAGGTTGCCGCCCGGGACGAACCGCTGCAGCACCGCTTCGCGCACATCGATCATCATGATCACGAACAGGAACAGGACCATGATCGCGCCGACATAGACGAAGATCTGGATGACCGCGAGCAACGGCGCCTCGAGGAGGACGAAGATCGCCGAGATCTGCAGGAAGCAGGCCATCAGCGCCAAGGCGCTGTGAACGGGGTTTCGCGCCAGGACCACGGTCAGGGCCGTGATCACGGACACCGTGGCAAACAGAAGAAAAAACCCCTGATCCATCGACGCCGACGCTCCCACGCGAACTGTAACTCGGCGCGAGACGGCCAGATTTGCGATAGCGCCGCACTTCAGATGCGTTCAGAAATTGTGCCCTAGTCTCGGATTTTTCACAAGATTATTGTCGGCGGAGGAGGAAGACGCTGCCGTTGACAGAGATGGCGGAATCGAGAATTCGTCTTCGCGCTCCCATAGGCACGAGGTTGCCGTAGCCTTTTGAATTGCGCATGGGGAGCCGTTCGCGGCAAAGACCCGAATGGCTCTTTCTGCCGGTTTCCGATTGTTTCCTCACGAAGGTCCATCATGCCTCTTGCATGGCTATTCCTCATCCTCGCTATAGCAACCGAGATCGTCGGCCTCACCGTCATGAAGGCGGCTTCCGTCGCAGGCTCCTATTACGGACACGCGGTCATGTATGCGTCGATCGCCCTCTCCTACGTCTTCCTGGCAAGGGCCGTGAAAACAATCCCGGTCGGCATCGCCTATGCGATCTGGGAAGGGTCCGGTGTCGCGCTCGTCACGCTCGTTTCCGTGTTTGTCTTCGGCCATGAACTGACCGGCCGCGAGATGCTCGGTCTGGCAATGGCCGTTGCAGGCATTCTCCTCGTCAATGCCGGCAAGAGCGGCGAAGACGCCGTAGCGACCGGGGAATCGATCCGATGACGGCCTCCGGCTTCTCTTTCGCTTTCGCGGTCATGGCGGGCATCCTCGACGTTGCGGCAAATCTCGCCTCCACCAAATCGGATGGCTTTGCCCGCCGCGGCTGGGGGGCGCTGTCGATTGCCCTGGTGCTCGCCGCCTTCGCGCTGCTTGCCGAGGCGGTCAAGGGCATGGACCTGGCTGTCGCCTATGCGGTTCTCGGCGCGACCGGCATCTTCGGCACGGCCATCTGCGGCCGCCTCTTTTTCGGACAAAGGCTGAAACCGATCGGCTGGGCAGGCCTCCTCATGATCTTCGGTGCGGTGCTGGTGCTTCACACCGCCTGACGCGGCCGCCCATCGGGGCCGGAATGCTTGTTCTTCGGCGCAGAAGCAGCGGCTATCCGCCAGGGCACGAGCCAGTCGAGAAGGGCGAAATAGGCGCCGTAAGGCAGGATCTGCAGTGCCTTGACCAAATAGGTGAAGCGCTTCGGAAAGGTGATCTCGAAGCGCGCAGACTTGAGCCCGAGGCATATCCGGTCCGCGGCCTCTTCGACGCTCACCAGCGCGGGCCTCTGAAAGCCCTTGACCGTTCCATGCGTGTCGACGAAGCCGGGACAGATCAGTTGCAGGCGGATGCCGATGCGGTCGAGGTCGAATTTCAGGCTTTCCGCCATGTTGATGAGTGCCGCCTTGCTCGCACCGTAGGCAGCGTTCATCGGCGTGCCGCCGTAACCGGCCACCGAGGCCATGATGGCGATCTGGCCATGCCCCTTCGCCTTCATGTGCTCGACCAGGGGCACAAGGCAGTTGACGACGCCGTGAAGATTGACGGCGAAACTCTTGTCGAAGGCCGCGCGATTGAGATCGTCGCCACGCACCGGGATGACGACGCCGGCATTGAGGATGGCGAGCGCCACCTGGCCGTACTCGTATTCGATCGCCGCCAGCAACCGTTCCATGTCGAGCGGATCGGTGACATCGCCATCGAGGACGATCATCCTGCCCGGGCCAGTCGTCTCGTGCTGCAGTTCGACCAGCTTTTCATGGCTTCGTGCGGTGACGACGACCGAGTAGCCTTCCTCGATTAGCCTGAGCGCCACGGCGCGTCCGATCCCGGAGCTTGCTCCGGTGATCCACACCAATCCATGTTCGGGCCGGGCGGTAAATACGGTTTCCATTTCTGCCTCGCACGTCGACGGGGTTTTGCTCCATGACCGGACGCATCATTCGGCCGGGTCGCCTCCCCTCTCCGACGGCAAGCGGCTGCCCGCATTCTCCGCTTCCCGCCCGTCGATCGACACCTGAGACGTTTTTTGCCCGGGACAGGAATGCTGCGAAACGCTATTTCTTGCCTGTGGAACAGCCTGAGCCGAAAACACGCCAATATTTCGGCGATCCTGCTCCTGGAACAAATGTTTATCGGCTTGCCGTTCGTCGAGGTTAATGCTTGGCTCTAGGCCCGGCATCCGTTCCGTCCAGTGTGAGGTTTCAAAATGCCTGCTCTTCCGTCCGTGCTCGAAGCAATCGGCAATACGCCGCTGATCCGGCTCAAGGCCGTTTCCGAAGCGACCGGCTGCACCATCCTCGGCAAAGCGGAATTCCTCAACCCCGGCCAATCGGTGAAGGACCGGGCGGCGCTCTGGATCATCCGCCAGGCGGAGCAGTCCGGGCAGTTGCGGCCGGGCGGCGTGATCGTCGAGGGCACGGCCGGCAATACCGGCATAGGTCTCGCCGTCGTCGCCAGCGCGCTCGGCTACCGCACCGTCATCGTCATTCCCGAGACCCAGAGCCAGGAGAAGAAGGACGCGCTGCGCCTGCTCGGCGCCGAACTGGTCGAAGTTCCGGCGGTGCCCTACAGGAACCCCAACAACTACGTGAAGATCTCCGGCAGGCTCGCCGCCGAACTCGCGAAGACCGAGCCGAACGGTGCCATCTGGGCGAATCAGTTCGACAACGTCGCCAATCGCGACGCGCATGTCGAAACGACAGCGCCGGAAATCTGGCGCGACACCGACGGCAAGGTCGACGGCTTCATCTGCGCGGTAGGCTCCGGCGGCACGCTCGCCGGCGTGGCGCAGGGCTTGCGCGCCCGCAACCCCGCAATCAAGATCGGCATCGCCGATCCGGAGGGTGCGGCGCTTTACAACTATTATGCTCACGGGGAACTCAAGGCGAGCGGCAGTTCGATCACCGAGGGCATCGGCCAGGGCCGGATCACCGCCAACCTCGAGGGCTTCACGCCCGATTTCGCCTACCAGATTCCCGATTCGGAAGCGGTGCCCTACGTCTTCGACCTCATCGAGAAGGAAGGCATCTGCGTCGGCGGTTCGACCGGCATCAACATCGCCGGCGCCGTAAGGCTGGCCCGGGAGCTTGGGCCGGGACATACGATCGTGACGATCCTCTGCGACTATGGTAACCGCTACCAGTCGAAGCTCTTCAACCCGGATTTCCTGACCTCCAAGGGCCTGCCGGTCCCCGCCTGGTTGAAGACGGCTTCGACCATAACCGTTCCGTACGAACCAGTTGGATAGCCATGCCATGACCAGGACCGTGACTGCCCTCTTCCGCGACGATTTCTACCTTTCGACCTGTGAAGCAAGCGTGACGGCAATCCTGGAGGATGGCGGGATCGAACTCGACCAGACGTGCTTCTACGCCACCTCCGGCGGACAGCCCGGCGACACGGGCTTCCTGGAACGGGCGGACGGCAGCCGGATCCTCATTGCCGAAACGCGCCACGGGACGACCAAGGACGTCATCGTGCATGTACCCGCGGAGGGACAGCCCGTGCCGGCGGTCGGCGAGCCGCTCGTCCTCCACATCGACTGGCCGCGGCGCTACCGACTGATGCGCATGCATACGGCCTGCCACCTGCTCTCGGTCGTCTGCCCCTTCCCGATCACCGGCGCGGCGGTCGGCGAGGAGGAAAGCCGGGTCGATTTCGACATGAGCGAAACGATCGACAAGGACCAGGTGACAGCGGCACTGATGAAGCTCGTTGAGGAGAACCATCCGGTCTACGTCCAGTGGATCACCGACGAGGAGCTTTCAGCCAATCCGGGCATCGTCAAGTCCAAGAACGTCCGCCCGCCAATGGGCCTCGGCCGGGTGAGCCTCGTCTGCATCGGCGAAAATTCCGCGATCGACAGCCAGCCCTGCGGCGGCACCCATGTCTCCGAGACGCAGGAAGTGGGCGCGATCCACATCGCCAAGATCGAGAAGAAGGGCAAGGAGAACCGACGCTTCAGAATACGCTTCGGGACGGCCGAGAACCGGGCCGGCGCCTAGGGCATCTTTGCAGTCGGGTGGAATCACCTCACGTTGCACAAATGCGGCAAAGACAAACAGATAGAGTGGTGGCGCGAACGCATTTTAGCGCATTCCGCTCCGGATCGATGGAAGGACGACAATGAACGGCCACAACGATAACAAGAGCAGCTTTGTCGTTTCCGCGGAATGGCTCGAACAGCGCCTCGGCGATCCGGCGGTCAAGATTCTGGACGCCTCCTGGTACCTGCCGGCGCAGAATCGCGATCCGCGGACCGAATACCGGTCGGCGCACATTCCCGGAGCGATCTTCTTCGACCAGGACGCAATCGCCGACCAGACGAGCGGCCTGCCGCACACGCTGCCCTCGCCGGAGGCATTCGCCGGGGCCGTCGGGGCAATGGGTATCGGCGAGGACGACACGATCGTCGTCTATGACGGACCGGGTATCTTCACCGCGCCGAGGGTCTGGTGGATGTTTCGCATCATGGGCGCGAAGAACGTGTTCGTTCTCGACGGAGGAATGGACGGCTGGAAAGCGGAGGGAAGACCGACGACGACCGAGGTCCCGACGCCCGCGCCGCGCGCCTTCAAGCCGACCTTCAATCGGGAGGCGGTGACCTCGTTCGAGCGCATGAGGGATATCGTCGAAAACCGCCTTGCGCAGGTAGCCGACGCCCGCGGCGCAGGACGCTTCACCGGCGAGGAGCCCGAGCCGCGGGCGGGAATCCGCTCCGGCCATATGCCGGGCGCCAGAAGCCTGCCCTCCGGCGTATTTTCGGAGAACGGCAGGCTGAAGAGCCTCGACGCGCTCCGGCGCACCTTCGAAGAGGCCGGCATCGACCTGACGAAGCCGGTCGTGACCACCTGCGGATCCGGCGTAACCGCCGCCATCATCACCCTTGCGCTTCAATCCTTGGGACATACGGCCAATACGCTTTATGATGGTTCCTGGTCGGAATGGGGCGGGCGGCCGGACACTCCGGTCGCAACAGGTAAAGAGTGAGAACCATGAAAGGGTCGAAGCCTGGCGCGCTGACGGCGCACGTGACCGAACTCGAGATGACGTCACCGCCGAAGCAAAGCCTTCCAATGCCCATCAACATACAGACGGCGGTCCTGCGCGTGTCGGACATTCCGCTCGCCTACTATCGCTTCCTCTATCTCGGCGTCGGCAAGCGCTGGCACTGGGCGGAGCGTCTGCGCATGAACGACGAGGAGCTCACGGCGATCCTGCACGACAAGCGGACGACGCTTACGGTGCTCTACGTCAACGGCGCCCCGGCCGGGTTCTTCGAACTGCACCAGCTCGAAGACGACGTCGTCGAAATGACCCATTTCGGACTCATGGAACATGCCCTGGGCCTCGGGCTCGGTAAGTGGTTCCTGCTGCAGGCGCTGTTCGAGGCATGGGCCGTGAACCCCGGCAAGGTCAAGGTCACGACCAACAGTCTCGACCATCCCCGCGCGCTGCAACTCTATCAACAATTCGGCTTCTCACCGGTTGCGACGAGCGAAATAGTCGTCGAGCCGCTGAGCGACGACGAGCTGCTCGATTTCGCGAAGAAGCTCTGAACCACGCAAGTTTCGGGTGTCGCCGCGGCACCAACGCGGACATTCTCTCCTCAACGGATCGGTTGAGGAGAGGCGCGATGCCACTGCGTTATATTGCAATGCCCGACGACGAAGCCGAACGGCTGCAGCAAGGCGGCAGTGACGCCTATGGCAATCCGCCCGAGCGCCGCGTTTCGGATGGCGACGGTGTGCCGTGCAGGCATTGCCTGCGCAACGTCGATGCCGGCGAGGCCTATCTGATCCTGGCCTATCGTCCTTTTGCGTCAGCGCAAGCTTACGCTGAAACCGGGCCGATCTTCATGCACGCCGATAAATGCCCCGCGCATGACGAACGCTCGCTCCCGGCCATTCTGACGTCCAGCAAGGACTACCTGCTGCGCGGATATGATGCGGATGAGCGTATCGTCTACGGCACCGGCGGGATCGTCTCGGCGGAAGGGCTCGTAGAACGTGCCGTGGCGTTGCTGGCGCGACCGGACGTCACTTTCGTCCATGTGCGCTCCGCGAAGTACAATTGCTACCAGTGCCGCATCGAAGCCGACCGAGAAGAGCCCGGCGCAGACAAGCGCCGGGCCTGATGGCGAGAGCGGAATGCGCTCACATGCGTTCGCGCCACCGCTCTACCTGTTTGTTTTTGCCGCATTTGTGCGACGTCAGGTGATTCCACCTGACTGCATAATGCTCGAGGGATTGCCTCAGGCGACGTTGAGGGCGGCCTCGGGCGCATGAACGTCGTAGCCGAGCGCTTCGGCGACCGGAGCATTGGTTATGCGGCCCTTATGGACGTTGAGGCCGGCGCGCAGATGGCGATCTTCGGCAATCGCCTTGAGACCGCGGTCCGCGAGCTGCAGGCCGTGCTGGAGCGTCGCGTTGTTGAGCGCGTGGGTGGACGTGATCGGCACGGCACCCGGCATGTTCGCCACGCAGTAATGGACAACGCCGTCCACCTCGAACGTCGGTTCGGAATGCGTCGTCGCATGCGAGGTCTCGAAGCAGCCGCCCTGGTCGATCGCGACATCGACGATGACGGCGCCCTTCTTCATGCCCGACAGCATTTCACGGGTGACGAGCTTCGGCGCGGCAGCGCCCGGGATGAGCACCGCACCGATGACCAGATCGGCGGAAAAGACCTCTTCTTCCAGCGCATCGATCGTCGAATAGCGCGTGTGGACGCGGCCGTTGAAGATGTCGTCGAGCTGGCGCAGGCGCGGGATCGACCGGTCGAGGATCGTGACGTCGGCGCCGAGACCGGTCGCCATCTTGGCGGCATGCAGGCCGACGACGCCGCCACCGATGATCGCGACCTTGGCGGGCAGCACGCCGGGCACGCCGCCGAGCAGGATGCCGCGGCCGCCGTTCGCCTTCTGCAGCGATGTCGCGCCTGCCTGGATCGCCAGGCGGCCAGCCACTTCCGACATCGGTGCAAGCAGCGGCAGGCCGCCGCGCTCATCCGTTACCGTCTCATAGGCGACCGCCGTGACACCCGAATTCAGAAGTCCCCTCGTCTGTTCGGGATCCGGCGCAAGATGGAGATAGGTATAGAGGATCTGGCCTTCTCGCAGCAGCGTCCATTCCGTCGGCTGCGGTTCCTTGACCTTGACGATCATGTCGGCCTTTTCGAACACGTCCTTCGCTGTCGGAACGATCCTCGCGCCCGCGGCGCGATAGGCGTCGTCGTCGGCCCCGATCCCTGCCCCGGCCTTGGTTTCCACGATGACCTCATGGCCATGGGCGACGTATTCACGCACCGAGCCGGGCGTCAGGCCGACCCGATATTCATGATTTTTGATTTCCTTCGGGCAACCGACACGCATCTTTGCGTTCCTCTCCTGTCCGTGGGCTTTCCGCCGTGTTGATGAGGAACCAAGCAAACCAGAAGGTGCTGCGAATGTCCTTGCAAAGCGATGAGCTGCAGCGCATTATTTTCGCGTATTATTGCACAAAACGTGCCGATTCCGAAGGAAATCACGAATGAGCGACCTTGATGCCATTGATCGTGCGATTATGCGCGTTCTTCAGGAGGACGGCAGGATATCCAATGCCGATCTCGCCGCCAAGGTCGGCCTCTCGCCTTCCGCCTGCTCGCGGCGGGTCGACATCCTCGAGAAATCCGGCACGATCGCCGGCTACCACGCCCGCATCGCCCACAAGGCGCTCGATTACAAGATCATGGTCATCGTCCATATCTCGCTTTCCGGCCAGTTTGCCAAGACCCTCACCGAATTCGAGGCGGCGGTGAAGCTCTGTCCGAACGTGCTCGTCTGCTATCTGATGTCCGGGGAATACGACTACATCCTGCGGGTGGCGGCAAGGGATCTGGAGGATTACGAGCGCATCCACCGCGATTGGCTATCGGCGCTGCCGCATGTGGTGCGGATCAATTCGAGCTTCTCGCTGCGCGAAGTCATCGACCGCCCCAACGTCGGCATCTGAGCGGTCAGCGCCCGACGACGCAATTCCGGCCGCTGCCCTTGGCGGCGTAAAGACGAATGTCGGCCTGGGACAGGAGTTCATGGATGCCCGTGCCATCGGCAAGCGTCGAGGAAAGGCCGATGCTGGCGGTGACCGGACCGCCGTCCGGCGTGGTGACCCTGCCGGAAACGGCAAGCCGTATGTCTTCGGCTCGCGCATATGCCTCCGCATGGGCAATTCCGGGGCAGAGAAGGACGAACTCCTCACCGCCGTAGCGGAACACGCGATCGTCCGGTCTGAGCTTCTCTTTCACGGTCTCCACCAGCTTCTGCAACACCCGATCGCCTTCGAGGTGACCGAACCGGTCGTTGACGTCCTTGAAGTGATCGACATCGATGATCATCAGGCTCACCGGCGCGTTGGCGGCCGCAGCCTCACGCATCATCTGGTGCCCCTCGAGCTCGAACCGTCCCCGGTCGAGCGCCCCGGTCAACGTATCCTGTCCGGAGCGCGACAGCAGATCCTCGTAGCGTTCCCGGAACGTGAGGTCGTTGAAGATGTCGCCGAGCGGCCGGTTCGAGATCGCGAGGAACGGATGGCGCGATGCATTCAGATAGAAGCCGATGGCCACGGCGAAGAACGGTGCCGCCAGCATCTTCGCCAGCCATCCGCCCCAGAACACGTCCGCAGGCGCGTCGTTCACCCAGTGCAGTGCCGCGTAGAAGCCGACCTGATCGAACGTCAGCACGGTCACGCCGCAGATCAGGAAACGCACCGTGACGAACCGACGGAACCACCGCCCCAGCTTTTCGTAGAGCAGGATGATGATCAGCGAATCGAAGTAGAGGAGCGTCGTGCCCCAGACCATCAGCCATCCCATCTCATCGATGAAGGCGATGTCCGCGGTGCGACCGGGAACGATGTCGACCGTATCGTGCCGCCTCAGCAGCAAGGCGAGCGCCACCGTCAGGAAGTTGCCGGCAAGCAGGCCGTAAATCGGCTGGCGGACCGTTGCCGCATCCTCCTTCACATAGAGGAGCAGGATCATCATCAGCTTGCCGGAAAAGAGGACGGCGGACCCCGGAGAGATCACGCCGAAGGGCAGTTGCACGTAGAAGACGGCGGCGAGATAGGTCTCTATGAAATGCATGACCCCGAGCGCCGCCACGAAGACGCCGAGCCCCAGGCGCGCGCGCAGATGCAGGAGCCCGATCATCGCGGCGACATAGACCAGCGCCTCACCGATGAACAGAACGAGATTGGCGTTTGGCATGTGCGTGGGCGATCCGGTTGCGTCAGCCCTTGTCTTTAGGGTTAAATTTTGAAGAAAACTTTACCAGTGCGGGATGAAGAGCGGGCAAGATTCAACCGCTTTCCGCCGGGCCGGCATTCGGCCATAGTCGGCCGGGGATATGCGATGCCGCCGTGGGCGCAACGCGATACCCAATTGCACATGAAAGAATTTTCGACCGGGAGACCGCAATGTCATCGACGATCGCTTTGCATCCTATTTCGCGCCGCGCCCTGCTTGGCGGCCTCGCCGCCTCCTCCGCCCTCGCCGTGCTCCATCCATTCTCCACCCGCGCCGCCGCCAACCAGGCGCATCTGAGGATCATGGAAACGACCGACCTGCACGTGCATGTCTTTCCTTACGATTACTACGCGGACAAGCCGAACGACACGCTCGGGCTGGCGCGCACCGCCTCGATCATCGACCAGATCCGTGCCGAGGCGACCAATGCCATCCTCGTCGACAATGGCGACTTCCTGCAGGGCAATCCGATGGGCGACTACATCGCCTACAAGCGCGGCATGAAGGCGGGCGACGTCCACCCGATCATCGCTGCGATGAACGTGCTCGGCTACGACTGCGGAACGCTCGGCAACCATGAGTTCAACTACGGCCTGGACTTCATGCTCAACGTGCTCAACGGCGCCAACTTCCCGGTCGTCTGCGCCAATCTGACCAAGGGCGCGCTCGCCGCAACCCCGCGTCAGGACGCGCTTTTCCTCAAGCCGTACATCATCCTCGACCGGAAACTCAAGGACGGCACCGGTCAGGAGCACCCCATCCGCATCGGCCTGATCGGCTTCGTGCCGCCGCAGATCATGACCTGGGACGCCAAGAACCTCGAGGGCAAGGCGAACGCCCGCGACATCGTCAAGGCCGCGGAGGCCTGGGTGCCTCAGATGCGCGAGGAAGGCGCCGATATCGTCGTCGCGCTCTCCCACTCGGGAATCGGACAGGAGGCCTATGCGGAGAACCTGGAGAATGCCTCGGTGCCGCTTGCGGCGATCGAGGGCATCGACGCCATCGTCACCGGCCACAGCCATCTCGACTTCCCCGGACCCAAGTTCGAAGGCCTCGCCGGTGTCGACAATGCGAAAGGGCTGATCTCCGGCAAGCCCGGTGTCATGGGCGGCTTCTGGGGCTCGCATCTCGGCCTGATCGACCTCCTGCTCGAGCGCGACGGCAACGCCTGGCGGGTGATCGGCTCCACGAGCGAGGCGCGGCCGATCTACCGCCGCGAGGAGAAGAAGGTGATCGCCGAGGTCGGCGACAAGACGGAGGTGCTGGCGGCCGCGAAAAAGGATCACGAGGCGACACTCGCCTATGTCCGCACGCCGGTCGGCAAGACGTCGGCGCCGCTCTACTCCTATTTCGCCCTCGTCGCCGACGATCCGTCCGTGCAGATCGTCAGCCAGGCCCAGACCTGGTATATCCGCGACATGCTCAAGGACACCGAGCACAGGGACCTGCCGGTGCTTTCCGCGGCCGCCCCGTTCAAGGCCGGCGGACGCGGCGGCGCCGAGTATTACACCGACGTTCCGGCGGGCGACATCGCCATCAAGAACGTCGCCGATCTCTATCTCTACCCGAACACGGTGCAGGCCGTCGTCATCACCGGGGAGCAGGTGCGGAACTGGCTCGAAATGTCCGCCGGCATTTTCAACCAGGTCGCGCCGGGATCGTCCGACGCGGTCCTGATCAATGCCGACTTCCCTTCCTATAATTTCGACGTGATCGACGGCGTCACCTATGAGATCGACCTCTCCCAGCCGGCAAGGTTCGATAAGGACGGCAACCTCGTGAACCCGCAGGCAAACCGCATCCGCGACCTCCAGTTCGACGGCAAGGCGATCGATCCCGCGCAGAAATTCGTGGTGGCCACCAACAACTACCGCGCCGGCGGCGGCGGTCATTTCCCGGAGATCGCCGCCGACAAGGTGGTCTTCGTCGCACCGGATACCAATCGCGACGTGATCGTCCGCTACATCGTCGAACAGGGCACGATCAATCCGTCAGCCGACTCGAACTGGAAATTCACGCCGCTCGAGGGCACGAGCGTGCTCTTCGACAGCAGCCCGAAGGCTCGGCAGTTGCTGTCCGAGGTCAAGGCGGTGACGATCGAGGATGCCGGCGACGGCGCTGACGGTTTCGCCCGCTTCCGTATCAGGCTCTGATGCGTGAGCGGCCGAAGGCTTGGATCGATCCCGGCGCCGTTGACCGGCGCCGGCCGTTGCCTCGGATGGCTGGGCCGACGAAATCAAAAGATTGAATGAGGAAATCCCGGTAACGCGTTGTAGCTAAACGCGATTGCTGCTTTACACCGACCGCGACTGGGCGTCGTCGGAAAAGAGCGTCGCGCGCTGCTCGTCGATGATCTGCCGGCCCTTGCGCAGGGCCGAATCGATCGCGTCCTGCTCGGCGGTGAAGAGATCGGCCCGAATGAAGCTGCGGACTTTCGTCGCGCCATCGGGCATCGTCTTTTCGATGCTGCCCGCGAGCCGGTATTGCGAGCCCTCGCGCATCGGTGTCGCGCGGATCAGGCAGTCCGCATAGGTCTCCGTCTTGCCCGCTGCAGGCTGCGCCTCTTTTTCAGAGCCGCCGGAGAAGCCGAAAAGTTTCGAGAAGAACGATGCCATGGCCCATGGTTAGCCGCGGCCGCAGACGCTGTCAAAGCCAAAGTTGACGCGACGCACTCGGGGCCGGGGCGCCCCGGGATCAGATGATGAGGTTCGCGAGAACTTCATTCTCGGTGATGTCCTGGTAGCGCAGCCCCGCGGCGTCGAAACGTTGCTTCAGGACCGGGAAGTTTCCCGCATGCTTGGTCTCGATGCCGATGAGGACGGAGCCGAAATTGCGCGCCGACTTCTTCAGATATTCGAAGCGGGCGATATCGTCTTCCTCGCCCAGAAGGCTAAGGAAATCGCGCAGCGCGCCGGGGCGCTGCGCCATGCGCAGGATGAAATATTTCTTGAGCCCCGCATGGCGCATCGCGCGCTCCTTCACATCCGGCAGGCGTTCGAAATCGAAATTGCCGCCGGAGACGACGGCGACCACCGTCCTGCCTTCCAGCTTCTCGCGGCCAAGCGTCTCCAGCGCGGTGATCGACAGGGCGCCGGCCGGTTCGAGGACGACCCCTTCGACGTTCAGCATCTCGGTAATCGTCAGGCAGATCGCATTCTCCGGGAGCAGCATCACCTGCTCCGGCGAGAATGCGCGGAGCGCCGCAAAATTCAGGTCGCCGATCCGCGCGACCGCGGCCCCATCGACGAAGTTGTCGACCTGGTCGAGGGTGACCACGCCGCCCGCCTCAAGGCTCCGCCGCAAGCTCGGAGCGCCCGCCGGCTCGCAGAACAGGAACCGGTCTTTGGAGAGGCTGCGGCCGAAGTAGCCGGTAACCCCCGCCGCCAGGCCGCCGCCGCCGACAGGCAGGACGACGAGGTCGGGGCGGACCCCGTCCAGCAACTGCCCGGCGATCTCTGCCGCAACCGTCGCTTGCCCCTCGATGATGTCCGCATGGTCGAAGGGCGGCACCATGACGCCGCCGATCGCTTCGACGTGGTCGCGCGCCGCCTGATAGCATTGGTCGAAAATATCGCCGACGAGGCGGATCGTGATGAATTCGCCGCCGAACATGCGCGTCTTGTCGATCTTCTGCTGCGGCGTCGTCACCGGCATGAACACGACGCCGGGCACGGCGAAATGCCGGCAGACAAAGGCAAAGCCCTGCGCGTGATTTCCCGCGGAGGCGCAAACGAAGGTCTTGCCTGCCGCCCCGGAGCCCAGCGCCTTGCGGAAGAAATTGAAGGCGCCGCGAATCTTGTAGGACCGCACCGGCGACAGGTCCTCGCGCTTGAGGAAGACGGTGGCGCCGTAGTGCGCGCTCAGGTGCTCGTTGAGCTGCAGCGGGGTCGGCGGGAAAATCTCGCGCATGGCGGCCGCTGCCTTTTCAACATCCTGCTTCATCACGTGACATCATCCGTTGAGTTTGCCGATGGCAGTGGCTATTGCACATTGCCGCGCCGGAGACCATCGATTTGACACGAATCGGGCGGGCACGACACTATCGCGCCGTTCGGGCGGCGCCGCCCCTTCCGATAACGCTTCCGGGAAATCAAAGCTTGAACGCAAACCTGATCCGGCACGCTGTCCATATCGCGGCAATCCTCGGGCTTTATCTTTCCGCGGCGATGCTGATCCCGGCGCTGGTCGACCTCTCCTACGGCCACCCGGACTGGCAGGTCTTCGCCGTGACGGCGTTCATGATCGGCGGCCTTTCGGCCGGAACCTTCCTCGCGACCCGCTCCGGCCCGCCGCCGTTCTCGAAGAAATTCGGCTTCCTGCTGGTCAACGTGCTGTGGGCCGTCTTCTCCGTCGTCGGAGCGCTCCCGCTCTGGCTGTCCTCGCTGAAGCTCGATTTCGCGCAGGCATTCTTCGAGTCAGTCTCCGCGATCACCACCACCGGCTCGACCGTCATCGTCGGTCTCGACGATGTGCCGCCGGGCCTGCTGCTCTGGCGCTCGCTCCTGTGCTGGCTCGGCGGCATCGGCGTGGTCGCCTCGGCCTGTTCATCATTCCCTATCTGCGCGTCGGCGGCATGTCCTTCTTCAAGATGGAGTCCTCCGACACCAGCGACAAGCCGTTTGCCCGCCTCGCCACCTTCAGCCGTGCCTTCCTCGCCGTCTATGTGGCAATCACCCTGCTCTGCGCGATCGGTTACAACGTGACCGGCATGAACCGGTTCGACGCGATCAACCATGCCATGTCGACGGTCGCCACCGGCGGCTTCTCGACCCATGATGCGTCCTTCGCCTATTTCGGCAGCGTTCCGCTCCTGTGGACCGGCACATTCTTCATGACGCTGTGCAGCCTGCCGTTCTCGATCCTCATCGTCTTCGTGGCCCGTGGCCGGCTCGACGCCTTGCGCGATCCGCAGATCGCCGTCTTCCTCGGCTATCTCACCGCCTTTTCGATCGCCGTCGCAATCTACCATCGGCTGGCAAACGGCGTCGAATTCCACCTGGCGCTCGCGCATTCCTTCTTCAACATAAGCTCGATTCTCTCGACGAGCGGCTATGCGAGCGAAGACTACAGCCTGTGGGGCCCCTTCGCCGTCATGGCGGCGTTCATCGCCACCTTCATGGGCGGCTGCTCTGGTTCGACCGCCGGCGGCATCAAGGCCTATCGCTTCATCATCCTTTTCAATGCAATACGGTCGGGCCTCAACAGGCTCGTCTACCCGAATGCGATCTATGCGGTACGATACGGCAAGAATACCGTCGACGCCGACACGCAACGCGCGATCTTCCTGTTCTTCATCACCTACATTCTGCTCTGGGCTCTCGGCAGCCTGGTCATGGGCGCGCTTGGCTACGACCTCGTCACCGCCGTCTCGTCGGTGATCACCAGCCTCTCGAATGTCGGCCCCGGCCTCGGCAGCATCATCGGGCCGGCCGGAAACTACTCGACCCTCGAGGACCCGGAACTCTACCTCCTGTCGCTGATGATGCTGCTCGGCCGCCTGGAGGTGCTGACCGTGCTCGTCATCCTGACGCCGATCTACTGGAGGCAGTGACGCCCACCACGGGCGCAGTCGACTTGACTCGCACGCCAAATGCCGGAAATCTTTGACGATCGGGCACTGGGGTGAACGTGATGCCGAAACACCTGCTGCTTGCGGCGCTCACCATCGCGATCGCGGTCTTGTTTCATCCGGGAGCGCGGGCCGGGCCGCTTGCGGAGGCTGCGGCGAAGGCGGAAAAGCAGGCAGGCGCGGGAGACGCGGCCGGGGCACGGGAAACGCTGCGACAGGCGGTGAGCGATTTCTCGCAAACCCTTCCCTTCGCGATCGGCAAGGCCGTCTTCGTCACGGCCGAACCGGCCGGCTACGCGATGTACGAACCGAAGCCCGACCCGGTCTTCAAGGCCGGCGAGCCGTTGGTGTCCTATGTCGAACCGGTGGGGCTCACCTGGAAGGATGCGAGCACCAAGGGCAAGCTCGAGACGCGCTTCACGGTGGATTTCGACATCCTCAATCCGAAGGGAGACGTCCTCGCCGGCCAGAAGGCTTTCGGCGACTTCACCTTCACGGGCTATCGGCGCAACCAGGAGATCTATGCGACGCTGACGATCGACGTCACCGGCGCGCCCGCCGGCGACTACGTCCTGCGCTTCCGCTTCAACGACATCAACAGCGGCAAGAGCGCAAGCGTCGACCAGCCCTTCAAGATCGCCGCGCCGTGATCGGGGCTGGAACGGGTCGATCGGCCGCCGCAAGTATCCGCAAAGCCGGGACAAATCGATTGAGTCTGCAAAGCAAATCAGTCGCTGGTGCGGACGACGGGGATCGAACCCGTACGGGCAAGCCCGAGGGATTTTAAGTCCCTTGCGTCTACCAGTTTCGCCACGTCCGCGCGCAGCTTAGATCGAGCACTTGGACGATTCAGTCAAGGGAATGTTTTCCGGCCGGGTCGGACTTTAGTCCGAAGGCAAGATGCGCTTCGACCGCCAAAGGTCCGATCCGTTGCGCTGGCGGTTGCGATATGGTGCGGCCTGCACGTTGCGGCAAACGACACCGCCGACAGAACACCTGCTATCGACCATTTCGAAGCACTTCTATCGGGACCCTTCAGCCATGACACTCTTGGACGTCAGACGGAAAGACCGTATTTCCGATTTCGCGTGGGAGGCGGTATCCGGCCGCTATTCAATCGGGCTCTATATCGCCGTCGCCATGCTGATCGCGGCTCTCGCGAGCGCGATGACGGGCATTCCGGGCTATGTGCTCGTCGCCGTTGCGGTTGTCCTGGTGCTGTTCATCGACCCTCCGGAAAGACTGGAGAGATTGAGAGAACGGCGCCGCCGGCAGGCGCAGCGGGCGCTGTTGGCAAGATATCTCCAAAGGCGCCCCTGAGGTGGGTCGTTTCGGGCTACTGCGTCAGGGACGGGCCGGTCGGCCCTCGCGCAAGGCACTCGCCTTGAAGAATCTTGCGCAACCCCTGATTCGCCAGGGGTTCAATTATCGCGCGTTGCTGGCAATGTATGTCGGTCTCGAAAAAATCCTTGCATTGATGACAGAGGGTACCGGCGTGCGTCCATTGCAAGCGTCCAGCACTGTGCCTTTGTATCCGGAAGACCTCGCCGCGCTTCAGCGCGTGTTCGACCGGTTGTGCCGCGACTACCGCTGGCCGCGGGACAGCGCCCAGGCGCAGCGATATGGCAGGATGCTCATCGAGGAATATCAGGCAGGCACGCGGGATGAATGGCTTCTCCTCAGGGCGGGCCACTCCTTCGTAAACCGGTCCCACGAGCGGAGGCGCCCGGCATGACGACAGAGACGGTGCGTGATGGCGAGGATCCGTTGGAAAAGCGTCGCCACATCGATGCCATGAAGGACGCATTCGCGAGCGCCATCGAGGCGCGCCAGGCGGAGTTGCGCGCGCGGGAGCTGCCCGGCCAGCGCACCGGCTGGAAGCCGCTTCTTTTCAGGAAGTCAAACTGAACGCGTGATTGCGCTCCGTTCGCCAGCATGGCAGCCGGAGTCTTCACACGGAAGGCGTGACTGGAGGAGGTGCCTTGGTGTACCGAGCCCGTCCGGGCCCTGCGGCGTCAAGGCAGGGATTAAGCCTCAGTGATAGTAGAAACAGTCGCAATCGACCTTGTCGGGGTCCTCGCCTCGCCAGACCCTGACTGCCAGTCTCGACGACGTGCCGCTGTCGTCGAGCCTCAATCCGAGCAGCGACACCGCGGCTGCCTTGGGATTGGGGGCATCGACTTCGATGACGGATCCCACCTGATGTACGCCTTGCCGGGCGGTCCAGGTGAAGATCTGAACGCTGTAATGCATGGAACCCTCCGTCGCGTTAATCGCCGCGTACGCGGGCGGCGTACTCAGGGGCGACGTGCCATCGGGCGCTCGCCCATCAACACTACATTTCAGCCATCTTCGACTGTCGCCTCCGGTCGGTCTCCCCCGTCGGCGTGTTCGAAATGCCAAACGCCATTCTCATCCTGGAAGCTGATTTCCTCATCGTCGCCGCCAACCTGCTGTTCGGCCGCCGCGACCTTTGCGGCCGCCAGCGCCATTTCGCGACTGGGAAAGGGCTCTGAATAGGCGTCGGCTGCCTTGTAGGCCCAGCCTCCGTCATGTGGAACGATCGAATATTTGATCCGCACCATCCTTCACTCCCATGGATTTTCGAGGACGCTCGCGCTCCCCGGCGGGCCGTCGCCGTACGGCCTCTATGCTCCTCCTGTCTGCTGCACGTCTCCCTGGATCGAGCGCCGACCAAGGGTGAGAACAAACAGCCATCCATCTGAAAAACGACGCACAGCGCTCTCGGGCATTTGCATGCCAGACGGCGCGATGTTACCACAAAATCGCGCCGCCGGGATAATTTTGAGCACCCCTGCCGAGTGCGATGAAATCACGCTGTCGACGGGATTCATCAAGGCACATCCTGCGCCAAAACGGCGGCGGCGAACGGGCCGTTCAAGCCTGCGATAACATCAATGAGATCGCCCCGGGCGATCCGCTCGTGCCGGAGTCCGCATGACCAGTCCCAGCATTGTCACCGCCGCCATGCTTGCCATCGGCGACGAACTTCTCTCCGGTCGAACCAAGGACAAGAACATCGGCCATCTGGCGGACATGTTGACCATGGTCGGCATCGACCTGCGGGAGGTCCGCATCGTGGCCGACGACGAGGGGGCGATCGTGGACGCGATCAACGCCCTGCGCAGCCGCTACGACCATGTCTTCACCTCCGGCGGCATCGGCCCGACCCATGACGACATCACCGCCGACGCGATATCGAAGGCCTTCGAGGTCCCTTGCGTCCACGATGCCAAGGCGATGGAACTGCTCGCGGCCATGTACGAGCGCCGCGGCATGGAGTTCACCGAGGCACGGAAGAGAATGGCGCGCATGCCGGCCGGCGCGGCGCACATTCCCAACCCCGTATCGACGGCGCCCGGCTTTGCGATCGGCAATATCTATGTCATGGCCGGCGTGCCGCAGGTGTTCCAGGCCATGCTCGACGCGCTGCTGCCGACGCTCAAGGCCGGCACGCCCGTTCAGTCTCGCACGGTGCGTTCGCCCTATGGCGAAGGGGTGATCGGCGGGCCGCTCACGCAGGTGCAAAAGAACCATCCGGAAACGAGCATCGGCTCCTATCCCAAATTCGACGGCAAGAGCTTCTCGACGGACATCGTCATCCGCGCACGGGACGAAGCGTTGCTCGCTGCGGCGGAAGCCGAAGTGACGGCGATGATCGAAGCGATCGGCCGCTCACGCCAGGATGATTGATGCATCGCGCCCGAAAGCGCGCGGCGGTTTCAGCGCGACGACATGCATGAAGACAAGACTGCAAGAGCCCCGTGCGCGCGGCTCTTGCGCTCCTAGCTCCGTTGCCGCTATGGCATTGCGCAAACCATCGAAGCGCCGGCGGCCAGACGGCCGTTCGCCGCCCGCGCTTCGCATCAAGATTGGATGAGAAGCCGGAGCCTGCACATGCCTCTTCCCGATAAAGCCTTCCCCGTATCCTGGGATCAGTTCCACCGCGACGCGCGCGCGCTCGCCTGGCGCCTGGCAGACAACGGACAGGAATGGCGCGCGATGGTCTGCATCACACGCGGCGGCCTCGTTCCCGCCGCGATCATCTCGCGGGAACTCAATATTCGAATGATAGAGACCGTGTGCATCGCCTCCTATCACGATTACGACACGCAAGGTCAGATGAAGGTGCTCAAGGGTATCTCGCCGGAGATCGCGCGCGACGGCGGCGAAGGCGTGCTGGTCGTCGACGACCTGACCGATACCGGCAAGACCGCCGCCGAAGTCCGCGCGATGCTGCCGAAGGCGCATTTTGCGGCCGTATATGCCAAGCCCAAGGGCCGGCCGCTGGTCGACACCTTCGTCACCGAAGTCAGCCAGGACACCTGGATCTACTTCCCCTGGGACATGGGCTTTACCTATCAGGAGCCGATCGCCAAGGGCGCGCGCGGCTGACGTAACGGCAGCCTCATGCAAGCGGCGGTATGTGGTCGACGAGCGTCTCGGCCGTCGCCGTGCGGCCTGCCCGGGTGCCCGCTTCGCCGTGGCGCCACACGGCGGCGGCGGCGGCCTCGAAGGCCGGCATGCCTTGCGCCAGGTGCGCGCCGACGATGCCGGCAAGCACGTCGCCCGAGCCCGCGGTCGCGAGCCACGGCGGCGCGTTGGCGTTGACGACCGCGCGGCCGGACGGGTCGGCAATCACCGTATCCGGTCCCTTTAAGACGATCACCGCATGGCTGAGCTTCGCCGCGGCTGCAGCCTTTTCGATCTTGGAGAGTCGGGCATCCGCGGCCACTTCCGGGAAAAGGCGGACAAACTCGCCTTCATGCGGCGTCATGACGACGTCGCCGCCGCCCTGCGCTATTCGCTCGAAGAGCTCCGCCCTTCCCTCGCTGAACGAAGTCATCCCGTCGGCATCGAGCACCAGTGCCCGGTCGCAGAGCATCAGGGCAAAGTCCCTCGCCTTCTTGCCGATGCCGAAACCGGGGCCGAGCACGAAGGCGTTCAGCCGCTTGTCCTTGAGCCACGCCGCAAGATCGGAGGCGTTCCTCACCTCCTTCAGCATCACGGCCGTAAGGTGTGCCGCGTTGACGGCGAGCGCGTCCGGCGGCGAGGCGAGCGTGACGAGGCCCGCGCCGGCACGGAGGCCGACGGCGGCCGAGAGCCGGGCTGCGCCGGTCGCCGCCTGTCCTCCGGATAGGACACCGAGGTGCCCCCGCCTGTACTTGTGTGTCGCCGGATCGAGCGCGGCGGCATGGTCCTTCCAGCTCGCGGGCGTGTTGACGCGCAGATGGCCGGCGCGCGCGCTGATGAGTCGCGCCGGAATGCCGATGTCGGCCACCTCCAGCGTGCCGCAGCGGCTGCGGCCCGGCATCAGCACGTGGCCGGGCTTGGCGGCCATGAAGGTGACCGTGTGGGCCGCAACGAAACTCGCGCCGCGCACCTCGCCAGTGCGACCGTCGAGGCCGGAAGGCAGATCGACCGCAACGACGGGGATGCCGCTTTCGTTCACCCGTTCGATCAC
Organism: Sinorhizobium saheli; assembly: GCF_001651875.1. Classification (GTDB taxonomy): domain Bacteria; phylum Pseudomonadota; class Alphaproteobacteria; order Rhizobiales; family Rhizobiaceae; genus Sinorhizobium; species Sinorhizobium saheli. The sequence continues at coordinate 51,019 of NZ_LNQB01000072.1, forward strand.
CGCCTGCAACGGCTCCGGCAAATCGCGCGCGAGCCCTGCCCCGAAAAGCGCATCGATGACGACGTCACCCGTCCGGGGCCGGTAGGCCTCAACGGATTCCGGCGTCAGCGCGCAGGCATCGCGCGCCCGAGCCGCGTCGCCCTTCAGCATCGCCGGATCGCCGAACGAAAACACCGCAACCTCCGCGCCGCTCTCCACCAGGGCGGCGGCTGCGACATAGCCGTCGCCGCCATTGTTGCCCGGGCCGCAAAGGACGACGAAACGCAGCGCCGCCGGAAAGAGCCGCAAGGCCGCAGCCGACACGGAGGTCCCCGCCGAACGCATCAGCGAAAAGCTGTCGATGCCCGACGAGGCCGCGTCCCTGTCGATCGCGGCCATTTCGGCGGGGGTCACGAGGATATCCTGGAGCTTATCTGGCATGGACCGATCTAAGCGCGCCCGGGAGCGCAAGACAAGTGCGCGATGGACGGCGTGAGATCGAACCGAAATGCTCATAATTTATGCATTTGCACGTTTATGGTGCTCAAATAACGGGCGATGAGTGCGAAACGGCGGCGCCAGCCACAGGATTGTCCGCACAGACGGCGAAATCTCATAAAAAATAGGCAGAATGCCGACAGCCGACGCGTTCGGGCAGCCGACCGCCGCGAATTCACCCGGGAAATTTGGCGCTTGCCACGTCATTCCTCTATAAATTTGGCACGCTACATGCATATTGGGGGGCGAGCGGGCTCGAACCTGCTGTTCAGGGAGAAGCGGAGAGACATTTTCTCATGAAAAAGATCGAAGCGATCATAAAGCCCTTCAAGCTCGACGAAGTGAAGGAAGCTCTTCAAGAGGTCGGCCTGCAGGGTATTACCGTCACGGAAGCAAAAGGCTTCGGACGGCAGAAGGGACACACGGAGCTCTACCGGGGCGCCGAATATGTCGTCGACTTTCTGCCGAAGGTGAAGGTCGAGGTCGTGCTGGCGGATGAAAATGCGGAGGCCGTCATCGAAGCCATTCGCAATGCCGCGCAGACCGGCCGCATTGGTGATGGCAAGATTTTCGTGTCGAACGTGGAAGAAGTCATCCGAATCCGCACCGGTGAAACCGGCCTCGACGCCATCTGATCACGTCGTCTGATATAACCTCGCCTCATAGAGGGGCCGTCCGGCCCCGATTTTTTCAATCCTCGTCATCACACACAGGGAATTACAAGAAATGACGACTGCGAGTGAAGTTCTGAAGCAAATCAAGGATAACGACGTCAAATTCGTCGACCTGCGGTTTACCGACCCGAAGGGCAAGCTGCAGCATGTAACGATGGATATCGCCGTGGTCGACGAGGACATGTTCGCCGACGGCGTGATGTTCGACGGCTCCTCGATTGCCGGCTGGAAGGCCATCAACGAGTCCGACATGGTGCTGATGCCCGATCCGGAAACGGCCCATATGGACCCGTTCTTCGCGCAGTCCACGATGGTCATCTTCTGCGACATCCTCGATCCGGTCTCCGGCGAGGCCTATAACCGCGACCCGCGCGGCACGGCGAAGAAGGCGGAAGCCTATCTCAAGGCCTCCGGCATCGGCGATGCCGTCTTCGTAGGTCCGGAAGCCGAGTTCTTCGTCTTCGACGACGTCAAGTACAAGGCCGACCCCTACAACACGGGCTTCAAGCTCGACTGCTCGGAACTCCCCTCCAACGACGACACCGACTACGAGACGGGCAACCTCGGCCATCGTCCGCGCATCAAGGGCGGCTATTTCCCGGTTCCGCCGGTCGACAGCAGCCAGGACATGCGCTCGGAAATGCTCACCGTCCTCGCCGAAATGGGCGTCACGGTCGAAAAGCACCACCACGAAGTGGCGGCTGCCCAGCATGAACTCGGCGTCAAGTTCGACGCGCTCGTGCGCAACGCCGACAAGATGCAGATCTACAAGTATGTCGTGCATCAGGTCGCCAATGCCTATGGCAAGACCGCGACCTTCATGCCGAAGCCGATCTTCGGCGACAACGGCTCGGGCATGCACGTGCACCTGTCGATCTGGAAGGACGGCAGGCCGACCTTTGCCGGCGACGAATATGCCGGCCTGTCGGAGAACTGCCTCTTCTTCATCGGCGGCATCATCAAGCATGCCAAGGCGCTAAACGCCTTCACCAACCCGTCGACGAACTCCTACAAGCGTCTCGTTCCGGGCTACGAAGCGCCGGTTCTGCTCGCCTACTCGGCCCGCAACCGCTCCGCCTCCTGCCGTATCCCGTTCGGCAGCAACCCGAAGGCCAAGCGCGTCGAAGTCCGCTTCCCGGACCCGAGCGCCAACCCCTATCTCGCCTTCGCCGCCATGCTGATGGCAGGCCTCGACGGTATCAAGAACAAGCTTCACCCCGGCAAGGCCATGGACAAGGACCTTTATGACCTGCCGCCGAAGGAGCTGAAGAAGATCCCGACCGTCTGCGGCAGCCTGCGTGAAGCACTTGAAAGCCTCGACAAGGACCGCAAGTTCCTGACCGCCGGCGGCGTCTTCGACGACGACCAGATCGACTCCTTCATCGAACTGAAGATGCAGGAAGTCATGCGCTTCGAGATGACCCCGCACCCGGTCGAGTTCGACATGTACTATTCCGTCTGATGACGGTACGGGCGGCATCTTCAATGAGAGCCCGCCCCTTCGCGACGAACGAGCAAGGCGGGTTTCATCCGAAACCCGCCTTTTTCAATGGCGCCAGCATGAAGTTCGCCCGCCTATTGATGTTCCATATGCGACAACCCAGATAATTGTCTGAAAGGATGTGTTGCGTCATGAAACAAAGAAACGCGAAATTTGAGATCGGACAGGTGGTTCGCCATCGGATATTCCCGTTCCGCGGCGTCATCTTCGACGTCGACCCGGAATATGCGAATACCGAGGAATGGTGGAACGCGATCCCGCAGGAGATAAGGCCTGAAAAGGATCAACCCTTCTATCACCTGTTCGCGGAAAACGACGATTCCGAGTACGTTGCCTATGTTTCGGAGCAGAACCTCGTCTCCGACGATAGCGACAGGCCGATCCGCCACACCCAGGTAGACGCCCTGTTCGAAAAGGCCGACGCCGGTCACTACAGGCCCAAGGCCATATATCAGCACTAAAGCATTTTGCAGTCGGGTGGAATCACCTGGCGTCGCACAAAAAACAAGCGATAGAGCGGCGGCGCGAGGCCGGTTATTGGTTCGTCCATTCACAAACGAAGACGCCCGGATCGCTGATCCGGGCGTGTCGTCATCGGCGAAATGAAACGCTTACTGCTGCTTGGCGGCCTTCTGCGCTTCTTCGAGCTTCTTGCGCGCGTCCTCGGCCTTCTTCTGCATTTCTTCCTGCAGCAGGCGCTGGCGCTCCTCCAGTTGCGACTGCTCGATCGGCTCGCCGTCGAACACGCCGGTGAAGCCTTCGAGCGTCATCTTGATCGGGTTCGGAGCGCGCTGGAAGTTGACCGAGGTGAAGACGACCTCGTTGCCCTTCTTCAGGCTGGCGATGAGCGCGTCGGAAAGCGGCGCCTCGGCAACGCACTTGTCCGGCATGCAGATAGCGTAGTCGAGCTTGACGCCCTTGCCGCCGTCGATCTGCATCTGGACGCCCGGCGGAATCATGCGGGCAGAGGGTACGGAGACCTGCAGGACCTTGCGGTTGACCTTACCGGAGACGGTGATGAGGCCGACCGCCGTTATGAGCTGACCGTTGTTGGCGGTGAGCAGGTTCTGGACGATGCAGACATCGTTGTCTTCCTGCTTGGTGCAGACCTTGAACCACCCCTGCGGCGGCTTGCCACCTGCCTGCTGGGCAGATGCGATGCTCGGCGCACCGGCGGCTGCGACGGAGAGCCCCAGTGCTGCCATCGCCGCGCGTTTGGTGAAGTTCGACTTGAAGATCATTGTGATTCCGTCTCCTGAAATCCGGTCACGGAACTACCGTTCCGCTGGTGAGTATCGTCAGCCGCCGCTGTCCTGTTGGCCAAATGAGGCATTTGAATGGCCCCGATTCCGGAAACACCTGTTACATTGGCTCGTGCCGTTTATCCAGTGTTTCGTTGCGTTTTTCGCAGCCAATCGTGTCGGTCGGTCGGCGCAACGCCCGCTTGCGCGGTTTTGCCCGTCCGCTGCCGCCAAAGGTTGGAAATGTGATCATGCATTGATAACGTGCCGGGAATCGGCCCCATAGAATCCACTGCCCATAGAATCCCACGGGAGGTGAAGTTGCGCGCAGTTCTTTCCGGTCTGGTCATGCTCCTCGCAGCCAGCACGTTTGCCAATCAAGCTGTCGCCGCCCCCGTCCATGCTATTTCCATGCACGGAGAGCCTGCCCTTCCGGCCGACTTCAAGCACTTTCCCTATGTCAATCCGAACGTGAAGAAGGGCGGGAAGATCGCCTATGGCGTCGTCGGCACGTTCGACAGCCTCAATCCCTTCATCTTGAAGAGCATGCGGACGACCGCCCGGGGCATGTGGGACCCGGCCTTCGGCAATCTCGTCTATGAATCCTTGATGCAGCGATCGCAGGACGAGCCCTTCACCATGTACGGGCTGCTCGCCGAGACGGTGGAGTGGGACGACGACCGCACCTTCATCCAGTTCAACCTCAACCCCAAGGCGCGCTGGGCCGACGGGCAGCCGGTGACCGCCGAGGACGTGATCTTCACCTTTGAACTCATGCGCGACAAGGGGCGCGCGCCCTTCAGCAATCGTCTGTCGAAGGTGGCGAAGATGGAGAAGGTCGGCGAGCGCAGCGTGCGCTTCACCTTCACGGAAGATGCCGACCGCGAGTTCCCGTTGTTGCTGGCGCTTTCGCCGGTGCTTCCGAAGCACGCCGTCAATATCGAAGCCTTCGATCGCACGACGCTGGAGCCGCCGCTCGGCTCCGGCCCCTACCGCGTCGCCGAGGTCCGCCCCGGCGAGCGGATCGTCTACCGCCGCAATCCCGACTATTGGGGCAAGGACCTGCCGTCGAAAATCGGTCTCGACAATTACGACGAGATTTCCGTCGAGTATTTCCTGCAGGAAAACACGCTCTTCGAGGCCTTCAAGAAGGGCGAGGTCGATATCTATCCGGAAGGCAGCGCCACGAAATGGGCGCGCGCCTACGATTTTCCCGCCGTGCGCTCCGGCGAGGTGATCAAGGAGACTTTCAAGCCGAAGACTCCATCCGGCATGCTCGGTTTCGTCTTCAACACCCGCCGGCCGGTGTTCAACAACGTCAAGCTGCGCCAGGGGCTCGCCCTCGTCTTCGACTTCGAGTGGGTCAACAAGAATCTCTTCGACAATGCCTATACGCGCACCCAGAGCTACTGGCAGAATTCGTCGCTTTCCTTCCTCGGCGTCGCGGCCGACGACCGTGAGCTCGGCTTGATGGGCGACGTCAGGGAGAAGATCAATCCCGCGATCCTCGACGGCACCTACCGCCTGCCTGTGACCGACGGCTCGGGCCGTGACCGCAACGTGCTCAGGGAAGCCGTGACCCTGCTTCGGGAAGCCGGGTACTCCATCAAGGACGGCAAGATGGTCGACGCCAAGGGCACGCCGCTCGCCTTCGAGATCATGAGCCAGAACGCAGGCCAGGAGAAGATCGCGCTTGCCTTTCAGCGCTTCCTGGCGCCGCTCGGCATCGTCGCGACCGTACGGACCGTCGATGATTCCCAGTACCAGTTGCGCAGCCAATCCTTCGACTACGACGTCATCATCAAGTCCTTTCCATCGTCGCTATCGCCGGGCGCCGAGCAGATATCCTATTGGGGGTCCGTTTCGCGTGATCGCCAAGGCAGCTCCAACTTCGCCGGCGTCGCCGACAAGGACGTCGACAAGCTGATCAACAACATCCTGCAGGCGCGTACACCCGAGGATTTCACCGCTGCCGTTCGCGCCCACGACCGGCTGCTCGTCAACAATTCCTATCTGGTGCCACTCTATCACCTCGATGCCCAATGGATTGCCCGTTGGAAACATATCGGCCGGCCGTCCACGACGCCGCTCTACGGCTATCAGTTGCCGGCCTGGTGGGACGAGCGCGCGCAGCAGGCAAAGTGACCAGGTTCCTTTTCGGTAACGCATTGAAAGCCGTCGCCTGCCGGCCTATGTCGCAGCTTTAGCGAAAAGGAAGGTAGTGCCATGCAAACCGTCAATATCGATATCGTCTCGGACGTCGTCTGCCCGTGGTGCTATCTCGGCAAGAACCGCCTCGACCAGGCCGTCGCCAATGTCGCCGGCGAGGTTCACGTTGCGATCCAGTGGCGTCCCTATCAGCTCAACCCGGACCTGCCGCCGGAAGGCGTCGATCATAAGCAGCACCTCGCCGCGAAGTTGGGCGGCCAGGCGGCCGTCGATCGGGCGCATCAGATGCTCGAGGGCCTCGGGCAGGAAGTCGGTATCGCCTTCGATTTCGACGCGGTGAAGATCAGCCCCAACACGCTCGATGCCCATCGGCTGATCCGCTGGGCCGCCACAAGCGGCGATGCCGCGCAGGCGGACGTCGTGCGCCGGCTCTTCAAGGCGAATTTCGAGGAAGGCCGCAACGTCGGCGACCACGACGTTCTGCTCGACATTGCTGAACGGGCCGGTCTCGACCGCCCCGTCATTGCCGCCCTTCTCGCCTCCGACGCCGACAAGGACGCCGTCGGCCAGGAAATCGACATGGCCCGGGAAATCGGCGTGACCGGCGTTCCCTGCATGATCATCGAGCAACAATATGCCGTTATGGGGGCGCAGTCGGTCGAAACGCTGACGAACGCGCTGCGCGAGATCGCCCAGATGAAGGCGGCCGGGCCGGCTCACTGACCAGTCTGCTTCTGCGCGGCGGGCGGCGTTTGGAGACGGGGAAGCGGGGCGCCCTCAGGCCGGCTTCGCCAGCGCCGCAAGCTGGGTCATCACCATCGCGGCGCCGGCGAGGCGCTTCTCCGGTGTCGCGAGCTCGCGCTGGAAGAAGATGCTGTGGTCCGGGCGGATCTTTGCGAGCGTGCCCTGCTTGGCGATATGGCCGACAAGGGCGGCCGGGTTCGGGAATTCCTTGTTGCGGAACTGGACGACGACGCCCTTGGGACCGGCATCGACCTTCTCGACATTCGCGGTGCGGCAGAGCGACTTGATATAGACGATCTTCAGCAGATGCTGGACCTCGGTCGGCATCGGGCCGAAACGATCGATCAGTTCGGCACCGAAGCCGTCGATCTCCTTGAGGTCCGTGAGTTCGCCGAGGCGACGGTAGAGGCCGAGCCGCAGATTGAGATCGGGCACGTATTCTTCCGGGATCATGACCGGGGTGCCGACCGAGATCTGCGGCGACCAGCCGGTATCGCGGACTTCCTCCTCGCCCTTGAGCTCGGCGACGGCCTCCTCCAGCATCTGCTGGTAGAGCTCGAAGCCAACCTCCTTGATGTGGCCGGACTGCTCCTCGCCGAGCAGGTTGCCCGCCCCGCGGATATCGAGGTCGTGGCTCGCGAGCTGGAAGCCGGCTCCGAGCGTGTCGAGCGACTGCAGCACCTTCAGCCGCCGCTCCGCCGGCCCTGTCAGCGTCTTGTTGACAGGCAAGGTGAAGAGCGCGAAGGCACGCACCTTCGACCGCCCGACCCGGCCCCGGAGCTGGTAGAGCTGCGCCAGGCCGAACATGTCGGCGCGGTGCACGATCAGCGTGTTGGCGGTCGGAACGTCGAGGCCCGACTCGACGATCGTCGTCGACAGAAGCACATCGAAGCGCCCTTCGTAGAAGGCGTTCATGATGTCTTCGAGTTCCGTGGCCGGCATCTGGCCGTGCGCCACCGCCACCCTCAATTCCGGCGCGTCGGACTTCAGGAATTCGTGGATCTCCGAAAGATCGCTCACCCGCGGACAGACGTAGAAACTCTGACCGCCGCGATAGTGCTCGCGCATCAGGGTCTCGCGGATGACCAGCGCATCGAAGGGCGAGATGAAGGTCCGCACCGCCATGCGGTCGACGGGCGGGGTGGTGATCAGCGAAAGTTCGCGGACGCCGGTCAGCGCAAGCTGCAGCGTGCGAGGGATCGGCGTTGCCGACAATGTAAGGACGTGCACGTCGGTCTTCAGCTCTTTCAGGCGCTCCTTGTGCTTGACGCCGAAGTGTTGCTCCTCGTCGATGATCAGCAGGCCGAGATTGGCGAACTTGATCGAGGAACCGAGCAGCGCATGGGTACCGACGACGATATCGGTCTTGCCGTCGGCAACCTCTTTCTTCGTCAATGCCAGATCCTTGGAACCGACGAGGCGGGACGCCTGCTGGATACGGATCGGCAGGCCGCGGAAGCGCTCGGAAAAGGTCTTGAAATGCTGGCGCGCGAGCAGCGTCGTCGGCACGACGACCGCGACCTGAACGCCGTTCATCGCGGCGATGAAGGCGGCGCGCAGCGCCACCTCCGTCTTGCCGAAGCCGACGTCGCCGCAAACGAGGCGGTCCATGGGCCGGCCGCCTCCGAGATCGTCGCGAACCGCATCGATTGAGGTCAGCTGGTCCTCGGTCTCGTCGTAGGGGAAACGGGCGGCAAACTCGTCATAGACACCGTCCTGCGCGGCAAGGACCGGCGCGTGCCGGGTGTGCCGCTCGGCGGCGATGCGAATGAGACCGCCCGCCATGTCGAGCAGCCGCTTCTTGAGCTTCGCCTTGCGCGCCTGCCAGGCGACGCCGCCGAGCTTGTCGAGGATCGCATCGGTTCCTTCCGAGCCGTAGCGCGACAGTAGCTCGATGTTTTCCACCGGCAGGAAGAGCTTGGCATCGTCCGCATAGACGAGTTCGAGGCAATCATGCGGGGCGCCGGCGGCCTCGATCGTGCGCAGACCGACGAAGCGGCCGATGCCGTGCTCGGCATGAACCACGTAGCTGCCCTCGTCGAGGCCGGTCACCTCGGCGATGAAGTCCGCCGCGCGCCTGCGGCGCTTCGAGCGGCGCACCATCCGGTCGCCTAGGATGTCCTGCTCGCCGATGAACACGAAGTCGCCGGTCTCGAAGCCCTCCTCGAGGCTGAGCACTGCGGACGCCGCCTCGCCGGGCTTCAGCGCCTTGAGATCGGCGAGGGCCTTCACCGGCCGGATATTGGCGAGACCATGCTCGGCGAGGACCTGGAGAAGTCGATCGAGCGATCCCTCGGTCCAGCCTGAAACGACGACCTTCGCGCCCTTCGCGCGCTTCTCGGCAATATGCCGTACGGCCTGGTCGAAGACGTTGACGCGCGCGCCGTCGCTATCCGCCTCGCCTGCGGCCTTCGCCCAACGCAAGCCCTGGCGCGCCTCGATGGCGACGACGTGACGGGCTTCGCCCTCGTGTTCCGAAAACGGCGACAGGCGGATCGCGTTGCGCTCGGCGAGCGCCGCAGCGAAGCCGTCCGCGCTCATATAGAGCAATTCCGGCGGGACGGGCTTGTACGGCGTGCCCTGGGTCATCTGCGACTTGGCCGGCGATGCCGAGGCCAGGCGCGCATCATAATAGTCGAGGATCAATTTCGAGCGTTCGGAAGCCGCCTCACGCGCAAGATGATCGGTGACGATGCGAAAGCCTTCGAGGTAATCGAAGGCCGTTTCGAGACGGTCATAGAAGAGTGGCAGCCAATGCTCCATGCCGGCATAGCGGCGCCCTTCGGAGATGGCCTGGTAAAGCGCGTCCTCGCGCGTCGCCGCGCCGAAGAGCGAGAGATACTGCTTGCGGAAATGGCTGATCGTCTCCGGCGTCAGCGACACCTCGCTCATCGGATTGAGATCGAGGGAGCGGACCTGCCCGATCGTGCGCTGGCTGGCCGGATCGAAGGAGCGGATCGTCTCCAGCGTGTCGCCGAAGAAATCGAGGCGCAGCGGCTCGCTGCTGCCCGGCACATAGACGTCCAGGATGCCGCCGCGGACCGCGAACTCGCCGACCTCGCGCACCGTCGGCACGCGCTCGAAACCGTTTCGCTCGAGCCGGGAGGCGAGATCGTCCATCCGGATCTGGTTGCCCGGGCGCGCCGAAAAGGCGAGGCTTTCGATCACGTCCTGCGGCGAAATCTTCTGCAGGGCGGCGTTGACGGTGACGAGCACGATCGCCGGATGGGGCTTCGCCCGGTGTGCGATCAGGGCGCTAAGCGCCGCCAGCCGGCGTGCCGAGATATCAGCGCTCGGCGAGACGCGGTCGTAGGGCAGGCAGTCCCACCCCGGCAGGGTCAGAACCGGAATGTCCGGCGCGACGAAGCCCAGGACCTGCTCGAGATCGGCAATGCGCTGGCCGTCGGAAAGGATATAGGCGACGGGCGTCCCGGCGCGGGCCAGGTCGGCGAGCACCAGCGCCTCGGCGCCGGAGGGCACCGGGCCGATGGTCAGCTCTCGCGTTGCCGCAAGGATCTTCTTCGGATCGAGGCCGGGTATCATCGTCGTGTCTACTTCGTCTCTTGCAGGACAGGGTCGAAATCTGGACGGTAGGCGGCGATGCGCGCGAAGAGGTCTGTCGCGTAGCGCTCGGGCAGCGGCTTTTCTCCGGTGATCCAGCGAACGAGGTCGGCGTCCTCCTCGCGCATGATCGTTTCGAGCTCGTCGAGCTCCGCCTCCGAGAGCGAAGCGAGCTCCGCCTCGGCGAATTGGCCGAGGATCAGGTCCATCTCGCGAATGCCGCGATGCCAGGCGCGGAACAGGATTCTGCGCCGACGCGGGTCGAGATCGGCGCTCGTGCGCGAAATGCCGGTCATGGGGACGTCCTTCCTTGATCCGCCGTTGCGGCGGATCGTGATCACGGGGCCGCTGGTATAAACGCTGAAAAGCGGGTTGTCAGCCTTGCCAAAGCCGGAATTATCGTCGCAATTTCCCGTGCATGCGCCCTGCCCTCCTCGATCCGCTGTTTTCACCCCTCGACTCGCTCCCCGGCATCGGGCCGAAGACCGGCGAGTTCTACGCCCGGCTGCTCGGGCGTGAGACGATCGAGGACTGCCGCGTCGTAGATCTCGTGTTCCATGCTCCGCATTCGCTGATCGACCGGCGCCGGCAACCCGGCATAGCCTACGCGCCGCAAGGCGCAATCGTCACGATTACCGGCCGTGTCGACCGCCACCAGCCGTCGCCGCGCGGCAGGCCGAACGTCCCCTATCGCGTCTTCCTCCACGACGATACCGGCGAGCTGGCGCTCACCTTCTTCCACGTCAAGGGAAACTGGCTCGAGAAAGCCCTGCCCGTCGATGAAACGGTCATCGTCAGCGGCAAGGTGGATTGGTTCAACGGACGGGCCTCCATGGTCCATCCGGACTATATGGTGCGGGCCGAGGAAGCCGGGAGCCTGCCGCTCGTCGAGCCCGTATACGGGCTCACCGCCGGGCTTTCGTCCAAGGCGCTCCGCAAGGCGATAGAGGCGGCCGTCGGCCGGGTCCCGGACCTGCCTGAATGGCTGGATGAGCCGGTGCTTCGCCAGCAGGGTTTCCAAAGCGCGAAAGAGAGCTTTCAGCGGCTGCATGATCCGCGTGACGAAACGGATATAGATCCGCAGGCGCCCGCGCGCCGGCGGCTTGCCTATGACGAATTTCTCGCCGGCCAACTTTCGCTCGCGCTTGTCCGCCAGCGCCTGCGCAAGGTTGCCGGTACGCCGGTTCATCCGACCGGCCGGTTGAGCGGGCCGGTCATTGCCGCCCTTCCCTTCTCGCTGACGAAGAGCCAGTCGGCCGCCGTCAGGGACGTTCTTGCCGACATGTCCGGGGCGGAGCGCATGCTGCGCCTCCTGCAGGGGGACGTCGGCTCCGGGAAGACCGCCGTGGCGCTGATGGCGATGCTTGCCGCGGTCGAGTCCGGCGGCCAGGCGGTCCTGATGGCGCCCACGGAAATCCTTGCGCGCCAGCATCATGCCACGCTTTCGAGGATGGCGGCGCCGGCCGGCGTCACCATCGACGTCCTGACCGGCCGGACGAAGGGCAAGGAGCGCGAGGCGATCCTCGAGCGCATCGCCACCGGCGAGACGCAGATGGTCATCGGTACGCATGCCCTCTTCCAGGACGCGGTGAACTATCAACAGCTCGTGCTCGCAGTCGTTGACGAACAGCACCGCTTCGGCGTCCACCAGAGGCTGCGCCTGACCGCAAAGGGTATTTCGCCGCACATGCTGGTGATGACGGCGACGCCGATCCCGCGCACCCTGGTGCTTGCCGCTTTCGGCGACATGGACGTATCGAAGCTCACCGAGAAACCTGCCGGCCGCAAGCCGATCCAGACCGTCACCATCCCGACCGAGCGCACCGACGAGGTGATCGACAGGCTCGATGCGGCGCTGCGGCAAGGCAAGAAAGCCTATTGGATCTGCCCTCTGGTCGAGGAATCGGAGGAAACCGACGTCATGTCGGCCGACGAGCGCCATCAGAGCCTCGCCCGGCGATTCGGCAAGGACGTCGGGCTCGTGCACGGGCGCATGGCGGGACCGGAAAAGGACGCCGTCATGCTCGCCTTCAAGAACGGCGAAATTCGCGTGCTCGTGGCAACGACCGTCGTGGAGGTCGGAGTCGACGTTCCGGACGCGACGATAATGGTGATCGAGCATGCCGAGCGCTTCGGCCTCGCGCAATTGCATCAGTTGCGCGGCCGCGTCGGACGCGGCGACGAGGCGTCGACCTGCATCCTGCTCTACAAGAGCCCGCTCAGCGAAGCCGGCCGCGCACGCCTTTCGATCCTGCGCGAGACCGAGGATGGCTTCGTGATCGCCGAGGAAGATCTGAAGCTGCGCGGCGAAGGCGAACTCCTCGGCACGCGCCAGTCCGGGACGCCCGGCTTCCTCATCGCAAGCCTGGAAGCCCATGGCGATCTTTTGGAGATGGCGCGCAAGGACGCGGCCTATGTGATCGACCGCGATCCGGAACTCACCTCGGAACGCGGTCGCGCCTTAAGAACGCTTCTCTATCTCTACCGCCGCGACGAGGCGATCCGGTTCCTGCGGGCCGGCTGACGTCCGGCGCGCGGGCGCACGTCAGGCTGTCTCTTGCTGCGCGATCGGCCGTGGCGCATTGGCGAGCGGCTTGTGATCCGGCGCGACGAGACCGCCGGAGATCAGGAGCTTGGCAGCATCCTCGGCGCTCATCTGCAACGGGATGATCTTCTCGCGCGGCACGAACAGGAGGTAACCGGCGGTCGGAAGCGGCGTCGGCGGCAGAAATACCGCGACCATGTCCATGCCGCGCTCGTTGAACTTGGCGGCGATCTCCCCCTTCGCGTCGGTGGCGATGAAGACCAGCGACCAGAGCCCCGGGCTCGGATATTCGATCAGACCGGCCTTCTTGAAGGAGGAGGACTGGTCCTGGAGCACCGTTTGAAAAATCTGCTTCAGGGACTTGTAGATGGTGCGGACGAGCGGCATCCGGTTGAGGAGCGACTCGCCGAAATTGACGATCGACCGGCCGACCAGGTTCGCGGTCATGAAACCGACGAGGGTGATGACGACGATGGCGACGAGGAGACCGAAGCCGGGGATTGCCACCGGCAGATAGTTGTCCGGGTTGTAGAAGCTCGGCAGGTAGGGCTTCACCCAGCTGTCCGCCCATTCGATGAAGGAGCGGACCAGCCAGACCGTGATGGCCACGGGCGCGCAGATGATCAGTCCCGTGAGAAAGTAATTGCGCAGCCGGGCTGCGATGATGCCGCTTTTGGAACCGTCCGTCATGCCGTTGCCACCGACTCCGTCAAACCGGCCCGAAGGCCGGATGATAGCTGACAGTGCCGGAAACCCGTGTTTCCGACAAGCCTAGAAACATGAAATATTGCGGCGCACAACCCGGAAAGACAAGGGCTGGATCACCGGCGAATCCGAACCTTCGGTAGAAGCCCGGATCGCCGAGGACGACGCAGCCGGCGGCGCCCATTTCCCGCAGCCTATCAAGACCCTCACGGATGAGGGCGCTGCCCGCGCCGCGCCCCTGCCTGTCCGGCCGCACGGAAACGGGACCGAGCCCGTACCAGCCGGCGGCAACGGGCGTGATCGTGACCGGCGAGAAGGCGACGTGGCCAATCACCACGCCCTCTTCCTCTGCCACCAGCGACAGGGCCAGGGCGTGGGCGTCACGCAACCGCTCGATGATCAGCGGCTCGGTCTGGTCGCTGTGCGGATGGCCGGCGAATGCCGCCGCCGTCACGTCGCGGATGACGTCGTGATCACCCATGCGCTCCGGCCGTATGATCATTCGACGGTCACCGACTTAGCCAGGTTGCGCGGCTGGTCCACGTCCGTGCCCATGAAGACGGCCGTATGATAGGCGAGAAGCTGAACCGGCAGGGAGAAGATCATCGGAGCGATGATCTCGTCGACCTCCGGCAGCACGATCGTGTGCATCGTATCGAGCGTCGAGACGGCAGCCCCCCGTGCATCGGTGATGAGGATGATCCGGCCGCCGCGGGCCGCCACTTCCTGCATGTTCGAGACCGTCTTGTCGAAGAAGCGGTCGTGCGGCGCGATGACGATGACCGGCATGTTCTCGTCGATCAGCGCGATCGGACCGTGCTTCAGCTCGCCGGCGGCGTAGCCCTCGGCGTGGATATAGGAAATCTCCTTGAGCTTCAGCGCGCCTTCCATCGCCAGCGGGAAACTGGTGCCACGGCCGAGATAGAGAACGTCGCGGCACTTCGACAGCTCGCGCGAGAGGTGCTCGATCTTCGGCTGGATGCTGTTCAACACCTCACCCATGATGCGCGGCATCTCGGCGAGGCTGTGAACGAGTGCCTGCTCCTCCTCCTCGCTCACCGTTCCGCGCGCCCTGCCGGCGCCGATCGCGAGCGCCGCAAGCACAGCGAGCTGGCAGGTGAAGGCCTTGGTCGAGGCGACACCGATCTCCGGCCCCGCCAGGATCGGGAAGACGGCATCGGACTCCCGCGCAATCGTCGATTCGCGGGCATTGACGACGGCGCCGATCTTTAGCCCGTGTTCCTTGCAGTACCTGAGCGATGCCAGCGTGTCGGCCGTCTCGCCCGATTGCGAGATGAAGAGGGCGGCCGATTGCGGCGACAGCGGGATCTCGCGGTAGCGGAACTCGGAGGCGACGTCGATCTCGACCGGCAGCCGGGCATAGCGTTCGAACCAGTATTTGCCGATCAGCCCGGCGAGATAGGCGGTGCCGCAGGCGGAGATCGCCAGGCTCGGGACCTTGGCAAAGTCGATGCCGTCGCCAAGCGGCGTCACCCGATTCTGGATGAAATTGACGTAGTGGCCGAGGGCGTGGGCAATGACCTCCGGCTGCTCGTAGATCTCCTTCTCCATGAAGTGCCGATGGTTGCCCTTGTCGACCATATAGGCTGCAGCCGTCGAAACGTGCCGCGGCCGCGTGACGACATTGCCGTCGATATCGAAGATATGCGCGCCGGTCTTGCCGACGACCGCCCAGTCGCCGTCGTTCAGATAGGTGATGTCGTTGGTGAACGGGGCAAGGGCGATCGCGTCCGATCCGAGGAACATCTCGCCGTTGCCGTGGCCGATCGCGAGCGGCGGCCCGTTGCGCGCCGCCATGATGGTCGACGGATCGTCCTCGAAGAGAACCGCGAGCGCATAGGCGCCCCTCACCCGCCTCAGCATAGCATGCATCGCCTCGCGTCGCCCCATGCCGTCGCGGCGGTACTTTGCCAAGAGCTGGGCGACGACTTCGGTGTCGGTCTCGGTCTGGAACGCGGCACCGGCCGCGCTCAGTTCGTCCTTGACCTCGGCGAAGTTCTCGATGATGCCGTTGTGTACGACCGCGATGCCATCGGTGAAATGCGGGTGCGCGTTGCGCTCCGTCGGCGCGCCGTGCGTTGCCCAGCGCGTGTGGGCGATGCCGATGGTGCCGGCCAGCGGCTCTTCCTTGAGTCTCGCCTCGAGGTTGAAAAGCTTGCCCTCGGCGCGCCGGCGATCCAAGGCGCCGTCATGGATCGTCGCGACCCCGGCCGAATCATAGCCGCGATACTCCAGGCGCTTCAACGCATCGACCAGCCGCTCCGACACCGGCTGGTGACCGACGATGCCAACAATTCCGCACATATCCCTCTCCGCGTCCTTTTCACGCCGTTGCGGCGTTCAAGCTTCTATGCGGCGACCCTGTCGCCGTTTCGAAAGCCTTGGTAGCGGAATTGCCGCGCGAGGCAATCCGCTGCGATCTCACATTCAGTTTCAATATTTAACGAGACTATTCGGCTACCTTGACCTTCTTCCTCGCTGCCTTCTCGGCTTCGTAGCGCTCCCGCAATACCGGCGCCCTGCCCCGCTTGACCTCCTGGCGGGCGCGGCCGAAGGCGACCGCATCCGCCGGCACATCCTGCGTAATGACGCTGCCGGAGGCGACGAGGGCCCCGTCGCCGATCGTCACCGGCGCGACGAGCGACGAGTTCGAGCCTACGAAGGTATTCTCACCGATGCGCGTCACGTGCTTGTTCACGCCGTCATAGTTGCAGGTGATGGTGCCGGCGCCGATGTTCGATCCGGCTCCGACGAAGGCGTCGCCGATATAGGTCAGATGGTTGACCTTGGCGCCGGCCCCGATCTCCGCCTTCTTGACCTCGCAGAAATTGCCGACCTTCGATTTCGCTCCGAGATCGGCTCCGGGCCGCAGGCGCGCGAAAGGCCCGACGGTCGCGCCCGCCCCCACATGCGCCCCCTCGACATGGGAGAAGGCGTGAATGACCGCACCACTCTCGACGCGCACCCCCGGACCGAAGACGACGTTCGGCTCCACGAGGACGTCCTGCGCGAGCTCGGTATCCCAGGCAAGGAAGACCGTCTCCGGCGCGATCATCGATACGCCGGATAGCATCAGTTCGTGCCGGCGGCGCTGCTGCCAGAGACGCTCGATATAGGCAAGCTCGGCGCGGGTGTTGCAGCCCGTCAGCTCCTCCTCAAGAGCCTCGACGGCGATTGCACGGCCACCGAGGCCGCGAACGATCTCGACGAGATCGGTGAGGTAATACTCGCCCTTGGCATTGGCATTGCCGATGCGGTCGAGGAGATCGAGCGCCTTGCGGCCGTTGATCGCCATCAGCCCGCCGTTGCAGTAGCTGATGCGGCGCTCCTCCTCGGAAGCGTCCTTGTGCTCGCGGATGGCGAGCAGCGTGCCGTCCTCGACGATTAGCCGCCCGTAGCCGGTCGGGTCCGCCGTCCGGAAGCCGATGACGACCACATCGTTGCCCGCGGCCAACCCGTCGCGGGCGGCCTTAAGAGGGGCGGCGGTGATGAGCGGCGTGTCGCCGAAGACGACGAGGATATCGTCATAGCCCCTGGCGATCGCCTCACGCGCCGCAAGCACCGCGTGCGCAGTGCCCAGCCGTTCCTTCTGGAAGAACGAGGCGACGGTGACCTTGCCCGTCTTCGCCGCTGCCGAGACCGCGTCCGCATCACGACCGACAACCAGCGCCACCTCCGAAATCGACGCGCTCTCCAGAGCCTCGACGACATGGGCGATCATCGGCCGTCCCGCCACGGGATGCAGCACCTTCGACATGGCCGATTTCATTCGCGTGCTCTCGCCAGCCGCCAGGATGATCGCCAGGCAAGTCCGTTCCATACTTCAGTCTCCTTGGTATTCTCTCTCCGGATCAACGTCACCGGCGCGGCGTCTCGGGCACGATGCCCCATCGCGACGCGTTCCTATCAGCAACATATTGCGAGAAGCATAATTCGCACAATCACGTCGCGTTACCCCGGTTTAAACGCGGCCGCAAGCTACTGCATGTTTTCTTGAATCGACCTCGATTTAAAGAGAAAGACACGCAGCAATTCAAAGTCGCTACAGCGACCTTTGCGCGTCCGGTAAGACGCGGCGCCGTATGATCACCCCGGCGGCCGCAACCGGCTTTCCGTGAGCAGCCCGCTCTCTTCCAGGATAGGATAGGCAACAGAGGCGATATGCGCATTGATGCGCTTCAAGTCCCGCAGCATGTCGAGGTGCAGCGAACTCGTCTGCAGGCTTTCGAGCAGGCCGTCACGAAGACGCTCGAGGTGTCGCTCCGCCGAACGCTTTTCCATATGGCGCACGTCCACCTTCACCTCGATCAGATGGCGCGCCAGGTCGGCATTGCGCGTGACGAAGATGGTCTGGGCGATGCGCAGGTTGTCGATGGTGAGACCGAAAAGGCTCTTCAGTTCCTGATAGCCCTCCTCCGAGAAACGCAAGCCGCCGCTCACTTTCTTGGCGATCTGCTCGCAGAGACCCTTTTCGATGATGTCGCCCATATGCTCGAGGTTGATTGCGTAGTCGATGATCACGATCGAACGCCGCCCGTCCTCCTCGTTCAAACCGTCGCGCCCCAGCCGTGACAGGAAAATCTTCACCTCCTGCTGCAGCAGATCGACCTGCCGCTCCATCTTGCCGATGTCGCTCAGTTCACTCAGGTCGTTCTTGCCGAAGGCGCTCGATGCGCGCGCCAGCATCGCCTCGATGACGTCGCCCACCCTCAGCACCTCGCGCGTCGCACCGGAAAGGGCCATCACCGGCGTGTCGAGCGCGGCCTCGTCGAGATAGCGCGGACCGGTCTCTGCGCCCTCCTCGTCGGGGATGAAGCGGCTCATCATGCGGGCAAGCGCTCCGGCGAAGGGCCAGGCGACGATCGCGACAACCAGGTTGAAAAGGAGGTGGACGTCGACCGGCAGGTTCTGCCGCGGCAAGGGCAGGCTCTGGAGCACGTCGGCGCTGAGACCGACGGCAGGCAGCGCGATCATGCAGCCGATGCCACGCACCACCAGGTTGCCGAGCGTGACGCGCCGGGCAGCGGGCGCCGAGCCGAACGTCGTGATGACCGGCGGAATGGCTCCGCCGAGATTGGCGCCGAGCACCAGCGCCACCGTCAGCCCGGCCGACAACACGCCTGCGGAAGACAGCGAAAGCACCAGCATGACGATCGCGAGACTGGACGACGAGGCGAAGGCAAGGCCGGCCGACATGATCATGGCGACGGGCCAGGCATTGTCGAGCATGCCGAGAAATGCCGCCAGCGCCTCAGATTCGCGCATCGGTTCCGTGGCCGTGCCGAGCAGGTCGAGCGACAGCAGCATCAAGCCGATGCCGACGAGGGCAGAGCCCGCCCCCTGGCGCGCACTCGACCGGCCGAGACGGTGCGTGGCGACGCCGGCGAGGATGATGAGCGGCGATAGCCAGCCGATGCCGAGCGCGACGATCCAGGCCGTCACGGCGGTACCCACATTGGCGCCGAGCAGGACGATCTGCGCCATTTGCGAGCGTATCAGCTCCTTCTCGACAAAGGAGGCCGTCATCAGGGCGGTGGCGGTCGAACTCTGCAGGGCGAGCGTCGCGACGAGCCCGGTGGCAAAGGCCCTGACCGAACCGCTCGTCCCCCGCGCGAGGCCGGCGCGCAGCCGCGAACCGAACGCGCGCGTCACCCCGTCCTTGACGAGCGACAGGCCGAACAGGAGCAACGCGACAGCGCCGAAGAGATTGACCATCACGATGGTGGACTGCATGGCACGGATTCCCGTAATGGCCGGCGGATTTCAACGTCTTTCACACATCTATCGAAGACACGAATCACTCTCGTTTGCCATAGAAAGACGTACTCCAGACTCGTAATTTGACACAGGATATTCAATTGCCGGCTAACGAATCCGACATATACATTGCCGTTCGCGTCCCGTCGCAGTCGCTCCGCTCGCCTGCCGCCGCGACGCCTTGAGGAAGAGATCAGGCGGTCACGCCTCGCCCTCGCGGGAACCGAAACGGATCCGGTCGGAATTTGCAGCAATGCGGCCTTCAATTCCTGTGTGGATTGTTTTAAGGAACGAATTCATTTGGCGTCACGCCACCGCATTGCAACGAGGTTTCTGCCCCCATGCTCGACTCCCTGAGAAACGCCGCCCAGACCCGCGTCGTCAAAGGCCTCATGGCCATTCTCATCGTCTCATTCATGGTGTGGGGCGGCCAGACGCTGATGGTTCAGAGTGGGCCCAACGCGGTGGTGACCGTCGGCGACGTCAAGGTGTCGGCGAGCGATTTCCGGCTGGCCTATGAGCGCCAGGTGAGCCTGCTGTCGCGGCAGCTCGGCACGCCGCTGACACGGCAGCAGGCCCGCGCCTTCGGCGTTGAAAACCAGGTTTTCGCCCAGCTCGTCGTCGGCGCGGCACTGGACCAGCTCGCCAACGACATGAACCTCGGTCTCTCCGAAGACCGGCTCGCCCGGCTCATCGGCGAGGACCCCGCCTTCCACGGCGTCAACGGCCAGTTCGACCGGATGACGTTCTCGAGCGTCTTGCGCAATGCCGGACTGACCGAACAGGACTACATCAACAATCGCAGCCAGGTGGCGGTGCGCTCGCAGATCGTCGACGCGCTGTCGGATGGCTATACGCCTCCAAAGGCCCTCGTCGAGGCGATCGGCAAGTATCGACATGAGACGCGCACGATCGACTACCTCATGCTCTCGAACGCCAATATCGACGCCGTCAAGGCTCCGGGCGACGACGTGCTCGCCCCCTGGTTCGAAAGCCGGAAGGCGAACTATCGCGCTCCCGAATATCGCAAGTTCAGCTATATCAAGCTGGAGCCGGAAGACCTGGCCGCGACCGCGTCCGTCTCCGAGGAAGAGCTTCGCGCGGACTACGAGAAGCGCAAGGAAAGCTATCGCACCGCCGCATCCAGAACCGTCGAGCAACTCGCTTTCCCCTCGCGTGAAGCGGCCGATGCCGCGGCGGCCAAGCTTGCCGCCGGCACCTCTTTCGACGATCTCGTCAAGGCCGAGGGCAAAGCGCCGGCGGACGTGCTGCTCGGCGACTTCACCAGGGAGCGGATGCCCGACGCCAAGATCGCCGATGCCGCCTTCGCGGTAACGACGAACGGCGGTACCACCCCGGTCGTCGAGGGTGCTTTCGGACCGGTCATCCTGCGCGTCACCAATATCCGCCCGGAGAGCACCCGCAGCTTCGAGGAGGTCAAGGAGGAGCTGCGCAAGGAAATCGCCCTTTCGATCGCGCAGGACACGCTTACCGGTCTGCACGACAAGATCGAGGACGAACGCGCCGCCGGCACGCCCGTCAAGGAGATCGCGGAGCAGCTCAAGCTGAATCTCGTCACCGTCGATGCGGTCGATGCAACCGGCAAAGACCAGAACGGAGACGAAGTGAAGGGCCTCCCCGAACCGCGCACGCTCTTGCAGGAGGTCTTCAAGGCCGAGGTCGGCCTCGACACGCTTGCCGTCAACATCGGACGCGACGGTTACGCCTGGTTCGACCTCGACGAGGTCATCCCGGCGCGAGATCGCACGCTCGACGAGGTGCGCGACGAGGTGGCTGCCGACTGGACCGCCGAGCAGCAGCGCACCGCGCTCGCCGCGAAGGCGAAAGAGCTCAAGGAACGCATCGAGAAAGGCGCCAAGATCGCCGACATCGCGAGCGAACTCGGCCTTGCCGTCGAAACCAAGGTCGGCTTGAGCCGCTCGACCGAAGACGCGGCGCTCAGCCCGGCCGCCGTCGCGGCCGCCTTCGGCGGCCCGAACGGCCATGTTGCCAATGCGCCGGGCATCGGCGGTGAAGGTCAGATCCTAATGCAGGTGACGGCCGTCGACGACGACGCGCCCGCCAACGCGCTCGACGACGACAGTCGGCAGATCGAGGCCATTGCGCGGGCGAGCGGCGACGACATCCTCGACCAGATGGTCTCCACGCTGCAGACGGCTTATGGCGTATCGATCAACCAGACGCTTGCCGAGACGGCATTGGCGCAACGATGACGGACGGAGGAACGAAGGCATGACCGATCTGAAACCGTTCGTCGCCAAGGTCGCCGCACGAGAGGCGCTCAGCCGCGAAGATGCCCGCGCCGCTTTCGAAATCATCATGTCCGGAGCGGCAACGCCGTCGCAGATCGGCGGCTTCCTGATGGCGCTGCGGGTACGCGGCGAGACCGTCGACGAAATCGTCGGCGCCGTCGGCGCGATGCGGGCCCGCATGTTGCCGGTGGAAGCGCCCGAGGACGCGGTCGATATCGTCGGCACCGGCGGCGACGGCGCCGGCACCTACAATATCTCGACGCTTGCTTCGCTGATCGTCGCGGGCGCCGGCGTGCCGGTCGCCAAGCACGGCAACCGGGCGCTGAGTTCCAAATCCGGGACCGCCGATGCGCTCTCCTGCCTCGGGGTCAATCTCGAGATCGGGCCGGAGGCGATCTCGCGCTGCATCAACGAGGCGGGCATCGGGTTCATGTTCGCCCAGCAGCATCACTCGGCGATGCGCCATGTCGGCCCGACGCGCGTCGAGCTTGGAACCAGGACGATCTTCAATCTGCTCGGTCCGCTGTCCAATCCCGCCGGCGTCAAACGGCAGCTCGTCGGCGTCTTTGCGCCCCAATGGGTCGATCCGCTCGCGGAGGTGCTGCGTGATCTCGGTTCCGAAAGCGTCTGGGTCGTCCATGGCGAAGGGCTCGACGAGATCACCACGACCGGAGTGACCAAGGTCGCGGCGCTCAAGGACGGCAAGATCACCAGCTTCGAGTTGACGCCCGCCGATTTCGGCGTCGAGCCGGTCACGCTCGACGCCTTGAAGGGTGGCGACGGCGCGCACAATGCCGCGGCGCTCAAGGCCGTGCTCGATGGCGCCGAGAACCCCTATCGGGACATTTCCCTTGCGAATGCCGCGGCTTCGTTGATGATAGCGGGGCGCGCCAAGGACCTCGTGGAAGGTATGGCGCTCGCCCGGCAGTCGCTGTCGAGCGGTGCCGCCAAGACCGCCTTGCAGCGGCTGATCACCGTCTCCAATGCGGCCTGAGGAGAGGACATGACCGATATTCTGCGCAAGATCGAGGCTTACAAGCGCGACGAGATTGCCGCGGCGAAGTCACGTGTTCCGCTCGATGAGCTGAAAGCGCGGATTACCGATCAGTCGCCGCCGCGCGGCTTCCATGCCGCACTTGCCGCGCGCCGCGAGAAGGGCGCGTTCGGACTCATCGCCGAGATCAAGAAGGCGAGCCCGTCGAAGGGCCTGATCCGGCCGGACTTCGATCCGCCGGCGCTTGCGCAAGCCTACGCCGCGGGCGGTGCCGCCTGCCTCTCCGTGCTCACCGACAACCCGAGTTTCCAGGGCGCGCCGGAATTCCTGACGGCAGCCCGCGAAGCCTGCCCGCTTCCGGCGCTGCGCAAGGACTTCATGTTCGACAGCTACCAGGTCTTCGAAGCCCGTGCCTGGGGCGCCGATTGCATCCTGCTGATCATGGCGTCGCTCAGCGACGACGATGCATCGCGGCTCGAGGAAGCCGCCGTTTCCCTCGGCATGGACGTCCTCGTTGAAGTGCATGATGCCGGCGAGATGGAGCGGGCGCTCCGGTTGGCCTCGCCGCTCGTCGGGATCAACAATCGCAATCTCAGGACATTCGAGGTCGATCTAGCGGTCTCTGAACAGCTTGCGGCGATGGTTCCCTCGGACCGCCTGCTCGTCGGCGAAAGCGGCATCTTCACGCATGCGGACTGCCGGCGGCTTGAAAAGAGCGGCATCACGACGTTCCTGGTCGGCGAAAGCCTGATGAGGCAGGACGATGTGGAAGCGGCGACGCGCGCGCTGTTGACCGGCGCGGGCAGCGTCCTGGCGGCAGAGTGATGGGCGGTCCCTCCCTCACCCACATCGACCGTGCCGGCGAAGCCAACATGGTCGATGTCGGCGACAAGGCGGAGACGATGCGCATCGCCGTTGCGGAAGGCTTCGTCCGGATGAAGCCAGAGACACTGGCGCTGATCCTCGAAGGCAATGCCAAGAAGGGCGACGTGATCGGAACGGCCCGGCTCGCCGGCGTCATGGCGGCGAAACAGACGTCCAATCTCATTCCGCTCTGCCATCCGCTGATGCTGACGAAAGTGTCGGTGGACATTGCACCGGACGACACGCTTCCCGGGTTGCGCATCGAAGCCATGGCGAAGCTCACGGGCCGCACGGGCGTCGAGATGGAGGCGTTGACCGCCGTCAGCGTCGCCTGCCTGACGATATACGACATGGCCAAGGCCGCTGATCGGGAGATGGAAATCGGCGGCATTCGGCTGGTGAGCAAATCCGGCGGCCGCTCCGGCGACTATCGCCGCCGGAAAGAGGAGCGCTGATGTCGCTGCTTTCGGTCGAGGAGGCTCTTAACCGGGTCGTCACCAAGGCACGGCCGCCGCATCGGACGGAACGCCTGCCCCTTCACGATTGCCTCGGTCGGGTGCTCGCCGAGGATGTCGCCGCGCAACTTACGCATCCGCCGTTCGACAATTCCGCCATGGACGGCTACGCCGTGCGCCACGCCGATATCGCCGAAGTCGGCGCGGAATTGATTGTCGTCGGCGAGTCCGCCGCAGGGCGCGGATTTCGCGGCGACGTGAAGAGCGGCGAGGCCGTACGCATCTTCACCGGCGCGCCGTTGCCTGCCGGTGCGGACACGGTCATCATCCAGGAAGACGTTGAACGCCTGCCGGACGGGCGCATCCGCACGCAGTTTGCGCCGGCCAAAGGCCGCCACATCCGCTTGGCGGGCCAGGATTTCCGGGAAGGCGAGATCGCGCTTGCCGCCGGGCAAGTGCTCGATGCCGGCCGTCTGACGCTCGCGGCGAGCATGAATCATCAGAGCCTGCCGGTCTTTCAGCGACCGAAAATCGCGATCATCGCCACAGGCGACGAACTGTTGCCACCGGGCAGTATTCCCGGCGCCGATCAGATCATCGCATCGAACAGCTTTGGCGTGGCCGCGATCGCTCGCGAAAACGGCGCCGATATCCTCGACCTCGGCATCGTCCCCGACGATCGCGCCGCCATTGCCGCCGCCGTTGCCGCGGCACAATCCGCCGGGGCCGACGTGCTCGTCACCCTCGGCGGCGCCTCCGTCGGCGAGCACGATCTCGTCCAGTCGACGCTGGTCGGCTGCGGCATGACGCTCGATTTCTGGCGCATCGCCATGCGGCCGGGAAAGCCGCTGATGGTGGGCGAACTCGCAGGGATGTCCGTCCTCGGCCTGCCCGGCAATCCGGTTTCGAGCCTTGTCTGCGCCCTGCTTTTCCTCGAGCCGCTGACGCGCAAGCTCGCGCATCTGCCGCCGCGAACGCGGCTGGCCACCGCGCGGCTCGCCGTAACGTTGCCCGCCAACGACCGCCGCCAGGATTATGTCCGGGCCCGCCTCACCGTCGCGCCGGACGGATTGCTTCTGGCACAGCCGTTCTCGCGGCAGGATTCGTCGATGGTCAGCGTCTTCGCGCTGTCCGAAGGCTTGATCGTTCGGCCGCCGAACGCACCCGAAGCGGCGGCGGGAGAGGCCTGCACCGTGCTCAAACTCAGAGACCCCGCTTATGCGGAAGGGCAGTGACGACCGTTCTTCTGACGTCGAACCGTATATCTGACCCGTTTTCGGCTTTGCGGCCATTGCCCGCGCCGCGTCGACCGTCAGGCCGCGCCTTCGCTGCTTCGGCTGACGAGGATCTTGTCGATGCGGCGGCCGTCCATGTCGATCACCTCGAAGCGGTAGCCATGCGCCTCGGCCGCATCGCCCTCCTCCGGGGTCTTGCGCAATTGCTGCACCAGGAAACCGGCTATCGTCTCGAAATCGCCGTCGGACTCGATGCCTTCTATGCCGATCTGCAGGTGGATTTCATCGATCGGCGTGCGTCCGTCGACGAGATAGCTTCCATCTTCGCGACGGCGAATGAGGGCATGTTCGAGATCGTCGTAATTGGAGGGGATGACGCCGACGATCGCCTCGAGGATGTCGGCGGTGGTGACGATTCCCTCGGTGCTGCCGTATTCGTCGACGATCATCGCCATGTCGATGCTCGCCGCCTTGAAGGCTTCGAGCGCCTTCAGGCACGAGGCCGTCTCCGGCAGCGTGAGAATCTCGCGGATATAGTCGCGGATATCGAATGGCTTGCTCGTCGGAGCGTTGAGTATCTCCTTTGCCAGCACCGCTCCGATGACGTCGCCCGACGGCCCCTCGATGACCGGGTAGCGCGAATGGCCGAACTGGCGAATCTTTCGGGCGATTGTTTCCGGGCCGTCAGCGACGTCGATGAAACTGACCTCGGTTCGGTGCGTCATGATCGATTTGACGTTTCTGTCCCCGAGGCGGATGATGCGCCGCAGCATCTCGTGCTCGCTCTTCTCGATCGCGCCGCTCTCCACGCCTTCGGCCATGATCGCATGCACCTCCTCCTCGGTGACATGATCGGGGTCCTCGGCCCTCATGCCCATCAGGCGCATCGCCAAACGCGCCGCAGTCTCGAACAGATAGACGACTGGCGCCGCTATGCGTGACAGCCAGGTCATCGGCCGCGCCACGAAAATCGCCAGGCCTTCCGAGTTTCTGAGTGCGAATTGCTTGGGAATGAGCTCGCCGATGACGACCGACAGGAAGGTGATGAGCGTGACGACGAGCGCCACGGCAACCGTATTGCCGTAGGGGTTCACCCAGGCGATCTCGTCCAGCACCGGCGCGAGCTTCGCCGCGATCGTCGCGCCGCCATAGGCGCCCGCCAGGATGCCGACGAGCGTGATGCCGACCTGAACCGTGGAGAGAAACTTCCCCGGCTCCTCGGCCAGCCGCAGCGCGGCCTCGGCGCCGAGGTTTCCCTGCTTCACCATCTGGCGAAGCAGCGGCTTGCTTGCCGAGACGATTGCCATTTCCGAGAGCGCGAAGAAGGCGTTGATAAGCAGCAGAATAAGAATGACAAAAAGCTCGGACATAGGCCCCGTTCATCGCTCATGGAAGGTCGCCGGTTGAGGAACGACTCTCAGATAGGCCAACACGCCTCTGCGGGCAAGGATAGTCTGGCGATCCGCGTCGCGCGGCGGTTGTGGCGCCCCGTCAGGCGAAGTCGGAATTGCCGCCACTTTCCACGTCGAACGCCTTCTGGATCCGATCGCGCCCATATTTTATGACATATTCCATTGCCTGACGCGCGCCGACCTCATCCCTCTTGCCGATCTCCTCGACGATGCGGATGTGATTGCGGGCGACCTCGTCAATGCCGCCCTTCTCATCGGTCGGCGAACTCAACTTGAACACTCCGACAAGCGCCGCTTCGATCAAGCTACCGACTGTTCGCAGGAACGGATTCCCGGACGCGTCAAGAACGGCGAGATGAAACTTGAGGTCGGCCACGGCAAGCGTTTCCGCCGTATGACTGGCATCACCCATTGCGACGGCGAGCCGCATCATCGTGGCGATTTCGGCTTCGGTGGCATTTCTCGCCGCCAGTGCCGCCGCATGCGTCTCGAAGGCAAGGCGCACTTCACTCAAGTGGTGAAGGAAATCCTCATCGACCCCGCAGGCGAAATGCCAGGTCAGAATGTCGCTGTCGAAGAGGTTCCAATCCTTCCGGGACGTGACGCGCGTCCCGATTCGGGCACGCGGCACCACCATGCCCTTGGCGGCGAGCGTTTTCATCGCTTCGCGGAGCACGGTTCGCGATACGCGGAAACGAGCCGCCAGCTCCGGATCGCCGGGCAGGATGCTGCCCACCGGGAATTCACCCGAAACGATCGCCTTGCCGAGCTGGTCCACGACCTGCGCATGGCTCGTCCGCTTTGGCGTGCCGGATATCACGGTCTCAAACAGGCTTTTCAACCCCGTCTCCCCTAAGAATACCCCTCCTTGCCACGCGCAAGGCACGTCGCGCAACAGTGGAACGCCAAACGCCATCCTCACCACGCCAGCGCCAATCAACACTACTGCATGATTCCCCGAATCGGAATCGATTTAAGGAGAAAATCATCAGCACTTCAAAGCGTTGCGGGGACTTGGCCGCCGGGGATGGCGCATGAGAAGACAAACCCCGCGCGAGGAGCACGGGGTTTGCCGTCACGGCGCCCTCGGGACGCCGGCGATTACGCCGCTAGCGCTTATTGCGGCAGCTTGTCGTCGACGCCTTCGACGTAGAAGTTCATGCCGAGCAGCGTTGCGTCATCGGCGGTCTCGCCTTCTTTCAGCCACGGGCTGCCATCCTGCTTGTTGAGCGGGCCGGTGAACGGCTTCAACTCGCCGGACTTGATCTTGGCCTCCGTTGCCTCGGCCATCGCCTTCACGTCGTCCGGCATGTTGGTGTAGGGCGCCATGGTGAGGATACCGTCCTTCAGGCCGTCCCAGCTCGAGGTCGATTCCCATTTGCCATCGAGGAAGGCCTTCGTGCGCTTGACGTAGTAGGCGCCCCAGGTATCGACGATCGCGGTGAGCTGCGTGTTCGGGCCTGCGGCGATCATGTCGGAAGCCTGGCCGAAGGCCTTGATCCCACGTTCGGCGGCGACCTGCATCGGGGCCGTCGTGTCGGTGTGCTGCGTCAGGATATCGACCCCCTGGTCGATGAGCGCCTTGGCGGCATCTGCCTCCTTGCCCGGGTCGAACCAGGTGTTCGCCCAGATGACCTTGATCTTGAAGTCCGGATTGACCGACCGGGCGCCGATCACGAAGGAGTTGATGCCCATCACCACTTCCGGAATCGGGAACGAAGCGATGTAGCCGGCGACGCCTTTTTCGGACATCTTGGCCGCGATCTGACCCTGGATGTAGCGGCCTTCATAGAAGCGGCTGTTGTAGGTCGCGACGTTCGGCAGCGTCTTGTAGCCGGTGGCATGCTCGAACTTCACGTCCGGGAATTTCTGCGCGATCTTGATCGTCGCGTCCATGAAGCCGAACGACGTGGTGAAAATCAGCCCGCAGCCGGAGCGTGCCATACGCTCGATCGCGCGTTCCGCATCAGGACCTTCCGGCACGTTTTCAAGAAACTGCGTTTCAATCTTGTCGCCGAGTTCCTTTTCGAGCTGCTGCCGGCCGATGTCGTGTGCCTGGGTCCAGCCGCCGTCGGTCTTGGAGCCCACATACACGAAGCAGATCTTGGCTTTTTCCTGGGCGCTCGCGGCTGCTGCGAAGCCGAGCACCGCGGTTGTCGTTGCGAGGGCGAGGAGTAGTTTTTTCATTTTTGACCTCTGTCGGTTTGAGAATGCCCGTCTGTTTGTCGTTCACCGTTCCGGCACAAACGGTTTGCCGAGCGATGCCGGCGTATTGATCAGGGTCATCCGCCGGTTATGCGATATCAGAATGAGTACGACAATTGTCGCCACATAGGGAAGCGAGGAAAGGAACTGCGAGGGGATGCCGATGCCGAAGGCCTGGGCATGCAACTGGCTGATCGAGACGGCGCCGAAGAGATAGCCGCCGGCGACCACCCGCCAGGGCCGCCAGGAGGCGAAGACCACGAGCGCAAGCGCGATCCAGCCGCGGCCGGCCGACATATTCTCCACCCATTGCGGCGTATAGACGAGTGACAGCTGCGCGCCGGCAAGCCCGGCGCAGGCGCCACCGAACAGGACCGCGAGATAGCGGATGCGGATGACGTCGACCCCAAGCGCGTGCGCCGAGGCGTGACTGTCGCCGACGGCGCGCAGCTTCAGCCCGGCGCGGCTCCTGAACAGGAACCAGTGGATGCCCGCGACGATCGCGATCGACAGATAGAAGATCGCGTCCTGACGAAACAGGAGCGGGCCGAGGAAAGGAACCTCAGAAAGCAGCGGGATCGCGATCGGCTGCAGCTTGATGCCCTGCATGCCGAGAAAGCTCTCGCCGAGCATGCCTGACACGCCGAGGCCCAGCAGCGTCAGCGCAAGTCCCGTTGCCACCTGATTGGCGACGAGCGTCAGCGTCAGGAAACCGAAGAACAGCGCGAACAGTAATCCGGCGGCGACACCGGCGAGAATTCCGACATAAGGCGAACCGGTGATCTGCGTCGCCGCGAAGGCCGAGACCGCGCCCATGATCATCATGCCCTCGACGCCGAGATTGAGCACGCCGGAGCGCTCGGCAACGAGTTCGCCGGCAGCCGCCAGCACCAGCGGCGTGGCGGCCGTGATGACGCTCAGGAGGATTGCTTCGATGATGCCCATCAGTGCGCCTCATCCGTCTTGGCAACCGCGAATCGCTCCCACACGAGCCGGATGCGGTAGTGAATGAGCGTGTCGCACGACAGCACGAAGAACAGCAGCAGCCCCTGGAAGACGCGCGTGACCTTGTCCGACACGCCGATCGAAAGCTGTGCCGCTTCGCCGCCGAGATAGGTGAGCGCCAGGACGAGACCGGCGGCGACGATGCCGAGCGGATTGAGGCGGCCGAGGAAGGCGACGATGATCGCCGTGAAGCCGTAGCCGGGCGAGATCACCGGCCGCAGCTGCTGGATGGCACCGCTCACTTCCGCAATGCCGGCAAGCCCGGCAAGCGCGCCGGAGAACAGCATCGAGAACCAGATCATCTTGCGCGAGGAAAAGCCGGCAAAGCGCCCGGCCCGCTCCGATTGCCCAAGCACCGTGATCTCGAACCCGCGCAGCGTGTAGCGCATCATGAACCACACCAGCACGGCGGCGATGATCGCGAAGGCGAATCCCCAATGCGTGCGCCCGGATGCGAGCATCTCGGGCAGGATCGCATCGGGCCCGAAGGTGCGGGTTTCGGGAAAGTTCATGCCCTGCGGGTTCCGCCACGGGCCGCGCACGAGCCAGTCGAGAAAGAGCTGGGCCACATAGACCAGCATCAGGCTCGTCAGGATCTCGTTGGTGTTCATATGCGCCTTCAGAAAGGCGGGTATGGCGGCGAAAAGCGCGCCGCCGATCATTCCGAAAAGCATCATCAGCGGCAGCACCAGCGGCGACTGCCAGTCGTAGAAGACGACCGGCAGGATCGAACCTGCGATCGCCCCCATGATGAACTGCCCCTCGGCGCCGATATTCCAGTTGTTGGAGCGGAAGCAGACGGAAAGCCCGACGCCGATCAGGATCAGCGGCGCGGCCTTGATCGCCAGTTCATGCAGCGACCAGACCTCGATCAGCGGTTCGACAAAGAAGCTGTAGAGTGCCGTCACCGGGCTCTTGCCGAGCAACGCGAACATGATGCCGCCGAAGACGATGGTGAGCGCAAAGGCGATGAACGGCGAAAGCACCGAGAACAGCGTCGAGACCTTGGCGCGTTTTTCGAGTTCAATGCGCATGGGCGGCTCCCGCTTCGCCGTGAATGCCACCCATCAGCAGACCGATCTTCTCGCGCGAGAGTTCGCGCGCCGGATAAGGATCGGAAAGGCGACCCTCGCTGATCACCGCGATTTCCGTCGCAACTTCGAATATCTCGTCGAGGTCCTGGCTGATCACCAGCACGGCGGAGCCGGCCCTGGCGAGATCGACAAGGGCCTGGCGGATGCGGCTCGCCGCGCCTGCGTCTACGCCCCAGGTGGGCTGGTTGACGACGAGGACGGCGGGCTGGCGGTCGAGCTCGCGGCCGACGATGAATTTCTGAAGGTTGCCGCCCGAGAGGGAACCGGCTGGCGGATCCTCGCCGCTCTTTCGAACATCCATCGCCTCGGAAATCCGCTTCGTCGCCGCCTTGACCGCACCTTGGCGAATGATCTTCAGCAAGCCGCCGCCAAGGAAGGCCCGCCGGTCGGACCGGTGGCGCGCGAGCACCAGGTTGTCGGAGAGCGAGAGTGTCGAGACGGCGGCATGTCCGTGCCGTTCCTCAGGAACGAAGCCCGCACCGATCAGGCGGCGCGCATTGATGTTCTTGGTTCCGACCGGCCTCTGGCGGATCTGGACGGCATTGTCGTCGGCCACCGTATATTCGCCGGAGAGCGCGTCGAAAAGTTCGCCCTGCCCGTTGCCGGCGACGCCCGCGATCGCCAGGACCTCACCGGACCTGACCTTGAGGCAGACGTCTTTCAACGACACCGCGAAAGGCGTGCGCGCTGCGACGGAGAGGTGCCGCGCCTCCAGTTGCACATCGCCCCTGGTGTTCGTGCCCTCCGCCGTGACGACAGCGACGTCGCTGCCGACCATCATTCGCGCGAGCGAAGCCGGCGTTTCGGCCCGCGGGTCGCAGGCACCGGTGACCTTGCCGTGCCGCAGGACTGTTGCCCGGTCGCAAAGGCGTTGAACCTCTTCCAGGCGATGGCTGATATAGAGGACGGAACGCCCCTCGGACTTCAGCTTCCGGAGCGTTTCGAACAGACGATCGGCCTCCTGCGGCGTCAGCACCGAGGTCGGCTCGTCGAGGATGATGAGCTGCGGATTCTGCAGCAGCGCCCGCACGATCTCGATGCGCTGCCGCTCACCGACGGAGAGATCGGCGACATGCGCGTTCGGATCGAGCGGCAGCCCGTAGACATGCGAAAGTCGAGACGCCTCCTCGGCAACGCGCGTGAGCGAGACGTTCCGGTCCATGGAGAGCGCGATGTTCTCAGCGACCGTCAGCGCCTCGAAAAGGGAAAAGTGCTGGAAAACCATGCCGATGCCGAGCTTGCGCGCGTCACCGGGGCTGTTGATGCGAACATTCTCTCCCTGCCAGATGATCTCGCCGGCGCTCGGCGCCAGCACGCCGAAGAGCATCTTCACCAGGGTGGACTTTCCGGCCCCGTTTTCGCCAAGCAGCGCGTGGATTTCGCCGGGTTCTATGTGCAGATCGATTGCATTGCAGGCCGTGAACGAGCCGAACAATTTCGTGAGCTTGCTCACGGCCAGCAGCGGACCGCTCGCAATTTGTCCCTTAACAGGCACGCCGCCCTCTTTCCCCTCTTCGATTCCCATCGGTCAGGGAATCAACAATGTCGTTCCACTCGTTTTTCTTGCTTCGAGATCCGTATGCGCCAGGCCGGCTTCGGCGAGCGGATAGGTCTGGTTGATATTGATACGCACTTTGTTGCTTTGCACAACATCAAACAGGGAATTTGCACATGCCTCCAAGGCCGGCCGGGTCGCGACATAGCTGAAGAGTGTCGGGCGGGTCGCGAAGAGCGAGCCCTTCTGCGCCAGGATGCCGATGTTGAAGGCCTCGACCGCGCCGGAAGAATTGCCGAAGCTCACCCAGAGGCCGCGCGGCTTCAGGCAATCGAGCGAAGCGGGAAAGGTGTCGCGTCCGACGGAATCATAGACGACATCGACGCCGCGGCCGCCGGTCAGTTCCTTGACCCGGGTGACGAAGTTCTCCGTGCGGTAGTTGATGACGTGGTCGTAGCCATGGGCGAGAGCCAGGTCGATCTTCTCCTGCGATCCCGCCGTGCCGATCACCGTTGCGCCGAGCGCCTTGGCCCATTGCCCGGCAATCAGTCCGACGCCGCCGGCGGCCGCATGAAAAAGCAGGGTCGTGTCGGGACCGACCTCGAAGGTCTGGTTCAAGAGATATTGCGCGGTCATGCCCTTGAGCATCATCGCGGCAGCGGTCTCCAGGCCGATTCCGTCAGGCACCTTCACGAGTTGCGACGCATCGACGTTGCGTTCGCTCGCATAGGCGCCGTCGGCGGACGCATAGGCTACCCGGTCGCCGACCGAGAACAGGGCGACCCCGTCCCCGACCGCAGTCACGATGCCTGCGCCCTCCTTGCCGGGGATGAAGGGCAGGCCGGTCGCGGACTTGTAAAGGCCGGTGCGGAAATAGACGTCGATGAAGTTGAGGCCGATCGCCACCTGGCGGATCTGCACCTCGCCGGGGCCCGGTGCCGCGAGTGTAACGCCCTCCATCTTCAGAACTTCCGGTCCGCCGAGTTCGCGAACGACGATCGCCTGTGCCATGACAAACTCCTTACGATGTGATCGATCTGGTGACGTGGAGCGCGGCGCGCAATCCGCTCCCGCCTCGCCCCATCCCCTAGGCGCGCCCGAGATCGGGGAAAAGCTGCAGGATGAAACCGATGACGTAGAGATAGAGCCCGGTCGCCACGACGCCAATGACCACCCAGGGCGGCGTCTCGAAATGCAGCAGCAGCGCATACATGCCGAGGGCCGACCAGGCGAGGAAGACGCCGAGATTGAGCGGCCTCAGCCTCTTCACCCGCACCGGATGAAGGAAATTGATCGGCAGGAACGTCAGCACCACCGACAGGAAAACGACAATTGACGCCGTCACTTCGCTCGCCCGGATGACAAAGAGGGTGAAGACGATCATGTTCCAGACGACCGGAAAACCGGAGAAGAAATATTCGTCCGTCTTCATGCCCATGTCGGCATAGTAGATGGCGCTCGATACGACGATCGCCCCCGCCGCCACGAAGGACCAGGGCTCGCCGATCATGCCGCTTTGATAAAGCGCAAAGGCCGGCAGGAGCACATAGGTCACGTAGTCGATGACATTGTCGAGGGTGTCGCCAGACCAGTTCGGCAGCACTTCCTTGACCTGGACCTTGCGCGCGATCGGCCCGTCAATGCCGTCGACGAGCAGCGCCAGTCCGAGCCACCAGAACATGTCTACGAACCGGTGCTCGGCAGCGGCAACGACGCCGAGAAAGGCGAGAAACGAGCCGGACGCCGTGAGGATGTGCACGGAGAAGGCGCGGATCTCGGCATAGGGAACGCGTCTGTAATTGAAGAACTTCATGTGCGAACGCCGCCTGTCCCCTTATCGGTCCCGTCATGCCGTCGGCCGACCGCCGCTGTCGCTGCCGGCCCAACTTTCGCCGTAATATGCACCGTTTGCGCGCCATCGCCAGCAAAATCTCCAACCGCGCGGGCTCGTCGGCGGCATTGTCCTGTGGACACGCAGCGATGCGGCTCAATTGATTTGAGCCCATTTATTTCAATGGGCTAAGCGGGTAGAACAGAAACAAGAGAGCAAAGGAAGGGCGGGCAACCGCACGGGAGGTCCTGTCGGCCATGGGTCACTACGACATCGTCATCATCGGCGCGGGGCTTGCCGGTTCGCTTGCAGCGATCGCGCTTGCCCGCGAAGGCCATCGCGTCGCGCTCGTGGGGCCGAGGCCGGCGATCGCCGACGGCCGCACCACCGCTCTCATGGACCAGTCGATCGAGTACCTCAAGACGCTCGACCTGTGGGACGAGGTCGCGCCGCTGACCGCGCCGCTCGTCGCTATCCACATCATCGACGGGACGAAGCGGCTGTTGCGGGCGCCGCCGGTCAATTTCCGCGCCTCCGAGGTGGGGATTGAGGCCTTCGGCTACAACATACCGAATGCGCCCTTCCTGGAGATTCTTGAAAGGCGCGAAGCGGCCCTGCCGACGCTCACGCGCCTGACGGCGGCTGCGACCACGTTCGACTTCGCCGATACTGAAGTCCGCATCGGCCTCGGCGACGGCAGCACGATCACGGCCGATCTGGTCGTCGGCGCCGACGGCCGGCGCTCGCCGGTCAGGGAGGCGGCGGATATCGGCGTCCACACATGGTCCTACCCGCAAGCGGCCGTGGTCCTCAACTTCAGCCACGAACTGCCGCATCAGAACGTCTCCACGGAATTCCACACGGAAAGCGGCCCGTTCACCCAGGTTCCGCTTCCCGGCAATCGCTCGAGCCTCGTCTGGGTCCAGACGCCGCGCGATGCGGAGGAGACGCTGAAGCTGCCGGTGGACCTGCTGTCGCGAACCATCGAGTACCGCATGGAGTCGATCCTCGGCAAGGTGGCGGTCGAGGGCGCCCCGCAGTCCTTTCCGCTCTCGGGCCTGACGGCCCGCCGCTTCGGCAGGGGCCGCGTCATGCTCGTCGGCGAGGCCGCCCACGCCTTCCCCCCGATCGGCGCCCAGGGGCTAAACCTCAGCCTTCGCGACGTCATGACCGTTGTCGAGCTCGTCGGCCCGCCTTCCGGCAGCCGCCTGCCGGCGGACACCGGCGACCGGTTCGACGGCCGCCGGCGCATGGACATCGTCAGCCGCACGGCGAGCGTGGACCTCCTCAACCGTTCGCTGCTCTCCGGCTTCCTGCCCGTGCAGGCGATGCGGGCAATCGGCCTGCAGCTTCTTTCCTCCGCCGGTCCGCTGCGCGGCCTGCTGATGCGCGAAGGCATCCATCCGGGCAGCGCTCTGCAATCGCTCAAGGAGAGCCTAAGGGAAAAGATCAGCCGGAAGAGCGCCTGACCGGATCAGATAGAGGAGACCGGTCACCGTCGCGACCGAGAGCAGCGTGGTTATCAGGATCGTTGCGGATGCGCGTTCCTGCCAGACGCTGTACTGATGGCCGATCACGAAGACATTCGTTGCCGTCGGCAAGGCGGCGAGCAGCACGGCCGTCTGCACCCAGACGGGATCGTAGGCACCGCCGAGGCTTAGTGCCAGATACATCAGAACCGGATGCAGGACGAGCTTCGCCGGCACGATATAGCCGATCTCCACCGGAATCCGCTTGAGCGGCCTTAGCGCCAGCGTGACGCCCATGGCGAACAGGGCGCAAGGGGCGGCAGCCTGCGCCAGATAGTCGATCAGCCTCTGGACCGGCAGCGGCGGCTGAACGGAAAGAAAGGCGGCAGCGACACCGGCAAATGTCGACAGGATGAATGGATGCAGCGCAATCCGGCGGGCGATGCCGAGCACGAGCGCAGCCGGCTTCCGCTTGCCGCCGCCGGTTAGAGCCATCATCGCAGGCGCGACGGTGAAATGCGCCGCGTTCTCGAAGCAGAAGATCAGGGCCACCGGAACGGCAGCGGCCTCACCGAGCGCCAGCAGCGCGAGGCCGGGTCCCATATAGCCGATGTTGCCATAGGCGGCGGCAAATCCCTGGATCGTCGCCTCTCCGATCGTGTTCCGGCGCAGGAAGAGGCCGATCGCGAAGATCAGCACAAAGACGCAATAGGTCGTACCGACGCTGGTCAGAATGAAATCGGCGCGGGTGAGCTCTTCGATCGGCGTGCGGGAGACCAGCTTGAAGAAGAGCGCCGGCAGCGCGAGGTAGAGGATGAAGGTGTTCAGCCAGCCCATCGCTTCGCCCGGATGATCGACGAAACGCGCCGTAAGATAGCCGAGAAAGATGAGGCCGAAGAACGGCAGTACCAGCCCTGCAATTTCCGCCATCATCCCTCCCCGGCGCTGCTGCTCGAGCGTGCTTAACCGATTTGCGACAGGACGGGGAAGGTCTGCTGGAACCAGATCGCGACGGAGCTCACGAAACCGAAGAGGAAGGCGAGGCCTGCGGCAACGAGAAAGCCCCCCATCAGCTTTTCGACCAGGCCGAGATGGCGGCGAAAACGCGACAGGAAGCGCATGAAGGCGCCGGAAAAGCCGGCGGCGATCCAGAACGGCACGGCGAGGCCGAGCGAATAGATCGCGAGCAGCAGGGCGCCGTCGGCGACTGTGTCGCGCGCGGCGGCAACGCCGAGGATGGTGCCGAGCACCGGGCCGATGCAGGGCGTCCAGCCGAAGGCGAAGGCGAGCCCCATGATATAGGCCCCCGAGAGTGTCGCCGGCCGACCCCCATGGAAGCGCGCCTCGCGGGTCAAAAGGCCGATGCGGAGAACGCCGAGGAAGTGCAGCCCCATGACGATGATGATGACGCCGCCGATACGCGACAGGAGGTCGATGTGCTGCCGGAGCAGGAGTCCGATCGACGAAGCCCCTGCCCCGAGCGCGACGAAGACGGTGGCAAAGCCGAGCGTGAAGAACAGCGCCGTTGGCAGGACGGCCCTGCGGGTCCTCGCGACCGCCGCGGCATCCCCGCCGCGATACTGATCGACGGAGACGCCGGCCATATAGCAGAGGTAGGGCGGAACGAGCGGCAGGACGCAGGGCGACAGGAACGACAGCGCGCCCGCGAGAACAGCAGTCCAGATGGAAATATCGGCGATCGACAAGGTTTCAGAACTCCGGCACGCGGCTTGCCGCCTTCTTTACCCGCATGTATACCTTGAAACCAATCACCTTTCGGCGATCATTTTGCCGCATGGGTTGAGACCCGAGACCCGACGCGCCGGAAAATGGTCTTCGCATCGCGCTTGGAACCGAGCCCATATCCACCGGGGAATCGCAATTTTTGGGTTGACCGGCACGAAGCGCGCGTGCATATGTCCGCCCACTTCCGCCGGGCGCGCAACGCACGGCACGGGAGCGCGTAGCTCAGTCGGTAGAGCAACTGACTTTTAATCAGTAGGTCCAGGGTTCGAATCCCTGCGCGCTCACCAAAAATACAAGAAAATCAGTTCGATATAGTTTCTAAGACGAAACAAAAAATCAGGCGCCGACTCGCTAGGGAAAACCTGGCGGAAGATTCGGCCTTTCGTTTTCGCCGGGACGCTATCCCATTCTTTGCCCCTG
Source organism: Sinorhizobium saheli (assembly GCF_001651875.1). Lineage (GTDB taxonomy): Bacteria > Pseudomonadota > Alphaproteobacteria > Rhizobiales > Rhizobiaceae > Sinorhizobium > Sinorhizobium saheli. Next base: position 88,912 of record NZ_LNQB01000072.1, read on the forward strand.
CCCGCGCCGTCGAAAATCAAGCTCGGCCTCACCGAGGTCGCCGACCATTTCAGCCGCGCCCATCCGCCCGGCCCGGCCCATCAACTCACGTTCCCGATCCTTGAGGCACCATTGCGTCCGGGAAGCAATGCTATTGTCCGGGAATACCTTCACTGAGCCTGCAGGTCGGCCGGCTCGAATCCAAGGATCGAGTTGCTCACAATCGCGCGCACCGTCTTTTCACAGGCTCGGGCCTAGAAAGCCGGCGTGTCGATTTCGGCCGATCCCCTTCGATTAAGAGGGAGCGCCGTGAGCCCGTCAAAGGAGAGACAAGTATGGCTGCCATCGAGCATTCCGAACAAGTCGAAATACAGTCGCCGCACCTGATTGGCGTGCGCGCTTTGCAAGCCGTTTGGATGCTGCTGAAGCATCAGCGAAGGTACCGCCGAAGCTTTAGCCAACTCGCGTTTTGACTCTCGCCTGCTCCGTGACATCGGCTTGGGGAATGACGAGCAAGCAAAAGCGAAGCGAGGAAGAGACAGTAATAAGCCACTGGTTACACCGCTGGATAGCAGAACTCCAGTTTTTCTCATTTTGTCGAATCGCGTTCTCCAGTTGCGACCGACAAGACCATGGAGACCCTGATGCGCTACCTTTGTCTCTTCTACATCGATCAAACTCTTGCTGATGCCGCCAGCAAGGAGGAATGGGCCGAGATCGACCGGGAGTCCCACGCTTCCAATGAAGAACTCAAACGATCAGGCCACTATCTCGCCTCCAACGCTCTTGCCGATCCAAAGACCGCCAAGACATTGCGCGTTCGTGCCGGCAAGGCGAGTTGGACCGACGGGCCTTTCGCAGAGACGAAGGAGCATCTCGGTGGCTTCCTGCTGATCGAAGCGAAGAGTCTTGCAGAGGCAATGGAGATCGCGGAGCGGGACTCGCTCGCTCGGATGGGGGCAATCGAGGTGCGTGAGACCGCCGGCTTTTAGATTGGAAGTGCCCCGACTTTCCCTTGCGCCAACGGCTTGAATGCCCGAGGGACTTTGGCCGCCTACTTGCAAGAACGACTTGGATATGGCGCGCCCTTTAGGACCTTAGTCCTACAATCGCAGCCAAAGGTCCTAGGCCGGTTGCCGAATCCGTCCTGCACTGCATAGTGGTATTCAGGAAGCGCCCTTCGGAGAACCCGTTTGGCGTAAATGGTCCCAGAGCAAAGCCCCCAACGCCCCCTGACGAGCTCTGGGACCTTCCTCATTTGCGGGATTGAGTCGCCTGGCTTTGCGCCGTCGCTGGAAGTCCCGGAACGACCCTTTTTCGCCATCCTAAGGTACTTACAAGGTATTTCCGCAGTAACGACGGATTACACGCAGACACACTTCATGAGTGTTAATTAAATTCCGGAACCAATCAAATCTAATAGCGTTCTCCCTCGTGCATAGCAAGGGAGTACGACAGATGAACGCCAAGATCATTATTGTTTCCGCGATCGCAACGGGCATGTTTGCCGCGCCCGCTATTGCAAATCATGCCAACGAAGGCGCTGTGACCGGTGCCGCAGGTGGTGCCGTTACTGGCGCAATCATCGGCGGACCGGTAGGTGCTGCCATCGGCGGCGCGGCCGGATTGGTGGCCGGCGCGGTCATCGCCCCGCCCCCGAGGCACGTCGTGACCTATGTGCGCCAGCAGCCAATGCCCGCGCAGACCTTTATGGTCCGGGAACGGATCGCCGTCGGCCGGCCGCTGCCGCGCAACGTCGTCCTGACCCCGATTCCTGAGAACCCCGCTTACGCGTATGCCGTCATCAACCAGCAGCGCGTGATCGTCGACCCGAAGACCTACACGGTCGTGCAGGTCGTCCAATAAGCCGGGGCGCTCTCTCCGCCGGCAGCGTGTTCGCGCGCCGCCGGTGGTATCCTCCTCCCGTCCTGTCAGGGGCTTCAAAGGCTGCGACTGTGGCCTATACACATCGATCCCTCATCAAAATCGGTCCCGCCGAGAATCCCTCTTCCGCCCGAATCGGAATTGTTCTCTATCGAGGGGAACCAAGGAAACCGACCGGCCGTTTTTCCTTGTCAGTCGGAGGGCCACTGCCATGTTCACCGCCTTGCTGATCGCCTCGCTCGTGGCGCCCTCGACGGCCGTCCCCGCCTCGGCCACGGTCGCCGACCTGCAGGCCGATTTCGAGGCGGCCGTTGCCTGCCGCCAGATAGACCGACGGAAGGTCTGGAAGGGTGAAATCGCCTATTACATCCAGTCCTATGTCTACGAAGGCGATGCCGCGGCTTCCGCCGACAGGGCCGAGGTCGCAGACGCGGTGCTCCCGGAAGACAACAGCGCCGAAACCGTCAAGGAATTTGAGGAAGCCTGCGCCACGGCCGGAGCTGCTGCCGGATCGCACGCGCAAAGGTAAGCGCCGCCCGACGGAGCGCACACTGGGGCGCCGGGCAGATGTAGTCACCATCACCGTTTGCCATCCCTCGCCGAGGCGACACCTGCCGCACGGTTGGCGCTTCGCATCTTCAACGGGCTTGCCTGATATTCGCGTCGATAGGCGCGCGAGAAGGCCGAGAGGCTGTCGAAGCCGCAGCGCAACGCAATATCGCGCATCGGGATGCCGGAATCTCGCACAAGGCGGTGGGCGACCTGCAATCTCAGGCGCAGGTAATAGGCGCCGGGGCTGGTGGAAAGGATCCTTGCGAAGAGCGTTTCCAGCTTGCGCTGCGAAATCGAGAGCCGGCGTGCCAGGGCCGCGACGGTCATCGGCCGCTCCAGTGTGCGCTCCATCAGCCTTATGGCTGCGGCAAGCTCCGGATCGCGCGCCTCGATGCGGCCGAGGGAGACGAAAGGCTGAACGTCGGTCGGGCTGTGCATCTGGTCGTAGACGAAGATGCTTGCGACATCGAGCGCCGATGCCTGCCCCAGTCTCTCGGCGATGACGTGCAGCATCATGTCGAAGGTCGGCGACGCGCCGCCCGAGGTCCAATACTTGCCGTCGGCGACGAAGCGATCGCCGATGACCTGAAGCTCCGGAAAGGCCCGGGCGAAGTCTTCGAGCTCTTCCCAATGGGCGGTGGCCTTGCGGCCGTTCAGCAGCCCGGAACGTCCGAGCAGCCAGCAGCCCGACTCGATCCCCGCGACCATGTCGAAGTGGCGCGCGCATTCCTGCAGTGTGGCGAGGAAGCGCGTGCCGGCATGCCTCTCGAGATTGAAGCCGCCGATCACCAAAAGGAGATCGCCGCCAAGCGGCAGGGAGAAGCGGCCGTCGACCGCGATCGGAACGCCGCAGGTCAACGGCACCGCCTGCCCGTCGGCCGACAACAGTCGCCAGCGAAAGACCTCGCGGCCCGCCACCCGGTTCGCGGCGCGCATGGGGTCGAGGACGGAGGCGAGCGACATGATCGACGATTCGGGCAGAACCACCACCACCGCCTCTATCGCCGATTGTTCCACCGCGAGCGCCATCATGCGCATAACGTCAAATTTTCTGCGCGCGATGTCAATTCACGGAGCGGCATTCGGGCATTATCGAAGGGCAATCGGTCTCCGCGCCGGCAGAGTAGGCCCGCAACGAGACGTTCCCCTTTCCGCGATTTTCCGCGACGGGCCGGCCGGGACCACTCCGCCGGCCTCTTTTTTCATCCTTCAAGGCCAAGCGGTTCGCGACCGTTGTTTTTCGCAGACTCGCCTCCGATATGTTGCTACTCTCCGAGGCACAACAGGAGGCATCTGTGATGATCAGGAATGTGCTTGTTGCAATCTTCGGCGTCGCGGCCCTCGTGTCGGTCGCCCACGCCGCGGATTTGGCGCCGCCCCCGGAACCCGCGCCGACGGCCATCGAGACGATGCCGAGCTTCGTATGGACAGGCGGCTATGTCGGCCTTGAGGGCGGCGGCGGCTGGCTGAACGGCGACCTGAGCGTTCCCGGCGACAGCGCCTCGGAGAATTTCAGCGGCGGCCTGTTCGGCGCCTTTGCCGGCTATAACTTCCAGCACGGGGACTGGCTTGTCGGCATCGAAGGCGATGTCAGCTACAACTGGAACGACAAGGACCTCACCATCTCCGGCGCGAGCGCCGAGGTCGGCACGGATGTCTCCGGATCTCTCCGAGGACGCGTCGGCTACACCCTGAACGACAGGGCTCTGCTTTATGGGACCGGCGGCTGGGCGGTGACGCGCGGATTTGTCGATGTTGCCGGCGCGCCGAAGGAGAAGGAGACCTTCAACGGCTGGACCATCGGCGGCGGCGTCGACTACGGCTTCTCCGACAATATCTTCGGCCGGGCCGAATACCGCTACAACGACTTTGGCGACAAGGACGTCGGCGGCGTCAATGTCGATCTCGACCAGCATCGGTTCACCGTCGGCGTCGGGGTCAAGTTCTGACCGCCATGAGCCTTTGCCCCAACCCCGGCCGTGCCGGGGTTTTTATTGAATTCGGGGCGGCGGGCGCACGCGGAGGGCGAAACAACGGGAGGAAGGATGGGCAAATTTCTCGAGTTCCTGGGCGGCGCCATCGTCCTCGGCACGCTCGCCTTAGTGGCAATGACACTGGTCCCTTCACTCGACATGAAAACCCTCGTCACCATCCTCCCCTGGGCCTTTCCGGCGGTCGCCGGCGGCCTGATCCTCGTCGCCTTCGGCTCGATGCTCGACCACCTGGCCGCCATTCGATCGGCCAGCGAAAAACAGGCCGAAATTTTCCAGCAATTGCTGGAGCGACGAAACCCACCGAAGAAGGATTGAGTTCAGGCTGCCGCGTCGGCGCTGGCAAAGAGCGCAATGGACAAAACGGGCGCCCGTACCAAACCCGAAGGTTAGGGAGACTACCAACGAAATCAAAACGTTACGAAGGTATTTGGCGACCCCTGCAGGACTCGAACCTGCGACAACCTGCTTAGAAGGCAGGTGCTCTATCCAGCTGAGCTAAGGGGCCGTTCGGGCACAAGCCCTTGGCCGACGGCCATGGTCCTCAATGGGTCCAGGGCTGCATCCGGTTGAAACGGAAATTGTCCGAGTAGGACACATTCTTGCGCGTTGCGTCCTTCGGGGCGATCACGCGATATTCGATACCGTTGCGCTCGGCATAGGCGATCGCCTGTTCGGCGGTTTCGAACGTGAGCCGCAACTGCTGCCGCGTATCGCCGGAACTCGTATATCCCATGATCGGGTCAATCGTGCGCGGCTTTTCCGGATCGAACTCCAGCACCCACAGATGCGTCTTGGCCTTGCCGGACTGCATGGCTGTCTTTGCGGGACGATAGATCTTCGCGGACATTGTTTCGAACGGCTCCCGTTATCCACCTCAGCGCCTTGATCGGCTACACAATTTGACGCGGCCCCGACGCCGGCCGCAGGGAATCATGCATCAGCGAGGCAGCTTCCCGCCTCGTCATCCGCCACTCCCTTAGCGCAGAATGAATTAAAACGGAATGACTTCCGGCCGGAAAAATGCAGCTTTTCAAACATGTGTCGACGCGCGGCCGGGACCCGCAACGGCAGGCCCGGGCTGCGTTTTTCCTTTACCCGCAGCGCGCCCGCAAAAGCCATTCGCGCGCGAAACAGGCGACAAAAACACCAAGGATTTCAGGAGATTAGTGGTCGGAGTGGAGAGATTCGAACTCCCGACCCTCTGGTCCCAAACCAGATGCGCTACCAGACTGCGCTACACTCCGCACCAATGAGGGCGGAGATACACGCTTCGCTCCTCGCCTGCAACATCAAATTTTGCCGCGTGTGTCGCCGGACGGGGCGCTCATGGCGCCGCGATCCCCGCCCCTTGCAGCCGGTCGCCGGGCTTGATGCCGAGGCGTTTCACCGTGCCGGCGTTGAGCTCGAGCACGTACGCCACGGACTCCCTGGAATCGATGATCGCCTCCGACAGCGGGACGGCATTCTCGTGGATGGTGCGCACCGTCCCGTCCTGCGAGACGAAGAGCATGTCCAGCGGCAGGTAGGTGTTCTTCATCCACATCATGACCCGCCGGGTCTCGCCGAAATCGAACAGCATGCCATGGTCCGGCGCCATCTGGCGGCGATACATCAAGCCCTGCTCGCGCTGGTCCGGATCGATCGCAAGCTCGACGGTAAGGTCGTGCGCCCGCCCGTCCCCGGTTATCAGCCGAAGCCTGTCTTTCGCGAAGGACACCTCCGCGGCGACCGAGGTCACGAGGACGGACAACAAAAAAAGCGCCGAGATGGCGCTTCTTGCGAGAATGCCGCAAATCCCGGACATCAGTGCGACCGGGTGGTCGGCGTCGGGCCGTCGGGATGGATCTCCGCCGCCATCAGCCCCTTCTCGCCGTCGCCGAAACGGCAAAGCACGACCTGACCCGGCCGCAATTCGGTCAGGCCGAAACGGCGCAGCGTTTCCATGTGGACGAAGATGTCTTCCGTCCCCTCGCCGCGGGTCAGGAATCCGAATCCCTTGGTGCGGTTGAACCACTTCACCAGAACTCGCTCCAGCCCGCTTGTCGGCGTGACCTGAACATGCGTCCTCACCGGAGGAAGCTGAGACGGGTGCACCGCGGTCGACTGATCCATCGAGAGAATGCGGAAGGCCTGGTAGCCGCGGTCCCGTTTCTGCACGAGGGCAACGACGCGCGCACCTTCAAGGACGGTCTGGTAACCATCGCGCCGGAGGCAGGTCACGTGCAGCAGGACGTCCTGCATGCCGTTGTCGGGAACGATGAAGCCGAACCCCTTGGCGACGTCGAACCATTTGATAACGCCGGTAATTTCGATGAGGTCAAGGGCGTCGTTGCCAAAGTCGTCATTGTGGATGACGTCTTTCGAAGATGTTCTGTCCGCCATTCTCCCAGCCCCTCGTTACGCGCAACACTCGACACGGTTAACTGATTCTTATGGACAAGAATAACATCGTCCCGCCGCGCATGCGCAAGTCCCTCGACGTATTTTGGTCCGGGACGTTTATGCAGACGCAGCCTTGCCTCTAGCTTGCCATGGCTTAAGTATACGCCATCTTCTCCGAAACAGGGACAATCCTATGCGCTATCTGCACACGATGGTTCGCGTCAAAGACCTGGACAAGGCTCTTCACTTCTACTGCAGGCTCTTCGGCCTCGAGGAGATCCGCCGCTATGAGAACGAGAAGGGCCGCTTCACGCTCGTCTTCCTCGCCGCCCCCGGCGATCTCGCCCGCGCGAAGGCCGAAGCGTCTCCCTGCCTGGAACTGACCTATAATTGGGACCCCGAGGACTACGCCGGCGGCCGCAATTTCGGCCATCTCGCCTATGAGGTCGACGATATCTACGCCTTCTGCCAGCGCCTGATGGATAATGGCGTGACCATCAACCGCCCGCCGCGCGACGGCCACATGGCCTTCGTCCGCTCGCCCGACGGCATTTCGATCGAGATTCTCCAGAAGGGCGAGCACCTGCCGGCCCGGGAGCCCTGGGCCTCGATGGAAAACACCGGCAGCTGGTAAGCTCCGCACAATCACCGCCGCCTAGCTTGCGATGGCGCCGCCGGCTTTCCCGTGCGGCGCCGCTGCATGTTTCCTTGGGATCGTTGTCCGGTTCGTGGATAAAAACATGCGGCGAATCAAAATGCTACAGCGGACCTTGTGCGCCCTAAAAACACGCAAGTGCCCTGTAGATGCCGGGCCTTCGCATATCTTCCGCGAAGCTGAATAAGGTTAGTGCAGGTTTACAAATCAGGCGGCGTTCGTTACCTTGCCGCGCCAGATGTTGAAACGGGCTCTGCTTCGCCATCACTTGCGGGGAAATGCCCTTTACTTTGCCTGACCTTCCCGTGGCGAGCCATCTGCTCACCGCGTGAAAAGATCATTGCTCTTCCGAGGCGGCGCTTCGGAAAGGGAACTTAATGCATGCGCGCCCGCGAAGGCCGCAAGCATGCATGGAGAGCGGGGATAAGGCGTTGCAACTTCTGGAATCGGTCCGTGGCATCCTGACGGTCGGGCGCGCGGCAGCATTGTCCGTTTCGCTGTTCGCATTGGCCGGCTGCGTCTCGGCCGTCGCCGATAGTGACGCCATCGATCCCCTCAATTCGCAACAGACGGCGCAGTTGCAGGCGACCGAATCGCCCAAGGAAAGCGCCGCGCCAGACGGGCAAGTGCCGGCGCTCGATTCGGCAACCTCGGCGCGGCCGGTCGGCGCGTCCGCCGAAGCCGGGGGGGACGGCGCGGCGATGCAGCCGGGGCTGACGATGCAGAGCACCGCGCTTAACGCCACGTCGGCGAGCATCTATGGCCAGGCACCAACGGCATCGCCGGGCGCGGCGCCTATCGACGGGAACCAGGCGACGGGCACGACGACCGGCAGCGGCGGGCAGCCGGCAATGAATGCGACCACCAACAGCCTCTTCGGCACCGGGCAGCCGGCGGCCCCCATCATTCCGCAGCAGGGCGCAAGCAATGGGGCGCCGGCCACGGAAGAGACCGCGGCGGCCGCCTCGGCGGTGCCGCCAGCGGCGGCCGGGCACGACATTCCCTCAGCGGTGCCGTTGCCGCTGAGCGCGGAAGCCGCGCGCGCCGGCGCGGCCTCGCCTCCCCTGCAGCCGGTCGCATTAGCCGCCGGCGAGGAGCCGGCATCGCCGCCTCAGGCCGCCGCGCACTCCGCCGATTCGGGTGAATCCGGACGAGAAAAACAGGAAGCGAAAAAGCCCTGGACGCTTGCGAATCTGTTCGCGCCCAACCGCAAGGAACGCTCGCGCGGAGACGCCGAGCGCGAGGCGCAGGCAAGCGCGAGGAAAACGATCACGGTCGAAAATGCGAGCGAGCCGCAGGTCGCCTCCCTCGCCTACACGGCGCTGCCGGGCGTCAAGATGAACCCGCTCTTCAGCATGGAGCAGGAGGCGCATGAGGATGACGCTCCGGTCGAGGTGGCGAGCGTCTCCGGGCTTGCCCGCCTGGCGCCGAACGGCCTTGTCCTGCAAACGGAAACCGTCGAGACGGGTTGCTTCAAGCCTGCGCTGCTGGAGATGTTGAAGACGGTGGAAAGACATTACGGCCGCAAGGTCATGGTAACGTCCGGGCTGCGTCCCATCAAGGTCAACAGCAAACGGCAGTCCCTCCACACGCGTTGCGAGGCGGCCGACATCCAGGTTCAGGGCGTCGGCAAATGGGAGCTTGCCGATTTCCTGCGCAGCATCCCCGGCCGCGGCGGCGTCGGCACCTATTGCCACACCGAATCCGTGCACATCGACGTCGGCCCGCAGCGCGACTGGAACTGGCGCTGCCGCCGGCGCAAGGGTTGAGATCGGCCCGAACGAACCGCGGCCGGCCCCACCGTCATTTTTCTGGGAAAAAATGGGGTTAGCCACTTGCGGGAATCCCATGGCCTCTCTATAAGCCGCCTCGTCTTACAGCGCCGCACGTTCTCGGACGCGCAAAAGTCGCTGTAGCACTTCGCATTGATGCGCCCATCGTCTAGCGGTCTAGGACGCCGCCCTTTCACGGCGGAAACACGGGTTCGAGTCCCGTTGGGCGTGCCAATCTTTTTCCCCTATACTTGCGGATACTTCGCGCCAGCCATCAGCGTCGCGGCGATGCTTTACCTCCGAAAGAGGATGGTGGCGGAATTCACAAGGTTTTCCCGAAAAAATGAAAAATATTGCTTTTGATCCCTTGCGGGAATCCGAAGCTCTCTCTATAAGCCGCCTTGTCTTGGGCGCCCATCGTCTAGCGGTCTAGGACGCCGCCCTTTCACGGCGGAAACACGGGTTCGAGTCCCGTTGGGCGTGCCACTCCATAGCAGAAAATCAACGCCTTACCGGCGTTCTCTCAACCGGCTCTTCAGCGAAAGACAGACGGCGTTCCGATGACGCTTCTCCCGCCCGGCCGGCTCATTCCCCACGACCTTCGTCGCCGCTCGAAGTTGCTCGCCATCTTCGCATGGACATTTGTTGCCGGCTCGATGCCGCGCGACCGCAATGCTCGCCTGGAGAGCCGGCATAGGAGGGTGGCCATGTCCCCCGCGACGGCCAGCCTGTCCCCGAACGCCTGTGAGCGCATTCCGCTCTCGGTGAGACCGTTTTCCGACAGCCTGCCGGTCTTTACAGGCTCTTGCGGCGTCAGGGCCGGCGCAGCGTTCGGCCTGACTGGGCATCGAAGAGGTGCAGCTTTCCGGGGCGGGCTGCGACGGAGATTTCCTGACCCGGCTTGAAGTCGTGCCGCTCGGAGAATTCCGCGACAAGCTCGCTGTTGCCGTAGCGCAGAAACACCATGGTTTCCGATCCCGTCGGCTCCGTGACATTGACCGTTGCCGCGAGGCCGCTTTCGGAGAGCGACAGGTGCTCCGGCCTGATGCCGAGCAGCGCGGCCTGCCCGTCCTTCGCCTCCGGCTCGAAGCCAAGCTCGATCTCGTCGCCGGCCTCGGTGACGAAGACATTGCCGGCTGCCCGGTACTGGCCTTTCAGGAGGTTCATGGACGGCGAGCCGATGAAGGTTGCAACGAAGGTGTTGTTGGGGCGATCGTACACGTCCAGCGGCGTGCCGATCTGTTCGACATTGCCGCCCTGCATGACGACGATCTTGTCCGCCATGGTCATGGCCTCGACCTGGTCATGGGTCACGTAGACGGTCGTGGTCTTCAGCCGCTGGTGAAGCTCCTTGATCTCCTTGCGCATTTGGACACGCAATTTTGCGTCGAGATTCGACAGCGGCTCGTCGAACAGAAACACCTGCGGCGACCTGACGATGGCCCGGCCCATGGCCACGCGCTGGCGCTGGCCGCCGGACAGTTGGCGCGGATAGCGGTCGAGATAGGGAACGAGATCGAGCGTCTCCGCGGCCGCCTTCAGGCGCTGCTTGATCACCTCGGCGGGCTGCTTCTGCAAGCGCAGCGCAAAGACCATGTTTTCCGCAACGGTCTTGTGCGGATAGAGGGCATAGCTCTGGAAGACCATGGCGATGTCACGGTCCTTCGGCGGCAGGTTGTTGACCACCTTTCCGCCGATCGAAATCGTCCCGCTCGTGATGCTCTCCAGCCCGGCTATCATGCGCAGAAGAGTCGATTTTCCGCAGCCGGAAGGTCCGACGAGCACGACGAATTCGCCGTCCGCAATAGCGATATCAATGCCGTGAAGCACATTCACGGCGCCGTAAGCCTTCAGCGCCTTCGCAATCCTGACTTCAGCCATCTCACTCCCACTGACCTTTCAAGCCGGCCTTCCGACCTGGCGTTCCCGAGCATTCCCCTGCCCTGCTCCACGCATGGTTCGGGGTAAAAATCGCCCCTTGACCCGTGCCGAATTCTTTCGCGCAGACCCTCACCCATGAAACGTTTCATTCGCTGTTGACATTTTCTTTTTGCCGCCTGATCCTCAACGGCGAAACCGAGGAGGAGCGGTTTCAAGCAAGAAATGAAACGTTTCATTTCTTGCTTAGCAAATAGTTCCGCCGGTGGCCAGCGCCAATGTCAAGACCGGCAGGGTCGCCTCGGGCGGCCATGAAAATAATACGTGGAGGAGGCTCTTATGAAAGTCGAAATATACGATGCATTGATGCGCCGCCAGGCGAGCCGCCGTGACGTGTTGCGCGGCACCGCCAGCGCCGCGGCGCTCATGGGCGTCGCGAGCATGACGGGCGGCATCCCCGGAATGGCATTTGCCGCGGACGACCTGCGGGCGCAGATCCTCAAGATTCCCGGCGTCGGTAAGGGCGCGCCTACGGATGCCGACTGGCAGAAGGTTGGCGAGCTTTGCCTCGAGCCGACCAAGGCCAATGTCGCTGCGGGCGAATTTGCGGGTGTTGAACTGACCTTCATGGGCCTCAACAACCAGAACCTGCACAACTTCCTGTTCCGCGGCTTCCTGAAGCCGTGGGAGGCCTATACGGGCGCCAAGATCAACTGGATCGACCTTGCCCAGGCCGACTACAACGCCCGTCTGCAGCAGTCGATCGCGACAGGAACCGTCGACTTCGACATCATCGAAATGGGCGCCCCGTTTGAGGGCGACACGGCCGGACGCGGGCTCCTCGATGAAATGCCGGATTGGGTGGCCAAGCAGATCGAGGCCGACGACCTCGTCGATTACCTGAAGAAGCCGGTCGGAACCTGGGATGGCAAGACCTACCGCGTCACGATCGATGGCGACTGCCATACCTTTGCCTACCGCAAGGACTATTTCGGCGAAGGCTCGATCACCGGTCGCGGCGAGCCGCCGAAGACCTGGCAGGAAGTCAACGAGATCTCCAAGGCCCTCGCCGGCAAGACCGATCCGCTGACCGGCTTGCCGGCCTATGGCTACCTCGATCCGCTGAAGGGCTGGGGCGGCTTCGGCTTCTACTTCATCGAGAACCGCGCAACGGCTTACGCGAAATATCCGGGCGATCCCGCCTGGCTGTTCGATCCGGAAAACATGAAGCCGCTCGTCAACAACCCGGCATGGGTGCAGGCCATCCAGGACGTGATGGACCTGATCGCGGCCAAGGCCTATCCCCCGGACCAGATCAATGCGGACCCGGGCGTGACGGCATTCTCGCAGTTCCTCGCCGGCACCGGCGCGATGCTGATGTGGTGGGGCGACGTGGGGTCGAGTGCCCGCACCTCCGATACCTCGGTGGTGGGCGACGTCGTCGGCTTCGGCATCAACCGCGGCTCCAACCGCGTTTACAACCGCAAGACCGGCCAGTGGGAAGAGAAATACAACGAAGCCCCGAACATGGCCTATATCGGCTGGGGCGTCTACGTCACCAAACGGGTCTCCGACGACGAGAAGAAGCGCAAAGCCGCTTGGTCGGCAGCCGCGCATCTCGGCGGCAAGGACCTCTCGCTGTGGACGTCTGCCTATCCTTCGGGCTTCCAGCCGTATCGCCAGTCACACTTCAACTATGATGAGTGGCAGGCGGCAGGCTACGATCGCGCCTATATCGAGGAGTACCTCGGCTCGAACGCCGACAGCTACAACCATCCCAACGCCGCGATCGAACCGCGCATCCCCGGCATCTTCCAATACTACTCCGTCGCGGAAGATGAACTGGCGAAAGGCTTTGCCGGACAGTACAAGTCGGCCCAGGAGACAGCGGACGCGATTGCCGCCGCCTGGGAAAAGATCACCGACCAGATCGGCCGCGAAAGCCAGCTGAAGCTCTATCGGGCCAGCATCGGACTTTAATAGCCGAACAAGCACGCTGGCGGGGCGGAGATCGTCCCGCCAGCGTCAGGTCCTGTCCGCGGGGAATATCATGACGACGGTCGAACGTGACTTGCTGCACACGGTTGAGGCGCAGGCCATTTCTGCAAGCCGCTATTTCTGGGGTCGCGCAGCACTCTGGCTGAGCGCCGCCTGGCTCGTCGCCTCCTTCGTGCTGCAGGCTGCCCATGAATCGGGATGGACCGCGTTCGGCTTCGCGAACTGGCGCCCCGTCCTTTATGCTTACATTCTATGGGCGGTGGTACTCTGCGTCACACGCGTCGTCATCTACGGTGAAGCCGGGAAGAAGGCGCTATTCATTCTTCCCGCAGCGCTTTTCGTGGTGGCAATGGTCGTTTTCCCGCTGTTGTTCGCCCTCTGGGTCGGCTTTTCCGACTGGAACCTCGCGTCGTTGACCGGTCGGCAGTTCAACGGGCTCGACAATCTGCGCCACATGCTGAGCGATCCCTTCTATGCCAATGCCCTTGTCAACATGGTGCTCTATTCGTTGGCGATCGCGGTTGAATACGCGATCGCCTTCGGCCTCGCGCTGCTGCTCAGCCAGGACATCGCCGCCCGGAAGTTCTGGCGCGTCACATTCCTCGTTCCGCTGATGCTGTCGCCCGTGGCCGTCAGCTGGATGGTCGGCAAGTCGATGCTCGAGACCCGCTTCGGACCGATCGCCAGGCTTGCCCGGTGGCTCGGCTGGGACACCCCCTCCTTCTTCGGCGACCCTCTGACCGCCAGGCTTTCCATCATGATCATGGATGCCTGGACCTTCATTCCGTTCATGATGATCATGCTGCTCGCCGGGCTGCAGGCCTTGTCCAGGGAAGTGCTGGAGGCCGCCGAAGTCGACGGCGCGACGAAGTGGCAGCGTTTCTGGCAGGTCATCTTTCCGCTGATGCTGCCCGTCTCGGTAACGGCGGTGATGATCCGGATCATCTTCAAGCTGAAGCTCGCGGACATCATCATCACGGTCACCGCCGGGGGTCCCGGCGGGGCCACCGACTCCGTGACCAGCTTCATCTATCGTGAATACCGCGACCGTTCGAACGTCGGATACGGCACCCTGCTCGCGCTCGTCTATCTGGTGATCATCGTCTTCGGCATGACAATGCTTCTGAAGGTTTCGGACCGCATCGTACGGCGCATGACAGGAAGGCTGTGATGGTTTCGATCGATTTCGACAAATACGCGCGCCGTCAACGCCTGCGCTGGTGGGCGATGCGCCTCGTCGTCTACGGCCTTCTCGCCGCCTGGGCGATCGTCTGCATATTTCCGCTTTTCTGGACGGTCTCCACCTCGTTCAAATCGGCCGCGGACGTGATGAAGGGCAATCTGGTGCCGTGGCTTGACTTCACTCCCAACTGGCTCGGCTGGCGCTCGCTCGGACTTTCTCCCGACACCATCTTCAATGTGTCGACCGTGCGCGAGGAGTTCATGCGCAGGCTCTGGAACAGCGTGATCCTCTCGGTAGCCGCGTCTGCCCTGGCGGTCGTCCTCGGATCGCTCGCGGCCTACGGCCTCAGCCGCTTCTCCTACAAGTTCGGGTACATGCGCAATGCCGACATTTCATTCTTCTTCCTGTCGCAACTCATCATGCCGCCCGTCGTGCTCGCACTGCCGTTTCTCGTTCTCTACAAGGAGCTTGCACTTCTGGACACCTATGTCGGCATGATCGCCGTCTATACGCTCATGGTATTGCCGATCGTCGTCTGGATCATGCGCGATCAATTCGCGACCGTTCCGGTGGAACTCGAGGAAGCAGCCCTTGTCGACGGCCTGTCGATATGGGGTGCGTTCCTGCGCATCATCCTGCCCCTCGTTCTTCCGGGCATGGTCGCCGCATTCATTCTGGCCTTGATCCTGTGCTGGAACGAATATTTCTTCGCGGCCCTGCTGACGTCGACGAACACCAACACCCTGCCCGTCATGATCGCCAGCCAGACGGGAAGCCAGGGCATCAACTGGTGGTCGATGGCGGCACTCTCGACGGCCGGCATCCTTCCCCTGGTCTTCGTGGGCGTCCTGCTCGAAAAGCACATCATTGCCGGCATGACCGCCGGGGCCGTGAAGTAGGTCCGGCGGAGCTCGCTCATGCGCAGGATGCCGACGGTCAAGGATGTCGCGGAACAGGCGGGGGTCTCGGTGGGCACCGTCTCACGCGTGCTTTCCGGCGAGGCATCGGTGAAACCCTCGCTGCGCGAGAGGGTGAACGAGGCGATCGCCGCGCTCGGCTACCGGCCGAACGTCACGGCGAGAGCGTTGCGGACCAGCAAGACCGAAGTGATCGGGCTGATCGTCCCCGACATCACCAATCCGTTCTTCGCGCAGATGGCCGCGAGCGTCGAAACTGCGGCGATGGAGAGAAGCCACACGGTCATGCTGGCGAGCTCTCATAACGATCCGGAAGCCGAACGCCACCATATCCTGGCTTTTCTCGACCGGTCGGTCTGCGGCATCATCGTCGCGGCTTCGAGCGGCAGTTCGGACCTGCCTTCGGACCTGCCCGTCCCGATCATCTCGCTTGACCGCCGTTTGGGTGAGTTCTCCGTCGTTTCGACGAACCATGCCCAGGCGGCGGCATTGATGGCCGATCATCTTTACGGACTCGGCCACCGCCGCATTTCGTATATTGCCGGGCCGCCCGACACCGAAGCCGCATGCGTGCGGCGCGAAGCGTTCGTCAAAAGGCTCGCCGAGCTCGGCGAGACTGCCGGCCCGGCAGAGGTGACGATCCATCAGGGCAAGTTCGACTACGATTCCGGGGAAAGGATAGCCCGCGAACTCCTGTCGCTGCCGCCCGCCGAGCGGCCGACGGCGATCGCAGCAGCAAGCGACCAGCAGGCAATCGGCGCGCTTCGCGCAGCGCGCGATCTCAAGATCGATGTTCCGCGCAGGCTGTCGATCGCCGGCTTCGACGATATTGCGCTTGCCAAGCTCGTCGTTCCTCGCCTGACGACCGTGCGCCAGCCGGTCGAGAAGTTGGCCATGCGGGCGGTGGAGGTACTGTTCGACCAGCCCTTCGCGGCAAGCGACGAAATGATCGACGGTTCGCTGGTCGTACGCGGCTCCACCGGGCCGGCGATAGCGATGAAACCGGGTGACATCACCGGGCAACACAGGAAGCGGGCCGACGATCTGGCCGCCAACAAGGGGTGAACCATGCTTGAGGGCATCAGGACCGAGCTCAACGACGACATTCTTCAGGCGCTTCCTTCGGGGGGCCGCGGACCCGTGCTCGTTCTGCTCACTGCGGACGTCGTTGCGGCCGAGGAGATGGCGCGATGAGCGGGGGCAGCGGAATTGTCATCCTCGGGATATTTGCTGCGGACACCGCTTACACGGCCAAGCGAATGCCCCATATCGCCGAAACCTTGCTCGGCTCGGATTTCAAGCTCGGACCGGGAGGCAAGGGCTCCAACCAGGCGATCGCCGCGGCGAAGGCTGGCGGCAAGGTCACCTTCATTTCGCGCATCGGCAACGATCCGTTCGGAGAAATGGCGCTTTCGGCCTATGCATCTGCCGGAGTCAAGGCGAACGTGATGAGAATGGACGGCGTGTCGACCGGCGCCGCCTTCATCTTCGTCAATGAGGACAATGGCGACAACGCCATCATCGTCGCGCCAGGCGCCGCAGGGTTGATCGGCATCGAGGATGTGGATGCAAACCGGGCCGAGATCGAGAATGCTGCGATCTTCATGACCCAGCTCGAGCAACCGCTTGACGCGGCCACGCATGCGCTTGGCATCGCAAGACGCGCCGGCGTGACAACGGTCTTCAATCCGGCCCCGGCACAAACGGTTCCGGACGAAATCTATGCGCTTTGCGACTACGTCGTGCCCAACGAGGTGGAAGTCGCTCACATCGTCGGCCACCCCGTCGAGACCGATGAGCAGGCCCGCGCCGCGGGCGACATTCTCCTCCAGAAGGGGACGGGCTGCGCCATCATCACGCTCGGCGCGCGCGGAGCCCTTTACCATGCGCCCGGACGGAGCGAGCTCATCCCGGCGTTTTCCGCGGGCAAGGTGGTCGACACCACCGGCGCGGGCGATGCTTTCCTCGGAGGCTTCGCGGCCGCTCTTTCGCAAGGGCAGGAACCTGCCGCTGCGGTACGCTTCGGCTGCGCGACGGCGGCGATTGCGGTGACGCGCCCCGGAACCGCGCCCGCGATGCCGCTGCGAAGCGAAATCGACGATCTTCTCAGGCTCGGAAGCTGAGCTCCCGCGGGAAACCGCTCCGGCGGCCGGTCGCCGCAGCCTTCGTGCTTCGGCGGCCGCCCATGTGGAACATCTTGCCGCGCACGGTGTTGAGCGCTCCACAGGAGCGAACATGAAAGAACACATCGAGGAGATCGCTTCGGCGCTGAAGAGCCGGCATGCGGTGCTGTTCGTCGGCGCGGGCGTTTCGATGAGCGTCGGCCTGCCTTCCTGGAAGAAGCTGACCGGTCACATGCTGAAAGGCCTGCGCCTCGACGCTTCCGTCCTGGACAACGCGGATGTCACCTACCAGACGATCGCCGAATGCTATCGCCTGGAACATGGAAGCCTGGACCAACTATGCGAATGGATGCGGCAGAACTGGCGCGTCTCCCGCGAGCGCATCGGACGGTCCGACCTCCACCGGCTGATCGTCGGCCTGGATTTTCCGGTGATCTACACCACGAACTACGACAGCAATCTGGAAATCGCCTACGAGGTCTATGGCAAGGCCTATGCGAAGATCAGCCAGGCTAAGGATCTTGCCTCCGCGCCGGCGGGGACGACCCAGATCATCAAGTATCACGGCGACTTCGACCATGACGACACGCTGGTGCTGACGGAGACGGACTATTACAACCGGCTGTCATTCGACTCTCCGCTGGATGTGCGGTTTCGCAGCGACGCTCTCGGCGCCACGGTATTGTTCATTGGCTACAGCATGTCGGACCTTAACATCCGGCTGCTGCTGCACCGGGTCTGGAGCACCTGGCAACGATCCGGATACGAAGGCGAACGCCCGCCCTCCTACGTCTTCATGCATCGGCCCAATCCCGTTCAGGTGGCGGTTCTGAGCAAATGGGGGGTGACGGTGATCGGTGGCGAAGGACCGGATCCGGAGCAGTCGCTGCTTGCCTTCATCCGCAACCTTCACGCACAAGCCGGCGGCCCGGAGGCGTCAAACGCATAGCCCCTCGCCGCCTGCCGCCGCGGCACCTCGAAATTCCTCAATGATTCCAATGAACGCGGCTCGCCTGTTGAGTGTGTCATTCTTGCTCTTCCCTATTCATTCTTTTTCGTAGTATGGTGCCGCTGCTTCCGAAGCAGGCGCCCATCGTCTAGCGGTCAGGACGCCGCCCTCTCACGGCGGTAACACGGGTTCGAGTCCCGTTGGGCGTACCATCGCTTGAGCGCGGTTCTCACGACACGTCGAATCTGCCGGATATCCGCCTGCGAACGCTGGCGAACAGAAACACCCGCCACTTCCGCAGCGGAATTCCCCTTGTTGGCTGGGGAAGTCGGGATGTCCCTGTGGCGCTGACCGCGGATGTTCGGGCGACGGCATGAGATAATACGAATGGTCGGGTTCAGCCCGGCCTTTTTGTTGCCTCCCTGGGAAATCCGAAATTCTTCAAAGTGTTAGTCAGAAATGATGATTTGCCGAAATTGCCCCTGAGTGTTTCAATTTGGCTGTTGAGAGTACGCGTGAGGGGGCGTTTATGTTGAAAGCGTATGGGGAGTTGAAGCGGGGACTGATCATTGCCGCGTCCGCCGTCATCCTGTTCGGATGCCAGTCGGGGACAACGTACACCGCGATGGAACAGGGCGTGGATGCACAGAAATGCGAGATGTTCGGCTACAAGCCGGGATCTGACGACCACCGGAGATGCATGTTCTACACCTACGGCGAGCGCGAACGGCAGACCGCTGCCAACAACCAAGCGGCGGCGGCAGTACTGGCCGGTGTGGCCGTCGTGGGGTTGGCGGCTGCAGCAGCTGCAACCGCGCCCCGCTACCCCAGTTATTGGTGCAATCGCTGGCGCTGCTACTACTATTGAGACCCGAAGCCCTCGGCGCGCGCTACCCACTTTGAGCGGCCCGTCTAAGCCTTGACTACAACCGGCGTTGTGAGACCCTGCAAGCTCGCGGTTGTAGTGCGTAGGAGGCAAGCCGTGAAATTCAGAAGGGCAAAGAAGAAGTATATTGGAAGCGTCCAGATGGCCGCTGAAAGCGACAGCCTGAACGAGGAGGGCTTCGGCGCCATCGGGCGCGGTCTCCATGGTCCCGGGTTCTCGTATCGCAGGATGTGGACCAGCGCGGGATGTCCGGGCACCTTCGAGGGGTGGCTCGTCAGCAAGGGCGTCATTTCGAGTGGCGGCCTGCGGGAACGGCCGTTAACGCGATGAAAGTCGGGCTATTGGTCTGACGACCACGCCGGGCTTGTCGCGCCAAGCGCGGACCCGAGGAACGAGAGACAACCGCAGGCGCATCTTTCGTCAGGTAAGCGGAAGAAAAATCGAACTTGGTGGCGCTGGTCACTTGCGGGAATCCAAAGTGGCCTCTATAAGCCACCTCGTTCCTCGGCGCCCATCGTCTAGCGGTCTAGGACGCCGCCCTTTCACGGCGGAAACACGGGTTCGAGTCCCGTTGGGCGTGCCATTTTTTCTCATCGAATCCTTTAGGGAAGTCGCGGAAGCCGCTGATCCAGCGGCGCTAGTTTCTCCCGCGCGCAGATCCTGTTGCGCATCCGAAGACCGCCGCATGTTTCTTGGGCGACATGCTTTCTTGGGCGACATGCCTCAATTTGCCCTTGCCGCGTCGGTCACGCGCAGTTGCACGCGCCGCGTTCCCTGCCAGAGATCGGCCGACACGGAGCCGGCGACATGGACGGTCGCGCCGCGGCTGCCGAGCAGGAAGTCGCCGAGGGGTGTTTCCGTCGCGCGGAAGGCGATGCCGTCGATGCGGCTGCCGTCCTGGCCCTCGAGCGTCACCTTGACATGGTTGGCGCCGACCAAGCGGCTGTCGCGCAAGCGGTGCTGCGGGAAGGCGAAGACCGGTTGCGGATGACCGGAGCCGTAGGGGCCGGCCTGATCGAGCAGATCGACAAGCTCCAATGTGGCGCCGGCGGCGGCGAGTGCGCCGTCGACCCTTAGGCTCTGGACCGCCACCAGCTCGCGCACGATCCCTTCCGCACGCTCCTCGAAGAACTGGCGGAGCTTGCCGAGCCTGGCCCGTTCGACCGTCAGCCCGGCAGCCATGGCGTGACCGCCTCCCTTGACGAGGAGACCATGCTCGACGGCCGCGCGGACGAGACGGCCCATGTCGAAACCGTTGATCGATCGGCCCGAACCGGTCCCGCGGCCATTCGCGTCGAAGGCGATCGCGAAAGCCGGGCGGCGGAACTTCTCCTTGATGCGCGCGGCGATGAGGCCGACGATGCCGGGGTGCCAGTTCTCCCGCGCCGTGACGATCACCGCGGCGCCCTCGCCCGTTCCGTATTCCGCCAGCACCTCGGCTTCCGCTTCGGCAAGCATCGCCGCCTCCATCGCCTGGCGTTCGCGGTTGAGCTCGTCGAGCTGACCGGCGATGTTTTCCGCGGCCGCGGCGTCATCGAGCGTCAACAGCCGGCTGCCGAGCGCCGCATCGCCGATGCGCCCGCCGGCATTGATGCGCGGGCCGATCAGGAAGGCTAGATGGTAGGGCGTCACGGGCCCTCCGATGGCGGCCTTGCGCAGCAGCGCCGCGAGACCCGGATTACCCATATGCCTCGCCGCGATCAGCCCCTTGACGACATAGGCGCGGTTCAAGCCCCTGAGCGGCACGACATCGCAAACGGTCGCGAGCGCGACGAGATCGAGCAGCGACAGAAGATCGAACGCGCTCACGCGCGCATCGCCCTTGAGGCGGAGCACGCGCAAGGTGTTGACCAGCACGAGATAGACGACGCCGGCCGCGCAGAGGTGCCCCTGCCCTGACAGGTCGTCCTCGCGATTGGGATTGACGAGCGCGTGACAGGAGGGGAGCGCCGAGCCGACCTGGTGGTGATCGATGACGACGACGTCGACGCCGCGGGCCGCCGCAACTGCGAGCGATTCATGGCTGGTCGAACCGCAGTCGACCGTGACGATCAGTTCGGCACCGTTGTCGATCAGTTGGTCGATCGCCTGCGGGTTCGGGCCGTAGCCCTCGAAGATGCGATCGGGAATGTAGATATCGGCCTTGATGCCGAAATGGCCGAGGAACCGCACCATCAGCGCGGAGGAGGCCGCGCCATCGACGTCGTAGTCGCCGAATATCGCAACCCTTTCGCCGCGGCGGATCGCATCCGCCAGCCGCTCCGCCGCCTTGCGGCAATCGGTCAGCGTATCGGGATCGGGCATCAGCCCGCGAAGCGTCGGATCGAGAAAGGCGGCCGCATCGTCCAGCCCCACGCCCCGACCGGCGAGCACGCGGGCGATGAGCTCCGAATAGCCGTGGACCTGGCTGATCGCCAGCGCGCGGTTCTGCCCCGCCTGGTCCAGCCGCGAAACCCAACGCTGGCCGCTGACCGAGCGCTCGACGCCGAGAAATGCCCGCTCTATCGGATCCGCCAATACATCCATGTCGATCACCCGCCCGAAATCCCTTCGTTCTTAACGAAGATTTCCGGGCGGAAAAACCGGCCGACCCTACGCTCCGGCCCGCAAGATGCGCGCCGAGGCCGTTTCTCAACAGTTTTGACGTATGAAGCCGGTTACCAGGCCTTCGGCCGCTCGATGCGGATCACCTGCGGTTCACCCACGAGATAACCCTCGCCCTTGATCGAGACGATGGCCTTGCGCACCGAGGCCTCGTGCGTCGCATGGGTGACGAGGATGATCGTCTTCGGTTCGGCAGAATCCGCATACTGCTTGGAATGCTGCATGATCGATTCGAGCGAGATGTCGTTTTCGGCCATATGGCGAGCGATGTTGGCAAACACGCCTGTGCGGTCGACGACCTTCAGGCGGATGAAATAGCCGCCCTCGTGGCTCTGCATGCGGGCGCGCTTGTAAGGGAGCAGCGCCTTCGCAGGGCGACCGAATGCCGGCACGTGCTGGGCGCCCGGACGGCTCTTGGCGATGTCGGCAATGTCGCCGAGCACCGCCGACGCGGTGGCGTCGCCGCCCGCGCCAGGGCCGACCATCAGGAGCTCGCCCAGAATATCCGACTCGATCGCGACTGCGTTCGTCACACCGTCCACCTGGGCGATGACGGTGTCGTGCGGCACCATGGTCGGGTGGACACGCTGCTCGATGCCGCTCTCGGTGCGCTGCGCGACGCCGAGCAGCTTGATGCGATAACCGAGGTCGGCCGCCGCATGGATGTCCTCGATCGAGATGTTGGTGATGCCTTCGAGATAGATGTCCTCCGCGGCGATCGCCGTACCGAAGGCCAGGCTCGTCAGGATCGAGAGCTTGTGCGCGGTGTCGTTGCCCTCGATGTCGAAGGCCGGGTCCGCCTCGGCATAACCCAGGCGCTGTGCTTCCTTGAGACACTCCTCGAAGGACAGGCCCTCCTTCTCCATCTTGGTCAGGATGTAGTTGCAGGTGCCGTTCATGATCCCGTAGACGCGCGAGATCGTGTTGCCCGTCATCGATTCGCGAAGCACCTTGATGACCGGAATGCCGCCGGCGACCGCCGCTTCGTAGTTGAGCAGCGCGCCATGCTTCTCGGCAATCTCCGCCAGTTCGATCCCATGCGCCGCGAGCAGCGCCTTGTTGGCGGTCACCACGTGGATGCCGCGCTGCAAAGCCGCCTTGACCGATGAATAGGCCGGATCTCCGGCGCCACCCATGAGTTCGACAAAGACATCGATGTCTGCATCAGACGCCAGCGATACCGCGTCCTCGAACCAGGCGATGTTCGCCAGATCCACGCCGCGATCCTTCGCGCGGTTTCTTGCCGCGACCGCCCTAATCTCGATCGCCCTTCCGCATGTGGTCGCCAGCGTCTCGTGACGTTGCTGGAGAATCCGCGCGAGCGAGGCACCGACCGTCCCCAAGCCCGCAATGCCGATTTTGAGGGCATCTGCCATAGCAAGTTCCTACATGTAGAGGGCGCCCCGCCGCATCCGGCAGGGCTATTTTGACGTGGTTAGCGGTGCGCGTTGAGCGAAACGACGTTATGCAGCGTCTCGTCCGCCGTGGACAGGAAGCGCTTGATGTTACGCGCCGCCTGGCGGATCCGGTGTTCGTTCTCGACGAGGGCCAGGCGGACGTAGTCGTCGCCCTGCTCGCCGAAGCCGATGCCGGGTGCGACCGCCACATCCGCCTTCTCGACGAGGAGCTTCGAGAACTCCAGCGAGCCGAGATGACGGAACTTCTCGGGGATTTTCGCCCAGGCGAACATGGTCGCCGGCGGCGGAGGCACCTCGAAGCCCGCCTTGCCGAAGCTTTCGACCATCACGTCGCGGCGGCGCTTGTAAACCGCGCGCACCTCGGCGATGTCGCTGCCGTCGCCGTTGAGCGCCTGCGTCGCCGCCACCTGGATCGGCGTGAACGCGCCGTAGTCGAGATAGGACTTCACCCGCGTCAGGGCGGCGATCAGCCGCTCGTTGCCGACGGCGAAGCCCATGCGCCAGCCCGGCATCGAGAAGGTCTTCGACATCGACGTGAATTCGACCGTCACATCGATCGCGCCCGGCACTTCGAGCACGGAGGGCGGCGGCGCATCATCGAAGTAGATCTCCGAATAGGCGAGATCGGACAGCACGATGATGTCGTGCTTCTTCGCGAAGGCGATGACGTCCTTGTAGAAGTCGAGCGTTGCGACCTGCGCCGTCGGGTTCGACGGATAATTGAGGATCAGCGCCAGCGGCTTCGGGATCGAATGCCGCACGGCGCGTTCCAATGGCGGGAAGAACGATTCGTCCGGCTCCACGGAGATCGAGCGGATGACGCCGCCGGCCATCAGGAAGCCGAAAGCGTGAATCGGATAGGTGGGATTCGGACAAAGGACCACATCGCCCGGAGCGGTGATCGCCTGCGCCATGTTGGCGAAGCCTTCCTTCGAGCCCAGCGTCGCGACGACCTGCGTCTCGGGGTTGAGCTTGACGCCGAAGCGGCGCGCGTAATAGGCGGCCTGGGCGCGGCGCAGCCCCGGAATGCCCTTTGACGACGAATACCGATGGGTGCGTGGGTCCTGCACGACCTCGCAGAGCTTGTCGACGATCGACTGCGGAGTGGGAAGGTCCGGATTGCCCATGCCGAGGTCGATGATGTCAGCCCCGGCGGCTCGCGCGCTTGCTTTCAAACGGTTGACCTGTTCGAAAACATAGGGCGGCAGGCGCCGGACTTTGTGAAACTCTTCCATCTCAGACCTCATTTGGCACGCGCTTTTGCGAGTCCGTTCGGTATTCTCGATATGCGCGGGTGAATGGCCATCATTATGGCCATTGAACGCTTTGCTGCCAAATCATGAGAAAGGCAAGCGCTAATTCTCGATCTCCTTCAGCGTGTCGGGCCCGTGCTGCGCAGCAAGCAACTGCAGCGCCTTCAGCCGCCGCTGATACTCCGCTTCGGAGATCGCACCCGAAGCGCGTTGGGCCGAAAGCGCCGTCAGCCGCCCCTGCATGTTCAGAGCCTCTTCGTCGGTCATCTGCGGCATGGCGGCGGGCTTCTGCCCGTAGACGGAAGGATAGGTGGCGAGGTCGGCCGTGGAACTGCATCCGGCAATCGCGGTCACGAGAATCAGTCCGGAAAGCCGGGAAAGCGAACGCTGTTTTGCGACGGCAAGCATGCTGGCGATGACCCCTGTTTCTGCGGCGCGACGATGCGCTAGCCCTTGTAATCATTTTCGGGCAGAATGTAAAAATGCAAAACAAACAAGATGCTGTGGAGGACGCCGGGTGACAGCAGAAAAGGCCGAGGACACCAGCGGCAAGGGCGGTTTTTCCGGATTCGACCCGAAATCGGTCGAACCTTACGTCGTCAAGGATCCCGAAAGCCTGGCCATCAACATGGCTCGTGCGGTCGAGCAAATGGGAAGGGCGGCATCCGCATGGCTGGCGCCACGCGAGACGGGCGAGAAAGCCGACAGTTTCGCCCAGCCTGTCTCCGACATGGTCAAGACGCTCTCGAAGGTCTCCGAATACTGGCTGTCCGATCCGCGCCGCACACTCGAGGCGCAGACAAACCTCATGGGCGGCTTCTTCGACATCTGGTCGCGAACGGTCCACCGCATGGCCGGCGACACCGTCGAGGAACCGACGAGCGTCAAACGCAACGACAAGCGCTTCGCGGATGAGGACTGGGTGAAAAATCCCTTCTTCGATTTCGTCCGCCAGGCCTATTTCGTGACGTCCGACTGGGCGGAGCGCATGGTCGAGGGCGCGGAGGGGCTCGACGAGCACACCCGCCACAAGGCGGCATTCTATGTGCGCCAGATAGCGAGTGCGCTTTCCCCCAGCAATTTCATCGCCACCAATCCGCAGCTCTACCGGGAAACGGTGGCCTCAAGCGGCGCCAATCTCGTCAAAGGCATGCAGATGCTGGCCGAAGACATCGCCGCCGGCCGCGGCGACCTCCGGCTGCGGCAGACGGATACGAGCAAATTCGCGATCGGCGAGAACATCGCCGTCACTCCCGGCAAGGTGATCGCGCAAAGCGACATCTGCCAGGTCATACAATACGAGGCGAGCACCGAGACCGTGCTCAAGCGGCCGCTGCTCATATGCCCGCCCTGGATCAACAAGTACTACGTGCTCGATCTCAATCCGGAGAAATCCTTCATCAAATGGGCGGTCGACCAGGGCCACACCGTCTTCGTCGTCTCCTGGGTCAATCCGGACGAGCGCCATGCCGGCAAGGACTGGGAGGCCTATGCACGCGAAGGGATCGGCTTCGCGCTGGACACGATCGAGCGGGCGACCGGCGAGCGCGAGGTCAATGCCATCGGCTATTGCGTCGGCGGGACGCTGCTTGCCGCCACCCTGGCGCTCCATGCCGCCGAAGGCGACGACCGCATCCGCTCCGCGACGCTCTTTACGACGCAGGTTGATTTCACCCATGCCGGCGACCTCAAGGTCTTCGTCGACGACGACCAGATCCGCCATGTCGAAGCCAATATGAGCGCGACGGGTTACCTCGAAGGGTCGAAGATGGCGGCCGCATTCAACATGTTGAGGGCGTCCGAGCTGATCTGGCCCTATTTCGTCAACAACTATCTCAAGGGCCAGGACCCCCTGCCCTTCGACCTGCTCTACTGGAATTCGGATTCGACCCGGATGCCGGCGGCGAACCATTCCTTCTATCTGCGCAACTGCTATCTGGAGAACAAGCTCTCGAGGGGCGAGATGGTGCTTGCCGGTCGACGCATTTCGCTCAGAGACGTCAAGATTCCCATCTACAATCTGGCGACGAAGGAGGACCACATCGCCCCGGCGAAGTCGGTCTTCCTCGGCAGCAGCAGCTTCGGCGGCAAGGTCACCTTCGTGCTGTCCGGCTCGGGCCACATAGCCGGCGTCGTCAACCCGCCCGCCAAGGGCAAATACCAGTTCTGGACCGGAGGCCCGGCCAAGGGCGATTTCGAGACCTGGGCGAGCAAGGCGACGGAGACGCCGGGGTCGTGGTGGCCGCATTGGCACAGCTGGGTCGAAAAGCTGGACAAGCGCCGTGTTCCGGCCCGCAAGCCCGGCGGTACGCTCAACACGCTGGAGGACGCGCCCGGCTCCTATGTCCGGGTCCGCGCCTGAACCAACGGAAACGGCAGGTGCATTTCTCCCGTCCGCTCGTTCCCGCGACGCTCGTGCAGCGCTACAAGCGCTTCCTCTTCGACGCCGTTCTCGCCGACGGCACGCCGCTCACCGGCTCATGCCCGAACACCGGCTCGATGCGCGGGCTGACAACGCCGGGCTCGGCGATCTGGATGTCGGAACATGACAGTCCGACGCGCAAATATCGCCACATGCTGGAGATCGTCGAAGCGGACGGGACGCTTGTCGGCATCAATACGGGGCTGCCGAACCGGCTCGCCGAAGAGGCGATCCTCGCCGGGCAGGTCAGCGACCTCGATAGCTATGCCCTCATCAAGCGGGAGCAGAGATACGGGCGCAACTCGCGGATCGATATCCTGCTCGCCGATCCTGAGAAGGGGTTTGCCTATGTCGAGGTCAAGAACGTCCACTTCAGCCGTGAACGGGGGCTGGCGGAATTCCCGGACAGCCCGACCGCCCGCGGCGCGAAGCATCTCGAGGAACTGGGCGACATGGTGGAAGCAGGCCATCGCGCCGTTATGCTCTACCTCGTTCAACGGGACGATTGCGACCTCTTCCGGATATGCCGGGACCTCGATCCGGTCTATGCTCGTGAGTTCAAGCGGGCGATCGCACGCGGGGTCGAGGCCTATGCGGTCAAATGCGCGGTCTCGCCCTCAGAAATCGTGCCCGTGGGGTCGATGACAGTGGACGAACCGGTTGCCGCTGTTTTATGAAAAGCGCCTGAAACAACGAAAGTCTTGGAATGGTAACTTACATCGAGGCCGGCGCTGCCCCCTACAAGAACACCGGCGTCATTCGTCTTTACGGACCGGATGGATTTGAAGGCATGCGCAAGGCCTGCCAGGTGACCGCACGCTGCCTGGACGAACTCGTGGCGCGCGTACAGCCCGGCGTGACGACGGAAGAGATCGACCGCTTCGTCTTCGAATTCGGCATGGACCATGGCGCGCTGCCCGCGACGCTCAACTATCGCGGCTATACCAAGTCTTCCTGCACCTCGATCAATCACGTCGTCTGCCACGGCATCCCCAACGACAAGCCGCTGCGCGATGGGGACATCGTCAACATCGACGTCACCTATGTCGTCGACGGCTGGCACGGCGATTCGAGCCGCATGTACCCGGTCGGCGAGATCAAGCGCGCCGCCGAACGCCTGCTCGAGGTGACGCATGAATGCCTGATGCGCGGCATCGCCGCCGTTCGCCCCGGCGCCCGAACCGGCGCGATCGGCGCCGCGATCCAGGCCTATGCCGAATCCGAGCGCTGCTCGGTCGTGCGCGACTTCTGCGGCCACGGCGTCGGCCGACTGTTCCATGATGCGCCCAACATCCTTCACTACGGCAACAGCAACGAGGGGCCGGAGATGAAGGAAGGCATGATCTTCACGATCGAGCCGATGATCAATCTCGGCCGGCCGCATGTGAAGGTGCTCTCCGATGGCTGGACCGCCGTCACGCGGGACCGGTCGCTCTCGGCGCAATATGAGCACACCGTCGGCGTGACTGCGGACGGTTGCGAGATCTTCACGCTGTCACCGGCCGGCCTCTTCAAGCCTGGCATTGCCGCACTGGGCAACGCGTGACGAAGCCGCCGATTTCCGCCGCAGCCGATCCGGACGAGCCCGCGGACGAGCGGCAGTTCTTCGCGCCGCAGAAACGGCGGAGCGTTGGAACGGTACCGTCGCCCGACGGTGCCGCCGAGGCGCATTACCATGGTCACCGCGACCGGCTCAGGGCTCGCTACCGCGAGCACGGCGAGCAGGCGCTTGCCGACTACGAGATTCTCGAACTCATCCTGTTTCGCCTGATCCCCCGTCGCGATACCAAGCCGATCGCCAAGGCGCTCATCGACCGCTTCGGGACGCTTGCCGGCGTTTTCGGCGCGCCGCTCAACCTGCTCAACGAGGTGAAGGGCGTCGGCGAGAGCGTGGCGCTCGATCTCAAGCTGATCGCCACCGCAACGCAACGGATGCTGAAGAGCGAGTTGCGCAACAAGCAGGTGCTGTCGTCCTGGAGCGCCGTCATCGACTATTGCCACGCGGCGATGGCGCACGAGACGAAGGAGCAGTTCCGCATCCTGTTCCTCGACAAGCGCAACGCGCTGATCGCCGACGAGGTGCAGCAGCAGGGCACGATCGACCACACCCCGGTCTATCCTCGCGAGGTGGTCAAGCGGGCGCTGGAGCTTTCCGCTACCGCCTTGATTTTGGTGCACAACCATCCCTCGGGCGATCCGACCCCTTCGCGCGCGGACATAGAAATGACCAAGCTGATCGCCGACGCGGCCAAGCCGCTCGGCATCACGGTCCACGACCACGTGATCATCGGCAAGGACGGGCATGTCAGCATGAAGGGCTTGCGGCTGTTCTGACGGCGCGGCCTGCTACCGCATGCGATCACAGCCACCGCGCCCGGCGGAAGAGCCTATAAAGGGTCGCGCACAGGGCGAAGATCACGGCCAGGACGACGAAATAGCCATAACGGAACTTCAACTCCGGCATCTCGTCGAAGTTCATGCCGTAAATGCCGGCGATTGCCGTCGGAACCGCGAGAATTGCGGCCCAGGAGGCGAGCTTGCGCGATATTTCCGTCTGCTCCGACTGTCCGATCATCAGGCTCGCCTCGAAAGTGAAGGCGAGCACCTCGCGCAGCGCATCGAGGTCCTCCTGGACCCGCCGCACATGGTCGGTGACATCGCGGAACAAAGGCTGCATTGCCGCGTCCATGCCCGGCAGTTCGAGATGCTCGTGCCGTCGGCACACGTCGACCAGCGGAACGACCGCATTGCGCAGGCGCAGCAGATTGCGGCGCATCATGTAGAGGCGCTCGATGTCCGTCTTGTCGAGCCGCGAGCGCAGCAGCCGGTCTTCCAGTTCCTCGACCTCGCCATGGATCGCTTCGAGCACCGGCATATAGTTGTCGACGATGAAATCGAGGATGGAATAGAGAATGTAGTTCTCGCCGTGCGCCAGGGCGGCCGGCGACGATTCGCATCGCTGTCTTACCGCCATGTAGGAGGTCGACGCACCGTGGCGAACGGAGACGACATAGCCGCGCCCGACGAAGAGATGGGTTTCGCCGAAGGCGATCTCGTCTCCGACCATGTGGGCGGTTCTCGCGACGACAAAGATGGCGTCACCGTAGATTTCGAGCTTCGGACGCTGGTGTGCCTTGCCGGCATCCTCGATCGCCAGATCGTGCAGATCGAACTCCCTTTGCACCTGCCGCAGGAGCTGCTCGTCCGGCTCATGCAGGCCGATCCAGATGACGACGTTCTCCTGGTTTCGCCATTCCCCCGCTTCTTCCACTTCGATATCGCGCAGGCGCCGCCCGTTCTGATAGACGGCGGCCGCCACGACCCCGCGGCGGCTGCGCGGCGCTGCCTGCTCGCCGGCGTCCATTAAATGCGGTGCAGCCGATTTGCCGTCCTTCATCCGCTCCAGCGCCATCGGCAGGCATCCTCCACTTTGTCGCTGAACTAGCAGCGGCTATTGTCCGAGAATCAACATAGCCGCATTTGCCCCTGGACGCATCCAGGACAGATCATTGCGGCATTGCACTTCATGAAATAGTGCGGTTGAAGGTATAGATGTGCTGCGCGAAGTCTGCCGCCTTCACCAACGGTCCTCGCGGTGTCAGGGGAAGTTCATGAACCAATTCGATCTCATCGTCGTCGGCAGCGGTCCCGCCGGGCGCAGGGGCGCCATCCAGGCCGCAAAACTCGGCAAGAAGGTGCTCGTCATCGAGCAGGGAAAGCGCGTCGGGGGTGTCTCCGTCCACACCGGAACCATTCCGTCCAAGACGCTGCGCGAAACCGCGCTCAATCTTACCGGCTGGCGCGAGCGCGGCTTCTACGGCCGCTCCTATCGCGTGAAGCAGGAGATCAGCGCCGACGACCTGCGCCAGCGCCTGATCATCACGCTCAACCACGAAGTCGAGGTGCTGGAGCATCAATTTGCACGAAACCGCGTGCAGCACGTCCGCGGCCGCGCGAGCTTCGTCGCTCCGACCACGCTCGAGGTCGCCAAGGATGACGGCGACAGCATGCTCGTCTCCGGCGAAAACATCCTGCTCGCGGTCGGAACGAAACCCTTTCGCCCGGACTACATCCCCTTTGACGGCAAGACCATCGTCGACAGCGACGAACTGCTCGAGATCCGGCAACTGCCGCGCTCGATGGTGGTGATCGGCGCCGGCGTCATCGGGATCGAATATGCCACCATCTTCAGCGCGCTGGACACCCAGGTCACGGTCATCGATCCCAAGACGACGATGCTCGATTTCATCGATCGGGAGATCGTCGAGGATTTCAGCTATCAGCTGCGCGACCGCAGCATGAAGCTCAATCTCGGCCAGAAGGCGGAAAAGGTGGAGCGGCTCGACGACGGTAAGGTCGTGCTTACGCTCGACAACGGCCGCAAGATCACCACCGAGATGGTCCTCTATGCCGCGGGCCGCATGGGGGCGACGGACGCGCTCAATCTCCCCGCCGCAGGGCTTGAGGCGGACAGCAGGGGACGACTTCGGGTCAATCCCGAGACGTTCCAGACCGCGGTGGCGAACATCTATGCCGCCGGCGACGTCGTCGGCTTCCCGAGCCTGGCTTCAACATCGATGGAACAGGGACGTGTCGCTGCCCGCGTCGCCGTCGGTGCGATCGCCAAGGAGCCGCAGAAATATTTCCCCTACGGCATTTATGCGGTGCCGGAAATCTCCACCTGCGGGCTTTCCGAAGAAGAGGTCAAGGAACGCGGCATTCCTTACGAATGCGGCATCGCCCGGTTCCGCGAGACATCGCGCGGGCACATCATGGGGCTCGACTCGGGCCTGTTGAAGATGATCTTTTCGTTGAGGACGAGGCGGCTCCTCGGCGTGCATATCATCGGCGAAGGCGCGACCGAACTCGTGCATATCGGCCAGGCGGTGCTCAACCTGAAGGGGACCGTCGAATATTTCGTCGAGAACACCTTCAACTACCCGA
Source organism: Sinorhizobium saheli (assembly GCF_001651875.1). Taxonomy (GTDB): domain Bacteria; phylum Pseudomonadota; class Alphaproteobacteria; order Rhizobiales; family Rhizobiaceae; genus Sinorhizobium; species Sinorhizobium saheli. The sequence continues at coordinate 120,705 of NZ_LNQB01000072.1, forward strand.
CGCTTGCCGAGGCTTACAAGATCGCCGGGCTCGACGCCTGGAACCGTATGGGTGAGATCAAGGCGGACTGAGCGCACCAGGCTCTTCTCCGGGGTCCGCCCCCTGATCCGGCCTGCCGGCCACCTTCTCCCCGCAGACGGGGCGAAGCGGACTCGCGGCGCCGCCGGCGCAAAAATTCTTTCTCCCCGTATGACGCCCGCAAGCGGGGAGAGGGGCAGCGCCACAACGAACAAGCCGCCCAACAAAAAGGCCGCCCGGAGGCGGCCTTTGCATCGTTCGGTCGAAGCCGATTACTCGGCGCTGTCGTCCGCCGCCTTCTTCTTGGCGGGAGCCTTCTTCTTCGGCGCGGCAGCCTCTTCGCCTTCGGCGGCTTCCGCCTTGGCAGCGGCCTTCTTCTTGGCGGCAGCCTTCTTGACCGGCTTCTCGTCGGTTTCGTCCTCAGCCATCAGTTCGTCCTTGGAGACCGTCTTGTCCGTGACGGCGACCTCGGTGAGCAGGTGATCGACGACCTTCTCTTCGAACAGCGGGGCGCGCAGCGAAGCGGCAGCGCCGGGGGTGTTCTTGAAATAGTCGAAGATCTGCTTTTCCTGGCCCGGGAACTGGCGGAGCTGCTCGAACAGCGAACGCTGCATTTCCTCATCGCTCACCTGGACGCCGGCCTTCTCGCCGATTTCGGAGAGGACGAGGCCGAGGCGGACGCGGCGCTCGGCGAGCTTGCGATACTCGGCGCGGGCTTCCTCTTCCGTCGTCTCTTCGTCGGCGAACGTCTTGCCGGCCTGCTCGAGGTCGGTGTTGATCTGGCGCCAGATGTTGTTGAACTCGGCGTCGACGAGGCGCTCGGGGGTCTCGAACTTGTAGAGCTCGTCGAGCTGGTCGAGCAGCTGGCGCTTGACCTTCTGGCGTGTGACCGAGCCGTACTGGCTCTCGATCTGGCCGCGGACGATCTCCTTCAGCTTGTCCACGGATTCGAGGCCGAGCTTCGTTGCCAGTTCGTCGTTGATCTCGATCGCGGCGGCGGCAGCGACATCCTTCACGGTGATGTCGAAGGTCGCTTCCTTGCCGGCGAGGTTGGCAGCCGGATAGTCGGCCGGGAACGTCACCGTGATGGTCTTCTCATCGCCCGCCTTCACGCCGACGAGCTGCTCCTCGAAGCCCGGAATGAAGCGGTTGGAGCCAAGCACGAGCTCGGCGTCTTCATCCTTGCCGCCGTCGAAGGCGACGCCGTCGACCTTGCCGAGATAGTCGATCGTGACGCGATCGCCGTTCTCGGCCTTGCCCTTCTTCGATTCGTAGGTGCGGGCGCTCTCAGCGATGCGCAGGATCTGCTCGTTGACTTCCTCGTCGCCGATGTCAACGACTTCGCGCGTCACCTTGATGCCGCTCACGTCCTTGAGTTCGATCGCCGGGATGATCTCGTAGGCAACGGTGAATTCGAAGTCGGCTTCGGCTTTCAGGATCTTGTCGGCTTCCGACTCGTCCTCGGTCATCGCGATTTCCGGCTGGGTGGCCGACTTCTCGCCGCGGCTCGTCAGGATCTCGGTCGGCTTCTCGCGAACAATCTCGTTGACGAGATCGGCCATGATCGACTTGCCGTAAACCTTTTTCAGATGCGCGACCGGCACCTTGCCGGGACGGAAGCCGTTGATGCGAACCCGATCCTTCACCTCGGCCAGACGCTCGTTCATCCGAGCTTCCATTTCGGTGGCCGGAATGACGACCTTGAGTTCCCGCTTCAGCCCTTGAGCGAGCGTTTCGATAACCTGCATGTTCAAACCTTCATTTCACGTTGACAGTGCTCTTCCCCTGGTGAGGCTTGGCGAGCACGTGAGCCGATCCATTTGCCGGGAGTGGCTTTACGCAATTCCAACCGCTTTGCAAGCAAAATGGCACCCCGCCTGCCCTTCTCGCCGTCGAATATCGACGCATGGCCGCGATATCGTCCTGGTGCGGGTAGAGAGACTTGAACTCCCACGCCTTGCGGCACCAGAACCTAAATCTGGCGTGTCTACCAATTTCACCATACCCGCGTTCAGACGATCGCACCGCCCAATCGCATTCCTGCAAGACCAAATCAGCGGAATGCCGCGGATATTCTGGACGTGCGAAGGGTACAGGGCTTCCCGAGCGCGGCGTCTCTATATCATCCGTTTTCGCCGGATCAAAGGGAAAATGCACACTGCAGCGGCACCATTGCCGCCCATATCGGGACCGTAAGATCCGATACCGGCAAGATAATGATGATCGTCCCGGCGCGGACCGCAACTCGCTCCCAGCGCATGCGCCACCCCTGAAATACTGCGGGGAATTGCACGATCCGCATATCTTCCATGTCGATATTGCACTGCACAAACAAAGTTGCCGCCAGTATATTCAAGACATCGAAGGCGACCGCAGTCACAAGTGAAGCGGAAGCCCGCGACCCGAGCATGCAGCTCGACGGAATTCGAAGCAGCGGAACTCCTCCTCCCATCGCCGCTTCGATAGGATTGGCAGCACTCCTCCTCCCGGTTGCCAATCGCTCTTGTGACGCCCGCCGGACCTCCTCCCCCGGCGGGCGTTATTCTTTTCCCGACAACGTCTTGCGCCGCACGCATGATTTCGCCTTCTGCACGGTATCAGGTGCCTTTTGGCGCCGCATCAACGAGCCATGCAAGAAAGGCATAGTTGTCATTCAACGGCAGCCCTAGGCAAATCCGGTCGTCCACCCTATCTATCGATCATCGGTCGGGCAGCGCACTCCTCCTCCCAGCGCTCCCGATCCGGATTGGCGACACTCCTCCTCCTAGTTGCCAATCAGAACAAGCGACGCCCGCCGGACCTCCTCCCCCGGCGGGCGTCGTCTTTTGCAAGGTCCACCTGTCTCTCGCTCGATTATGACGCTCATGGCGGCCGGTGCCGGGCGGCACCGGCGCGGCTGCTCAAGGGCAGGTTAAAGGGAGCAAAAAGGCTTGCAGGCCATGCATGGGTGCGATGCAGCATTGTCTCTGTAACGGGCCGTCAGATCGATTATATTCCAGACCATAAGATGACGGCCAGCAAGAGAGACAGAGCGCTGGCAAACGAACCTAGGAAAGGCATAGGATCATGAACCTCGCACGTTCTTTCAACAACTGGCGCAAGTATCGTCAGACCTGCAGCGAACTCGGCCGCATGAGCGACCGCGAACTGAGCGACCTCGGCATCGGCCGCGGCGACATTCCCTACGTTGCTCGCCAGGCGATCAAGTAAGCGTCACGCTTCGCCAAAACGACAGTTTCCCGAAAACGCCCTCCGGCTCGGCCGGCGGGCGTTTTTCTTTGCTCACGTAACAGAATAAGTGCCGGAGACACGGCAACGTTTCGCACGTGCGAAATGGCTCCAGCGTGGTTTTCTGCCGATGGCCCTACGCTCCCGATGAGCACCCGCCCGGGGCGATGGCCGCATCTCGCCAGGTGTTGGAAAAGGCCCGTCGGCACAATGCGTTGACCGCAGCCCGGCGCATCCGATCCTATGTCGATGCATGGTGCATTTTCGAGCGTGGGCGCTTCGCTGCTCAGGAAACCGGCGATGCAGTGCACAAATGCATAGCAGATGCATTTTCTTTGCACTCCATCCTCCAATTAGACAAGCGTATAAGAACCTCAACGACGCAGACAAAACACCGTCGCGACACATTGATCTCGAGGAAAAGACCATGAACCCGATTCGCATTGCAAAAAGCTGGATCAACTACCGCCGCACCGTTGCCGAGCTCGGCAGCCTGTCGAACCACACCCTGAGCGATATCGGCATCACCCGCTACGATATCCGCAACATCGCGGCCCGCTCCTTCCGCTAATCGGAACGAGCATCGCAGACCTCCTAAGACGGCGCCCTCGGGCGCCGTTTTCGTTTCTTGGAAGCGCGGGACGGCTGTGGTAGGAAGCCGCGCATGAACACGAAGACTTCTTCCTCCTATTCGCCCATCCATGTCATCGGCGGCGGCCTGGCCGGTTCCGAAGCCGCCTGGCAGATCGCCGAAGCGGGCGTGCCGGTCATCCTGCATGAGATGCGCGGCGTACGGGGCACGGATGCCCACAAGACCGACGGCCTCGCCGAACTCGTGTGCTCCAACTCCTTCCGCTCGGACGACGCGACGAGCAACGCCGTCGGCGTGCTCCATGCGGAAATGCGCCTTGCGGGCTCGCTGATCATGCACTGCGCCGATCGCAACCAGGTACCCGCGGGCGGCGCGCTTGCCGTCGACCGCGACGGTTTCTCCGACGCCGTCAGTGCCGCAATCGAGAGCCACCCGCTGATCACCGTCCTGCGCGAAGAAGTGCGCGGCCTGCCGCCGAAGGAGTGGGATCTCGCCATCATCGCGACAGGCCCGCTGACGGCCCCCGATCTCGCCGAAGCGATCCGGCGGGAGACCGGTGCCGATGCGCTCGCCTTCTTCGATGCGATCGCGCCGATCGTCTACGCCGACACGATCGACATGGATATCTGCTGGCACCAGTCGCGCTACGACAAGGTCGGCCCCGGCGGCACCGGCAAGGACTATATCAATTGCCCGCTGACGGAAGAAGAGTACAACGCCTTCGTCGACGCGCTTATCGCCGGCGACAAGACGGGCTTCAAGGAATGGGAAGGCACGCCCTATTTCGACGGCTGCCTGCCGATCGAGGTCATGGCGGAACGCGGGCGTGAGACCTTGCGGCATGGGCCGATGAAGCCGATGGGGCTCACCAATGCCCATAACCCTGCGGTCAAGCCCTATGCGGTCGTACAACTGCGCCAGGACAATGCGCTCGGCACGCTCTACAACATGGTCGGTTTCCAGACGAAGCTGAAATATGGGGCGCAGGCAGAAATCTTCCGGATGATCCCGGGCCTCGAGAAAGCCGAGTTCGCAAGGCTCGGCGGGCTGCACCGCAATACCTACATCAACTCGCCCACCCTGCTCGATCAATCGCTGACGCTCAAGTCGCGGCCGGGCCTGCGCTTCGCCGGCCAGATCACCGGCTGCGAGGGCTATGTCGAAAGCGCCAGCATCGGGCTCCTGGCCGGCCGCTTCGCAGCGGCCGAGCGCAAGGGCGAAACGCCCTCCCCGCCGCCCGTCACCACGGCATTCGGCGCCCTGCTCAACCATATCACCGGCGGCCATATCGTCTCCGATGACGAGCCGGGCAAGCGGTCGTTCCAGCCGATGAACGTCAATTTCGGCCTGTTCCCGCCGCTGGAGCCCGGCGCGCTTACGAGACCGGACGGCGCCAAGCGCTTCCGCGGCAAGGAGAAGGCGCTCGCCAAGAAGCAGGCGACGGCATCGCGAGCCCTAAGCGATTGCGCAAGCTGGCTCGGCAAGACGGCGTAAATCCCCGACGAGGGCGGCGGCGCGAGTTCCCTTCTCCCCGCCTGCGGTCGCCTGCGGGGAGAAGGCGGCCGGCAGGGCGGATGAGGGCAAAAACGTCAACAGAAGCCCGCGATCAATCGATCGTCTGCGCCGCCTGTCCGACGTCGGAGGGCGCGTCCGTGTCCGATCTGGGCGTGAAACTGCCAAGCAGCCAGAGCGAGACCTCCGCTGCCTCAGCCGCCGTTCGGAACTCGAAGGCATTGTCCAGGTAGTTGAACTCCGGGAAATGGACGATCAGCCCCTGCCCGCTCTCGGACGTGTTGACCCGCACCTTGCCGGGCTGGATCACATGGCATACGTAATGCGTGCCGTGCGACTGGATGAAACCGGCCTTGCCGTCGTGCAGGCGCAGGAAGATCGCCTGCCTGTCGACGGTCGAATGCAGGGCCCGGATCGCTTCGTCCGGAAACGCACGGCCGAATTCGACGATGGCCGAGCCGGCGTCCGGATTGTCGGCGTCATGCTCCGCACGCGCGTTCATGCGAACGTAAAAGGCACCGACCGCAGCAACGAGGGCCAGGAGCAGCAACCAAAGCATGACAGGTTACCTTCAAGCGACAGGAATCCGATAGACGAGTTTTATCCCGCGAGACTTGCGCCAGCTTGACCCGCGTGACGGAGCACGCCCGCGCCTCATACCGCTCAGAACCGCCGTCTGAGGCTTGCCCGCCACATCCGCCATTGCCGCCGCCATTGCGGCGGCTGGATCGGTTGCCTGAGGATTTTGGCCCCCGCAGCCTCCGCACGATCGAGCACCGGTTCGGCGAGTGCGACCGGAAGAAACGCGAAGAAATTCAGCGGCGAGATCGCATCCAGGCCTTTGCGCGCCTTGGCGAGATGATCGCGACCGAGGCCGCAGATCGCCCGCACCGCCCTATCGATCGCTTCTTCGTCGCGGCCGGCAAGCAGCGTCTCCCGGTCGAGGCCGGTCGCACGCAGGAGCTCCGAGGGAAAATAGACCTGGCCGCGTCGCGTGTGAATCGGCAGAAGCAGGAGCAGCCCGGCGATCGTCTGGGCGACCCCGGCATGCCCGGCGGCCTCTGCCGAATTCGGCGCATTCACCGGATCGAGGATCAGCGAGGAGAGCTGGATCAGCGCCGAGGCCGTTTCGCCGGCATATCCCTCCAGCGCCGCCCTGTCCTGCATCGGATCGTCGTAGAGATCGAAGATGCGCGCGTCGATCATGTTCTGGAGCACGTCGACCGGCAGCCGGTGCTCGCGAATGACGCGCAACAACGCCGCGGCCAGCGGATGGCCCTCGCCGGCCGATTGCTCGTTTTCGAGAATGTCGCGCCACCACTGCAGCCGGATTTCACCCGGCAGCGGCTCGTGGATCATGTCACGCACGCGGGCGATTTCGGCGTAAAATGCATAGAGCGCCGCAAGCGAACGACGCTTCTCCGGGGGAGAAAGCAGGCAGGCGAGGTAGCGATCACGGTCGGTGTCCCGCAGGCTTGCGAGAATCTCGGCATCAGGCTGTTGCAAGCTGAACTTCCTTCGAAATCGTCACACCGCAATCAAGGCCGCGGCGACCGCGCGCGATTCCGCCAGCATGACGTTATAGGTCCGCACCGCCGCGCCGGTGTTCATCGGATCGGAAGAGATGCCGGCGGCCGTGAGCGCCGCCTTCAACTCCTTGGGCAGGGGCCGGATTTCGCGGCCGGTACCGACGAGCAGCACCTCGATCTCGCGCGCCTCATCGAGGACACGCTGGAATTTCTGAACCGACAGCGGGTCGCCTTCGATGAGGTCCCAGGCATAGATGCCGGAGGGGAGCATCAGCACGGAGCCGCGATGCGACATGTCGGCAAAGCGGAAGCCGCCATTGCCGTAGGCGTCGACCGGCGCACGTCCCGGAAAGTGCGCCTCACGCATTTCGATACCCTTTGCCATGATCAGGCGGCACCCTTTGCCTCTGTGCCTGGCGCGGTCTCCCCGCCGACGGGGTCCGGCTCACCATCCAGGCGATGGTTGCGGCGGTTGAAGAGAATGAGAACCGGCCCGGCGATATAGATCGACGAAACCGTCCCCACAAGCACACCGAAGATGAGCGTCGCGCTGAAGGATTGCACAAGGATGCTGCCGCCGAACAGATACAGGGCAGCGAGTGCGAGCAGCGTCGTCAAGGCCGTAAGCACGGTGCGCGACAGCGTCTGGTTGATCGATATGTCGATCAGGACCGACAGCCGCATCCTCCGATAGCGCGCGAGGTTCTCGCGAATTCGATCGTAAATCACCATGGTGTCGTTCAGAGAATAGCAGACGATCGTCAGCAGCGCGGCAATACTGGCGAGGTTGAACTCCACACCCGTCACGACGAGGAAACCAAGGGTCAAAAGCACGTCGTGCAGCGTTGCCACGATGGCGCCGACGGCAAAGCGCCAGCCGAAACGAAACCAGACGTAGAGCAGCACCGCCAGCATCGCCGCCGCCAGGGCAAGCGTGCCGGCCCGCGTGAGTTCCCCGGACACGCCGGGGGCGACCACCTCCACGCGCCGGAACACGTACTGATCCTCGAGTTCGGCGCGGACCAGGCCGACCGCGGTCTGTTCGGCATTGTCTCCGGCCTCCTGCGACGGGACACGGATGAGAACGTCCCGCCCGGAACCAAGTTCCTCGACGCGAACGTCGCCGAGGTTCAGTTCATCGAGACGGGCGCGGATATAGTCGGTGTCGGCGAGGCCCGTCCGCGCTCTGAGTTCGATGAGGGAGCCGCCCCTGAAGTCGGCTCCCATGTTGAGCCCGAGACCGGTCAGAAGGAACAGCGAAGCGAGCGACAGCGCGGCCATCAGGATGAAGACCGGGTTGCGGATAGCCATGAAACGAAAATCCGCGGCGCTGAAAAAGCCCGTGCGGATGCCGCGCGGCAGTCGCCGCGGCCGGCGACGCCGATACCATCCGCGGATGAGCCGGCGCGTCAGGCTGTGGGCGGTGAGGATCGTGGTAACGCTGCCGATGGCGAGCGTTACGGCGAAGCCACGGATCGCACCCGAACCGAGGGAGAGCAGCAGCGCGCCCGCAATCAACATCGTGAGGTTGGCGTCCACGATGCTTCTCAGAACGCGCGCGAAACCGTCGTCGAGCGCTCTCCTCAAGGGCTGGTCGCTGCTGCGCGCTTCCTCCCTGAGGCGCTCGTAGATCAAAACGTTCGAATCGACGGCGACGCCGATCGTCAGGATGATCCCGGCAATACCGGGCAGCGTCAGCGTCGCTCCGAGAAGCGACAGGACCGCAATGATCAGGACCAGGTTCACGACGACGGCGATCACGGCCACGAGGCCGAAGAAGCCGTAGAAACCGATCATGCAGGCTGCGACCGCAAATGCCGCGATCAGTCCTGCCTTGAGGGCGCCGGCAATCGCGTCCGTTCCCACCTCGGGCCCGACGGTACGCTCCTCGATGACCGTCAGCGAAACGGGCAGCGGGCCGGCACGCACCAGCGCGGCGAGATTGTTGGCCCCCTCCTGCGAAAGATTGCCCGAAATCCGCGCGCTGTCGCCGCTTATCGCTGCAGCGACAGCAGGGGTCGAGACGACCTGTCCGTCGAGCACGATGGCGAATTGCCGTTTTCCATCCGTCTGCAGCAGCGGCGCGAGGCCGGCGGCGACATCGGCCTTCAGCTTGACGTTGACGACGGGTTCGCCCGTTGCCGGATCGAAGCCGGGCTGCGCCTCGACAAAGTCGCCCGCTGAGGCAAAGGCACGCTTTTCGACCAGATAGGGAACCGGCGGATCGTCGAGGGAATAGAGGACCTCGGATGCCGCCGGCGGCTTCGTGTCCACCGCCTGCTGCGCGGACATCGAGGGATCCAGCCACCTGAAGGCAACGTCGCCGCGTTGGCCGAGAAGGTCCTTCAGACGCTGCGGATCGTCCAGACCAGGCACCTCGACGCTCAGGCGGTCCTTGCCGCGACGGTCGATGACGGGCTCGACGGCGACCACTTCGGCAACCCGCCGGCGGACGACCTCGATCGACTGCGTGACCGCGGCGGCGACCCGCAGGTCGATGCCCTCGTCGGTCAGGCGAAGCCGGAACGGCTCGCCAGGCGCGCTCTCCGCGTAAGCCAGTTCCTGGATCGGATCCCGGAAAAGATCGCCGGTTTCGACGGGGGTGGTCAAAACCCGCAATGCCTCGCGCGCGGCTCCCGCTTTTGCCGCATCGCGAATGCGAAACCGGATCGTCTGACCGCTGCCGGAGAGGCCCGTGTAAGCGATATCGGCGGCCCGGAAGGCATTGGCGATCCCATTGATCGTGGCCTGCAGCCGCTCGGCGACGATGTCCTCGCGGCTGACCTTCAGCACGATGTGCGAGCCGCCCTCGAGATCAAGTCCGAGCGGCACCTGCCGATGCGGCAGCCATCGCGGCCATTCGGCAAGCTCGTCCCTCGGAACGAGATTCGGCAGCGCGAAGGCAAAGCCCGCGAGAACGACCAGCCAGATGAGGGTGTTTTTCAACGGCGAGAACTTGGGCATGCTTCAAAATGCTCCATTCGCCGGGCTCGACCGGTCGCGGCTATGGCTCGAAGTCTACTCCTTGACGGGTTCGCCCTTGACGCGGACTTCGGAAATGCCGCTGCGGACCACACGCACCTTGGTGCCCTCGGCGATCTCCACCTCGAGCTCCGCATCGTCGACGACCTTGGTGACCTTGCCGACGATCCCGCCGCCGGTCACGACCTGATCGCCGCGGCGGATGTTCTTCAGGAGCTCTTCGCGACGCTTCATCTGCGCGCGCTGCGGGCGGATGATCAGGAAATACATGACCACGAAGATCAGAAGGAATGGCAGAATGGACATCAAAATGTCGGCGCCGCCGGCACTCGGGGCGCCCGTCTGCGCGAAAGCTTCGGTAATGAACATCGATCACTCCTTGGGTTCAAATTGCACGGCGGTTCCCGCGACAAACTGCCGGAATATAGGCAAGCCGTCCCGCAACACAAATCGCGGGCGCCCTTCTCCGTTTCTCCTGCCTCTGGCACAATTTCTGCAAGAGGAGAACCCCCCGAGGGCTCGAGCCGGGGCTTTTCCAGCGCAAACCGCCGTGCTACCTGCGCAAATGCCGCCGCAACCGGCGGTCCGCTACTGCATGTCACCTTGAATCGACCTCGATTCAAGGACAGAGACATGCAGCAATTCAAAGTGTTACAGCGACCCTTGCGCGTCTGATGAGACGCGCGGCACTGTGGAGCACGCAACGGATGGACGGCGCGGGCAATTCAAGGAATTGGCTGAGCCTGGCGCACTGCCGCCGTCGCGTCGGCATAGTCCCGCATCAGAGATAAGGTTCGCCGGAGATAGATGAGATGCACGAAAGCAAGATCGACGTCCTGATCAACGAAGTACAGAAGCTTTCAGCAGCGCTCGAGCGGATCGCCGGTCCGGCCCATGCGGTCAACGATTGGGATGCGGCAGACTGCTTCGTCTGGGCGCCCGCCACGCGCCACTTGCAGCCCGTCCCGAAGCCGAACCGTATCGACCTCTCGCTGATTGCCGGTGTCGATCATGTTCGCGACATCCTCTTCGACAACACGCTCCGCTTCGCCGAAGGCTATCCGGCGAACAACGTGCTCCTCTGGGGCGCGCGGGGCATGGGCAAGTCGTCGCTGGTCAAGGCAGTCCACGCCAAGGTAGCGCGCGAGACCGGCCGCGCGCTGAAACTCGTTGAAGTCCATCGCGAAGACATCTCGACCCTGCCGGCGCTCATGGAAATCCTGAAGGCGGCGCCGATGCCCGTGATCGTCTTCTGCGACGATCTCTCCTTCGACCACGACGACACGTCCTACAAATCGCTGAAGGCGGTTCTCGACGGCGGGGTCGAGGGGCGCCCTCTGAATGTCGTGCTTTATGCGACCTCCAACCGCCGGCACCTGTTGCCGCGCAACATGATGGAGAACGAGCAGTCGACCGCGATCAATCCGTCGGAGGCGGTCGAGGAGAAGGTGTCTCTATCGGACCGGTTCGGCCTGTGGCTCGGCTTCCACAAGTGCAGCCAGGACGACTACCTCGAGATGGTTGACGGATATGCGCGCTATTACAAATTGCCGGTCGAACCGGAAACGCTGCATGTCGAGGCGCTGGAATGGGCGACAACGCGGGGATCGAGATCCGGCCGCGTCGCCTGGCAATTCATTCAGGATTTCGCCGGGCGCCTGCGCAGACAGCTCGACGCATCCGCGTGATCGAACGGAGAACCGGTCTTTCGCGGGAGGGGAATGCGATGCATTCGCGGGTGCGCCCCTCATCCGCCTGCCGGCACCTTCTCCCCGCGAGCGGGGCGAAGGGACTCGTGGCGACCTCGTGAACCCCCTCTCCCCGCCGCTCCGCTAGCGTGCGGGGTAACAGCCTATTCGAGATAGGTCGCCGGATTGACCGGCGTCGCGTTCTTGCGCACCTCGAAGTGCACCTGCGGCTGGCTGGCCTTGCCGGTCATGCCTGAGGATGCGAGCGTCTGGCCGCGCTGCACCTTCTGCCCGCGCTGAACCTTGAGCTCCGAAGCATTGCCGTAGACCGTGACCGTGCCGTCGTCGTGGCGAACCAGGACCGCGTTGCCGAGTTCCTTCAGGCTGCTGCCCGAATAGATGACGACGCCGTTCTCGGCCGCCTTGATCGGCGTGCCTTCCGGCACCGAGATATTGATGCCGTCGTTGCGGTTGCCGTTGACGTTGGCGCCGTAGCCGGCAACCACCGCCCCGCGCACCGGCCAGCGATACTTGCTGATACCGGTCGACTTCGGCAGGTCCGCGTCGACGTCGTCGGACTTGATCGCGACCTCCGACACGCTCTCCTTGGCGACCGGGGGCTGGTATTCCGCCGGCTTGCCCTGCTCGATCGAGGCCACCTTGGTTTCGGCCTTCTTGTTCGGAACGGAAGCGGTGACCACCGCATCGGTGGCCGGAGCGGCCGCCGTCGCGCCCGGCATCTTCAGCTTCTGGCCGACGCGGATACCTTCCGTCGTCAGGCCGTTCGCCTGCTTCAGGGCAGCGACCGAGACGCCGTTCGCCTTGGCGATCCGGTTCAGCGAATCGCCCGCCTTGACCGTATACAGATCCTTGCCGCCACCACCTTCGCCGGCGGCATTGAGCTTGCCTGCGGCCACATCGCTCCGGCTTTCGCTCTTTTCACGCGATTGCGACTGGCCGGGAAGAATGGCCACCTCGCGCTGATCGGTCGGCAGCGGCGACGGCCGCCTCTTGCCGCCATCGAGATCGGCGATCGTGTTCGATGCCGCCGCCTTCGCGGCGCTGCCTGCCGCACCGAATGACGGAATGACCAGCCGCTGCCCCGGCTCGACCTGGCCTGCGGACTTCAAGCCGTTCGCCTTGAGGATCTCCTTCTCGGGAACACCGAACCGTCTCGCGAGGCTTGCGAGCGTATCGCCCGGGCGCACCATGATCGTCGGCGCGTTCGCAGTGCTCCAACCACCCTTGCTCGCCGTTCCCCCGGCGACCGTCGGCAGCGGTTCGGACTTCGCAAGCGAGGCCGTCTGCGTCTGGCGGGAAGCGGGCAAGGGCTGCGGCTGCCGGACTGCAGCGGCGGAGGGCTCTGCGAGCGTCGAGCGCTGGACGCTCATCGGCGTCGATGCGACGCGGGCGCTCGAAACCGGCGTGGTCGCCGTATTGATCGGATCATAGCCGCCACCCTGGCCGCCAGCGGGATAGGCCTGACCGAGCGCTGCGCCGCCTCCATAAGAGGGGCCCGACACACCGCCGCTTGCTACATCACCCCGCGGAACCGGGGTCGCGCTCCTGGGGATCGATCCGGTCGTAATGTCGTCGGACCGGGAAAAGAGCCCGTCGAAGCGGCTGACATCAGAACTGCAACCGGTCGCAACACCCGCGAGCAAGACCGCCGCGCAAAGGCGGATCACGGACTTGCCTGCATGGGGAGATACAAATTTACGCATCACGCTTTACCCACTCCGAACGCAACTCGCTGTAGAATGATTAAAGCGCATTAGAGTTACCGCCCAGTTAAGGACGGCACCACTTTTGACCAAATACTAACCATAGTGCGCCGCAGCAGAGAGGCGCAGCCGGGAAAAGCAAGCTCAGAGGAGCTCGGAATAGAGGCGCTCGATTTCCGAAAGCGATCGCGGCCCGGTCGCCTCGTCGTCGCTCATGTCCTCGTAACTGACATTGGAGGCATCCCAGGCGAAAAACGCCCTCTCAGCCGCCGGCGCCGCCGCTGACCGCGTCGAAAAAGTGGTCTTGTCCTCGTTGAGGAAAACACTGACGAGCCGTTCAAAATTGCCCTCGACCTCGAGTCCGCTTTCGGCATCGTATTCGAGCGACCGCAAGCCGGCGACCGCGGCCTCACGGGTTGCGAAGTAGCGCGGGCTGTTCTGATCCTCCGGGCGGAGGTTGTCGTAGTAATCGATGAAAGCCTTGTAATAGGCCTTGTAGTCGCCGTTTTCGGCGAACTTCCCGAAGGCCTGATATTCGCGCGCCGCGAGCTGCGGCGAAAGCCGGTTGCTCCACTCATCCCTGGTCAACGGCGGCATCCGCTCGGGCGCCTTCTTCGTACGGCTGAGATAGAGCAACGCGTCGACCGAGAGCGAGATGCGCGGTGTCGGATCGACGAAGCTCGCGGCGGACACCGGCACGTCGCTTTCGCCCTTGCTTGCCGCCCCAACCTGTTCGGCCGAGCGCCCGCCGAGATTGCCCAAGCCGTCGCCGGCGGTCGCCGCAGTCAACCTGTTCGCAATCTGCATATGGCCTCTCCGTCGCTCTCGCATGACAACCGGACGACGCGAATGGAATGCAAGGCTCGCGCCTGATCATGCCTTTTCGGCCTAGGGCGGCAAGCTTGCGCGAAGCTGACGTTGATTAAAAATGTATTAACGCCGGGGCCATTCCGGATCGCGGCACGCCGGCCCCCAGAACTGGAGCCCCGGCAGTCGGCCGGATTAAAGGAAGGAGGCCATCTGCGGGACGATGGGAAGATAAGGCGCGTCGAAAAGGTCTTCGCGATCGAAGCGGCTACCGGTACGATTGACCCGTACGATCCGGCAGTGGCTCTCGCTCATCATGATCGGCACCAGCAGCGTGCCGCCGGAAACGAGATGGTCGGAGAACATCCGCGGCAAGCTGTTGAAGGCCGCGGTGATGAGAATCCGGTCGAAAGTGCCCTCGCCCGGCACGCCGGCGCTGCCGTCGGCCTGCCTGACCACGACGTTGCGAAGGCCGGTCTTCTCGAGGTTCTTCTGCGCCGATCCCACCAGCGTCTGGTAGCGGTCGATCGTCAGCACCCGTTCGGCGATCCGCCCCATCACCGCGGCGGTGAAGCCGCTGCCGGTTCCGACTTCGAGAATGCGCTGCCCCGCCTTGATGTTGAGACAATGCAGCAGCCGAACGGCAAAGTCGCACCCTTCCATGAACGCGCCGCAGTCCAGCGGTATCAGCCGCTTCGAATAGACGGCATCCTGGTATTGCGGCGGCGTGAAATTGGCGCGCGGCGTTTGCTCCACCGCCTTCAACAGGTCATGATTGACAACGCCGGCGGCGCGAAGGCGCAGCGCCATCGCTGCAAAGCCCTCCTGCTGGGAAACGCGTCCGTTCAAGCGACAGTCCCCTCCCGCAATGCGCGAGCGATACGATCCTGGGCGGTATAATCGGTCATATCCAGTTTAAGCGGCGTTACCGAAATCCTGTCGTCGCGCAATGCGCGAATGTCGGTGCCGGAGCGAAAATCCCCGAAGCGCTCGCCGAAGCGCAGCCAGAAATAGGGAAAGCCGCGGCCGTCGGTGCGCTCGTCGATGCTGAGGCCGAATTCAAGTTTGCCCTGGGCGGTGACTTCCACGCCCGCGACAGCATCGGCCGCACAATTGGGGAAGTTCAGATTGATGAAGGTTCCGTCCGGCAAATCGACATTCATCAATGTGCGGATCAATGCCGGCGCGTGCGTCTCGGCCACGTCCCACGGCACCTCCCTGCCGCCGACATATTGATAGGCCTGGCTCAGCGCGATCGAGCGGATTCCCTGCAGCGTCCCTTCGATCGCACCAGCAACCGTGCCCGAATAGGTGACGTCATCCGCCAGATTGCCTCCCGCATTGACGCCTGACAGGACAAGGTCGGGCTTTCGGTCGAGGATCTTCCTGGCCGCCATGATCACGCAATCGGTCGGCGTTCCCCTGAGCGCAAAGCGCCTTTCCGAAACCTGCCGCAAGCGCAGCGGCTCGGAAAGCGTCAGCGAATGGGCGAGCCCGCTCTGGTCCACCTCGGGCGCAACCACCCAGACATCGTCCGAGATCGTCCGGGCGATCCGCTCGAGCACGGCGAGCCCATCGGCATGAATGCCATCGTCGTTCGTCAGGAGGATTCGCATCCCTGTCTCTTCCGTTTTCCCGCCCGTCAAGCGGCTTTCTCGATCCGTCGCTGGCCGCCCATATAGGGGAGAAGGACCTCCGGCACGGTGACCGAGCCATCTTCGTTCAGATAGTTCTCGATCACGGCGATCAACGCGCGCCCGAGGGCAACGCCCGAACCGTTCAGCGTGTGGACGAACTTCGTCCCCTTCTCCTCTTTCGAGCGGTAGCGCGCGTCCATGCGCCGCGCCTGGAAGTCGCCGCAGACGGAGCAGGACGAAATTTCGCGATAGGTATCCTGTCCCGGCAGCCAGACTTCCAGATCGTAGGTCTTGCGGGCGCCGAAGCCCATGTCGCCGGTGCACAGCGTCATGACGCGATAATGCAGGCCCAGGCGCTTCAGAACCTCCTCGGCGCAGGCGGTCATCCGCTCGTGCTCGTCGATCGAGCTTTCGGCATCCGTGATCGAGACCAGTTCGACCTTGTTGAACTGGTGCTGGCGCAGCATGCCGCGGGTGTCGCGGCCGGCAGAGCCGGCCTCGGAGCGGAAGCAGGGCGTGAGCGCGGTGAAGCGCAGCGGCAGCGCCTCGCCGTCGAGGATCTGCCCGCGCACCATGTTCGTCAGCGGTACTTCCGCAGTCGGGATGAGCCAGCGCTCGTCCGTCGTCCGGAACAGGTCCTCCGCGAATTTCGGCAACTGGCCGGTGCCGTACATCGCGTCGTCGCGCACGAGCAGCGGCGGCTGGACTTCGATGTAGCCATGTTCCTGCGTGTGCAGGTCGAGCATGAATTGCCCGAGCGCCCGCTCCAGGCGCGCGAGCTGCCCCTTGATGATCGTGAAGCGCGACCCGGCAATGCGCGCAGCACCTTCGAAGTCCATCAAACCCAAGGCCTCGCCGATCTCGAAGTGCTCGAGCGGCTTGTGATTCCAGGTGGGCTTCGCGCCTGCGATCCGCGTCACGACATTGGCCGTCTCGTCCGGGCCGACCGGAACGTCCGCAAGCGGAATGTTGGGGATGCGCGACAGTGCGTCCGAGAGCTCCGCCTCGATCCGGCGGCTTTCGTCCTCGACCGCCGGCATCGTCACCTTGAGCTCGGCAACCTCGCCTTTGAGCTTCTCGGCGAGTTCGGTGTTCTTCTGGGCCATCGCGGCGCCGATCTCCTTCGACGCCGCATTGCGGCGCGACTGCATGTCCTGCAGGGACTGGAGGATCGTACGGCGACGTTCATCAAGTGCGATCAGCGACGCCGACAATGGCTCCGCACCCCGTTTCGCCAGGGCGTTGTCGAGCGCGTCCGCATTCTCACGAATCCATTTGATATCGAGCATAGTTGTTCCACGCGTTTTCTACTGCACGGTTCCTCAAATCCGGGTTGATTCAAGGAACCATGCAGGGAGTCAAAGTCCTGCAGCGCCGTTTTCGTGCCTGAATGGACGCGCGGCGCTGCGAAGAGCGACGAGAGAACGTCGAACGTTCAGCCCTTGGCGGAGCCGACCGTCTCGGAAGAACTGTCCTGCGCAGAGGCGACCTCACGGGCGAGCGCCTCGGCCGCCTGGCGTCGTTCGACGAGTCGCGCCGTATAGATTGAAATCTCGTAGAGAAGGATGGCAGGCAGCGCAAGGCCGATCTGGGAAACGGGATCGGGCGGCGTCAGCACGGCAGCGACGACGAAGGCGATAACGATTGCATATTTGCGCTTTTCCGCGAGCCCCTCGGCGGTAACGAAGCCGACCCGTGCCAGCAGCGTCGTGATGACCGGCAACTGGAAGACGAGGCCGAAGGCGAAGACCAGCGACATGATCAGGCTCAGATACTCCGAGACCTTCGGCAGGAGCTGGATCGCGACCTGCCCCTCGCCGCCGCCCTGCTCCATGGCAAGGAAGAACCACATGACCATCGGCGTGAAGAAGAAATAGACGAGCGCGCCGCCCATCAGAAAGAGGATAGGCGAGGCGATCAGGAACGGGAGGAAGGCCGCCCGTTCGTTCTTGTAGAGGCCCGGCGCGACGAACTTGTAAATCTGCGACGCGATGACCGGAAATGCGATCACCAGGGCACCGAACATGGCGACCTTGATCTGCGTGAAGAAGAATTCCTGCGGCGCGGTGTAGATGAGCTCGACGTTGCGATGGCTGAGCCCCGCCCAGCTCACGGCCCACTTGAAGGGCAGCACCAGGAGATTGAACAACTGCTTGGCAAAATAGAAGCAGACGAGGAAGGCGACAAAGAACGCCCCGACAGCCCACATCAGCCTCGTGCGCAGTTCGATCAGATGTTCGATCAGCGGCTGCGGCCGGTCTTCGATATCGCCGCTCATGCATCACCCTTCTTGCGCGAAGCCCGTGTCTTTATGCCGGCCTCGGCCTGCCCTTCGCTCGCCGCCTTGCGCACCGACGCCTTCGTCGGCGCCACGACGGCAGCGGTCTTCTGCGTGCCCTTGGCAGCGGCCGGTTTTTTCGACGGGGCGGCGGCCTTGCGCTTGGCGGCAGGCTTCGCCTCGCTTGACTGTGCTGCACCGGCCGCGCGGTCCGCCTGCAGCGACGCCGAACCAATGGCGGCGGCCGCCGCCGCATCCGCCGGTTTCACGGCGGCCTCGACGGGCGTGTCTACCCTTGCCGGCTCGACCGTCGGCTCCGGCACTGCCTCCTGCGGAGGCTTGTCGGGCGTGGTCGCCTTTTGCAGGTCGGACTTGATTTCATTGCCGAGCTGCCGCAACGGGTTCATCGCATCGCGCAAGGCGGTGGTCGGATTGAGGCTTTGGGCATCGCTGATCGTCTTGCGCACCTCGTCGAGATCGGCCTCGCGCAAGGCTTCGTCGAACTGGCGCCGAAAATCGGCGGCCATGCCGCGCATCTTGGCGGTCATCCGGCCGAAGGACCGCAACATCGGCGGAAGATCCTTCGGTCCGACAACGATGATCAAGACGATTGCAATAACAACAAGCTCGGTCCAGCCGACATCAAGCATCCGACGCGCCCTACTAACCCATAATGCGGCTTACCGGGCGTAAACATGCGCCCGGTCGTTCCGCCCGCATCCGCTCGTCAGCGGACTTCGTCGGACTTGTGCTCGACGGTCTTGCCGTCGATCGTCTTGTCGGCGGCCGCGGCATCGTCGTCGGTCATGCCCTTCTTGAAGTTCTTGATGCCCTTGGCGACATCGCCCATCAGCTCCGGAATCTTGCCACGGCCGAACAGCAGCAGGACCACCACAAGGACGATCAGCCAATGCCATATACTAAAGGATCCCATCCACTTACTCCCTCGAGGCCTACTTGAGTGTAGAGCCACCACATTGTCATTTTTCAGGCGTGCCGACCGGCAAATCTGTGTCTCGGTGGACCCTACGGTGTTGGTGCTTCTTTTTCAAATACCAATATGTCGCGCTCGTTAACGGAAAGCGTGACATCCCGCAATCCTTGCGGCAGCAAATCGGCACGAATGCGGGCACGCACCGTCCGCTCGGACTGCGGCACGGCGAGTTCCAGCAGTTCAACGACGCCCAGGAAGCGCCGGGAGACGATGCGCGCCGGGATATCGCCGCCCTCCTCCCTAAGCTGGACGCCCGAGAGCCGGACGGCGACGCTCAGGGACTGGCCTTCCGCGTAGTGCCCGGCCGGAACCACGCCGAGGGGCGTCTCGACCCGGCCGCCGTGCACGCGGGCGTCGAAGACGTTTATCTCCGAGAAGAAGCCGGCGGCGAAAAGATCGCGCGGCTGGCGATAAAGTTCGTCCGCCGTGCCGACCTGGACAAGGCGACCGTCTTTCAGGAGGGCGATCCGATCCGCCATCCGCATCGCCTCTTCCGCGTCATGGGTCACGACGATCGCGGTCGCGCGCGTCTCGCGGAGGATCGCGAGCGTGTCGGCGCGGATCGAGTCCTTCAGCCTGGAATCGAGCCCGGAGAAGGGTTCGTCCATCAACAGAACCGCGGGCCGAGGGGCGAGTGCGCGGGCAAGCGCCACGCGCTGCTGCTCGCCGCCGGAAAGCACATGAGGATAGCGGTCGGCGTAATTGAGCAACCCGACGCGCTCCAGCGCCGCATCGGCCTGCATCAGCGCCTCCTTCTTCGGGAGCGCCGTCAGTCCGAAGCAGACATTGTCGCGGATCGTCATGTGCGGGAAAAGCGCGAAGTCCTGAAACATCAGCCCGACGCCGCGCTTCTCCGGCGGAAGAAAGACCGAAGGACCCGAGATCTCCTGCCCGTTCAGGAGAAGACGGCCGCCCGTCTGCACCTCGATGCCCGCGGCGATGCGCAACAAGGTCGTCTTCCCGGACCCGGACGGGCCGAGCAGGCAGAGCACTTCGCCAGCCTCCGCCTTGAGGCTGACGCCCCTGATCGTCTCCTTGGCGTGATAGCGGTGGCTGATATTCTCGAATGCCAGGCTCGCCGCGAACGACACTCCCGACCGCCTCGTCACGACGGTGCCGTTAGGCGTATCTGAAACCATACTCTGCGATTCCCTGAACCGAAGGCGGTCGGCCGCCTCGCCGTCGGCGCTTCAAAGCCGACATCCCTAGTCAGGATTTTTAATCGTCTTCTTCAGCCTTCGGTGTCAAGAGGCCCAGTTCCTCGAGGTCCATCTGGGTAATCGGGTCTTCGTTCTCGGAAAGCTCGTCCTCGCCGACCGGGACCGGAATGTGCAGGTTCGAGGGAACGCGGCCGGAGAGCAGACCCGCGCCCTTCAGTTCCTCGATGCCCGGGAGATCGCGGATCTCTTCGAGGCCGAAATGATCGAGGAAGTCCCTGGTCGTCCCGAACGTCACCGGCCGCCCCGGTGTACGCCTGCGACCGCGGAACCGCACCCAGCCGGCCTCCATCAGGACGTCGAGCGTACCCTTGGAGGTCTGGACGCCGCGAATATCCTCGATCTCCGCCCTGGTCACCGGCTGGTGATAGGCGATGATCGCCAGGACCTCGAGCGCCGCGCGCGACAGTTTCCTGATCTCCTGCTCGTCCGTCTGGACGACGAAGGAAAGATCGGCGGCGGTACGGAAAGCCCAGTGGTCGGCGACCTGGACGAGATTGACGCCACGGCTCGCATAGATCGCCTTCAGCCGCGACATGACGGGTCCGACGTCGATGCCGCGCGGCAGGCGGCTTGCGATATAGGTCTCGGAAACCGGCTGGGCCGATGCGAAAACCAGCGCCTCGGCTATCCGCTCCGCCTCCTCCAGGAGCCGCGGATCGAGGGCGATCTCGTCGAGTTCGTCCTCCTCTTCCGGTAAGCCGGGCAAGTATCTCTGCGCTTCAGCCACGCGCCGCCTCCATTTCCGCGAGCATCGCCGCGTCGATCGGCCTCGGCCCGCGCCTGAGATAGATCGGCGCGAAGGCACCCTCCTGGCGTATTTCCAATCGGCCTTCGCGCACCATTTCCAGCGACGCGGCAAACGAACTCGCGATCGCGGTTGCGCGCTCCTTCGGGCTCGTCATGTACCGGATCAGGAAATGATCGAGCGCGGTCCAGTCATCGAGCGTGCCGACCATCCTCGCCAGGATCAGGCGCGCATCGGCGAGCGACCAGACATGGCGCTTCTCGATGGTCACCTGCGTTATCGCCTGGCGCTGCCTCAGCAGCGCATAGGCCGTCAGCAAGTCATAAAGCGAGGCATCGTAGCCGGATTTCTTCTCCGGAACGATGTGTTCGGGCGCGCCGCGTGCGAAGATGTCACGACCGAGACGGCTCCTGTTGACGAGCCGCGTCGCCGCATCGCGCATCGCCTCCAGCCGCTTCAGTCGGAAGGCCAGCGCCGAGGCCATCTCCTCGCCCGAGGGGCCTTCATCCTTCGCCTGTTGCGGGATCAACAACCGCGATTTGAGATAGGCGAGCCAGGCCGCCATCACCAGGTAATCGGCCGCAAGCTCGATGCGGATGGAGCGCGCCCGTTCGATGAAGGCGATATACTGTTCCGCAAGCGCCAGGACCGAGATGCGCGAGAGATCGACGCGCTGACTGCGGGCAAGATGGAGAAGCAGGTCGAGCGGCCCTTCAAAGCCGGCAATGTCGACGACGAGTTCTTCCTCATGCGCTCCGCGGTCGACGGGCGCATCCTGCCACAAGGCGTCCATCGGCGCCGTCGCCCCCGATTGTCCCTTTCTTTCGCCCGCATTGCTCACGACTTGGGCCCCTTCAGCGGCGGTCCCGCCCTTGCCTGAAGCGGGATGCGCTCACCTACGTTCGCGCGACCGCTCCATCTGTTTGTTCGAGCCGCGTCTGTGCGACGGCAAAATGCACTAGACGAGGGCGAACATTGCATTGAATTCGGTACGCAGCCTGTCCTCGTCCTCGCCGTCCGGCGCGCGGAAGGCGGCTTCCGCCGCCCTTGCCCGGCGCAGCCGATCACCCGAGAGAACCGGGACGACGTCGGCGACGGCCTTCATTTCCTCCATTATGCCATGACAATGCAAGACGAGATCAAGGCCGGCGGCGATAATCCCGCGGGCGCGTGTCGCCATATCCCCGGCGAGCGCGTTCATCGAGACGTCGTCCGACATCAGCAGGCCGTCGAAGCCGATGTGGCCGCGAATGATTTCGCGCACGACCTTCGCGGAGGTCGTCGCGGGATTGTCCGGGTCTATCGCAGTGAAGACCATGTGCGCCGACATGGCCATCGCCTCGTCCTTCATAGCGGCAAAGGGCAGGAAATCGCTCCCTTTCAGCTCATCCAGGCCGGCGGTCACGACCGGCAGGCTGTGATGAGAGTCGACGAAAGTGCGGCCGTGGCCGGGCATGTGCTTCATGACCGGCAGCATGCCGCCCGCCTTCAAGCCCTCGCTCATCGCCCGGCCGATCGCCGTCACCGTCTCCGGATCGTGCCCGTAGGCACGGTTGCCGATAACGTCGTGGCTCCCCGGCACGGGAATGTCCAGGACCGGCAGGCAATCGACCGTGATGCCGAAGCGCATCAGGTCGAAGGCGTGCAGGCGTCCCAGGAGCCATGCGGCGCGCAGTCCCGTCTCCCGATCCCGCCGATAGATGTCGCCGATATCCGCGCCGCTCGGATATTGTTGCGCGAGCGGAGGGCGAATGCGCTGGACGCGTCCACCCTCCTGGTCGATCAGCACGGGTGCCTTCGGATTGCCGACACTGTCCCGCAAGTCGGTCACGAGGTCGCGGATCTGCTCCCTCTCGCCGATATTGCGACCGAAGAGGATAAAGCCCCAGGGGCGCTCACCGTCGAAGAAGCGACGTTCCTCGGCCGTCAGCGACAGGCCTTTGCAGCCGGAAATGAATGCCTTTGATTCGCTCATGCGACCAGCATAGTGTCCCCGCCCGTCGCCGCGAAGCCACAAAACGACCCTTTCGAGGTCGTGCACAAACAAGAAAGCGGGCGCGGCGTTGCCGCCGCACCCGTTTCTTACACCTTCTCCGTCAGCTGAAACCTACTTCGTAACGAGGCAGCTTCCACCGGCGCTCTTGTAGCGGGAGCAGAGCGCATTTGCCTCCTCGCGCGAACCGGCAGGAATCCGGACCCGGTAGTAGGTGCCCTTGCCTGCGATTTCGGCCTTGCGGATATCCACGCCGCGGCCGCCGATGACGCCCGCGAACTTGGCGGAAAGATTGTTGTAGCTCTTCTGCGCCTCGGCCTCGGAGGGCAGCGACGCGATCTGGATCACATAGCTTCCGGCCGGAACCGAAGCTGTGGCGAGCGGGGCGGCCGGCTGAGCGCTTGCCGTTTCCGTCGCCGGCTTATTATCCGACGGGCCCGGCGTCTCGGGAGCAGCCTCGGCCTTGGCCTGGGGCCGCGTCTGGGGCAACGGCGCCTTTTCACCATCGACAGAGGTCGTCTTCACGCTACGAACCGGAGCAACCTCGTCCACCGACGCGTTGCCCGCGGCCGCGAGGGCGACCTCATCGGCGCCCGCTGGCTTCGGCTGCCCGGCGGCGCGCAGATCGGAACCGACCGCGGCAGTCGCCGCATTGCCTTGAGAGCCGGAGGCAACGGCTTCGGCGGACGCCTGGACGGGCATCTGCTCGGCGCCGGCGGCCGCGACTTCCGGCTCGGCCGCCGGTTCTTCACGCGGGACCAGCGTGCCGTCCGGCTTGACGATCATGGTGCGGACCTTGCGCGGGGTGACCACCGGCCCCTTCGCCGCTTCGGCATCTTCGGCGCCGGTGCTGTTTCCATCCGGCAGCAAGCGCGCGACTTCGTCCTCTTGCGAGGTCGGAACGCCGGCCAGGGCCTCGCCCTCGTCATTGCCTTCGAGCGGCAGCGTTTCCGGAGTGAGCGTCCTCTGTACCACGTCCATCGGCTCCTCCGTCGAGGAGACCAGGGCCTCCTGGCGCGGGCCGTTGCTCTTGTCGCCGGCTACGCGATCATAGACTGCCTTGTTCTGGTTGGGCACGGTCTTGCCGCCCTTCTCCTCGGGCACGATCTTGACCGGCGCCTTGTCCGCCAGGATGATCTTCGGGCCATCGCCGGAAAGCGCGGCATTGCTTCCGCCCATCCAGGCATAGACTGCCGCGCCACCGAGAATGATGACGCCGGCGACGCTCGCGGCCAACAGCATCGTCCGCTGCGACCGGCGGCCATAGCCCTGTTCGCGGTAGTCGTCGCTCTCGGCCCGCGGCATTGCGGCGGTCCGCTCGGCATCCTGCATCACGCCGCGACGCTCCGCCATCGAGCGCTGGAAGTCCTCCTCCATCGCCTTCTCGAATTCGGCAAAGTCGTCGATCGAAGCGAGTGCCGGCGCCGTCTTGGCCGTCGAAACGGGGGCAGCGGGCAACTCGGCCGCAACGGCGTGCGCGCCGTTCTTGGCGGCGGGCGCGGGCGTGCCGAAAAGCTGCGCCATCTCCGCGTCGATATCCAGGTCATAGTCTGCCGGGAAAGCGGCCGGCTTCTCCTCGGGTTCCGGCACCGGCAATTGCGGCACGTCGAGTTCGGCGATCGGCGCCACGCCGCTCTCCGTTTCGCCGATCATCGCCGGATCGAACGGCAGCGAATTCTCAACCGGCTGCTCTTCGACCTCCGCCGCAGCCGATGGCTGAGGCTGCTCCTCGCGCGCTTCCGCCTGCTTCGGCGTGCTCAATACCTGCAGGAAAGGCTGGGCCTGCAGGAAAGGCTGGGCAGGCGCCTCGACAAGCGCGGGATGCGACACGGCCGACTGCAGCGGCGCGCTTGGCGCGGCTTTGGCAACGTCGTCCTCGGCCAGATCCATGTCGAGCGCAATGTCGGCCAGTTCCAGTTCGAAGTCCTCGATATCGAAGCTTGGCTCGAGTTCCGACTCCGGCAGACTGTCCTGAACCTTCTGAGGGGCGGGAGCAGCGGGGGCTTCCGCCACCACCGGCGTAACCACCGGCGCGACCGGCGCGGCTGTCGCCTTGGCGGCAACCGGCTCCGTCACTGGAGTGACAAACGCGCGCTGCTGCAAGACGCCGCCAGATGATGCAACCGGCGTCGCCCGGCTGAATGTCGGCGTGAAGGGATAGCTGCTCTTCTTCGGCGGGGCAGCGGGCCGCGCCTGGGTCTCCGGCTCAGCCGCAAGGCTGGCCGCCGAGGAAACGGAGAACCGCTCGATATCCACGAGGAGCTCATCCTGCGCAACGGGCTGCGCCGGCGCCGCCACGGGCTGTTCGACGACCGTCTCTAAAGACGGAACCGCTTCGACCGGCCGCGCAACATCGGCCGCCATGTCGATATAGACCGGCTCCGCGATCGCAGCCTGCTCGGCAAGCTTGCCGGCAACCGCGAGCTTGGATGAGAGCGTATCCTGCCAGTCGGCGAAAACCGGCAACTCGCTTGCTTCGGACTCAGAGACCGACTGCGCAATCTCAACCGGCGCCACACGCTCGACCGGTTCTGCGTCGACCGACAGATCGTAGCCAAGAGACAGTTCGAGCTCGCGCTCCAGATCGACGGCCGGTTCGGCCACCGGCTCCTCGGGAGCCACCACGTCCGCATCGGCCGAGTAGGAAGGATCGGAAATCTCGGCACGCATCACCGCTGCGGCGTCGGGCGCCTGCTCGGTCGGCGCCGGCGTCTCCACTGCAACGGGAACGACGTCCTCGACGACCGGAGAGGCTTGGGTCTGTTCAGCGCCGCCGGAAAGCGGGGGCTCGACCGCCATGCCGGCGGACGGGTGCTCCACGAGGCCGCTGTCCGGCCGGACCGGCGCGGCACGCGGGGCATCGTAGCTGTCGAAGGCGCGAAGCAGCTCCTCCTCGAGGTCGAAAGCCGGCTCGCGCCGCATCGTCTCCTGATGGCGCTGCAGTTCCTGCAGTTGCTGAACGGCTGGCCGAGCATCGTACCCGACAATACGGGCAAGTTCGCTCAACGGATCGTCATCGGCCAGGGTATCGAAGTCTGCCGGCTGCCCGCTTCGTGCGAATTGTTTGTCTGCCATAGTTTCCACTCACAACTGCCTGCGTTGAATTGCCAGCGCATTGTGGGGAAATGGTGACACTACTTACCGCATCTCTTCCGGTGCTGAGGTACCCGTAATCGACAGGCCCGACTTCAATACCGAGGCGACAGCATGCACCAGCCCGAGTCTGGCAATGCTTAATTCTCTGTTCTTATCGTTAACAAAACGTAATTCCGGATTTTCTTTACCTTTGTTCCAGAGTCCATGGAAGACCGCAGCAAGATCATACAGGTAAAAAGCGATCCGGTGCGGCTCTTGCGAGAGTGCCGCCGCCTCCACCACGCGCGGATATTCTGCGAGCTTGGCGACAAGCTGCATCTCGGCCGGATCGGCGATCGCGCCCATGACCGCGCCGGCAAGATCGAGCGAGGCCAAATCGAGATCGGGGAAGGCCTCTGCCGCCTGCCGGAACACGGACCGGCAACGCGCATGCGCATATTGCACGTAGAAGACCGGATTGTCCTTCGATTGTTCCGTCACCTTGGCAAAATCGAAGTCGAGCGGCTCGGAGCTCTTACGGTAGAGCATCATGAAGCGCACCGGATCGCGGCCGACCTCCTCCACCACATCGCGGAGCGTCACGAAGTCGCCGGAACGCTTGGACATCTTCACCGGCTCGCCGCCGCGGTAGAGCTTGACGAGCTGGCAAAGCAGGACCGTCAGCTTCGCCGTGCCGCCGGATATGGCGCGCGCCAGGGCCTCGAGGCGCTTTACGTAGCCGCCATGGTCGGCGCCAAGGACATAGATCATCTCGTGGAAGCCGCGATCGAACTTATCCTTGAAGTAAGCAACGTCGGCGGCAAAATAAGTATAGCTGCCGTCGGACTTGATCAGCGGTCGATCGATGTCGTCGCCCACTTCGGTCGAGCGAAAGAGCGTCTGCTCGCGGTCTTCCCAGTCCTCCGGCAACTGTCCCTTGGGCGGCGGCAGCGTGCCCTTGTAGACGTGGCCCTTGAACGTCAGGTCGTTGATCGCCGTGCGGATCCGCGCCGCGCCGTTGTCGTGCAGGGTCCGCTCGGAGAAGAAGACGTCGTGGTTGACGTTGAGGGCGGCGAGATCCTCGCGGATCATCGCCATCATAGCATCAATGACGCGCTCCTTGACGAGCGGCAGCCATTTCTCGTCCGGCATGATCCGAAGGCTCGTGCCGAATTCGTCGGCGAGCGCCTCGCCGACGGGAACGAGGTAATCACCGGGGTAGAGCCCCGCCGGGATCTCGCCGATCTCCTCGCCGAGCGCCTGGCGGTAGCGCAGGAACGCCGAGCGGGCGAGCACGTCGATCTGCGAACCGGCGTCGTTGATGTAGTATTCCTTGGTCACGTCATAGCCGGCAAATGCCAGGAGGTTGGCGAGCGCGTCGCCGACGACGGCGCCGCGGCAATGGCCGACATGCATCGGCCCCGTCGGATTGGCCGAGACATATTCGACGTTGACCTTCCGCCCGGCGCCCACGGTGCTGCGCCCGTAGTCGGTGCCCGCCCTGATGACCGCCGACAGGAGCTTCTGCCAATAGGCAACGGACAAGCAGACGTTGATGAAGCCCGGCCCGGCGACGGAAACGTCGGCAACTTCCGGATCCTGCCTCAGCTTCTCGACGATCAGGTCCGCGAGGGCGCGCGGATTCATGCCCAGGGACTTGGCAAGCACCATCGCCGCATTGGTGGCGACGTCGCCATGGCTTGCATCGCGCGGCGGCTCGATATTGATGCGCGCGAAATCAAGAGTGGATCGCTTTTCACGAACGATATCAAGCGATTCCAGAATATTCTTAACTCTTGATTCGAAGTCTGTGAAAAGGTTCATCTGTTCCGTCCGCTTTTTCCAGCCACACTGGACAATGGCGCAAATTCAAAAGGAGGCCGGGTTCATCGGGAACCTCTAGCCTCCGCGCGGGGGCGTCACTAGCGCAAATCGGGCGTATGGTCAAACAAGCGCCTGTGCACGCTGATCGCGAAGGTGTCGGTCATCCCGGCGAGGTAATCGCCGACGTGACGCGCCCGCGCCGGCTCCGCCATGCCGGGGATCTGGTCGATCCAGTAGTGCTCCTTCATCAGCAACGGATCCGCCATGAAAGCCCGATAGAGGTCCGTCACGATCGATGCCGCCCCCTGCCGCACGCGCATCACCTCCGGATGGCGATAGATACGCGTCATCAGCAAATTCTTGATCTGCCGGTCGGTCTCGCTCATCACCTCGGAGAAGGTCGCGATGACCTTGCCGGCAAGACGCACGTCGCCGACGCTCTGCGGGCGGATTTCGCCAAGGCGCTTCTGCGCCACGCCGATCACGTCCTCGACCATGGCGGTAATCTGCCGTCGCATGATCTCATGCGTGAAGCGGCTGCGCTCCAGGCCCGGATAGCGGTCATGGACCTCGCGCATCAGCCGGGCGAGAAAGGGCACCTCCTCCAGCATCTCGAAGGTCAGGTAGCCCGCACGCAATCCGTCATCGATGTCGTGCGTATTATAGGCGATATCGTCGGCGATCGCCGCAACCTGGGCTTCGAGACTGGCAAAGCTTGCGAGTTCGAGATCGTGGAGCGCGCAGTAATCGAGGATCGGCTGCGGAACGGGGCCGCGCGTGCCCTGCCCGTCTGCCGTCATCAACGGGCCATTGTGCTTGACCAGGCCTTCGAGGCTTTCCCAGGTGAGATTGAGGCCGTCGAATTCCGCATAGCGCCGCTCCAGCTTGGTGACGATGCGCAGCGACTGGGCATTGTGGTCGAAGCCGCCATAGGGCTTGAGCACCTCGTGCAGCGCATCCTCGCCCGTGTGCCCGAAGGGCGTGTGGCCGAAGTCGTGCACGAGGGCCACGCCTTCGGCGAGGTCCTCGTCGAGCTTCAGCGCTCGCGCCAGGGCGCGAGCGATCTGCGCGACCTCGATCGTATGCGTAAGCCGGGTGCGATAATGGTCGCCGTCCGCGGCGATGAACACCTGGGTCTTGTGCTTCAGCCGCCGGAACGCCGTCGTATGGACGATGCGGTCGCGGTCGCGCTGGAAATCGGATCGCGTCGGGCTCGACGCTTCCGGATAGAGCCTCCCGCGCGAAGCCCATGGGTTGGCAGCGAAAGCCGCATGCTCGCCATAACCGAAACCGAGGGTCTTCTTGTCGAATGCCATTTCACACCTGCGCGGGTCATCCCATTGACGGGACATTCAAGCCTTCATACCTATAGTATGCGCCACAGGAAAGCGGCGGCGGATGGCCGCCGGCATTCTTGTGAAAGAACAATGACTTGGCGAAATTGCCTGCGTGCACGTCCCATGTGATTGTAACGCCAAGTCGCAAACGAATCTCTCCGGTTCTTGACCCCGGCAGGAGGCAAAGATGATGCAGCACACGGTGACCCTTTCGGACGCGGCGGCCAAACGCATTGCCGCCATACTCGATGCCGAAAAGGACAAGAGCGCAATGCGCGTCTCCGTCGAGGGGGGCGGCTGCTCGGGCTTCTCCTACAAATTCGATCTGGTCGAGGCGGCCAACGAAGACGACCTCGTCCTGGAGAAGGGTAACGCCAAAGTGCTGATCGACAGTCTTTCGCTCGTCTACATGGGCGGCTCGGAAATCGACTTCGTCGACAATCTGCTCGGCCAGTCCTTCCAGATCACGAATCCGAATGCGGTCGCAAGCTGCGGCTGCGGCACCAGTTTTTCGATCTGACGAGCGCTCGTCACGTCACGCCCTAAAGATAGGGCGACCCCAGCCAGAGCAGACGGTTCGCAAGGCGGTTGATGAACGGCTCCGCGCGCAGCTGTGCGAACGTCACTTCCTCGGCGGTGGCGCGTATGGCGCAGATCTTCTTGCCGATGGCTTGCGCGAGGTCATCGTCGAGGATCTCCAGATCGAACTCGAAATTGAGGCGCAGGGAGCGTGGGTCGAGGTTGCTGGAGCCCAGATAGACCCAGTGGTCGTCGACGACCAGCAGCTTCGAGTGGTTGAAGGTACCCCGCGCTCGCCACACCCGGCAGTGCCCCTCCAGCATCTGGTCGAACTGGGCGGACATGGCGCGGTCGACGAGGGTGAGATTGTTGACGGCGGGCACGACGATGTCGACCTCGACCCCCTTGCGGGCCGCGGTGACCAGCGCGCTGATCAATTCCTTGTCGGGCAGAAAATAGGGCGACATCAGGCGGATGTGCTTTCGCGCGACCGAGAAGGCGCCCATCAGCATTTTGTGGTTTGTCTCGTTGGTGCTGTCGGGTCCTGAAGGAACGGCTCGCATCCATACCGATGGCAGCGCCGGCGCCTCCGGAAGATCGGCCAGTTGCCAGGCTTCTCCCGCCAGCATCTCGCCGCTCGAAAACTGCCAGTCTTCCGCCGCGACCTGGAAGATGTCGGCGACGACCGGCCCGGTAACGCGGAAATGCGTGTCGAAGGACGCCTCGCTGCCCGCGAGTTCGGCCGCGAAGCCTGCCCGGATGTTCATGCCGCCGGCAAAGGCGACCGCCCCATCGACCACCATGATCTTGCGGTGCGTCCTGAGATTGGCATAGGGAAGGCGCAGGCCCATGATGATGTTGCCGTTGAAGACGGCGGTCGGCACGCCCCCTTCCCTCAGGTAGCCGACGATGCTCGGCACGGAGTAGCGCGCGCCCACCGCATCGATCACGACGCGGACGCTGACGCCGCGCTTCGCCGCGGCGATGAGGGCGTCGGCGAAACGCAGGCCGATCGGGTCGCGATCGAAGATGTAGCTCTCGAGCAGGACGCTGCGGCGGGCGGCGGCGATCGCCTCCAGCATCGCCCCATAGACGGCGTCGCCGCCTTCCAGCATGGTGATCTGGTTCCCCATCGACATCGTGAAGCGCGCAACGCGATCGCCGAGCATCTTCATCGCGGCGAAGCGCTGTCCGAAGCGGGCCACCACCTGCTCATGGCTGATATCGAAGCGCCCGAACGGGTCGCGCTCCGTCGAACGCAGCAGCGAGCGTTGCAGGCCGATCGACGAGCGGCGCATCCGGTTGATGCCGGCAACGGCATAGATGAGCGCGCCGATGACCGGCGACAGCAGGACCACCCCGACCCAGCCGGCGGCCGCACGCACATCTTCCTTCGTCATCGCCGCGTGGATGATGGCCGGGATGCCCAGCGCGAATGACAAAAGCGCCAGGAAGTGCGGCCAATAATTTTCAACGAACGCGATCATGCGCGGGACTATAGACGGAAGGAAACCGGAATCAATTCCGCCACCGGCGCGCGAAAAAAGGCGCGGGAATTCGGCCTTTTTCCGGCCGGCTTTCAACAGAGAAATGTTGCAGGTACCGGATTTGTCAAAAGAAATCCTGCTGCATGATTCGCTTGCGCGTCTTGATGGACGCGCAGCGCCGCAGCCGCTACAACGACTCGCCGCCAAAGGCTCCACCGAACCGAAAGGCAAACGCTGCTCCATGAAGATCGCCACCTGGAACATCAACGGCGTCAAGGCGCGGGTCGACAATCTCGTCGCCTGGCTCAAGGAATCCAATCCGGACATTGCCTGCCTGCAGGAGATCAAATCCGTCGATGAAGCGTTTCCGCGCCTCGAGGTCGAGGCGCTCGGCTATCACGTGGAGACCCATGGCCAGAAGGGCTTCAACGGCGTCGCGCTGCTCTCCAAGTCCCGACCCGACGAGGTCAATCGCGGACTGCCTGGTGACGATCTCGACGAGCAGGCGCGCTTCATCGAGGGCGTGTTCTCGGTCGACGGCGGCGCCATTCGCGTCTGCTGCCTCTATCTTCCGAACGGGAATCCGGTGGAGACGGAGAAATACACCTACAAGCTCAAATGGATGCAGCGCCTCACCGCCTTTGCAGAGCAAAGGCTCCTGCTCGAGGAACCGCTCATCCTTGCCGGCGACTACAACGTCATTCCGGAAGCGCACGATTGCTGGGACGTGAAGGTCTGGCGGAACGACGCGCTTTTCCTGCCGGAGACGCGCGCCGCCTTCCGGCGCCTGCGCAACCTCGGCTTCACCGACGCCGTTCGCGCGACTTCGGACGAGGTGCCGCTCTATTCGTTCTGGGATTATCAGGCCGGCTGCTGGCAGAAGAATTTCGGCATCCGCATCGACCATCTGATGCTGTCACCGGAGGCGGCCGACAAGCTCGTTTCGACATCGATCGAAAAGCGCGTCCGGTCCTGGGAAAAGCCGTCAGACCACGTACCCGTCACGGCCGAATTCGCGTTCCAGCCGGCCTGATGCAGGTCGCCCAAAAGTGTGCAGCGGTTTTGGGGCAACGACATGCATAAAAACAATGACCTGGAGCGGGATGCGCTCACATGTTCGCGCCACCGCTCTATCTGTTTGTTCTGCCGCATTTATGCGACGTCAAGTGATTCCACCTGAGTGCAAAATACTCCAAAGCGCGCCGCAGACTGAGCCGATCGGACGTGACGGCGGCCTGCCGGCTAGCCGGTAAGACTCACTCGTCGCCCTGCAGATGCAGGTTCTGCGACATCAGCATCGCCATGCGACGGTCGTCTTCGCTGGCGAGCGAGAAGGCCTGCTCCTGCATCGCCTGGAGCCAGGGCCTGTCCTTGGGGGAACATTGGTCGAGCGCCGCGGTCATGTAGGCCAGTCCGCGGACGGCCTGCCCTTCCTGGAAGATGACATTGCCGAACACGCCCATGGCGCCGGCGTGGCCATTCTTGCGCGCGCGGTTCAGCCACTTCTTCGCCTGCTGGACGTTGACGGCGCCGCCCTCGCCGGACAGCAGCATGCGCGCGAGCTGGAACTGCGCCTCGGCGACACCGAAGGTCGACGCGGCCTGGAAATACAGTTGCCTAGCCTGCGACAGATCGGGCCTTACGGGGCTATCGGGAATGCCGCGCCGATAATAGCCGGCAAGCGAGATCAGCGCGTTGACGAAATAACCGGTGTCTTCCGAACCCGGCTCGACGCCCTGCTGGGCGATTTCGCTATAGATCTTGAATGCTTCGAGGTCGTTCTCGGCGACGCCGTCGCCATAGGCGTACATGTTGGCGAGCGCCCAACGGGAGCCGGTATGGCCTTTTTCGGCGGCATAACGATAGGCCTCGACCGCCTCGTCCTTGCGGCCGTTCTTGTAGGCGGAAAAGCCGAACTTGAAGAGGGCGAAGGGTCCGGACTCCTTGGACACGCCCGCTCCGGGATCGAAAGCCCGTGCGGGCCCGGCAGCGGCGCCAACGGCCAGCGACATACCCAGCACCGCAACTCTCAGCGACTTCAATTCACCCGCGCGCATCACAATCAGTTTCTTTCGTTCCAGCCGGCCACGCCGAACCCATCACCGCTGCAAACATCGCCCCGTGCACCGGCACCGATCGGGTTCCGAAAGGAGACCGACCATGCGCTCCCACGACGAAATTCTCGCGTGTCGCACGCATCGATCCCCATGCCCCCGGCCTCGCTCCGGTTGCTCACCCGACGCCAATCGCTATGGGATGTCATGACGGCACACAAACTCGCTTCACCTCGAACGCAGGCACGGAACTCGACTACACCCGTTTGTTGCTATAATCGCTGCTCTCATTTTGTGGCGGGAAATGGACATAACCGAGCCGGCCCGGATACTAGCAAACCATAGCAAGAAAACTGTTGCCGAATCGTCACATTCACAACTGCTTATAAAAGTGGTTAAGCACGGGCGCCTGGCTCGGGCGCAAAGAAAAGGCCCGGTGGAAAACCGGGCCTCTTTGCGGTTGATCTGATGTGATCAGAACTTCACCTTCAAGGATGTAGAGATCGCCCCGACGAAGTCGTTGTCGAAGTCGTAGGAGACGTCGTCGCCGATGACCTCACCGTTGAAGTTGACTGGACCAGAGCTGCCGCTGGTCATTATGCCGGCACTGCCCGCGAGGCGAATTTCCACGTTCTGCGTGGGCGTATAGGAAACGCCCGTGCCGAGCAGCCAAGTGTCGGTCTGGGTGCCGTAGCCGTGGCTCGTGCCGCGGTCCCAGGTGAGGCTGACTGCGCCGCTCCATTGATCATTGAATTTGTGACCGATACCGCCGGTCACGGTCCAGCCATCGCGGTAGAGAAGGTCTAGCGTAGTACATGGCGTGAGCGACGTTACGGTCGCGGGGCAGAATTTGACGACTTGCAACTGGCTCCAGTCCGTCCACTTGACGGAGCCGAATGCCAACCACCCAGGAGCAATACCGGATTGCACCTTAAGTTCCAGCGAATCCGGCATCGAAGCAGAACCGCTGACATCATACTTGGTGAGGCCGAGCTGACGGAGGTCGATAAAGCCCGTTAGATTGTCGAGATCAACAGCACTGTTGTAGACGAGACTAGCCCGCATTGCGTATTCGGGAATTTCGTAGGCTACGCCCGTTCGCCAGCCCCAGCCGCTGTCCTCCAATTCGAGACGTCCAACGCCGGAAAGACCTGCTGGCAAGAACGCGGGATCCTGCACAAGCCGCTCTTTAAAGCCACCAACCTCCTGATAGAAGGCACCTCCGATAAAGCGAACGTAGCCAGGTCCCATCTCCCATTTGTAAGAGCAGGTGGCCGCGTAGTTGTCGCTTTCAACCTTCGTCTCGATGTTGTTGTTGGCGCCGGCCCAGTTCGTGCCGGGATTGGTGTGGGCGCCCCAAGGCTGCGAGTAGTCCGCCATACAGTCAATGCTGTCACCCAAGGCAGCCTTAACGCCGATGCGGGGCGCCCAATAGCTTTCGGTGTCGTCCACACTGCTCGGACGACCAGTTAAATCCCCGCCGCCAAACTCTCCGGTAAAGGGATTTGTGGGCGCCGGATTCGTGTCCTTAACATTCTTCAGCTCGCGCTGCGGGTTGACATAGGTCGCCGTTGCTTCGGCCGCATAGTCCGACGGATCGAACAAGAGGTCGATATTGTAGCCACTGCGCTCAAGCCCTCCCGCCTGCGCAGCCGACGCCACGAGCATTCCGGCCACCGCAGCCAGAACACCCTTCTTCAGTCCACCTCGAGCCATCAAGCTCCTCCCCTGCATTTCAAGAAAATGCGACCATCCACCTCGTGCCGCGCTTGCCGGGAAGTATCCTCACGATCGCGTGAAATGGCAAACGGCCACAGGAAGGCCCAACTGGGGGGAAACGGTCACAAAATTTACGTAAGAACTTCAGGATATAGCCACAATTCGCCAGAGTGTGAAATTTCGTTCCCTTTTGAAAGCGCGACCGACAAATCAATAGAAATAAATTCTTCGATCTTCCCGAAGTGTGACGTCAGAACAACAACATTGCTTTTTGCCGACAAAGACCGGCTGTCCCGTTGAAAAGCCTGCAAGCGAAACCCATGCGTGTATTAACCGCCGTTCGCTATCGAGAACGCCGACTCGAATCCCGAAAAAGCCGAATGGAAAATCCGCGGTATCTCTACCGCGGATTGCGCTCCTGTTGAAAGGACGGGATCAGTCAGTCCGCTTCCGAGATGCGGCTGAGGGCGACGCGGAGCGACTCTACCTGCAGGTCGAGTTCGGTCAGCCGCTCGCGCTCTGCCTCGACCACCTCCGGCTTCGCATTGGCGACGAACTTTTCGTTGGCGAGCTTGCCGAGGATTCTCTGCCGCTCCCCCTCGACCTTGGCAACTTCCTTCTCGAGGCGCGCTTTTTCCGCCGCCAGATCGATGAGATTGCCAAGCGGCAGGCAAGCCGTCGCCTCGCCGACGACGATCTGCGCGCTGCCGCGCGGCGCCGAAGCCGCGTGTTCGATGCTCTCGATCCGCGCCAGGCGCCTGATCGCCGAAGCATGACGGTCGAGCCGCTCGCTCGTCAGGCCCTTCGCACCGACGATCACCAGCGGCGCCATCGCCGCCGGCGGGACCCTCATTTCCGCGCGGACGGAGCGGATGCCGGTGACGATATCGATCAACCAGTTGATCTCGTCGGCGGCCGCATCGTCCGCATAGAAGGCGGCCGGCCATTCGGCGTGGCACAGCAGCGTCGCGCGCTCGCGCCCGGCGCCGGCGGTCTTTTCCCAAAGCTCCTCGGTCATGAAGGGCATGAACGGGTGCAGAAGCTTGTAGGTCTCGTCGAGCACATAGGCGACGCAAGCCTGCGACTCGCCCTTGGCCCCCTCGTCCTCGCCGTTGAAGACCGGCTTCAGCAGTTCCAGGTACCAGTCGCAGAACTGATTCCAGATGAAGCGGTAGAGACTTCCGGCCGCCTCGTTGAACCGGTAGCCCTCGATCGCCTCGGTCACGTCACGGATGGTGCGCGACAGCTCCGTCAGGATCCAGCGATTGATCGTCAGCGAAGTCGCTTCGGGGATGAAGCCTTCGCTGCTCGTCGCACCGTTCATCTCGGCAAAACGGGTGGCATTCCAGAGCTTGGTGCCGAAGTTGCGGTAGCCGGCGATGCGGGCCGGATCGAGCTTCACGTCACGCCCCTGCGCCGCCATGATCGCCAGCGTGAAGCGCAACGCATCGGCGCCATATTCGTCCATCAGTTCCAGCGGGTCGATGACGTTGCCCTTGGACTTCGACATCTTCTGCCCGTTCTTGTCGCGAACAAGAGCGTGGACGTAAACGGTGTGGAAGGGCTCGACAGGCGTCCCGTCCTCATCCTTCATGAAGTGAAGGCCCATCATCATCATGCGGGCGACCCAGAAGAAGATGATGTCGAAGCCGGTCACCAGCACATCGGTCTGATAGTACCTCTCCAGTTCCGGCGTTTCCTTCGGCCAGCCGAGCGTCGAGAACGGCCAGAGCGCCGAGGAGAACCAGGTATCGAGCACGTCCTCGTCGCGCGTCAGGATCTCGCCCGGCTTGAAGTTTTCGAGCAGGTCCTCGACATAGGCCTTCATCGGCCCTTCATGCGCGAGGTAATGCTGGATCGCGGCGTGCAGCGCCTCTTCCTCGGTCTTCTCGACGAAGACCTGACCGTCAGGTCCATACCAGGCGGGAATCTGATGGCCCCACCAGAGCTGCCGCGAAATACACCAGGGCTGGATGTTCTCCATCCACTCGAAATAGGTCTTTTCCCAATTCTTCGGGACGAAGCTCGTCCGCCCTTCCCTGACGGCCGCGATCGCGGGCTTGGCCAGCGTCTTGGCGTCGACGTACCATTGCTCGGTCAGCCGCGGCTCGATCGGCACGCCGCCGCGGTCGCCGTGCGGAACCATGTGCCTGTGCGGCTCGATCCTGTCGAGCAAGCCGGCCTCCTCGAAGATACGAACGATGATCGCTCGAGCCTCGAAGCGGTCCTTGCCCTCGAGTTCATCCCAGGCGCCATGCAGGGCGGCGGGTTCGTCGAGGCCTTCGAGGAAGTCCTCGTTGTTCTTGATGGTGATCCGCCCTTCAACGGTCATGATGTTGATCGCGCGAAGTCCCGCGCGCCTGCCGACATCGAAGTCGTTGAAATCATGGGCAGGGGTGATCTTCACGGCACCGGTCCCGGCCGTCGGATCGGCGTAGGTGTCGGCAACGATCGGGATGCGGCGTCCGACGATGGGCAGGATGACGTGCTTGCCGATCAGCGGCTTGTAGCGCGCGTCGTCGGGATTGACCGCTACACCGCTATCGCCGAGCATCGTCTCCGGCCGCGTGGTGGCGACGACGACATAATCGCGCGTTTCCCACTCGGTCGCCTTTCCGTCCTCGTCAAACGCGATCGGATGCTCGTAGGTGACACCCGGTTCGAGCGGATAGCGCAAGTACCAAAGATGACCGTTGACCTCATGCTGCTCGACTTCGAGATCCGAAATCGCCGTCAACAGCTTCGGATCCCAGTTCACCAGTCGCTTGTCGCGGTAGATGAGACCTTCCTTGTAGAGGCTCACGAAGACTTCGAGGACGGCCTCCGAAAGCCCTTCATCCATGGTGAAGCGTTCGCGCGACCAATCACAGGACGCGCCGAGCCGCTTTAGCTGGTTGAAGATCAGCCCGCCGGATTCGGCCTTCCATTCCCAAACCTTCTCGACGAAAGCCTCGCGGCCCATCTCACGCCGCCCCGGGAGCTTGCGCTGCGCAAGCTGACGCTCGACGACCATCTGCGTGGCGATGCCCGCATGGTCCATGCCCGGCTGCCAGAGCACGTCCTTACCGCGCATGCGCTCGAAACGCACCATGATGTCCTGCAGCGTGTTGTTGAGCGCATGGCCCATGTGCAGCGAACCGGTGACGTTCGGCGGCGGGATCACGATGCAGAAGGTCTCTGCGCCGGGCTTTGCACCCGCGCCCGCACGAAACGCGTTTTCTTCGTCCCACTTCTTGGCAATGCGCGGGTCGACTGATGCGGAATCGTAGGTCTTATCAAGCATTCTTTGGCCAATTTTTGGAGATTGATGTCAGCGTTTGTAAACCGGAAGGTCCGGCGCAAGTCAACATAAACGGGAAAAAAGCCGCGGCCGTGACAGACGCGGCTTTCATCATAATGCATGCCGGCAGGACCGCGCAGCACTTTAGAGCGGGATGCACTCACATGCGTTCGCGCCACCGCTCAATGTTCTTTTGCCGCATTTGTGCGACGTCAGGTGATTCCACCTGACTGCAAAATGCTTTGAAGGCGCCTTGCGATCAAATGTATTCCACAATGCACGATGGCAATGCAACTGGGCACGGGCGAGCATCGTCCTACCACAACCGAGACAGTCATGGCTGCCGCCGTGTAGCGGTCCGACTCGGAAGGCCGCCGTCCCGCTTCTCGCCGCCGTCAGCGCCGAGTGCCGCGTGCGACGCGCTCGATCTCCTCGCGAACGAGTCTTTCGACGAGCGTCGGGAGATTATCGTCCAGCCATTCCTGCAGCATCGGGCGCAGCATCGCCTCGGCGATCTCATCGAAGGAGCGCCTCGGCCCGTGCTCGACCGCATGCGCCAAATCGTCGAAAGCCCGCGCCACCTGACGGCTGACCGCCGGGGAGACGATCGCGGCCATCGGATTGTCGGCTTCCGGACTCTCCCCCACCGAAGCGGGCGGTTGTGGCGTTGCGGGCGGCTCCGCGGCCGCTGGCGCCGCCGCGACAGCGGTGAACGATGCGGCGCTCTCCGAACTTTCCTCTGCCGCATCCGCCGCCAGGCTCATTGGCACGGAAACGGCCGCCATAGGGGACGTGATCACGGGGCTCTCCTGCGGAGCGCGCACCGGTGCCATGCCCGGCTGCTCCCGCGGACCATGATTGACGGCATGGCGTTCCGACGCAGCCCTCACCCGCGCAGCGACATCGGCAAGCGAAAGCGGCGACGATGCCTCCGCGCGCTCATCCGGCGCCGCAGCCGACGACGGCATGACCGGCACGACCGGTTCGTCGGCGGCGCCGAAAGCGGCGGCCTCGATTTCGGAATCGATCGTCAATTCGATCTCGTCCTCGGCGTCATCCTCGAAGGGTTGGCGGGCGGAGGAACCGGCCGGCCCTGGCTCGTTGTTCTCGATGATCTTGCGAATGGATGCCAGAATCTCATCCATCGAAGGTTCACGTGCGACATTGAGCTGCGCCATTTCAATCCTCGTTTGCTGCGGACGAGCACGGAGGTATCAAGCTTCCGTGTGCCGATTCGAACGAACCTTAAGTGAGTTCGCGGTTGAAACAAACGCCGCGAATCAGCTCGTGAAATTCTTGCACAGATTTGTTTTTCAGGGCAGATGCGGCCGACGAAACGCGCAAAAGCGCCGCGCATCCTTCCGGAACACGCGGCGCCAAATATCTTGGAATTGACTGCTGTTGCCTGTGCTTGAGCGGGATGCGCTCACAACCGTCCGCACCACCGCTCTATCGTTTGTCTGGCCGCATTTATGCGACGTCAGGTGGTTCCACCTGAGTGCAAAATGCTCTAGTGCCCGTCGACGGTGCGCAGGCCGAACCACTTGTCCTTGACGGCTTCGTAGTGTTCCTCGGCGCGGTATTCGGCCACTTGCAGGCCCTGTGTCCTGACCGTCAGGTTGCCCATTGCCGCAAGCAGTGCATAGCTCGCCACGACGGCATCACGCTGGGCGCCGGCCAAGGCCTCCTGCGCATCCAGCACGTCCTGTTGCGAGTCGAGCACGTCGAGGGTCGTGCGCTGCCCGACCTTGCGTTCCTCGACGACGCCCTCGAGCGCCAGATTGGCGGCGGCGATCTGCGATCGGCTGGCGGTGATTCGCGCCAGCGCCGACTCGAGCTGGGCATGAGCGGTCACGACCGTCTGCTGCACCGAAGCGCGGGCGGAATCGACGAGGATGCGCTGCTGACCCAGGGTTTCCTTGGCCTGGCGGATCTGGCCGTACTCCGCACCGCCCTGGTAGATCGGAACCTCGAGACGCGCCGTGACGCTCGCGGTCGTATCATCGAGCCCCGTGCCGCTATTGCCGGTATTGCGCGTGACAGCGCCCTGGAGGACGACGCCGGGCAACATCGAGCCCTCGGCCGACTTCACCTGGAAGCCCGCCGAATCAACGGCGTACTGCGCAGCCAGGATCTGCGGATTCTGCCGCAAGCCCGTCGCAACCGCCTGGTCGAGGGACCTCGGCATCCCCTTCTTCGCCGGGCCCGGCTGCCTGATGCCGGTCGGCGCCGCGCCGACGATCTGCACATAGACCGCCTCGCTCTGCTTCAACTGGGCAACCGCGCTGACGAGCAGCGACTGGGCGTCCGCCAGTTGCGCTTCCGCCTGGCTTACGTCGGTGCGCGTGCCTTCGCCCACGTCGAGGCGGGCCTGCGCAGCGTTTAACTGCTCGCGAAGGAAGGCCAGGTTCTGGCGGCGGATGGAAACGATCTGCTGGTCGCGGGCGATGTTGGCGTAGGCCTGCGCGGCCGCCAGCAGGATCTGGATCTCATTGGCCTTCAGCGTCTCGCGGCTCGAGAACACGTTGGCCTCTGCCGCCCTGACATTGTTCAGCGTCTGAAACCCGTCGAAAATCGTCTGGGTGATGGAGATGCCCACCTGTCCGCTGTGGACATCGCGCCTGCCGGTCTCGGCATCGATTCGCGCGAGCGTTCCCGTTGCGCTCGCCGAGACCTGGGGCCGATAGCCGGCCTTGGCGATAGGCACCCCTTCGTCAGTGGCGCGCAGACCGGCGCGCGCTGCGTTCAGATCCGGGTTGTTCGCATAGGCCTTCGCCATTGCCCCGAAGATCGTCTCCGCGAGGACTGCGTGCGGCGCAAGCAGCACGCTGGTCGAGACAGCCGCCCACAAGGCTGCTTTGCGGACAATCGACACCATCTTCCCTCCGATCAGCCGGGGTGACGTTGCACCCCCGCGATTTCAGCAGATCAAACCCTGAACGGGCGCCTGCGCAACCAATGCAGTGAAGCGCCCGCGCCACCCATTGGCGGGCAAATCACCACTTCCATACTCTTTTGAACCCCGGATTCGGTCTCCCGACAACTGCACACTAACGCTCGACGCGGGCATTTCAAAAAGAAACAAGCGATACGTTGCCGATTGGCAACATTACAGTTTTAGCTTCAACGCGCATATGCTGAGCTACCTCAATGAGAGGCGCCTCAGAAAACGAAAGGCTTCTCGCGGCGGAACCCGGGGAGCGGCTTCACGGCCGTGTTGAAGGCGGCCCGTTCCGACGTCCTTCCCGATTCGCGCACATAGAGTTTTGCATGGGATGCGTTACCAAACCCTTCAACCGCCACAAGGCGACCGCCGTCGCGAAGCTGCTCGAACAGGGCCGTGGGTATCGTTTCCACCGCCCCGTTGATGAAGATCACGTCATAGGGCGCTTCGGCCGCATAGCCCTTCTCGAGGTCGCCGGTCACCACCGCCACATTGTCGTAGCCGAGGCGCGCCAGCGTCTCGGTTGCGGTCGCGGCGAGCGACTCGTCGCTTTCGAGCGCCACGACCGAGCCGGCGATGAGCGACAGCAGCGCAGACGCATAGCCGGTGCCGCAGCCGATCTCGAGCACCACGTCCGACTTGGAGATCCGCGCAAGCTGCAGGAGCTTCGCCAAAGGCGACGGTTCCATCAGGTAACGCCGGGCGGCGCTTCCCGCGAGCTCGATATCGGCGTCGATATAGGCCAGGTCCCGCATCTTTGCGGGCACGAACTCTTCGCGCGGAACGGAGAGGAAGGCGGACAGGATCGAATGGGAGGTCACATCCGTGGTCCTGATCTGATTGTCCACCATCTTAATGCGCGCTGCTTCGAAGTTCATGATGTTGCCTCGTGTCGAGTGGCGCGGGCGCCGCTGCCTTGGAAATCCGCGTGATCTGCGTCGGGCTTCTATAAGCCTGTTGCCTAAAGCTCATAATTCGCCGCACGGCCGGTTTCAAGCGACCGCGGTATTTTGCACGCGCAAAATGGAAAGCCGGCAGCCGGCGGGCGGGCCGGAGAGACGGGACAAGACCGGAGGAAGGCTCGCCTGTCGCGATCGCGCGAATGGCACGCAGACGCGCGGCAGGGTCAGCGACCCGGTGCCGCTTCGAGGCCGACGAGCGCGATCTTGCCGTAACCCGCCGTTTGGATGAGGTTCATCACCGTCATCAGCTCGCCATAATCGACCAGCTTGTCAGCGCGCAGCAGCACGCGCGTTTCCGTGTTGCCGTTCGTGATCCGCTGGAGCTCGGAAACGAAGGCTTCGCGGGCCGTCTCCTCGTTGCCGATCGCGAGCGTAAGATCGGCCTTCAGCGTCACGAAGACAGGCTTGTCGTCACGCGGGGCCGGCTTTGCGACGGATTGCGGCAGGTCGACCTTCATGTCGACCGTAGCGAGCGGCGCGGCCACCATGAAGATGATAAGCAGCACCAGCATCACGTCGATAAAGGGGGTGACGTTGATCTCGCTGTTCTCGTCGAGATCGCTGCTGCCGTCGGAAATTTTTCCCGCCATGGCCTTTATCCGATTCGGGCGATCGGCGCGTCGGGGCCATGGGCAAGCCCCTCCGGCCGGCGCGGTTGCGCCTTGCGCACCAGGCGATGGTCGAGGTCACGGCTCACCAGTCTTTCGACGGCTGCGGCAGCATCTGCAAGGATGAGCTTGTAGCCCCCCACCGAACGGGCGAAGTAGTTGTAGATGACCACGGCCGGTATGGCCGCCACCAGGCCGATCGCGGTAGCCAGCAGCGCTTCGGCGATCCCCGGCGCAACGATCGCGAGGTTGGTCGTCTGGGCCTTGCTGATGCCGATGAAGGAATTCATGATTCCCCAGACCGTGCCGAACAGGCCGACGAACGGGCCCACCGAACCGATCGAAGCGAGGATCCCGGTGCCGGCGCTCATCCGCTTGCCGGCGCGGACCTCGATGCGGGTCAGCAGCGAGGCGACACGTTCCTTGATGCCTGCTGCCGGCACATGGTCCAGCACGGCTTCGGAACGCCGCATCTCGTCGATCGCCGCGGCGACCATGTCGGCGGCCACGCCGGTCCTTACGAGTTTCGACTCCACGCCGGCCAGACCGTTTGCCGCGGTCAGAACTTCAACCGCGCGTTTCAGCCGCGATTTTGCCTGCGCGAGTTCCAGCGTCTTCACAAGAAAGATCGCCCAGGTGACG
This sequence comes from Sinorhizobium saheli, assembly GCF_001651875.1. Taxonomy (GTDB): domain Bacteria; phylum Pseudomonadota; class Alphaproteobacteria; order Rhizobiales; family Rhizobiaceae; genus Sinorhizobium; species Sinorhizobium saheli. The sequence goes on from NZ_LNQB01000072.1 coordinate 164,103, forward strand.
ACGGAAGCCAGCGCCAGCGCGATCATCACGCTCTTTACGACGACATCGGCCGCAAGAAACATGCCGACCGGCGAAAGCTCATGGGGCAGGATCGGCTCCTGCGCGCCGGCCGCCGCGGGCTGCAGCGCCGCCGCCGTCTGGGCGAAGCCGGGCGCAGCAGGGGCGGCAAGGAAAGCAGCCAGCATTGCCGCCAGCACAACAATCAATTTCGGCCGGATCCGGTTCGCCATCTCGTTCCTCGTTCTGCTTCCGCCCGATCGTCGCGGGCCCCGGGCAAAGCCCTTCCGCGACGCTCTTTACGACAAAGCATCGCCGGATGGCAAGGATTTGTGGAGTATAATAATCAAGAATAATGACGCGGCATGTCCCGGCCCGCCGCGATACCCACGGCTTCAGAGAGGAGGCGCTTCACTCAGGAAGTCGCCGCTGCGCCAGTCGTAGCGGCGATGGCGCTGCCAGGGCCTCTCGGTCGAGGCAAAGGACGGTACGATGCGCATGCCATCGGGCGCGCCCGATTGCGTTCGCTCTGCGTGGATCTCGATGGCGCCGGTCCGCCGCAGGGTCTCGCCGCTTATCATCAGCGCCCGTCTCGACGGGCAGGTCGCTACCGGCCGGCGGGTGGCAACGACGAGGACGTCCGCGTGTTCGCAGAGCACTGGAACGAGTTGCGGGGCCTCGACGACGATCACCGTCCAGCCTTCGCGGCTCCTGCCGACGCAGGCTGCGCCCTTCCGGCAGGCGAAGGCGCCGGGCTTTGCCACCGCCAGCAATGCGGCGACGTGGACGGACGTTGCCGCCGCACCCTGTCCGGCGCCTGTTGCGGGCGCCTCGACCGGCCTTATGTGATCGGCCGCGGCAAGCGCGCGCTGCCATTGTGAAAAGATGAATTCCGGCGGTCGGCTGCGATTGGTGGCGATCGCCTTGCCGGCGACCAGCCCGACCAACTGGCCGTCCTCCGATATCGTGATCGACGGGGGCTCGGCCCGGCCCTGCGAGGCGATCTGAGCCCCGCCGAGAAGCACCAGCCCAACCCCGGCGAGCGCCAGCCGCGTTCGCAGCACACAGAGCAGAACGCCGCCGAAGGCGACGAGGAAGAAGCCGGTGGCGTCGATGCGGCCCGTAGCCCATTCGCCATCGAGCGAGGCGACGTAGCGCGCGACCGCAAGCATCCAGTCCAGCCCCTGCCCCATCACCTGCAAGGGATAATATTCGAGCCCGAAGGGCATGAGCAGCATCGCGAACAGGGCGAAAGGCATGACGAGGATGCCGATCAGCGGCGTCGCGGCCACATTGGCCGCCAGCCCGTAGGCCGGCAGGCGGTTGAAATGGCCGGCGGCGTAGATGGCCGTTGCCAATCCGCCGATGACGGAGGTGGCGACCGTACCCACCGCGAGGCCGGATACGGCCTGCCAGCGCCCCCGCTTGCCGGCGTTCTCGCGATCCCTTGCCTTGTAGTCACGCCAGCGGGCATAGCCGGCAACCAGGGCCAAGGTGGCCGCAAAGGACATTTGAAATCCCGGTCCGGCGACTGCGGAGGGCTTCCAGGCGATGATAACGAGTGCGGCAAGCGCGACATTGCGCAGGCTGATCGAGATGCGATCGAAGAAGACGGCAACGAGCATGATCGAAATCATGATCCAGGACCTCAGCGCAGAGACCGCCCCGCCGGAAATGAGGATGTAGAGGAAAACCATGAGCAACGCGCCGGCGGCGGCGACCTTCTTGGCGGGGAATTTCTCCGCAAGACCGGGAACGAAGCTCATGAGCGTCCGTGCGCCGATGAGAAACGTGCCCGCGGCAAGCACCATGTTGAGGCCCGAGATCGCGAGCACGTGCGACAGGCCGGCCGCACGCAGCGCCTCCACGGTCTCGCGGCCGATGGCGCGCTCCTCCCCCGTCACGAGCGCCGCGGCAATCGCCCCGGTGTCGCCGCCGATCGCCGCCCGGATTCGATTGCCGACCGTCTCGCGCATAGTCGCCAACTCGGCGCGCATCCAGTCAGAGAGTGCGGTTTGCGACGGGATGGCGACGCTCACCGCATCAGTCGCGGCATGCGGAGCGCCGTAGAAAAAGCCGACGGCGCCCACGCCCCTGAAGTAGGAGTCGAAGGCAAAATCATTGAGCCCAGGCAGCGCCGGCCCCGAAGGCGGAGAAAGGCGGGCCTTGCCTTCGATGACCGTTCCAACCTGAAAAGGCTCGTGACGGCTCCGCGCAAGCAGCGTCGCGCGCGCCGGAGGCCTGCGCAGCCGCGGCCTCGACGTTTCCTCAATCTCGACGAGATAGCGCCAGCGCCCCTTGTCGTCCGGCTCCCGCGACAGCACGCGGCCGCGCAGCTCCGTCGTCACCGACCCGTCGAGAACGACGGTGTCGAGCCTCGCCGTTTCGAGGGAGGCGAGCAGCATGCCGGCGACAACGAGCGCGGGCCCAAGAGCCAGCGGCCGCCAGCGATGAAAACCGCCCCGGCAGAGCAATGCAGGTATGCCGAAAACGCAGAGCAGCACTGCAAGTTCGGCAATTCCGACGGATTCCGGCAGCGCAAACCACGCAATGGCACCAAGCGCAAGCAGAACCGGAACCAGGACGAAACCGTGGCCGAACTCCGCCTCCTCGGCCACAGCGGCGCCGAAATGGCCGCGAAAGGATTTCGCCGTCGACCGGACGCGATTGCGGAGCATCGGGCCGTAACGGGTCGCCGGTCGCGTGCGGCCAAGGCGCGTGGCGGGCAAATCGGCGCTCGCAGGCGCATGATCGCCAGCGGCGGGCCGCCACGCGGCACGCTCCGCGTCTAGCACGACTGCCTGTGCCTGTCGCTCCCCCATTCGTCCGCTTCGCCCCTCCTGCCAAGGAAGGCGATCCTGCAATCTATGAAGCGGGATTGCAATCGGAAGGCCGCCTGCCCAAAAAACAGGCACGGCCGCTCAATTGCAAATAGAATGGTACCGCATTATCAGCTTGGCGACCATTGATATCGCTGGACATGTTGCCGTAACATGCGATTGTTGCAACGCCATATGCTGATTTTCGCACCGCACAATATGCCTTTCGTACTGCTTGGCAGCCGAAAATAAATCATATAGCAAATTCGCAACGCTCAAATTCGCGGCACATCGATATGCCACGATGCCACAAACACGGAGGGTCCCATGTCAGAAAGAAGCGCGACAATAACAATCGGCGGAAAATCGGCGGACCTGCCAGTGCGATCGGGGTCGATCGGCCCGGACGTCGTGGATATCGGCTCGCTCTACAAGCAGACGAAGATGTTTACCTACGACCCGGGCTTTACCTCCACGGCGTCGTGCGAATCCAAGATCACCTATATCGATGGCGACGAAGGCGTGCTGCTGCACCGCGGCTATCCGATCGAGCAGCTCGCCGAGCACGGCGACTTCCTCGAGGTCTGCTACCTGCTTCTTTACGGCGAACTGCCGACCAAGGCCCAGAAGGCCGACTTCGACTATCGTGTCACCCATCACACGATGGTCCATGAGCAGATGACGCGCTTCTTCACCGGCTTCCGTCGCGACGCCCATCCGATGGCCGTCATGTGCGGTTGCGTCGGAGCCCTTTCGGCGTTCTATCACGACTCGACCGACATCACCGATCCGCATCAGCGCATGGTCGCATCGCTGCGCATGATCGCGAAGATGCCGACGATCGCCGCCATGGCCTACAAGTACTATATCGGCCAGCCGTTTGTTTATCCGAAGAACGACCTCGACTACGCCTCCAACTTCCTGCGCATGTGTTTTGCCGTGCCGTGCGAGGAATATGTCGTCAACCCGGTCCTTGCACGCGCCATGGACCGCATCTTCATCCTGCATGCCGATCACGAGCAGAACGCCTCGACATCGACGGTGCGCCTCGCCGGCTCGTCGGGCGCGAACCCCTTCGCCTGCATCGCGGCCGGCATCGCCTGCCTCTGGGGTCCGGCACATGGCGGCGCCAACGAAGCGGCGCTCAACATGCTCGCCGAAATCGGAACGGTCGACCGCATTCCGGAATATATCGCCAAGGCGAAGGACAAGAACGATCCGTTCCGCCTGATGGGCTTCGGCCACCGGGTCTACAAGCACTACGATCCGCGGGCGAAGATCATGCAGAAGACCACGCATGAGGTTCTCGCCGAGCTCGGCCACAAGGACGATCCGCTGCTCGAAGTGGCGATGGAGCTCGAACGCATCGCGCTGACGGACGAGTACTTCATCGAGAAGAAGCTCTACCCGAACATCGACTTCTACTCCGGCATCACGCTGAAGGCACTGGGCTTCCCCACGACCATGTTCACCGTGCTCTTCGCGCTCGCCCGCACCGTTGGCTGGATCGCCCAGTGGAACGAGATGATCGAGGATCCGGAACAGCGAATCGGCCGTCCGCGCCAGCTCTATGTCGGCGCGCCGCTGCGCGATTACGTGCCGCTTTCCAAGCGCTGAGTCGAGAAGAGCCTATCCGACAAAGAAGCCCGGTCAGAAATGGCCGGGCTTTTTTCCTTGGAGGTAGGCGAGGACGATCTCCGCCGCGCTTTCGCCGGGCGGCCGCTCCGTCGCCATGCGCTGCTGCACGATCGCGAAACCGTCGAGCATGGCACGGCGTTGCGCCGTGTCGCTCGAAAGGCGCTCGACCCACCGCGTGAGCGCGGCCGGCCGGATCATCTTGTTGAAATATTCCGGCACGACCGGAAAATCCGCGATGAGGTTCGGAAGCGCGGCGGTCCATATCCGGATGCGCGCATGCAGCAGGCTGACGAGCCAATCGGCATAGTAGGTCGAGACCACCGGCACGCCGGCAAGCGCCAGTTCGAGGATCACCGTGCCCGAAGCGGCAAGGGCGGCATCGGCCTCGGCGAAGGCCTCCCACTTTTTTTCGGTGGCGACCGAGATTTCCGGCACGATCTTCCAGGTGGACGTCAACGCCCTGACGAGCTTTTCCTGGCGCGGGACCGTGGGCAGGAGAAAGCGCATGCCCTCGTGCCGCTCCGCAAGCTCCTCGACGGTGTCGCGGAAGATCGGCAACAAGCGGCTGATCTCGCTTGCGCGCGATCCCGGCAGCAGCAGGCAGGTCCTGGGCCCCGGCCGCTCCGGCGCCTGTCGTCTCCGGCGTTGCCGGTCGCGAACGGCAAGCACGTTGCCGTCCGAGGCCAGCCGGTGCCCGACATAGGTCGTCGGCGGCCCCCCGAGGCGCTTCATCACCTCCGGTTCGAACGGCAGGACGGCGAGCACGTGATCGACGTAGGCGCGCATGCGCGGCGCCCGTTCGGGCTTCCACGCCCAGACGCTCGGGCAGACATAGTTGATGACCGGCAGTTCCGGCAGTGCGGCGCGCACGCGCCGGGCGACACGATGGGTGAAATCCGGACTGTCGATGATGACGAGGGCATCGGGGCGCGCGGCAATGATCGCTTGCGCGGTCTGCCGGATGCGCAAGAGGAGTTTCGGCAGGTTCGCGATCACCTGGGAGAAGCCCATGATCGAGAGTTCGGAATAGTCGAACAGCGAGCGGAGGCCCTCCGCCTCCAGCGCATCGCCGCCGACGCCGACAAGCTCGACCCGCCCCTCGACCCGGGGACGGAGCGCGCGCACAAGGTCGGCGCCGAGCAGATCGCCCGAGACTTCACCGGCGATGACCGCCAGCCTGTAGACCCGGTCCGTCATCGGCCTGCCTTCCAGGCATCGCGTTCGATGCCGAGGATGAAGAGCCCGCTTTCGTCCGCCGCCTCCACGAGGCGCGGCCGCTCCAGAACAAGGGCACGCCCCGCCTCGACGGCGATGCCGGCAAGACCGGCCGCTTCGGCGCCTGCGACCGTCGAAGGGCCGATCGAGGGCAGGTCCGCCCGCTCGTCCTGCTGCGGCTTGCAGAGCTTGACGAGAACGCCGCGACGGCGGGCCGAAATCCGGCCGTCGGCCCTGAGGTCAGCCACTCTCGCCAGCATGGCATCGGTGCCTTCGGCCCCCTCAAGCGCCACCACCCTGCCGCCGACGGCGACAGCGCCCTGGCCGACGTCAAGCGCGCCGAGCGCATTGGCGGCGGCGATGCCGGCTGCGATATCCCGACGATCGTCATCGGTCGGCGAATGGGCTCCAAGGGGACCGGGATCGGCGAGCAGATCAGGGACGACTTCATGGGCGCCGATGACCCGGGCGCCGCTCGCCTCGATGAGGTCCATCGCCATGCGCAACACCGCATCGTCGCCGCCGGACATGAGCGTCTTCAGCACGCTCGGCACCTTGGCGAGCGTCCGGAAGGTCGGGCGGATATCGCGCCATTCGGGGCGCCGCCGCACCGCGCCGGAAAGCACGACCCGATCGATGCCTTCCGTCGCGAAGGTTCGGCTGATCGCCGCGAAATCGCCGATCGCAAGGACGGTGTGATCGAAGCCAGTCCAGTCGGCATCGGCCTCGCGCGACAGTGCGATGATGAAGGGATCTTCTCCCTGTCGGCGCGCCGCCTCGGCGACGTGATGGGGAAGTGCGCCGGCGCCGGCGATAATTGCCAGCCTGCCCTTCGACTGCGGCAGGCCGTGAACCGCCATCGCTGTCACCCCTTGCTGCCGCGCTTCGGCGAGGACAGGGCGCGATCGCTCTCTGCGGCGATGAAATCCAGGATCTCCATCGCCGGCGGGCAATCGAGGTACTCGTCACGGATGGCGGCTGCGTTTGCGCGAACCGACTCCGGCCCCTCGAAGATCTGCTTGTAGCACCGCCGAACCTTGTGGATCGTCTGGCGATCGACCCCGGCACGCGTCATGCCGACGACGTTGAGGCCACCCAGGATGCCCGGATTGCCGTTCAGCATGCCGTAGGGAATGACGTCATAGCTCACCGCGGAAAGCCCGCCGATGAAGGCCTGACGGCCAATGCGGGTGAACTGGTGGACCGCCGAGCCGCCGCCGAGGATGGCGCGGTCCCCGACCGTGACGTGGCCGGCGAGCATCACGTTGTTGGACAGGATGATATTGTCGCCGAGGCGGCAATCATGCGCCACGTGCGAGTAGGCAAGGAACAGGTTGTTATTGCCGACGATGGTAGTGCCGCCGTGCTCGACGGTGCCGGTATTCATCGTCACGCCTTCGCGGATCGTGCAGTTCTCGCCGATCACCAGGGTGGTGTTCAAGGCGCTGTGGTGGACGCTCTGCGAGTCGCCGCCGATGACGGCGCTTGGAAAGATCTTCGTCCCCTTGCCGACGGTCGTGCGGCCGATGACGATGACGTGGCTCAGGAGCTCGACGTCATCCGCCAGCACGGCGTTCGGCCCGATATGACAAAAGGGGCCGATCTTCACGTTTTCGCCGATCACCGCGCCGTCCTCGATGACCGAGGACGGGTGGATCTTCGCACTTGATGCTATCATTCTCAGGCGTCTTCCTTGCTGACGATCATCGCGCCGATATCAGCTTCCGCAACAAGTTGCCCGTCAACTTTTGCATCACAGTGAAATTTCCAGATATTGCCGCGCTGCTTCTGCTTCGTGACATGGAACTCGACCCGATCGCCCGGCACGACGGGCTTGCGGAAGCGGGCATTGTCGATCGTCATGAAATAGACGAGGTTGCTGCCGATTCCCGTCTTGCGCGCGCAGATCGCGCCGGCCGTCTGGGCCATGCCTTCAATCAGGAGGACGCCCGGCATGATCGGCTTTTCCGGGAAGTGTCCCGTGAAGTGCGGCTCGTTCGCGGTCACGTTCTTGATCCCGATCGCGGAATTGTCGTCATCGATCTCGATGATGCGATCGACAAGCAGGAACGGATAGCGGTGGGGAAGAAGCTTCAGGATTTCCTGAATATCCGCCGTACCGAGAACCGTTGCAGCCTCATTCATCCTTGCCACCCTTCTTCTTCTGCCTTTCGCTCGCTCGCATCGCCATCTCCGCGATATCGCGCAGGAAGTCCTTCATCGGCCGCGCCGGGATCCCCCCGTAGCGCTCGCCGGCCGGAACATCGCTCGCCACGCCGCTCATGGCGGCGATCTGCGCTCCATCACCAATGCTGATATGGCCATTGACCCCGGCATTGCCGCCGATCATCACGCCATCGCCGATCCGCGTACTGCCGGCAATGCCGACCTGGCTGACGATGCCGCAATAGCGACCGATGCGGACGTTGTGGCCGATCTGCACGAGATTGTCGATCTTCGTCCCCTCGCCGATCACCGTGTCGTCCATGGTGCCACGATCGATCGTGGTGTTGGCCCCGATCTCGACATGGTCCTGGATGATCACCCGCCCGACCTGGACGATCTTGATCATCCCGCCCCTGGGCCCCGGTGCGTAGCCGAACCCGTCCTGGCCTATGCGCGCGCCGGGATGAATGATGACATTGTTGCCGACGAGCGCACACAGGATGCTCGCGCCCGCGGAGATCGTGCAGTCGCGTCCGATCCGCACGCCCGGTCCGATCACCGCTCCGGCCGCGATCCGCGTGCCGCTGCCGACCTCGGCTCCGGCGCCGACGACGGCCGTCGGTTCGACCTCGACACCGGCCTCGAGCCGTGCCGTCGGATCGACGAAGGCGCCCGGCGCTATGCCCCTTTCGCTCGTGTTGTACGATGGGCGCATTGCATTCTCATGAAGCAACGCGCCGGCAAGCGCGAAAGCGGTGTGCGGCTTTGCCGCCAGCAGCACTGGAATGGTGTGGGGAACGATCGAGGCGATCGCCTTGTCGCAGATGATCGCGGAGGCCTGACAGGTCTCCAGTTCGTCGCGATTCTTGCGGGAAAGCATGTAGCAAACGTCGCCCGGCTTGGCGCGATAAACCGGTGCGACCGCGTGGATGGCGCGGTCTGCTGCGCTTACATCCGACAATTCCGCCCCAAGCCGATCCGCCAGGTCGCCCAGGCGAATCCCTTCGTGGGGCGGAAAAAACCAATTCTGTTCCATGGACACTCCAGAACAATCTTCTGGCAGTTCTGGACTGCGCTTGTCAGAACGACGAGTTGATACCGAACTTGAAGTTCTGGATTTCGTCGAAGTCTTCCTTTGCCACCGGTACGGCGTAGTCGACGCGCAGCGGCCCGAACGGCGACGCCCAGATCAGGCTGACGCCGACGGAAGCGCGCAACGAGGCGTCTTCGCCGCGAACGGATTCGCCCGCGCCGGTCAACTTCACATCGTTGCCGAAGAGCGTACCGGCATCGACGAACAACGCACCACGGAAGCCGCTGTCACGCGGCAGACCCGGCAGCGGGAACGTCGCTTCCGCCGAGGCGGTGAAATAGGTCGTACCGCCGAGAGCGTCGCCGTTGTTGACGCGCGGACCGATACCGTTGCGCTCGAAGCCGCGGATATCGTTGCTGCCCAGCTGGAACTGGTCGAAGACCTCCATCGAGCCGGACGTCTTGAACAGGTGACCGGCGCTGCCGGAGAGCGAGCCGATGATGTCCGCCTCGTCGTGCAGCGTGTAATACCACTTGGCCTTGCCCGTCAGCTTGTAGAAATCGGAGGTACCGCCGAGACCGGCGAATTCCTGCGTGACCGACGCGAGAATGCCCTCATGCGGCAGCTGGGCATCGTCGAGCGTGTTGAAGGTGAAGGAGTGCGATACGGACGAGCGCGTCCACGGGCTGCCGTCGATCACACGGTCATAGGGCGACGAAAGCTCGTCCTTGTCGCCGGAATATTCGAGTTCCGTGTAGTTGTAGCGCAGCGTCGTCGACAGGCTCTCGGTGATCGGCGCGGTGACGCGCAGGCTGAAGCCCTGGTCGTTGTAGGTGTAGTTGTCGTCGTCGAAGTCGTTCTCGTTTTTGAAGAGATCGAAACCGGCCGCGAGTCGGTAGCCGAGGAAATACGGCTCGGTGAACGAGATATTGTAGGTCTGGCTGTCTTCGCCCTTGCCGGCGGCGACGCGAATATACTGGCCGCGACCCAGGAAGTTCTTTTCCTCGATCGAGGCTTCAACGAGGAAGCCGCCGCCGCTGCCGGCCGCATAGCCGGCACCGATGCCGAAGGAGCCCGTCGACTGGTCCTGCACGTCAACGATGATGATGACGCGGTCAGCCGCGCTGCCCGGCTGCGTCGTGATGTTCACGGACGAGAAGTAGCCGAGCGCCTCGAGCCGGCGCTTGGCGCGCGCGACCATTTCCTGGTTGAAGGCATCGCCCTCGCCGACATCGAACTCGCGACGGATGACGTAGTCGCGGGTGCGGGTGTTGCCGCGGATCTCGATGCGCTCGACATAGGCGCGCTCGCCCTGGTCGACGAGGTAGTCGACGGCGATCGTGTGATTGGCGAGGTCGCGATTGCCGCGCGGGGTCACGCGAGCGAAGGGATACCCTTCCGAAGCGACGCGCTTCGAAATCGCGCTCATCGTGTCCTGGATATCCTTGGCCTTGTAAACCGAACCTTCGCGGCTCTGGACGAGACCCCTGAGCTCCTCCGCATCGACACCTTCAACGGTCGATTCGATATTGACCGGGCCGAAATCGTAACGCGGACCTTCCTCGACGGTGATCGTCACCGTGTATTCGTTGGTCGCCTCGTTCAGCGCCGCCTCGGAGGAAATGACGCGGAAATCCGCGAAACCGCGGTTGTAGTAGAACTGCCTCAGCAGTTCCTCGTCGGCGCGGAGCTTGTCCGGATTGTAGACGTCCTTGCGCGTCAGGAACGAAAAGATGCCGGATTCCTTCGTCGCGATCACCGACTGCAGGCGGCCGTCGCTGTAGACTTCGTTGCCGACGAAGTTGATCTGCGTGATCTTCGTGCGCTCGCCTTCATTGATGACGAAGGCGAGGTTGACGCGGCCTTCGGCGATCGGAACGACCTGCGTCGTCACCGTCACGTCGCTGCGGCCGATGGCGGCGTAGGCATCCTTGATGGCCTGGATGTCGGTCTCGACGGTCGCTTCGCTGTAGGGGCCGAGCGGCTGGGTGCGCACGATTCCCTGGAGCTTGTCGTCCTTGATCTTGCGGTTGCCGTTGAAGACGACCTGGTTGACGAGCTGGTTCTCGCTGACGCTGACGAGGAGCGTGCCGCCGGAGACCGTGATGCTGACATCGGAGAAATAGCCGGTGGCATAAAGGCGCTTAACGGAAGCGTCGATATCCGCGTTGCTGAAGCTCTTGCCGGGGACGATCGTGATGTTGGCGCGAACGGTTTCGGCGCTCACGCGCGTCGCACCCCGCACTTCAACCCGATTGATGACCGCGGCCTGTGCGACCGACGTACCTGCAATCAGCCCGACACCGGTACCCGTGGCCACCATGCTTGCTGACAGCGCAAACGCCGACACCGCGTTCAAAAACCTTGAACCAGCTTTCATGTTTAAATCTTACCTTTTCCCAACGTCCCGCGGCAATTTCGTGCCGACTCCGGTCACGGTTGCCGTTTTACCCGCTTTTGCCATACAAGCAAGCCAGCTCGTTAATTTCTGTTTACTTCAATTCGAACCGTGGCTTAACAGCCACTACGGCTTCGCGTTATCGTAAACAAATGGTTGCAGAGCAAGCCCGTGAAATCCGATCCTTCACAAAATCATGAGGATCTTCGCATCCCCGCACAAAGGCGGCCGACCCTTCATCCGAAGAGCCAGTTGATGTCGTTCCACGCCGCAAAAGCGGTCAGCATGAGCACCATGGCGAAGCCGATGCGGAATGCGAGATCCTGCGCGGCGGGGCCGACCGGCTTCCCGCGCAGCGCCTCGACCGCATAGAACATGAGATGGCCGCCATCAAGCACCGGGACGGGCATGAGGTTAAGCAATCCTATGGAAACCGAAAGGACGGCGGCGAAATTCAGGACTTCGGCAATGCCGAGTTTCGCCATCTGGCCGGACATCTGCGCGATACGGATCGGCCCCCCCAGCTGGTCGGCCTTCATGCGGCCTACGAACAGATTGGAGAGATAGTCGAAGGTGCCGGTGACGATGTGCCAGCTCTGCAGGGCGCCCTGGCCGACCGCTTCGAGCGGCCCGTAGGTCTCGATTCGGAAATTGCCGGCCTCCTGGTTGGTGCCGATGCCGATCTTGCCCTCTTCCACCTTGTTGCCCAGCGGATCGACCGATTCGGTTCGCTGCGGCACCATCGGGAGGTCGATCGTACCGCCTTCGCGCTCGATGCGAACGGTGATCGGCAATTCGGGGCGCACGCTCACATAACGGCGTACGTCATCGAAGGTCGTAATCGGCTTTCCATCGATCGACAGCAGCCGGTCCCCGGGCAGAACGCCCGCCTTCTCCGCCGCGCTGCCGGGCGCCACGAAGGCCACCACCGGATCGGCGACGGCGCGGCCGTAGACGGAAAAGAGGACCGCGAAGATCGCGATCGCCAGAAGGAAATTCGCGATCGGACCAGCGGCGACCGTCGCCGCCCTTTTCCACAGCTTGGCGCCCAGGAAGGTGCGGCCGCGCTCTTCCGGCGCGATCGTATCAAGGCGCCGAAGATCGGGGGTGCTCGCGGCATCCTCGTCGCCGAAGAACTTCACATAGCCCCCGAGCGGGATCGCGCAGAACTTCCAGCGGGTGCCGCGGCGATCGGTCCAGCCGAAGAGCTCCGGGCCGAAGCCAACGGAAAAGGCGAGGATGCGGATGCCGGACCAGCGCCCGACAAGGTAGTGCCCCATCTCATGTACGAAGACCAGCAAGGTCAACAGAAACAAAAAGGTGGGGATGGTGTACTGGAGATTGTCAAGCAGAAGGCCCATGATCATTCCTAACGCGTCCGCCGCCACGCCGTCCCTTGTTCGTCAGGCATCGAGGCCGTCGCCGCAATTCGAGTTGCCGCATATTACCCTTTATTCGACCTCTATATAAGGAACTATGCGGTGACTTGTGAGCGGCAGAGGGAAAGCGGTGTCGATCTCCCGTACCGCTGTGCCCTTGGGCGGCTCCATCAGGGACCCAACAGAACCGAACCGAAGACCACTTCCCGCCCGCCCGCGACGAGCGTCTGCCCCAGGACGAGAGCCAAGGCGGCGATGCAGGCGAATATCAAACCGTCGACCCGGTCCATCACCCCGCCATGACCGGGAATCAGCCGGCTCGAATCTTTCACGCCGAAGCGGCGCTTCACGTAGGATTCGAACAGGTCCCCGATCTGACTCGCGACCGAGAGCACAAAGGCGATGGCCGGGATGCGCAGATCCTCGAGCGAGAAGTGAGCCATGAAGACAGCGACACCGGCGAGAACGCCGCAAATGGTCCCGCCGATCGCGCCCGACCAGGTCTTGCCCGGCGAGATCGCCGGCGCCAGCTTCGGTCCGCCGAGCGTCCGGCCGGTGAAATAGGCGAAGATGTCGGTCGCCCAGACGACCGCGAACACGAACAGCATCGCCATCAGGCCGAGATCGTCCGCGCCGCGGATCGCCGCGAGCGATATGCCGGTCAGACCGGCATAGACGATGCCGCCCGGCAGCCACCAACTGGTCCCTCTGATCACCACCCACAGCGCGGCGGCGGCAACGCAGACCGCGAGCGCCGGCAAGCTGACATGCATGTAGCCAAGAAGGACCAGGCCGGCGATGACGACCTGCGACAGCCATCCAAGCGCATTGCCCTGGAAATCCCGCTCGGGCAGCTTCGTGATCGTCGACCACTCATAGTAAACGAGCAGGCCGATCGCTACGGACAGAAGCTGGAAAGCGAAGCCGCCGGCCCAGGTCGCACCGAGGGCGATCGCCGCGAGCACCACGCCCGACGCGATACGAAGTTTGAGTTCGGTTTGCATCAGGAACCGACCGCCAGAGTCGGTTGCGACAGCCCGCCGAAGCGGCGTTCGCGGCAGGCGTATTTTTCAATGGCCGCGAGGAAAGTCTCGCGGGTGAAATCGGGCCAGAGTTCAGGAATGAACAGCAATTCGGAGTAGGCTCCTTGCCAGAGCAGAAAATTGGAGAGACGCTCCTCGCCGCTCGTCCTGAGGATGAGATCCGGATCGGGAATGCCCGCCGTGTCGATCGTCGCTGAAATCCGGTCGGCTGTGATTTCGTCGGGGCGCAGCCGGCCGGCTGCCACTTCCTCCGCCAGGCGGCGCATTGCCCGCGCAAGCTCGTCGCGTGCGCCGTAATTGAACGCGATCACCAGGGTGATTCCGGTATTGGCGCTCGTCGTCTCCTCGGCCTCGATCAGCAGCGGGAGAATGTCGCCGCTCAAGTTCGCACGGTCGCCTATGACGCGGATGCGGACGTTTTCGCGGTGCAGATCGGCGAGATCCCTTCTTATGAAGGCCTTGAGCAAGCCCATGAGATCGCTGACCTCATCCTCCGGCCTGCTCCAGTTTTCCGACGAAAAGGCGAAAAGCGTCAGATAGCGAATGCCGAGCTCCGTGGCCGTCCTGACCGCGTCGCGCACCGCCTCGACGCCCTTGCGGTGTCCCATCGTCCGGGGCAGTCCACGCGCATTCGCCCAGCGACCGTTGCCGTCCATGATGATGGCGACGTGCGTCGGTACGTTAGTGGGAAGGAATTCTTGCATGGGCCGCCCGAAAATTGAGACTCACGTATCCGCCAGTCAGACGTGCATGATTTCCTTTTCCTTCTCCGCGAGCAAGCGGTCGATTTCGGAAATCACCTCGTCGGTCATTTTTTGCACGCGCTCCGACTGGGCACGGCTGTCATCCTGGCTGATCTCCCCATCCTTTTCGGCTTTTTTCAGACCGTCCATCCCGTCCCGGCGAACATGCCGAACGGCGACCTTGCTCTTTTCGGCATAGTCATGCGCGACCTTGACCAGCGACTTGCGGCGCTCCTCGTTCAGTTCCGGCAGCGGAATGCGCAGGTTCTGTCCGTCGACGATCGGATTGAGGCCGAGATTGGCCTCCCGGATCGCCCGGTCGACGGCGCCGACCATCGACTTGTCCCACACCGATACCGAAAGCATCCGCGGTTCCGGAACCGTGACGTTGGCCACCTGGTTCAGCGGCATGCGCGAACCGTAAGCTTCGACGGTCACCGGATCGAGAACATTGGCCGAGGCGCGGCCGGTGCGAAGCGATGCGATGTCGTGCTTGAAGGCAGCGATCGCTCCGTCCATGCGGCGCTTGAGTTCCTTCAGATCCACACCTTCACTCATGGTTGAACACTCCCGTTCTGTACATAACGGCCCTTGCGGGGCCCCAGCAGCTTGTCAATTGTCGGTCACGATGGTGGCATGGCCGCCACCCGTCAATATCTCGGCGAAACCGCCTTTCTCATGGATCGAGAAGACGATGATCGGAATGGCATTTTCCCGCGCCAGCGCCACGGCGGCAACATCCATCACGGCCAGTCCCTTTTCGAGGACCTCGCTATGGGTCAGGCGATCGAAACGGGTGGCCGTGGGGTCCTTCTTGGGATCGGCCGAATAGATGCCGTCGACCTGCGTTCCCTTGAAGATCGCTTCGGCGCCCATCTCGGCCGCGCGCAGCGCCGCGGCGGAATCCGTCGTGAAGAACGGATTGCCGGTGCCCCCGGCAAAGATCACGACCCGGCCGAGCGAAAGATGATAGAGCGTTGCGCGCTGCGAGAAGCTCTCGCAGATCTCCGGCATGGCAATGGCCGAAAGCACCACGGTGTCGATGTCAAGCTTGCGCAGCGACGTCGCGAGAGCAAGCGCGTTGATGACCGTCGCCAGCATGCCCATGTGGTCGCCCGTGACCCGGTCGCCGCCCTTCGAGGCAACCGCGACGCCGCGGAAGATATTGCCGCCGCCGACGACCACGCCGACCTCGACCCCCATTGCCCGCGCTTGCGCGATGTCGGCGGCGATCCGGTCGGCCACGGCGACATCGATGCCGAATCCCTGGCTCCCCATCAATGCTTCACCGGAGGCCTTGAGAAGAACGCGCTTGTAGACTGGCTTGGCCGACATCATCACTCCTGAACAGATCGGCGCGCATGGGCGGACTTCGGCGCACAGCGCATGGGGACAAATCCGGTTGCGTGGTATCAACCGCTCCGGCTGAGCTCCAGCGGGTCCGACGCATCGACGCATGCCGGATACACGAAGGGCACCGCGTTGTCACGCGATGCCCCCAACGTTTTCCCAATCCGGGTGAAGAAATCAAGCCTTTGCGGCTGCAGCCACTTCCGCCGCGAAGTCGGTCTCTTCCTTCTCGACGCCTTCGCCGAGCAGGAGGCGGGCCATGCCGGTCACCTCGATCGGCGCGCCGACGGTCTTCTCGGCATCCTTGACGGCCTGGCCGACGGTGATGTCCGGGTTCATGACGAAGGACTGCGACAGCAGCGCGACCTCTTCGAAGAACTTGCGCATGCGGCCTTCGACCATCTTCTCGATGATGTTGTCCGGCTTGCCCGAGGCGCGCGACTGTTCGATGAAGACGTTGCGCTCACGCTCGGCGACGGCGGCGTCGACCTCCTCGGCGCGGATCGCCAGCGGGTTGGTGGCGGCGATGTGCATGGCGACCTGACGACCGATCGCGTTCAGCGCTTCCTTGTCGCCGGTGGACTTCAGCGCGACAAGCACGCCGAGCTTGCCGATGCCGTCGCCGGCGGCGTTATGCACATAGGTGGCGACGACGCCGTCTTCGACCTTGAGCAGGGCAGAACGGCGCAGCGTCATGTTCTCGCCGATCGTGGCGATCGCATCCTTGATCGATTCCTCGACGGACTTGCCGGTCGCCGGGTAGGTCGCCTGGGCGACGGCTTCGACGGAACCCTCGGTGCCGAGCGCTACATTGGCGACGCCGCGAACGAGCTCCTGGAAGGCATCGTTGCGGGCAACGAAGTCGGTCTCGGAGTTGATCTCGACGACGACGGCCCTGGTGCCGGCGCTGGCGATGCCGATGAGGCCTTCGGCAGCCGTGCGGCCGGACTTCTTGTCGGCCTTGGCAATGCCCTTGGCGCGCAGCCAGTCGATGGCGGCTTCCATGTCACCATTGGTCTCAGCAAGAGCCTTCTTGCAATCCATCATGCCTGCGCCGGTCTTTTCGCGCAGATCCTTCACCATTGCGGCAGTAACAGTCATCTTCGTGCCTCTTTGTCAGTTTGGCTGGCAGCGGCGACCGCGACCGGCGCGGCGCCAGCAAGTTTTGCAGGAAATGGCCTTTCTCTCTGACGTCGCGATGGACGATCATCGCAACGGTGCGGGCGGCTGCTCGCCGCTGGCCGGGCCATTTCCGGCTGATAAAGAACAAGGCCGTTCCGCTTTCGATCGCAAACGGCCTCGTCCCGACATTTCATGCATAGGGCAGCATCCCGCTGCCCTGCGGCCCGATCAGGCTTCGGACGATTCTTCGAGAGCCGGCTCGACCGGAGCCTCTTCCGACGCACCGATGTCGCGGCCGGCAGCGCCCTGCTGACGGGCGATGCCGTCAATGGCGGCGCGGGCGATGAGGTCGCAGTAGAGAGCGATCGCGCGCGATGCGTCGTCGTTGCCCGGGATCGGATAGTCGATCAGGTCCGGATCGCAATTGGAGTCGATGACGGCAACGACCGGAATGCCAAGGCGCTTGGCTTCGTCGATGGCAATCGATTCCTTGTTGGTGTCGATGATGAACATCAGGTCCGGCGTGCCGCCCATGTCGCGGATGCCGCCGAGCGCACGGTTCAGCTTCTCACGCTCGCGCTCGAGGTTCAGGCGTTCCTTCTTCGTGAAGCCGGACGCTTCCGAAGCGAGGATCTCGTCGAGCTTGCGCAGGCGCTGGATCGAGTTGGAGATCGTCTTCCAGTTGGTCATCATGCCGCCGAGCCAGCGGGCATTGACGTAGTACTGGGCGGAGCGCTTGGCGGCGTCGGCGATGATTTCCGAGGCCTGGCGCTTGGTGCCGACGAAGAGCACGCGGCCTCCGCTAGCAACGGTGTCGCTGACGACCTGGAGGGCGCGCGACAGCATCGGCACGGTCTGGGCGAGGTCGATGATGTGAACGTTGTTACGGTCGCCGAAGATGTACGGCTTCATCTTCGGGTTCCAGCGGTGCGTCTGGTGGCCGAAGTGCACGCCGGCTTCGAGCAGCTGGCGCATGGTGAAATCAGGCAATGCCATGCCTTGTCTCCTTTTCCGGTTTAACCTCCGCAAGGCGTCGAGCGCATGGCGCCCACCGGCGGAACGATCCGGATTTCTCCCGGAAAATCCCATGCCTTACGTGTGGAATGGGCAGCCCATTAGCCGTAACTGCCCGACAAATCAAGACTCAACGTGGGTTTTTTACCGCCGCCGGAGCGCAGATCGCCCGAAAGTCTGCGCAAATCCGGGGCAACGACATGCAATGCCCTATTTGCACTCCTCGGCCTTGAAGACTTCGAGGTTGGCGAGCTTGCCGGTCAGGACGAAGTCCCCATAGTCCATCGTCAGGTCGCGCGTGACGCCGTTCTCGTACAGTTTGAAGGACATGCGGTAGATGGGCAGCGCGTCGCCACTGGCATCGTCGTTGAAGTAGGAAATCGTCACCGGCCAATAGTTTTCGCCTGCAAGCCTGCCCGCCTTGCCGACGTCGGCGTCGTCCGGCGCAGGTTTTCGCGGCTTGCCGACGAATGTCGATGTGATCAGAGTCTTGTCGCCCGAATCGGAGCCGTCGAAAATCCGCGCCTCGAAAAAGCTTTCGCCCCGCTTCGCGCGATCGATCACTTCCAGCATGTGCTCGGTCGGGAACCGGCTTGCCGCCAGCGCCACCTCGCGCTTGTCGGGGGCCGTGAGCTCGACCTTGACCCCGGATTGTTCGTCGTGCGCGCTGCCCCGCACCTCCTTGTCCAGTTTCTCGTCGGTGAAGGAGCGGGTCAGGAAGCGGAAATTGCCGTTCCGCATATCCTCGTAGGTGGTGGTCTGCTGGTCCGTCAGGCGGACCTCCTCGCCGGTGTCCACCTGGGTGACGAAGCGGAAGCTCACGGTATAGCCTTCGCAGGCCGAGCCGTTGAACTCGTAGACCATGCGGCCGTACATGCCGGAGATGCCGGAGCGTTCCGATGCGTCCTTCAGTTCCAGGTCGTAGACGGCACGGTGGGGGACGAGCGTGCTCGCATCCGCCGCCGCAACCGTCATCACGGCGAAACAGACGCTTCCCACGCTGACAAGACCGAAGCCTTTACGAAACATCCGTTTCCTCCTGTTGGACTCGCCGGCAATGCGATAAACAAGCGTGCGGCAGAAGCGCGGCAGATCCGTTCCGGCTGGCGCCTGTCATGCCCCTGCTTTGCATGCAGGATTTTATCACAAAAGACAACAATGGAGCCCTCCATGTCCGCAGAGATCGAAACGCGTCTTGCCGAACTCGGTGTCGTCATTCCCGAGGCGGTCGCACCCGTCGCAAACTACGTGCCCTACGTCGTCACCGGTTCGATCCTCTATATTTCCGGGCAATTGCCGATGGAGGGCGGCAAGGTCGCGGTGACCGGGCATGTCGGCCGCGACGTCGATGTCGCGGCCGCCCAGCGGGCCGCGCAGCTCTGCGCGATCAACATCCTGGCGCAGGCCAAGGCCGCGCTCGGCGGCGACCTCGGCCGCATCCGCCGCCTCGTCAAGATCAACGGTTTCGTCGCCTCCACGCCTGACTTCACCGAGCACCACCTCGTGATCAATGGCGCCTCGAACTTTTTCGCCAACGTGCTCGGCGAGTCCGGCAAGCACGCGCGCGCAGCCGTCGGCATGGCTGCCCTCCCCTTCAACGCCGCCGTCGAGATCGACGCCATCCTTGAAATCGCGTGAACAGGGACCTCTCATGAAGGACACCTCCTGGCTCAAGGCCCAGCCGATCGCCCACCGCGGCTACCACGACATGAATAGAGAGGTCTGGGAAAACACCCTCTCGGCCTTCTCGCGCGCGGCCGAGGCGGGTTTCGCCATCGAATGCGACCTGCAATACACCGCCGACAGCGTTCCGGTGGTCTTTCACGACCATGACCTGCAGCGGTTGTGCGGCATCAAGGGTGACGTGCGAGCGAAGACGGCGGCCGAACTCGGTCTGCTCTCGATCGGCGGCACGAAGGACAAGGTGCCGACCCTCAAGCAGATGCTGCGCCTCGTCGACGGCCGTGTGCCGATCATCCTCGAACTCAAGGGCCGTAAAGACGACGACGAGGGGTTTGCCGCGGCGGTGCTCGACACGCTCGAAGGCTACCACGGGCACGTCGCGCTAATGAGCTTCGATCATTGGCTGCTCAAGGACCTGAAGGCGCTCGACGCCCCCTATCCTCTCGGCCTCACCGCCGAAGGCTCCAACCCGGAGACTTTCTTCGTGCACGAGGAGGCCATGCAGCTGGGCCTCGATTTCATCTCCTATCACTACGGCGATCTGCCCAATGCCTTCATCGGCAAGGAGCGCGCACTCGGCTGCACGGTCATCACCTGGACGGTGCGCGATCGCCAGGCGCAGGAACACACCTTCGCCCATGCCGACCAGATGACCTTCGAGGGTTTCGATCCGCGGGAGACCATGATTTCCTAGGGACATGACAGACGCGATCAACATCCGCATAGAGCAGTCGTTCACCGCGATCGCGCCGGCAAGCTGGAACAGGCTCGCCGGCGCCTCGAAGCGTGACGACGGCACGCCCTACAATCCTTTCGTCTCGCATGCCTACCTGTCGGCGCTGGAGGAATCGGGTTCGGCAACGGCGGAGACCGGTTGGCTCGGCCAGCATCTCTTGCTGGAGGATGCGGACGGTTTCCTGCGCGGTGCACTCGCCTGCTACGTCAAGAGCCACAGCCAGGGAGAATATGTCTTCGATCACGGCTGGGCGGACGCCTTCGAGCGCGCGGGCGGCCGCTATTACCCCAAGCTGCAATGCTCCGTGCCCTTTACGCCGGTGACCGGGCCGCGGCTGCTTGCGGTTGAAGGAAGCGACCCGCAACCAGTTCAAGAGGCGCTCGCGGCCGGCCTCAAGGAGCTCGCCCGCCGCCACCGGCTCTCCTCGGCGCACGTGACCTTCGTACCGGCAGAGGAAATGCCGACCTTGGCACGGGCGGGATTTCTGCACCGGACCGACCAGCAGTTTCATTTCGCCAATCAGGGCTACGGCTCCTACGACGACTTTCTCGCGACGCTTGCGTCCAGAAAGCGCAAGGCGCTCAAGAAGGAGCGACGGGCGGCCCTCGACAACGGGATCACCATCGACTGGCTGACCGGCAACGACCTCACGGAATCGATCTGGGATCAGTTCTTCGCCTTCTATATGGACACCGGCGGACGCAAATGGGGCCGCCCCTACCTGACGCGCGCGTTCTATTCGCTGATCGGCGAGAGGATGGCCGACGACATATTGCTCGTCATGGCCAGGCGCGGCGGCCGCTACATCGCCGGTGCGATCAATTTCATCGGTGGCGACGCGCTTTACGGACGGCATTGGGGCTGCATCGAGGACCACCCGTTCCTGCATTTCGAGGTCTGCTACCATCAGGCCATCGACTTCGCGATCGCGAAAGGCTTGCAGCGCGTCGAGGCGGGTGCGCAAGGGGAGCACAAGCTCGCGCGCGGCTATATGCCGGTGACGACGCATTCGGCGCATTTCATCACCCATCCGGGGCTCGCGCGCGCCGTCGCCGACTATCTCGAACGGGAACGCCGGGATGTGGAAGAAACCGGCGAGTTCCTTGCGGAGCACGGACCTTTCCGCAAAGGTGAACGCCAGAGCGATTGACGGACGGCGGGGCCACCTGCGCCGAGCGAATGAGAGGAAACGACATGAGCGCTTATGACACCAACAATATCTTTGCCAAGATATTGCGCGGCGAAATCCCCTCGCACCGCGTCTACGAGGACGAGGCGACGGTCGCGTTCATGGACGTGATGCCGCAGGCGGAAGGACACGTGCTCGTGCTGCCGAAGGCGCCGTCGCGCAACATTCTCGATGCCGATCCCGCCACCCTGCCGACGCTGATCGCCACGGTCCAGAAGATCGCGATCGCGGCGAAGGCCGCCTTCGACGCGGACGGCGTCACCATCATGCAGTTCAACGAGCCACCGGCCGGGCAATCGGTTTTCCACCTGCATTTCCATGTCATCCCTCGCCGCGACGGCGTTCCACTGAAGCCGCATTCCGGAAAAACGGAGGATGGCGAGGTGCTGGCGGCGAATGCGGAGAAGATCCGCCGGGCGCTCTGAAAGAGGGTTCTCGCGCCGAGGGCTCTCAAAAGCCGAGCCACCAGAGCCCTGCAGCCAGCGTTGCGATTGCGGTCGCGATGCCGGCGGCCGGCTTTTGGCGGGCGAGGAAGAAGGCGACCGCACCCACGATGACCGCGCCGAGACGGAGCCCGAGGGGCGATTGCGCCAGAACGCCCGTCGGATAGAGGATGAGCTTCGCGATCACGGCTGCGACGAGGGCGGTCGCCACCGCCCTCACCCAGTTCAAGGCTTCGGAATCGTCGCGAAGCCGCTTGCCCGCAAGCACCCCCAGCCAACGCCAGATGTCGGTCGCGAGCCAACCGGCGATCGCGATGAAGGCATAGGCCCACCATCCATCCTGCCAGCTCATGCGCCCGCCCTCCGCTGCCCGCGCCACAGGCGTTCGGCCAGCCAGGCGAGCGTTCCGCCGACGACGCCGGCGAGCAGAATGTCGAATTCCGGTGCGATCCAGTAGAAGAGTGGCCCGGAGACGAGGCCGGTGGCGAGCGCCAGATAGACCACCGGATGGCGCGCCGAATGCCAGATCGAGGCGAGGAAATAGACCGGCGTCAGGAAAAAGAGGCAGCCGGCGATGATCGGCGGGAATTCGGCGACGACGTGGTAGACGATGCCGACGAGCATCATGTTCGTGGCGACCAGCGTGATGCCGAAACCGGCGAAATAGGTCACGCGATGATGGCGCGGCACATCCTGCACACGCTCCATGGCGAAGACCCAGGCGGTGATCGCGATGAAGTGCGACAAGACGAGAAGCAGCCAGGTCGGCGTCTTCGGCGTGCGCAGTTCTGGAACGAGCGCGGCGACCATCGGCATCAGGCGGACCGACGAAAGCGTCACGGCAAGAAAGGCCGTGGCGAGGCTGGCGCCGCTCAAGATCGAGCTCACGAGGATGACCTTTGCCGGCAAGGCCCATACGGCACCGACCATGAACACGACCTGTTCCGGCGGGATTCCCGCCTGGACGGTCAGGGCACAGAAGCCGACGAAGGAAAGCATCAGAATGATGGCGGGGAGACTGACGATCCCGCGCGCACCGGCCAGAAACCAGCCGAGGGAGGATCGTTCTTCTTTTGCACGGTTCTTGGACGTCACGCGAACTCTACGCTCCCCGCTCAACACGACAGTGCCGGGCGGAGCCGCCCGGCACTGTCAGGCACAGTCGCGATTGCGTTATTTCTTGCGCGGCACCTTCGGGACCGTGCGCCCCTTGAGGGGAGCCGCATCGTCCTTCGAGGCCTTCGCCGCCGTCTTCTTCGGCTTGGCCTTCGGATCCGCCTCGGCAGCGACAGGCTCCTTCGCCTCACCCTTCCTGGGCTTGGCGCTCCTGCTTGCCGGGCGAGACACCTCGGCCTTCGGCTTGATCGGTGCGGTTTCCGGAACGGCCTCGAGCATCAAGCCCTTGGAGCCGTCCTCCTTCGTCCCGATCGTCACCTTGACGACGCCGCCCTTCTTGAGCTTGCCGAAGAGGATTTCGTCGGCAAGCGGCTTCTTGATGTTTTCCTGGATGACACGGGCCAGCGGCCGCGCACCCATCTTTTCATCATAACCCTGCTCGGCGAGCCAGGCGACGGCATCCGGCGCGAGGTCGAAGGTGACGTTGCGTTCGGCAAGCTGCGTCTCGAGCTGCATGACGAACTTCTGCACGACCTTGTGGATGACCGGGGTCGGCAGCGACGCGAACGGAATGACCGCATCGAGACGGTTGCGGAACTCCGGCGTGAACAGCCGATTGAGCGCCTCGACATCCTCACCGGTCCGCTTCGACGAACCGAAGCCGATCGCCGGTCGCGCCATGTCGGATGCACCGGCATTGGTGGTCATGATGAGGATGACGTTGCGGAAGTCGATCTTCTTGCCGTTATGGTCGGTCAGCGAGCCATGGTCCATCACCTGCAACAGAATGTTGAACAGGTCCGGATGCGCCTTCTCGATCTCGTCGAGCAGCAGCACGCAGTGCGGGTGCTGGTCGACCCCGTCGGTGAGCAGGCCGCCCTGATCGAAGCCGACATAGCCGGGCGGCGCGCCGATCAGCCTGGAGACCGTATGGCGTTCCATGTATTCCGACATGTCGAAGCGAAGCAGTTCGACGCCGAGGGACGCCGCCAATTGCTTGGCCACCTCCGTCTTGCCGACGCCGGTCGGGCCGGTGAAGACATAGCAGCCGATCGGCTTGTTGGGTTCCCTTAGACCCGCGCGCGCCAGCTTGATCGACGAGGCGAGCGCCTCGATCGCCAGATCCTGACCGTAGACGACGGACCGCAGTTCCTTCTCCAGATTGGCGAGCACCGCCTCATCGTCCTTGGAAACCGTCTTCGGCGGAATGCGTGCCATCGTCGCGATCGTCGCCTCGATCTCCTTTTCGGTGATCAGCTTGCGGCGCTTGTTGAGGGGCAGGAGCATTTGCGCGGCGCCGGACTCGTCGATGACGTCGATCGCCTTGTCCGGCAGCTTCCGGTCATTGATGTAACGGGCCGAGAGCTCGACCGCCGCCTTGATGGCGTCGTTCGAGTACTTGAGCTGGTGGTAATCCTCGAAGTAGGGCTTCAAGCCCTTCATGATCTCGATCGTGTCCGCAATCGTCGGCTCGTTGACGTCGATCTTCTGGAAGCGCCGGACAAGCGCCCGGTCCTTCTCGAAGAACTGGCGATACTCCTTGTAGGTCGTCGATCCGATGCAGCGGATCGAGCCGGAGGAGAGCGCCGGCTTCAGCAGGTTCGACGCGTCCATGGCTCCGCCAGACGTCGCGCCTGCGCCGATGACGGTGTGGACCTCGTCGATGAAGAGCACCGCGCCGGGATAGTCCTCGAGTTCCTTGACCACCTGCTTCAGGCGTTCCTCGAAGTCGCCGCGGTAGCGCGTTCCGGCCAGAAGCGTCCCCATGTCGAGCGCGAAGATCGTGGCGTCCTGAAGCGCCTCGGGCACCTTCTTCTCGACGATGCGCTTGGCGAGCCCCTCGGCGATCGCGGTCTTTCCGACGCCCGGGTCGCCGACATAGAGAGGGTTGTTCTTGGACCGGCGGCAAAGCACCTGGATCGTCCGGTTGACCTCGGCATGACGGCCGATCAACGGATCGATCTTTCCGGACTTCGCCTTCTCGTTGAGGTTGACGCAATAGGCGGTCAGCGCATCCTGCTGCTTCTTCGGACCGGCCTCCTCGCTTTCGCGTGATGGCTTCTGCTCGGACTCCTGGTCTTCAGCGCCGCGCACGGGCCGCGACTCGGAGCTGCCCGGCCGCTTGCCGATTCCGTGCGAAATGAAATTGACCGCGTCGTAACGGGTCATCTCCTGCTCCTGCAGGAAATAGGCGGCATGGCTCTCGCGCTCGGCGAAGATCGCGACGAGCACGTTGGCGCCGGTCACCTCCTCGCGGCCAGAGGACTGGACATGGATGACGGCGCGCTGGATCACGCGCTGAAAGCCAGCCGTCGGCTTCGAATCCTCGTCGTAGCCGGTGACCAGGTTCGACAATTCATTGTCGACGTAATCGGTCACGGTCTTGCGAAGCGTATCGAGATTGACGTTGCACGCGCCCATCACGGCCGCCGCATCGGCATCGTCGATCAATGCCAGCAGCAGGTGCTCGAGCGTCGCATATTCATGATGGCGCTCGTTGGCATAAGTCAGTGCCTGATGCAGCGCCTTTTCGAGGCTGGGCGAAAATGTTGGCACGTTAGTTCCTCATTTCTTTTCCATGACGCATTGCAACGGATGTTGATGCTCCCTGGCAAAATCCATCACCTGCGTCACTTTGGTTTCGGCGACCTCGTAGGTGAAGACGCCGCATTCCCCAACGCCATGGTTGTGGACATGTAGCATTATGCGGGTCGCCTCTTCCCGGTTCTTCTGAAAGAAGCGCTCCAGAATATGAACGACAAACTCCATCGGCGTGTAATCGTCATTCAAAAGCAGGACGCGGTACAAACTCGGCTTCTTGGTCTTCGGCTTGGTGCGTGTGATGACGGACGTGCCACGACCCGGGCCGCCCTTGTCTCCTTCGCTTCCCTGCTGCATCCGGATCGACTTGGCGATCATTCTTCTTCATTCCCTTGACAGCCGCGGATTCCTGAGAGCCGGGCCACGACGTGCTTGCCTTTATCTAATGGTTCGTTCTTGGATTTTAAGACCGAACCAACGCACTGCAATCATATTCGCACGGCCAAGCACAAGATTGATCATTTTTCTTCCGCCGCCGCCGCAACTTTTGCGCGCCGCGCCCCGGGACGTGAAGACAACCGGTATTCAAAGCCAAAAGGCCGGCCGCGGTTTTCGCGGCCGGCCTTCCGAAGATGGCGATCTCATGAAATCGTCAGGCGGCAGCGGCAGCCTTGACCGGGCCCGCTGCCTTGGCAACCGGCGCCTCATAGGGCTTGTAGGCATCCTTGGCGAGATCCGCATACATCTCGCCGATCTTCGTCGCTTCGGTGACGAAGCCTTCATAGCTTGCCTTCAGATAGTTCGTCTGAAGCTCGAATGCAGCCTCGAGGCTCTTTGTGCTCGCGAGCTTTTCGAGATGGGCAATGCTGTCCTCGAAAGTCTTCTTGGAGTAGTCCGCCGTTTCTGTCGCAATGGCCTGGAGGCCTTTGGTCAGGGCGGAATAGCTCTTCACCGCCACATCCATGGCTTCCTTGCTCTTCTTGTTGGCGTCGTCGAAGTTAAACATCGGGTGCTCCTTTTGACGGCTCGGCTCGACAATTTAGTTTAGGTGCACCGCACACAAAAAGTCAAGTTCGGTGTGCATTGCAATAAAGCACAACACTTGCAACGACTTGGCAAAGGCGGAAAGCCTTCCCGGAATTTCTCGGAAAAGTATGATTTATAACAAAAAGGCCCGGGCTGATCCTCAGCGCCGGGCCCCGAAAGCAAGTGTTGCGGACTTAGATATCGACGTCCAGAATCGCCATCGAGAAATTGTAGGAAAGCTCGCCATCCTCCTCGTCGCGGAAGACCACGCCGAGAAATTCGTCGCCAAGATAGACTTCGGCGGACTCGTCCTTTCTCGGGCGGGCCTTGACGATCATCGACTGATTGAGGGTGCGCTTGAAATAGGCTTCAAGCTTGCGGATTTCTTCGGGCTTCAAATCTATTCTCCGTAGCCGGTTGATTTGCGGCGCTTCTCGCATGGGCGATTGCCGGGTGTAAACCCATTACGGCACCGACGCCCGTGGAGACATGCAGAAACGGCCGCAAGTACATGAAATTGCCGCCTGAATTTCTCCTCGTGTTCGAGCGAAACCGGCGCTGCCGCCGCAGTTGCAGTTTCAGATATCGAAGGTCGCGAGGATCTGATCCATCTGACGCGAGGGCTCCGAGCATCCGGCCTCGCCGACGACCCTTGCGGGAACGCCGGCCACCGTCGTCTTCGGAGGAACGGGCTTCAGCACCACCGAGCCCGCAGCCACGCGCGAGCAATGGCCGATATGGATATTGCCGAGAATCTTGGCGCCGGCTCCGATCAGCACGCCGTTGCCGATCTTCGGATGGCGGTCGCTGCCCTCCTTGCCGGTGCCGCCGAGCGTCACGCCATGCAAGATCGACACGTTGTCGCCGATCACCGCCGTCTCGCCGACGACGAGGCCGGTCGCGTGGTCGAGGAAGATGCCGCGCCCGATGCGGGCGGCCGGATTGATATCGGTCTGGAAGACGCTCGACGAACGGCTCTGGAGATAAAGCGCGAAATCCCGCCGCCCGCGATTCCACAGCCAATGGGCCAGACGATGCGTCTGAATGGCATGGAAGCCCTTGAAATAGAGCACGGGTTCGAGGAAGCGGGTGCAGGCGGGATCGCGATCGTAGACCGCCTGGATGTCGACGCGCAGGATCGCGCCCCATTCGGGCCAATCCTCGATCATTTCGGCAAAGGTCTGGTGCAGCAGATTCGCCTGCAGATCGGGATGGTCGAGCCGCTCGCAAATCCTGTAGATGACGCATTCTTCCAGCGAGTGCTGGTTGACGATCGTCGAATAGAGGAAGGCGGCGAGCATCGGGTCACGCTCTGCAGCCGCCCGCGCCTCCTCGCGCAAACTGTCCCAGATCGGATCGACGGCCTTCAGCGTTTCCGTATGGCGAAGTTCGGTCTTGGCGACCATGTCGCTCTCCCTTCCTGGTCGGTCCTCGGCTGGTCAGTCTGGTCGCCGGTCCGTGGACGCCGGTCACAGGACTTGTGCCGTCATTGGCTCATATATAGGGCAAATCCCGGTCGACATAAATGGCCTTGCCGCATTTCGCCCCCGGTGGCTTGATCCAGTGCTCACCCCACCTCGGCCAGAAACTCCAGGACGGCCCTCTTGAAGACACGATCGCCGACCGCGAGCATATGGTCGCGCCCGGGAATATCCAGCGCCCTCGCATGCGGCATCAATGCTGCAAGCTCCTCGGCCGAACCCGCGATGTCGTCCTTGGTGCCGACGCCGATCAGGACCGGCACTTCGATGCGGGCCACCTCCTCCGGCGAAAGCAGATCCCGCGAGGTCGATATGCAGGCGGCGAGCGCCTGCCGGTCGCTTTTCGTCTGATCGGCAAAGGCGCGGAACATCCGTCCGCGCGGGTGCGTCACGACTTCGAGCGACGGCGCCACCAGCGCGTCGGCGATCGGGTCCCACTCACCCACGCCCGTTACCATCCCTATGCCGAGGCCGCCGAAGACCAGCGATCGCACGCGGGCCGGGTGGTGCAGGGCGAGAAAAGCGGAAATGCGCGCACCCATCGAATAGCCCATCACGTGCGCCTCGGCGATGCCGAGGTGCACCAGCAGCGCCGCCGCATCGCCGGCCATCTCTTGCGGATGGTAGAGCGAGGGATTGTAGGGCTTGCTGCTCGCCCCATGGCCGCGGTTGTCGAGGGCGATGACCCTGTAGCCGGCGTCGCCGAGCGTCTTCAGCCAACCCGGAAACACCCAATTGACGTTGGCGCTCGAAGCGAAGCCGTGGATGAGAAGAATCGGGTCTCCCGAGGGATCGCCCTCGTCGAAGAAGGCGATCTCCAGTCCGTCATGCACAAAGCGGGAAAATGGCGGAGGGTTGAGGTCCATCTCGCGTTCCTGGTTTTCCTGATTTGCGCGGCAAACTGATGCATGCCGCGGAAGTGTGTAGCGGTTTTTGTGACAACGACGCAGATAAAACAAGTCCCCGGGGCGACGGCGAAAACCGCTCGGGTCCAAAAACCGCGGGGCGCGGCATGTTTGCTGCTACACATTTGCATTAAAGCTCACTATGGTGCCGGCAAAATCGACACCAGAGACTTGCATCCATTCGGAGTACGACATGGCCGGCCACAGCATCCCCCATTTCCAGAACGACGGCGGGCACCGGGTCATCGAGATCGGCGTGAAGGAATTCATGTGCACCGGCGCATCGGTTCCGTTCGACCATCCGCACATCTTCATCGACATGGGCGACGACAACGAAAAGGTCTGTTCCTACTGCTCGACGCTCTACCGCTACAATCCTTCGCTGAAGGCGACCGAGACGATTCCGCCGGGGTGCCTGTTCGCCAACAAGGCCGCCTGACCCTTCGCGGTCGGCGGCGCAACATCGATGCGGAACGCTGAACCGGTCGCGATCGTGGGTGCCGGCGTCGCCGGCCTGACGACGGCGCTCGGCCTTGCACGGCAGGGTCTCGCAACGGAGGTATTCGAGCAGGCCGGCGAGCTCACGGAAGTCGGCGCCGGACTGCAGCTCTCGCCGAACGCCTCGCGGATCCTGATCGAACTCGGGCTGGGCCCGGCGCTCGAAGCCGTCTGGAGCGAACCCGATTCGATCTCGCTCGTCGACGGGCGCTCGCTGCGGCCGCTCGCAAGCGTGCCGGCCGGCGCCCGGGCCCGCGAACGGTGGGCGGCACCCTACGGCGTCCTGCATCGCGCCAGTCTGCAGAAGATCCTGCTCGACGCCGTCGCCTCCGAACCACTCTGCCGCCTTCATCTCGGATACCGCATCGAGCGCGACCCGTCAGAGGTCATCACGGAAGCGATCCGGCGCCGGCCAGGCATCATCGTCGGCGCGGACGGCATCTGGTCGCGCATGCGCGCATCGATCCCCGGCGCCGCCGCCGTCCGATTTTCCGGCAACATCGCCTGGCGCCTGATGCTGCCCGGTGCGCAGGCGGCCGGGTGCCTCTCGGCCGACCCGGTCACCGCCTTCCTGGCGCCGAACGCGCATCTCGTCGCCTACCCGATCCGGGAAAGCGGCGGCTTCAACCTGGTCGCGATCGTTGCCGGCAAGCCGTCGGACAGTGTCTGGGCGGGCCGCGATTCGGAAGACAGGCGACAGGAGTTCGCGGCGGCATTCAAGGATTGGCATCCCGATTTGCGCCGCATGCTCGAGGTTGCCGCCTCGGCAACCTACTGGCCGCTTTGCACCGTCGATGGCGGCTCCTGGCATAACGGCCGCGACACGATCCTGATCGGCGATGCCGCCCATGCCATGACGCCTTTCGCGGCCCAGGGCGCTGCGATGGCGATCGAGGATGCGCGCGAGCTGGCCCGCTGCCTCACCGACGCTTCCGACATCCCCTCCGCCTTCGCTCGATACGACGCCGCCCGCAGGCCGCGGATCGAGCGGGTGCGCAAGCGCGCCGCTTTCAACCGGTTCGCCTACCATGCTGCCGGCCCGGTGAGGATCGCCCGCAACCTGGTCCTCGCCACCAAGGGCCCCGAAGCGCTCGCGGCCGACCTCGACTGGCTCTATGGCTACGGCGCGCCAAGGCGGTAGAAGCGCGGCGCCCCGAGAAATCAGACCGCGTTGGCAGCCGCGAGTCCCGCCTCGATATCGCGGCGGATGTCGGGAACGTCCTCGAGCCCGATCTGCAGCCGGATGACCGGCCCCTCGGACGGGGCCTTGGCGACTTTGCGGTCGGCTAGGTTCACATGGACCGCAAGGCTTTCGAATCCGCCCCAGGAATAGCCGAGCCCGAACAGCGACAGCGCGTCGAGGAACGCATGCGCTTTCGCCTTGCTCTTTTCCGGCGCAGAGCTGAGGACAAAGGAGAAGATGCCGCTCGCACCGCCGAAATCGCGCTTCCACAGCTCGTGCCCCGGAAAGCTCGGCAAGCCCGGATGCAGCACGCGCGCCACCTCATCGCGGCTCTCGAGCCATTTGGCGATCTCCAGCGCGCTTGCCTGATGGCGCTCGAGCCGAACGCCCATGGTGCGCAGGCCGCGCAGAATCTGATAGCTGTCATCCGGCGAGACGCATACGCCGAGCGTCACCATCGCTTCGCTGAGCGCCGGCCAATGCCTCTCATTGGCCGATACCGTGCCGAGCAGCACGTCCGAATGGCCGGACGGATATTTGGTCGCCGCATGGATGGAAATGTCGACGCCGTGCTCGAGCGGCCGGAAATAGACCGGTGTCGCCCAGGTGTTGTCCATTGTCACGATGCATCCATGCCGATGCGCCGCCGTGGCAATCGCCCGGATATCCTGCATCTCGAACGTATTGGACCCCGGCGCTTCCGTGTGGACTAGTCGCGTGTTCGGCCTGATCAGGTTCTCGATACCGGCACCGATCATCGGATCGTAATATTCGACCGTCACACCCAGCCGGGTGAGCATCGTGTCGCAGAAATGTCGCGTCGGGAAATAGACCGAATCGACGATGAGCGCGTGATCTCCCGACGACAGATAGGCGAGGAACGGCACGGTGACCGCCGCGAGGCCGGATGGGACGAGAATCGTTCCGGCCGCCCCCTCGAGCTCGTTGATCGCCTCGCAAAGGGCATCGGTCGTCGGCGTGCCGCGCGTGCCGTAGGTATATTTCTGCGCCCGGGTCTCCATGGTCCTCGCATTGGGAAAGAGCACGGTGGAGGCGTGGACCACGGGCGGATTGACGAAACCATGGAAGTCGGAAGGGTTGTTGCCGCTGTGGGCGAGGCGCGTGTTGACGCCAATTTTTCCGAGCGCGCTGAGCTTGTCTGCCATAGAAGGAATCCGCCTCTTAAAAACTCGTTGGCTCGTCATCGAACGGCGAACCGGCGAGGTCAAGGGGAAATTCATTACCCAGACAAAGGCGCGCGGAAAAGGCGCAATTGGCGGTTTTTTATTCAGGTTCGGCCGGTTTTCCCGCAAATTCTGCGTAAATTTCCGCCGACTTTCAGGTTTTTCACATGGAAAACCAGAAAATCAGCAACATCTCTTGACCCTCATACATTTTGAGCATGAGATAGATTGCACTCACGCCAGGAGGGTGGCATGAGGCTGCACGCGCCGATGCGCGCGACGGTGCAGACGGGAACTAACAACAACCGAAAAGGTTCACAAAAATGGCAAGAAGAATTCTGACAGCCCTTGTTGGCGCTGCTGTCATGGGGATTGGCGCAAACGCGGCCTCCGCCGCGACCCTTGACGACGTGAAGGCCAAGGGCTTTGTCCAGTGCGGCGTCAACACCGGCCTCGCCGGTTTCGCGGCACCCGACGCCTCGGGCAATTGGAGCGGTTTCGACGTCGACTACTGCAAGGCGATCGCCGCCGCGGTTTTTGGCGACGCGACCAAGGTCAAGTACACGCCGACCTCCGCAAAGGAGCGATTCCCGGCGCTGCAGTCCGGTGAAGTGGACGTTCTCGCCCGCAACACGACCTGGACGATCAACCGCGACACCGCTCTCGGCTTCAACTTCCGCCCGGTCAATTACTATGACGGCCAGGGCTTCATGGTGCGCAAGAGCCTCAACGTGAAGTCGGCCCTCGAACTTTCCGGCGCGGCCGTTTGCGTGCAGACCGGCACCACGACCGAGCTCAACCTCGCCGACTACTTCAAGACGAACAACCTGCAGTACAATCCGGTCGTGTTCGAGAAGCTCGAAGAAGTCAACGCGGCCTATGATGCCGGCCGTTGCGACGTTTACACCACCGACCAGTCCGGCCTCTATTCGCTGCGCCTGACCCTCTCCAATCCGGACGATCACATGATCCTGCCGGAAATCATCTCCAAGGAGCCGCTCGGCCCGGCCGTCCGCCAGGGCGACGATCAGTGGTTCGACATCGTGAGCTGGGTTCACTTCGCGCTGATCCAGGCCGAGGAATTCGGCATCACGCAGGCGAATGTCGAGGAAATGAAGAAGTCGACGAACCCCGACGTCCAGCGCTTCCTCGGCGTTGAAGCCGACAGCAAGATCGGCACGGACCTTGGTCTGACCAACGAATGGGCCGTGAACATCATCAAGGCCGTCGGCAACTATGGCGAAGTCTTCGACCGCAACATCGGCGCCGGCAGCCCGCTCAAGATCGAGCGCGGCCTGAACGCCCTGTGGAACAAGGGCGGCATCCAGTACGCGCCGCCGGTCCGCTAACCGACTCCACCGGAGGAGCGGCTCACCCGCTCCTCCGTTCCAAAATAAGAACGCCCGGAAAGGGCGGATTGGGGAAAGAGGCATTGCATGGCCATTGGCGTCACGAATGCGCCTGAAAAAAGCAAGTCCTCGGGATCGATCATCAACGATCCCCAGGTGCGCGGAATATTCTACCAGGCAGTCACCATCATCATACTCGCGGTCCTCGTCTACTGGATCGCCGACAACACCGTCGAGAACCTGAGGCGCGCCAATATCGCCTCCGGCTACGGATTTCTGAACAGCCGGGCGGGATTCGATGTCGGCCAGTCGCTGATCGCGTTCACGAGCGATTCCAGCTACGGCCGCGCGCTCGTCGTCGGCTTCGTCAACACGCTGCTGGTGGCGATCACCGGTATCGTCACGGCAACGATCATCGGCTTTCTCGTCGGCATCGGGCGCCTTTCGCACAACTGGATCATCGCCAAGCTGTCGCTGACCTATGTCGAGGTGTTCCGCAACA
This sequence comes from Sinorhizobium saheli, assembly GCF_001651875.1. GTDB lineage: Bacteria > Pseudomonadota > Alphaproteobacteria > Rhizobiales > Rhizobiaceae > Sinorhizobium > Sinorhizobium saheli. Next base: position 197,856 of record NZ_LNQB01000072.1, read on the forward strand.
TCCCGCCGCTGCTCGTCATCTTCTTCTGGTACAGCGGCGTGCTGGCGATCCTGCCGCAGGCGCGCGACGCGCTCGCCCTGCCCTTCGATATCTTCGTGAGCAATCGCGGCGTCGCCTTCCCGAGGCCCATTTTCGGGGAAGGCGCGGAATATGCGTTGCTGGCGTTCCTCGTCGCGATCGCCGCGAGCGTGTTTTTCGCCCGCTATGCGCGCAAGCGGCAGGAGGCGACCGGCCAGCGGCTGCCCGTGCTCTGGACCGTGCTCGGGCTCATCATCGGCCTGCCGCTGGTCACCTTCGTTGCCGCAGGCGCGCCGCTCACCTTCGACCTGCCGGTCGCGGGCAAGTTCAACCTGACGGGCGGCTCGGTCGTCGGGCCGGAATTCATGTCGCTTTTCCTCGCCCTGTCCTTCTACACCGCCGCCTTCATCGCCGAGATCGTACGCGCCGGCATCCGCGGCGTGTCGAAGGGCCAGACCGAGGCAGCCCATGCACTTGGCATCCGGCCGCGGCTGACGACTCGTCTCGTCATCGTGCCGCAGGCGATGCGCATCATCATTCCGCCATTGACCAGCCAGTATCTCAACCTGACCAAGAACTCGTCGCTGGCGGTCGCGGTCGGCTATGCGGATCTCGTCGCCGTCGGCGGCACGATCCTCAACCAGACGGGGCAGTCCATCGAAGTGGTCAGCATCTGGCTCATCGTCTATCTCAGCCTGAGCCTCGCGACCTCGCTGTTCATGAACTGGTACAACGCCCGTATGGCGCTGGTGGAGAGGTGAGACAATGAGCACGCATCAGGCAAGTTTCGTTCGTGCTTCAATGATCGAAGCCTCACCGGCCCCGGCGCTCGACACCGGCATCATGCTTTGGCTCAGGAAGAATCTCTTCGCGACGCCAAAGGACACCGTCCTGACGATCATCAGCCTGCTCATCCTGGCATGGCTGGTGCCGCCGGCGATAAACTGGCTGTTCATCGATGCCGCCTGGACCGGCGGCGGCCGCGGCGTCTGTGCCACGCTGGCGCAGGGCGGCACGCAGCCCGAAGGCTGGAGCGGCGCATGCTGGGCCTTCGTCAATGCCAAGTTCGGCCAGTTCATCTTCGGCCGCTATCCGCTCGAAGAACGGTGGCGTCCGGCTCTCGTCGGCATACTCTTCGTGCTGTTCCTCGTACCGATGCTGATTCCCAAGATCCCCTACAAGGGATTGAACGCGGTATTGCTGCTGGTGGTCCTGCCGATCATCGCCACGATCCTGCTGCCCGGCGGCTGGCTTGGCCTTCCTTACGTCGAGACGCCGCTCTGGGGCGGCCTGATGGTCACCCTGGCACTGTCGTTCGTCGGCATCGCCGTTTCACTGCCGTTGGGTATTCTGCTCGCACTCGGGCGGCGGTCGAACATGCCGGTGATCAAGATGCTCTGCACCGTCTTCATCGAGGTGGTGCGCGGCGTTCCGCTGATCACGGTCCTGTTCATGGCAAGCGTGATGCTGCCGCTGTTCCTGCCGCAGGGTGTCACCTTCGACAAGTTCCTGCGGGCGCTCATCGGCGTGTCGCTCTTCGCCTCCGCCTACATGGCGGAAGTGGTCCGCGGCGGTCTGCAGGCGATCCCGAAGGGTCAATACGAAGGCGCCGACTCGCTCGGCCTCAGCTACTGGCAGAAGATGAACCTCATCGTTCTGCCGCAGGCGCTGAAGCTGGTGATCCCGGGCATCGTCAACACCTTCATCGGCCTGTTCAAGGACACCTCCCTCGTCTCGATCATCGGCATGTTCGACCTGCTCGGCATCGTCCGGCTGAACTTCACCGACACGAACTGGGCATCCGCCGTAACACCGCTGACCGGCCTGATTTTCGCGGGCTTCGTCTTCTGGCTTTTCTGCTTCGGCATGTCGCGCTATTCCGGCTTCATGGAACGCGTGCTCGACAGAAGCCAACGATAAAAAAAGGGGAAAAAACCATGGCAAACACTGCCACCGCATCGAAGATGACCATCTCGACGACGGATGTTGCTATCGAAATCACCAACATGAACAAGTGGTACGGTGATTTCCACGTTCTGCGCGACATCAACCTCAAGGTGATGCGCGGCGAGCGCATCGTCATCGCCGGCCCGTCGGGCTCCGGCAAATCGACGATGATCCGCTGCATCAACCGTCTCGAGGAACATCAGAAGGGCAAGATCGTCGTCGACGGGATCGAACTCACAAACGACCTCAAGAAGATCGACGAAGTGCGCCGCGAGGTCGGCATGGTCTTCCAGCACTTCAACCTGTTCCCGCATCTGACGATCCTGGAAAACTGCACGCTCGCGCCGATCTGGGTGCGCAAGATGCCGAAGAAGGAGGCCGAGGAAATCGCGATGCACTTCCTGAAGCGCGTCAAGATTCCCGAGCAGGCCCACAAATATCCGGGGCAGCTCTCGGGTGGCCAGCAGCAGCGCGTCGCCATTGCGCGGTCCCTGTGCATGCGGCCGAAGATCCTGCTGTTCGACGAGCCGACCTCCGCGCTCGACCCGGAAATGGTGAAGGAAGTGCTGGACACCATGGTCAGCCTCGCCGAGGAAGGCATGACCATGCTGTGCGTGACCCACGAAATGGGCTTCGCGCGCCAGGTTGCCAATCGCGTGATCTTCATGGACCAGGGCCAGATCGTCGAACAGAATTCGCCGGCCGAATTCTTCGACAATCCGCAGCACGAGCGCACCAAGCTGTTCCTGAGCCAGATCCTGCACTGACACGGCAGCGCATTTCGCGAACCGGCACGGCCCACCTTGAAGGTGGGCCGTTTCCATTCGTGGCCGGAGCCGGCCCGGCTGCGCTACTGCATGTCTCCGTAAATCGACCCCGATTCAAGGACGAAGACACGCAGCAAATTCAAAGCGCTACAGCGAGATTTCCGCGGACGCGCGGCGCTGCAGGCACCGGCGATGTGCTTGCCAGCCATCCTGGATGGTGGCAACCTCTGATATGTCAGTTTCGGCGATGCTCATGCAAAATCGATCGCAAGCCCACCTCGCCTACCTGGCGCTCGAACGTCTTATCGTCACATTGAAGCTGGAGCCGGGAGCGCTCGTCACCGAACGGCAACTCCTTGAACGCGCCAATTGCGGCCGGACGCCGGTCCGCGAAGCGATCCAGAAGCTCGCCTGGCAGGGGCTGATCGAAATCCGCGCACGCGTCGGGCTGCAGATCACGATCATCCGGCCCGACGACCGGGCGCATGTGATGGAGACCCGCAAGCGACTGGAACCGCTGGCCGCCGCCCTCGTGGCGGATGAGGCAAGTGCCGAAGCGCGTAGGGCGATCGGCGACTGCGCCCGGGAAATGATGGGCTGCGCCGAGCGCGGCGACCTGGAGGAATTCCTCGTGGCCGACAAGATGTTCGACGAGGTGATGGAGGAAGCCTGTCCCAACCGTTTCCTGACCGCCGCACTCGCGCCGCTCCAGACCCACGCGCGCCGCATCTGGTTCGCGTCCGCCTCGCCGGAAAAGATGCGGGGGTCGGTCGAGCGCCATGTCGAGGCGATGCGCGCCATCGAAGCGGCGGACCCTTCGGAAGCAGCCGCGGCCATGTCGCGGCTGATGGACTATCTCGCGGAGGGATGACCGTGACACCCCCTACCCGAAGCTCCGTCCGCCAATGAGAAAGAGGCACGCTGACGGCGTGCCTCTCATCCTATTCATTCAATGTGCAGAGGCGGCGCGGTTCAGCCGACGAAGGCGCGCTCGATGACGAATTCGGCCGGCTTGTTGTTGGCGCCTTCCGTCAGGCCGGCGGCCTCGAGGATTTCCTTGGTATCCTTCAGCATGGCGGTCGAGCCGCAGATCATGCCGCGATCGACCGCCGGATCGAGCGGCGGCAGGCCCAGGTCGGCGAAGAACTTGCCGTTCGTCATAAGGTCGGTGATCCGGCCCTTGAACGGATACTCCTCGCGCGTCACCGTCGCATAGTGGCGGAGCTTGTCGCCGACGATCTCGTTCAGGAACTCGTGGCTGCGGATTTCCTCGACCAGGTCGAAGCCGTATTTCAGTTCCGCGACGTCCCGGCAGGTATGGGTGAGGATAACCTCCTCGAACTTCTCGTAGGTTTCCGGATCACGGATAAGGCTCGCAAAGGGAGCGATGCCCGTACCGGTCGAGAACATGTAGAGCCTGCGGCCGGGCACGAGCGCGTCGAGCACCAGCGTACCGGTCGGCTTCTTGCGCATCAGCACCTGATCGCCCGGCTTGATCTTCTGCAGGTGCGACGTCAGCGGGCCATCCGGCACCTTGATGGAGAAGAACTCCAGTTCCTCATCCCAGGCCGGGCTAGCGATCGAGTAGGCGCGATAGACGGGTTTGTCGCCAACCATCAGGCCGATCATCGCGAACTCGCCGGAGCGGAAGCGGAACTCCTGCGGGCGGGTCATGCGGAAGCGGAAGAGCCGGTCCGTGTAGTGGGTGACGCTCGTGACCGTTTCGACGAAGACGCCTGCCGGTGCCTGTACCGCGAAATCTTCCTTTTTTGCCGGAGCATTCATCGTGGCTGCAGTCCTGTAATGGTGACGCTTTTTATCAAGTACAAGCGGATATTCCAACCCACGCCGAATTGAAAGGAAATCCCTTCCAAATATAGTCGCTTTCGAGGATTTCGGCTTGCTTCACACTGTCGCGGTCGTCTCTTTTACGAAACGCGCCGCCAGCTATAAGAGTTCGTATTGGCAGACGGTTTTGCCGTCGGCTGGTAATGATTGTCGATGCCCGGCAGGCGGCCCTCGGAAAGCCGCTTGATTGCCGTAGCGTTGGTGACGGCAAAGCTGTCGATGCCGCAACGCAGCATCAGCGGGATCTGGTCGATCAGCACGTCGCCGACGGCGCGGATCTCGCCGGCGAAGCCAAGGCGCGAGCGCAGCAGCGAAGCGTGGCTGAAAGACCGGCCGTCGTTGAAGGCCGGAAACGCCACGGCGACGAGCGCCACGCGATCGAGATAGGGCGCAATGCGGGTCACATCGTCGGCGGGGGCGATCAGCACGCCGAGGCCGGAGACGTCGCCGGCGGCGGCCGCCTCCAGGAAGGCGCCAAGCCCCAGTATCGCCTTCTCGTTCGATCCCGCCTTGGTCTCCTCCGTTTCAATGACCCAGGGATCATCGTTCACGAAGCCGGTTTCTTTCCAGATTTTCGTCATCTGCGCTTGTCCCCTGCGTCCTTGTTCCTGCGTCAAGCGGCTGCCTGGGCATTGCCGCCGTAGAGCGCATCCTTGAAAGGCTGCGGCCCGACGCGCCGGTAGGCCTCGAGGAAGGTTTCCGACTTGTCCCGGCGCAGGCCAAGATAGGTATCGACGATCGTCTCCACCGCATCCGTCACCTTTTCCGGTGCGAAGCCGCGTCCGATGATCTCGCCGATCGACGTGTTCTCGTCGCCGGAACCGCCGAGCGTGATCTGATATAGCTCCTCGCCCTTCTTCTCGACACCGAGAAGGCCGATATGGCCGACATGATGGTGGCCGCAAGCATTGATGCAGCCGGAAATCTTGATCTTCAGCTCACCGATCTCGGCTTGCCGCTCGGGGTCGCCGAAACGGCTGGAAATCTCCTGCGCGACCGGAATGGAGCGCGCATTGGCAAGCGCGCAATAGTCGAGCCCCGGGCAGGCAATGATGTCGGTGATCAGCCCGGCATTGGCGGTCGCCAGCCCGGCCGCCACCAGCGCGCGGTAGACCGGCTCCAGGTCGGCAAGCGCGACATGCGGCAGGATGAGGTTCTGCTCGTGGCTGACGCGGATCTCGTCGAAGGCGTATTCCTCGGCAATATCGGCGACCGCGTCCATCTGCTCGTGGCTCGCGTCTCCCGGGATGCCGCCGATCGGCTTCAGCGAGATCGTCACCATGCCGTAATCGGGGTGCTTGTGCGGCTGGACGTTCTGGTGCACCCACGCGGCAAAGGCAGGGTCGGCCTTCTTCCAGCCGGCGAGATTGCCCCAGCCTTCCGGGCGGTTGGTCAGCGCCGGCGGCGCGAAATAGGCGGCGATCGCCTGGATGTCGGTATCCGGCAGCTTCAGTTCCGTGTCCTTGAGGTTGGCGAATTCGGCTTCGACCTGACGTGCCATTTCCTCCGCACCGGTTTCGTGGACGAGGATCTTGATGCGCGCCTTGTACTTGTTGTCGCGACGGCCGTAGAGATTGTAAACGCGCACGATCGCGGTGGTGTAGGAGAGCAGATCCTCCTCCGGCAGGAAGTCGCGGATCTTCTTGGCTATCAGCGGCGTGCGCCCCTGCCCGCCGCCGACATAGACGGCGAAGCCGAGCTTGCCGTTCTCGTCCTTCTTCAGGTGCAGGCCGATGTCGTGCACCTGGATCGCGGCGCGGTCGCGCTCGGCGCCGGTCACCGCGATCTTGAACTTGCGCGGCAGGTACGAGAATTCCGGGTGGACGCTCGACCACTGCCTGAGGATTTCGGCATAGGGACGCGGATCGGCGACCTCGTCGGCCGCTGCGCCGGCAAAATGGTCCGCGGTCACGTTACGAATGCAGTTGCCCGAGGTCTGCAGCGCGTGCATCTCGACGCTTGCCAGTTCCTGGAGGATGTCCGGCGTGTCGGAAAGGCGCGGCCAATTGTACTGGATGTTCTGGCGCGTGGTGAAGTGACCGTAGCCGCGGTCGTATTTGCGGGCGATATGCGCGAGCATCCGCAATTGGCGGCTCGACAGCGTGCCGTAGGGAACGGCGACGCGGAGCATGTAGGCGTGCAATTGCAGATAGACGCCGTTCATCAGTCGCAGCGGCTTGAAGGCGTCCTCGGCCAGTTCGCCGGACAGCCGCCGCTGGACCTGGTCGCGGAACTGCTCGACACGGGCGGAAACGAAAGCGTGGTCGAATTCGTCGTAACGGTACATGGGCTCTCAGGTCCTCAGGCAGCAAAATTCTTGGGGCCGGCAAGCCCGTGATATCCGGGCGCATAGGGGATCGTCGGCCCCTCGGCCCGGATCCGCTCGCGCATGCGCAGCGGGCGAAGCGTGCCGTCGACTTCCTCGACGTCGACAACGTTGACGTCCACGACTTTATTCTCGTCGAACGCGCGCTTTCCGGTTGCCTCCAGCGCCGCGACGGCCTCGGCATGGCGGGCGACGAAGGCGTCCTGGAGCGACTCCACCCAATTGCCGGAGGCGTCGAGCCAGACGGATATGCCATCCGCCAGACGATTCGCCGTCAAAACCTTGTCCACCATTCGCGTCGTCCTCAATTCAAAATCTGTTCGGCGCGCTCGGCGCCCGAAGTCTTCCCTGCGCCCTGACGGCGGCCGGCCGCAAGCGGCTCCGATCGCTCGAAATTCGCACCCGCCACCGCGTCGCCGATGATCACCATGACCGGCCCGTCGAGTTCGCTCCGCGCCTCGAGGTCCGGCAGGTCCCTGAGCGTCCCATGCAAGAGCCGACGTCCGGCGCGGCTGGCATTCTCGACCACGGCGACCGTCGTCTCCCGCGGCAGGCCCGCCTTGATCAGCCGCCCGGCGACCGAAGCCGCGACGGAGCGTCCCATATAGACCGCAATCGTCGCGCCGGAAACGGCAAGCCGCGCCCAATCGGGAAGCACGTCGCCGGTGAGGTCGTGTCCGGTGGTGAAGACCAGCGACGACGCAACGCCGCGCAGCGTCAGCGGCAGTTCGAAATCGGCGGCTGCCGCGAAGGCCGAGGTGATGCCCGGCACGATCTCATAGCTGATTCCCGCCTCGCGCAGCGCCGCCATCTCCTCGCCGGCGCGCCCGAAGACCAGCGGATCGCCGGACTTCAGGCGAACGACGCGCTTGCCTTCGCCGGCGAGCCGCACCAGCAACTGGTTGATCTCGCCCTGCGATTTCGTGTGGCAGCCCTTGCGCTTGCCGACGGAGAGGCGCTCGGCGTCGCGACGGCCCATGTCGACGATCGCTTGCGGCACCAGCGCGTCATAAACGATGGCGTCGGCCTCCATCATCACCCGCTGCGCCCGAAGCGTCAGCAGATCCTCGGCACCAGGGCCGGCACCGACGAGCCAGACATGCCCGGAGACGCGGTCGGCAGCGTCGAGCAAGCGGGAAGCCTCGCGTCGCGCCGAGGCGAGATCGCCGAGCGCGACATGGTCGGCCACCGGACCCGAGAAAAAGCGCCGCCAGAAGACGCGGCGGGCGACGCCCCGCGGCACGAGGCGGTCGACCGCCTCGCGATAGCCCGCGGCGAGCGAGGCGACGAGGCCAAGCGATGGCGACAGCAACTGGTCGATCTGCGCACGGATCATCTGGGCAAGCACCGGCCCCGCCCCTTCGGTGCCGATCGCGACGGCGACCGGGGCGCGGTTGACGAGCGCCGGCGTCAGGAAATCGCAATAGTCCGGCTGGTCGACGGCGTTCGCCGGAATTTTCCGCTCGCGCGCGGCCGCGACGATCACCCGGTCCGCGAGCGCGTCACCGGTCGCGGCGAAGACCAGCGCGGCGCCGTCGACCTGGTGGGCGGCAAAGGGTTGACCGACCGTTTCAATGCGGTTGTCGCTCAGGTAGGCGGCGAAGGCCGGCTCCGGCCGATCCGCATAGGCGACGATGCGCGCCTCCGTGTTCAGAAGCAGCCGCACCTTGGCAAAAGCCTCATCCCCGTTGCCGAACACCGCCACGCTTTTCTGCGCGACGCGAAAGAAGGCCGGGAAAAGAGACAGTTGCTGCGACATGGCGATAGGGTGGCTCCTTCTACAGGCTGCGGCGAATATCCCCTATAGGGGGCAACAATTGAAGAAACAGAAATTTCAATGCTTTTATGGCCACGTATTGTTTTGCTCGACAGCCAATCTTTTTGAGCAAATATCTCCGGTGGCCACGGGCCTCTCGGCCCGCCCAGCCATTGCGCGGACGCTCAGACCTCAGTTAAATGCCGGCGGACAGGAGAGCGCAGAATGAATCAGTACGAACTGGCCGAGCGCCTGTTGACCGTCATCGAGAACGACATCCTGCCGTTGACCGAAAAGGGCGTGGCGACCGGCAACAAGGTCTTCGGCGCCGCCATCCTGCGCAAGTCCGATCTGTCGCTGGTGCTCGCCGAAACCAACAACGAAACGGAGAACCCGCTGTGGCACGGCGAGGTCCACGCGCTCAAGCGCTTCTATGAAATGACCGAGAAGCCGGACACGAAAGACCTGATCTTCCTTTCGACCCACGAGCCCTGCTCCATGTGTCTCTCCGCGATCACCTGGGCCGGTTTCGACAATTTCTACTATCTTTTCAGTCACGAGGATTCACGCGACAGTTTCTCGATCCCGCATGATCTGAGGATCCTCAAGGAGGTCTTCCGGCTCGAACCGGGCGGCTATGCCCGGGCGAACGCCTTCTGGAAATCGGCCTCGATCGCGGTTCTCCTCCAGGGTGCCGACCCGGAAACCGAGAAGCGGCTCACCGCCCAGGATAAGCGCATTCGCGCGCGCTACGATCGCCTGTCCGACAGCTATCAGGCGGGCAAGGACAACAACGCCATACCGCTGAACTGAGCCAATGGAACCTTCTCGCGACATTCAAAGCCTGCTCGACATCATGGCCGCGCTCCGCCAGCCGGAGACGGGCTGTCCCTGGGATATCGTCCAGACCTTCGAGACGATCAAACCCTATACGATCGAAGAAGCCTACGAGGTCGCCGATGCGATCGAGCGCCATGATATGGACGACCTCTGCGACGAACTCGGCGACCTGCTCCTCCAGGTCGTCTTTCACGCCCGCATGGCGGAGGAGGCAGGCGAGTTTTCCTTCGGCGACGTGGTCGAGGCGATCACCCGCAAGATGATCCGCCGCCACCCGCATGTTTTCGCCCGCTCCGACGCCGGCACGCCGGAGGCGGTCAAGCTGCAATGGGAAGAGATCAAGCAGGCGGAGAAAGCCGACCGGAAGCAGAGGCGCCTGCGGCGCGGATTGGCGCACGAGGATCCCTCCGGCCATCTCGGCTCCATCCAGCGCAGCTTCCCGGCCCTGGTCGAGGCGCTGAAGCTGCAGGAGCGCGCGGCAAAGGTCGGGTTCGACTGGTCCGAGCCGGAGCCGATCCTCGACAAGGTCGAGGAGGAAATCGCCGAGCTGCGGCACGCGCTCAAGGATGGCGACCGGCGAAAGGTCGCCGACGAGCTCGGTGATCTGATCTTCGCGCTCGTCAATATCGGCCGCCATATCGGCACCGATCCGGAGATGGCGCTGCGCGGCACCAACACCAAGTTCCGCCGCCGCTTCGGCCATATCGAAAAGGAGCTCGAAGCCGGCGGCGAAACCCTCGACGCCGCATCGCTGGAGCGCATGGAAGAGCTCTGGCAGGCGGCAAAGGCGATCGAAAGGCAGCTGACGTAACGGCATGCCGTTAGGTGATGCCCGCCAGCAGCGTCATGATGCAGTGTCGAAAGAGCCGTCACCCCAAGCACACGACGTCCAAGCAAAAAACGCCATGGAATGCGCGGAGAGATTGGATTCTCACCAATCCTCTTCGACCGGCTTCGGGCCGTTGCCCAGGCGCCTCTCGAGTTCGGCGGCTTCGGCCTCCGTCAGGCGCAGGTCGAGGCTGACGCGGCCGTCCTCGAGGTCCTCGCGAGCGTCGACCATCGCATGCTCGTAAACCCAGGGCAGCAATTGCAGCTGGTCGAGCCCCAGGACGACGGTGCACTCGGTCATGACGCCGGAAAGGCGGCTGCCGATTTCCGCGAGCAGCGCGTCGACCCCCTCCCCGGTTATCGCCGAAACGGCAACCGTGTCGCCGGCGCTCGCCGCCTTGTTGACCAGCGCCTCGCGCACCTCCGGCTCGAGCTTGTCGATCTTGTTCCAGACCTCGACGATGCGCTCGGCACTCTCCTTTTCGTCAATGCCGAGATCCGCGAGGATGCGCAGCACGTCGCTTGCCTGCGCCTGGTTGTCCGGATCGGAAAGATCGCGCACGTGCAGGATCAGGTCGGCTTCGAGCACCTCTTCCAGCGTCGCCCGGAAGGCCGCGACGAGATGCGTCGGAAGGTCGGAGATGAATCCGACCGTGTCGGAGAGGATGACCATGCGCCCATGCGGCAGCTTCAGGCGCCGGAGCGTCGGATCGAGCGTCGCGAACAGCATGTCCTCGGCGAGCACGCCGGCCCCGGTCATGCGGTTGAAGAGCGTCGATTTGCCGGCGTTGGTGTAGCCGACGAGCGCCACGATCGGATGCGGCACCTTCTTGCGCTTCGAGCGATGCAGCTGGCGCGTGCGCCGCACCTGCTCCAGCTCGCGCTCCAGCCGCACGATCCTCTCCTGCAGCAGGCGACGGTCGGCCTCGATCTGCGTTTCACCCGGGCCGCCCATGAAGCCCGCGCCGCCGCGTTGGCGCTCGAGGTGGGTCCAACTGCGGACCAGACGGCCCTTCTGATAGTTGAGATGAGCGAGGTCGACCTGCAGCGTGCCCTCCTTGGTGGAGGCGCGGCGACCGAAAATCTCGAGGATCAGCCCCGTCCGGTCGATGACCTTGGCGTTCCACTCCTTCTCGAGATTGCGCTGCTGGACCGGCGTCAGCGGGTGGTCGACGATCACCAGCCCGGCATCCTTCTCGTTCAGGATATGGCCGATCTCCTCGATCTTGCCGCTGCCGAGCAAGGTGCCCGGTTTCGGCTGGGCGACGGGAACGATCGTGCCGTGGACAACGTCGAGATCGATGGCGAGCGCCAGCCCGGTCGCCTCCTCCAGCCGGCTTTCATCCGAGCGCGTCGCCGGCGAGGACATGATCTCGGCGGAAGCCTTGGCCGTCTTCTTCAGGACCGGGACGACAACGACCGCGCGCATGTCGTCGCGGAGCCTTTCGAGCTCCGGAATGATCGACGACGATTTTGAATCCCGCTTGGTAATGTTCCTCACGTCCCGTCAGGATGCCGCTTCCTCATTCTCGAACATCTGCAGCGGCTGACCCGGCATGATCGTCGAGATGGCGTGCTTGTAGACGAGCTGCGAATGGCCGTCGCGGCGCAACAGGACACAGAAATTGTCAAACGATGTTACGACACCCGTCAACTTGACGCCGTTGATGAGGAAAATGGTCAAAGAAATCTTTTGCTTGCGGACCGTATTGAGAAAGAGATCCTGCAAGTTTTGAGAACGTTCCGCCATCGCGCCGCTTCTTTCTTATTTGCCGGCCTTTTTCGCCGGGGTTTTTGTCAAATTCTGCGATTTCGAGGCGTCACGTACCGTCCCCGACACCTCTCCAAGTTTGGTATCAAATGAATGTCTTTTCCGCAATGTCGAAAAAGGCTTCCCGAATGTTCTGCGCTATGCTTCCCGGATGACCGTTGCCGATCGTCTTTCCGTCGATCGCAACGACCGGAAAGCAGATGCTGGTGGCTGCGGTGACGAAGACTTCGCGGGCGGCGAGCATCTCCTCGACGGAGAAGGCCCTCTCCTCGACCTCGAGGCCCAGCGGCCTGGCCACGTCCATCAGCGTGGTGCGGGTCACGCCGCGCAGGATGCCGTGCTCGGCCGGGCGCGTGCGCAAGGTCCCGTTGGCGTCGACGATCCAGACGTTGGTCGCCGCCCCCTCTTTAACGGTGCCGTCCGCGTCGACGAAGATCGCTTCCTGGGCGCCGAGTTCCTTAGCCTGCTGGCGCGCAAGGACGTTCGGCAGCAGGCCGACGGTCTTGATGTCGACCCGATCCCAGCGGTTTTCCGGCACGGTTATCGCCGCGATGCCCTCGGCATTCTTTCGAGCGATCGCCGCTGCGTCCGTGCGTTTTGCCGTGACGACGATCGAGGGCGGCGTGTCGCTCCTCGGAAAAACGTGATCCCGGCGTGCGACCCCGCGCGTCACCTGCAGGTAGAAGAGGCCGTTCCTCACCCGGTTCCGGCGCAGCACCTCGCGAATGACAAGCGTCAGCGCCGCCCGGCTCATCGGCCAGCCTATCCTGAGTTCGCGCAGGGAGCGGTCGAGGCGATCGAGATGGCGGGTGAGGTCGACGATGAAGCCGTGACGCACCTCGCAGACCTCGTAGACGCCATCGGCAAACTGGTAGCCGCGATCCTCCACATGAATGGCGGCTTCGGCATGGGGGACATAGGCGCCATTGACATAGGCGATTCGCGGCATGGCTCGGGCCTCAGAAATATTGGATGCTGACTCGGAAAAGCTGTTCGACGTCGCGGACCGCCTCGGCGATCGCAAGCAGAACCACGCGATCCTTCGCCTTGATCCGCGTGTCGCCGTCCGGACGGACATAGGCCTTGTCGCGATAGAGCGCGCCGATGCGGATGCCGTCGGGCAACTCGAGCTCACGCAGCGCCTTGCCGACGAGCGGCGACGTTTCGAGCGCCTCCGCCTCGATCACTTCGGCCAGGCCGTTCTGCACGGCGTAGACCGACCGGATGCGGCCCTTGCGCACATGCTGCAGCACCCGGGAGATCGTGACGGCGCGCGGGTTGATATAGGCGTCGATACCGGCGGTGCCGGCGAAGTCCTGATAGGCCGGTTCGTTGATCAGCACGAGCGTCGATTTTGCGCCGAGCCGTCTCGCCATCATGCTGCCGAGAATGTTGATCTGGTCGTTGTTCGTCAGCGCGACGACGAGGTCGGCGTCCTGGACGTCCGCCTGCGAAAGGATGCGCTGGTCCATGGCCGAACCGTGCAGGACCACCGCGCTGTTGAGCTTGTCGGCGACGAGGACGGCCCGATCGCGGTCGCTTTCGATGAGCTTGACCCGCATGCGCGGCTGCTGCTCCTCGATCGTCCGGGCTACGAAATAGCCGACATTGCCGGCGCCGAGGATGACGATCCGGCGCGCCTCCTGCTCCTCGTGGCCGAAAAGCGCGAGCGTGCGGCGGGCGTGGTCGCGATCGCAGACGACATAGGCGAGGTCGCCGGTCTGCAATTGGTCGGTCGAGTGCGGAATGATGAGCTTGCCGTCGCGGAAGATGCCGGTCACGGTCGCGAGCAGGTCGGGGAAAAGTTCGCTCAGCTGCTGCAGCGGCGTGCCGACGACCGGACAATCCTCCATGCACTCGATGGCGATCATCGCGATCCGGTCCTCGGCGAAGCGCACGACGTCGGTCGCACCGGGGAAGGAGATGCGACGAAGCACGAGCCGCCCCACCTCGATCTCCGGCGAAATCGTCACGTCGATCGGCACGTTCTCACGCGAGAAGAGATCGGAATATTCCGGCGCGAGATAGCTCTGGGCGCGGATGCGGGCGACCTTGGTCGGGACGTTGAAGATCGCATGCGCCACTTCGCAGGCAACGATGTTGACCTCGTCGTACAAGGTTACGGCGATGAGCATGTCGGCCTGGTCGGCGCCGGCCTTGGCCAGCACATCCGGATGCGCCCCATGCCCCACATAGCCGCGCACGTCGAGCGTCTCGGTGATGTTGGCGATGAGCGCGGCCGACGTATCGATCACCGAAACGTCGTTGTCCTCGCGCGACAGCCGTTCGGCGATGCCGTAGCCGACCTGTCCCGCCCCGCATATGACCACCTTCATCGCCGTTCCTTCGCCTCGACAACGCGTCCGCGGATGCGGTTGGAAGCATCCGCGCGATCACGATTTTCGAATCAGACACCCAGAGACTTCAGTTTACGGTGAAGGGCAGAACGCTCCATGCCGACGAATTCGGCGGTGCGCGAGATGTTCCCGCCGAACCGGTTGATCTGGGCGATCAGATAATCGCGCTCGAACATTTCCCGGGCCTCGCGCAGCGGCAAGGTCATGATGTGCTGATCGCCCTGGGCGGAGATCTTCGGCAACGTGTCTCCAACCTCGTTCGGCAGCATGTCGGCGGTGATCGGCGTATCCGGGCCGTCGCTGCGGGCAAGAATCATCAGGCGCTCGATATTGTTGCGCAATTGCCGGATATTTCCAGGCCAGTCATGCGCCTGCAGCACGGCGAGCGCATCCTCGCCGATCTTGCGCGGACGGATGCCCGCCTGCTCGCTCACCTGGCGCATGAACATGTCGACGAGGAAGGGGATATCCTCCCGCCGCTCCGCAAGCGCCGGCACGCGCACCGGGATGACGGCGAGCCGGTGATAGAGGTCCTCTCGGAAAAGGCCCTCGGCGATCATGTTCTCCAGGTTGTAGGCGGTCGAGGAGATGATGCGGACGTCCACCTTGACCCGTTTCGAGCCGCCGACGCGCTCGAACTGCTGGTCGACGAGGACGCGCAGAATCTTGTTCTGCGTCTCGCGCGGCATTTCGCCGACTTCGTCGAGATAGAGGATGCCGCCATGGGCCTCCTCCAGCGCGCCGGTGCGGCGCGGCTGGCCGGCCGTGCCTTCGGTACCGAAGAGGGCGACCTCCATCCGGTCCGGCGTGATCGCGGCAGCGTTCAAGGCGACGAAGGGGCCGTTGGCGCGGGCGGACTTGCGATGGATCATCCGCGCGACAAGCTCCTTGCCGGAACCGGAAGGGCCCTGGATCATGATGCGGCTGTTCGTCGGGGCGACCTTGTCGATCATCTGGCGCAGCTGCGACACCGCAACCGAGGTGCCGATGAGTTCCACCGGATCGCCGGACTTCTTCTTGAGCTCGGAGACTTCGCGCCTGAGCTTGGAATTTTCGAGCGCCCGCTCGGCGATCAGGATCAGCCGGTCCGCCTTGAACGGCTTCTCGATGAAATCATAGGCGCCGCGCTTGATGGCGGAAACGGCCGTCTCGATGTTGCCGTGGCCCGAGATCATCACCACCGGCAGCTCGGGATGGCGGCTCTTGATCTCGTCGAGAAGGGCAAGCCCGTCGAGCTTGCTGCCCTGCATCCATATGTCGAGGAAGATGAGACGCGGCACCCGGTCGTTGATCGCGGCGAGCGCGCTGTCGCTGTCGAAAGCGGTCCGCGTCTCATGGCCTTCGTCCGACAGGATGCCCGAGACGATCTCGCGGATATCTTCCTCATCATCCACAACCAGAATATCAGCCGCCATTGGTATTACCCTTATCCTTCAAAGTATCTTCGCCCCCGGTTTCGCCGGCAGGCGGCAGGATCACCCGGATCATCGCACCTACGCCGCCGTCGAAATCCGCCGGTGCATCGTGCAGCTCCAGTTGCCCGCCATGGTCCTCGATGATCTTCTTGACGATAGCGAGACCCAGGCCCGTGCCCTTCTCGCGCATCGTCATGTACGGCTCCAGAATCCGGTGCCGGTTCTCGGTCGGAAGGCCCTTGCCGTTGTCGATAACGTCGACGACGTAACGTCCCGTGGCCTCGTCGCGACGCGAGCGAACGACGATCGTCGGTGCGCCCCTCGCCGCCTCCGCCGGCACCGCTTCGATCGCCTCCACCGCATTCTTGACGATGTTGCCGAAGGCCTGGCCGAGCATGCGGCCGTCGAACTGTCCCTCGAGCGGCTCATCGCCGAAATCGCGCAGGAACGTGATGTGGCTGTTGCCCATCTCGCGCAGGAAAACCGCGTCCTTGAGGATCGCGCGCAGGTCCGACTTCTCCTTCGTCGGCTTCGGCATGCGCGCGAATGCGGAGAATTCATCGACCATGCGGCCGATGTCCTCGACCTGGCGCACGATCGTATCGGTGCATTGATCGAAGACCGCCCGGTCTTCCTGATCGATCTGCTTGCCGTAACGGCGCTTCAGCCGCTCGGCCGAGAGCTGGATCGGCGTCAGCGGGTTCTTGATCTCGTGCGCGATGCGGCGGGCGACGTCCGCCCAGGCGGTTGAGCGCTGCGCGATCACCAGGTCGGTGATGTCGTCGATGGTGATGACGTAGGAGCCGTGCGACTCGTCGCCCTCCTCCCGGGTCACCTGGACGTTCAGGGTGCGCTCGGTCCCGCCGCGCATGATATTGATCTGCTTGCGGTAATCGTTGCGATAGCGGCTTTCGGCCTCGACGAGCACCGCCTCGATCTCCGGCGCAACCTCGCTGAGGCTCGCGCCGATGAGCCCGGAGGCTGCCTTCTTGAGCATGCCCTCGGACGACGGATTGAAAATGGTGATGCGGCGATCCCTGCCGACGCCGATGACGGCGGCGGTAACGCCCGAAAGCACCGCTTCGATGAAGCGACGGCGCTGGTCGACTTCGTCCTTCGCCACCAGGATCTGGTCCTGCTGGGTGCGGATTTCGCTCACCATCTTGTTGAAGGTGCGCGACAGGTTGCCGACGTCGCCATCGACGGCGCGCACGGGCACCACCACATCGAGATTGCCGGAGGCGACGCTGTCGGCCGCGCCGATCAGCTGCCGGATCGGCCGGACGATGCGGTCCGCGACCGCGATCGCCGTCCAGATCGCCGCGAGAAGCACGATCAGGGCGAAGCCGATATAGAGGACGCCGAAGGCGATCTGCAGCGAGGTGCGACCCGCCTCGAGCGCCTTGTACTCGGCGGTATTCTCCTCCATCAGCCGCATGGAGCGCATGACTTCCGGATCGACATTGCGGACCGTGTAGAGGTAGGTCCCCGGAATGTTCTCGAGCGGGATGACGGCGCCGACGAGGTTGGTGACGCCCGGCGGGATGAGGGTCGGCTGGCCGGAAACCGTGCTTTTCAGCGCGTCCTGCGGGATGGCCGGCAGCGGCCGGTCGGTCGAGATGTTGGCCTGAAGTATGGCGCTGCCGTCGGCGCGGACCAGGAACGCGCCCAGCATGCCGCGGCCCCTCGCTTGGCGCGTCATCAGCTCGACGAAGCCGGTGCGGTCAAGGCTGTAGAGCTGCCGGTTGCGCTCGAGGTCGTTGGCCATCGAGACCGTCTGCCCCTGGAGATAGCTGGCATTCTCCAGCACATAGGCCTGCGCGACGTTGAGAGACGAACTGACGATCGCCTGCGTGCGCAAAGAGAACCAGCGGTCGAGACCGACGTCGAGCGTGATGCTCGCGAAGATCGCAACGAGAATGGCCGGCGTGATCGCGACGATCGAGAACAGCGCGACGATGCGCACATGCAGCCGTGCGGCCGCCCTTCCCTTGCTGCGTGCCCTCAGCAGCCGCAGGATTTCGCGGGCGATGAGGTAGATCAGGCCGACGACGAAGATGCCGTTGATGCCCGCACAGGCGATCACGATGTTCCTCTCGGGCCGGATCGGGGTCAGGCCGAGAAGGACGAGAAGCGAGAGGGTGGCGCAGACCAGCGCGCCGGTGGCGAGCATCAGCCCGGGAAGCGCGAAGGAGGCTCGCCGATCCTGGGCAGCAGTGACACCGTCCTCCGTGCCCAATGGCAAGGCCATCCCATCCACCATGAAAAATGCTTCCCCCAAGCCGGCGCACCGACGACACCGGCCTATGCCTGCGTTTCCGGACCGAAACAAATGCAGCATCGGTCCGCAATGCCACTCGCAGCGTCCGGCTAGAACCGGCCAGCCGCCGCCGGCGCTGTCGAATCGACGCCTATCGGACCTTCAACCAACGCATTGTGGCGAAAATGCAACGGTGTTGCAAAGCAGTCAAGCGCTGCGCGAGCTGCGGTAGACCGAGACCCCGAGCTCGCGGATCTTCTTGCGCAGCGTGTTCCGGTTGAGGCCGAGCAGGTCGGCCGCCTTGATCTGGTTGCCCCGGGTTGCCGTCAGCGCCGCCAGAATCAACGGATATTCCATCTCCGCAAGGACGCGGTCATAGAGGCCGGAGGGCGGCAAAGCATCGCCGAAGCTCGCGAAATACTGCCGCATGTTCTCCTCGACCGCCTGGGAGATGGACATGGAGCCGTTGCGCGTCACGGCCTTTTCGATCGGGCTGTCCGGCACCTCCGAACGCAGCTCGTTCTCGATGATTTCGCGGGTGATCACATCCTGTGGATAAAGTGCCGTCAGCCGGCGAACGAGGTTCTCGAGCTCGCGCACGTTGCCCGGCCAGGGATGCGCCTTCATAAGTTCCAGCGCCTCCTGGTCGAAGCGCTTGGCGTCGAGCCCTTCCTTTTCCGCCTGCTGGACGAAGTGGCGGACGAGATCCGGAATATCCTCTGCCCGGTCCCTGAGCGGCGGCAGGCGCAGCGGCACCACGTTCAGGCGATAGTAGAGGTCCTCGCGGAAAAGCCCCTGATTGATCGACTGTTTCAGATCCTTGTTGGTCGCGGCGACGATGCGCACGTCCGAGCGGATGGGCGTCCGGCCACCGACGGTCGTGTATTCGCCCTGCTGCAGCACGCGCAAGAGCCGCGTCTGCGCGTCCATTGGCATGTCGCCGATCTCGTCGAGGAAGAGCGTTCCGCCCTCGGCCTGCTCGAAGCGGCCGGTGGAGCGGGTCTGCGCGCCGGTGAAGGCCCCCTTCTCGTGACCGAACAGTTCCGATTCGATCAGGTCGCGCGGGATCGCCGCCATGTTGATCGCGACGAAGGGACCGTTCCTGCGCTTGCCGTAGTCGTGCAGCGCGCGTGCGACCAGTTCCTTGCCGGTCCCGGATTCGCCGGTGATCATCAGCGTCAGGTCGGTCTGCATGAGACGGGCGAGGACCCGGTAGATTTCCTGCATGGCGGCGGAGCGGCCGACGAGCGGCATGCCGTCCTGCGAGTCGTCGTCGAGCTTGGAGGGCCGCCGCTTCGGTTCGGCGAGCGCCCGGCCGATGATGCCGATGAGTTCGGTCAGATCGAAGGGCTTCGGCAGGTAGTCGTAAGCCCCCTTCTCGGACGCCTTGATCGCCGTCATGAAGGTGTTCTGCGCGCTCATCACCAGGACCGGCAGGTCCGGCCGGGCCTTCTTGATCCGAGGCAGGAGGTCGAAGGCGTTTTCGTCCGGCATCACGACATCGGTCACGACCAGGTCGCCGTCGCCGGCGGCGATCCAGCGCCAGAGGGTGGCCGCATTGGAGGTGATGCGCACATCGTATCCGGCGCGGCTCAGCGCCTGGTTGAGCACGGTGCGAATGGCAGCGTCGTCATCCGCGACGAGGATCGTTGCGCCTGTCATCCATGGAATCCTTTTGTCACGGGAGTTTCATCGTCCGCCGCCATGCCCTTGGAGGCCGGCATCAGGACGCGGAAGGTGGTGCGGCTATGCTGGCTGTCGCATTCGACGATGCCGCCGTGGCCGCCGATGATCTTGGCCACGAGCGCAAGGCCGAGGCCGGAGCCATTCGTCTTGGTGGTGATGAACGGGTCGAAAAGGTGCGGCAGCAGGTCGGTCGGAACGCCCGGGCCGTTGTCGTGCACACAGAATTCCAGCGGCAGCGAAATCTTTTCGCGCGTCCCAGCGACCGAAAGCCGGATGCCTGGTCGATAAGCCGTCGTCAGCATGATCTCGCCTTCGGGCCGGTCGCCGATCGCCTCGGCGGCGTTCTTGACCAGGTTGAGGAAAACCTGGACGAGCTGGTCGCGGTTGGCGAAGACCGGCGGCAGCGACGGGTCGTAGTTCTCGGAGATCTTGATGGCGCGGGCAAAGCCGGCCTTGGCGATGGCTTTCACATGGTCGAGCACGGAATGGATGTTGAGCGGCACGCGATCGACCGGGCGCTCGTCGGAGAAGACCTCCATGCGATCGACGAGCGAGACGATGCGGTCGGTCTCGTCGCAGATGAGCCGTGTCAGGGCGCGGTCCTCGTCATTGACCGAGGTCTCGAGGAGCTGCGCCGCGCCGCGGATGCCGGAGAGCGGGTTCTTGATCTCATGCGCCAGCATCGAGGCGAGGCCCGTGACCGATCGCGCGGCGGCACGGTGCGTCAGCTGCCGGTCGATCTTGTCGGCCATCGACCGCTCCTGGAAGACGATCACCACCGACCCCGGCTGCGACAGGACCGGCGCCACATAGAGATCGACGAGCTTGTCGGCGCCAAGCCGCGGGGAGCTCAGGTCGACACGATATTCGTTGACCGGCGCCCGCCGCTCGCGCACCTGCTCGATCAGGGTCAGCAGCGGACTGCCGAAGGGGATGAAGGCACTGATTTCATGGCGTGCCAGGTGGTTCGCGCTCGCTCCGAAGAAGGACTCCGCCTCCCAGTTGGCAAAGGCGACGTGGCCATTTTCATCGACCAGGATGACTGGATTCTGGATGGCGTTGAGCACCGCCATGGAGAGATCGTTGGCGCCGTCCGCCGACGCCGGTGCCGCACCCTTTTCGCTCATGCTGCAATCTCCTCCATGCTCGTCTCCCCGCCGGAGCAAGCGATTGCGGTCGCCACGCGCTTGCGGACGAAATTCGTGTCCGTCGACGTCAGGATTGCGGCCTTCTCGCCAGCCGGAAGGTCGGGCGCGAAACGCTCCAGATACCAGCCCACATGCTTGCGGGCGGCGCGGAGGCCGATTTCCGTCCCATAGAATTCGAGCATCATCTCGTAATGCTCGGCGAAGAGGCCGGCGATAGCCGACGCGTCCGGCCGGGCGGCAGCCCCGGCGAGGTAGCCGGCATGCCACGGCCGCCCCTGGCAGGACCGGCCGACCATGACCGCATCTGCCCCGGAGCGGCGCAGGATCTCCAGCGCATCGGCCATCGTGTCGACGTCGCCATTGGCAATCAGCGGAACGGAAACCGCCTCGCGGACGGCCCGGATCGCATCCCAATCCGCCTTGCCGTTGTAGAACTGCATGCGCGTGCGGCCGTGGATGGTGATGGCCTGGACGCCCGCTTCCTCGGCCCGGCGGGCAATCAGCGGCGCATTCAACGAATTCTCGTCCCAGCCGAGCCGCATCTTCAGCGTCACCGGAACGGTCGCGGCCTTCACCGTCGCCTCGATGAGCGACAGGGCATGATCGGGATCGCGCATCAGCGCGGAGCCGGAATACCCTCCCGTCACCTTCTTCGCTGGGCAGCCCATATTGATGTCGATGATGTCCGCGCCATTGGCTTCGACGATTCGCGCCGCCTCCGCCATCCAATGCGCCTCGCGCCCCGCGAGCTGGACGATGTGGGGGTCAATGCCGGAATTCTTGAGCCTCGCCCAGGATTCGGCCGAATTGCCAACCAGCTCCCGGCTTGCCACCATCTCGGTCACGACGAAGCCCGCGCCGAAGCGCCAGGCCAGCATGCGGAACGGCAGATCCGTCACCCCGGACATCGGCGCGAGCGCCACCCGGTTGCGGATTTCGATATTGCCGATCTGAAGCGAGGATGGGAGGGCCGGCGCTGGCAAATGCATATCTTTCGGGCACATAGTATGATTGCACTATTTTTAGCCATTGATTGCGGACTTGCCAAGCGATTTCGATGCGCCGGATAAAATTCTGTCACCCATGTCTCCCGGCAGAGGGTGCAGAGATGGCTGGCAATGGCTGGAGCTTCGCGGTACATCACGGCGAAGATCGACGAATGGCGGGACCACATACAGAAAATGCAACGCGAAGAACAGTTCTCCTGTGGTGTCGTCATCGTCGCGGCCGGCCGAGGCGAGCGCGCCGGGCAGTCGGCAGAAGGTCCGAAGCAGTACCGCACGATCGGCGACCGCCCCGTCATCGCACATACGCTTGACACTTTCGCGACGTGGCCGGGCAAGGGACCGATCGTCGTCGTCATTCACCCCGATGACGAAGAGCTTTTCGCCTCCGCACGCAAGCGGATGGCGCGGCAGATCGAGTTGACGGTGGTTCACGGCGGCGCCACGCGCCAGCTCTCAGTGCTCGCGGGCCTCGAGGCGATCGCCGGATCGGGTGTCGGATGCGTGATGATCCACGATGCCGTGCGGCCGTTTCTCGACCATGCCCTGCTCGACCGCTGCCGCGCAGCGTTCGAGCGAGGTGCGCAGGCCGTGCTGCCGGCGGTCGCGGTTGCCGACACGCTGAAGCGGGCGAAAGCGGGAGGCCTAGTCGAGGAGACGGTTCCGCGGACCGATCTCCATGCGGCGCAGACGCCGCAGTGTTTCCGGCTGGAGCCGATCCTCACCGCCCATCGCTCCGTGGCGGCGAGCGGCCGAACGGATTTCACCGATGACGCATCGATTGCCGAATGGGCGGGCATCCCGGTCGTTCTGGTGGAGGGATCGGCGGACAACACCAAGCTGACATTGCAGAGGGATATCGCGATGGCTGACGAAAGGCTGACGCGCCGGGCGGTTCCGGACGTGCGCACCGGCAACGGCTATGACGTGCACCAGCTCGTCGAAGGCGACGGCGTCACGCTTTGCGGCGTGTTCATTCCCCATGACCGCAAGCTCTCCGGCCATTCCGACGCGGACGTGGCGCTCCATGCGCTCACCGACGCGCTCCTCGCGACTTGCGGCGCCGGCGATATCGGCGATCACTTCCCGCCATCCGACCCGCAATGGAAGGGCGCACCGTCGCGCATCTTCCTGGAACATGCGGCGCGGATCGTTCGCGAGCGCGGCGGCACCATCACCAATGCGGATGTCTCGCTGATCGCCGAGGCGCCGAAGGTCGGCCCGCATCGCCAGCAGATGCGCGAGAATCTCGCGGCAATGCTCGGCATCGCGCTCGACCGCTGCTCGGTCAAGGCGACGACCAACGAGAAGCTCGGCTTTGTCGGCCGCAACGAGGGCATTGCGGCGATCGCCACGGCGACGGTCGTCTATTCACCAAGGAGCGAGCACTGATGTGGCCCGCCGATATCGGGCAGAAGGCGCAGGCGATCATCACAGACTTCACCGCGCGCGGCCTCAAACTCGCCACCGCCGAATCCTGCACCGGCGGCCTGATCGCCGGGGCGCTGACCGAGATCGCCGGCTCGTCTTGCGTGGTTGACCGCGGCTTCGTCACCTATTCCAACGACGCGAAGATCGCGATGCTCGGCGTCGGGCCCGAGACCCTTGCCGCGCACGGCGCGGTCTCGCGCGAGACGGCTCTGGAAATGGCCCGCGGCGCGGTTTCGCACTCGGCCGCCGACATTGCCGTCGCGGTCACCGGGATCGCCGGCCCGAGCGGCGGCTCGGCGGAGAAGCCGGTCGGGCTCGTCCATCTCGCCGCGGCCGGCCGAAACGGGGCGCTCCTGCATCGCGAGATGCGCTACGGCGATCTCGGTCGCGACGGGGTGCGGCTCGCAACGGTCAGGACCGCTCTCGCCCTCATAGAGGAGATCGCCGGAGCGGCGTGAGGAAAACTAAGAAAGTGGACTAAGTACCGTAGACCGCGTCGGCGCGTTTCTCGAAGGCTTCCGAGAACATCCGGAAGGCGCGGTCGAACATGGTGCCCATCAGCGCGCCGAGAATCCGGCTCTTGAACTCGTAATCGATGTAGAAATGCACGATCGACAGCCTCTCGCTCGTCGGCTCGAATCGCCAGACATTGTCGAGATATTTGAACGGTCCCTCGATATAGTTCACATCGATCATCAGCTCCGCCCGCTTCAGCAGCACCTGGGTGGTGAAGGTTTCGCGGATCGCCTTGTAACCCACCGTCATGTCCGCAAGCAGCAGCACCTTGCCGTCGCGCTCCTTGCGCGAGCGCACGCTCAGCGCCTCGCAAAGCGGCAGGAACTCCGGATAGCGCTCGACATCGGCGACGAGGTCGAACATCTCTTCGGCCGAATGCTTGACGACGTGGTTGGTTTCGAAATGCGGCATGATTTTGAGTTAAGGGTGCGCGCCGAGAAGATCAAGGAGTTCGCGCATTTGTGCCCGGGTTCTTGCGGGAGATCGGAGCGTGGCAGCGCTTCGCGGAGTAACGAAAGCATGGGCCCCGTGGCCGGCGCAAAGTAGTTGGCGCAAGCCGCTTGCGATTGGCAAAGTGCCGCGAAGGCCCCTCATCCGCCTGCCGGGACCTTCTCCCCGTTTGAACGGGGAGAAGGGACTCGCGGCAGCGGGATGAGGCGCGCAAGCGGGCGGGGCTATTCCGCCGCGAGCTTCCGCTCCCGCGCCGCTCTCAGGCGGGCAAAATCGTCACCCGCATGGTGCGACGAGCGGGTGAGCGGGCTCGACGACACCATCAGGAAGCCCTTGGTGTAGGCGACCGTCTCGTAGGACTTGAACTCGTCGGGGGTTACGAATTTCTCGACCTTGTGATGCTTGCGGGTCGGCTGCAGGTACTGGCCGATCGTCAGGAAGTCGACCTCGGCGGTTCTGAGGTCGTCCATCAGTTGCAGGACTTCGTTCCGCTCCTCGCCGAGGCCGACCATGATGCCGGACTTGGTGAACATCGACGGGTCGAGTTCCTTGACCCGCTGCAGCAGGCGCAGCGAGTGGAAGTAGCGCGCGCCCGGCCTGACCGTCAGATAGTTGGAGGGAACGGTCTCGAGATTGTGGTTGAAGACGTCCGGCTTGGCGGCGACCACGCGCTCCAGCGCGCCGGGCTTCCTCAAAAAATCGGGCGTCAGGATTTCGATCGTCGTCGCGGGAGACGCCTCGCGGATCGCGAAGATGACCTTCTCGAAATGTTCCGCGCCGCCGTCGTCGAGGTCGTCGCGGTCGACCGAGGTGATGACGACGTGGCTCAGTCCCATCTGCTTGACGGCCTTGGCGACATTCTCAGGCTCTTCCGGGTCGAGCGCATTCGGCTTGCCGGTCGCCACGTTGCAGAAGGCACAGGCGCGGGTGCAGATCTCGCCCATGATCATGAAGGTGGCGTGCTTCTTGTCCCAGCATTCGCCAATATTCGGGCAGCCTGCCTCCTCGCAGACCGTGACGAGCTTGTTGCCCTTCACGATCGAACGGGTTTCCATGTAGCCCTTCGAGGTCGGCGCCTTCACGCGGATCCAGTCCGGCTTGCGCAGGACTTCCGTGTCGGGCCGGTGGGCCTTCTCCGGATGGCGGACGCGCTCAGCACGATCGGAGACTGCGTCGAAAACCGTTACCATGTTGCTTCCTTCGTCGTGCCGCGCCGGACCAGGGCCTTTCGCGCTTTTCGATCTATATAACCATCAGGACATGAAAAGTCAGGCCGCCATTTGCATGGCAGCCTGACCGAAAACGAATGATGTGCCGGTTCCTATCCTCTGACGGCGCGACCCGCCGCAATCAGCAGGCAGGCGCCGATGAAGCCGATCACCAGATAGGCGACCCAACCCGTATACGCCATCCCGAAGGCGGCCAGAATGAAGTTCAGGACGACCGCACCGATGATCCCGAGGATGATATTCGCAAACAACCCCATCTGGCTGTGCATGAATTGCTCGGCCAGCCAGCCGGCCAGCCCGCCGATGATGATCGCTGCAAGAATGCCGACGCCGTTCACACTCATAACAACCTCCCCGCATGAAGAACGCTGCCGCGCCCTCAATGCGTGAACAGGTGGAAAGTTCCCGGCGGCGGCTCATCATCACGCGTTCAGTACCTTGCCGTAGGCGTCGAGCACGCTTTCCTTCATCATTTCGGAAAGCGTCGGATGCGGGAACACCGTGTGCATCAGCTCTTCCTCGGTCGTCTCCAGGTTCATGGCGACGACAAAGCCCTGGATGAGCTCGGTCACTTCGGCGCCGACCATGTGGGCGCCCAAAAGCTCGCCGGTCTTCTTGTCGAAGATCGTCTTGATCAGGCCCTGGTCTTCGCCGAGCGCGATCGCCTTGCCGTTGGCGCCGAAACTATAGCGGCCGACGCGGATGTCGCGGCCGAGCTCCTTGGCCCTCGCCTCGGTCAGGCCGACGGAGGCGACCTGCGGGTCGCAATAGGTGCAGCCGGGGATCTTGCCCTTGTCGAGTGCATGCACGCCGGGAACGCCAGCGATCTTCTCGACGCAGATGACGCCCTCGTGCTCCGCCTTGTGCGCTAGCATCGGCGGGCCGGCAACGTCGCCGATCGCATAGAGGCCGGGGACATTGGTCCTGCCGCAGCCGTCGGTGACGATGCAGCCGCGGCTGGTCTCGACGCGCAGGGCCTCGAGGCCGAGGTTCTCGATATTGCCCTGGACGCCGACGGCTGAGATCAGCCGGTCCGCCTTGATCGGCGTGACCTTGCCGTCCTTGGTCTCGACATGGGCGGTGACGTCATTGGCGCCCTTTTCGACCTTCGTCACCTTGGCGTCGGTGAAGATCTTCAGGCCGCGCTTCTCAAGCTGTTTGCGGGCGAAGGCGGAAATCTCCGCGTCCTCGACGGGCATGATCTGCGGCAGGAGCTCGACCACCGTGACGTCCACGCCCATCGACCGGTAGAAGCTCGCGAACTCGATGCCGATCGCGCCGGAGCCCATGACGACGAGGGACTTCGGCAGTTCTTCCGGCTTCATCGCCTCGAAATAGGTCCAGATCAGCTTGCCGTCCGGCTCGATGCCGGGAAGCGCGCGCGGCCGGGCACCGGTCGCGATGATGATGTGCTTGGCCGTATAGGTGCCCTCGCCCTTCACGCCCTTCGGCACCGGGTTCTGCGGCTGGACGGCAGGCTTCGACGGCGCGGCGACGGCGATCTCGCCGGGCTTCGTCAGCTTCGCCTCGCCCCAGATCACATCGACCTTGTTCTTCTTCATCAGGAAGGCGACGCCGCCGTTCAGCCGCGCGGAAACGGCGCGCGAGCGGGCGACGACGTCCTTGACGTTCGCCGTGATCTTGCCCTCGAGCGTCAGGCCGTAATTCTTGGCGTGATTGGCATGGTCGAGGATCTCGGCCGAGCGAAGCAGCGCCTTGGTGGGGATGCAGCCCCAGTTGAGGCAGATGCCGCCGAGATGCTCGCGCTCGACGATCGCCGTCTTCAAGCCCAGCTGCGCCGAGCGGATGGCGGTGACATAGCCGCCCGGACCCGAACCGATAACGATGACGTCGTAATTCTCAGCCATGTGTTTCCTACCTCTGTTTCAAGCGGCCTTGCGGGTGAAAAGCACCCAATCATGTTTCTTCATGTCTTCGAAGAGCGGCACGGCTTCGGTGCGCGCCACCTCCTCGAAGCCGTTCATCCTGTAGAGCGCCTGCGCCTTGTCATTGTGGCTCTCGGTGATGAGGCTCACCGGCGCCCCGCCGGCGCGGGCAAATTCGTGTTCGAGCAGCGCGCGGCCGATGCCCTTGCCGCGATGGTTGCGATAGACGCCGAGGCTGTCGATGAACCAGTGGCCGATCACCCGGCTCTGCAGCGCAAGCAGGGGGACGAGCACCGGATGCTTCGCCTCGATCTCGCCAATCGAGGCGTCAATCCCGTAGGACACCGACAGGCCGGCGATCTCGTCGTCGACAACGGCGACGACCGCATCGCGCCAGGTGCCAAGCCCGCTATCCTGGCGCAGCATGTCGCGCCCGTGCTCGAAGGCGCTCTCCGCGGATTTGCTGAGCACGCCGCCATACCACAGCCACGAGGCGAAACCGTGCGAGGCGATATCGATGAGGATCGCGAGCTCCGCCGCCTCGTTCCGTTCTGCGGGTCTCAAGGTTGCCGCCATCGTCAGAGCCCGAGCATCATCCGGACGACCGGCTCCAGTCCGCGGCCGATCGCGCGCGTGTTCTCGGCATCGAGGTGCACGCCGTCGAGCGGCGTCGTGCGGGCGACGGAGCCGGCGTCGAAAAAGCCGCAGTCGAGTTCGTCGGCGAGGTCGCGATAGAGGGACGCAAGCATCGCCGATTGCTCGATGCCGCCGGCGAACATAGCGGCAAAGGCGCTGTTTGCAGTCTCGCAAAGCGGCGGCGGCGCGGCGATCAGGATCTCCGGCGCTTCCGCCGCGTCGGTCGGCCAGTCATGCTGGCGCACCAGCTTGACGAGCCGTTCGACGCCCTTGACGGCGCCGAAGGCCGTGCCGTGGATCACCGGCTTCATGTCGTTCGACCCCAGCATGAAGATGACGAGGTCGAGCGGCGCGTGGCTGTGGAGAACGGTCGGCAGCACGCGCGCCCCGTTGCGGTCGCAATCAGCGAGATGGTCGTCATAGGCGGTCGTGCGGCCGTTCAGCCCCTCGGCGATGACATTCACGCCGGAACCGATCGCGTTCTGAAGAACGCTCGGCCAGCGATCTTCGAGCGCATGCCGGCCCGCATCGGTAGCGTCATAACCCCAGGTCAGACTGTCGCCATAGCAAAGGACTGTCTTCATCTGCCTACTCGCTTGTCAGGGGGGGACCGGCTGAGCGCCGGTCCGGATCGCATCAGACGAGCATGCCCATCGGGTTCTCGATGTAGCGCTTGAAGGCACCGAGCAGTTCGGCGCCGAGCGCGCCATCGACGCAGCGATGGTCGGTCGAGAGCGTGACGGTCATCATGTTGGCGACGACCATCTCCTTGTTCTTGACGACGACGCGTTCCTCGCCGGCGCCGACCGCGAGGATCGTCGCATGCGGCGGGTTGACGACGGCCGCGAAGTTCTTGACGCCCATCATGCCCATGTTGGAAACCGCGGTGGTGCCGCCCTGGTATTCTTCCGGCTTCAGCTTGCGCTCCTTGGCGCGCTTGCCGAGGTCCTTCATCTCGTTGGAGATGGCCGAAAGACTCTTTAGTTCCGCCTGGCGGACGATCGGCGTGATCAGGCCGCCCGGGATCGACACGGCGACGCCGACATCGGCGTGCTTGTGCTTGACCATGTTCGTGTCGGTCCAGGAGACGTTCGCATCCGGAACGTCACGCAGCGCCAGCGCCAGCGCCTTGATCACCATGTCGTTGACCGAGAGCTTGTAGACCGGCTTGCCGTCCTTTTCGGGGGCTGCGGCGTTGAGCTGGGCGCGCAGCGCTAGCAGCGCATCGAGCTCACAATCGACCGAGACATAGAAATGCGGGATCGTCTGCTTCGATTCCTGCAGTCGCTTGGCAATCGTCTTGCGCATGCCGTCATGCGGGACGAGCTCGTAGGAGCCCGGCTCGAATAGCTTGAGGACGGCGTCTTCCGACATGCCCTTGGCGAGCGGTGCGGCGGCCGGCGCTTGAGCAGCAGCAGGCGCTGCCGCCGGCTTGGCCGTGCCGCCGGAGACGGCAGTTTCGACATCCTTCTTGACGACGCGGCCGTAAGGACCGGTGCCGGCAATTGCGGAGAGGTCGATGCCCGCTTCCCTGGCAAGGCGACGGGCGAGCGGCGAGGAGAAGACGCGCTTGCCGTCGCCGGCGGCGGCCGGCGCTGAAGCTGCGGCAGGAGCGGCGGGTGCCGCGGCCGGCGCAGGTGCTGCGGCAGGCGCCGCCGGAGCGGGTGCCTCTGCCTTGGCGGCGGACGCCGGCGCGGCAGCGCCATTGCCCTTGGCAGCCGTTGCGACGTCCTCGCCATCGGCGGCCAGGACCGCGATCAGCGCATTGACCTTGACGCCTTCGGTGCCGGCCGGAACGACGATCCTGGCGACGGTGCCTTCATCGACGGCTTCGACTTCCATCGTCGCCTTGTCGGTCTCGATCTCGGCGATGACGTCGCCGGACCTGACCTTGTCGCCTTCCTTGACGAGCCACTTGGCGAGATTGCCTTCTTCCATCGTCGGAGAGAGGGCCGGCATTGTGATGTTGATTGGCATCGAACGACCCTCTCCTTATTTGTAGCAAACGGCTTTCACCGCATCGACGACTTCGGCAACGTTCGGCAGCGCGAGCTTTTCCAAGTTGGCCGCATAGGGCATCGGCACGTCCTTGCCGGCGATCGTCAGGATCGGCGCATCGAGATAGTCGAAGGCCTGCTGCATGACCCGGGTTGCGATCTCGGTGCCGACGGAGGACTGCGGGAAACCTTCCTCGACGGCGACGAGGCGGCCGGTCTTCTTGACCGATTCGATGACCGTCGGCAGGTCCATCGGGCGGATCGTGCGCAGGTCGATGATTTCGACGTCGATGCCCTGCGCCTCGAGCTCGGCTGCGGCCTTGACCGCATAGGTCATGCCGATGCCGAAGGAGACGATCGTCGCGTCCTTGCCGTGGCGGTGGATGCGGGCCTTGCCGATCGGCAGCACGAAATCATCGAGTTTCGGCACCTCGAAGGACTGGCCGTAGAGGATTTCGTTCTCGAGGAAGATCACCGGGTTCGGATCGCGGATGGCGGCCTTCAAGAGGCCCTTCGCATCCGCGGCCGTGTAGGGCATGACGACCTTGAGGCCGGGAATGTGGCTGTACCAGGCGGCGTAGCACTGCGAGTGCTGCGCTGCAACGCGGGCTGCGGCACCGCTCGGGCCGCGGAAGACGATCGGCGCGCCCATCTGGCCGCCGGACATGTAGAGCGTCTTGGCGGCGGAGTTGATGATGTGGTCGATCGCCTGCATGGCGAAGTTGAAGGTCATGAACTCGACGATCGGGCGCAGGCCGGTCATCGCCGCACCGACGCCGACGCCGGCGAAGCCATGCTCGGTGATCGGGGTGTCGACCACGCGGCGGGGGCCGAATTCCTGCAGCAACCCTTGCGTGATCTTGTAGGCGCCCTGGTATTCGGCGACCTCCTCGCCCATGACGAAGACGTCGTCGTTGGCGCGCATTTCTTCGGCCATCGCATCGCGCAGCGCTTCGCGGACGGTAATCGTGACCATTTCGGTTCCGGCCGGAATGGCGGGATCGGAAGGGACTTCCGCCTTCGGCTGAGCCGCGACGGGGGCCGCAGCCGGCGCCGGAGCCTCGGCCGCCGCCGGCTTCGGGGCTTCCGCCTTGGCGTTGGCAATATCGCCGGCGCCTTCGCCGTCCTGGAGCAGCACGGCGATCGGCGTGTTGACCTTGACGCCTTCGGTGCCGGCGGCGATCAGCAGCTTGCCGATCGTGCCTTCATCGACGGCCTCGACTTCCATCGTCGCCTTGTCTGTCTCGATCTCGGCGATGACGTCACCGGAGGCGACCTTGTCGCCCTCGTTCTTCAGCCACTTGGAGAGCGTGCCTTCCTCCATCGTCGGGGAAAGGGCAGGCATGAGAATTTCTACTGGCATATTCGTCCCTCCCCGGATCAAAGCAGGATGTCGGTGTAGAGCTCGGATACATCCGGCTCCGGATCAGACTGGGCAAAATCGGCACTGTCCGCAACGATGTCGCGAACTTCCTTGTCGATCTGCTTCAGCTCATCCTCGCTCGCCCAGCCCTTCTCGATGAGACGGGCCTTCACCTGCTCGATCGGATCATGTTCCGAACGCATCTTCTGCACTTCGTCCTTCGAGCGATATTTCGCCGGGTCGGACATCGAGTGGCCGCGATAGCGGTAGGTCAGCATTTCGAGAATGATCGGCCCCTTGCCGGCGCGGCAATATTCGACGGCCTGGTCGGCAGCCGCCTTGACGGCACGCACATCCATGCCGTCGACCTGGTAGCCGGGAATCCCGAAGGAGGCGCCGCGCTGCGAGAAGTCGGTCTGCGCCGAAGCGCGCGAGACGGAGGTGCCCATCGCATAGCGGTTGTTCTCGACGATGTAGATCACCGGCAGCTTCCACAGGGCGGCCATGTTGAAGCTCTCATAGACCTGGCCCTGGTTGGCGGCACCGTCGCCGAAATAGGCAAGGCTGACATTGTCCTTGCCGCGGTACCTGTTGGCGAAGGCAAGGCCAGTGCCGAGCGAGACCTGCGCGCCGACGATGCCGTGGCCGCCGTAGAAATGCTTCTCCTTGGAGAACATGTGCATCGAGCCGCCCTTCCCCTTGGAAAGACCGCCGCGGCGACCGGTGAGCTCCGCCATCACGCCGCGCGCGCTCATGCCGCAAGCGAGCATGTGGCCGTGGTCGCGGTAACCGGTGATGACCTGGTCGCCCTCCTTCAGCGCCAGCTGCATGCCGACGACGACGGCCTCCTGGCCGATATAGAGGTGACAGAAGCCGCCGATGAATCCCATGCCGTAAAGCTGGCCGGCCTTTTCCTCGAAACGCCGGATCAACAGCATTTCGCGGTAGGCCTTCAGATCATCTTCCTTGGAGAATTCGGCGATCGTGCCGGCAGCAAAGTCCTTTTTTGTCGACTTGGCAGCGGCCTTGCGGCTGGAGACGGACGCGGTTTTTCGCGGAGCCATACCTTCCTCCCTATGGTTAGCCTTTGCGGGCTACCATAGGGAAAGAAGCGCGTCGCAGCAATGCCATATTTGCATGGCTATCATTCAAGGCAACCGTTTGATTTTGTTGAGATTTCTACGATTAACCGAATTTAGGTTAATTCTCGACAGGATGAAAAATAACGATCTCATCGCTGCGCGACATGTTGAGCGCGAGGCGAGCCTTTTCATCCAGCATGTCGCGTTCCAGCGAGCCGTCGCTCATCAGCTCCACTTCCTTTTCCAGGACTTTTCGCCGCTGAGTGAGCTCGTCCAGTCTAGCCTGCCGCTCGGCGATCTGGCGATCGAATTCCTCGGTCGCCTTCAGGCCGTAGCCGCCGTGAATGGAATGATAGCCGAAATAGAACAGGAAGGCGACCGCCAGCAGCGGCACCACCAATCGCCCCAGTCTCCGCTTCTTGTGATGCCGTGTCCACATCGCTCATGCCCTGGATCACGCCGATCACCGGTAAGCCGCCGGGAGATCATGGACGCGATCGATTCCAAGAAGTTGGAGCGGGATGCGGGAATAAACCGCACGCATTTCCCGAGCCCCGCTCCATACGCAGTACGAGGACCGAGACTAGCGCCGATTGATTAACCGACCGTTGACCATGAATAGCCGGAAAAAGCGAAACCCGCCTGCCGAGGGCAGACGGGTTTAGGATCGTCGGTCCGACGTCGCGAGCGTCGGTGGGGACAATTGCCCCTCTCCTCGGCTTTACCCGAGGACTACTCCCCTCCCACACACGAGAGGGATTCTGGTGGCGAGGCGCGCCGCGAGTCCCTTCTCCCCATCACGATGGGGGAAGGTGCCGGCAGGCGGATGAGGGGCGAAAACTCACCCTGCCACCAATCACCCCCGCAGGATCGAGCGGCCGGCGTATGCCGCCTGCAGGCCGAGCTGCTCCTCGATGCGGATCAGCTGGTTGTACTTGGCGAGCCGGTCGGAGCGCGCGAGCGAGCCGGTCTTGATCTGGCCGCAGTTGGTGGCAACCGCGAGATCGGCGATCGTCGAATCCTCGGTCTCGCCGGAGCGGTGCGACATCACCGCGGTGTAGCGCGCCTTGTGCGCCGTCTCGACCGCGTCGAGCGTTTCGGAGAGCGAGCCGATCTGGTTGACCTTGACGAGGATCGAGTTGGCAACGCCCATCTTGATACCGTCGCGCAGCCGCGCCGAATTGGTGACGAACAGGTCGTCGCCGACGAGCTGGCACTTGTTGCCGATCTTGTCGGTCAGCGTCTTCCAGCCGTCCCAGTCGTCCTCGGCCATGCCGTCCTCGATGGAGATGATCGGGTACTTGCCGACGAGTTCCGCGAGATATTCGGCCATCGCAGCCGATTCCAGCGTGCGACCCTCGCCTTCGAGCACGTATTTGCCGTCCTTGAAGAACTCCGTCGAGGCGCAGTCGAGCGCGACATACATGTCCTCGCCCGGCTTGTAGCCAGCCTTCTCGATCGACTTCATGATGAAGTCGAGCGCCGCCGGGGCGGATGCGAGACCGGGCGCAAAGCCGCCCTCGTCGCCGACATTGGTGTTGTGGCCTTCGGCGGCGAGCTGCTTCTTCAGCGTGTGGAAGACTTCCGAGCCCATGCGGACGGCATCCTTCAGCGTCTCGGCGCCGACGGGCATGATCATGAATTCCTGGAAGTCGATCGGATTGTCGGCATGCGCACCGCCATTGATGATGTTCATCATCGGCACCGGCAGGAGATGTGCGTTCGGACCGCCGACATAGCGGTAGAGCGGCAGGCCGGCGGCTTCCGCCGCAGCCTTGGCGACGGCGAGCGACACGCCGAGAATGGCGTTGGCGCCGAGGCGCGACTTGTTCGGCGTGCCGTCGAGCTCGATCATCGTCCTGTCGATCTGGATCTGGTTCTCGGCGTCAAGACCGCCGATTGCTTCGAAGATCTCGCCGTTGACGGCGTCGACCGCACGCTCGACGCCCTTGCCGAGATAGCGTGTGCCGCCGTCGCGCAGTTCGACCGCCTCATGCGCGCCGGTTGATGCACCGGAGGGAACGGCGGCGCGGCCGAAGCTGCCGTCTTCGAGATGGACATCGACCTCGACGGTCGGGTTGCCGCGGCTGTCGAGAATTTCTCGGCCGATGATGTCGATGATAGCGGTCATGATCTCTTCCCTGCTTGTGGACGATGATGGTCGGCCTGTCTTAATCCAAGGCCTCGAAATTACAATGGCGCTGCGGTGGCAAAGTCCCGCGCACCGTCGCGCTTCATGGAACACTTCACGCGAATGACTTCGCCTGCATCAGGCCTTGGCAATCGCATCGAAGGCGAGCAGCTTCTCGAGGAGCCGCGGCATGTCGCCGATCGGCACCATGTTCGGTCCGTCGGAGGGAGCGTTGTCCGGATCCTCATGCGTCTCGATGAAGACGCCGGCAACGCCGACGGCAACCGCTGCGCGCGCAAGCGTTTCGACGAATTCGCGCTGGCCGCCCGAAGAGCCGCCCTGCCCGCCCGGCTGCTGCACCGAATGGGTCGCGTCGAAGACGACCGGTGCCCCGAGCGCCGCCATGATCGGCAGCGAGCGCATGTCCGACACCAGCGTGTTGTAGCCGAAGGAGGCGCCGCGCTCGCACAGCAGCACGTTCGGGTTGCCGCTCATCGTGAACTTGGCGAGCACGTTCTTCATGTCCCAGGGGGCAAGAAACTGGCCCTTCTTGACGTTGATCGCGCGTCCCGTCTTCGCTGCAGCGACGAGCAGGTCCGTCTGGCGCGACAGAAAGGCCGGGATCTGCAGGATGTCGACGGTCCCGGCGACCTGCGAGCACTGTTCTTCCGTATGGATGTCGGTCAGCACCGGAAAGCCGAATTCCTTCTTGAGATCGGCGAAGATCTCCATCGCCTTCTCAAGGCCGATGCCGCGCTTGCCGGACAGCGAGGTGCGGTTCGCCTTGTCGAAGGAGGACTTGTAGACGAGGCCGAGACCGAGCGACCTGCAGAGCTCGACGAGCTTTCCCGCCATCATGAAGGCGTGCTCGCGGCTTTCCATCTGGCAGGGGCCGGCGATCAGCGTCAGCCGCTCCTTCTGCGAAAAGACGACCCGGCCGGCACCCTCGCCGACGACGACCCTGGCATTGGCTTCCATAAATCACACTCCAAACGCGAAAATCACCCCTTGACCCGGCGCTTCCGGGACAATGAGGCGTCCGCCCATTTCTGCAAATTCAATGTCGTTCTGCGCAAACAGCGCGCGTGTCGCTTCGAGGTCCGCGACGCGGAACACCACCGCGCGGCCGCGCAATCCTCGTTCGGCGCCGCCGACCGGGCGGCCGAAAAAGGCCTCCATGCCGGCGGGGTTCAGGACGGAGACCTTGGCGCTGCCGGCCCGGATGTCCATGCCGAAGGAATGGGCCGAGACCTGGCGCTCGTCGACGCTCTCCTGCAGCAGATACTGGAAATCCGTCGGGTTCTGTTCCGAAAGCACGACCTCGGAAATGCCGAGCACGCCGTTTTCATGGCGACGCAGCGCCGTGCTTTCGACCGGCAGCGCGCGCAGGCGCTGGCAGCTGAAGAGAAAGAAGTCCGGCGAGCGCAGGTCGGCGGCGAAAGCGAGCCTGAAGGAACCGAGGCCCTCGCGCCCGTCGGGCAGGCGCATCGGCCGGGAGAACTCCAGCATCTCGCCACCGGAGATGCCGCGCGACCGGAAGCGAATATGATCCTCGGCAGCATCCGGCGTCCCGAGCACGACCGCCGACAGGCCTTCCGGCCCCTGGCGGAAACGAAACGCCTGATCGCGCGCGACGAAGACGTTGCCGTCAAGGGCCGCGGCCTCGCACTCCTCGCGCGAGGCGACGGCGAGCGGTTCCAGATAGGTGTTGTCCGAGAAGAAGACGCAGGCGTTCTCGGTGCCGAAGGGGTGGCGCGCGTCGTCCGCAACCGTGAAACCGAGGTCCGCGAGACGCCGCCTCGCCCGCGCGAGATCGGCCACCGGCAGCACGAGATGATCGAGCGGGCGGGCGGTTCGCGTGGATGAACTCATGGCGGTTTCCCTGATGACCGATTTGCCGCTGTTTGCAACTTTTGACCGCCGATTGCAAGCGCGGCGGTCCGCAGGGACGATCAAGATGGGGAGCGTGCGTCTTGCCAATCTCCCCCTTGTGGGCCCACAGGGAGGGAGATCGGCAAGGCTCATGCTCCCGGCTAGCTCACCGCGGCATCGGTCAAGATCTTCGCCGAAGCTGAAGCAGTATCGGAGTCTTCCCGTCCGAACGCCTTAGACGAGCCGCGACTGCACCAGCGCCGCTTCGATGAAGCTCGCGAAGAGCGGGTGCGGATCGAGGGGACGCGATTTCAGCTCCGGATGGTACTGGACGCCAATGAACCAGGGGTGATCCGGATATTCGACCGTCTCCGGCAACAGGCCGTCCGGCGACATGCCGGAGAAGACGAGACCGCAGGATTCCAGCCGGCCCTTGTAGTCGACATTGACCTCATAGCGATGGCGATGACGCTCCGAAATATCGGTCGAACCGTAAATTTCGGCGATCTTGGTGTCCGGCTTGAGGGCGGCGCGGTAGGCGCCGAGGCGCATGGTGCCGCCGAGATCGCCCGCGGCCGAGCGCTTTTCGAGCTCGTTGCCCTTGACCCACTCGGTCATCAGGCCGACGACCGGCTCCTTGGTCGGGCCGAATTCCGTCGAGGACGCCTTCTCGATGCCGGCGAGGTTGCGCGCCGCCTCGACGACCGCCATCTGCATGCCGAAGCAGATGCCGAAATAGGGCACCTTGCGCTCGCGGGCAAAGCGCGCCGCATTGATCTTGCCTTGCGAGCCGCGTTCGCCGAAGCCGCCGGGAACGAGGATGCCGTGGACCTTTTCCAGATAGGGCGCCGGGTCCTCCTTCTCGAAAACCTCCGACTCGATCCATTCGAGCTTGACTTTGACGCGGTTGGCGATGCCGCCGTGATAGAGCGCCTCGATCAGCGACTTATAGGCGTCCTTGAGACCGGTATATTTGCCGACGATGGCGATCGTGACTTCGCCCTCGGGCGTGCGGATGCGATGGGCCACATCTTCCCAGGCCTCCATGCGTGGCTTCGGCGCCGGCTCGATGCCGAAGGCGGCGAGCACTTCGTTGTCGAGGCCTTCCTTGTGGTAGGCGATCGGCACATCGTAGATCGACGCCACGTCGAGCGCCTGGATGACCGCGGACTGGCGAACGTTGCAGAAGAGCGACAGCTTGCGGCGCTCGGCCTCCGGGATTTCGCGGTCGGCGCGGACGAGCAGGATGTCGGGATGGATGCCGAGCGCCTGCAGTTCCTTGACCGAATGCTGGGTCGGCTTGGTCTTCAGTTCGCCCGCCGCCGGAATATACGGCATCAGCGTCAGGTGGACATAGACGGCGGTGCCGCGGGGCAGGTCGTTGCCGAGCTGGCGGATCGCCTCCATGAAGGGCATCGCCTCGATGTCGCCGACGGTGCCGCCGATCTCGCAGATGACGAAGTCGTAGTCGTCATTGCCCTCGGTGACGAAGTTCTTGATCTCATTGGTGACGTGCGGGATCACCTGCACCGTCGCGCCGAGATAGTCGCCGCGCCGTTCCTTGTCGATGATATTCTTGTAGATCCGGCCGGTGGTGATGTTGTCGGTCTTCGACGCCGAGCGTCCGGTGAAGCGCTCGTAATGGCCGAGATCGAGGTCGGTCTCGGCGCCGTCGTCGGTGACGAAGACTTCGCCGTGCTGGGTCGGGCTCATCGTGCCCGGATCGACGTTGAGGTAGGGATCGAGCTTGCGCAGCCTCACCCGATAGCCACGCGCCTGCAGCAGCGCTCCGAGAGCGGCTGCAGCGATGCCTTTTCCGAGGGAGGAAACCACGCCGCCAGTGATGAATACATATCGCGCCATGGGAGTCACCGGATACCTTTTCACAAACGATTCCGCCACCGAAAAATTCGTGTTCCCGAATTTTCCGTCTTTCGGAATGGCAGATTTCACACAAAACAAAACCGGCGGATGGAGCCATCCGCCGGCGGGTTCTTCTGAATGGCGGCCTTACTGGCCGCTCGGAACTTGCGATCCCGTATTGCCGTTGGCGCCCGGCGCCGGAGCGGCGGGAGCCGGAGCGGCGGGTGCAGCGCCTGCCGGCGCCTGCGGCGCGGTCGCGCCACCTGCCGGAGCGGCATTGTTTGCGCCGTTGCCCGGAGCGGGCGCCTGCTGGGTGTTGCCGCCGGCCGGCGCGGTCTGGCCGCCGCCGAGCGAATCAAGCACGCCGCCGCTCGAGCCCGTGCCTGGAATGCGCTCGAGGATATCGGTCGCCTGCGGCTCGTAGCGCGACAGGATGCCCATGGCCAGCGCCAGGGCAAAGAAGAGGAAGGCGAGGACGGCGGTCGTGCGGGTCAGCGCATTGGCCGTGCCGCGCGCGGACATGAAGCCCGAGCCGCCGCCGATGCCGAGACCACCGCCTTCGGAACGCTGAATGAGAACGACGCCGATCAGGGCGACGACCACCATGAGATAGATGACGAGTAGTACGGTCTGCATCAGCTTCCAGTCCTGCCCTCTTCGGGCATGCGAATCGAATGATCGCGGGCCCTGCAAGGGGCCGCGCGCAAATTTGGCGCCTCTTTATACCAAGCTGCCGGCTATTCCAAGCCCCCGCCAGGTCTGCCCAAACGATCAGGCCGTCAATTCCTCGTAGGCCCTGTAAATGGCGAGGAAATCGTCGGCTTTCAAGCTCGCGCCGCCGATCAGCGCGCCGTCCACATTGGCGACGCCCATCAGTTCCCTGGCGTTGGAGGGCTTGACCGAGCCGCCATAGAGGATGCGCATCTTGCCGCCCTCGGCGCCGACGCGGGCGACGAGTTCGCGGCGCATGAAGGCGTGCGCCTCCTCGACGTCGGCGACCGTCGGCGTGAGGCCCGTGCCGATCGCCCAGACCGGCTCGTAGGCAATCACGGTGTTTTCCGCCGTCGCCCCGTCCGGCAGGCTTTCGGCGAGCTGGCGCTTTAGGACGTCGAGGGTCTTGCCGCCCTTCCGCTCGGCCTCGGTCTCACCGATGCAGACGATCGCGACGAGATCGGCGGCGTGTGCAGCCTCCGCCTTGGCCCGCACCAGCGCGTCGCTCTCGCCATGATCGGTGCGGCGTTCCGAATGGCCGACGATCACATGCGTGCCGAAGCAATCGGCGATCATCTCGGCCGAGACATCGCCGGTATGGGCGCCCGATTGCTTCTGGTGGCAATCCTGTGCGCCGATCATCAGCGGGCTGTCGTCACAGAGCGCAGTGGCCACATAAAGCAGGGTCGCCGGCGGGCAGATCAGCGTCTCCACCTTGCTCGAGAGATCGCCCTTGACGCCCTCGGCCATCGCCTTGATCTGGTCCAGAGATGCACGCGTTCCATTCATCTTCCAGTTGCCGGCAACGAGCGGTCGAATATCGGGCGTCATGAAACTTCCTCCAGATCAGGTCTTCCTCTTCGCCAGAGCGGCCTAGCAAATCGCTCGCGCAAAAAAAAGCACCCGAGCCGATTATTCCGCCCGACGCGGCTCCCCGACCCGGCTGCCGGAACCGACCGGGGTCGAGGACGGCGAATAAAAGCAGCGCTTCAGGCGTCTCATAGCGGCGACGCGCATTGCCGGGAGAGCCCTCTTCGGCACCGGAGAACGCCATGCTGCGCAACAGCAGGAGCGAGTTTGGATCGGCGACGATCGTTCTGCACTGGACGATCGCCGCGCTGATCCTGGGCCTGACCCTCATCGGCTTCGTCATGCGGCGGACCGATATCGATCCGGCTCTGCAGTTTTCCCTCTACCAATGGCACAAATCCTTCGGCTTCACGGCGCTGGGGCTCGCCACTCTGCGCACCGCCTGGTGGCTCGTCGAACGCAGTCCGGCGCCGCCCCCGGGCCTTGGTGCGCTCGAGCACATCGCGGCCCGTATGGCGCATGGGGCACTCATCGTTCTCGCCCTTGCCGTGCCGCTCGCCGGCTGGGCGGTCGCATCCGCCTCGACGCTGGATATCCCGAGCTTCTATTTCAATGCCGTCGTCATCCCGCATCTGCCGCTTGCGAAATCGGAAGCCTCGGAAGCGTTCTGGGCCTTCGTCCACGCGCTCCTCGGCTATGTCACGCTCGGTCTGGTCGCGATCCACGCGGCGGCGGCGCTCTACCATCATTTCATCCGGCGCGACGCGGTGCTCGTGCGCATGCTTGGCTTCGGCACCCGGTCGCATCACTTAAGGACACCCGATGCCGAAGAGAACGACGACCCCATCGTCGAAAGGAAATGACCCATGACGATCCCGCGCAGGCAGGCCTTGAAAGCGATCGCGTCTCTGGCGCTTCTTGCCATGACGGCAGCGCCGGCAGCAGGCGCAAGGCCGCCGTCACTCACGGAGGCGGCCGGCACCTATCGCGTCGCCGGTTCTTCCGTCATCCATTTCACTGTCCCGCAGGCCGGCGGCGGCAGCGGTCTTGCCGGCGACTTCGGGAAGTTTTCCGGCCGGTTCCGGATCGACGGCAACAACATCGAACAGTCCTCGGTGGAGTTCACGCTCTACCCTGAGAGTGTGAGATCGCGCGAACGGCGGATCGAGAACTTCCTGCGCTCCAGCGCCGTCTTCGACACCGCAAATTTCAAGACGATCACTTTCCGCTCGACCATTGTCAGGCAGACCGGGCCCGATACGGCGACGGTGGAAGGCACGCTGACGGCGCGTGGCAAATCCCGCAAGGAGCGGTTCGAGGTCACGCTCACCGACTGGAACCGGCGCTCGATCGCCTTCACGATCCGCGGCAGCATCCGACGCGCTCCCTACGGCATGGATGTCGGAACGCCGATCTACTCCAACGTGGTCCAGTTCGACATGAAAATCAGAGGGCAGCGGCGCTGAGGTGTGAGAGCGGGCTGCGCTCCCATTCCACCCAACTGCAAAATGCTACGAGCGGCGCGGAAGATCACGCGCCGAGCGCCAGCGCCGTGCGCCGCCAGAAGTCCGAGACAATCGCCGGATCGCGCAAGGCCTCGAGTTTTCTCCATTCAGGGAAGGACGCCTCGAAGACCTTTGGGCTCATACGAAGATCGCTGGATGAATTGACCGCGCCGCCGGCCGCAACGACGATGCCGTCGAGCGCGTCCAGCAGCTTGACGGTCGGTTCGCCCTGATCGGCAAGGTCCAATGTCAGGCTGAAGCCGGGCCGGGGAAAAGAAAGAAGGCCGCGGGAGGCGACGTCGCCGAAACGCTGCAATCTCGTCAGGACGCAAGCATGCCCGGCGCGACGGGTGGCCTCCAGCAGGCGGGCGGTGGTCTCCGGTGCATCGGCCGCGGGGTAGACGCTCCCGTGCCGGCAGATGCCGCGCCGGCCATAGAGCCCGTTCCACCCGCTGAGCGCATCGAACGGATGGAACCAGGACGTCCATTTTTCGGTCGACACGGTTTCGCCCGGGCTCTGCGTGCGAAAGCGGTATTCGTTCAGCGCCTTCAGGGTCGCGCTGTTGAAAAGGCCCGAGGGAGAGAAGGGCAAGGCAAGCTTCAGCCTCTTCGGAATGTCCGGGTACTCGCAGGCGCCATCCGCATGGTCGGCCGCCCAGAGCACGCCCCTCCCCGCCCGCCGACCGGTCGCGAGTTGGTCGATCCAGGCGAAGGCATATTCGTGCTCGTCGCCGGCGCTCTCCGCGAGCGCGAAATACCGGTCGAGACTGTCGAACCGGATCGCGTGCCGCTGCACGTGCGGCGACGGCACCTTCATCAGCCGAAGCTCGGCGTCGAGGATGAGGCCGGTCAGGCCCAGGCCGCCGATCGTGGCGGCAAAAAGCCCGGCATTCTCGTCAGGCGAGCAGACCAGGCGCTCCCCGGTCGAACGCAGCAGGGTCAGGCGCCGGACGTGATTGCCGAAGGAGCCGCGCGCATGCTGATTGCCGCCATGGATATCGCTGGCGACCGCGCCTCCGACCGTGGCGAAGCCCGACGCCGCCGTGACCGGCAGAAAGAAACGGTGCGGTATGGCGCGCAGGAGAATGTCGTGAAGCGTGACGCCTGCCTCGCAGGACATCACTCCGGTTCCGGGATCGAAGGCGAGGATGCGGTTGTGCCTACCGCCTTCGATGAGCGTTCCCCGATCGTTGCGGCAGGCGTCGCCGCCGCTCAGGCCGCTGCCGACGGGCAGAAAAGCCATCGGCTCGATCGAGCCGATTCGGTCCTCGTAGTCATCCGGCGAGATGGCCCGCCCCGGCCGA
Source organism: Sinorhizobium saheli (assembly GCF_001651875.1). Classification (GTDB taxonomy): domain Bacteria; phylum Pseudomonadota; class Alphaproteobacteria; order Rhizobiales; family Rhizobiaceae; genus Sinorhizobium; species Sinorhizobium saheli. The sequence continues at coordinate 240,613 of NZ_LNQB01000072.1, forward strand.
CGCTCGAACTCGTCCATGCTCATTGTCGTCGTCAGCTCCCATAAGACCCGGCGCGGCAGCGGCCAGCCGTCAACGGTCGAGAATCCAGTTGAGCGCGTCGCGCCAATCGGTCATGCGCACCGGCGTGCCGTGCGAACCCGTCTCGAACAGGACGAAGCGGGCGGGATATCCCTTTGATTTCAGCGCACGATAGAGCGCGACCTGGGTCTCCGCCGGATAGACGCTGTCGCGGCTGCCGTGGCTGAAGAACACGGGCAGCCGTGTCCTGTAAGCGGCGCTCGCCTGAAATTCCGGGTCGGCAACGCCGCCCATGACGATCATGCCGCCGAGCGCCGCCACCGTGGCCTCGTCGCGCGAAATGCCCCAGCAGATGAAACTCCCCATGGAGGCGCAGGAAAGCACCACCAGCCGGCCGCCGGAACGCTCCGCAGCAAAGCGGATCAGCGCCGAAACATCCGCCACTCCCGCCGCATCGAAGGAGCTGATGCTCGGCGCATAATAGGTGCCGCCATTGGCGACGGCGAGATTCTTGAGGCGGTTGAAATTGCCGCCGAAGGAGAAGTCGTTGGCGCCGAGGCGCCGGTCGCCGCCGCGTCCGTGGATGAAGATCACCGTGAAGGCTTGCCCGCGATCGGCGCCGACGCGCGTGACGTCGAGCGGGCGCCCGCCGAGGTCGAGCGTCTCCTTGACCTCGGCGCTCCTGACCCCGAGCGATACATAGGCGCGCTTGACGCGCCGCTCGGGGATCTGGTCGCGCGCATTAATGTCGCGCAGTTCCTGGTAGTCGACGACACGGAAATCGCCGCCATCCCTCTCCTGAAGCACCTGGCCGTAGGCGAAGAGCGTCTCCTTGTAGGGCCGCAGGGGCTCGGCGCTCGCCGAGGCGGCGAGCCCGGCGAAAAGAAGCGTGCCGATCAAGCGCCGGACGGAGAAAACAATTGTGGACATGGATACCCGATCCGCTCTCTCGTTCGGCCCATGCCTTGCCATCGACGCGTCCGCTAAGCAACAGTGAAGCCGATATCGGCCGGCTTTAGCGGCGTTTCGCCTCCTTTCCACGCCTGAGATTCGCCTTTTGTTCGCGCTTTAGGCAAGACTCTGGCAAAATTCCGGTGATTCGCACGGGCGAAAGATGGCGGTGGCGCCGCTGTCTTGCTATGGCCTTGCCGACGACAGACGACAGGAACGATCTGAACGCTTCATGGACGACAGCAGCGATCTCTTTTCCGCAACGCCCCCCAAGCCGAAACCGGCGGATGCCGGCGCGCCGCCGCGCAAGCCGCCGGTCGCGCCTGCCGCTGGCGAAGCGCCGCGGCCTGCGCCGAGGGGCGGCGACGGCAGCGACTACGACGCCTCGGCGATCGAGGTGCTCGAAGGGCTGGAGCCGGTGCGCCGCCGTCCGGGCATGTATATCGGCGGAACGGACGAGAAGGCGCTGCATCACCTCTTTGCGGAAGTGATCGACAACTCGATGGACGAGGCGGTCGCCGGGCACGCCAATTTCATCGAAGTGAGCCTCGACGCGGACGGCTTTCTGACGGTGACCGACAACGGCCGCGGTATCCCGGTCGAGAACCATCCGAAATTCCCGAACAAATCGACCCTCGAAGTGGTGATGACGGTGCTGCATGCCGGCGGCAAGTTCGACGGCAAGGCCTATGAGACCTCGGGCGGACTGCACGGCGTCGGCGTCTCCGTGGTCAATGCGCTGTCCGACGCGCTCGAGGTCGAGGTCGCGCGCAATCGCAAGCTTTATCGCCAGCGCTTCTCCCGCGGCATTCCTCAGGGCGGGCTCGAGGAACTCGGCGAAGTCCACAATCGCCGCGGTACCAGGGTCCGCTTCCATCCCGACCCGCAGATCTTCGGCCCGCATGCGCATTTCGAGCCGGCGCGGCTCTTCCGCATGGCCCGCTCCAAGGCCTATCTCTTCGGCGGCGTCGAAATCCGCTGGTCCTGCGATCCGTCGCTCCTGCCGGAAGGCTCGGAAATTCCCGACAGGGCCGTCTTCCATTTCCCGGGTGGACTCAAGGACTACCTCGCCGCCACGCTCGGCAAGGAATTCACGGTCACCCGCGAGATCTTTGCCGGCAAGTCGGAAAAATCCGGCGGCCATGGGTCGCTCGAATGGGCCGTCACCTGGTACGGCGGCGACCAGCAGATCCATTCCTACTGCAATACCATCCCGACGCCGGAGGGCGGAACCCACGAGGCGGGCTTCCGCATCGCCCTGACCAAGGGACTCAAGAACTACGCCGAGCTCACGCAGAACAAGCGGGCCGCGATCATTACGACGGACGACGTGATGATCTCGGCGGCGGGCATGCTGTCGGTCTTCATCCGGGAACCGGAATTCGTCGGCCAGACGAAGGACAAGCTCGCGACCGTCGAGGCCCAGCGCATCGTCGAGAACGCGCTGCGCGATCCCTTCGACCACTATCTCGCCGACAACCCGGCCGAGGCGGCGAAGCTTCTCGACTGGGTGATCGAGCGCGCCGAGGAGCGCGTCCGCCGGCGCAAGGAAAAGGAAGTCAACCGCAAGACCGCGGTGCGCAAGCTGCGCCTGCCGGGCAAGCTCGCCGACTGCGCGCAGAATACGGCGGAAGGCGCGGAACTCTTCATCGTCGAAGGCGATTCGGCCGGCGGTTCGGCCAAGCAGGCGCGCAACCGCGCCAACCAGGCGATCCTGCCCTTGCGCGGCAAGATCCTGAACGTCGCCAGCGCCGGACGAGAGAAGCTCGGCGCAAACCAGCAGATCGCCGACCTCGTCCAGGCGCTCGGCTGCGGCACGCGATCGAAATACCGCGAAGAGGACCTGCGTTACGAGCGCGTGATCATCATGACAGACGCCGACGTCGACGGCGCCCATATCGCCTCGCTCTTGATCACCTTCTTCTACCAGGAGATGCCGGAACTCATCCGCGGCGGCCATCTCTATCTCGCCGTGCCGCCGCTTTACCGCCTGAGCCAGGGCGCGAAGACGCTCTATGCCCGCGACGACGCACATCGCGAGGAACTGATGCGCACCGAGTTCAGCGGCCGCGGCAAGGTGGAGATCGGCCGCTTCAAGGGCCTCGGCGAGATGCTGCCGGCGCAGCTCAAGGAAACGACGATGGATCCGGCAAACCGGACGCTGCTCAAGGTCGAGATCGACGATGTCGATTTCGAGGGTACGCGCGAGGCGGTCGACAGCCTGATGGGAACGAAGGCCGAAGCCCGCTTCCGCTTCATCCAGGAACGCGCCGTGTTTGCGGAGAATCTGGATATTTGATGGGCGGTGCCTCGCCGCGAGTCCCTTCGCCCCGCTTGCGGGGAGAAGGTGGCCGGCAGGCCGATTGAGGGGCAGATCCTCGCTCGACTTCAGGCCGCCCGCGCCACCTTTTTCTCCATGAACAAACTCAGCGGATCCGGCTGATAGCTGCCAAACGGCGTGCGCTCCTGATAGCCGAACGCCTTGTACAGCCCGATCGCCTCCGGCTGGTAGATACCGGTCTCGAGGCGGGTCGCCGTGAGCCCGAGCGTTTGTGCCTTGGCCTCGACCGCTGCGAGAAGCCGCTTGCCGATCTTCAGCCCCCTCGCCTCCGCGTCCACGAACATCCGCTTGATCTCGGCGGTGCCATCGCCGGCTTCGACCAGGGCACAACAACCGACGACCTCACCGTCACGCCGCGCGACGAAGAAGGAGACGCCAGGTCCCTCGAGGGTCGAGAGATCGACCATATGATTGCTCTCGGCAGGATAAAGCGATGCCGCATAGGCGTCGGAGAGTTCGAGCAGTCGGACGGTGGCCGCCTGGCGCGGCGGCTCCTCGGCAATTGTTACGACGGTCATTCAAGGCCTCGATGGAAAAGCATTGCGGGTGTTGAGCGCGCCTCGAACCTATCGGCCCAGTCGGCCGGAACCAATACGACAAAATGCGCAGGAGCGGTCCTGGCCGCAATCAATCCGGGTAACGGTGCGAAACAATTTGTTCCGGGAGCGACAGCAGATTGGCCCTACTTCGGAGCGAATCGAGGGGCCATAAGATTTGAAGCGCAGTCAGCTGGAGCGGGATGAGGAAAAGTGTGGAGCGATTTTCCGCAGCATCCCGCTCTAAACTATTAGAATCGATCACGATGATTTTGGTCGATCCGATCTAGAATCATCGTGATCTAACGAGCAAGAGAGACTATGAAAGCCGCCCTCATCGTCATGACCATTCTCGGTTGCGACGACAATGTCACCCAGTGCCACTACATCTCGACCGTAAACGGCAACTGGCCATCGATCGCCCGATGCGATGCCGAATCGCAGAAGGAATTGCCGCAGTTCTCCGACAGGAACTACCCGGTCGTGGTCGCGGTCTGCGAGACCTCGGGAGCGGATGGGATGGCCTCGACCGAACCGGTTCCGGAAATCGATGCCGCGCCGGCTCAAAACGCGGCCGCCGAGCAGACCCCGGCGTCGCCCCTGGAAGAACAAAAGCCGACCCTGCCGAAGCGCGCCCTGGCGCTCGTCAGCGGCGCGATACCGGACCGGGAGAAATTGAAGGCGATCGTCACGGCGCCGGTCCACTATGTGGAAGACGGTTACTCCTGGGTTGCGCGCCGGTTCGGCAACTGACGCGGCTGGACGCCAGGAAAATCAGGCAGCCTCGCGGGACACCAGCAGCGCGTAGTCACGCGCCATCTGCCGCTGCTCGGCAAAGGCGAGCCGTTCCACGAGCTCGGCGATCGCATGGGAAGCACCCGAAGAGCGGCGGCGAAGATGGTCCGAGAGCCTGGCGGCGACAGGGACGGACGCCTCCGATCCCGCCTTTGCCTCGCTCCGGCAGAGCAGCACCGCTTCCGCGAAGACCTCGCTCAACTCACGGCCGAGCCCGGCGCTCTCGATCAGGGCGCGGACCGAATGGACACGGCCGCCGGAAAGGATGGCGCGAACGCGCCTTTCCGGAACGCCGGTGAGATCGACGATCGCCGCGGAGAAGAATTCAGCCTTGCCGTTGCAGAGCGCGCTCAGGAGCAGCGCCGGCGTCAGGCGGCCGGCCTCGCGAAGATGAGTCACGATCCGGGGCAGTTCCTTTTGGGGCGCCGCCGCGGAAAGGGCAAGCGCGGCCGCGTCGCAGGCTTCCCGTGCGATGCGCTGCACCCGCTGCTCGCCGATCGTCGCCCGGACCAGGCCACAGGTGGCGAGCGCCGCCCCGACCTCCTCGGCGAGTGACTGTCGCGCGTCGCTCGGCAGATCGCCGCGCGCGAGCAGCCTGTCCCGGACGGCTGCGACATGGCCGAGCCGGCCGGCGATCCGTCGCAACGACCGCTGCGAAAGCCCGGCGCCCGGATTTTCCAGCAGGATCAGCACCTCCTCCTCACCGCCGATTTCGGCGATGGCTGCCGCGACGGCGCAGGAGACGGTACTGCGCGAAGCGATCAGCGCTCGCGTCTCGACGCTGCCGCGGGCGGCGATGTCGACCAGATCCTCGTCCGTCAGCACCGGGGAGCGGGAAATGGCGACATAGGCAATCTCTGGCTGGTCCTCTGCAAGCGCCCGGATGATCGCGCGCGGCGCGGTCGAGCAGTCCGCCAGGGCCTCGACCAGCGCAAGACGCACCTTGGGCGAAGGATCGTCGAGCAGGAACGTCATGGCCATCTCGGCCGCCTGCTGGTCGATGCCGTTGATCTCGGCCTTCGCATAGGCGCGCCCAAGCGCATTTGCGGCGCGTGCGCGATCGCCGGTTCTCGCCGTTTCCACCCAGCGAAGAAATGCTTGTATGATCACCTATGCCCCACTAGACACCCGAAAGCCCCAATGTCCGAATATTAGCGCTCAAAGGTTTAAGATTGGTTCACCATGTCTGTTAACCGCGCACGAACCATCAAGCCGCTGCTTTATCTACCGGCGGCCGAAGCGCTCCCCTCCGCAGAGATGCGGAAGGCGGTGCAGGGCGTCATCGTCGAAGCGGGCGGTGATCAGCTTGCCCGCTTGGTAGCGGAAAGAGCGGCGGAGCAGGCACGGGCGGGCTGCCTTTTTCTGGCCCGGGTCGGATCGGACGTCGGCGAAGACGAGCTTCGTCTTCTGCTTGCCGGCCGCATCGATGGCGTCGTTCTGGCCGCATGCCGGGGACCGGCCGATCTCCAGAAGCTCGATGTGATGCTGAAGGTCGCCGAGGCAGAGGCGGGAATAGCCCAGGGCCGAACGGCGCTGCTGGCGGAGTACGCGACGGTCCCGGAGAGCGTCCTGTCGCCGCACGCGCTGTCCGGCGCCTCTCCGCGGCTTGCCGCGCTGATATTCGACGCCTCGATGCTTGCGGAAGCGTGCGGTTGCAAGCGCGTCACCGCGACCGGCGACGTGCCGGCCGTTGTTCGGGCCGGGCGCGCCATGGCCGTGCTCAGGGCACGCGAAGCCGGCATCATCGCCTACGAGATGCTGCCTGCCGACGCCCTCGACGAGGCGGCCGTGCGACGGCTTTGTACAAACAGCCTTGAAAACGGCTTTTCCGCAGTGGCCGTCGGCTCGACGGAGCAGCTCGACCTTCTCGCCGCGGCGGGCGTGCTGCCCGAGACCTAGAGCGGAATGCACCCGCATGCGTTCGCGCCACCGCTCTATCTGTTTGTTTTTGCCGCATTCGTGCCACGTCAGGTGATTCCGCCTGACTGCAAAATGCTCTGACTCAGCGGATGGGCCGCATCATCTCGAATACGTCGCCGCCGTCGCAATAGTCCATGTAGCCGAGACGGGCGAGCGGCCTGACGGTCGCCATGTCGAAGCGGCCATCGCGGATCGCCTCGTCGCGAATATGGATGCCGACCACGGCGCCGAAGACGACATAGCTCTCTGAGACCACGCCATCGAGGCCCTTCGGCCGGTATATGTCCGTCATGCGGCATTCGAGCGCTGCGAAAGCCTCGCCGACGAAAGGAGCCCTGACGAGCCTTCCCTCGACAGGCGTCAGCCCGGCGATCTCGAACTCGCTCTCCCCGTGCGGGGCCGGGGCCGAGGTCGCATTGACGGCTTCGCTCAGGTTGCGGCTCGCAAAGCTCGCGGTGAACTCCCCCGTCTCTTCGATGTTGCGCACGCTGTCCTTGTAGCCGCTCGAAGAGAACATCACGAGCTTCGGCCGATCGCTGACCGCATTGAAGAAAGAATAAGGCGCGAGATTGAGCGAACCGTCCGCCGCGCGCGTGCCGATCCAGCCGATCGGCCTTGGCGACACGATCGCCTTGAAGGGATCGTGCGGCAAGCCGTGCCGGTTCTCAGCCGTATCGTAGAACATCAGCCGTCTTCCCCGACCCAGGTGACGATTTCCGAAAGCTCCGGCCGCGGGCGCTCAGTCGGGGGCACCATTGCCGTGCCGATATGAACGAAACCGGCGATCCGCTCTCCCGCCTCGACGCCGAGAAGCGGATAGGCCCTTTCGTCATAGGCATACCATTCGGTCAGCCAGTTGGAGGCATAGCCGAGCGCATTGGCGGCCATCAGCAGGTTGAGGCAGACGGCACCGGCCGACATCAACTGCTCCCATTCGGGGATCTTGAAATGCGGCGCCGCCTTGCTGACGACGGCGACGACGACGGGCGCGCGCGTCAGCCTGGTCTCCTCCACCTTGATCAGTTCTTCCGGCATATCCGGCCGGGCGGCGAGCGCCATTTTCCTGAGTTCGGCGCTGATCCGCGCCCTTTCCTCGCCACGATAAACGATGAACCGCCAGGGCGCCAACTTGCCGTGATCCGGCACGCGCGAAGCGAGCTGCAGCATTTTCTCCACTTCAGCCTTGCCCGGTCCGGGCGCCCCCATCTGGAAAGCCGGAATGGACCTGCGGGAGGCGAGGTAATCCACGAGTGTGATTTCAGTTTTCATATCGAGCGAATTCCACTAACTTGCCGCCGGACCGACAGCCACGAAAATGCCATACCGGCGTCTCAAGTGGATTCACCCCGTCAAGAAGTCAACTGCCCTCATGTGCATCCGCTCTCGTATTTTTCTGAGGTCCGTTCTGGCGATCGCGCTCGCGGGGAGCGGCTTCGGGCGGGCGCTTGCCGAGGACCCCGCCGACGCCTTCAAGAGCTTTCCGTCAATCTCGGGCACGCGCAAGATGCCGAAGCTCACGAGCTTCGGCCCGCTGATCACCGACCCCACCCAGAATGGCGAACTGAAGGACGTGAAGCTCGAGGCGCTCTTGACCGCCAAGGGCCAGCCGGTGCAGGCGGGCCTCACCTGGCGGGTCTTCAGCCCCATTCCCGGCAATGACGGGAAACTTCCGCTGCTTGCCACTTCCGAAGGCGGATCGACGGCGTTCAACCTCGTGCCCGGCGAATATTTCGTCAACGTCGCCTTCGGCCGCGCCGGCGCGACCCGCAAGATTCGCGTGCCCGAAGAAGGCACGCTCGACAAGCAGGTGCTGGTGCTCGATGCCGGCGGCGTGATGCTCAATGCCGTCTCCGGCAGCGACGTGCGCATCCCGCCGAACGAACTCAGCTTTTCGATCTTTTCCGCCGACGTGAAGGAGGACGGCGAACGGGCGCTTGTGGTCGCCGACGTGAAGCCCAACACCGTGATCCGCCTCAATGCCGGGACCTACCACGTCGTATCCAACTACGGTTCGGTCAATGCCGTGATCCGTGCCGACATCCAGATCGAGGCCGGCAAGCTGACCGACGCGACGATTCAGCACCGGGCCGCGAAGCTGACCCTGAAGCTCGTCTCGGAAGCCGGTGGCGAGGCGATCGCCGACACCGCCTGGTCGATCCTCACCTCCTCCGGCGACGTCGTCAGCGAGAGCGTCGGCGCCTTCCCGACGCTCGTTCTCGCCGAGGGCAGCTACACGGCCGTCGCGCGCAACAAGGACAGGATCTACCAGCGCGACTTCGCGGTGAAGGCCGGCGTCAACACCGACGTGGAAGTGCTGCTCAGCGGCAACGACGAAGGCGACAAAACGCCCGACGCCCAGGACTGACGCCCTCACCTAGAGCGGGATGGCGCTCACATGCGTTCGCGCCTATCCATTTGTTTTTGCCGCATTTGTGCGACGTCGGGTGATTCCACCTGACTGCAAAATGCTCTAACGACAAGCAGGTGACGCTACGTCAGCCCGGCCGCCGAACGTAAGGGGCCGGCGATTTGATTTCCCGCCGGCCCCTTATTGTCATCACATCACGGAAGCTTTGCGCCACGCCGCAGCGTCAGCCGCGGGCGGCGTGCCTTTCCGCCCTGCGCTTCAAGTCCGGCGCCATGGCTTCGGCCGAAAGCGAAGCGACCGCCTCCTCCAGCGACATCGACGTCTGCGCCTGCGAACCGAGGCGGCGGATGTTGACGGAGCGCTCCTCCGCCTCGCGCTTGCCGCATACGACGATCACCGGAACCTTCGTCACCGAATGCTCGCGGACCTTGTAGTTGATCTTCTCGTTGCGGAAATCGGTCTCGACCGTAAGTCCCGCCTCACGCAGACGCTCCGCGACTTCGCGCCCGTAGTCGTCGGCTTCGGACGTGATCGTCGCGACCACCGCCTGCAGCGGCGAAATCCAGAGCGGCATGTGACCGGCGAAGTTCTCGAGCAGGATGCCGAGGAAGCGCTCCATCGAACCGCAGATGGCGCGATGGATCATCACCGGCTGGCGCTTCTCGGATTCGCTGTCGATGTAGAAGGCGCCGAAGCGCTCCGGCAGGTTGAAATCGACCTGGGTCGTGCCGCACTGCCATTCACGGCCGATCGCATCCTTCAGCGTGTATTCGAACTTCGGGCCGTAGAAGGCGCCCTCGCCCGGCAGGACGCCGGTCTTGATGCGGCCTTCGGACTGCGCCTCGATCGTCTTCAGGACGTCCAACATCACCGCCTCGGCGCGGTCCCACAAGGCATCGGAGCCGACGCGCTTGTCGGGCCGCGTCGAGAGCTTGACGACGATCTCCTTGAAGCCGAAGTCCTCGTAGACGGAGAGGATCAGGTCGTTGATCTTCAGGCATTCGGCAGCCATCTGCTCGTCGGTGCAGAAGATGTGCGCGTCGTCCTGGGTGAAGCCGCGCACGCGCATCAGGCCGTGCAGCGCGCCGGACGGCTCATAGCGGTGCACGGCACCGAACTCCGCCAGGCGGACGGGCAGTTCGCGGTAGGACCTCAGGCCATGCTTGAAGATCTGGATGTGCCCCGGGCAGTTCATCGGCTTCAGCGCGAAGACGCGGTCGTCGTCCGTTTCGTCGCCGGCGACCGTCACCTGAAACATGCTGTCGCGATACCAGCCCCAATGGCCGGACGTCTCCCAGAGCGACTTGTCGAGCACCTGCGGCGCATTGACCTCCTGGTAGTCGCCCTCGAGGCGGCGGCGCATATAGGCGACGAGGCTCTGGAACATGCGCCAGCCCTTGCCGTGCCAGAAGACGACGCCGGGGCCCTCCTCCTGGAAGTGGAAGAGGTCCATCTCGCGACCGAGGCGGCGATGGTCGCGCTTCTCGGCCTCGGCAAGCACATGCAGGTACTGATCCAGTTCCTCCTGGCTATGCCAGGCGGTGCCGTAGATGCGCGTCAGCATCGGGTTGTTGCTGTCGCCGCGCCAATAGGCGCCGGCCACCTTCATCAGCTTGAAGGCCGGGCCGATCTGGCCCGTCGAGGCCATGTGCGGGCCGCGGCAGAGATCGAACCAGTCGCCCTGGTAATAGATCTTCACATCCTGGTCTTCGGGAATGGCGTCCACGAGCTCGACCTTGTAGGTCTCGCCCTTGGCGGCAAAGACCTCCTTGGCCTTGTCGCGCGACCAGACCTCCTTGGTGAAGGGCTTGTTGCGCGCGATGATCTCCCGCATCTTCTTCTCGATGACCGGCAGGTCGTCGGGCGTGAAGGGCTCGTTCTTGGCGAAATCGTAGTAGAAGCCGTTCTCGATGACCGGGCCGATGGTCACCTGCGTTCCCGGCCACAGTTCCTGCACGGCCTCGGCCATGACGTGTGCGGCGTCGTGGCGGATGAGCTCCAGCGCGCGGCCGTCCTCGCGCGTGACGATCTCGACTTTGCCGTCCTTCACCGGATCGGAAAGATCGCGCAATTCGCCGTCGAGGGCGATCGCCACCGCCTTCTTGGCGAGCGACTTCGAGATCGATTCGGCAACGTCGCGACCGGTCGTGCCGGCGGCGAATTCGCGAACGGAGCCATCAGGAAATGTAAGGGAAACGGAATGCGACATCATGATCTCCTATCCAGTCCCGCCAACGAATGCGGGTGGTATGGTTTGTCGTTGCACGACTCCTTCAGTCAGTGGACGAAGACGAATCGTGCAAAAATGCAAATTGCCCGGCGGCCTTGCGCATCGGGCGCGCGGCGCCCTCGCCGGGTCAGGTGACGCCGGCCTGATAAAGGTTTTTGCCCGTAGAGTAAAGGCACGCGCCGGCTCAACCGGTCAGCATCGCACGGATGCCGCGCACCGTGTTCCAGTTGCGCAACGTTCCGACCCCCAGCCGTTTGGTCGTCAGCGCGCCGAGCAGCTTCGAGTGGCTCGCCTTGCCGCCGAAGTCCGCCCAGAGATCGCCGCCGACGATCGCCAGGCGTTCGCCGTTTGAACAATAGCCCAGGAGCTTGTCGCGAATGTCTTGCTCGAGCGGCGCACGCATGACCCGCACGTGAACGCTCGCCGGGTCTTTTTCGCTCTGAGCGAGAAAAGGGTTGCCGGCGGCAAGCTGCAGCCAGTCCTCCGCGGAGCGCACGATGATGTCGACATGCCGGCCGAAGGCGGCCGCGAAGGCCTTTTCGAGTTCGGCCTCGATCTCTTCATGCGCCTTTTCAGGCGCCTCGAAAACGAGATTGCCGGTTGCGGCAAGCGTGCGGGGCGCCTCACAGCCGAGTGCCACGGCCATCGCCTTCAGATCGGCCATTACGACGCGCCGCCCTTCCCCAAGAATGATGCTGTGCAACAGGGCGACGTAGCTCTTCATCCGGCTTAAGCTACACACTTTCGGCCGACAGGCACCCACGTTCATGCCCGCCAGAAATCGACGGCGCCCGCCGGCAGCCGTGCGAGCACGCGGTCGAGGGTCGTTTCATCGACATGGCGCCGGAGCGCGGCGGCAACGTCGGCGATCGCCGTGTCCGGCGACAGTTTGTGATCGCCCCGGAAGGCCTGCACCTCGCGGGTCATGGTGCGGCGTCCCGAGAACGGCACCGTCGGCTCCTCGAGATCCCAGTCGGCGACGAAGATCGCCCTCAGCACGGCCGGCAGCGCGTTGGCGAAAAGCAGCGCGTCAGGCACTTCGAGGCGGCGGCGAAAGGTGCAAAGCACCGCCTCCACCACCGTATAGGCCTGGTTGGTCGTCTGGAGACCGGCGATATCGCGCGCGTCGAGAAGGAAACGCTCGAAGTCGACCGTGGCCTGCCGGTATTCCATCGGCACCGTCACGGGCCCGACACCTCCTTTCGCCAGTAGCGCCATGGCGTATACCAGTGCTGGCGGGGCGCCAAAGCTTCCGGCACAGGGTCGAAGCCGTGCGTGCCGCCCGGGCCGCAGCGCACGACGCGAAACAGCGTCAGCCATCCCCCGCTCCAGAGGCCGTGACGGGCAATCGCCTCGAAGCCATATTCCGAACAGGTCGGCAGATGCCGGCAGGAATTGCCGACGAAACCCGACAGCGTGAGCTGATAGGTGCGGATCAGGGCCATGCCGATGAGCCGTCCCGGCGTCTTGCGAAACGGCCCGGACCAGTTCCGCCCCCGGGCCGCATGGCGCGGCCCGCCAGGGTGAAGGGCATGATCGCGCTCCGGCTGTGGGCACATGGGTCTCAGACGGCCGCCGCGAGGCGCCGCGCCTCGATTTGGCCGATCGCGTCGACGACCGCGTCGAAGGTCAGCATCGTCGAGGCGTGGCGCGCCTTGTAGTCCCGGACGGGACGCAGGAAACGCATGTCCTCGAAGCGCCCGGAGGGCCCTTCCCCGTCGGCCTTGAGCATCGCCAGCATGTCTTCCCGGGCCCTGCGGATTTCGTCCGCATGCGCGCCGATGACGTGACGCGCCATGATCGACGAGGACGCCTGCCCCAGCGCGCAGGCCTTCACGTCATGGGCGAAATCGGTCACCACGTCGCCATCCATCTTCAGCCAGATCCTCACCTTCGAACCGCACAGCTTGGAATGCGCCGCGGCCTCGGCATCGGCATCGGCCAGCATTCCGATGCGGGGAATGTTGCCGGCAAATTCGAGAATTCTGCTGTTGTAAATGTCATCCATCATCTGACGCGATCCGACTGATTTTTCGCGGTATTGAGTGATCGGCGCATGATTTTCTCCGCTAGAGAGGAAAAAAGCACGGCGTGCTTCGTTGGCCCTCTTTCATCCATGTGGCGCCATACTATATGCTATGTCGTGTTGGGGCGACACTTCCGCAAGGGGATAAGTGTCGCCTGTTGTTTGGGAAACCGTGCCGGAAGGTCCAGTGCACTGTTAAGCCAGGACCGGAAAGCCCCGGAGCCCGCCAACGGAACCCAAGCCTGCAGGGTTAGGCGAATGGCCAGTGGCGAGTTGTCCGAAAGGTAAAACGTCAGCAATCCAGTATTGCGCATGAAGGGGCCAGATGGACGCCATAGTAAAGAATTTTCCTGTGCTCGACGACAAGATCGGTCGACCGACACAGAAGGAAGCCGAAGAAGCCGTTCGCGTACTCCTGCGCTGGGCAGGTGAGGATCCAACCCGGGAAGGTCTGCGGGACACGCCGGCGAGAGTCGCCAAATCGTATCGGGAGATCTTCGGCGGCTATGACCTGGTCGCGGAAGACGTGCTCGGCCGCACGTTCGAGGAAGTCTCCGGCTACGATGACATCGTGCTCGAGAAGGACATCCCGTTCTATTCGCACTGCGAACATCACATGGTGCCGATAATCGGCAAGGCGCATGTCGCCTACCTGCCGAACGGCCGCGTGCTCGGTCTTTCCAAGATCGCACGCGTCGTCGATATCTACGCCCGCCGCCTGCAGACGCAGGAGGCGATGACGGCGCAGATCGCAAAGGCCATTGACGAGACGCTGGCGCCCCGCGGCGTCGCGGTCATGATCGAGGCCGAGCACCTGTGCATGGCGATGCGCGGCATCAAGAAGCAGGGCGCGCTGACGCTGACGACGACCTTTACCGGCGCGTTCAAGAGCGAGCCGGCCGAACAGGCCCGTTTCATGACCCTGCTCAGGGGCTTCAAGTAAGCCCGGCTGCCTGTTTCCCTTGATCGGCGTCGATTGAAGGCGGACAGGCAGCAGTCCAAAGTGCTACAGCGATGACGCTCACCTTCGCCCAACCCTCGGACGACAAGGCCGAACTGGAGACCGGTCCGGCCTTCACCCCTCGTTTCGACGAGAAGGGGCTCGTCACCGCCGTCGTCACCGATGCGCGCGACGGCGAGCTGCTGATGGTCGCGCACATGAATGCCGAGGCCCTCGCCCTGACGGTCGAGACCGGCATCGCCCACTATTACAGCCGCTCCCGCGGTCGCCTGTGGAAGAAGGGCGAAAGCTCCGGCAATCTGCAGACGGTGCGGGAAATACGGACCGATTGCGACCAGGACGCCGTTTGGCTCAAGGTCTCGGTCGCCGGCCATGACGCCACCTGCCATACCGGTCGCCGCTCCTGCTTCTATCGAACGGTCGGTATCGACGACGGTAAGGCGACGCTAACCATCACCGACGACCACAGGCATTTCGATCCGGCAGATATCTACGGCGAAAAATAGTTCTCGCGCGCGCATCTGCATTTTCTTGGTCCAGCCTCGTGCTATATTTATCTTTTGGCAACCAAACGGGTGCCTAATCATTTACTTAGAAATGCGGTTCCCGCGGTAACCGTGGCGAACCGAGATGTGTTGCAAACTGTATCCATTGTTTATCGGGCGGGCCGTATTTGTGGCCGGTTCGATGCTAATCTCAGTCGTGGTGCCTGTCTTACACCGATGAAATTTCGACGAGACCGGCGCCACCGCCGGCTTGGCAGGGTTTCCTACAAGACGCGCGCTTGATGCAATCTGTTCGGCGGTGTTGGAGGTGCCGAATGCTGAACTGGACATTTACGCGCAACAGCCAAATTGCGGATTTATCTGGCCCGAACGGGGCATCGATCACGACCACTCCTCCAGCACCGGTTCCTCAACTCCAGAAGCCGAAGATCGCCTTGGCGCTCGGCGGCGGTGCGGCGCGCGGCTGGGCACATATCGGCGTTCTGAGGGCGCTCGACGAGGAGGGCATCGAGGTCGGCATGATTGCCGGCACCTCGATCGGCGCGCTCGTCGGCGGCTGCTATCTCGCCGGCAAGCTCGACGAGCTGGAGACCTTTGCCCGTTCCCTCACCATGCGGCGTATCGCCGGACTGCTCGATTTCGCGATTGGCGGCGGCGGCCTGTTCGGCGGCCTCAGGCTCACCAAGCGCATGCAGGAGCATCTGCAGAACCTCCTCATCGAGGATCTCGGCCGGCCTTTCGTGGCGGTTGCCACCGAAGTGCACAGCGGCCATGAGGTCTGGCTCGAGAAGGGTTCGCTCATCACCGCCATTCGCGCGTCCTACGCCCTTCCGGGTATTTTCGAACCCATCAACGCCAACGGCCGGACGCTCATCGACGGCGCCCTCGTCAATCCGGTTCCCGTCTCGGTCTGCCGCGCCCATGAGCAGCAGCTCGTCGTCGCCGTCAACCTGAACTACGACCTCTACGGGCGCTCGGCCGTCGTCAAGCACAGCGCCGGCATGGAAACGCCCGAAGCGCCGCCGGCGGAAACCAACCGCTTTTCGGCCCGGCTCGGCATGACCAGCGTCATGGTCCAGGCCTTCAACATCATCCAGGACCGGATCTCGCGCGCGCGGCTGGCCGGCGATCCGCCGGACCTCTCCCTCCACCCGAAGCTCAACGACGTCGGCCTTTCCGAGTTTCATCGCGCCGGCGAGGCGATCGAGCGCGGCTATCAGGAAGCGAAGACGAAGCTCGCCGAGATCAGGCGCATGCAGGAAGCGCTGATCCGTTGACCGGCGGAAGTTCGGCAACCATGCATCATCGGCTCCAAGGTGGACTTCTCACCTCACTCCGTGCAGGACGACCATCCGCCAAGCTCCGTGCGTTTACCGCGGTTTGCTGCGGCCTCCGATAAGAGGCGCGACGCCGCAGGCGGGCGCCGCTGCCGCTCAAGCACCCAGGGGCGCAGGAACAGGCGAAACCGGAAGCCGTTATCCGGCGATGTAGGCCTTGATCTGTTCCGTCTCGGTCTCGATGGCGCGAATATGATATTTGACCACGTCGCCGATCGACACGATGCCCGCAAGCTGCCCATCCCGCTCCACGGGCAGATGACGCGCACGCAACTTGCTCATCATCTCCATCAGGGTGTCCACCGACATTTCCTCGCGGCAGCAATAGACATTCTGCCACATGACCGATGAAACCGGCTTGTCGAGGCAGGCAGCGCCGTATTTGGCAATCGACGCGACGACATCGCGTTCGGTGAGAATGCCCATGATATGATCGTCCGGATCGACAACGACAACGGCCCCGATACGGTTTTCGTGCAGGAACGTCGCCGCTTGCTGAACCGTCACATTCGGCGTGACGGTGACGACGTTGTGGCCTTTTTCGTTGAGAATCGCTTTCACTGACATGCACACATCTCCCGTTGCGACAACACCGGGCCGACGGGAGAGGTCCTGGCCGCATCAATTGCTGCACGTCCTCCAGACGCAGGAGGGGTCAAGATGACGTTCGCGCGGCCGGCCGCAGGAGCCTGAACCCATTCCGGTACCGAGCCGGCTTTCGCGCACCTCCAGCACAAAGCCGCACCGACACCCGGCCTTTCCGCGGTCGCCTCACGAACATTGTTCGGCGGCCGTGATGAATGGTGCGTCAGCGACCGCGGGAAATCAAGCCTCTGCCAACACCTCACACCACTTAGCCGCCCGTCAGCTATTTCCCGGGCTAGACAACAAGCACTGTCGTGTACTGTACCGGCGGCCGCGGCCATCCTTATCTTTTTGGATCGAAAAGCCCGAACAGGAAGAAGCCGAACAGGAAGCCGCCGATATGGGCTTCCCAGGCCACGCTGCCGGCTCCCCCTAACGAGAAGAGGCCCAAGCCCACCAGGAAATTGGTCAGGAACCAGATGCCGGTGAAGACGAGCGCGGAGCGGTTGGTGAGCGTTTCGGTCACCGACAGCCGGCGATTGAGATGGGCGAACTGGCGGCTGATGCGGCCGCTGGGGGAGAACACGAAACGCACCGCCGCGCCCATGAAACCGGAAACGACGCCCGAGGCCCCGACCACCACCGCCATCTCGCCCCAATGGAAGACGACATGCAGCGCTACGGCAGCCGCCGCCGACAGGCACCAGAACGCGGCGAGACGCGCAAGGCCGATCCGCCGCACGACCGGCGCCCCGAACGCCACCATCCAAAAGATGTTGAAGACGAGGTGTTCCCAGCTGACGTGCAGGAAGGAATAGGTCACGGGCGTCCAGAGCCAGACGAGCCCCTGCTCGCCGAGCGGAATCGTGTAGCGCACCGGCAGGAACGCAAAATTGAGGATCAGTTCCTGGTCGAGCTCGGCCGATAGCACATAGGTCCTGAGCGCATGGATTGCGACGAGGAACAGGAGGATACCCGTCAGGCCCGGCGGAAGGTTGAAAGCGGGCTCGCGGCTGCGGCGGACCGCATTGCCGGCATCCGTTTCCGCTGGTGTTCCCGCCTGATCGCTTTCCATGGGTAATCTCTTTCCATCGACCTTTACGATCGCGTTCACCGCACGGTTGATCGAAGCGGAACCGATCTTCAGAAGCATTCGGCATTGAAGCAGGTCGGTTGCGGCCTGCCGACCGGAGCCGAGCGAAGGCATAAGCAAACAAAAAAAGGCCGTCCAGCGAAAACTGAACGGCCATCCCGCGCCGAATCCGGCGCTTCAGTCGATGTGCTGAAGGCAAGCCTTCGTGAAGTGATGCAATCGAAATGCCAGCAGCGGGCGCCAAACGCAACCGAAACCAATCATTAACCTTAATTCCGGGCTGGCACGAAAATCGCAACACCCTTCCTGAGATCGCGAGAAGGATGCCGACTGCCTCATTATGGAACAGCCGGCGTCCCGTATCAGGGAATGGGCGACACATGCGCAGCAGAACGACGACCGAGCTGTTTCAGTATTGGAATGCCACCCGGGGCGACCGCGACCTCCCCCGTCGCGACGAAATCCAGCCCGCCGATATCCGCACGCTCCTGCCGGAGCTTTTCATTCTGCAACGGCAGGCGGACGGCACGATCCGGTTCCGTCTTGCCGGAACCCATGTCTGCGCCCTGTTCGGACAAGAATTGCGCGACCAGCTATTTTCGGCCCTGTGGGTCGCCGGGGAAGCCGGCCTCGCTGCCCGGATCGCTGATCACGTAATGGCCCGGCGCACGCCCATGCTCCTTTCCGCCCTCGGCACCACCGGTGACGGGGACCGCCTCGACATCGAACTGCTGCTGGCCCCCCTCGCCTCGCCGGACGGCAAGGGCGACCGCGTGCTCGGAGCCCTGTCGCCGCTTTCCCGGCCCCCGTGGCTGCATATGACGCCGCTCGCCCACCTCGTTGCACAGGACCTGCGGCAACTTGAAGTCGGCAAACCCGGACCCGCACCGCTTTTCCGTCCGACGATCGGCGGCGCCGACAATCGTGGCCCAGCCATCGACGCGCAGCACCCGCGCGGCCGCTTGGAAGGTGCCGGGCGCGACTGAGGACGTGCGTCGTTCCGGTTGCAGCGAACCTTCTATTAACCCACGCGATCTATGCTTTCGCCTGCAAAGATACGTCAGATGCAGAGTGAACATGTTCTCGTTTCAGCATGCGCAAAACAGCGGCCCGAAGCCACACCAGGAAAGCGCCTTCCAGCGCGTTTCGGTCAACCTTTCGGGACGACTCATGCTTGCCAACCGCGACGAGTATGAGTGCACCGCGCTCGACATGTCGCCGGGCGACGTCCTCCTTGCCTCTGCCGCACGGCCGCGCGCCGGCGAGCGCATCATCGCCTATGTCGACCATGTCGGACGGCTCGAGGGCACCGTTTCGCGCCTTGCGGACGACGCTTTCGTGATCCAGCTCAACGCCACGGAACGCAAACGCGAGAAACTCGCGGCCCAACTGACCTGGATCGCCAACAAGCACGAGCTCGGACTGCCCGAGGACCGGCGCCACGACCGGCTTGCTCCGCGCAAGACATTGACGGAGCTGACGGTCGAGACCGGCGACAAGTTTCCCTGCCGGATCATCGACCTTTCGCTTTCGGGCGCCGCCGTCGATATCGAAGTGCGCCCTGCCATCGGCACCGCGGTGAGGCTCGGCAACATGAAGGGCCGCGTCGTCCGCCACTTCCAG
Organism: Sinorhizobium saheli; assembly: GCF_001651875.1. Lineage (GTDB taxonomy): Bacteria > Pseudomonadota > Alphaproteobacteria > Rhizobiales > Rhizobiaceae > Sinorhizobium > Sinorhizobium saheli. The sequence continues at coordinate 259,903 of NZ_LNQB01000072.1, forward strand.
GAAGGCGTCGCCATCGAGTTCCTGAGCGTCCAGTCCCGCGAAGCGCTGACCGAATTCCTCTAGCAGGCTGCTGAAAATCGTGTTGCGTTACCGCAAGCCATCGCGGTGGGTGCGATTTTTTGACGGATTTCGGCAGGA
>NZ_LNQB01000073.1 GCF_001651875.1 Sinorhizobium saheli
AATCAGTCCCTCTGTTGCAGCCGTAGGGAATCACGGCAAAAACCCAAAAGCCAGAGGGCTTTTTCAGCAGCCTGCTAATGCCGGCCGGGCGATTCATCATCCGGCGAAAATTCCTGCATCTGCGATCGCATCATCCAGAGTTCGCGATTGGTGTTGATCCACTCGGCTGCGATCTCCAGCGGCGCCGGGTCGGCGGCGACGAGTTCCCTTCCGCCCTCCCGACGCCGGGCGATCAACTCCGCCGCCTCGAGGACGGCCATGTGCCTTTCAAGGACGCCGTGCTCCACGCCGAGGGTTGCCGCGATATCCGCCGTCGGCGTCTCACCGGCAAACAGGACTTCGAATATGCGGCGCCGCGTGGGATCCGCGAGCGCCAACAACGTATCGTCAAGGGCCGAGGTCATAGCGTTCATCTCCCCGCCGCATGATTTCTCAAATCGAGGCCGATTTAAGGAATATGCAGGAGATCAAGGAATTACGGCGAACCTCAGTGCGTTAACGGATCGAGTGTGCTGCAGATCGGTCGATGAATGGCGCCTGCACGCACCGGCGGCGCCGCGCCTCCAATCGGAGGCACGAAGGTCGCATGCGATTCGTTCTGTCGCTTATTTCCGACGTCGCGGATCATCCGGTCGTCCGGCGTCAGCCGCTGAACTTGCCGCTTCGCGGGAAGCCCTTCGGAACGACCCGACCGGCGCCGGCGCGGTCGCCGAGCCACTCGATCAGTTCGTCCTTCGTCTTCGTGAAGATGCGGCCGGCGCTGTCTTCCCAGGTGAGACCCTCCGCAATGGCGAAGCAACGAATATCGGAAATGCCGCCATCCTTGTAGCGCTGCAGGCGGACGCCCTTGCCGCGCGCCATTTCCGGTATCTGCACCAGCGGGAACACCAGCATCTTGCGGTTCTCGCCGACGACCGCGACGTGGTCGCCCCTGACGGGCACGACGAGCTTGGCTTCGTCCGGCATCACGACATTCATCACCTGCTTGCCCTTTCGGGTGTTGGCGACGATATCGATTTCGGTGACGACGAAGCCGTTACCGCCTGCCGACGAGACGATGAGCTTGCGCGCCGGATCGTGGACGAGGGCCGTCAGCACGTCCTGGTCGTTTTCCATGTCGACCATGATGCGCAGCGGCTCTCCGTGGCCGCGCCCGCCCGGCAGCTTGTCGCCGCCGAGCGTATAGACCTTGCCGCCGGTCGTGAAGACGAGGACCTTGTCCGTCGTCTGCGCCGGAAACGCCACCTTCAGCGCGTCCCCTTCCTTGAACTGCAGCGACGACGTGTCGGAGATGTGGCCCTTCAGCGCGCGGATCCAGCCCTTCTCCGAGATGACGACGGTGATCGGCTCCTTCTCGATCATCGCCTGCTGGATGGCCTCGACGTCCGCCTCGGGCGCATCGGCGAAGGTGCTGCGGCGCTTGCCGAGTTCGGTCGCCTTGGCGAACTTCTTCTTGACCTCGCGCATTTCCCAGGCGACCGCCTGCCACTGCTTGTCGTCGGAGGCGAGCAGCGCCTCGATCTCCGCCTTCTCCTTCGAGAGCGCATCGAACTCGGTGCGGATCTCGAATTCCTCGAGCTTGCGCAGCGAACGCAGGCGCATGTTGAGGATCGCCTCGGCCTGGACGTCGGTGAGAGCGAAGCGCTCGATCATCACCGCCTTCGGCTCGTCCTCCTCGCGGATGATGCGGATGACCTCGTCGATGTTGAGATAGGCGATGAGGTAGCCGCCGAGGATCTCCAGCCTCCGGTCGATTGCGGCCAGCCTGTGGCGCGAGCGGCGCTGCAGGACCTCGCGGCGGTGGGCCAGCCATTCGCTCAGCACTTCGTTGAGCGCCATGACCCGCGGCACGCGGCCCATCGACAGCACGTTCATGTTGAGCGGAATGCGGCTTTCGAGCTCCGTCAGCTTGAACAGCGATTCCATCAGGATATTGGCGTCGACCGAGCGGCTTTTCGGCACGAGCACGATGCGGACGTCCTCGGCCGACTCGTCGCGGATATCCTCGAGCAGCGGCAGTTTGCGCGCGATGAGGAGTTCGGCGATCTTCTCAATCAGGCGCGATTTCTGGACCTGGTAGGGGATCTCCGTGACGACGATCTGATAGCCGCCGCGCCCCAGGTCCTCCTGGGTCCAGCGGGCGCGGACACGGAAGCCGCCGCGACCGGTCCGGTAGGATTCGATCATGCTGGCGCGGCTCTCGACGATGACGCCGCCGGTCGGGAAGTCCGGTCCCTCGATGCCGCCACGCTCGGGGTTGGCCGGATCGAACAGCAGCTCCTCCACCGTCGCCTTCGGATGGCGGATCAGATGGAGCGCCGCATCGCAGAGCTCATGCGCATTGTGCGGCGGTATCGACGTCGCCATGCCGACGGCGATGCCCGACGCACCGTTGGCAAGAAGGTTCGGGAAGGCGCCCGGAAGCACCGTCGGCTCCTGGTCCTCCTCGTTATAGGTCGGGCGGAAATCGACGGCGTCCTGGTCGATGCCCTCGAGAAGGAGGGCCGCGACCTCGGTCATCTTGGCTTCGGTGTAGCGGTAGGCGGCGGCATTGTCGCCGTCGATATTGCCGAAGTTGCCCTGACCGTCGACGACGGGGTAGCGCTGCGAGAAATCCTGAGCGAGGCGCACCAGCGCGTCATAGACCGACTGGTCGCCATGCGGGTGGAACTTACCGATGACGTCGCCGACGATGCGGGCGCATTTCTTGAACGAGGAATTGGGCCTCAAGCCCATCTCGCTCATCGCATGGATGATGCGGCGGTGCACCGGCTTCAGGCCGTCGCGGACGTCCGGCAGCGCGCGGTGCATGATGGTCGACAATGCGTAGGCAAGATAGCGCTCTTCCAGCGCCGCCTTGAGGTCGACCGGCTGAATGTTGTCATCCCCGCCATCAGGCGGCAAAAGGCTTTGTCCCATGCCTCCTTGCTACCGCAAGCGGCCCGCGACGGCAAGAATCCCGCGGGACCGGCTTGTGGAGAACGTACCTATCGCACCGCCGGGAGCGGCGGTAATCTTCCGGAAAGCATGATCCGCCGGGAACACACGCCGTCGTGGGAGGCGAATATCATTTTGCCCGGTTTCGTATTAGTTTCGAGACCTGCTGATTTGGCTGATTTGAAATTGAGGATTTCGAGTGAAGGGGGTTGCGTTCCAGGGCCGCTTCATGCGGTGCTGCCTTGCGCCCGCGCGGCGGAACGCTCTCGCGTGGCCGCCATACGGTTGACGCATCCCGCCAAGATCACTCAGATTGCGATAACGGTCCCAGAAGCAGCTTCACAACCAGACGTCTTTCACAAGGAACTCCGCAATGATGCATACGCGCAAAGTCCGCCTGATGCTGGCCGGCGCTGCCCTCCTCACATTCACCGGTCCGGCCTTCGCGCTCGATGGCGCGGACATGATGAAGAAGCTCAGCGCCGCACTCGAAGTCAACGGCACCTCCCTTGCCTTCGACAAGGCGGAGACGGACGGGGACGTGGTGACGGTAACCGGCGTAAAACTGAAAGTGGCAACGGCACCGGACGAATCGGTCAACATTGGCGACTTGACGTTCGAGGGCGTCGAGGAGACGGAAGGCGGCGGCTATTACGCTGAAACCCTCTCCTTCGCGGACGTCAATGTGGCCGAGAAGGAGAACAGCTTTACGCTGAAGGCCCCCCGGATTGGCGGAGTGTCGGTTCCCGGCAACCCCGCAGGCGGCACGATCGACGACATGCTGCTTTACGAATCCTTCGAAACCGGGCCCCTGGAGGTCAAGTCCGAAGGCAAGGACGTCTTCAGGATCGCGAGCATCGAGGCCAACCTGACGCGGCAGGAAAACGACGCCGGGTTCGACTTCGACGGAACCATGGCCGGCCTGAACGCGGACCTCTCGAAGATCGAGGATGCCAAGGCGAAGGAAGCGGTCGAGAAGCTCGGACTGCAGCAGCTCGACGGCGAGGTCACGATGAAGGGCAGCTGGGAGCTGGCGAGCGGCAAGCTCGCGCTGGAGGAGTATGCCCTCGATTTCAAGAATATCGGCCGCCTGAACATCGCCATCGACTTCTCGGGATATACGCTTGAGTTCCTGAAGGCGCTGCAGGAGGCGAACAAGGCGGCACAGGCCAATCCGAACAAGGAAGCGGCCAACCAGGCGATGGGTCTCGCGATGCTCGGCCTCATGCAGCAACTGACCTTCAACAGCGCCTCGATCCGTTTCGACGATGCCTCCATCACCAAGAAGGCGCTCGACTATGCCGGCAGCCAGCAGGGCGTGACCGGCGAACAGATGGCGGAGTCGCTCAAAGGTCTGATCCCGATCATGATGGCTGAGTGGAACCTGCCGGAACTGCAGAACGAGGTATCCGCTGCCGTCAGCGCCTATCTCGACTCGCCGAAGAGCCTGACGATCAGCGCGGCGCCCGAAAAGCCGGTGCCGTTCCCGATGATCATGGGTGCCGCCATGGGGGCGCCGAAGACGATCCCCTCGGTCCTCGGCGTCAAGGTGACGGCCAACGACTGACGCTCCGCGCGTTCAGCGGCGTCCTTAGGAAATCTCGTCGAGCTCGGCGCCTGTCGGCGCCGGGCTTTTTTTCATCGCCGCGATCGGTGGTATCATGCGCGGCTTGATGCTCGAGGACGACTGCCTATCTATCTTGGCACGCGGTTGCCAATTTTGCGCATTCCCGACCGACCAAGCGGAAGGAGGACGCCCATGGGACTGAAGCAGTCGGATATCACCGCCATCCTCGGCCCTGTCGACGAAACGCTGATGGCCGAACTTCTTGCGACGGGCGCGACGGCGAGTGAACTTGCCGAAGCCATCGCCTGGGTCAACAACGACGAAGCCTTGATCGGCGAGGGCCGCCATCTTCCGGCCGGCCGCGTCGCGGCCCTGATCGACATTCTGACACCCGCCGATGACGAGGAGTGACAGATAGTAACAACGATCGCACAGCCTTTGCTCTGCGCGGTCGGCGGCAGACCGATAGGGAACGGTGTCCGTCTCCGGAGCGGGCACGGTAGACATGGCAAATATCCGTGTTGAGGGAGGCATATATGGCTGCCAAGGAAGTCAAGTTCACCAACGAAGCCCGCGATCGAATGCTGCGCGGAGTGGACATCATGGCCAACGCCGTGCGGGTCACCCTGGGCCCCAAGGGTCGAAACGTCGTCATCGACCGCTCCTTCGGCGCGCCTCGTATCACCAAGGACGGCGTCTCCGTCGCCAAGGAAATCGAACTCGAGGACAAGTTCGAGAACATGGGCGCGCAGATGCTGCGCGAAGTGGCATCGCGCACCAGCGACGTCGCCGGCGACGGCACGACCACGGCGACCGTGCTTGCCCAGGCGATCGTACGGGAAGGCGCCAAGGCCGTTGCCTCGGGGATGAATCCGATGGACCTCAAACGCGGCATCGATCTTGCCGTCGACGCCATCGTCAAGGAACTCAAGACCCACGCCCGCAAGGTCTCCCAGAATAGCGAGATCGCGCAGGTCGCGACGATCTCGGCCAATGGCGACGCCGAGATCGGCCGCTACCTCGCGGAAGCGATGGAAAAGGTCGGCAATGAGGGCGTGATCACGGTCGAGGAGGCCAAGACCGCCGAGATCGAACTCGAGGTGGTCGAGGGCATGCAGTTCGACCGGGGCTACCTGTCGCCCTACTTCATCACCAACCAGGACAAGATGCGGGTCGAACTCGAAGATTGCTACATCCTCATCCATGAGAAGAAGCTCTCCAACCTGCAGGCGATGATCCCGATCCTAGAATCGGTCATCCAGTCCGGAAAGCCGCTGCTCATCATCGCGGAAGACGTCGAGGGCGAGGCGCTGGCGACGCTGGTCGTCAACAAGCTGCGCGGCGGCCTGAAGATCGCCGCCGTCAAGGCCCCGGGCTTCGGCGACCGCCGCAAGGCGATGCTCGAAGACATCGCCATCCTGACCGGCGGCACCGTCGTTTCCGAGGATCTCGGCATCAAGCTCGAGAACGTGACGATGGAGACGCTCGGGCGCGCCAAGCGGGTCATGGTGGAGAAGGAGACGACGACGCTCGTCGACGGCGCCGGGTCGAAGGAGGACATCAGCGGCCGGGTCGCCCAGATCAAGGCGCAGATCGAGGAGACGACCTCCGACTACGACAGGGAAAAGCTGCAGGAGCGGCTCGCCAAGCTCGCCGGCGGCGTCGCCGTCATCCGCGTCGGCGGCTCGACCGAGATCGAGGTCAAGGAGAAGAAGGACCGCGTCGACGACGCCCTGCATGCGACGCGCGCCGCGGTCGAGGAAGGCATCCTGCCGGGCGGCGGCGTCGCTCTCCTGCGCGTCGTCAAGGCTCTCGACAACCTCCCGACGGCCAATGACGACCAGCGCGTCGGCATCGAGATCGTCCGCCGGGCGATCGAGGCGCCGGTGCGCCAGATCGCCGAGAACTCGGGCTCGGAAGGATCAATCATCGTCGGGAAGCTCCGGGAGAAGCCGGAATTCGCCTATGGCTGGAACGCCCAGACCGGCGAATTCGGGGACCTCTTCGCAATGGGCGTCATCGACCCGGCCAAGGTCGTGCGCACCGCGCTGCAGGATGCCGCCTCGGTGGCCGGCCTTCTGGTGACGACGGAGGCGATGATCGCCGAGAAGCCGAAGAAGGACGCACAGCCGCACATGCCTCCGCCGCCCGGCATGGATTTCTGAGGATTTTAGACCAGGGACGCGGTCTTCGCGCGCCCCGGCCCTCCTAAAGAAAACCCGGCGAGGTCATCGCCGGGTTTTCTTAGAGCCTGCGAAAGGGTCAGTCCTTTTTCTGCGGGATCGGGCGGATCGCCAGCTCCCTGAGCTGCGCCGGCGTTGCCGGCGACGGTGCGCCCATCAGGAGGTCCTGGGCCTGCTGGTTCATCGGGAACAGCGAGATCTCGCGCAGATTCTTGGCGCCGACCAGGAGCATGACGATGCGGTCGATGCCGAAGGCCATGCCGCCATGCGGCGGGGCGCCGTACTGGAACGCGCGGTAGAGACCGCCGAACTGCTCTTCGACGTCCGCCTGGCTGAGGCCGACATTCTCGAAGGCCTTGACCATAAGTTCCGGCGACTGGTTACGGATCGAGCCCGAGGCGATCTCGAAGCCGTTGCAGACCATGTCGTACTGGAAGGCCTTGATCCCGAGCAGGTCGTCGCTTTGCAGCGCCTCGAGGCCGCCCTGCGGCATCGAGAAGGGATTGTGGGCGAAGTCGACGCGCTTCTCCTCCTCGTTCCACTCATAGAACGGGAAGTCGACGATCCAGCAGAACTCGAAGCGGTCGCGGTCGACGAGGTTCAGTTCCTCGCCGGCCTTGGTGCGTGCCTCGCCGGCGAACTTGTAGAACTTGGCCGGCTCGCCGGCGACGAAGAAGCAGGCGTCGCCGTCCTCGAGGCCGAGCTGCGTGCGGATCGCGTCGGTGCGCTCCTCGCCGATGTTCTTGGCAAGCGGACCTGCGCCCTCGAGCTTCTCGCCCTCCTTGCGCCAGAAGATGTAGCCGAGGCCCGGCTGGCCCTGGCTCTGCGCCCAGGCGTTCATGCGGTCGCAGAAGGCGCGGGAGCCGCCGGTCCTGGCGGGGATCGCCCAGACCTCGACCTTCGGATTGGAGGCGATCATGTTGGCGAAGACCTTGAAGCCGGAGCCGGCAAAATGCCGGGTGACGTCCTGCATCTCGATCGGGTTGCGCAGGTCCGGCTTGTCGGAGCCATATTTGCGGATCGCCGTGTCATAGGGAATGCGCGGGAATTTTTCCGTCACCGGCTTGCCGTCGGCGAAGTCCGCATAGATCGAGCGGATCATCGGCTCCATGGCATCCCAGACGTCTTCCTGCTCGACGAAGCTCATCTCGAGGTCGAGCTGGTAGAACTCGCCCGGCAGGCGGTCGGCGCGCGGATCCTCGTCGCGGAAGCAGGGCGCGATCTGGAAATAGCGGTCGAAGCCGGCGACCATCAGAAGCTGTTTATATTGCTGCGGCGCCTGCGGCAGCGCATAAAAATTGCCGGGGTGAATGCGGCTCGGCACCAGGAAGTCGCGCGCGCCTTCCGGCGACGAAGCGGTGAGGATCGGCGTCGTATATTCGGTGAAGCCGATCTCGGTCATCCGCCGGCGCATGGCGGCGATGATCTCGGTGCGCTTGACGATGTTCCTGTGCAGCGTCTCGCGGCGGAGATCGAGGAAACGGTATTTCAGGCGCACGTCTTCCGGATAGTCCGGCTCGCCGAAGACCGGCAGCGGCAGTTCCTTGGCGGCCGAAAGCACTTCGATCTCGTGGGCATAGAGCTCGATCTCGCCGGTCGGCATGTTCTTGTTGACGGTCTCGTCCGTGCGAGCCTTGACGGTGCCATCGACACGGATGACCCATTCGCCGCGCACGGTCTCGGCCATCTTGAAGGCCGGCGAATCCGGATCGGCGACGACCTGGGTCATGCCGTAGTGGTCGCGCAGGTCGATGAACAGCACGCCGCCATGATCGCGGACGCGGTGAACCCAGCCGGAAAGGCGAACGGTGGAGCCGACATCCGACTTGCGGAGGGCGGCACAGGTGTGGCTGCGGTAACGATGCATCGTCTATTCCTGGAACTGCAGAAGGCCGCGCTGGCGCGCTCGAGGGCGCACGGCGGCATGGTCAAAGTCGGGCGGAAAAGCGCATGATGCGTCGGTTTTGTCAAGGCCGCGGCGCGGCTCGCCGGTCAAGGAGCCGATCCGGGCGCAATCACCCGCCTTCGCCGCCATCGCCACCGGTATTGCACAAAAAGGCGGCAAAAGGCCACAAATCGCTACTGTCGCCGGCCGTCTACCACGGCTAAACAGACATCAGCCGCGTGCACCTGACGAGTCGCGGCCGCAATCGGATGCCTGCTGCCCCATGTCCCAGATTCGCCCGCTCATTCCGCTTCTCGTCACCGCAGGCATTCTCATCGGCGGCAACGGCCTGCAGGGCACCTTCATCTCTCTCCGGGGCCTCGAAGAGGGCTTCTCGACCTCGCTGATCGGCCTCGTCGGCGCCGGCTACAATGTCGGCTTCGCGATCGGCTGCGTCTATGTCACGCGCATCCTGCGGGCGATCGGACACATCCGCACCTTCTCGGCGATGGCGGCCATCGCATCGGCCGCGGCGATCGCGATGGTTCTCATCATCGATCCGTGGTTCTGGTTCCTGATGCGGCTCGTCGCCGGCATCTGTTTCGCGAGCCTGTTCGCGACCGTCGAGAGCTGGCTGAACGCCAGCGTAACCAATGCCAATCGCGCCCGAACGCTGTCGATCTACCGCCTCGTCGATCTCGGCTCGGTGACCGCCGCGCAATATGTGATCCCCGGGATCGGCATCGGCGGCTTCGAACTCTTCGCCATCATCTCGATGGCGCTGACGCTGTCGCTCGTGCCGATCTCCTTTGCCGACCGCTCGAGCCCGGTCGCGCCGGAAGCGATCCGCTTCGACGTCAAGGCGCTCTGGAACATCTCGCCGCTCGCCACGATCGGCTGCATCGTCGTGGGCCTCACCAACGCCGCCTTCCGCTCGCTCGGCCCGATCTATGCGCAGGGGATCGGCCTTTCCGTCACGGCGATCGCCACCTTCATGAGCGCCGGCATCATCGGTGGCGTCGTGCTGCAATATCCGCTCGGCCACTATTCGGACCAGATCGACCGCAGGCTGATCATCCTGATCGCCACCTTCGGCTCGCTGCTTTCCGGTCTCTTCCTCGCCTTCGGCGCCGGCAGCGACGAATGGCTGAACTTCGCCGGCATCTTCGCCTTCGGCGCCTTTGCCATGCCGCTCTACTCCCTCTGTTCGGCGCATGCCAACGACCACGCGGCCGACGGCCAGCACGCGCTGGTGTCCGCCGGCATGCTCTTCTTCTGGTCGCTCGGCGCCATCATCGGGCCGCTCTTCGCCTCCTTCCTGCTCGACATCTTCGGGCCGCAGGCGCTGTTCAGCTACATGGCCGTCGTCCTGGCGATCTTCATGCTCTATACGCTCCGGCGCATGACGGCCCGCGCGCCGGTGCCGGCGGAGGAACGTTCCATGCCGTTCCGCAACCTCCTGCGCACCTCCTCCTTCTTCAACAAGCTTGCCGGCGGCGACCAGGCACCCAGGGAGCCCTGATACGAGGAGCAGGCTGCGCTCACATGCGTTCGCGCCACCGCTCTCCCTGTTTGTTTTTGCCGCATTTGCGCGACGTCAGGTGATTCCACCTGACTGCAAAATGCTCGAGAGCGGGCTGCGGCAAGATGCGCGGGCGGCGGCAAATTGCTGATCATCGAAATCAGGTTTAGAAAGCGTCCGCATCGAGAGCGGGTCGACGGGCGGCACGCCGCCCATTCCGCGTCACATTCTGGATTCGAAAACATGATGCCGATGTTCAGCCGCCGCAGGTTTCTCACGAGCTCGGCCGCGCTTGGCGGGGCCTTTGCGCTCGGTGCCGGCGTGGCGGCACGCGCCGGTGCGGCGCCTGACCCGCAGATCCTGGCGGCGCAGTTCGCCGAAGCGCGGATAGCGGCCGATGGGGTCACGCAGAGGGTCATGACCTACGGCCTTGGCGAAGCCGCCCATGCCGGCATGCCGCCGGTCCTGAGAATGCGCAAGGGCGAACGCTATCGGGCGAGGCTGGTCAACCGGCTCGACGAGCCGACGACCGTCCATTGGCACGGATTGAGGATCGACAACGCGATGGACGGCGTGCCGGAAATGACGCAGCCCTACGTCTATCCCGGCGATCGCTTCGACTACACCTTCACGCCGCCGGATGCCGGCACTTTCTGGTACCACCCGCATTGCAACACGCTGACGCAGATGGGACGCGGCCTGACCGGCGTGATCGTCGTCGAGAACCCGGACGACCCGGCCTTCAATGCGGAGGTGGTGCTCAATCTCCGCGATTGGCGGCTCGGCGCCGGCGGCGGCTTCATCGATCCGTTCAAGCCGCGCGACGCGGCGCGCGGCGGCACCTACGGCACGGTCAGGACGGCGAACTGGCAGCGCGAGCCGGCCTACGACGTCCCGGCAGGGGGGATCGTCCGGGTCAGGATCGCCGCCACCGACGTCACGCGCATCTATACGCTCGGCCTTGAAGGAGCGGCCGCGGCGGTGATCGCGCTCGACGGCAACCCGGTTGAAGCCCCCTTCCCGCTCGACCGGCTGGACGTCGGTCCCGGGCAGCGTGTCGATCTCGCCCTCCGGATGCCGGAGAGCGAAGGGGCCTGCGCGACGCTCGGCAATTTCCGCGGCTCGGCGCCCTGGACCATCGCGCGCTTTCGAGCAGTCGGCGCCTCGTTGAAGCGCGACCTCCGGGATGTCGCGCCCCTTGCCGCCAACCCCGTCGCCGAGGCCGACCTCTCGACCGCGACCCGCATTGCGATCGATCTGACGGCAACCGCCGAGCACAGGGCGACGCCTTCGATCTGCGGTTCGCTCGGCTATACCTTCTGGGCGATCAACAAGGTTCCGTGGCCGGGCGACACAGCCGATCCGGTGGCGCCGCTCGAAGAGCTGAAGCTCGGGCGAAGCTACGTGCTCGATGTCGCCAACCGAACGCCGCACGCCCATCCGATCCACCTGCACGGTCTGAGCTTCCGCATCATTGCCTCGAACAAGCGAAGCTTTCTGCCGCCGCCGACGGACACGATCCTGCTCTTGCCGGACGAGCAGGCGCAACTGGCGCTGGTGGCCGACAATCCCGGCGACTGGGTGATCCACTGCCATATCATCGAACATCAAAAGACCGGGATGACCGCTTATTTGAGAGTCGCCTGACATTTTCGATTGTGACGTCTGCCGCGAACCGTTACACGGGGGCATCAAGCCGCATTTTTGCCACAGTGATTTAACGCAGATGATTCAAACGACAGCAGATCTGGAGGCCGCCTGCAAAGAGCTGGCCCGCTCAAGTTATATTACGATCGACACGGAATTCCTGCGTGAAACGACGTTCTGGCCGGAGCTCTGCCTCATCCAGATGGCAAGCCCCGACATGGCCATCATCGTGGATCCCATGGCGCCCGGAATCGACCTCGCACCGTTCTTCGCGCTGATGGCCGATACGAACGTCGTCAAGGTGTTCCACGCTGCCCGGCAGGACATCGAGATCATCCACCATCTCGGCAATCTTATCCCGCATCCGCTGTTCGACACGCAGGTGGCGGCGATGGTGTGCGGTTTCGGCGACAGCGTCTCCTATGACCAGCTCGTCAACCGCATCAAGAACGAGCAGATCGACAAGTCGTCGCGCTTCACCGACTGGAGCCGCAGGCCGCTCACCGACAAGCAGCTCGAATACGCGCTCGCCGACGTGACCCACCTGAGGGACATCTACCAGTATCTCAAGGAGGAACTCGAGCGCGAGGGGCGCTCCTCGTGGCTCGCCGAGGAAATGGCGATTCTCGAAAGCCGGGAGACCTACGACCTGCATCCGGACAACGCCTGGCAGCGGCTGAAGATGCGGGTGAAGAAGCCGATCGAGCTTGCGGTCCTGCAGAAAGTGGCCGCCTGGCGCGAACGCGAGGCACGCGCGCGCAACGTGCCGCGCGGCCGCATCCTCAAGGACGATGCGATCTACGAGATCGCCCAGCAGCAGCCGAAGGATGCCGAGGCGCTGGGCCGCCTCAGGACCATTCCCAAGGGCTGGGAGCGCTCCAGCGCCGGGACGGCGCTCGTCGAGGCCGTGGGCGAGGCGCTTGCGATCCCCAAGGCCGAACTGCCGCGCCTGCCGCGCCAGAACCACACGCCGGAAGGGGCGGCGGCGGCGGGGGAATTGCTCAAGGTGCTGCTGAAGCTCATCGCCGAGAAGCAGGGCGTCGCGGCCAAGATCATCGCCAACAGCGATGACCTCGACCGTATCGCCGCCGAAGGCGAGAAGGCCGATGTCGCCGCCCTCCACGGCTGGCGCCGGGAGCTTTTCGGCGACATGGCGCTGAAGCTCATCAACGGCGAAGTAGCGCTGCGTTTCGTCGACAAGAAGATCGAAGCGGTGGAAATCCCCGGTTGAGGACTGCGGTCCCCAAACAACTTTTCGCCCGAATCCGGCTGTAGCCAACACCAATCGATAGCCTGATTCCGGCAGGATCTTCGGAACCAGATTGTCAGATGCCGCGAGCCCGTCCCGCCTCGCGGCCATCCTCTCGTGCTTTCCTGTCCCGAGGCTTCCGCATGCGCTGGAGATTTTCCACGCTCGAGTTCGTCCTGTCGCTGCTCGTCGTCGCGGCGAGCGGCGTGGCCTATGCCTGGGTCGTCTATGGCGACGGCGCCCTGATCGGGGCGACCTTCGCGGTATCCGCCTGCATGCCGGTCCTCGCCTTCGAGCGGCGCGTCATTTTCCGGCGCCTCCATCGGAAGATCCACAGTCTTCCGACGCCCGGTTTTCTGCTCTCGTCCGTCGCCGTCTACCTCGTCATCGAGAACATCGGCTTTGCCGCGGCGGGGCTGCTCTTGAAGCTGACGGGCGTGCTGCGTGAGAGCTGGAGCGAAGCGATGATGCCGTCCTTCGACGCACTCCTCTATGCACTTGCCGTCTCCGGCCCGATCATCTTCGTTCTGAGGGTGCGCGAACTGCTCGGCCGCGACGTTTTCCTGAGCCTGCTGACCGGCCGCTACCGCAAGCCCGTTCAGGAGGAACGGGTCTTCCTTTTCATCGACCTCGTCGGCTCGACCTCCTTTGCCGAGCGGTTCGGCGATCTCACGACCCAGGAATATCTCGGGAAACTCTTTGCCACCATGGCCGACCCGGTGCTGCGCCATCGGGGCTCCATCGTCGACTATGTCGGCGACTCCGTGATCATCAGCTGGCCTTTCGAGCGTGCGGTCGCGGATGCCGCCTGCATACGATGTGTCTTCGACATTCTCGACCAGATCGAAGCGGAAGCCGGCCGCTGGCGAAAGGACTACGGCGAGGTGCCTCGCCTTCGCGCCGCGCTCCACGGCGGCACGATCGTCGCCGCCGAGATTGGCCTCGACCGGCACAAGATCACCTATTTCGGGGACACGGTGAACACGACGGCGCGCCTCGAAGGCCTCTGCCGGACGCTCGATCGGCAGGTGCTGATTTCCGCCGACCTGCTCAGGCGCATGCACCTGCCCGGCTTCGTGGAGGGCGACGACCTCGGGGAACACGAGGTGAAGGGGCGCGGCCAGAGGCTCGGGGTGCTGTCGCTTCGCACGAGTCTCTCCGGGCAGGTCCGCCAACCGTCCGCAGCGCCGCGCGTCCTGTCAAGCGCGCAAAGATCGCTGTAGCGCATCAGCCGTGCAGCTTCGCTCCCTTGGTGATCTTGTCGACGATCCTTCTTTCCGCATGGATCGCGATGCCGGCGACCACGGCATCCTGTGGCCCGGACTGTGAAAAGACCGCGCGATTGGCACTGTCGTGGCCGGTCAGGAACATGTCGTCCACATAAAGGGACGTGCGGATATTTCTTTCGAGAGCGCGCCGCCGGATGTTTCCGAGCGTCGCGCCATCGGCCGAAAGCACGATGATCGGCTGAATGCTGAGCGCGTTGTAGATGTTGCCCGCCGCGTCGCGGTAGGGCTCGCCGAGGATCTCCGGCTTCTGCCCGGCAATGCCGGTCGCCAGGAAGGCGGTGACATTCAGTTTCTGCCAGACGGCAAGATCGTCGCGCAGGACGATTGCGAATTTCGTTTCGAACATGAGGCGGCAACCCGAGCTGGACGTTTCGAGGCCAACTTAGCCGCTGTCGCCGGCAATGATCTTGAACATTCGTGCAGGACGAGCGCCGCCCTCGCCGCCGCTCAAGTGCGGTCAGTCCTCGAAGCGGAAGGCGAGCCTCATGCGAGTCAATTTACCGAGCTGCTGGAGGCGCCCCTCCAGGCGCTCGCCGGCGAAGTCGGCATAAGTCGACGGCGCAACGAATTCGAGGTCCACATCCGATCGAGACGACCGCCTGAGGGTCAGGTGGCGAACCACGCCCGGCATGGAGGCCGAGAAGAGATAGGCGATGCGGAGCAGCCCCCCCAGGAGCTTCGCCATCTCCAGCAGGCGCGGCGTCGTGATGCCGGCGAGCGGGCTGGTGGCGCCGTCGTCGTTGAGCCCCTCAAGGCGATAATAGTTGGCTAGCGCTATATAAGCCCGCCCGGCATGGGTGATGCCGGTAAAGGCCGAATGGGCGATGATGTTCAGTGCCTGCAGGCCGCGATAGTCCGGATGCGCGCGCCAGCTGATGTCCGCCAGCAGGCAGGCGGCCTGACGATAGCGGCTTTCCTCCTCGGTTTCCTCGATGCCGAAGAAGGGCACCATGCGGCCGGTCCATTCGGCAAGCTCGCGCGCATGTTCGGGCGAACGCGCCCGCAATATCGCGATCTCGTTGGCGGCGGTCAGCAATGGGTCCTGCAGGCGCTCCTCGTCGGAAAGCAGGGAGAAAAGATAGCCTTCGCGAACGCCGTATGCCGAGAACGAGACGCGTGCCGGCTTCATGGTCGCGATCGCCTCCTGCATGGTCACGGCGCCGAAGGGCAGCAGGCTTCGGCGGCTCTTGGAGATCGACGCGTAGGCGGACGGCTCGATCTTATTCGGCTCGATGACCTCGGACAGGATCGCCATCGTTTCTTCGTAGGAAATCTCGTAACCCTGCATCATGTGCAGCGGATAGTCCCGCATTTCCATGTGAAGCTTGGCGATCGCACGCCAGGTGCCGCCGACGGCGTAGAAGGTGCGCCCCGTCCCCTTCCCGAGCACGTCGGCATTCTTCATGAACTTGCGGACCCAGGCCCGCGCCTTGCTGAGCGAACCGTTGCTGTGCTCGAAGAGGCGGATGCCGCCGAGCGGCAGCGTTATGCCCTGGCCGATGCGCCGGCCTTCTACATCGACGAGTTCGAGCGAGCCGCCGCCGAGGTCACCGACGATGCCGTCCGGATCATGGTAGCCGCTGACGACGCCCATTGCGGAGTAGTAGGCCTCCTCCTCGCCGCTCAGGATGCGCACCTTCTGGCCGAGGATCGCCTGCGCCTTTTCGATGAAGGCCGCGCCGTTCGTCGCCTCGCGCGCAGCCGCCGTCGCCAGCACATACAGGCTGGACGAGCGCGCCTGGTCGGAGAGCGCACGGAAACGGCGCAGCGCCTTCAGCGCCCGCTCGACGCTCTCCTCCGCCATGCGGCCGGTCGCATCGAGGCCCTTGCCGAGGCCGCACATCACCTTTTCGTTGAAAAGCATCGCCGGCGAGCGGCTGAGCCCCTCATAGACGACAAGACGAATGGAGTTCGAGCCGATATCCACAACGGAGACCGGGCGGATGCCGGGCAGACGCCCCTGCGCTTCAGATTCGACCATGCAGTTCCAGTTTACTTACGCCAGCCGCTTTTCCAGCCGGCAATCAGCTTCGGTGCACTGGACTTCAGCGCCTCACCCCGACCCGAAAGGCTCGGGTTGGTCATGAAATAGTGCTGCGCGTTGAACGGCTCGGCGTCCTTGCCGACTTCCATGCGGCGCGAGGTGCCGTCCGGAAGAATCTCGTAGCTCTGCTGGTTGTCGATGAGATTGCCCAGCATGATCTGCGAAAGAACCTGTTCGTGCACAGTCCGGTTGATGAGAGGCACGAGCGTCTCGACCCGCCGGTCCAGATTGCGCGGCATCATATCCGCCGAGCCGATATAGACAAGGGCATTTTCCGACGGCAGGCCGTGGCCGTTGCCGAAGCAGAATATGCGCGAATGCTCAAGGAAGCGACCGACGATGGATTTGACGCGGATATTCTCGGAAAGACCGGGCACCTGCGGGCGCAGGCAGCAGATGCCGCGCACGACGAGGTCGATCTCGACGCCGGCGCGGCTCGCCTTGTAGAGCGCGTCGATGATTTCCGGATCGACGAGCGAGTTCATCTTCATCCAGATTGCGGCCGGCCGCCCGGCCTCGGCATGGCCGATCTCCTCGTCGATATGCTTCAGGATGCGCGGACGCAGCGTATGCGGCGAGACCGCCAGCTTCATGCCCGCCTCCGGTTCGCCATAGCCGGTGATGAAGTTGAAGATGTTCGCCATGTCGTGGGCGATCACCGCATTGCAGGTGAAGAAGGACAGGTCGGTGTAGATCTTCGCCGTCACCGGATGGTAGTTGCCGGTGCCGATGTGGCAATAGGTCGTGAGCTTGCCCTCCTCTCGGCGCACCACCATCGACATTTTTGCGTGGGTCTTGAGCTCGATGAAGCCGAAGACGACCTGGACGCCGGCGCGCTCGAGGTCGCGCGCCCAGCGGATGTTCGCCTCCTCGTCGAAACGGGCCTTGAGCTCGACGAGCGCCGTGACCGACTTGCCGGCCTCGGCGGCATCGATCAGGGCGCGGACGATCGGGCTGTCGTTCGAGGTGCGGTAGAGGGTCTGCTTGATCGCCAGCACGTCGGGATCGCGTGCCGCCTGCAGCAGGAACTGCACCACGACGTCGAAGGACTCGTAGGGGTGGTGGACCACCATGTCCTTCTCGCGGATGGCCGCGAGGCAGTCGCCGGCATGCTCGCGCACCCGTTCCGGGAAGCGCGGGTTGTAAGCCTCGAAACGCAGATCGTCGCGTGGCGCCTTGGTGATCTCGGACAGCATGTTGAGCGCGAGCAGCCCCGGCAGCACCGCGACGCGGTTGTCCGGAACGCCGAGCTCGTGCACCACGAACTGGCGGAGCGACGCCGGCATTTCGGAGTCGGTCTCGATGCGGATCACCGACCCGCGGCGGCGGCGCTTGAGCGCCGTCTCGAACAGCCGGACGAGGTCTTCGGCTTCTTCCTCGACTTCGATATCGCTGTCGCGAATGATGCGGAACGTGCCCGAGCCCTGCACCTCGTAGCCCGGGTAAAGCCGGTCGATGAACTGGCTGACGACGTCTTCGAGCGTGATGTAGCGGATGACGTTCTTGACGTCCGGCAGGCGGATGAAGCGATCGAGCGCCACCGGCAGGCGCAGGAGCGCCGTCATCGGTGCGCGGCCGGTCTTGCTGACGAGCTGCAGGCCGATCGAGAAGCCGAGGTTCGGGATGAACGGGAACGGGTGCGCCGGATCGATCGACAGCGGTGTCAAGACCGGGAAGATCGACTGGTCGAATTCATTGGCGAGCCAGCTGCGGTCCTGTGCCGACAGCGACGCCGGGCGGACGATGAGGATATCTTCCTTGGCGAGATACTGCTGCAAGACGGCGAGCGAGGCCTGCTGCTCCATCTGGAGATTGTCGACCTCCTTCAGGATCTCGTCCAGCGTTTCGGCGGGCGTCTTGCCGTCCGGGCTGCGCAGCGACAGGCCCGAACGCACCTGGCCTTCGAGGCCGGCAACGCGCACCATGAAGAATTCGTCGAGGTTGGCCGCAGAGATCGACAGGAAACGGACGCGCTCCAGGAGAGGATGGGCCGTGTTCAGCGTCTCCTCGAGCACCCGTCGGTTGAACTGGAGCCAGGAGAACTCGCGATTGACAAAGCGTTCGGGGCTGGTGAGGAGGTCGGGCTGCTCGGCAGCCTCGCGCTTTCGCTCACGAGGCGCCTCGTGTTCGCTGATTGCTGATGTCGCGGTGTCCATGCTCATTAAGCCCCATTGCTCCGAACAGACGAGCTATCCCAGTTTGACGACGGAACTGTGACAGTCAATCGGCCGGACGATTATTCGCAAGTTCTTCCAGGACTTCCGCGGCAAGCGCGCGCGTCAGCCGCGTTCCCCGGGCAAGGGCGAGATGATCGAGCCTCTCGACGATCGTCTGGGCCGCCTCGAGCGAACGCTCCATCCGCGCGACGATATAGCCGACCAGCCGCTCGTCGACGAGAAGCTGGCGGTCGGCGAAGAGCTTGATGAGCACCTGGGTCAGGAGTTCGTCGTCCGGCTCGCCGATCTCGACGACCGTGGCCGCCTTCAGGCGCGAGCGCAGGTCCGGGAGCACGACCGGCCAGGACATCGGCCACAGCCGCGACGTCATCAGCAATGCCGTGCCGTTCTGGCGTACGCTGTTGATCACGTGGAAGAGCGCGGTGTCGTCGAAGCCCTGCCGGTCGGCATCCTCGAAGAGAACCGGCCTTGTTGCGGCGATATCGGCGGCGTTCGAGCCGGCGACCGGATGGATCGGCTCGGCGGCCGCCTTGTCCCGCCAGATGCTGGCGAGATGCGATTTGCCGGAGCCGACCGGGCCGGCGATGATGACGACGGGGGACGGCCAGTCCGGCCAGTGGTCGACGATGGCGATGGCCGCGCTCAGCCGGTCGGAAACGAGCAGATCGTCACGACCGGTTGCCGCGTCATGGCCGAAAACCAGGGGCAATTGTTCGAAGGGACGCTTTGACATGCAGTACTCGAAACAGCTCAAGAGCGGAATGCGCGCACATGCGTTCGCGCCGCCGCTCTATCCATTTGTTTTGCCGCATTCGTGCGGCGCCAGGTGATTCCACCTGGCTGCAAAATGCTCTAAGTCAGCGGAGGCTCCTCGCCTTCCGTCTGCTTGCTCGCAGCCGCTCTATGCCCGTGATAGAGATCGCTATCAAGGTATCGCTGTATACCGAAGCGGACAAGGACGCCGATCGCGGCGGCTGCCGGCACGGCGACCAAAAGGCCGACGAAGCCGAAGAGCGCACCGAAGGCGAGCAGCGCGAACATCAGCCAGACGGGGTGGAGGCCGACACTCTTGCCGACCAGCTTCGGCTGGAGAATGTTGCCTTCGAGGAACTGGCCGCTGAAGAAGACGGCGAGGACGAGCAGGATCCAGCCATAGTCCGGCCAGAACTGGACGAGGGCGACGCCGACGGCGAGCACCAGCCCGACCAATGATCCCACATAGGGGATGAAGCTGATCATGCCGGCGAAGAGGCCGATCAACAGGCCGAAATTGAGACCGACCAGGGAAAGGCCGATCGCGTAGTAGAGGCCGAGGATGATGCACAGCGATCCCTGGCCGCGGACGAAGCCGGCGATCGTCGTGTTCATGTCCCGGGCGATCTGGCGGACGACGTCGACATGGTCGCGCGGTATCCAGCTGTCCAGCTTGTCGACCATGCGGTCCCAGTCGAGCAAAAGATAGAATGCCACGACCGGCGTGATGATGAACAGCGACAGGATGTCGAGCAGCGCCATGCCGGAGTTCCAGAGTTGCTGGAACAGGGTGCCGAGGAACAGCGCGCCCTGCTGCAGGAGCTTGGCCGAGTTCTCCTTGATCGTCGCCATCTGGCCCTCGAGCCAGTCGGGAACGATGGTCGACTGGGTCGTGTCGGTGATGAAGGCCTGCAGCCTGGAGACGTAGTCCGGCATCTTCTGGATGAAATCGGCCGCCTGCGTGAAGACCAGCGGGATGATGATCATCAGCGACAGCGCGAAAAGAACGACGAAGGAGGCCAGAATGACGATCGTCGCCATCAGGCGATTGAGGCCCAGCCGCTGCAGGCGATCGGCGACGGGATCGAGAAAATAGGCGAGCGCCATGCCGGCAAGAAACGGCAGAAGGATCGAGCTGAAGACCATCAGGAATGCGATGAAGGCGGCAAGCACCAGCAGCCAGAAAAAGATCTGGCGTTGAAGCCCCAGCCCGCTGACCCGATTGCCCATGACACTCCCCGTTGCGCGATACGGCGCACCACACCGCCCGCTTTTTGTCCGACGAGATAGGGTGCCGTGCGCGCCCAGGTCAAGCCCGGCACGTTCCGAAACCAGGCCGGCAACCGCCTTCGGCAGGCAAACGCGGCCGCACGCCGGCAAAAACGTGAAAAAAGCCGGCATGCGCGAGCCCTGCCGCTTGCACTCCTCGCCTTGCCGTGCCAATCGCATCCGCAATATGCGACGAGCCCTTGGAGTACGAGCATGAGCCAGTCGGGAAAGAACGGCCTCACCTATAGCGATGCAGGTGTGGATATCGATGCCGGCAACCTGATGGTCGAGAAGATCAAGCCGCATGTGCGCTCGACGCGGCGCCCCGGCGCCGACGGCGAGATCGGCGGCTTCGGCGGCCTCTTCGATCTCAAGGCGGCGGGCTTCAGCGATCCGGTGCTGGTTGCCGCTAATGACGGCGTCGGCACCAAGCTCAAGATCGCCATCGATGCCAACAAGCACGACACGGTCGGCATCGACCTCGTCGCCATGTGCGTCAACGACCTCGTCGTTCAGGGCGCCGAACCCTTGTTCTTCCTCGACTATTTCGCGACCGGCAAGCTCGATCCCGACCAGGGTGCGACGATTGTCGCCGGCATCGCCGCCGGCTGCCGTGAGGCCGGCTGTGCGCTGATCGGCGGCGAAACGGCGGAAATGCCGGGCATGTATTCGGGCGGCGACTACGACCTCGCCGGCTTTGCCGTCGGTGCGGCCGAACGCGGACAGCTCCTGCCGGCCGGCGACATCGCCGAAGGCGACGTCATTCTCGGCCTCGCCTCCTCCGGCGTGCATTCGAACGGCTATTCGCTGGTGCGCAAGATCGTCTCGCTCTCGGGCCTCGGCTGGGATGCGCCGGCGCCCTTCGGCGAGGGCACGCTCGCCGACCTCCTGATGACGCCGACGCGCATCTATGTGAAGCCGCTCCTGAAGGCGATCCGCGAGACGGGTGCGATCAAGGCGCTGGCGCACATTACCGGCGGCGGTTTTCCGGAGAATATCCCGCGCGTGCTGCCCAAGCATCTTGCTGCCGAGATCGACCTTGGCGCCATCAGGCCGCCGGCGGTCTTCTCATGGCTCGCGAAGACCGGCGGCGTTGCCGCCAACGAGATGCTGCGCACCTTCAATTGCGGCGTCGGGATGATCGTCGTCGTTCCGGCGGCGGAAGCGGACAAGGTCGCGGCCGTGCTCACCGGCGAAGGCGAGACGGTCTTCTCGCTCGGTCGCATGGTGGCGCGCGCCGAGGGCGCGGCCGGCACGATCTACAAGGGCAGCCTCGCCCTATGAGCATGACGGCAGGCAGGAAGAAAGTCGTCGTCTTCATCTCCGGCGGCGGATCCAACATGGTCGCGCTCGCGAAGGCTGCCGCCGCGCCCGATTTCCCGGCCGAGATCATCGCCGTCATCTCCGACAAGGCGAATGCGGGCGGGCTCGACAAGGCGCGGGCGCTCGGCATCGCGGCCTTCTCCTTCGTCCGCAAGGATTTCGCCAGCAAGGAGGCGCACGAGGCGGCGATCACCGCCGAACTCGACCGTCTCCAGCCGGACATAATCTGCCTCGCCGGTTATATGCGCCTGCTGTCCGCGGCCTTCATCCAGCGCTACGAAGGCCGCATCCTCAATATCCACCCGTCGCTCCTGCCGCTCTTTCCCGGCCTCCACACGCACCAGCGCTCGATCGACGCGGGCATGAGGATTGCCGGCTGCACCGTCCATTTCGTGACCGAGGGCATGGACGACGGCCCGATCATCGCGCAGGCCGCCGTCCCGATCGTTCCCGGCGACACCGCGGAGACGCTTGCCGCGCGCGTGCTGACGGTTGAACACAGGACCTACCCGATGGCGCTCCGGCTCGTCGCCGAAGGCAAGGTGCGCATGGAGGCGGGCCGCGCGGTCGGTGACGTTACAGGCGAGGCATCGGGCACGCTGATTTCGCCGGCGATTTGATCGCAATTTGCGCAGGCTTCACTTCGCCGCCAGTCGCCGGTCGAGCGCGTCGAGCACCCGGCGGGTCAAGGCCGGGTAATCCCCGTCGAAATGGTGGCCGCCTTCGATGGCGACTACATCGACGCCGGAAGATTTCAGCCCCGGGCAGGCGTCGTCCTCCTCCTCCGTGCCGTAGATGCACTGCACGAGCGACGGGTCGATCGCCTTCACATCGTCAACCGGGTCGCCCGCACTCCCCTCGCCCTCGGCGCCGAGCCAGCCGAGGACGGAAATCCTGAAATCGGACTGATGCGACAGTGCCATGAGCGTCACCTGGCGCACGCGCGCGCGGCTCGCCGCGGGCAGCAGGTTGTAGGTGCGCGGCAGGACATCGGCGCCGAAGGAATAGCCGATCAAGAGCACATTGCGGACATTCCAGCGTTTGCCGTAGTAGCCGATGATCCGCGCAAGGTCGTCGGCGGTCTCCTGCGGCTGGCGTTCCGTCCAGAAGTAGCGCAGCGAATCCACCCCCACGACCGGCACCCCTTGCTGCTGCAGGACATTGCCGACTTCCTTGTCGATATCGCGCCAGCCTCCGTCCCCCGAATAGATCACGGCCATCGTGTCGCGGGTCGGCTTCGCATCGAGAACCGTGAGGGGCAGGCCGAACGGGTTGTCGGCCTCGTCACTCTCCTCCAGATATCCGGAGAGCGCGTCGGAAAGGGCGGCATAGGCATCGTCGTCCGAGTCGTCCGTCTCGATGTCCGGATGCTTCTCGACCAGCGCGGCGACATGCTCGCGCCCTTCCGCCGACGCTGCCGGGGAAAAGGTGACGGCCACCGGAGCCGGCAATGGCCCATCGGTCAGACGGTAGACGACATGGTCGCCCTTGCGCGTCTTCTCGGCCGGAGTGCAGAGCTGCTTGGCCAAGGCTATCCCCTCCTCGGGATCGACTGCCAAGGTCTTGCCGATGGTTGCGGCCGGGCTTTGCGCGGCGATCGCGAGCGCCATCGCGCCACCGGCGCCGACGCCGGCGACGATCGGCGGCCGATAGGCGCTGCTGCCGACGGTGCGCTGCACCTGCTGGCTCAACGACTCGATGTCCGAAACCGTGTAGACGCAATCGCCGTCATCCTTCGCAAGCGACGCCAGATAGGCCTTGAGGTCGATGCCTATGACGATCGCCTTGTCGCCGGAGAGCGTGCGGGCGACTGCCTCCTCCTTCTCGCTCCATCCGCTTGCGTCCGAGATGAGCACCACGAGGCCCGACGGCTCCTCCCTCGGAAGGAGAATATGAGGCGACGGGATCATGCCAGTGTCGAATTTCTGCGCCTCCCCGGCCGAGGACGGCAGGCCTGCCGCTGCGACGAGCAGCGCCGCCAAGGCCGCGCTTGTCCAGATCTTCCACGTCATTTCTTGATCACTCCCTTGAGACCGCCGCCGATCAGGAACGTCGCATCCATCAGCGCGAGGATGGGATTGAGACCGCCGCTCGCGACGAGGTAGCGCGGCTGCCAGTGCGGGTGGAATTTCGACTTGAAGGCGCGCAGGCCCTTGAAGTTGTAGAAACGCTCGCCGTGTTCGTAGAAGGTCCGGCCGGCCCGGTCCCAGACCGGCGCCGTCCTGCGCGAGGACATGCCGGAAAGCGGCGCCATGCCGAGATTGAAGCGCCGGTAACCTTGCGCCTTCAGGTGCTCCATCAGTCGCGCGAAGAGGAAGTCCATTGCTCCCCTCGGCGCGTCGGGCGAGAACCGCATGAGGTCGACGGAGCCCTCTTCCCTGGCGGCGGTGACGAGGACGTTGGCGAAGGCGACGATGCGCCCCTCATGCTTCAGGATCGCGACCGGCTGCGTGACGAGATATTCCGGATCGAAGGCGCCGAGCGAGAAGCTCTTTTCGCGGGCGCTGTGATGATCGAGCCAGGCGTCGGAAACGGCGGCGAGTTCCGGCAGGATCGCGCTCACGTCCGCCGGCTCCACCACGATAAACTCCAGACCGTCGCGCTGGCCGCGGCTCACCTGGTGGCGCAGGGTCGCCCATTTGCCGCCCTTCATGTCGAAGCGGGTGAGATCGACCTCCGCCAGTTCGCCGAGGCGGAAGGCCCGCAAGCCCGCATCGGCGTAATGGGCAAGCCCTCGCGGCGAGACCTGGTAGAAGACGGGGCGGCAGCCATTGGCGCGCGCCGTCTCGATGAACTGCCAGACGAGGTCCGGCCAGGCGTCGAGCGGGCCGACGGGGTCGAAAAGCGCGATCCAGGAGCGTGCCCAGCGCCCATACATGATAAAGGCGCGGCCGTCGGCGGAGAACATGATGCTCTTGTCGCCCATCCTCACGAGATTGGCATCGGACATGTCCTGGGCTTCGACAATGGCGATCGCACGCTCCATGTCCTCATCGGATGCCGGCGCAATCGCGCTGGTCGCCGGGCGCATCAGGCTCCAGATCGCGACGGCGCTGGCGCCGATCGTGACCCCCAGCAGGGCCCGGAGCCCGCGCGGCGCCTCTGCCGAAAATTCGAACTGCCACCAGAGCTCGTGGCTGTACTCGACATCGCGATAGACGAAGAGAAGGACGACGAAAGCCCCGAAACAGAGGACGCCGAGGGCCGTGAGCCACGGCGGCGTCAGCGCCTGACCGAAGAGCGAGGCCGGGCGGATAAACAGGCGGCGGCTGGCGAGCAATGCGACGAGGAAGAAGGCGAGCATGCCCGCCTCCCCGAGCGCCACCGCCTTCACGAGCGACAGCAGGAGCGCGGCAGCCGCAATCACGACCGAGCCCCACCAGGCGCCATCGAGACGCAGCGCCAGCCCCCGCGCGACGATGACGAGGACGAGCCCCAGAAGGCTCGCGAGGAAGTGCGCTCCTTCGACGATCGGCAGCGGCACATAGTTTGCCAGGAAGGCCAGGTTCTCGTCCGGCGTCGGCGTGACGCTCGACAGCACCAGCATGAGGGCGAGCACCAGCGCCAGCGTCGCGAACAGGAGCGGCGCCATGCGGCCGCCGGCGCGGCGCAGGCTCGAGGCCACCGGGTGACCGGCGAGCTGGCGGACTTCCATGCCGACGATGACGACGATGGCGATCAACAGCGGCAGCACGTGATAGATCACACGGTAGAGGACGAGTGCGCCGAGGACCGCGTCGACATCGGCCGCATGCCCGAGCGTCGCGACGATCACGGTTTCGAAGACGCCGAGGCCGGCGGGCACGTGGCTGAGCACGCCGAGGCCAACCGCCACGCAATAGATCGCCAGGAAAGCCGGCCAGCCGATCGTGCCGGCGGGCAGCAGGACATAGAGAACCGTCGCAGAGGCCGCGAGGTCGACCGCGGTTATCAGGAACTGGCGCGACGACGTCGCGGAATCGGGCAGCCGCAGGGTGAGGCGACCTATGCTGACCTCGTGACCGCTGCGGGCGGCAACGAGGGTTACCAGCAGGCCGGCAAGGACGACGAGGGCGATCGTCCGCAGCCAGAACGCGCCGATACCGGTGAGCGGCGCAACGTATTCGCCGACGGCAAGCAGGCTGAGGCAGGCGACGGCGGCGAGCCCCAGCCCGAAGGCGAGCGTGACGAAGGCGATGACGCGGGCGATTTCCTCCGGCTCGAGCCCGAGCCTGGAATAGGAGCGGTACCTGATCGCGCCGCCGCTTAACGGGCCGAAGCCCGCGGTGTTGCCGACGGCATAGGCGCAGGCGGCGGTGAGCGCGACATCGGCATAGGGGAGCTTGCGCTTGACGTAATCGAGCGCACCGACGTCATAGAAGGTCAGCGCAAGAAAACTCACGCCCGTGAACAGGACGGCGGCCGCCACCGAGCGCCAGCTCGTCGCGGCCAGTGCCGATACCACGTCGTCATATTGGACTTCCGCCGTCAGTTGGAAGATCGCGGCGCCGAAGAGCGCGATCATGACGAGCGTAGCGATGGCTGCAAGGTGGCGCTGGTTGCGCCTCAGGAACGGCCGCCATCCACCGGTGGCCTCATCGTCTTGCGCTTTCTTCTCGTGGGAAGAGGAGGACGCCATGGTTCGCCCTTGTCGTTGAAGAAGACAACAAGGCTTAACGCAGGGTCCCGCTCGGAAAAAGTGAATTATCGGTAATGTGAGAAAAATCAGCCGGTTAGGCCGGCAGAGACGCGCGGTTGAGCATGGCCCATTGCAGGAGCATGATCGTCTTGGCGTCGCAGATCTCGCCGGTGCCGACCATCGCGCAGGCCTCTTCGAAGGGGATCTCCAGCACCTCGATGTCCTCGCCCTCATGCATCAGGCCGCCGCCGGCGGCCGTCTTCCTGGAGGTGTCGATGCGGCCGAGGAAGAAACTGGTCCGCTCGGTCACCGAGCCCGGGCTCATATAGGCATCGAAGAGATGCACGGCGCTCTCGATCTCATAGCCGGTCTCCTCCATCGCCTCGCGGCAGATCGCCACTTCCGGCGCCTCGCCGTCGAGGAGGCCCGCCGGCGTCTCGATCAGATATCCCGGCTCGCCTTGCAGAAAAACCGGAATGCGAATCTGGCGGACGAGCACCACCACCTGCCGCTCCGGATCGAAGAGCAGGATCGTCGCGGCGCGCCCGTGATCGTGCACTTCACGGACGAGCCTTGCGGTGCTGCCGTCGGACATCTGCTGCTCGAGCGTGATCCGCTCCAGGCTGATGAAGCCGTTCCAGAGGTTCTGGCGGTCGATGATCCGGACGCGTTCTGCATGCTTCGTCATGGGCGGCTCCCGTTTGAAATGCCTTCCGCCGTCATGCTCAGGCGCGGCTGAGCCAGACCCGGTTGTCGTGGAAGGCCGCGCCGCCATAGGGTGCGACCGCGTCCGCGCCGGTCAGGACATTGATGCCCTCGCCGTCGAGATGGGCGCCGTTCGGCCAAAGCCCCTCGGCGATCACGACGCCCCGACGCGCGCCGCCGCCGATCCTCGCATGCAGCCGGATTTCGCCGCGTTCATTGCCGAGCCTGACGATGTCGCCGTCGTCGATGCCGAGTGCGGCCGCATCCTCCGCATGGATCATCACCTCCGGCCGACCCTCCTTCTCGATCGAGGACGGCGTCTCGGAGAAGGTGGAATTCAGGAAGGAGCGCGCCGGCGACGTCGCCAGGCGGAAGGGATGGCGCTCGTCGGCGACTTCGATCAGTTCGACATGGTCGGGAAACTGCGGAAGCCGGCCATGCGGCCCCTGCGGGCCCATCGACTTCGGCGGCCGGTTGGGCGCCGGCGTGCCGGTCCAGTCGGCCTTGAAGCGGAACTTGCGGTCCGGGTGCCCGAAGCCGTTGAGAAAATGCGCTTCCTCGAAGGCCGGCTGGCAATCGAGCCACTTCCGCTCCTTCATCTCCTCATAGCCGATGCCGTAATTGGCGAGCAGCCGGTCTATGTGCTGGCGCTCGGTCAGGCCGAAGCCGGGGCGGTCGGCAACGCCGAGCCGCTTCGCCAGTTGCTCTATGACGAAGAGGTTGGTGCGCACCGTCGGCGGCGGCTCGACGAGCTTCGGGCCGATCAGGATGTGCTGGTGCCCGCCGCCGCGATAAAGGTCGTCATGCTCCAGGAACATGGTGGCCGGCAGGACGATATCCGCAAGCCGTGCGGTGTCGGTCATGAACTGTTCGTGCACGGCGACGAAGAGATCGTCGCGCAGGAAACCCCGCTTCACGAGGCGCTGCTCCGGCGCGACATTCGCCGGATTGGTGTTCTGGATGAGCATCGCCGCCACGGGTCCGCGATGGCGGAGCGCATCCGGATTGCCGGTCAGCACACGGCCGATCTGCGACTGGTCGAGCATCCGCACATCCGCGTCGTGCAGCGCGGCACCGACCAGTTCGCGCTTGTCCAGCCGGAAAATGTCGTTGTTGGAGTGGAAGGCGCCGCCGCCCTCGTGCTTCCA
This sequence comes from Sinorhizobium saheli, assembly GCF_001651875.1. Classification (GTDB taxonomy): domain Bacteria; phylum Pseudomonadota; class Alphaproteobacteria; order Rhizobiales; family Rhizobiaceae; genus Sinorhizobium; species Sinorhizobium saheli. The sequence goes on from NZ_LNQB01000073.1 coordinate 28,317, forward strand.
GGAGCCGAGCACCGTCGCGACCGAGGCGGCCGCATGGATCGCGACGGCGCCGTTGCGCTGGCGGGTGAAGCCGTAGCCGAGGCGGAAATAGGTTCTCGGCGTCGTGCCGACGAGCCTTGCGAAAGCTTCGATCTCCGCGACCGGAAGCCCGGTGATGGCGGAAGCCCATTCCGGCCCGCGTGTCTTCAGATGCGCCTCGAGGCCCGCCGGATCGTCGGCGAATTCCGCCATATAGGCGCGGTCAGCGTAGCCGTCGCGGAAGGCGACGTGCATGACGGCGCAGGCGAGCGCCGCGTCGGTTCCGGGCTTCAGGACCAGCCCCATATCGGCCTGCTTGATCGTCGGGTTGTCGTAGACGTCGATGACGACGATCCTGGCGCCGCGCTCCTTGCGCGCCTTGACCGCATGGGTCATGACGTTGACCTGGGTCGCCACGGCATTGGTGCCCCAGATCACCACGCAGTCGGCCTTCGCCATCTCGCGCGGATCGGGACCGCGCAGGGCCCCGGTCGCCATGGTCATGCCGGTCCAGGCCATGTTCGTGCAGATCGAACCGAAGAAGCCGGAATAGCGCTTGGCGTGCCGTAGCCGCTCGATGGAATCGCGCTGCACCTGCCCCATCGTACCGGCATAGAAATAGGGCCAGACGGCCTCCGAGCCGTGCCTCTGCTCGGCCCTGACGAACTCGTCGGCGATCTCGTCGAGCGCCGCTTCCCAGGAAATCTCCTGCCAGCGCCCCTCGCCCTTGGCGCCGACACGACGCTGCGGCACCGTCAGCCTTCCGGGGTGATAGATGCGCTCGGCATAGCGCGCCACCTTGGCGCAGATGACGCCGGCCGTGTAGCTGTTTTCGGCGGCACCGCGCACGCGGCCGATCTTGCCCTCGTCCGTCAGATCGACTTCCAGCGCGCAGGCCGACGGACAGTCATGCGGACAGACCGAATGGCCGATGGATTTTTCTCGTCTGATGGGTGTCGCAACGTTCATGACTTTTCTATATGGCATGCGTGAAAGGGCTCAAAGCCCCATTCGCCATCCATCGAAACAATTGATCGCGGCCATCGGCAACGCTTATGAACTATCGGCATATCTATCACGCCGGCAATTTCGCCGATGTCCTGAAGCACGCGGTGCTGGCGCGGCTCGTCACCTATCTCAAGCAGAAGGACAAGGCCTTCCGCGTGCTCGACACTCATGCCGGCATCGGGCTCTACGATCTTTCGGGCGAGGAAGCGCAGAAGACCGGCGAGTGGCGCGAAGGGATCGGACGCCTGACCGAAGCCGAGCTTCCCGCCCCCGTCGCTGACATCCTCGGCCCTTACCTTTCCGCCGTCCGCGACCTCAATCCCGAAGGCGGCCTCACGCATTATCCGGGCTCCCCGAAGCTTGCGCGCCTGTTGTTTCGGCCGCAGGACCGGCTGTCGGCGATGGAACTGCATCCGGAAGACTACGAGACGCTGCACGCCCTGTTCGAGGGCGATTTCCAGAGCCGGATCACCCGGCTCGACGGCTGGCTGGCGCTCGGCGCCCACCTGCCGCCCAAGGAAAAGCGCGGCCTCGTTCTCGTCGATCCGCCCTTCGAGGTCGAAGGCGAATACGAGCGGCTGGTCGAAGGGCTTGCCAAGGCGCATCGCCGCTTTGCCGGCGGCATCTTCTGCCTCTGGTATCCGCTGAAGAAGGGCGCACCGGTCAAGGATTTCCATGCGGCGCTGAAGGCTTTGGAGATCCCGAAGATGCTCTGCGCGGAGCTTTCTGTTCGCAGCGATCGCGACGTCACCGGACTTGCCGGATCGGGCCTGATCATCGTTAACCCGCCTTATACGCTGAAGGGCGAACTCGACGTGCTCCTGCCCTTCCTGAAGGCGCGGCTCGCCCAGGACCGTTTCGCATCGGCACGCTGCTTCTGGCTGCGCGGCGAGACTCCGCTCAACTGAAGGCCTTGACGGCAAAGGCCCCGTGGCTTCAATCTCTTGAGACGATTCAGGGAGGTAGCCATGACTTGCAAGCTTGCCGCAATGCTTCTCACCTCGCTTTCCCTCGCAGCCGGCGCCGCCGGCAGCGCCGCCACTGCGGACTTTGCGGAAGTGCCCATCGCGAGGCACACCTACGATATCGGCGTTTGCGGCGAACCTTCCGTGCTCGGCTTTATTACCCGGCGTTTCGAATACAAGGCTGCGAACTACCTCCACGCCGATCTCTCCATCGCCGAGATTCGCGAGATGGCGCAAAACCGTTTCGAGCCGCGCGACTACACCCATCTGGTCGAGCGTGAATATTGCTACGCCACCGCCGTGATGACGGACGGCGTCCGGCGCCCGCTCTGGTATCTGATCGAGCGGCCCTGGGGCTTCGCCGGCGTCGGCAGGAGCATCGAGTTCTGCATCGGCGGCCTTGACCCGTGGTATGTCTACGGCGCCAATTGCGCTTCGCTTCGCTGATGGCTGCACGACAACTGTTGCCGGCGATCGTTGCGCTTCTCACGGTTGCCGGCTGCAGCGATGAAGGCGGCACGACGACCGTGCCGGGTTCCACCGCCGCTGCGGCAAGCGCCGCGACGGCGATCGTGCCCATCGGCAAAGGCTTCGATTTCTACGTCCTTTCCCTCTCCTGGTCCCCGAGCTGGTGCGCCGTCAACGACCCGAAAGGCAAATCCGATCAGTGCGAGACCGGCAGCGGACATGGCCTGATCGTGCACGGGCTCTGGCCGCAGAATGACGACGGCGGCTATCCGGAATATTGCCGGACGCGCCAATCGGACCGCGTGCCCGAATCGCTCGGCCGGCGCTATCTCGACCTCATTCCGTCGATGGGGCTGATCGGCCATCAGTGGCGCAAGCACGGCACCTGCACCGGCCTCAGCCAGGGCGACTACCTCGCGGTGGCGCGGGCAGCCCGCAACCGGCTCGTCATCCCGCCCGAGCTTGCGTCCGCGGGCGAATCGCGCAACCTGCCGGTCTCGGCGATCGAAACGGCGTTCACGGCGACGAATCCCGGCATGACGAAGGAGATGGTCGCTGTCGCCTGCGAAGGCAGCTTGCTTGAAGAAATCAGGATCTGCTTCGACAAGGAACTGAATTTCAGGGCCTGTCCCGAAGTGGACCGCCGGGCCTGCAGACGGGGCACGATCTCGCTTCCCCCCGTACCATGATAACGGAAAGACATCGGATGAAGATTTTCTATTCGCCCGCCTCCCCCTACTCGAACAAGGTCCGCATGGCGGCCCATCATCTCGGGATCGCCGCAGAGAGCGTTCTGACGGACACCAACGCCAATCCGCCGGAGCTTATCGAGAACAACCCGCTCGGCAAGATCCCGACCCTGATCACGGCGGACGGCCAGGCGATCTACGACAGCCGGGCGATCATGCATTTCCTCGACCGGGAAACCAAGGGCAGGCTGTACCCGAAGAAGCCCGCCAGGCGCACGGAGGTCGAGATCATCGAGGCGCTCTGCGACGGCATCTGCGACAGCCTGCTGGCGATCGTCTACGAGAAGCGGTTCCACCCGCCGGAGAAGGTGCATCAGCCCTGGATCGACCGGCAATGGGAAAAGGTCGAGCGGGGGCTCGACTACCTGGATGCAAACCTGCCCAAGACGAACGACAAGCTCAACGCCGGACATTTCGCGCTGGCGGCCTTGCTGCGCTATATCGAGCTGCGCTTTGCCGGCGAATGGCAGAAGGGACGGCCGAAGCTCGAGAAGTGGCCGGCCAGGTTCGAGAAGCACTTCCCCGACTACTCGCAGTTCAAGGCCTGAAATTCACCCGCATGAAAAAAGGCCGGGTCGCCCCGGCCTTTTTTGATCGCTGCGGTTCGGATCAGAACTTGACGCCCATACCGAGGCGGACGCTGTGCTCGTCGTAGCCGGACGAGACCGTGGTGCCGCCGGTGCGGAAGTCCTTGGAGGCGTAGTCCGTGTAGCGGTATTCGGCGCGCGCCGTGATGTTGTCGGTCACGAAGGTTTCGGCACCGACACCGGCCGTCCAGCCGACCAGGGTCTTGTCGTCGGAACCGGCGGGCGTCTTGAGCTCGGCATTGCCGAGGGCGACACCGGCCGTGCCGTAAACCAGGACCGGGTTCAGGTCGACACCGACGCGGCCGCGGACCGAGCCGTTGACGCCCTGCTGGACGCGGCGGCCGCTCGAATGCGAGTCATTGCCGGCATAGTTGATGTCGGCTTCGCCGCCATAGACCATCTGGCCGTCCTGCACGTTGTAGCCGCCGTAGAGGCCGCCGCCGAAGCCGGCGGAAGTATTGTTGCCGGTGGCGTCGGCCTGGCCATGATGCCAGTCGACGGTGCCGCCGACATAGGCGCCCGACCAGTTCTTGGCAGCCGGTTCCGTATACTCGGCAGCCGGAGCCGCCGGAACTTCGTCGACGACGTCCGCCGCATGGGCGGCCTGGAACGCAACGAGGGCCATGGCCGAAGCCATGAGGGTGGTGGTGAGCGTACGCATACTATTCTCCTTTCGAACCGGCATTCCTGAGCATCTTGCTGATGTGCCTTGGCGGAACACCGGGCATCTGTAATTGACCCGCCCGGTTGACCGAAAATTGGACAGCAAATGCGGATTCACAAGAGCTAAAATGTGAAATTTTAGTGGCGCTGGCGCGTCCAAAATTTGATGTTGCCTTGGCGACACAGAGAATTTATTAACCATATTCCAAGATTAACGAAAGATATACTTTAACATAAAAAAATAATTCAAACGCCAGGCGCGTTAATTTTTCCGAAACGAATCCTTCGGGGAGTTTTTCAGCCCGGCCTTTCCGGCCTATATCATTGTCTGGTCGGAACAGGATTCGAAGAGCGGAAGAAAGAATTGAAGAGGACACTGAAGGCGGCGCTGGTTACAGGCGGCGCCCGCCGCATAGGCAGGGCGATAGTTGAGGATCTGGCGGCGCACGGCTTTGCGGTCGCCATTCACGCGAACGGCTCGTTCGCCGAGGCCGAGGCCTTGGCGGCCCGCCTCGGCGCGGCCGGCGCCAGGGCCGTCGCGCTCAAGGCGGACCTTACCGATCCAAACGCGGCGTCGGGACTGATTGCGCAGGCGAACGCCCGCCTCGGCCCCCTCGATCTTCTGGTCAACAACGCCTCAGTGTTCAACAAGGACAGCCTGAACGAGTTCGACGATGCCGTCTGGGAGCGGCATTTCGCCCTGCATGTCAAAGCCCCTTCCCTGCTCGCCCGCGATTTCGCGCGGCAGCGACCGGACGGCGTTTGCGCTCTTATCGTCAACGTGATCGATCAGCGGGTCTGGTCTCCAAATCCGCGCTTTTATTCCTATATGCTATCGAAGTCGGCGCTTTGGACGGCAACCCGGACGATGGCGCAGGCGCTCGCCCCCGACATCCGCGTCAACGGCATCGGACCCGGGCCGACGCTGCCGAACGAGCGACAGGACCCGCGCGATTTCGAGGCGCAGGTTGAGGCGCTGATCCTCAAGCGCGGCCCGGCGCTCGACGAGTTCGGACGCGCGATCCGCTTCCTTTTCGACACGCCGTCGGTTACCGGACAGATGATCGCGCTCGACGGCGGCCAGCACCTGGCCTGGGAGACGCCGGATATTCGGGAGATAGTGGAATGAACGGGCGGACGCCCACGGATGGCGGCATCCTTTATGACGGCAGCGAGACCGACGAGGACGACGATCTCCTCGAGGTGAGCGAGGGCGAGCGGCCGGCGCCGGCGATCGAATGGGCGGAAAGCCAGCCGGACACGGAAGGCCTCAAGGGTGCCGAACTGATCCAGGCCTTCGTCAAGCTCCTGCCGAACGGCCCCGGCGTCTACCGGATGTTCAACGATGCCGGCGACGTGCTCTATGTCGGCAAGGCCCGCAGCCTCAAGAAGCGGGTCAGCAATTATGCGCAGGGGCGCGGCCACTCGAACCGCATCGCGCGCATGATTCGCGAGACCGCGAACATGGAATTCGTGACGACGCGGACGGAGATCGAGGCGCTGCTCTTGGAAGCGAACCTGATCAAGCGCCTGCGTCCGCGCTTCAACGTGCTTCTGCGCGACGACAAGTCCTTCCCCTATATCGTCGTCACCGGCGACACGCGGGCGCCCGCGCTCTACAAGCATCGCGGCGCGCGCAGCCGCAAGGGCGACTATTTCGGCCCCTTCGCGTCGGCCGGAGCGGTCGGGCGCACCATCAACTCGCTGCAGCGGGCCTTCCTGTTGAGAACCTGCACGGACAGCGTCTTCGAGACGCGCACGCGGCCTTGCCTGCTCTATCAGATCAAGCGCTGTTCGGCCCCCTGCACCGGCGAGATCAGCGATGCCGACTATGCGGAGCTCGCCCGCGAAGCCAAGGACTTTCTCTCGGGCAAGAGCCAGGCGGTGAAGGAGACGATTGCCGCGGCGATGCACGAGGCCGCGGAAAACCTCGATTTCGAGCGCGCGGCGCTCTACCGCGACCGGCTGGCGGCGCTGAGCCACGTGCAGAGCCACCAGGGCATCAACCCGGCCGGCGTCGAGGAAGCGGATGTCTTCGCCATCCACCACGAGGGCGGCGTCTCCTGCATCCAGGTGTTCTTCTTCCGCACCGGCCAGAACTGGGGCAACCGCGCCTATTTCCCCAAGGCCGACCCTTCGCTGCCCGCGGCCGAGGTGCTCAGCGCCTTCCTCGCCCAGTTCTACGACGACAAGCCCTGCCCGCGGCAGATCCTGCTCTGCGAGTCGGTCGCGGAACAGGAACTGCTCGGCCAGGCGCTGAGCGAGAAATCCGGATACAAGGTCTCGATCCTCGTGCCGCAGCGCGGGGAGAAGAAGGATCTGGTCGAACACGCGGTCGCCAACGCCCGCGAGGCGCACGGTCGCAAGCTCGCGGAGACGGCCTCGCAGTCGCGCCTCCTCGAAGGCCTCGCCGGGACCTTCGGGCTCGCCTACGTGCCGCGCCGCATCGAGATCTACGACAACTCGCACATCATGGGCACCAATGCCGTCGGCGGCATGGTGGTGGCCGGCCCGGAGGGCTTCGTCAAAGGCCAGTATCGCAAGTTCAACATCAAATCGACGGACATCACCCCCGGCGACGATTTCGGCATGATGCGCGAGGTCATGACGCGGCGCTTCTCGCGCCTGCTGAAGGAGGAAGGAAAGCCGAACCGCACGGTCGAGCCGACCGAGGACGCGGGATTCCCCTCCTGGCCGGACGTCATCCTGATCGACGGCGGCCAAGGCCAGATGACGGCCGTGCGCACCATCCTCAAGGAGCTTGACGTCGAGGACTGCGTGACGGCGATCGGCGTCGCCAAGGGCGTCGACCGTGACGCCGGCCGCGAACGCTTCTTCGTCGAAGGCCGGGAAAGCTTTACGCTGCCGCCGCGCGACCCCGTCCTCTATTTCATCCAGCGGCTCAGGGACGAGGCGCACCGCTTCGCGATCGGCTCGCATCGGGCGCGGCGGAAGAAGGAAATGGTCAAGAACCCGCTCGACGAGATTGCCGGGATCGGCCCGACGCGCAAGCGCGCGCTGCTCAGCCATTTCGGGACCGCCAAGGCGGTCTCCCGCGCCGGCATCAACGACCTGATGGCGGTCAACGGCATCTCGGAAACGGTGGCTCGCCTCGTTTATGAACATTTCCACGAGGACGCCGCCAGATGACCCGGCGGGTTACCAACCGGTGACGCAATTCAGACTGCGTTCAGACGAAATCCTGCAAATATGACAGTCGTTGCACAATGGCTGTTGACCTTGCGGTCGCAAAGTCATTCTGTACACCTGAACCCGGTGGCATGGGATAGACGAGACGAGCCTTTCCCGCTCCAACCGAACGAGAACAATGCGCGATGGCCCTGCTGCATGTTTCCTTGAACGGGAGCCGACTTAAGGAAAAATGCAGCAATTCGAAGGGCTGCTACAGCGACCATTGCGCGTCCGGCGAGGCGCACGGCGCTGTAGATCGCTGGAAGTGAGGGATTTGTCGTGTCCAGAGAAACCGAGTCCATGCCAACGCCCATTGCCTACAGCGTCCCGAATCTGCTGACCTATTTCCGTATCCTCATCGTGCCGCTGATCGTCTTCTGCTTCTTCATCGAGGGCCGGCTGCACAGCTCAGACTTCGCGCGCTGGACCGCGCTCGTCCTGTTCGTCACCGCCTCGATCACAGATTTCTTCGACGGCTATCTCGCGCGCATCTGGAAGCAGACTTCGAACATCGGCCGCATGCTCGACCCGATCGCCGACAAGCTCCTGGTCGCGTCGATCCTGCTGCTCGTCGCCGCCGACGGGACGATCGCCGGCTGGTCGATCTGGGCCGCGATCATCATTCTCTGCCGCGAGATCCTGGTCTCGGGCCTGCGCGAATATCTGGCGGCGCTCAAGGTCAGCGTGCCGGTCACGCGGATCGCCAAGTGGAAGACGACGATCCAGATGGTGGCGATCGCCTTCCTGCTCGCCGGTCCCGCGGGCGACAAGATCGTGCCCTACGTCACGGAAGCGGGTATCCTGCTCCTGTGGATCGCTGCGGCGATCACGCTCTATACCGGCTATGATTATTTCCGCGCCGGGCTGAAGCATGTGGTCAACGAATGAGCACCGTCAATCTCGTCTATTTCTCCTGGGTGCGCGAACGCATCGGCAAGGGTGAGGAAACGCTGGAGCTGCCCGCGGATGTCCTCACCGTCGCCGATCTCATCGCGCATCTGAAGACGCGGGGCGAGGAATACGAAGCGGCCTTCGCGCACGAGAACGTCATCCGCGCGGCGATCAACCAGGAGCATGTCGATCACGGCGAACCGATCGGTAACGCCCGCGAGATCGCCCTTTTCCCGCCGATGACGGGCGGCTGAGGCCAATGACCGCCCCCGTGACCGTGCGCGTTCAGCGCGAGGACTTCGACATGGCCGCCGAGGTCTCGGCGCTTTGCCGCGACCGGACCGACATCGGCGCCGTTGTCACGTTTTCCGGGCTTTGCCGCGACGAGGCCGGATCGCTCGTCGCGCTCGAACTCGAGCATTATCCAGGCATGGCCGAGGGGGAGATCGAACGCATCTGCCACGAGGCGGTCAAACGCTTCGGCCTGCAGGCCGCAACCGCGATCCACCGCTTCGGCAAGATCACGCCGGGCGAAAACATAGTGCTGGTGATCGCCGCCTCGTCCCACCGGCAGGCGGCATTCGACGGCGCGAATTTCATCATGGATTTCCTGAAGACGTCTGCGCCCTTCTGGAAGAAGGAACATCGCGCCGACGGCCGCACGGGTGATTGGGTCAGCGCCAAGGATGCGGACGACGCCGCGCGCGAGCGGTGGAAGCGCGAGACCTGACCGCTCCGAACGGGGAGCGCGCCTCCCGCTCAACCACGTCTGCTACTGCGTGAGCCGCACCGCATCAGCGCCGATCACCGAGGCGATCGTCTGGTAGACTGCCTCGATCGTCGAAGGCGAGGCCGTGTAGAAGTGGTTGGTGCTGGTGGCGCATTTGCGGATGTTCTTTACGTCGGCCTCGTTGCTGTAGGACAGCGTGAAGATTTCGATGCCGTTCTTTTTCATCGCCGAGCAGCTGTCCTGCATCACATCAAGCGCCCGGTCGTTGCAAGCTGCCTCGCTTGAAGTATGAAGGCAAAGCCAATCGAATTTATCCGTGGTCTTCTTGGCGTTCATTTGCCCGTCGGTCATGGAGACCATGACCTTTTGCACCGAGTCGTCGTAATCCACCGGAGTGCTTTCGTCTTCCCACACTCCCTTCCACCTGGGCGACAGCGTATACCACCCCGCCACCACGCCGGCATCGAGGCGCGTCGAGCCCTGCGACGTCAGGTTGCTGACTGCTTTCTGAAGATAAGTGAAGTCGTCCGTAAGCGACGTGATCGGAGGAGGACAGTAGCTCTTTCCTGATTGTGAATTGGCGTCCTGCGGCACGAAGGCCGAAGTCTTCGGAGAAACGTCGCTTGCCCCCAAACTGCCGACTGATCCTTTCTCTTTGACCTCAACATCGGCTCGGGGCTCAATGCAGCCCATCCAATAATAGTTCTTTGATGTATCGACGACCGGCGTGCTGCCGTCGACCCAGCGAGCAAGCTTGCCGTTTTCGTAGTAGGCTTTCGGGTTCGTCCAACGCTCAGGAACCGCCGGCGTTCCGTTATACGCCTTCAACCAGTCGGTATTGTCCATGCCGATGCTCACGCGGCTGGAAAACGGCACCAGCGAAATCTTTGTCTTCCCCTTCATGGCCTCGTCCGAAGAAAAGGCGTCAATGAATGCGCTGACGGCGTTCAGCATCGGCTCGAAACGATCCTCCTCGATCATCGAGCTCGACACGTCGACGACGAGCGCGATCTCCACCTGGCGTATGCCCGGAAGCAGCGCGCAGGATCGGACGCTGACCGGAACCGTTTCGATGCGGGCGAGTTGCATGAAGGTGGTCGGAACCGAATTCGCGACGTCGATGCACAGTTCCGTTCGATCGTCGGAGACCTCCGGCTCCCCCGCGACGGCGCCCTTGCTTTCCACGTTCGCCGACAGATAGGACGCGATCGTTCTGGCGATCTTCGATTTCGGCATGTTCTTTTCGTATTTCGACGCCGCGGCGAGCACCGCTGAGTCCGCCGCCGACTGCAGGTTCGTCCGCACATTGTAAGCTCTTGCGAAATCGATCGCGGCCCCAACGGCCAGCAACATCGGCAGGGCGACAATTGCGACGATGACGGCGACGGCACCGTCGCGCTCGTCCAGCAACCGGGAAAAAGCTTTCAGGGAACGCGTCATGATATTGCTCCTATCTGGAGCGCGCCCCTATGGTTCCCTCGTTAACGATCGGGAAACAGCGAGGTTAAAAGACCGCACGACGGAATCTTGCCTGCACGAACTGGATACTGCCTGCCGATATTTGATAGGTGTGCGCAGGCTCTCGCAGATATTCAGGGAATGATCTTTTCCCGGCGTGTGACGACCAGCACGATGACCAGGAAACCGAAGATCGCGAAGTCCCGCCAGAGGATCGGCCCGTAGGCGCTCCAGAGCGTCTCGATGAGGCCGACGCCCGCCGCGCCGAGCGCGGCGTACAGCGGCGCCGTCTGCCCGCCGATCGCCGCGATGAAGAGCACCTTGACGCCGAAGGTCAGGCCCGTGCCGAAATCCATGTTGCCGTAATAGGAAGCGGCGAGAATTCCGCAGAAGGCGGCGATCAGCGACGCGACGCCATAGGCGAAGATATAGACCATTGAGGGATCGACGCCGCAAAGTGCGGCCGCCTCGCGATCCTCCGACACGGCGCGCCAGTAGCGCCCGGCATAGGAGTGGGTCAGCAGCCAATGGCCGCCGGCGACGAGCGCCACCATGAGGGCCGTGTTAAGAAGCTGGATGACGGTCAGCGCCACCGGAAAGGCGGGATTCGGCCAGAACACGATGACATCGTTCAGGAAGGGCGGCAGCCAAAGGCTTCTCGTCTCGGACGCCAGCCGCGCCGTTTCCATCAGCACCATCAGGCTGCCGAGCGAGGCGACGATCACGGCATTCGCCGAGGAGAAGGCAAGCGGCCGCATGACATAGCGCCCGGCGACGAGGCCGGCGCCCACCCCGAATGTCAACGCGGCCGCGGCCCCGAGACCGAGCGCGGCCGGCAGCACCAGCCACAGCCTGGTCCAGCCGAAATCCGCGAAAAGCACGAACATCTGCCCGGCAAAGGCAAAAAGCGCGCCGTAGGTGAGGTCCGCCCTGCGCGTGACGGCGAAGGCGATTGCATAACCGAAGGCGAGCGCCGCATAGAGCGCCGCCACCGGAACGGCGTTGGCGAGCTGCTGGAGAAAATAGGCCATGGCTTATCCACGTAGTGACAGACGTACTATAACTGGTAAAATGAGTTTTGCCAGTTAGGATTCTTACATGGGCTTCATCTGGACCGCACATCGTTTTTCCGGCGGCGCCTTGGCGCTCGACGTCGCCAACTCCGTCGTCCTGCGCTTCGACCCCGAGCGCCGGATCGATCGCTTTGCCGATGCGGCGGCGATGGACGCCTTTGCCGAGGCTGCCAATCGCTACGGCGCCGAAAGGGAGCGCTTCGGCACGCTCGTCAGAATGCGTCCCGAGAACCGGCAAATCTTCATCGGCCTGCGCGAGGCGGCTGACCGGCATTTCCGGGCGCTCGTGCGCAGCGAGGCTCGACCCGATCTTCTGGCGGATCTCCTCGAGGCGATCGCCGCCGTCATGCGCCGGTCGGAGCGCAGCGCCACCGGCCTGCCGCTCGATGCCGCCACCGCGCACTCGGCGCTCGGCCTCATCGCCAGCCCCGAACCCGAACGCCTGAAGATATGCCCCAATTGCCAATGGCTGTTTTTCGACCGCAGCCGCAACCGAAGCCGGACATGGTGCGACATGGCCGTCTGCGGCAACCGCACGAAGGCGAAACGCCACTACCGCCGCAACAAGGAAGGAATCCAGCCATGAAGTACATCGTCCTGCCCGCCCTGATCGCGGCGGCAGTACTCGCCGGTTGCCAGCGCGAGACGGGGCCGGATCCGTTGAAGCTCACCGGCAAGATGTTCGTGTTCAATTACCGGCTGGCCTATGCCACCTACACGATCACGCTCAACAAGACAGAGCCGGTACCGGAGGGCAGCGTCGTCGTGGCGACGTTCGAGAACCCGGCCGGCGGCGAGCCGCTGACGCTCACGCGCAAGCTCTTCCCGAGGCTCGACAAGGTCGTGCTGGAGAGCCCCGACATCACCTGCATCAAGAAGGAAAGGCCCTATGCCGTGACGATCGAGGTCAAGGGGCCGGACGGAGCAATGCTGCAGAGGCTGGAAACGACGGTGACTTCGGACGTCGATCAGAGCGTCATGCCTGCGAGGCCGCTGGTGGTAGGGCCCGGCTACGACAAGAACCCGGAAGTCTTCCGGAACGGGCTGGCCCCGACGCATTTCGACATGGCCGCCTGCCCGGCATGAAAAACGGGGCGTCGCCGCCCCGCTTTGATGATTCATTTCAGGCCCTTAGAGCCAAAAGCGAAGAAGGTGAATCAGCCGACGATCTCGGTGCCGGCGAACCAGTAGGCGATTTCTTCGGCTGCGGTTTCCGGACCGTCGGAACCGTGTACCGAGTTTTCGCCGATCGACAGCGCATGAACCTTCCGAATGGTGCCTTCGGCAGCGTTGGCCGGGTTGGTGGCGCCCATCACTTCGCGGTTCTTGGCAATGGCGTTCTCACCTTCGAGGACCTGGACAACGGTCGGGCCGGAGGACATGAACTCGACCAGTTCGCCGAAGAACGGGCGTTCCTTGTGGACGGCGTAGAAGCCTTCGGCTTCACGGCGGCTCATCCAGACGCGCTTCGATGCGACGACGCGCAGGCCGGCATCCTCGAGCATCTTGGTGATGGCGCCGGTCAGGTTGCGCTTCGTCGCATCCGGCTTGATCATCGAAAAGGTACGTTCAATCGCCATTGGCTCAATCCCTCGTTTCTTGAGAAAAGTGGCGGTTCATTAGCCGCCAATTCGGCCCAAAACAAGGGGGCGCGGCGATGATTCGCCGCTGCCTGCGCCAGTTTCACGCCGCTGTCACGGAACGGCCGAGACCGCCGTGAAGATCGAGGCAGCGCTCGAACCAGTCGCTGACGACGTCTCCCGCGGCAAGGAGGCGGTGCGTCGAGACGATGCGCGCCCATTGCAGCGCGCCGAAGACGATGTAGTCGGCGAAGAGCGGCCCGTCGCCGCCGAGGAAGGGCTGGAACTTCAGCATGTGGCGCAGCGGCTCGAGCTTTGCCGAAAAAGTTTCGAGATCCGCCCGGCCGCTTTCGGCGACCGCCTCCAGCGGCCTGCCGAAGCGTTGCTCGCGGCTCGACCGGAAATAGGCCTGATCGACCGGTTCGAGGCGGTCATGGATATCCATGATGGCAATGCGCCCGATTGCCGGATGAAGGGTCATCTGCGACCAGCCCTCGACGAAGCGGGCCATGGCCCTGCCGCCCTCGCCGGCAAACAAGGTCGGCCGGTCGGGATAGGTCTTCTCGAGGTAGAGCGCGATGTCGAAGCTGTCGCTCACCAGCTTGTCGCCGTCGCGCAGCAGCGGGACGATCTTCGTCGCGCCCTCTTCCAGCTTCGGAATCTCCGTGAAGGCGACCGGAGTGACGTCGAATGGGAGCCCCTTGTGCGCGAGCGAAAGCTTCGTCTTCCAGACATGCGGTGAAAACGGTCGGGTCTTGTCGGTTCCGGACAGGGCATAGAGCTTGCGGGTCATGCGGTCTCCTTCTCATTCGGTCGTAGTCCATTCGAGGGGAGAGACGTTGTGAGATCAAATCATTAAATTTCATGAGTAGCATTCGCCACCGGAATGCAAATTCGCGATAGCGTGACCCGACCGCGCGAGGAGATTGCCGATGCTCGACCATTACCGGATGTTTGCCGACTACAATCGCTGGGCCAACCGACGGCTCTACGCCGCCACGGCGGAGCTCTCGGATGCCGAGTTCCGCGAGAACAAGGGCGCGTTCTTCGGCTCGCTGCACGGGACGCTCAACCACCTGCTCGCCGCCGACCGGATCTGGATGAAACGGTTCACCGGCGAGGGCGAGGCGCCGTCGCGGCTCGACGCCATCCTTCACGACGATCTCACGAGCCTGACGGCGGCGCGGGCGGCGGAAGACGAGCGCATCATCGCCTGGGTCGGCAGCCTCGACGAGGCGCGGCTTCGCGCCCACTTCACCTACTCGCCGCTGACCATGCCGGACAAAATCACCCAGCGGATCGGCCCGACGCTCGCGCACGTCTTCAACCACCAGACCCATCACCGGGGCCAGGCGCACACTATCCTGACGGCGCTGGGGCGCCCATCACTGACGCTGGACCTGGTTTTCTTCCTGCGGACCGAGGGCGAGAAGTGGGCGGCCTGAGTGAAGCCAGGGCTTCAGCCGGTTCGACCAGTCGAGACCTACGCTGCCGCTCTCGGCCTGCGCGAGCCACTTGAAGAGCTGCCGCTGCGCCCACCACGCGGCAATGCCGAGCGCGATGCCGCCGAAGATGGACAGAAGCGCGAAGGCGAGCGGCGGCAGCGACTGCTGCACCGGCAGGAGCAAGAGCTCCGGCACGAAGCGGTGAAGGATATAGACATGAAAACCCGCCGCCGAGAGCGGCAAAACCAGCTGTGCCGCCCATCGCGGCACAGGCACGCGCGGCAGGAAGAGCAGCGCGGCAAGGACCGGGATCTGCATGAGATACTTGACCTTCGTCCCGATCCAGACCCCCTCGTAGAGCCCGAGGAACAGGAACACCGCCGTTCCGGCAAGCATCAGGGCGCAGCGCTCGCGAAGAGTGCCGGCCAGTGCCGCACACCAGCCGATCGCCGCCAGGTAGAAGATCCAGGGCAAGGTGAATATCTGCCGGTTGCCGATGTCGACCAGAAGCGGCAACGCCAGGCGCGCGGCGAGGCCCGCGGCGAACAGCGCCATGCCGGCAGCAAACGGTCTCGCCGCCGCCGCGCGCCGGACGGCGGGCACGCCGAAGACGGCGGCGAAGACGAGCAGCATCTGGCAGTAGGCCTCGATGAACCAGTAGAGGTAGGGCACCATGCCGTGGTGCTCCGGATCGGCGAAGCCGAAATTGCCGACGAGGAAGACGGAGGCCCAGGGCATGTGGCCCCAGGCCAGCGCGTAGGCCGCGACGATCAGATAGTAGGGTACGAGAATCTGCGACAGCGGCCGAAACAGTTGCAGCACCGCGCCCGAAAGCAGCGCGCGGCTCTGGAACCGCGCGAGACCGAAGCCGGCCAGAATGACCATTGCCGCCGATCCGCCCGGAATGGGCCAAAGTGTCTCGTGATGCAGGACGACGAGAAGGATCGCCAGCGCCCGGATCAGGAGATCGGTGCCGATCTGCCTGCTGCCCCCCTCGCGGCGGTCCATGGCCGCCAATGACCTGACGGACATCCGCTCCCAGGCCTCGGGAGCCTCGCCGATGATTCTTTCAAGACCGATCGAAAGCTGGACGAAGCGGAGCGAGTCCCCGCCGAGCGAAAGGAAGCTGTCCTCCGGGCGGACCTTCCTCGGATAGAAAAGCTGGTTGAAGAGGGCCTGCACGCTCTCGCCGGCGGCCTGGCCGCCGGCATCGCTTCTGCTCGCCCGGTCGCGGAGCGCCTGATAGTCGACCTTGCCCGATGCCAGTCGCGGCAGCGCATCGAGGCGCGAGGCCTTGACCTGCAGCAGGGTCAGGCCGCTTGCGGCGACGAGAATGCGCCGGATGTCCTCGGCGGCGCGTTCTCCCACATAGAAGGCGTGCACCGCGGCGTCATCGCCGACGACGGCGGCGGCAATGCCCTGCCGTTCGAGGACCGCCTCGAGGCTGTCGTGCCCGATCCGCAGACCCGCGATCTTCGATATGCGCTTCTTCCGTCCGACGATGCGAAAAAATCCGTCCGCGTCCCGTGTCGCCAGGTCGCCGGTCCTGAGCTCCGAAAGCTCGGCGCCGCGCGCGAGATCGGCGCGCGACGAGGCATAGCCCATCATCACGTTCGGCCCGCGATAGACAAGCTCGCCCGGCTGGTCCGCGCCCAGGATCAGCCGCCCTTCTTCGTCCTCGATCGTCAGGCTGCCGCCCGGTATCGCGATGCCGATCCGGTCTTCCCTGCCGGCCAGTCGCTCCGGTGGCATATAGGCCATGCGGGCCGCAGCCTCGGTCTGGCCGTACATGACGAATAAACGGGCGCCGCGGTCCGAGAGGTGGTGGTTGTAGAGGCGTATGGTGTCGGGCGACAACCGCCCGCCGGCGACCGTCATGAAACGCAAGGCCGGGAACGCCCGCTCGCGGAACCCGATCTTTTCCAGAAGGTCGTAGGAATAGGGCACGCCCGAAAGATTGGTGCTGCCGCTCGCCTCGAGGCGATCGAGGAAGCCCTGGTCCAGGATCGAGCCACCCGGGATGAAGAGGCTTGCGCCGACCGAGAGGTGCGCGTTCAGCACCGAAAGCCCGTAGGAATAGTGGAGCGGCAGAATGAGACAGCCTCGATCGGCCGCCGTCAGACCGAGATATTCGGCAATCGACTGCGCATTGGATTGAATGTTCGTCCGGGACAGCCGCACGCATTTTCCCTCTCCGGTGCTGCCGGAGGTCGAAAGCAGGAGGGCGAGATCGGGATGCGGCGCGACCGGGTCTCCTTCCAACCGCTCGGTACGCCAGCGCCCGTCGAAGCGGCGGTAGCAATATTCCGGCTTGAGATTTTCCAGGTCCTTGTCCAGGCAGGCCGGTCCCTGCAGGGCGACGGCGTGGCCGGCTTCCAACGCCGCGAGATAGGCGACGATGGCATGTTCCGACAGATCGGCCTCGAGCATCACCAGGCCGCGCCTGCCGCGCCATTGCGATGCCAGGCGATCGACACGTGCGGCGAGTTCGCGGTAGCTGATTGCCCGCCCGTCGGACAGGACAAGCGCCGGCCGATCGCCCCACGCGGTCAGACGTGCAACGCACAAGGGGGACACAAAAAAATCGCCAGCGCCCAAAACCACCTCCATTTTAGCGAGGCGGCATATTATTGCTGACTACAACAGTCAAGTATCAGCGCGAAGGTAAGCCGGCGGCTCCGGCGGACAAGCGATGCGGCAATTGGCAGCAGCCGGTCGTGCCGGAAAGAAAAGGCCCGGCGCCGACAAGGGAACCGGGCCTTTCGATTTCAAGGCTCGAGCGGGGCGCGTGGGAGGCGCACGCCCCGCTTCGCCGACCTCAGCGGGTGAGGCCCTGATAATATTCGCCCTCACCGCCGCGGACCACTCGCGGCTCCGAGCGATAGTCGACGGCACCGGTGGAGGTGCGGTCGAGCGTGCCGTTGTCGCGGCGAAGGACGGCCTCATTACGCGCCTTCGGAGCGCGGTCGAGGAAGAGCGGCTTGTCGCTGACGCCCTCATAATAGCTGCCGCCGGCAATTCGCCTCCTTCGTTGCACATGCGCGGTCCCGCCAACCTCGTCGCCTTGCCGGGATCGACCTCTTGCCTTCCCGGGAAAGTCCGGGCAAAAGGCCGGCATGATCCAGATCACCGGCCTCTCCGCCCGCGTCGCGGGCCGCCTGCTCATTGAAAACGCTTCCGTGACGCTTCCGGCGGGCACGAAGGCTGGGCTCGTCGGGCGCAACGGCGCCGGCAAATCGACGCTCTTCCGGGTCGTCACCGGCGAACTCGCGGCGGAAACGGGAAGCGTGCTCTTGCCGAGGAACGCGCGGATCGGCCAGGTGGCGCAGGAAGCGCCGGGGACGGAAGAGCCGCTGATCGAGATCGTGCTCAAGGCCGACAAGGAACGTGCGGCGCTCATCGCTGAAGCGGAGACGGCGACCGATCCGCATCGTATCGCCGAAATCCAGACACGGCTTGCCGACATCGGCGCCCATTCCGCCGAAGCGCGCGCGGCGAGCATCCTTGCGGGCCTCGGCTTCGACCATGAGGCGCAGAGGCGCCCCGCCTCCTCCTTTTCCGGCGGCTGGCGGATGCGCGTGGCGCTCGCGGCGGTGCTCTTTTCCGAGCCCGACCTGCTTCTGCTCGACGAGCCGACGAACTATCTCGACCTCGAGGGCACGCTCTGGCTCGAGGAATATATCCGCCGCTATCCGCACACGGTGATCATCATCAGCCATGATCGCGACCTCTTGAACACGGCGGTGAATGCGATCGTCCATCTCGACCAGAAGAAGCTTACCTTCTACCGCGGGTCCTACGATCAGTTCGAGCGGCAGAAGGCGGAAGCCGACGAGTTGCAGATGAAGGCGCGCGCCAAGAACGAGGCGGCGCGCAAGCACCTGCAGAGCTTCATCGACCGCTTCAAGGCGAAGGCCTCCAAGGCCCGCCAGGCCCAGAGCCGGATCAAGGCGCTGGAACGCATGGGCACCGTCGCCGCGGTGATCGAGGATCATGTCCAGGGCTTCACCTTTCCCGATCCGGAAAAGCAGGTCGCCTCCCCGATCGTCGCAATCCAGGGCGGGGCGGTCGGATACGAGCCGGGCAAGCCGATCCTGAAGAGGCTCAATCTGCGCATCGATGCCGACGACCGCATCGCGCTGCTCGGCTCCAACGGCAACGGCAAATCCACCTTCGCGAAATTCATCTCGGGCCGGCTTACGGCCGAAGCGGGGGAGGTGCGGATCGCCCCGGGCCTGAAGATCGGCTTCTTCGCCCAGCACCAGCTCGACGACCTCATTCCGACGCAAAGTGCCGTCGAGCACGTGCGCCGCCGGATGCTGGACGCACCGGAGGCGAAGGTGCGCTCGCGCGTGGCACAGATGGGTCTTGCCACGGAAAAGATGGACACGGCGGCAAAGGACCTCTCCGGCGGCGAGAAGGCCCGCCTCCTGATGGGGCTCGCCGCCTTCGACGCGCCGAACCTGCTCATCCTCGACGAGCCGACCAACCACCTCGACATCGACAGCCGCAACGCGCTGATCGCCGCCCTCAACGACTATTCCGGCGCCGTCATCCTCATCTCGCACGACCGCCACCTCATCGAAGCGACCGCCGACCGGCTGTGGCTCGTCAACGATGGAACGGTGACGATTTATGACGGCGACCTCGACGACTACCGGAGCCTGATCGTCGGCGGCCCCAGGGTCAAGGACGAGAAGCCGAAGGCGAACGGCTCCGACGAGGGCCTGTCGAAGGCCGACCAGCGCCGGGCGAACGCCGACAAGCGCGCATCGCTCGCCCCCCTCAGGAAAAAGATCAACGAGATCGAGTCCTTGACGGGGAAACTCGAGAAACTGATTCAGGCGCTCGATGCGGAATTGGCCGACCCGAGCCTTTACGAAAAGGCGCCGGCAAAGGCGGCGCTGCGCGCGAAGGAACGCGCCGACGCCGCGGCGAAACTGGCCGAGGCGGAAGAGCAATGGCTCGAGCTGTCGGCCGAATATGAAGAGGCGATGGCGGGTTAGAGCGACGGGGGACTGCCGCCGCACTACACGAGCGTAAACCAGTGGCAGAAGGCGACCTTGAACTGCGGCTCCCTCACCCGAGCTCGAAGGTCGTGATGCCGTAGATCCGCGCCAGCGGCAGATCCGGCACCGGTCCCCGGTACATCCGCGCCGTCTCGAATACCGGCTTCATGTTGTAGCGCGCGCAAAGCGCCCGGGCCGAGCCGTTCGGCTCGGGAATATCGAGGTAGACCCGAGCCCCCTTGGCGCCGGCGGCAAGCTTGCGGAAGATCAGGTCGGCGCCGGTCTCGTTGTCGGCGAAGAGCGGGCCGATCTTGAAGCCGTCGCGGCATGCCCGGATCGTGCCGTAGCCGGCGATCGTGCCGTCGCGCAGCAGCACGACGCTGCGCCGGCTCGGCAATTGTTTCGTCCATTCGTGGAGGAAGGCATCGCGCCGTGCCGGATTGAAGCGGCGGTCATAGTCGATGAGAGCCGCGGCATGAACCGGCGCCGCGTCGATGAGATGCGTGCCGGGCGGTTCCGTGACATCGACGGCTCCGCCATAGCGAATGTTCGCATGCGACCAGGCGAAGCCGGACTTGCGGTAGTTGTCCTGCCGGGCCACAACGCCGTCGAGGCCGATGGTCCGGCCTTCGGCGCTGGCGATCGCCTGTTTCCACAAAGCGAGCCCGATGCCGCGGCCGCGATAGGCGGGTTCCGCAATGTAGAGGCCGAGAAAGGCATAGTGGCCGCCATAGCGCACGATGGAGATGGCGGCCGCCAGGGCATCGTCCTCGGTGGCGACCCAATAGCCTTGCGGATCCGCCGCCCAGAATGCATTGGCGTCCTCGAGTCCGGGATTCCATCCCTCTCTCGCGGCCCAGTCGATGATGATGTCGAGCTCGGCGCGTGTCGCGTGGCGGATGTTCGGCATGGCAGATCCTCGGCCTCGTCCCTCCGGGAACGGCCCGAAGAGGCAGGAATTTTGGTGCGCGACGGACAAGATAGATTGGCTCTCCATCTTGTCCACCCGAGCCGGCCGCTTAAATTTGCAACCGGTGGCCGGCTTGCCCGCTGCCCCCAATCTGCTACAAGGGCAGCAATAAGTCATACTAATCAGAGCGAAGCACCATGGCCCCCATTCGAATTGCCATCGTCGGCGTCGGCAAGATCGTGCGCGATCAGCATCTGCCGGCGCTTGCGAAAAACGCGGACTATCAACTGGTTGCGGCCGCCAGCCGCCACGGAACCGTCGACGGCATCGACAATTTCAAGTCGATCGAAGCGATGCTGGAAGCGGTACCGGCGATCGAAGCGGTTTCGCTGTGCATGCCGCCGCAGTTCCGTTACGAAGCTGCCCGCACGGCGCTCGAGGCCGGCAAGCACGTCTTCCTCGAAAAGCCGCCGGGCGCGACCTTGAGCGAGGTCGCCGATCTCGAGGCGCTGGCGAGCGCAAAGGGCCTGTCGCTGTTTGCGAGCTGGCATTCGCGCTATGCGCCGGCGGTCGAAGCCGCCAGGGCCTTCCTGGCGTCGACCGCGATCCGCAATGTCAGGATCATCTGGAAGGAAGATGTCCGCCACTGGCATCCGAACCAGGAATGGATCTGGGCAGCCGGCGGGCTCGGCGTCTTCGATCCGGGGATCAACGCGCTGTCGATCATCACCCACATTCTGCCCCGGCCGATATTCATCACCTCGGCGACGCTCGAATTCCCCGACAACCGCGACGCGCCGATCGCCGCCACGATTGCCTTCAGCGACGCCGAGAAGCTCAGCGTTTCCGCCGAGTTCGACTGGCGCCAGACGGGCAAGCAGAGCTGGGACATCGTCGCGGAGACCGATGCCGGCGAGATGATCCTTTCCGAGGGCGGCGCCAAGCTCGCGATCAACGGCAAGATCGCGCATGAGGAGCCCGAGCAGGAATATTCGATGCTCTATCGCCGCTTCGCCGAGATCATCGAGGCCGGCAGGTCCGACGTCGACCTCGCCCCCCTCCGCCACGTCGCCGACGCCTTCATGCTCGGGCGGCGCAAATTCGTGGAAGCGTTCCACGATTGATCTGATGCGAGGGGGTGCGGGCGGCCGCCGATCGCCCCCTCGCCTGCGTTGGCGATTGCCCCTCACCTAGTCCTCTTGCCGCACGCGGGAAGAGGGGACGAGGCGTTGCCGCGAGTCCCCTTCGCTTCGCCAGCGGGGCGAAGGTGGCCGGCAGGCCGGATGAGGGGCAGCTCCGCTCCACCCGGAGGCCGGCGATCACGCCTTCTTCTCCCACCTGCCGTCGCGGTTCTGCTGCCAGTAGGTGAGGTTGTGCCCCTCGGCCTTCAGCCGTTTCCACTGGCTGCGCGCGGCCTCGAGTTGGCTCTGGTCGTAGCCGTCGAACATGAAGACAAGGCGCTCGTAGCCGGAGACCGGCGGCGGCTCGGCGCCGTCGACGACAAAGCGGACAGTTGCGGCGTTCGGGTTCATGTCGTTGGCGACGATCAGGATCGGTTGTTCCGCCGCGAAATCGCCCGCGTCCGTGCCATGCGGCAGGAAGCTGTCGTCGCGATAGACCCACAGATGCGTGTCGAGCGCATCGCGCCTTTCGGCGTCGACCGTCTGCACGACCACGCGCCAACCGCGCTCGATGCTCTTGTCGAGCAGCGGCGGCAGGGCGTCCTCGAGCTTCGATTCGGTCAGGTGATAGAAAAGGACCTCGGTCATGCCGGCCTATCCCCTGCCCCGACGCCGCTCACGACTCGTAGTTCGCGCGGACCAGTTCGTCGAGCAGCCGCACGCCGAAGCCCGAGCCCCAGGACTGGTTTATCTCGTCGGTCGGCGAGCCCATGGCCGTGCCGGCGATGTCGAGATGCGCCCAGGGCGTATCCTTGACGAAGCGCTTCAGGAACTGTGCCGCCGTCACCGAACCGCCATGGCGGCCGCCGGTGTTCTTCATGTCGGCGAACTTGCTGTCGATCATCTTGTCGTATTCCTTGCCGAGCGGCATCCGCCACAGGCGCTCCTGCGTCGTCTGTCCCGCTGCAAGCAACTGTTCGGCCAGCCGGTCGTCATTCGAGAACAGGCCGGCGTAATGATTGCTGAGCGCCACCATGATCGCGCCGGTCAGCGTCGCGAGGTCGATCATGAACTGCGGCTTGAAGCGATCGCTGCAATACCAGAGGGCATCACAGAGGACGAGCCTGCCCTCGGCGTCGGTATTGATCACCTCGATCGTCTGCCCCGACATCGACGTCACGATGTCGCCCGGCCGCTGGGCGCTGCCGTCCGGCATGTTCTCCACCAGCCCGATGATGCCGACGGCGTTGACGCTCGCCTTGCGCGCAGCAAGGACATGCATGAGACCGGTCACGGCTGCCGCGCCGCCCATGTCGCCCTTCATGTCCTCCATGCCGGAGGCGGGCTTGATCGAGATGCCGCCGGTATCGAAGACGACGCCCTTGCCCACGAAGGCTACCGGCTTGTCCTTCGCCTTTCCGCCCTTCCATTGCATGACGACCAGCCGCGGCGGCCTCACCGACCCCTGGGCGACGCCGAGGAGCGCGCCCATGCCGAGCTTCTTCATCTCCCGGTCGGTCAGGATCTCGACATCGACGCCGAGTTTCTCCAGTTCCTTCGCCTTGGCGGCGAACTCGACCGGACCGAGCACATTGGCCGGCTCGTTGACGAGGTCGCGCGCCAGAAACACGCCTTCGCCGATCGCCTGGGCGGTGGCGAAGGCCCTCTTGGCGGCGATCACCGCGCCGGTGACGATGGTGACCTTGACCGCTTTCTGCGCCGCCTTCGGCTCGTCGTCCGATTTCCTGGTCTTGTAGCTCTCGAATGCATAGGCGTTCATCTCCATGCCGAGAGCAAAATCGGCGGCGGCCTTGCCGGAGACCTCGACGCCGGGCGCGTCGAGAAAGACCGTTGCCTTCTCGGCGCTGCGCAGCTTCGCGGCGGCCGCGCCGCCGGCCTTCAGCCAATCATGATCGCCGACAGCGGCGGCGTCGCCAAGACCGAGGAGGACGATCCGGTCGGCCGGCGAACCGTGCGGCGCGATGACGTCGAGGGTGGAGAGCGCCTTGCCGCTGAACTTGCCGACCTTCGCCGCCTTGGCGAGGATGCCTTCCGGATCGGCAACCGCCGCGCCGGCGGGCTCCTTGGCACCTGCGGCCTGCAGGAGGACGGCGACGCCGCCCGCCGGGCGATGGGACTTGCTGAAAGTGAATTCGAATTTCATCGGCATGCGGGGGCTCCGAGCACTTCTGATGTGGTCTGTTACCGGACGGCTACAGTGGCCGACATTCTCGATTGTCGGTCAGGATCAAAGCTGTGGCGCGCACCCTTCTCGCTTTTGAAGCGCTTGGCAAGATGCCTGCACATGTTTACATGCGGTTAACCGAAGTTCTTCGCCTTATATTTTCCCTGTTGCCTCACATTCTGATTTGCGACGCAGGGACGAAGACCGGCACCGATCGGCTGGCGAATCGCGGGAGCGACTTGCGCGCGAGAACGGCACGAAAAGCGGTCACGATGAGCCCGGCGCAGCCGGGAGCATCATGATCAGGATGAGGACCTTGGACCGGATACGGACATGAAGCTGATCGAACGCTATATATTGCGGCGCGCGACGACCATGTTCCTCGCAACGCTCCTGCCGCTCCTCGGGATCGTGTGGACCACGCAGGCACTCGCCAACGTCAACCTCGTCACCGACAGCGGCCAGTCGATCCTTGCCTTCCTTAAGCTCGCGACGCTGATCCTGCCTTCGGTCGTGCCGATCATCCTGCCCTTCGCGCTGGTGATCGGCGTGACGCAGACGCTGAGCGCCATGAACACCGATTCGGAACTCACCGTGCTCAGCGCCGCCGGCAGTTCCCGCATGTCGATCATCCGGCCGGTGGTCTATCTCGCCGTCGGCCTCAGTGCACTTTCCTTCATGATCGACAATTTCGTCGAGCCCTATTCACGCGTCGCCGTGCGCAAGATGATCGCGACGGCCCACGCCGACCTGCTCGCTTCCGTCGTCCAGGAAAATGCCTTCCGGAAGGTGACCGACGGGCTATACGTGCAGGTGGGCGCCCGGCGCAGCGGCGGCGTCCTGCACGGCATCTTCGTCGCCGACGCGCGCGACCCGAATTTCGAGCTCGTCTATTATGCGCGCGAGGGCGCGGTCGACGAGGAGCGCTCGGCGCTGGTGATGAAGGACGGCGAAGTGCATCGCAAGCTTCCGGACGGCGACGTCTCGGTCATCAAGTTCGACTCCTATGCCTTCGACCTGACGGACATGACCAAGATGGCGGGCGAGGCGAATATCCGCGCCAAGGACCGCGACCTCTTCTATCTTCTCAACCCCGACCCGAACGATGCGGCCTACAAGCGGGCGCCGCTCGCTTTCACGGCGGAGCTGCACCGGCGCTTCACCGAGTGGACCTTTCCGCTGCTCTTCGGCCTCATCGCGCTCGTCGTCAGCAGCGACGCCCGCTCGCACCGCGAGGCCCGCGTGCACCCGATGATCAGCGCGCTCGGGGCGGCACTGGTCATCCGCTGGATGACGTTCTACGCCGGCAACAGCGCCGAAGACTCCGCCTGGTTCGTGCCGCTCATGTATTTCATCCCCCTGGGTACCGGTGCCTTCGCGATCCACCAGCTCGCCAACAACCGCCGCCTCGACATCCCCATGACATGGCAGGAAAAGCTCTCCGATCTCATGGTCCGGCTTCGGCTCGTGCGCCCGGCCGGCGCTGACGGGGAACAGCTCCAATGATTCTCGACACGCTCGGGCGCTACTTCTTCAAGCGGTATGCGGTCACCACGTTCTGGTTCCTCGTCGGCATCTTCACGCTGATCTTCATCATCGACTTCAGCGAGCTTACGAGCCGCATGTCGAACCTGCCGCACTACACCGTCGCCGGCGCGCTGATGATGACCGCATTCCGCATCCCGACGATCCTGCAGCAGACCGTTCCCTTCGTGGCGCTCTTTGCCGCCATGGCCGCACTGATCTCGCTCAACCGGCGCTATGAGCTCGTCGTCACACGGGCGGCCGGCATCTCGGTCTGGCAGTTCCTCCGCCCCTTCGTCCTGGGTGCGTTCCTTTTCGGCGTGCTGGCCGTCATCGCGCTCAACCCGCTTGCCGCCTGGGGAACGAAGAAGGCCGAAGCGCTGGAGGCCGAATGGGGCTCGTCCCGCTCGGCCGCGACGAACTCGATTCCGTGGCTGCGCCAGATCTATAACGGCACCGATACGATCATCGGCGCACGCTCCGTCCAGAACGGCGGTACGGAGCTTATCAACGTCACCGTCGTCCACTTCGATCCACAGGGCACGATCACCCTGAGGCAGGATGCGAAGTCGGCGAAACTCGAAGATGGTTACTGGCTTCTTAACGGGGTTGTGGAAAACGAGAGCGGGCGGCTGCCCCGTCGTATGGAAACGGCACGCCTTCCCACCAATCTGAAGCCGGATTTCGTTCAGGAGAGGCTGGCAAAGGCTGATTCCATTCAGTTTTTCGACCTTCGGAAGAAGATCGAGGTCGCCCGATCCTTCGGCTTCTCCACCAACGGCATGGAAACGCAATTCCACTCGCTCCTGTCGCTGCCGCTGCTTCTCGTCGCCATGACGCTGATTGCCGCCTGCGTGTCGCTGAAATTTAGCCGGTTCAACCAATCGCGGTCGGTGATTCTCGGTGGAATCCTTTCGGGCTTCGTGCTTTATGTCGTCACCGTGCTTGTCAAAGCATTCGGGAGCAGCGGCATCGTGCCTCCGTTCGTTGCAGCCTGGCTGCCGGTTGTTGTAGCGATGGCGCTGGGCTCGACGATTCTACTGCATCAGGAGGATGGCTAGTGGCGGTAGGCAACCGCAAACGCATGAAGCTCAAGGCTGCCCTGCTTGCAGGCGTGGCCCTGCATACCCTTGCCATCGGAATGCATGCGCCGGCCATGGCGCAGGACGCAGCAGCGCGAATCAACGAGCTCCAGCCGAATATTGCGCCCGAGGCCAAGCTGCTGCTGACCGCCAATGAGCTTGTCTACAATCGCGACGCGGAAATCGTCACCGTGCGCGGCAATGTCCAGATCGAGTATGGCGGCTACAAGATGGTCGCCCGACAGGTCGAGTACAACCAGAAGACCGGCCGTATTCTCGCGACCGGCGATATCCAGTTGATCGAGCCCGGCGGCAACATCGTCTATGCCGACCGCATGGACGTCACCGACGATTTCGGCAACGGCTTCGTCCAGGCGCTCCGAATCGAGACGACCGATCTGACGCGACTGGCGGCCGAGAGCGGCGAACGGCGCAACGGCGAGGAGTTCGTCCTCAACAAGGCGGTCTATACGGCCTGCACGCCCTGCTCCACCAAGCCGGAACACCGGTCGCTGTGGCACATCAAGGCCCGCCGGATCGTCCAGAGCGACCGCACGCACACCATTCGGCTGGAACACGCCTATTTCGAGCTTTTCGGAAAACCCATCGCCTATATCCCGGTGATGGAGATCCCCGACCATACGGTCAAGCGCAAGAGCGGCTTCCTGTTCCCGCAGTTCCGCTATACGCAGAAGCTCGGCGCCGGCGTCGGCGTGCCCTATTACTGGGCGATCTCGCCCCATATGGACGCGACGATCACGGCCACCGGGCTGACGCGCCAGGGCTTCCTGCTCGAAGGCGAGTTCCGGCAGCAGTTCCACAACGGCCTGCATACGCTCAACGTCGCCGGCATCAGCCAGATGGACCGGGACCAGTTCACGCCGGGGACCGTCGATGCCGAGGAAACGAACCGCGGCATGATCGCGTCGCGCGGCAAGTTCGAGATCAACCCGCGCTGGGCCTTCGGCTGGAACGTTCTCGTCCAATCGGACAACAACTTCGCCAAGACCTACGACCTGTCGACATTCGACGGCACCACCTATGTCAACCAGGCCTACCTGACCGGTCTCGGCAAGCGCAATTATTTCGATCTGCGCGCCTTCTATTTCGATATCCAGGATGCCGATCCCGACAGCATCGCGGAAAACCAGCAGCCGATCGCGCAGGTCCTCGACTATTCCTACACGGCTCCCGTGCCGGTCCTGGGCGGCGAACTCAACGCCGACTTCAACCTGACCAATGTCAAACGCAACCGCCTCGACCGCGACACGACGATATTCGGCGTCGATCGCTTCCGCGGGCTCGAGGGCAGCGAGCACCGGCTGACCGGCGAACTCGAATGGAAGCGGACGTTCATTGCGCCCGGAGGGCTGGTGCTGACGCCGCTGCTTGCGGCGCGCGGCGACGCCATCGGCATCAATATGGACGACCCGGTCGGCTACACCGGGACCTTCACCAGCAGCGACGCGGTGACGCGGCGCATGCTGACCGCAGGGCTCGAGGCGCGCTATCCGATCCTCTTTGCCGGCGAGACGAGCAGCCACGTCCTCGAGCCGATCGGGCAGCTCTACGCTCGGCCCGACGAACAATATGCCGGTGCGCTTCCGAACGAAGACGCGCAGAGCTTCGTCTTCGACGCCACCAACCTCTTCGATCGTGACAAGTTTTCCGGCTACGACCGCATCGAGGGCGGCACGCGCGCCAATATCGGCTTGCGCTATACCGGCAGCTTCGACAGCGGCTACGGCCTGCGCGCCATTGCCGGCCAGTCGTTCCACCTTGGCGGGCTCAACTCGTTCGCGACCGACGACCTCGTCAAGGCCGGCGCCAATTCGGGTCTCGAAACCGACCGGTCCGACTATGTCGCGATGGTCGGCATCGACGCGCCTTCCGGGCTGATGGCGAGCCTTTCCGGTCGGCTGGACGAAAGGAACCTCGCCTTCCGCCGCGCCGACGCGACGGTCGGCTATCTCGGCCTGAACTGGCAGGCGGCCCTGACCTACACGCGGATCGAAGCGCAGCCGCTTTACGGCTCGACCTCCGATCAGGACGAGATCCAGACCGCCGCCGCCTACCGGTTCCATGACTACTGGTCGGTGTTCGGCGCGTTGACCTACGACATCAACGAGGGCGTCGTCTCGCGCAACGGCCTTGGCATCACCTATGATGACCAGGACACGCTGTTCTCGCTCGTCTACAAGCAGGAGCGCGATCCCGACAACTCGCTGGCCAACGACTGGTCGATCGGCGCCCGCATCAGCTTCCGCACGCTTGGCGACATCAATGTCGGCGAGACGAGGTTCGAGGAGCTGGACTACTTCTGAGAAACCGACGCAGGCGTCCGGCGCCTGCCCGTCTCCTCCGCTTCATCGACGAGGGCGCGGCGGCAACCGCCGCGCCACCGTCGGTCTTGTCATCGTTTGGCCGCATGTATTATGCATTTGCCTCACATTGACACCGGGAAGGTGCAAGGCCGGCGGAGTGGCAGACGCCGTTGGCAACGGGCGGCAGAACGAGCAGGGAATGATGATGGGCGGGAAAAACTCGATTGTGAGGATGCTTTCGGCACTGGCCTTGGCGGGGGCGCTGAGCGTTACGGCAGGAACGGCGGCGCGGGCCGCAAGTGCGGTCAAGGTGATCGTCAACAATACGGTGATCACCTCCGGCGACATCGCCAAGCGGGCCGCCTTCCTTCGCCTCCAGCGGCAGGGCGGCGGCGCGGCCGAGGCAAAGCAGCAGCTCGTCGACGAGGCGCTGAAGCGGGCGGAAATCGCGCGGGTGCAGCAGTCCGTCAGCACCGCCGACGTCGATGCGGCCTTTGCGCGCTTCGCCGCCGGCAACAAACTCTCGCCCGAGCAACTCGGCAAGATCCTCGAGCAGGCCGGCGTCGGCGTGGACCATTTCAAGCAGTACATCGCCGTTCAGATGAGCTGGCCGCGCGTCGTCAACTTCCGCTACGGCAGCGCCAATCGTCTTTCCGGCGGCGACCTCGTCAAGCGCATGATGGAAGACGGCGGCAACAAGCCGGTCACGACGGAATATTTCCTCCAGCAGGTCATCTTCGTCATTCCGGAATCGAAGCGCGGCAAGATCACGGCGAAGCGGCAGGCCGAGGCGAACGCCTCGCGTTCTGAGTTCCCGGGCTGCGACACCTCGAAGGCCTTCGCGGCCAACTATCGCGACGTCTCGATCCGCAATCTCGGCCGCGTGCTCGCACAGCAGTTGCCGGATGACTGGAAGCCGCTGGTCGAGAAGGCCGGCGACGGCACGACGACCGGAACGCGCGTCACCGAGAAGGGCGTCGAATATCTGGCGATTTGCAAGAAGCGCCAGGTCAATGACGACACCGCCGCCGAGATCGTTTTCCGCGCCGAGGATCTCGGCAAGAAGAAGGCGGGCGGAGAGGACCCGAACAGCGAGAGATACCTCGAAGAGCTGCGCGCCAAGGCGCAGATCGTCAACAAGTAAGCGGGTCGCCATGAACGACGCGAGCGGCAGGCCGGTCGTCGCCCTGACGATGGGCGATCCGGCCGGTATCGGTTTGGACATCAGCCTTGCCGTATGGGCGCGACGCGTCGAGCGGCCGACGCCGCCCTTCCTCTTCATCGGCGACCCTGCGGTGCTTTCGGCGCGCGCCAGGGCGCTCGGGCAGGCCGTGCCGATAACGGAAACCGACTGTAGCGGCGCAACTGCCGCCTTCGCGCGGGCCCTGCCGGTGTGGCCGGTCCGCTGCCCCGCTCCCGTCGTCGCCGGTCGCCCGGACGCGGCCAATGCCTCCGCCGTCACCGATGCGATCGACACGGCCGTGCGGTTCGCGATCGCCGGCGAAGCCTCGGCCGTCGCCACGAATCCGATTGCGAAGGCGGTGCTCTACGAGGCCGGCTTCCGCTTCCCCGGCCATACCGAATATCTCGCGGACCTCGCCGCCAAGGCGACCGGCGCCGCACCCCTGCCGGTGATGATGCTGGCAGGGCCGAAGCTCCGCGCCGTTCCCGTGACGATCCATATTCCGCTCAAGGACGTTCCCGGCGCGTTGACGCCGGAGCTGATCTACAGGACCTGCACGATCACGGCCGCCGATCTCAAGAGCCGCTTCGGCTTGCCGAGACCCCGGCTGGCTGTCGCGGGGCTCAACCCGCATGCGGGCGAAGGGGGAGCGCTCGGCCTCGAGGACGAGGCGGTCATCCGCCCGATCATCGATCGGCTCCGCGCCGAGGGGCTCGACGTCGTGGGGCCGCTTCCCGCCGATACGATGTTCCACGACCGGGCACGGGAGACCTACGACGTCGCCATCTGCATGTATCACGACCAGGCGCTGATCCCCGCCAAGGCACTCGGCTTCGACGACAGCGTCAACGTCACGCTCGGCCTGCCGTTCATCAGGACGTCGCCGGATCACGGCACCGCTTTCAGCCTTGCCGGCAAGGGAGTCGCGCGCGAAGACAGCCTCCTGGCGGCTCTGCGCCTCGCCGCCGAACTCGCCGGCCATGCCGATGGAGATCAACGCTGATGGCGGCACTCGACGGTCTGCCGCCGCTGCGCGACGTCATCCAGCGCCATGGTCTCGACGCGAAGAAGGCGCTCGGGCAGAACTTCCTGCTCGACCTCAACCTCACCCAGAAGATCGCGCGGACCGCCGGCCCGCTCGACGATGTGACCGTCATCGAGGTCGGCCCCGGGCCGGGCGGCCTGACGCGCGCCATTCTCGCCCTCGGCGCGAAGAAGGTCGTGGCGATCGAGCGTGACGCGCGCTGCCTGCCGGCGCTCGCCGAAATCGGCGCCCATTATCCCGGGCGGCTCGAGGTCGTCGAAGGCGATGCGCTGAAGGTGGATTTCGAGGCGCTCGCCGACGGTCCCACCCGCATCATCGCCAACCTCCCCTACAATGTCGGCACGCAGCTTCTCGTCAACTGGCTGCTGCCCGGGCGCTGGCCGCCCTTCTGGCAGTCGATGACACTGATGTTCCAGCGCGAGGTGGGACTGCGCATCGTCGCCGGCGCCGACGACGACCACTACGGCCGGCTCGGTGTCCTCTGCGGCTGGCGGACGAAGGCGCGCCTCGCCTTCGACGTGCCGCCGCAGGCCTTCACGCCGCCGCCGAAGGTGACCTCGACGGTCGTCCATCTCGAGCCTGTCGCAGATCCGATCCCCTGCTCCGCGGCTTCCCTCGAGAAGGTGACGCAGGCGGCCTTCGGCCAGCGTCGCAAGATGCTCCGCCAGAGCCTGAAGCCGCTCGGCGGCGAGGCGCTGCTCGCGAGAGCGGAGATCGACCCGCAGCGACGCGCGGAAACGCTCACGGTCGAGGAATTCTGTCGATTGGCCAATTGTCTTTAAGCGGGCAGGCGCACGGTAAGGGGCGCACCTCCCTTTCGACCCGTCTCGGGTCGGAGCGCTTCAGAACGGATTTTCGGTCAGCAATCCGTTAACGAATTCGAACAGGCCGGGACGGCGGTCGCGGCGCAGGCGCTCGGCTTCGACGATCGCCCGCACGGCCGAGAAGGCGCGGTCGAGATCATCGTTGACGACGATGTAGTCGTATTCCCGCCAATGCTCGATTTCCGCGCGCGAATTGGTGAGCCGGGTCGCGATGACTTCCTCGCTGTCCTCGGCGCGCCGGTGCAGCCGCGACTGCAGTTCGGCCATGGTCGGCGGCAGGATGAAGATCGACACGACGTCGCCCGCCATCTTCTCCTGCAATTGCTGCGCGCCCTGCCAGTCGATGTCGAACAGCATATCGCGGCCTTCCGCCATCGCCTTTTCGACGGCATCGCGCGGCGTGCCATAGAAATTGCCGTGCACTTCCGCCCATTCGAGCAGCGAGTCCGTCGCCCGCAGCGCCTCGAACTCACGGATGCTCTTGAAATAATAGTGCCGCCCCTCGATCTCGCTCGGCCGGCGCGCTCGCGTCGTGACACTCACCGAGATGCTCAGCTCCGGATCGGCTTCGAGCAAGTTGCGCGCGATGGTCGACTTTCCCGCGCCCGACGGCGAGGAAATCACGAGCATGAGCCCGCGGCGGGCGATCTTGATGGGCGAAACGGTCGCCGGCGTCATATCCTACTCCAGATTCTGGACCTGTTCGCGGAACTGGTCGATCACCACCTTCAACTCGATACCGGCGGCGGAGACGGCGGCGGCATTCGACTTCGAGCAGATCGTATTCGATTCGCGGTTAAATTCTTGTGCAAGGAAATCCAGCTTGCGCCCGACAGGTCCGCCTTTCGCCAGGAGATCGCGCCCGGCGGCGATGTGCGAGCCGAGGCGGTCGATTTCTTCCCTGAGGTCCGCCTTCGTGGCAAGCAGCGCCACTTCCGCATGCAGCCTTTCACGGTCGATGGAGGCGGCGTTGTCGAGGATGAGCGCCACCTGCTGGGCCAGCCTTTCGGCAATCGCCGCCGGACTGCGCGACGGATCGTTCTCCACCGTTGCCGTCAGCTGTTCGATGCGATCCAGCTGGGCAAGCAGCACCTGCCCGAGCGCCCTGCCCTCCTCCTCCCGCATGGCCCTGAGGTCGGCAAGGGCGAGTTCCAGGCCGGCGAGGATTTCGGCATCGAGCGCCGCGCGCTCGCTCTCGCTTTCCTCCGGTTCGCGAAAATCGACGATGCCGCGGAGCGACAGCAATGTGTCGAAGCGCAACGGCGCCGGATCGACGAGGTCGCCCAGTTGTTCGCGAAGCTTCAGGACGGCTGCGAGCGCCTCCCTGTTGACGACGGCTTCCACGGCCGTTTCCGCGCCATTGAGCGAGAGGGCGACCTGCAGGTTGCCGCGCGAGAAATATTGCGAAGCAAGGCGCCGGCAATCCTGCTCGAGGCGTTCGAGCCCCGGCGGCAGGCGAAGCCGCACGTCGAGCCCCTTGCCATTCACCGAGCGCAATTCCCAGGCCCAGCGATAGCGGCCGCTGCTCCCCTCTCTCCTGGCAAAGCCGGTCATCGATTGGAGCGGCATCATTTCCTCCATTCGCTGCCGCGGGTCTCAGTGCCGATCACGGACCAGACACGCAGCGATGTAAAAATGCGGTGCAGAAGCAATAAGGCCGCGGCGCGGCATCCCGCAAGGGATATCCGCGCCGCGGCCCTGTCGTCCACATGCAGTCTCGTGTTACTGCGCCTTTGTCTCGGTGATGGCGTCCTCGGCTGCCGCCGCGGCCTTGGCGGCTTCTGCAGCCTTTTCCGCCTCGAGCTTGCGCCAGCGCCGGACATTGGCGTTGTGCTCGTCGAGTGTCTCGGCGAAGACGTGCCCGCCGGTGCCGTCGGCGACGAAATAGAGTTCGGGCGTGCGCGACGGATTGGCCACGGCTTCGAGCGCCGCCCGGCCCGGATTGGCGATCGGCGTCGGGGGCAGGCCCTTGATGAGATAGGTGTTGTAGGGGGTCTCCTTGTCGAGATCCGCCTTCAGGATCGCGCGGTCGCCCGGTTTGCCCTCGCCGCCGAAAATGCCGTAGATGATCGTCGGGTCGGACTGCAGCCGCATGCCTTTTTCCAGCCGGTTGAGGAAGACCGAGGCGACGCGCGGCCGCTCGTCGGCGCGCCCCGTCTCCTTTTCCACGATCGAGGCAAGCGTCACGAATTCCTCGACCGAAGAGACCGGCAGCCCTGGCTCACGCTTCTCCCAGATCTGCGCGACCAGCGCCTTCTGCGCCGCAAGCATCTGCTGGACGATCTCCGTCCGCTTGGTGCCGCGCGTGAACTTGTAGGTGTCCGGCTTGAGCCAGCCCTCTGGCGGCAACTCCGTCGGCAGCTCGCCGGTCAGCACGGGGTCGTCGGCGAGCTTGCGGAACATCTGCTTGACGGTCAGCCCTTCCGGCAGCGAGACGGAATAGAGGATCGACTTGCCGGATTTCAGGAGCTGCATGATCTCCTGCATCGAGGCGCGGGCCTTGATCTCGTACTCGCCGGCCTTCAGCGTATCGTTGTCGAGATAGGCTTCGGAGACGAAGCGGAACACGCGGCTGTCCGTGATGATGCTGTTGCGTTCAAGGCCGCTGGCGATCTCGCTGATGCCGGCGCCGTTGCGAACGATGAAGTTCTTGTTCGCCTCCAGCGGGCCCGGCTTCTCGTATTCGTGCATCGCGTAATAGACCGCACCGGCCGCCGCAAGCGCCACGAAGACGACCACGGTCATGACGAAGTTCAAGAAGATGACGACCTGGCTGCGCGCCTTGCGCGAGCGTTTCGGCGGCTCGGGCACTTTTTCCGGGCGCAGCGCTTCGTTTGCCGACTTCGGAATGATCGGCCCGTTGCTCCCGGCTTCATTGCGGCCGAACTGGGCCGCGCTGTTATCGTTTGAGTCGCTCACGATTATCCCGAACCCGAAATTCGCAATTTCATTCATACCGCAGCCGGTGCGAATTTCGGCTTAGACCGGCAGCCAGCGAGATGTGTCAGAGCAATGGGTATATACTACAATTACCAGATGTGCCTTGCGCGAATATAGCCCCGCGAAAACAGCCCTTGGCGAGCGGCGCTCCAGGCGCCTTCTCCTCCGCAGAGAGCTTGTAGCGAGCATTGCGGCAAAAAGCAGGACTGGAACACCGAGCCGATGCGGGAAGGGAGAAAAATGCCCCGGATTATCCGGCCCCATTCCCAGCCCTCGGGACCAGTTTCATGGATGCCGCCCAAACCCTGTCGAGTTTCGGGCGACACGCATTAAAACGCATGCGGCAGGCATCAATTGCCGCTGTAGCGACGCAGGATCAGCGATGCGTTGGTGCCGCCGAAACCGAAGGAGTTCGACAGCGCCACGTTGATTTCGCGCTTGCGGGCGGCATGCGGCACAAGATCGATCTTCGTCTCGACCGACGGGTTGTCGAGGTTGAGGGTCGGCGGCGCGATGTTGTCGCGAATGGCAAGCGCCGAGAAGATGGCCTCGACCGCGCCGGCGGCCCCGAGCAGATGCCCGATCGCCGACTTGGTCGAAGACATCGAGATCCTCGACGCGCTGTCGCCGACGAGTCGCTCGACCGCCCCGAGTTCGATCGTGTCGGCCATGGTGGAGGTGCCGTGGGCGTTGATGTAGTCGATGTCCGCCGCCGTGATGCCGGCGCGCTTCAGCGCCATCTGCATGCAGCGGTAGGCGCCCTCGCCGTCCTCCGACGGAGCGGTGATGTGGAAAGCGTCGCCGGAGAGGCCATAGCCGATGACTTCGGCATAGATCTTGGCGCCGCGGGCCTTCGCGTGCTCCAGTTCCTCCAGAACGACGATACCCGCGCCCTCGCCCATGACGAAGCCGTCCCGATCCGCATCATAGGGGCGAGAGGCCTTTTGCGGATTGTCGTTGTGCTGGGTCGAGAGCGCCTTGCAGGCGGCAAAGCCGGCGAGCGAGATGCGGCAGATCGGCGATTCGGCACCGCCGGCCACCATCACGTCCGCATCGCCGAGCGCGATCAGGCGACTCGCGTCGCCAATCGCATGCGCGCCGGTGGAACAGGCCGTCACGACCGAATGGTTGGGACCGCGCAACCGGTGGCGAATGGAGACCTGGCCGGAAGCAAGGTTGATCAGGCGGCCGGGAATGAAGAAGGGGGAGATGCGGCGCGGCCCCTTGTCGCGGAGCGTATAGCCCGCGTCGACGATGCCTTCCAGACCACCGATGCCGGAGCCGATCAGCACGCCGGTCGCAATCTGGTCCTCATCGCTTTCGGGCTTCCAGCCGGCGTCGGCGAGCGCCATGTCGGCGGCGGCCATCGCATAGACGATGAACGGATCGACCTTGCGCTGCTCCTTCGGCTCCATCCAGTCGTCAGCATTGAACGTGCCGTCCGAACCGTCACCGAAGGGAATGCGGCAAGCGATCTTGGCGGGAAGGTCCTCGACCTCGAACTCGGTGACCTTGCGGGCCGCGTTCTGGCCGGCCAGAAGCCGCGACCAGCTAACCTCGGTTCCGCAACCCAAAGGAGATACCATGCCGGTACCGGTGATAACGACACGTCTCATACCCGTGACCCATCCTGACCGTTCAATTCAAGCACCGGATCGGACCACGCGTGACGATCCGGACCCGTGCGAGCATTCCAATTCCAGTAAATGACGATCAGAGGGAAAGGCGGGAGCGCTTTGCTGATCGCAACCCGCAGCCAAGGCGGGCCAGCCCACTTCCCCAGGGCTGCACGGGCCGCAAGCTGCGGCCCGCCGTTGGCCTCGAGCCCTGAAGGATCAGGCCTGGGCCTTTTCGATGAACTTGACGGCGTCGCCGACGGTCAGGATCGAATCCGCCGCATCGTCCGGGATCTCGACACCGAATTCTTCTTCGAATGCCATGACCAGTTCGACCGTGTCGAGCGAGTCCGCGCCGAGGTCATCGATGAAGCTTGCGCCTTCGCTGACCTTTTCGGCATCGACGCCAAGATGATCAATAACAATTTTCTTCACGCGTTCTGCGATATCGCTCATGTCGGAGTTCCTCGACCTTATGTTTCTCTGCGGCGCCGCTTGCGGCACCGGTACTTTCATCACGCCTGATAGACCAAGATGGCCCACCGGGCAATCCATCCAACCGAAACCGCGGAAACCCAAGGCAGCAAGGGCTGCCGGACACCAGGCCGGACCGGTCGACTGCGCACAGTCATTGGCCCGATTAACACGGTTTAAGTCTGCCGCAAAGTCCGAAAATGCCCGACATTCGCTTGGTCAACATTGAATTTCAGGCATTTGGCATCGACAAACAAAGGCACCGATCGGCAGTTCCGCGACCGAGCGGATCGCGCCGGACAGCGCCCCCTGAAGCCCGTGTCAGATCATTGCCATGCCGCCATTGACATGAATGGTCTGGCCGGTGACATAACCCGCTTCGTTCGAGGCGAGATAGACGACCGCCGAGGCGACCTCCGCGCCGGTTCCCATGCGCCGCATCGGGATCGCAGCCATGATCCCTTCCTTCTGCTTCTCGTTCAGCTTGCCGGTCATGGCGCTTTCGATGAAGCCGGGGGCGACGCAGTTGACGGTGACGTTGCGCGTCGCGATTTCCTGCGCGAGCGACTTCGAGAAACCGATCATGCCGGCCTTGGAGGCGCAGTAGTTGGCCTGGCCGGGATTGCCGGTGACGCCGACCACGGAAGTGATGTTGACGATGCGGCCGAAACGGCGGCGCATCATCGGGTGCGTCAGTTCGCGCGTCAGGCGGAAAACGGCCGTCAGGTTGACCTCAAGGACATTGTCCCAGTCGTCGTCGCTCATGCGGACGAAGAGGCCGTCCTTGGTGATGCCGGCATTGTTGACGAGGATGTCGACCCCGCCGAGGTCGGCTTCCGCCTTCTCGCCGAGCGCCTTGACCTCGGCGCGGTCGGACAGGTTCGCCGGAAAGATGTGAACGCGCTCGCCGAGCGTGTTGGCGAGAGCCTCCAGCTTTTCGACGCGGGTGCCATGCAGTCCGACAATGGCGCCCTGCGCGTGGAGCAGGCGGGCGATTTCCTCGCCGATGCCGCCGGTTGCGCCGGTTACGAGAGCCTTGCGGCCGGAAAGATCAAACATGGATTTCTTCCTTACAATAGTGCGTTCAGGCCAGTAGGGCGGCAAGCGCCGTGTCGACGTCGGCGGGGGAATTGACGGCAATTCCGGTGACGGTCTTGTCGATCCGCCGGGCAAGTCCCGTCAGGACCTTGCCGGAGCCGATCTCGTAAAGCGTCGTCACGTCATTGGCGGCGAACCATTCGACCGTCTCGCGCCAGCGCACCTGTCCCGTCACCTGTTCGACGAGCAGCCGGGCGACCTCGCCCGCGTCGCTGACCGGCGCGGCGAGCACGTTCGCGACGACCGGCACGATCGGATCGCGCTTTTCGACCTTGGCGAGCGCCTCGCGCATGGCTTCGGCGGCGGGCGCCATCAGGGCGGAATGGAAGGGCGCCGAGACCGGCAGCATCAACGCGCGCTTGGCGCCCTTTTCCGAGGCGAGTGCGGCCGCTTTCTCGACGGCCTGCTTCTCGCCCGAGATCACCAGCTGGCCGCCGCCATTGTCGTTGGCGATCTGGCACGATCCGAGCCCCGAGGCCTCGCCGCAAACCGCTTCGACGTCGCCGTGCTCCAGGCCGATGATCGCGGCCATCGCGCCCTTGCCGACGGGAACGGCCGCCTGCATCGCATTGCCGCGGATACGCAGGAGCCTCGCCGTGTCGGCGAGCGAGAAGGTGCCGGCGGCACAGAGCGCCGAATACTCGCCGAGCGAATGGCCGGCGACGAAGGAGACCTTGCCCTTGAGGTCGAGGCCTCTCGCCTCGAGAACGCGGATCACCGCCATCGACACCGCCATCAGTGCCGGCTGGGCGTTGGCGGTGAGCGTCAGGGTCTCTTCCGGTCCGTTCCACATGATGTCGGAGAGCTTCTCGCCGAGCGCCTCGTCGACTTCGGCAAAGACGGCGGCAGCCTCCGGAAAGGCTTCGGCCAGATCCTTGCCCATGCCGACGGCCTGGCTGCCCTGGCCGGGGAACGTGAATGCGATGCTCATCGAGAGTGCCCCTTCCCTGGGTGTTTCCTGTTCGAGCGGATGCGGGGTGAACACGGTCCCGCGCTCTTTGTACCCGCCTCGTCTTGTCTTCTCCATTCACATTCCTGGACGGCAAGTCAAGCATAGGCGCCCCGTTCGCATGCCGCGCTCGGGCTTTTGCCCTTGATCTTCGTCAATCAAGGCGTAAGTTTGCCACGCTTGCCGCCGTGCCCGCCCGATGCCTCCCGGTCTCGCGGGCCGCCAACCCATCATTCCAAGGCGGCGCGCCCTCTCCTCCCGCCGGCGCGCGCCCGCCTACACAAGGAACGCAACGTCATGCGCTACAACACGCTCGGCCGCACCGGCATCAAGGTCTCGGAAATCTGCCTCGGGACGATGACCTGGGGGTCACAGAACACGCCGGCGGAAGCCCACGAACAGCTCGATCACGCTTTCGAACATGGCGTCAACTTCATCGATACGGCCGAACTCTACCCGACCACGCCGCTTTCGGCGGAGACCTATGGCAACACCGAGCGCATCATCGGCGACTGGCTGGCGGCCCGCGGCCGCCGCGACCACGTCGTGCTGGCAACCAAGGTCGCCGGCTCCGGCCGGCCTTACATCCGCAATGGCGGGCCGATCACCCCGGAGGGAATCGACGAAGCACTCGATGCGAGCCTCAAGCGGCTGAAGACCGACTATGTCGACCTCTACCAGCTTCACTGGCCGAACCGCGGCCATTATCACTTCCGCAACGCATGGTCCTACGATCCGTCGCGCCAGGACCGGGAGCAGGTCGCCGCGGATCTGAAGGCGATACTGGACAAGCTTGGCGATCTCGTGAAGGCGGGCAAGATCCGCGCCATCGGGCTTTCCAACGACACGGCCTGGGGCACGATGAAGATGCTCGAGCTGGCAAGGAGATTCGACCTGCCGCGCGTGGCGACGATCCAGAACGAGTACAACCTGCTCTACCGCGCCTACGATCTCGATCTTGCCGAACTGTCGCACCACGAGGAGATCGGCCTGCTCGCCTATTCGCCGCTCGCGGCCGGGCTCCTGACCGGCAAATATCTTGACGGGGCAAAGCCCGCCGGCTCGCGCCTTTCGATCAACGGCGACCTCGGGGGCCGCTTCACGCCGCATCAGGAACCGGCCGTCGCAGCCTATGTCGCGCTCGCCCGCGAGCATGGCCTCGATCCGGCGCAGATGGCGCTCGCCTTCTGCCTCACGCGCCCCTTCATGGCCTCCGTCATCATCGGCGCGACGTCGACGGAGCAACTGAGGACCGACCTCGGCGCCGCCGACCTCACGCTGTCGCACGACGTCATGAACGGCATCCGACGCCTGCACCGGCTCTATCCGGCGCCGATCTGAGCGCCGGCGCCGGCCCTATTCCCAGGCGGCCATCTGGCGGCAGCTTTCGGCGCAACGCCGGCACGCCTCGACGCATTCGGCCATGTCGCCGATGCGTTCGCAGTCAGCCGCGCATTCGCCGCAGATTTCCGCGCATTCGCGGCAGAGATGCCGGTGGTGCGGTGTCCCGATCAGCATGAAATGCGCGGCCGTTCGGCATATCTCGGCGCAGGCCACCAGCAACCGGAAATGCGACGGCTCGGTGTGCTCCTCGCCGGCCTCCAGGCAATGGCTCATGGCCGTCGAAAGACAGGTGCGGTAGCAGACCAGACAGTTCTCCAGGCACTCCTGCATCCTCGGATCGAACTCGTGCATTTGCGTTTCCCCGCGGGTTTGTCGGGCTCAAGGCGTCCAACGGGGATTGCGAGCGATTGTTCCGCGACGTCGCCGCCAGCGCGACGATCTTCCAACGCACGCCTTGCATTTCGGCGGAAAATCCGTATAAGCGCGCTGTTCGAAACGCCCGGTCTTCTGGCTGGTGGCTGAACGGAGGGCCGGCTTCCGATGGAGAAGTCGCCAGGAATGCAAGGCATTCCGGCCTCCCGTGTCTCCGCTCTCGACCGTCTCGATACAACACTTTCTTGCCGGCTCTTTGCAGCCTTTAAGAACAGTCGTTGAGGCTTAGCCGCCGAGGCCCGGGCTGACTAACGCAAGAAAGGCAAGCCAAGATGGCTCTTTATGAACACGTATTCCTCGCTCGGCAGGACATCACGCCGCAGCAGGTCGAAGCCCTGGTCGAACAGTACAAGGGCGTCCTCGAAGCGAACGGCGGCAAGGTCGGTCGCGTCGAGAACTGGGGCCTGAAGTCCCTCACCTACCGCATCAAGAAGAACCGCAAGGCTCACTACGTCCTCATGGACATCGATGCCCCGGCACCGGCAGTCCACGAAGTCGAGCGCCAGATGCGCATCAACGAAGACATCCTGCGCTACCTGACGATCGCGGTCGACAAGCACGAGGAAGGCCCGTCTGCGATGATGCAGAAGCGCGATCGTGACGATCGTCCGCGCGGCGAAGGCCGTGGCCCTCGTGAAGGCGGCGATCGTGGCCCGCGCGACGACCGTCCGCGCCGCCCGCGTGAAGACCGCGCGTAACAGAAGCTTTAGGAGATAAAGACAATGGCTGAAGTTTCTTCCGCTCCGGTACGCCGCCCGTTCCACCGCCGCCGCAAGACCTGCCCCTTCTCGGGCGCAAACGCTCCGCGGATCGACTACAAGGACGTCCGTCTCCTGCAGCGCTACATTTCCGAGCGCGGCAAGATCGTTCCGTCCCGCATCACGGCTGTTTCCCAGAAGAAGCAGCGCGAACTCGCCCAGGCGATCAAGCGCGCACGCTTCCTCGGCCTGCTGCCCTACGTCGTATCGTAAGGCAATTGACCGTCCGTTGATCGGCTGACTCAACGGAAACCGACTTCGGGTCAGGCGCGGCCTCGAGCAAGCGCCTGACCCCTCCCTTCCGCGGTGGGCGCGGATCGGAACCGGCGCAAAGCGCCAAATCCCATGTTGGGGCCCCTCGACCCCTAACTGCGTTGAAGCAGGACAGCGAACGTTGAAGAACTGGAACAGGACATCGCTGCTGACCGGCGCGCTCGCCGGCATTACCGCCGCCCTCTTGTCGATGGGCGCGAACACCCAGTCGTCCTTTGCGATCGTCCTCTACGCCGCCTCCGCGCTTCCGATCCTGATCGCCGGCCTCGGCTGGGGCAACGCCGCCGCGATCGCTGCGATCGTCGTTGCAGGTGCCACGGCGGCGGCGCTGGTCTCGTCATATTTCGCCCTGCTGATCGTGGTCGTGACCCTCGTTCCGGCCGGCTGGCTCAGCCATCTTGCCAATCTTGCGCGTCCGGCCTCCGAACTCGGCGGGCCCGAAGGCGCGCTCGCCTGGTATCCGCTCTCCGATATCCTTGCCCATCTCGCCGGGCTGGTGACCGTCGGCATGATCATCGTCGGCTACATCGTCGGCTACGATTCGAGCGTCTCCAACCTCATGGTCGACATGGTGGTCGAGGCGCTGAAGGCGCAGGAACCGCTCTACAATCCCGACGCCG
This sequence comes from Sinorhizobium saheli, assembly GCF_001651875.1. GTDB lineage: Bacteria > Pseudomonadota > Alphaproteobacteria > Rhizobiales > Rhizobiaceae > Sinorhizobium > Sinorhizobium saheli. The sequence goes on from NZ_LNQB01000073.1 coordinate 70,855, forward strand.
CGGCGATCACGCAGCTGAAGGCGATGTTCACCCTCGCCCTGCCGCTCGTGCAGGGCGCGATCTGGGTCGTGATGCTGTTTGCCGCCTATTACATTGCGACGCGCATCGTCCAGATGTCCGGCCGGTCGCTGCGCCCGCGCGAGGACATTCCCTCCTCGCTCAGGATGCACCGCAATGCCATCTTCGCCTTTCTCGCGGGCCTGATCCTGACCTTCGTCGGCGGCGCCGCCGCGCCTGTCGGCGCGCTGATCTGCGGCACCTTCGGGGCGGGCTTCCTCGTCTCGGGCTTCGCCGCCTTCCATTTCCGCACGCGCGGCAAGTCCTGGCGGCTGCCGGTGTTGTGGATCGCCTACCTGTCGGTGGTCGTCTTCACGGTCCCGGCATTCTTCTTCCTCCTGTCCGGCCTGACCGACACGCGACGAACGATCGCGGTTACGCCGACGGGAAAGAACTGACAACGGAACAACGGAAAACTGAAAGGAAACCAAAATGGAAGTCATTCTCCTCGAACGCATCGCCAAGCTCGGCCAGATGGGCGAAACCGTGAAGGTTCGCGACGGCTTCGCGCGCAACTACCTGCTGCCGCTCGGCAAGGCGCTGCGCGCCAACGCCGCCAACAAGGCTCGCTTCGAATCCGAGCGCGCAACGCTCGAAGCCCGCAACCTCGAGCGCAAGTCGGAAGCCCAGAAGGTTGCCGAGAAGCTCGACGGCAAGTCCTTCGTCATCGTCCGCTCCGCCGGCGAAACCGGCCAGCTCTATGGTTCGGTTGCCGCCCGTGACATCATCGAGACGCTGGCCGCCGAAGGCTTCAACATCGGCCGCAACCAGGTCAACCTCAACCAGCCGATCAAGGCGATCGGCGTCCACAAGGTCACGCTGCACCTGCATGCGGAAGTCGACGCAATCGTTGAAGTCAATGTCGCCCGTTCGGCCGAAGAAGCCGAGCGCCAGGCCAAGGGCGAAAGCCTGACCTCCGCCGAGGCGATCTACGGCGTCGACGAAGACGCGCTGAAGCCGGAAGACTTCTTCAACCCGGAAGCCGAATTCCAGGGCGAAGAAGAATAAGCATCGGCGACAGAGCCATGCGCGAGGCCCGGGTCCCCAAGACCCGGGCCTTTCTTTTGGCGGATCGCGCGCGCCGCTGCGGAACCGGCGAACGACGCGGAAGCGCGAATCAGCTAGATTGGCGTCGCTCTCGGCTTCAACGCCATCGCCCGGCGCGCGGCATAATTTTTTTCGATTTTGCCGCACCCCCTGTGGATCAATGTGCACAACGGGCAAAGGCGACGGACGGGGTTGAGAGCCGCGGAACTGTTGCACGTCTACACTAGACGCGAGGCCCGGCGACGAGCAAACCGGACAGCTCACGGGATCACAGGCGGAAACGGAACCACCATGAATGACGCAGCGCGCAAGCTCGCTCCCTTGCCCAAGGATCAGGCGGACCAGCACTACCGCGAAGCGCCGAACAACCTCGAAGCCGAGCAGGCGCTGCTCGGCGCCATTCTCGTCAACAACGACGCCTTCTACCGCGTATCGGACTTCCTGAAGGCGGTCCATCTCTACGAGCCCTTGCATCGCAAGATCTTCGAGGTCGCCGGCGAGATCATCCGCATGGGAAAGACCGCCAACCCGGTGACGGTCAAGACCTTCCTCAAGGCCGACGAGAAGGTCGGCGACCTGACGGTCGCGCAGTATCTCGCACGCCTCGCCGCCGAGGCCGTGTCGATCATCAATGCCGAGGATTACGGCCGGGCGATCTACGACCTTGCGCTGCGCCGCTCGCTGATCACGATCGGCGAGGACATGGTCAACATCGCCTATGACGCACCGCTCGACATGCCGCCGCAGAGCCAGATCGAGGACGCGGAACGGCGACTTTTCGAGCTCGCCGAGACCGGCCGCTACGACGGCGGCTTTCAATCGTTCAACGATGCGGTGGCGCTTGCGATCGACATGGCCGGACAGGCCTTCGAGCGCGACGGCCATCTCTCCGGCATCTCCACCGGCATCCATTCGCTCGACGGCAAGATGGGCGGGCTGCAGCGCTCGGACCTGATCATCCTCGCCGGCCGCCCCGGCATGGGCAAGACCTCGCTTGCGACCAACATCGCCTACAACATCGCCGCCGCTTACGAGCCGGAAGTGCAGCCCGACGGCTCCTTCAAGGCGAAGAACGGCGGCGTCGTCGGCTTCTACTCGCTCGAAATGTCGGCCGAGCAGCTCGCGACCCGTATCATTTCCGAGCAGACAGAGGTCTCCTCCTCGAAGATCCGCCGCGGCGACATCTCCGAGGCGGATTTCGAAAAGCTCGTCGCCTGCTCGCAGATGATGCAGAAGGTGCCGCTCTATATCGACCAGACCGGCGGCATTTCGATCGCCCAGCTGGCGGCGCGCGCCCGTCGCTTGAAGCGCCAGCGCGGCCTCGACGTGCTCGTTGTCGACTACGTCCAGCTCATGACCGGTTCAAAGAAATCGGGTGAAAACCGCGTTCAGGAAATCACCGAGATCACGACGGGCCTCAAGGCGCTCGGCAAGGAACTCAACGTGCCGATCATCGCGCTGTCACAGCTCTCGCGCGCGGTGGAAAGCCGCGAGGACAAGCGCCCGCAGCTTTCGGACCTGCGCGAATCGGGCTCGATCGAGCAGGACGCCGACGTGGTGCTCTTCGTGTTCCGCGAGGAATACTACGTGAAGAACATGGAGCCGCGCGACGAGCTCGATCCGAAATACGAAGAGTGGAAGATGCAGATGGACAAGGTAAAGGGCACGGCCGACGTGATCATCGCCAAGCAGCGCCACGGCCCGACCGGTACCGTCAAGCTCGCCTTCCAGTCGGAGTTCACCCGCTTCTCCGACCTCGCCGATCCGTCGTTCACGCAGTATGAGCACTGAGAAAGCGGTTTGCCGGAAAATGGCCCCTCATCCGGCTGCCGCCACCTTCTCTCCGTTTTGACGGGGAGAAGGGGCTAGCGGCGCCCGTCCCATCCCCGCCGCCGGCCCAGGGAGTTCCTCAGAGGCTGCGGCAAGTCTCCTTCGCGCCCCGCGTGCGGGGAGAAGGTGGCCGGCAGGCCGGATGAAGGGCGAATCCAGGATACAAGCCCAGCCACTCAGACCCGGATCACCGCCCTGCCGACCGCCACGACCAAGACGCCGGTGGCGACGGCTGCCAGCAGCGGCAGTCGCATCGCCGCCAGGGCCGTCGCGAGCGCCGCAAGGGTTTCGGCCGGTCCGGTGACCAGCGCGGTCGGGGCGATGACGGCCATCAGCACGGCCGGTGGGATCGCCTCCAGCGCCCGTTTCTGATTGGCGCCGATCGTCACGAAATGAATGAGGACAAGACCGCTGACGCGGGTCAGGACGGTTGCTGCGGCCATGGCGAGGATTGCCAGAAGCGTGTTCGGATCGAGCGTCATGCGCAAGCCTCCCGGCGTTGGCCGGTGAGCAGCGTCGCGGCAACGCCCGCCGCGGCTCCGGCGGCGATGTACCAGACGCCGGGCAGGAGCTGCTGCGTAAGCACCGCGGCGGCGGCGCTTGCGGCCAGCACCGTGCCGGTCTCGCGTCCCTTCCAGAAACCCATGACGAGGACGATGAAGACCGCCGGGAACGCGAAGTCGAGACCGATCGCTTTCGGGTCGCCGAGAAAGGCGCCGGCGATGGAGCCGGCGAGACTTGCGAGGACCCAAACGAGGTAGAACGGCACCGCAAGGCCGGCATACCAGGCGGGCGTGAGCCGCGCATCACTCGCCCGAACCTCGGCCATCGCCCAGATCTCGTCTGCGAGGAGCAGCATTGCCGCGTATTTGGCGGGCGCGGAGAAGGCAGGCATCTTCGTGCCGATCGATGCGCTCATCAGGAGATGGCGGATGTTGACGAGCAGCGCCGAAAAGCCGAGTGCCGCCCATGCGGCCGGATTGGTCCAGATGTCGAGCGCGACGAACTGCGAGCCGCCGGCAAAGACCAGTGCGCTCATCAGCCCCACTTCCAGGCTCGAAAGGCCCTTCGTCGCCGCGACCGCGCCAAACACCAGCCCGATCGGCACGACCGCCACGATGAGCGGCGCGATCGCCCTGACGCCTCCCAAGAAATCTTCAAATGCGCGTGCGCTTTTCACGTCCGTGATCTCCCTTCTGTCAAGGAGGCTAATAGGCCCGCGGCACCATCCCGTCTTGAACGAAAGTGATCAGCCCGCGCGAAAGGCTCCCGGCGTCACGCCGGTTCTCGCCTTGAAGTGGCGGGTGAAATGCGCCTGGTCGGCGAAGCCGCAATGATGGGCCGTGTCGGCCGGCGACCAGCCGAGGCGCAGCAGGCTTCGCGCCTCGCGCACGCGCTTGTCGGTGAGGAAGGCGTGCGGGGTGATGTGGAACTCCTTGCGGAAGGCCCGGATCAGGTGCGCCCGGCTGAGGCCCGCCACTTTCGCAAGCTCATCCAGGCCGATATCGCTCGTGTAGTTCGCAACGAGGTAATCGCGGGCGCGATGGACAGCGGAACTTTCACGCGTGCGCACCGGAACGATGATCGTGCTCCCGTGCCACTGGAACAGCGTCGCCAGAAAGCTGAACATACCCTCGTCCGCCTCGAGCGCCCCCGATTTTCCTTCGAGTGTGCGATGTGCGTGGTTGAAGGCGACGGCAAGGGCCGGATCGGTCAGCCATTGCCGCGAGAAGCAGGGCGTTCCGCGGAAAGGTCGCCCGGTGACGTCCTCGAGAACCTCGACGAAGAGTTCGGCGGAGGGATAGATCATCCGGTAGCGGTAGCCGTCACTGCCAGGATGGCCGTCGTGAACCTCATCGGGATTGATGAGATAGAAGTCGCCCGGTCCCGTTTGCGAGCGCTCGCCCTTGATGGTGCTGATCTGCGAGCCGGCTTCGATGGCGCCGATGCTGAACGTGTCGTGCGCATGCGGCGCAAACTCGTGGGTGATGAAGGTGGCGCTCAGGCACTCCATGCCCTTGAACCGGTCGTCCCGCCAGAATCGGGTCCGCTCGGCCCCCTTGAGCGGCATGGCCTCGATGGCTTCTTCCTGGGAAATCGTATGCATCCGCCAATCCTAGCGTCGGCGAAGCCGCCAGTCTTGAACAAAAGTGCTCGACGCATGTCCGGATTTGCAGCTCCGCCATTGCCGCGAAGCCGTTTGCGGCGCCGGGCGCTTGGATGTAATGCTGCTGTATCGCCCACGCAGAGCTTGCCCATGCACAGCCCCGAATTCCTTTCCGCCGCCAGCAGGCTGACCGTCGATCTCACCGCGCTCGCCGACAATTGGCGCGCCATGAACGAGCGCTCGGACAAGGCCCGTGCCGCCGCCGTTCTGAAGGCGGACGCCTATGGCATCGGCATCGCGCATGCCGCCCGCACGCTTTACGCGGCCGGCGCCCGCGATTTCTTCGTCGCCACGGTGGAGGAAGGCGTCGAACTCCGTCCGCTCGTGCCCGATGGGCGCATCTATATTCTTGCCGGCCTGTGGCCGGGCAACGAGCAGCTCTTCTTCGACAACGATCTCGTGCCGATCGTCAACTCGGAGGAACAACTCGCGGTCTTCATGGCGGCACTTGCCGAGCGGGGCGACCACCCTTGCGTGCTCCACGTCGACACGGGCATGAACCGGCTCGGCCTCTCGGTCGAGGAGGCGATCGCGCTCGCCCACGATCCGGCTCGCCCGGCGAGTTTCTCGCCGGTGCTGGTCATGAGCCATCTCGCTTGCGGCGACGATCCGAAGCATCCGATGAACCTCTATCAGCTCCAGCGTTTCCGCGAGGTGACGGCCGCCTTTGAGGGCGTACCTGCGAGCCTTGCGAACTCCGGCGGCGTCTGCCTCGGCGAGGACTATCATTTCGACCTCACGCGACCCGGCATCGCCGTCTATGGCGGCGAAGCGATGAGCGGCGCCGTCAATCCGATGAAGCCGGTCGTCACCGCCGAGGCGCGCATCCTGCAGGTCAGGACCGTCCCTTCCGGGGAGACCGCGAGCTACGGCGCCTCGGTGCGCTTCACGCGCGACAGCCGCATCGCGACCGTCGCGATCGGCTATGCCGACGGCTACCATCGGTCGGTCTCCGGCGGCGGCGTGACGCTCAGGCAGGCGATGCCTTCCGGCGCCTTCGGGTTCCTCAATGGCAGGAAGGTGCCGCATGTCGGCCGCGTGACGATGGATCTGAGCCTTTTCGATGTCACCGACCTGCCGGAAAAGGCGGTGCGCGCCGGCGACTACATCGAGCTCTTCGGCCGAAACGTCGCGATCGACGACGTGGCGCGCGCCGGCGGCACGATCGGTTACGAGCTGCTCACGAGTCTCGGCAGTCGCTACTGCCGCGCCTATGTCGGCGGCGCCTGAGGGGCCCACGACAAAGCGGTCCTTTCAAAAGCGATTTCGCGGCATTATGTGACCGCCGAGCGTGATTCTCCGGCGACGGTGGTCGCCACCCTCCAGACATCCGAAAGCTGACACCGATGGCGAAGGCCCGCACCCAGTTCATCTGCCAGAATTGCGGCACAGTCCACTCCCGCTGGGCGGGCAAGTGCGACGGCTGCGGCGAGTGGAACACGATCATCGAGGAAGACCCGACGGCGGGCATCGGCGGCGGCCCCTCGCGCACGCCGAAGAAGGGGCGTCCGGTGGCGCTGACGACACTCTCCGGCGAAATCGAGGACGCGCCGCGCATCGAGACCGGCATCTCCGAACTCGACCGCGTCACCGGCGGCGGCTTCGTCCGCGGCTCGGCCCTGCTCGTCGGCGGCGACCCGGGGATCGGCAAGTCGACCGTGCTGATGCAGGCGGCGGCGGCTCTTGCCCGCCGCAAGCATCGCATCATCTATGTCTCGGGCGAGGAAGCCGTCGCCCAGGTCCGCCTGCGCGCCCAGCGGCTCGGTGCCGCCGACAGCGACGTGCTCCTTGCCGCCGAGACCAATGTCGAGGACATTCTGGCGACGCTTTCCGAGGGCAAGCGCCCGGACCTCGTCATCATCGATTCGATCCAGACGCTGTGGAGCGACATCGTCGATTCGGCGCCGGGTACGGTGACCCAGGTGCGCACCGGCGTCCAGGCGATGATCCGTTTCGCCAAGCAGACCGGCACGGCGGTCGTGCTCGTCGGCCATGTGACCAAGGAAGGCCAGATCGCCGGCCCGCGCGTCGTCGAGCACATGGTCGACGCGGTGCTCTACTTCGAGGGCGACCGCGGCCACCATTACCGCATCCTCAGGACCGTGAAGAACCGCTTCGGGCCGACGGACGAGATCGGCGTGTTCGAGATGTCGGACAAGGGCCTGCGCGAGGTCGCCAACCCGTCGGAACTGTTTCTCGGCGAGCGCAACGAGAAATCGCCGGGTGCTGCCGTCTTTGCCGGCATGGAAGGCACCCGGCCGGTGCTGGTCGAGGTGCAGGCGCTGGTCGCTCCCACCTCGCTCGGAACGCCGCGCCGCGCCGTCGTCGGCTGGGATTCGGCACGGCTGTCGATGATCCTCGCGGTGCTCGAAGCCCATTGCGGCGTCCGTCTCGGGCAGCACGACGTCTACCTGAACATCGCCGGCGGCTATCGCATATCCGAACCGGCAGCCGACCTCGCCGTCGCATCCGCGCTGGTTTCGTCGCTCGCCGGGCTTGCCCTTCCGGCCGATTGCGTCTATTTCGGCGAAGTCAGCTTGTCGGGTGCCGTCCGGCCGGTTGCGCATACCGCCCAACGTCTCAAGGAAGCCGAGAAGCTCGGTTTCTCCCAGGCCGTATTGCCGTCTGCATCGACCGAACTGCCGCGGAACGGCAACGGCCGGTGGAGCGAGATGGAAAGCCTGCCGGACCTGGTGGCGCGTATCGCGGGATCGCGGCGTGCCTTGCAGCAGGCGGAAAACGAGGACTGACGGCTTGCCGCGCCGCAGGCAGCATCTTGGGAACGGTGCAGCTTGGCAGTGGAAAGATGGTCTGAACACGTGCGGACGATGGCGGCGACGGATAAGCTTGTAAGGCCCGACTCACGATTCGGGTCGGAGTAAGGACAATATGCCCATCACAATTCTCGACGGTATCGTTCTCGGCGTCGCGCTGTTTTCGGCGATCCTCGCAATGGTCCGCGGGTTCTCGCGCGAGGTTCTGTCGGTCGCGAGCTGGGTCGGCGCGGCCGCCGCCGCCTACTTTCTCTATCCGTACCTGCTGCCCTACGCCAAGCAGTACACAACCAGCGAGACCGTCGCGATGATCGGCTCCGCGGCCGTGGTCTTCCTGGTCGCCCTGATCATCATCTCCTTCATCACGATGCGGATCGCCGATTTCATCATCGACAGCCGCATCGGCGCCCTCGACCGCACGCTCGGCTTCCTCTTCGGCGCGGCGCGCGGCATCCTGCTGGTTGTCGTCGCCATGCTGTTTTTCAACTGGCTGGTCGCCCCGCAGCAGCAGCCGATATGGGTCACCCAGGCGAAGTCGAAACCGCTCCTCGACAATCTCGGCAACAAGCTGATCGCGCTGCTGCCGGAAGAGGCGGACGCCACCATTCTCGATCGCCTGCGCGGCAAGGACGCAACCGGCGAAGGCGAAGGCGAAAACCCGCCGCCGGCGAGCGAGCCGTCACCCGCCGAGGAAGCGCCGGCGACGAACGGCTGAGATTGAAGGACATCTTGCGACAAAGCCCGCTGTGCGGGCTTTGTCCATTTGAAATGACGCTCGCCAGCGTTTCGAGTAAAATCGCTTGAAGACTGGCAGCGCGATCACGATATGCGCACGGGCACGGAGCAGAGGCGAATTGCGATGACCGATCTGAGATCCAGCGAAATCCATGACGAAGTCGACGGCGACACCCTCCATGAGGAGTGCGGCGTTTTCGGCATTCTCGGCCATCCGGACGCAGCCACGCTGACCGCGCTCGGGCTGCACGCGCTGCAGCACCGGGGCCAGGAAGCGGCCGGCATCGTCACTTTCGACGGCAAGCAGTTCTATACCGAAAAGCGCATGGGCCTCGTCGGCGACCACTATACCGACCCGGCGACGCTCGCCAAGCTGCCCGGCTTTATTTCCATAGGGCACACGCGCTACTCGACGACCGGCGAGGTCGCCCTGCGCAACGTCCAGCCGCTCTTTGCCGAGCTCGAAGTCGGCGGCATCGCCATCGCGCACAACGGCAACTTCACCAACGGTTTGACGCTCAGGCGCCAGTTGATCGCCGACGGCGCGATCTGTCAGTCGACCTCGGACACCGAGGTCGTTCTTCATTTGATCGCCCGTTCCAAGCAGCCCTCCTCCTCCGATCGATTCATCGACGCCATCCGCCAGATGGAAGGCGGCTATTCGATGCTGGCGATGACGCGCACCAAGCTGATCGCCGCGCGCGATCCGATCGGCATCCGCCCGCTCGTCATGGGCGAACTCGACGGCAAGCCGATCTTCTGTTCGGAAACCTGCGCGCTCGACATCATCGGCGCCAAGTACATCCGCGATATCGAGAACGGCGAAGTGGTTATCTGCGAGATCCAGCCGGACGGCTCGATCTCGGTCGACGCGCGCAAGCCCGAAACGGCGCGTCCCGAGCGGCTCTGCCTGTTCGAATACGTCTATTTCGCCCGCCCCGATTCGATCGTCGGCGGTCGCAGCGTCTACGTGGCGCGCAAGAACATGGGCGTCAATCTCGCCAAGGAAGCGCCGGTCGAGGCAGATGTGGTCGTTCCGGTGCCCGACGGCGGCACGCCGGCCGCGCTCGGCTACGCGCAGCAGAGCGGCATTCCCTTCGAATACGGCATCATCCGCAACCACTACGTCGGACGCACCTTCATCGAGCCGACGCAGCAGATCCGGGCCTTCGGCGTCAAGCTGAAGCATTCGGCGAACCGCGCCATGATCGCCGGCAAGCGCGTCGTGCTCGTGGACGATTCCATCGTGCGCGGGACGACGTCGGTGAAGATCGTGCAGATGATCCGCGACGCCGGGGCGAGCGAAGTGCATATCCGCGTCGCGAGCCCGATGATCTTCCATCCGGATTTCTACGGCATCGATACGCCGGACCGCGACAAGCTGCTCGCCAACCAGCATCCCGACCTCGACTCGATGTGCCGCTACATCGGCGCCGATTCGCTCGCATTCCTGACGATCGACGGGCTCTACCGCGCCGTCGGCGGTGCGCCGCGCGACGCGCAGGCGCCGCAATTCACCGACCACTATTTCACCGGGGATTACCCGACCCGCCTTCTCGACCAGGAGGCTGCGAGCAACGTCCGCAAGCTTTCGGTTCTCGCCAGCAACGGATAACAAAGACAATATGACGCCCAACCTGAAAGACCGGATCGCCGTCGTCACCGGCGCATCGCGCGGCATCGGCTATTTCACCGCCCTCGAACTCGCCAAGGCCGGCGCCCATGTCATCGCCTGCGCCCGCACCGTCGGCGGCCTCGAGGAACTGGACGACGCGATCAAGGCGGTCGGCGGATCGGCGACGCTGGTCCCCTTCGATCTCGCCGACATGGCGGCCATCGACAAGCTCGGCGGCGCCATCGCCGAAAGGTGGGGCAAGCTCGACATCCTGGTGGCCAATGCCGGCATATTGGGGACGATCTCGCCGATCGGGCACGTGGAGGCCAAGGTCTTCGAGAAGGTTATGGCGATCAACGTCACCGCCACCTGGCGGCTGATCCGCTCGCTCGAGCCGCTGATCATCCGCTCCGACGCCGGCCGCGCGCTCCTCCTCTCGTCGGGCGCGGCCCACAAGTGCAGGCCCTTCTGGGGCCCCTACTCCGCCTCGAAGGCGGCGGTCGAGGCGCTGGCGCGCACCTGGGCGCACGAAACCCAACGCCTGCCGCTGCGGATCCTCAGCGTCGATCCGGGCCCGACGCGCACGGCCATGCGGGCGCAGGCGATGCCCGGCGAAGACCCGGCCACCGTGCCGCATCCATCGGAAGTTGCGGCCGCGCTGATGCCCCTCCTCGGTCCGGAACAGACCGAGACCGGCAAGCTCTTCATCGTCCGCGAGAAGAAGATCGTCGATTACCGCATGCCGGAATAAGCTGGCGGAAGCCTGCCGGATATGTCTTCCCGCCACCCGTCGACGGTTGCGGGTTGCCGCTCTCCTCAGGTTAAACCCGAGGGCTAGGACGAATCGACATTCACCTGAGCCAGATCATTGCAGCGGCGAGTAGGGCGAAGCCCTCGAAGTAGATTGTCCGCCGGTCATAGCGGGTAGAGAAACGCCGGAAGTGTTTGAGGCGGTTGAAGCAGCGTTCGATGCGGTTGCGGTGTCGATACACTTCGCCGTCATGAGGGATGATGACCTTGCGCGAGCGGTTTGAGGGGATGACCGCTTCGGCCTTCATGGCGGCGATCGTCTCGCGCAGGGCGTTGCTGTCATAGGCTTTATCAGCGAGGACGGCGGCGCCAGACCACCCCTCCAGCAAGGCTTCTGCCTGCGTGACGTCGCCGACCTGACCGGCGGTGACGATCAGGCGCAGGGGGCGTCCGAGTGCGTCGGCCAGCATGTGGATCTTGGTGGTCAATCCGCCTCGGGAACGCCCCAGCGCCTGATCCTTGGCCCCCCTTTTCCGCTCGCAGCCTGTTGATGGGCGCGCACGATGGTGCTGTCGAGCATCAGGTATTGGTTGTCATGGTCGGCGGTCAGTTCCGCGAACACGCGCTCCCACACGCCGGCATGGCACCAGCGGCTGAAACGGCGATGCACGGTCTTCCACTTGCCATAGCGTTCCGGAAGGTCGCGCCAGTGTGCCCCGGAGCGCAGCACCCACAAACAGCCGTTGACGAACAGCCGGTTATCGCCGCCCGTCCGGCCAGGGTCACCAGCCTTGCCCGGCAACAACGCCGCTATCCGCGCCCACTGCGCGTCGCTCAATTCGTATCGCTTGATACCCATCGCCCCGCTCCGCTTTGAAATGCGGAACCCTATGAATCACAGCAAGGGGCCGATGGGAATCCTGAATGTCGATTGAGCCTAACCCTGTCCCCGCATTGCGCGGACAGGGGATTTCAGGCGGCGCCGCCTGTCCCTTCGCCCCGCCTGCGGGGAGAAGGTGGCCGGCAGGCCGGATGAGGGGCTATCGCGCGTAGAAAAGACCCTTACAGCCTTACTCGCTGTCGCTCGGAAAGCCGTCGCTATCCTGGCCGGCGGGCCAGTCGCCGTATTTGCGCTGCCAGGAGCGGGCGCCGAAGGGCAGGCTGACGAGATAGGCCACGGCCGTCACGACCATCGTCTCCCAAGTATAGGTCATCAGCGTCGCGACATAGAGGACGACGACGAGGATGGCGGGCAGCACGAGATCGCGGCGCACGCGGTTCTCCGCCTTGCCGGACCAGACCGGCAGACGACTGACCAGCAGAAAGGCGATCAGCACGGTATAGACCGAGGCGATCAGCGCGAAGACCCGATCCGGCGCGAGGCCGAGAAGCCCGATATAGACGGGCAGCAGCACCAGCATGGCGCCGGCGGGCGCCGGAACGCCGACAAAATATTCCGATTGCCAGGCCGCCTTGACCTGGCGCTCGGCCATGACGTTGAAGCGCGCGAGTCTCAGGCCGACGGCGATCGCATAGATCAACGCCGCGATCCAGCCAACGGAGCGCGCCTGGTCGAGCAGGAAGACATAGAGCACGAGCGCCGGCGCCACGCCGAAATTGATGATGTCCGCGAGCGAGTCCATCTGGACGCCAAAGCTCGACGTGGCCTTGAGCAGGCGTGCGATGCGCCCGTCTATGCCGTCGAGGAAGGCGGCTAGCAGGACCATGGCGACGGCGAGCTCGAAGCGGTTCTCGAAGGCGAGGCGAATACCGGAGAGGCCGGCGCAGATCGCCAGGACCGTAATCATGTTCGGAACCATGAGGCGCAAGGGGATTTCGCGCAGCCGGGGCCCACGCGCCTTGTCATGCGAATCCGTCGCGCCGACCGCCGTTTCAGCGGCGCCTGCGGATTTTTCCTGCCGGGGCTCGTCCATGATCCTTCCTCACGCGCGCCGGCTGATGACCGGGCCCTTTGCCGAGCCGAACTCGGCAAGCACCGTCTCCCCGGCAACGGCCGTCTGGCCGAGCGTCACGCGGGGTTCGGCGCCCTCCGGCAGGAACACGTCCAGGCGCGAACCGAAGCGGATGAGGCCGAAGCGCTCGCCCGCTTCGAGCGAAGCGTTTTCCGTCGTCCAGCACAGGATACGCCGCGCGACGAGGCCGGCGATCTGCACGACGCCGATCGCGCCGTGCTTCGTCTCGAGGACGAGGCCGTTGCGCTCGTTCTCGTGGCTTGCCTTGTCGAGTTCCGCATTGACGAACTTGCCGGCACGATAGGCGATGCGGCGAACGGTGCCGCTCATCGGCGCACGGTTCACGTGGCAATTGAAGACATTCATGAACACCGAGATGCGCAGCATCGGCTCGGAGCCGAGGCCAAGCTCATCGGGCGGGGTCACGGTGGCGATCGACGACACGCGGCCGTCCGCCGGGCTGATGACGAGATCGTCGTCGATCGGCGTCATGCGTTCCGGGTCGCGGAAGAAATAGGCGCACCAGGCGGTCAGCAGGAAGCCGATCCACATCGGCGGCTCCCAAAGGAGTCCAAGCACCAGCGAAACGACGAAGAAGATCGCGATGAAGCGATAGCCTTCCTTGTGCACCGGAACGAGCGTGTTGCGCAGCGTGTCGACCAAACTCATGAACCCTACTCTCCAGATCTGATTTCCGACGTGAACTAGCGCGAATTCGACAGCCCGGCAACGCCGAACGCCAGATGGCTATTGGATAGTGGCGACCGGTGATCCCTCAGGCGGCCGGCATGCCGCGATCGACAATGCCGAGCTCGTCGCTCTCGCGCACCCGTTTCAGCTGCTCCTCCGCCTGCGTCGCCTCGCGCTGGCGGTTCCACATGGACGCGTAGAGGCCATCCCGGTCGAGCAGCTCGCCATGCGTGCCGCGTTCGGCGATGACGCCGTCCTTCAAGACGATGATCTCGTCGGCATTGATCACGGTCGAGAGCCGGTGCGCGATGACCAGCGTCGTGCGGTTGCGCGACACGACGTCGAGCGCCGCCTGGATTTCCTGCTCTGTCTTGGTGTCGAGCGCGGAGGTCGCCTCGTCGAGGATCAGGATCGGCGGCGCCTTCAGGATGGTGCGGGCGATCGCGACGCGCTGCTTCTCGCCCCCCGAGAGCTTCAGCCCGCGTTCGCCGACCATCGCCCGGAAGCCTTCCGGCAGGTCGCGGATGAAGTCGGCGATCTGCGCCGCTTCCGCCGCCGCCTCGACCTCCGCTTCCGTGGCCGTCACCCGGCCATAGCGGATGTTGTAGGCTATCGTGTCGTTGAACAGCACCGTGTCCTGCGGCACCATGCCGATGACGGCGCGCAGGCTCTTCTGGGTGACGTCGCGCACATCCTGCCCGTCGATGGTGATCGAGCCTGTTTGCACGTCGTAGAAGCGGTAGAGCAGCCGCGACAGCGTCGACTTTCCGGCACCGGAGGGCCCGACGACCGCGACCGTCTTGCCCGCGGGAACCTCGAAGGAAATCCCCTTCAGGATCGGCCGGGCCCCATCGTAGGCGAAATGCACGTCGCGGAAGGCGATCGCCCCGCGCTCGATCTCGAGCTCCTTGGCATCCGGCCGATCGAGCACTTCGGCCTGGACGTCCAAGAGATCGAACATGTGCTCGATGTCGGTCAGCCCCTGGCGGATCTCGCGATAGACGAAGCCGATGAAATTCAGCGGGATGGCGAGCTGGATCAGCATGGCATTGATGAAGACGAAGTCGCCGATCGTCTGGTCGCCGCGCTGAACGGCGAGCGCCGAGATCGTCATCATGACGGCCGTGCCGGCGCCGAAAATCAGCGCCTGGCCGAAGTTCAGCCAGCCGAGCGAAGTCCAGACCTGGGTGGCGGCGCGCTCGTAGCGCTCCATGGACTTGTCGAAGCGCTTCGCCTCCATCTCCTCGTTGCCGAAGTATTTGACGGTTTCGAAGTTGAGGAGCGAATCGATCGCCTTGGTGTTCGCATCGGTATCGCTGTCGTTCATCGAACGGCGGATCGCGATCCGCCAGTCGCTCGCGCGCACGGTGAACCAGATGTAGAGCCAGACGGTGATCGCGGTCACGAAGAGATAGGTGAAGCCATAGCCCCACCAGAAGATCACCGCCGTCAGCAGGAATTCGATGAGGGTCGGCACGCTGTTCAGGATGGTGAAGCGGACGATCGTCTCGATGCCCTTGGTGCCGCGCTCGATGATGCGGGAGAGCCCGCCGGTGCGCCGCTCGAGATGGAAGCGCAGCGACAGCTGATGCATGTGGACGAAGGTCCGGAAGGCAAGCTGCCGCACGGCGTGCTGGCCGACGCTCGCAAAGAGCGCGTCTCGCAACTGGTTCAGGCCGGTCTGAAGCAGCCTCGCGAGATTGTAGGCGAGCACCAGCATGACGGCGCCGGTGAGGAACTGCGGCAGGAAGCCGAGGCCGTCGGGCCTGTTGTTGAGCTCATCCGTCGCCCACTTGAAGAAATAGGGGACGAGGATGAGCACGACCTTGGCGACCACCAGGATCACCGTCGCCCAGACGACCCTCAGCTTCAGATCGACACGATCGGCGGGCCACATATAGGGCCATAGATTGGCGATGGTTCCGAGAGGGTTGGCGCGATCGGCGGAAACCGTCTTCTTCTGGTTCTGGGGGGCCACGTCTCTGTCCGCTTCGATTCCGATGGTGGATGCGGGACGCCGGGCACGAAGCCCTTCGATGGTTTTCCCGCTCCATCTTCAATGAAAAGCGGCGCCCTTTGAAGACGCCGCGTTTTTTTGTCAGATAGGTCCACCTTGCAGCGGACGCAATGGAAATGCCGGCAAAAGATCGACTATTCTTCGTGTCGCATGTGCTTGCGGTGGAATTCCCGCGCTTCCTCGTCGGTGAGCGCCTTGTCGGGAACGCCGAAAATCTGGCCCGGGCGGATAAGGTCCGGATTCTGGATCTGCTCGCGGTTGGCAAGATAGATCGTCGTATAGCGAACGCCGGCGCCATAGACGCGGCGCGAAATCTGCCAGAGCGTGTCGCCGCGGCGGATGATGACGGTGGTCTTGCTCTCCTTGAGCGGCGCCTGCTCGATCGTTGCCGGCTGCTCGTCAACCGCGCCGGGTGCGGATGCCGCTGCCTGCTCGTTCGCGGGCGCTGCCGGCGCGCCTGGCGCAGGCTCCGCCTTCGGCGTTGCCGTCGCCGCGGCGGTCTCGGTCGCGGCCGCCGTCTTCGGTTCCGTCGCCACGGTCGCCGCGACGCCGCCGCTTTGCTGGGTCAGCGTCGAGCCGATCGCGCCATCGACTTTCTGCAGCGCCGCCGCAACGCTCGCCGGGTCCTGCGGGGACGCCTTCAGCACCGTCAGTGCCTGGGCGGCGGCCCTGGAGGCCTCGGCCGCGGCGGTCGCCGAGGCCGGATCGGCATTGTCCGCCGGCCTGAACTCGGCGAGCGAGCTGAGAGCGATTTCCGTCGCCGAGCGGGCGGCGGCGAGTTGTTCGGTCGAGGGCTGCTTTCCATCGGCGAAAAGCCCCTTCAGCAGCGCGAGCGCCTTGCCCGCCTCCGCCTTCAGGCGATCGAGGCCGGTGGCAGGCGTCGTCGTCGACGAGCCGGCGACGGCGGCAACCTGAGCGCCTGCCGGCCGGTCGAAGGGCACCGAGGCGCGCATCGCCACCTTGCTGGCATCCTCGTTCATCATGTCGGCGCGAATGATGTGGCTGCCGACCGAAAGCTCGATCAAGCCGTCGACGACGAAGTGTCCCTGGTCGTCGGCCTTCATCTCGCCAAGCAGTTTGTCATCCGCATAGATGCGCACGAGTGCGCCGGGCCTGGCATTGCCGGCGACGAACATCTTCTCGCCCTCGATCTCGACGGCCGTCACCTGGAGGCCGGGTGCGACGCTCGGCTTGGCAGGCGTGGCCGAAGCGTCGGCGGGTTCACCGGCCTTCGGTTCGATCGCCGCCTGCTTCACCTCGGTGTCGGCCTTCGGCGTCGTGATCAGACGGCTCGCCTCGCCGGGCTTCGACACCATCGCCAGCAGTTGACCGGCTGGATCTTTCGGCACCGAAACGGTGGCGACCTCCTCCGACGTCTTGCTGGCGCCGTCAGGACCGACGCTTCTCAGCGTCAGCTGGTGGTCGCCGGCCGGAAGCGGCTTGTCGAAGACCGCGGCGAAGTCGCCGGCGGCGCCGACATCGGCCGTGCCGACGACGGTGTTGCCGCTCATGATCTCGAGCTTGGTGCCGGGCTGGGCCCTGCCCGCAATGACTGTCGATCCGTCCGGCTCGACGCGCAGGACGTCAAATCCCGGAACGGTCCAGCTCGCAACTGGATCGGATACGCCTGGGGTGCCCTTCTGGGCCGCATCGTCCGCGGTGCCCTTGGCCGCCTGCTCGGCGCTGGTGCCTTGCGTGGCCGGCGATGCGCCCTCGGTCTCCGGCGTCGCCGGCACCTCACCGGGCTGTCCGCCACCTGCTGCGGATTGTGCCGTCTGCTCCGTGTCGGTGTCACGCAGATTGGGCTGGACCACAAACACCATCAATGCGGTCGCAATCGCCAGGACACCCAGGGCCATCCAACCGGCCTTGTTCTTAATCATGCAACTCTCCACAGGGCGGAGCGTCTTGATGCCCTCCGCAGCCCCCTTGCTGGCGGCGTCTGCAGCGCCAGTGCACCATTATAGCGCAACCGCGGCACAGCCGTCCGAATTCTTCAATGTATTACTGAAATTGCTAACGTTTCCTGTAGTTCTGCACAAGCGCCCGCCATCCCGGGCCGCCCGTTCGACTGGGCTTTGTCCCTCATTTTTCTTGACCCGTGCTGCGGTGCAATGTTTTTTGGGCCCATGAGCACCGAAGCAAACCCGATTCTGTCCGTCTGTGTCTATTGCGGCTCCCAGCCCGGGCGCGACCCCGCCTATATCGAAGCGGGCCGCCTCCTCGGAAAGTCGATCGCCGATCATGGACTGGGCCTCGTCTATGGCGGCGGCACGCGCGGGATCATGGGCGCGGTCGCAAGCGGCGTGCTTTCCGCCGGCGGCCACGTCGCCGGCATCATCCCCGAATTCCTCATGGACAAGGAAGCGACGCGCCACTCGCTCGGTCAGCTCAACGAGCTGATCGTGACCGCCGACATGCACGAGCGCAAGCACAAGATGTTCGAGCGCGCCGACGCCTTCGTGGCGCTGCCGGGCGGCATCGGTACGCTCGAGGAAATCGTTGAGATCATGACGTGGGCGCAGCTCGGCCGCCACCGGAAGCCGATGGTCTTCGGCAATATCAACGGCTTCTGGAACCCGATGCTGGAGCTCATGCAGCACATGCGTGACGAGGGCTTCGTCCATACGGCCCATCTGGTCCAGCCGCTGGTGATCGACAGGGCCGAGGACATTGTCCCCGCCATGCTCGCCTCGGCCGGCGCCAAGAGCCGCGAAGGCGAAACCGAGATCATTTCCCGGCTTTGACGCCGTCCTTCACGTCACTCGTTCCACGTCATTCCGCCGGCGACGGCTGCGCCGCCGCGCGGCGCGCCCTGCTTTCCGCGAGCATCGCGCCCGAATAGATGAAGAGTGCGGCCCATATCAGTGCGAAGGCGATCAGTTTCGCCATGCCGAAGGGTTCGTGGAAAACGAAGACGGCAATCACGAAGATCATGGTCGGGGCGATGTACTGCATGATGCCGATGGTCGAAAGCCGAAGCAGCTTGGCGCCGTTCGCATAGATCATCAGCGGCACGGCAGTGACGAGGCCGCAGGAGAGAAGCAGCAGGACATCCGTCATGTTGGTGTCACCGAAATGACCCTGCCCTGTGGCTTCGAGCCACACGATGTAGCCCGCTGCGGGAACGCTGAGCAGCAGCACTTCCAGGAAGAAGCCCTGGTTCGGTCCGATCGGCAGCGTCTTGCGGAAGAAGGCATAGAAGCCCCAGGAGAAGCAAAGCCCGATCGAAACCCAGGGCAGGCCGCCGGCATCGAAGGCGAGCACCGCCACGGCGAGCGCGGCGAGCGCGATCGCCGCCATCTGCGCCGGGTTCGGCCTTTCCTTGAGCAGCAGCGCGCCGAGAAAGATCGAAAACAGCGGGTTGATATAGTAGCCGAGCGCCGTCTCGATCGCACGGCCCGCGCCGATCGCCCAGACATAGATGCCCCAGTTGACGGTGATGAGGGCAGCGGTCAGCGTCGCCATCTTCAGCATGCGCGGCGAGCGCAGCGCGGCCTTGATCTCGTGCGTGCGGCCGAGCCAAAGAAGCACGAGGCCGGCAAGCGGCACCGACCAGACGATACGGTGCGCGACGACTTCCGCTGCCGGGATATGCGCCACCGCCTTCATGAAAAACGGCAGGAAGCCCCAGAGCAGATAGGCGGCCAGCGCGAAGGCGAAACCTCGTGCGGAATCGGTATTCTCGGCGGGCAGTTTCGCGTTCGGCTCGGCCATGATCCTGATCCTGAAAGCTTCACCGGAGCCGAGCGGCAACCGCTCCGGTCTCAATGGACGGCGCGCCCCGACGGATCGTTCGCCGTTCCTCCTCGTGCGTCCTACTCCAACGAACGGTGATGCACCAATTCATTTCCGTGAAGCGAAGGGTGAAAACGGCTTAACATGGCGGGCGCAGGTGAGGTCGAGTGAATCCGCCCCTACTCCGCCGCGATCAGTCCGACCTGGTCCCGGTTCTTCAGGAGCTTGTAGACGATGCTGTCCATCAATGCCTGGAAGGAGGCGTCGATGATGTTGTCGGAAACGCCGACCGTCCACCAGCGCGCGCCCGTTCGATCCGTCGATTCGATCAGCACGCGGGTCACCGCCTCGGTGCCGCCGTTCAGGATGCGGACCTTGTAGTCTGCGAGCTCGAGATCGGCGATCTCCGACTGGTATTTGCCCAAATCCTTGCGCAGCGCGAGGTCAAGCGCGTTGACGGGGCCATGGCCCTCGGCGACAGACATCATCGTTTCGCCGTCAACGATCACCCTGACCACGGCTTCAGAGACGGTCTTCAGCCTGCCGTTCGCATCGAAGCGGCGCTCGACCATGACCCGGAAGCTTTCGACGTGGAAGAAGTCCGGCACGGTTCCGAGGATACGACTGGCGAGCAGCGTGAAGCTCGCATCCGCGCCCTCATAGGCATAGCCCGTCGCCTCGCGCTCCTTGACGATCGCGATCAGTTTGTCGAGCCGCGGGTCGTCCTTGCTGACCGCAATGCCCCGCCGTTTCAGCGCATTGATGAAATTGGCCTTGCCGCCCTGGTCCGAGACCATGACCTTGCGCAGATTGCCGACGCTTTCCGGCGCGACATGCTCGTAGGTCTTCGGGTCCTTGAGGAGCGCCGAGGCGTGAATGCCGGCCTTCGTGGCGAAGGCCGAGGCGCCGACATAGGGGGCCTGCGGATCGGGCGAGCGATTGAGGAGTTCGTCGAAAGAATGGGCGAGCCCGGTCAGTTCCTGGAGCCTGTCGGCGTCGATTGCCGTCTCAAAGCGGCTCGAATAGGTGTCCTTGAGCGCGAGCGTCGCGACCAGCGTCACCAGATTGGCATTGCCGCAGCGTTCGCCGATGCCGTTCAACGTGCCCTGGATCTGGCGCACGCCGGCCTCGACCGCGGCCAGCGAATTCGCCACCGCCTGGCCCGTGTCGTTATGCGCATGGATACCGAGGTTGGCGCCGGGCGCGCCTGAGGCGATCACGGCCGAAACGATGTCGCGGATCTCCGGCGGCTGCGTGCCGCCGTTGGTGTCGCAGAGCACCACCCAGCGCGCGCCTGCCTCGAGCGCCGTCGTCGCACAGGCGATCGCATAGGCCGGGTTCGCCTTGTAGCCGTCGAAGAAATGCTCGCAATCGACCATCGCCTCGCGGCCGGAAGCAACCACCGCCTCGACGGAAGCGCGGATGCTCTCGAGATTCTCCTCGTTGGAACAGCCGAGCGCCACGGCAACGTGATAGTCCCAGCTCTTGGCGACGAGGCAGACTGCATCGCTGTCGGCGGCAAGCAGGGCATTGAGGCCGGGGTCGTTGGAGGCCGAAACGCCGGCGCGCTTGGTCATGCCGAAGGCGACGAAGGAGGATTTCTCGGTGCGCTTCCGCTTGAAGAATTCCGTGTCCGTCGGATTGGCGCCCGGATACCCGCCTTCGACATAGTCCATGCCGAATTCGTCGAGCATGGCCGCGATCGCGATCTTGTCCTCGACGGAAAAGTCGATGCCGGGCGTCTGCTGCCCGTCTCGAAGCGTCGTGTCGAAGAGATAGATGCGTTCCTTGGTCATGACTCGGTTCCAAATGCAATTCTATGAATCTGCGCAGCGTTTTCCCATCCGCGCTATGCGGTCTTGCCGGCAAACTTGTCGGTCGCGCGGATCAGGCGATCGAGAATGCCCGGCTCGGAATAGGCGTGCCCCGCCCCCTCGATCAGGTGGAATTCCGCCTCTGGCCAGGCCTTGTGCAACTGCCAGGCATATCGCGCCGGGCACGGCATATCATAACGCCCGTGCACGATCACGCCCGGTATGCCATGGAGCTTGTGGGCATCGCGCAGCAACTGCCCTTCCTCGAGCCAGCCGGCATTGACGAAAAAATGGTTTTCGATGCGGGCAAAGGCATGCGCGAATTCCTCTTCCTCGAAGTGCGCGCTCGTCGAAGGCTCCGGCAGCAGCGTGATCGTCTCGCCCTCCCAGATGCTCCAGGCCTTGGCGGCCGCAAGCCGCGTCGCGCGATCCTCGCTCGTCAGGCGCCGGTGATAGGCCCGCATCATCTCGTGGCGCTCCTGCGGCGGGATCGGGGCGATGAAGCGCTCCCATTTATCGGGAAACATCTCCGAGACGCCGAACTGATAGTACCAGTCGAGTTCGGCCCTGGTCAGCGTATAGATGCCCCGGACCACGAGTTCGGAAACGCGCTCGGGGTGCGTCTCCGCATAGGCGAGCGCCAGCGTCGATCCCCAGGAGCCGCCGAAAACCAGCCATTTGTCGACGCCTGCCAGTTCCCGCAGCCGCTCGATGTCGGCGACGAGATGCCAGGTCGTGTTCGCCTCGATCTCCGCATGCGGCGTCGACTTGCCGCAGCCGCGCTGATCGAACAGCGTCACGTCGTAAAGCGCCGGGTCGAAAAGCCGGCGATGGTTCGGCGAGATCGTGCCGCCCGGGCCGCCATGCAGGAAAACGGCCGGTTTCGCGCCGGGGGTGCCCGCGCGTTCCCAATAGATCACGTGGCCATCGCCGACATCGAGATGGCCGGACGCATAGGGCTCGATCTCGGGATAGAGCGTACGCAATTGAGAGCTCACGATAGTTCTTCCTCGGGCGGCCAATGCACCGTGTCGTAGTCCGGATGCTGGCGGTTGGATTCAAGGACGGTAAGATGTCGCTCGGCAGCCGCTTCGCTGCCGTCGTCCGTCTCCTTTTCGGGCAGCCGCGGCAGATGCGAGAACCAGTACATCCGCGACTCGACGCCGGACTGATAGATCGGCTGCACGTCATCCGGATCGTCGAGCGAACCGAGCGCGATGTTCAGGAAGCTCGCTTCCGGCATGTCGTAGAAGAGCGGCGTGCCGCAGCGGCGGCAAAAGCCGCGGCGCGCGAGGTCGGACGAGCGGAACCAGGCCGGCTCGCCGCGGGTGATGCGGAAGTCCTCGCGCGCGATATTGGCGAGCGGCAGGAAATAATTGCCTGCCGCCTTCTGGCACATGCGGCAATGACAGATATGCGGATCCTCGAGCGTGCCCTCGGCGCGGTAGCGCACGGCGCCGCATTGGCAGCCGCCGGTAAAGATACGCCGGATCATCTCGCCCAGACTCCGGCCGGCGGCCACTGGTCGGTCTCGTGGTCCGGATGCTGGAAGGAGATGATCTGTTCCTGCCGCGCGTAATAATCCGAGTCCTCGTGGACCGGCTGCTCGAAGATCGTTTCGACCCAGGGAAGCCGAGCCTGGTAATTGACCTGGATCTTCGGCGCGAGGTCGGACCGGTCGTCGAAGGCGCCGATGGCGATTTCGAGACCGCCGGGATGGCGATAGGTCAGCGGCGTGCCGCATTTGCCGCAGAAGCCGCGGTCGATATTGACGGAGGACTGGAAATAGCTCGGCTCGTCACGCGTCCACTCGACCCCGTCCTTCGGCGCCGTCACCAGCGCGGAAAAGAACGAGCCGAACTGCTTCTGGCACATTCGGCAATGGCAGATCGACGGGCGCCCCAGCTCCCCATGAATGCGGAAGCGAACGGCGCCGCACTGACAACCTCCTGTTCGCACAGTCTCGCTCATCATCTCTCCTCCGGTGGCCAGGTTTGGGTGTCGTGGTCGGGATGCTGGTAGGACACGAGATCGGCGAGGAACGACGTCGCCTCCGTGTCCGCCATCGTCTCTTCGCCCGGAAGCTCGGGCACATGATCGACATAAGGCAATTTGGCCTCGATGCCCCATTGGATCGTCGGGACGATGCCCTCCGGCCGGTCGAAGGCCGCGATCGCGAGCGCCATGCCGTCCGGCGCCTCAAAGGTCAACGGCGTGCCGCAATTGCCGCAGAAGCCGCGCCACACGGCATTCGACGACTGGAACCTTTTACGCCCGCCGCGCGTCCAGGTGACCTTCGCCCCGCGCACGGAAACGAGCGGCAGATAGAAGTTGCCGCTCGCCTTCTGGCACATGCGGCAGTGGCAAACGGAAGCGTCGCCGAGCTTGCCTTCGACGCGAAAGCGGACGGCACCACATTGGCATCCGCCCGTATGGATCTCATCAGCCATGTTCGTCCTCCTCGTTCCTGCTGGCCGACGCCGGTCGTGACGGTCAGGCCTGTGACCGCTTCACCTCCCAGGTCGTCACACGCTCGCCGGTCTCCGGGTCCTTGCCGTCCTTGAGCTGGATGCCGCGCGCCAGGAGATCCGCGCGGATCGCATCCGCCTCGGCATAGTTCTTCGCCTTCAGGAGTTCGAGGCGGGCGCGCACGCGCCCATCGATCTCTTCGACGACCGCCTCGTCCAGCTCGATCTCCTTCGGCACGACGCCGATGAGCGCGGCGCTTGCGGCGAAGGCGCCGAGATACTTCGAATCGGCAGCGGCTTTCTGCGCCAGGGCATGCAGCGCCTGGATCGCCGCCACCGTGTTGAGATCGTCGGCAAGCGCCGCGACGATCGCCGGCTCCGCCTCGCCCGTCGCATCACCGGGCACCGGCCATTT
Source organism: Sinorhizobium saheli (assembly GCF_001651875.1). Taxonomy (GTDB): domain Bacteria; phylum Pseudomonadota; class Alphaproteobacteria; order Rhizobiales; family Rhizobiaceae; genus Sinorhizobium; species Sinorhizobium saheli. The sequence continues at coordinate 94,945 of NZ_LNQB01000073.1, forward strand.
GGACAGGAGATGCTCGGCCTCCTCCAGCCGCTTGACCGAAAAGTCGATCGGCTCGCGATAGTGCGTCATCAGCATTGCCAGCCTCAGCACCTCGCCCGGCCACTTGCGGCCGCCGAACTTCTCCGTATGCAGAAGCTCGTAGATGGTGATGAAATTGCCTTCCGACTTCGACATCTTGCGGCCTTCGACCTGCAGGAAGCCGTTGTGCATCCAGACATTCGCCATCACGTCGGTGCCGTGGGCGCAGCGCGACTGGGCGATCTCGTTCTCGTGGTGCGGGAAGATCAGATCGATCCCGCCGCCGTGAATGTCGAACACCTCGCCGAGAAAGCGCCCGCTCATGGCGGAGCATTCGATGTGCCAGCCGGGACGACCCCGGCCCCAGGGGCTGTCCCAGCCGGGCTCATGATCCTCGGACAGCTTCCAGAGCACGAAGTCGCCCGGGCTCCTCTTGTGGGCCTCGACGGCGACGCGGGCACCAGCCTGCTGCTCTTCGAGATTGCGCTTCGACAACTGGCCGTAGTCGGCCATCGACGTCGTGTCGAACAGCACCTCGCCCTCGGCCTCATAGGCATGGCCCTTGGCGATGAGCTTTCCGATAATCTCGATCATCTCGGCGATGTTCTCGGTGGCGCGCGGCTGCACCGTGGGGTCGAGGCAGCCGAGGACGGCGGCATCGTCGAGAAACTGCGTCTCGGTCTTCTCGGTGACGCGCCGGATCGCCTCGTTCAGGGGCAGGCCGGGATAGTCGCGCAGCGCCCGCGCATTGATCTTGTCGTCGACGTCGGTGATGTTGCGGGCGTAGGTGACGTGATTTTCGCCGTAGACGTGCCGCAGCAGCCGGAAGAGAACGTCGAAGACGATGATCGGCCGCGCATTGCCGATATGGGCATAGTCGTAGACCGTCGGGCCGCAGACATACATGCGGACGTTTTGCGGATCGATCGGCCGGAAATCGGCCTTCTCGCGCGTCAGCGTGTTGTACAGCTTCAAACTCGGCATTCCGCCCATCCCAAATCTCCAAGCCTGCATGCAACCACCGGAATATGCGCCCGGATAGCGCCCCGCACGTTTGTCATCTTGGATTTCTGGAGACGAAAACGGCCAGGCCAGCGGAGCGCTAGCGAATAATCTTCCGGCAGATAATGCAGATAACCGTTTTCATGGCGATCCTTATCGCGCGTCGCTCCGCGCCGGTCAAGAGGCGAGGCGCACGCAACCACGGCGGCCACGGATTTGTCATGATTTGGCTTATCTGACATCGCGACGAGGGAAGGCGATTCGCGAATGCAGCCTCAGGCTGCGTCGGATCCTGTTTCCCGAGGAACAACGGGGACATCGTTTTCGTTCAAAATACGAAGAAGAAAAGTTCTCAATCAGGGAAACACCAAGGAACACATGCGATGAAGCCCCCAAAAACCGCCGAAACGAAGCCGCCCGCAACCGATCTCCTGGCGCAATACCGCCCGCTCGGCCTCAAAGCCGTGCTCGCCGCGGCGCTGCAGGCCAAGGTCAAGCCGGCCGGTCGCAAGCACGTCAAGCGTTCGGCTTGAGCACTTAAGGCGCATTTGCCCTCACCCTAACGCTTCCCGATCGGGGAGAGGGATTTGGGGCGGTGCCGGCAGGCGGATGAGAGGCCATTTCGACCTTCCCGCACCACAAGCCAACCCTAAAACAGCGACATCTGCCCGTCGTCGTCCCGGTCGCCGGCACTGCCTTTCCTTGCGGCTGGCGCGACCGGCTCGACCTCGTCCAGAAGCTCGGGCCCGGTGTTGGCGACCTTGTTCACCTTGTCGGACACCGGGATCGCCTCGAAGTAATCCTCAGCGGCCGGCACCATGAGTCCGGTGACGTCGCGCGGCTCCTGGGTCCTGCAATCGAGCCAGCGGGCGAAGTCTTCCGGCTGGATCACCACTGGCATGCGGTCGTGGATGGGGCGGACGGTCCGGTTTGCGTCGGTCGTCAGGATCGCCGCCGTGTCGACCTCCGACCCGTCGGGGGAAGACCAGGTCTCCATCAGGCCGGCGAAGGCGACGATGCCGCCCTTCTTCGGGCGGACCCAATAGGCCTGGGAGGGCTCGCGGCTGCCTTTCGGCGGGCGGCGCCATTCGTAGAAGCCGGAGGCGGGCACCAGGATGCGGCGGTGCCGCATCGCCGCGCGGAAGGCGGCCTTGCCGATGGCGGTCTCGGCGCGGGCGTTGATGAGCAGAGGAAATTTGCGGGGGTCCTTCACCCAGCCCGGCGTGAAGCCCCAGCGCACGAGAAGCGCCTTTCGCTCCGGCAGGTTGCTGCCGGGCTCCGCCCGGTCCGAGGCGACGATCACGATGATCGGCTGCGTCGGCGCGATGTTGAACCGTGCCGGAAAGTCCTCCGCCTCCAGCAGGCCGAACAGTTCGATCAATTCTTCCGGCGTCGCCGTCAGCGCAAATCGTCCGCACATGACATCGATGTGGCACTTCGCATAGGATGGGTCAACGACCGATCTGGATCTGGACACTGAAATGCCGAGCCAACCCGAACCTGCCTCCTCCGCCATCATCGAACGGGAGGGGCGCTATCTCCTGGTCCGGCGGGCCAATCCGCCATGGGCGGACATGTATGCCTTTCCCGGCGGCAGGGCCGAGCCCGGCGAGACGCCGGCGGAGACCGCCTTGCGCGAGCTTGCCGAGGAGACCGGCATCCGCGGCCGCAACCCCCTGCCCTTTGAAACCTATGACCTGCCCGCGAAGGAGCCCGGCGGACGCCACTTCCTGCTCTCGGTCTTCACCGTCGAGGCGGATCCCGATACGGTCGCCGTCGCCTGCGACGATGCCGCCGGCCTCGGCTGGTTCACGCCGGCGGAAATCTTCGCGCTGCCCGTTCCCGACAGCGTTCGCGACTGCGTGGCGAAGCTGCACGGCGTCCCGGTGGAAGACCCTTCCGGCGGCGGCCTTGCAACGGACGACGATTCGGATTTGATAGGCCCATGATCAGCGCGCCGTTCTCGTTCAGGCTTCTTTTGTCGGGTTTTCTCCTCCTCGTCGCGGCGGGCGCGGTTGCGCAGGAGACGGCGCCCGATGCACAATCGCCGCAGGAGAGCGTGCAGAGCCCGCCTCTCCCGGCCGCGGAGGAAAAGGCGACGCCCTATGATCAGCGGCTGATCCGCCTCGCGGAAATTCTCGGATCGGTCCACTACCTGCGCAATCTGTGCGTCGGCCGGCCGGAGGATAGCTGGCGCCGCTCCGTGCAGGAATTGATCGACAAGGAGACGGCCGACGAGCCGAGGCGACGCGAGCGCCTGACCGCCGCCTTCAACCGAGGGTATAGGACCTTCGCATCGGTCTATACAACCTGCACGGAACCGGCGACCCTCGCCGAAGCGCGATACCGTGCCGAAGGTGCAACACTCGCCTCAGAAATCATCGCCCGCTTTGGAAATTAGGGATAAGTTAACCTCTTTTGTAGGCAGCCCGTGTCGTTTCGGGAAAAGGCTGCTAAGTTCGTTAAGAGAGTGGTAAGAAGTGACCGGCCTTTCCGCCCGTTCAGTCCCGGTTCAGCGGAGAGGGTCCAGGTTAGCCGAGCGCATGTATTGGAAGCTGCATGGAACGAATGATGGAACCCAGCCTGACAGACATCGATGACATGATTGTCCATGAAAAGATGCAGGCGGCCCTTGAACATCAGAACGAGGCTTGGGCCGACGGCATGGCGGACGGCATCGAACCCGAGATCATCGCCGATGCGGCAATCGCGCTGGCCATGCGCGAGACGATCCGGCTCCATGGCGAGGAAGGTGCCGAGGCCATGCTGAATTCGCTTCGCGAGCGCATGCTTGCCGGCGAGTTCTCGCCACAGCGGACAATCCAGTAACGTCAGGACTTCCCATGAGCCGGAACCTTGCAAACCGGGTCCTCCCGGTTCGCCTCGTTACGTTGCTGTTGGCGAGCGTGACGATCTGCGCGCCGGTGACGGCCGCACCTGCGCTGGCACTCAGCGAACTCCAGGGGGCTCCTGCGCCCGCTGCCGGTGGCGAGAACGCCGCGCCGGCCGACGAGCCCGACGGGGCCGCGCCGGAAGAACAGGCTCCGCTCGAAATCCCGATGCCCGACCCGCTGGTCGACAAGGCGGCCGGCGCCGAGGGCGACGAAGGTGCCGCGCCGGAAGTGCTCGAGCCGGTCGAAGTGCTGACGGACGTCGCCAAGATCCCCGCCCCCGTCGCCCGCATGCGCGAACTGATCGTCGAGGCCGCCGCCTCGGGCGACATAGAGCGCTTGCGGCCGCTGCTCGGCAAGGGCCCGACCCAGACGCAGGTTGCTGGAACCGGCGACGAGGACCCGATCGCGACGCTGAAGGGGCTCTCCGGCGACCAGGACGGCATTGAAATCCTCGCGATCCTCCTCGACGTCCTGTCGACCGGCTTCGTCCTGGCCGACAAGGGCACGCCGGACGAGGCTTATGTCTGGCCCTATTTTGCCGAAAAGCCGCTGGCATCGCTGACACCGCCGGAGAAGGTGGAACTGTTCCGGCTGGTCACCGCCGGGGACTTCGCCGGCATGGAAGAACTGGGCAATTACAATTTCTATCGCGTCGGCATCACGCCGGACGGCCGCTGGAAATTCTTCATCGCCGGCGATTGAAGCACGCTTGCCGATCAACGGCGGACATCCTACCTCTTTGCGTAAAGAGAACAGGATTCGACTTATGCCCCAGCTTTGCCTCGACGACCGCGCCGTCGTCCGCGTTTCCGGCAAGGACGCCGAGCCGCTTCTTCAGGGCCTGATCACCACGGATATCGGCGCGCTGGCTTCGGACGAAGCCAGGCCCGGCGCGCTGCTGACGCCGCAGGGCAAGATCCTGTTCGACTTCCTGATTTCCCGCGATGGCGAGGCCTTGCAGCTGGAGACGTCCAGCGACCAGGCCGAGCCGCTGCTCAAGCGGTTGAGCATGTACAAGTTGCGCTCGGCGGTGGAGCTTTCACTGCAGTCGCCGGCGGCGGTGGCGGTCACCTTCGATGAGGAGCGGCCTCCCAAGAGCTATCGCGACCATCGGTTTGAAAAAGCCGGGACTTCCGTTTTCCGCCTCTATGGCGATACGATCGCCTCGAACGCGGGGCTCGCCGATCTCGACCGGCTGCGGATTTCGGCCGGGGTCGCCGTTTCGGGCCGCGATTACGCCCTGCAGGACGCCTTCCCACATGATGTGCTGATGGATCTGAACGGCGGTCTTTCCTTCCGCAAGGGCTGCTATGTCGGCCAGGAAGTCGTCTCCCGCATGCAGCACCGCGGCAGCGCGCGCCGCCGGGTCGTCATCATTGCCGGCGAGACGCTCCTCCCGCCGACGGGCACGACCATTGCCGTCAACGGGCGGCCGATCGGCGCGCTCGGCACCGTGCAGGACAGGGCAGGCCTTGGGATCGTGCGGATCGACAAGGCGGGCGAGGCGATTGCCAAGGGCGAGGCCATCCTTGCCGGCGACGTGCCGGTGACCTTGACGCTGCCGGGCTGGACCGGCCTCGCCTTCCCGAGCGAAGCCGACGAGGCAAGCGCATGATCAATGCACGCGCCTGGCAGCGTATGCTCTCCGGTCGGCGGCTCGATCTTCTCGACCCCTCGCCGCTCGATGTCGAACTGACCGATATCGCGCACGGGCTTGCCCGCGTGGCGCGCTGGAACGGGCAGACCGCCGGCAACCACGCCTTCTCGGTCGCCCAGCACAGCCTCCTCGTCGAGGATATCTTCCGCCGCACCAACCGCTGCAACGCCGAGGACTGCCTGATGGCGCTGCTGCACGATGCGCCGGAATATGTCATCGGCGACATGATCTCGCCGTTCAAGGCGGTCGTCGGCGGCGGCTACAAGACGGTGGAGAAACGGCTGGAAAGCGCCGTCCATCTGCGCTTCGGCCTGCCGCCGCATACCCCGAGGGAGCTCAAGGAGCGCATCAAGAAGGCGGACCGCGTCGCCGCCTATTTCGAGGCGACGGAGCTTGCCGGCTTTTCGGCGGAGGAGGCCCGCAAGTTCTTCGGCCAGCCCCGCGGGATCACGCGCGAGACGCTGCTGATCGACCCGCTGCCGGCGATCGAGGCGCAACGGCTCTTCGCGGCCCGCTTCGATGCGCTTGAAACGGAACGCGCCGAGACGAGGCAGGAGGCCTGACATGGCAGGCATCGTCGTCTCGCCGCTCGCGCGCATTGCCGAAATGGCGGTCCGCCACGGCTGCCGGGAAATGCTGAGCCTGCTCGCCAGGGGTCAGGATTTTCACCGTCCCGCAGTGATAGACCAGGCGAAGCATCTGACGCTCGGCGTCAACGACATCAGCTTTGCCGGAACGGGCGACCTGATCGCGCCGCAGGAGGAGCACGTCCGGCACATAATCGACTTTGCCCGCGATTGGGACCGCACGCGGCCGCTGCTCATCCATTGCTGGATGGGCGTTTCGCGTTCGCCCGCCGCAGCGCTGATCGCAGCCCTTGCCGTCGAGCCAGACCAGGACGACGACGCGCTCGCCAGGCGCTTGCGGCTTGCCTCGCCGTTCGCGACGCCGAACATGCGACTCGTGGAGATCGGCGACCAGGCCCTGTCACGCGAAGGACGGCTGGTCGCGGCCGTGCGGTCCATTGGCCGCGGCGCGGACGCGGACGGCAATGCCCCCTTCGTCCTGCCGCTCCGTCCGGAGAAGGCGCGACATGCCGGTTGAAGGGCAGCCGGTCACGGTCGAGATCGGGCTCAACGCCGTCATCGTCGCCGTCGTCAACCGCAGCCCGCGCATTCTCGCCGCCAGCGAGGCGGACGCGGACACGCGCGACAGCCTGCCCTTCGGACCCTTCGACCCGGCGCATCATCGCACTTTCGAGGCCAACCTCCGCGCCCATGTAGAAAAGCAGACCGCACTCAAGCTCGGCTATATCGAGCAGCTCTATACGTTCGGCGATCGCGGGCGCCAGCGCCTGCCGGGAGAAGAAGGCAAGCACATGGTCTCCGTCGGCTATCTGGCGCTGACGCGCACGGACGCCGAGGACAACGAGCGGCTGGCCGAGGCCGGTGCCCATTGGCGGGACTGGTACGGCTACCTGCCCTGGGAAGACTGGCGTCAGGGACGGCCCGCGATTCTCGACCAGACGATCCTGCCGGCGCTCGCGCGGTGGGAGGCCGGCCTGCCGGGCGATGAAAAGTCCGCCGTGCAGCGCCGGTCGCGCGTGCGCCTCGCCTTCGGACTCGACGATTTCCCCTGGGACGAGGAGCGCGTGCTGGAACGCTACGAGCTGCTCTACGAGGTGGGGCTGGTGCGTGAGGCCGTGATCGACGGTCATTGCCGCAATCCCGACAACCCGGCGATCGGCCTGGCGATGCGGCATGACCATCGCCGGATCGTCGCCACTGCCGTCGCGAGACTGCGCGGCAAGATCAAATACCGGCCGGTGGTCTTCGAGCTGATGCCGCCGGCTTTCACGCTCACGGACCTGCAGGCGACCGTCGAGGCGATCTCCGGCCGTCATCTGCACAAGCAGAATTTCCGCCGCCTCGTCGAAGGGGCGGAACTCGTCGAGCCGACCGGCGAGACGCTTTCCTCCACCGGCGGGCGGCCGGCAGCGCTCTTCCGCTTCCGCCGGCAGATCCTCGACGAGCGGCCCGCCCCCGGCCTCAAGGTCGGCGGGCGTTGATCCCTGCTTCACGGAAAAACAGCTGCGCACTGTTGCGCGACCGGCATTATTTCACGACCGCACAGGCGAGGCGGTCACCGGCGTCGCCGGCCGGCTGGCTGCGATAGTCGTCGGAGTGCGCGTGAATGACGAGGGCGCGGCCGCGAATTGCGTTTCCCTTGTCGTCAAGCGACAGGAAGCCGTTGAACAGTTGAGCGCGAAGGACGCCATCGGCGCCCACATAGTGATTCGGGAAGTCGCCCGCATGCGGGCCATCGGAGGCGAGGAAGCCGTGTTCGGCGTTCTCGTCCTCGCCGGCAAAATGCTTGCCCGCGGACTCGAAACCTTCCTTTGCGTCGCAGCGCCCGTTCTCGTGAGCATGGAAGGCGACCCAGGTGTTCTTCGGCAGGTCGCTGATCTCCATTTCGATCAGCACGCCCTTCCCGCCCGCCGTCAAAGTGGCCCGTCCGATGTCGGTGCCGTCCTTGCCGATGAACTCGGCGGTGGCCGTCTGCGACGATTGCTGCGCCGAAGCGGAAGCCGCCATTGCCGCCACGCAGGCAATCGCGATCATCGTTCTCGTCATCGGAAGTCCCTCCTCATCCTCTCGGGCTGATGAGGGACAACGCGCGGCTGGCGGGGTCGTTCCGCCCCGGCGCGGCAAAGTTGCGGTGGCGCAGCTACCTAGATCGACACGTCCAGCCCGATGTCGAGCGTCGGCGCCGCCATGGTGATCTTCGAGGTCGAGATGTAGTCGACGCCGGTTTCGGCGATCGCCCGGATCGTTTCGATCTTCACGTTTCCGGAAGCTTCCAGCAGGGTCCGGCGCGGATCGGCCGCATAGTCGGCGGCGGCGAGGCCCCAATGTCCGGCGTTGATGGCGACCGCCTCGCGGAGCAGATCCGGCCCCATATTGTCGAGCAGGACCACGTCGGGTGCCGCCGTCAGCGCCTCGCGCAATTGCGCAACTCCGTCGACCTCGACCTCGACCTTGACGAGGTGGCCGCAATAGGCGCGCGCGGCGCGGATCGCACCGGCGACGCCGCCCGAGACGGCGATGTGGTTGTCCTTGATCAGCACCGCATCGTCGAGGCCGTAGCGATGATTGGAGCCGCCGCCGAGGCGGACGGCATATTTCTCCAGGGCCCGAAGACCGGGAATGGTCTTGCGGGTGCAGCAGACTTTTGCCGCCGTATGGGCGATCTCGTCGGCGAATTTCGCCGTGTAGGTCGCGATTCCCGAGAGATGCATGAGGAAGTTGAGCCCCACCCGCTCCGCCGAAAGCACGCCGCGGGCACGGCCGGAGATTTGAGCAATCGCCGTGCCGGGCGCCACGCGGTCGCCGTCCGCGGCGAGCGCCTCGAAGCGGATCGATGGATCGATCAGGCGGAAGGCCGTGCGCGCGAGCTCCAGCCCGGCGATCACGCCCGCTTCGCGGACGCTCATGTGCGCCGTGGCCGTCATGTCCGGGCCGATGGTCGCAAGCGTGGTGACGTCACCGGCGCGGCCGAGATCCTCCAGCAGGGCGGCTTTCACCTGCTCCTCGGCCAGAAGGGCGGGCAGTTCCGGGCGAAGAGCGGCGGTCATGTTGTCTTTCCTGCTGTTGAGGTCTCGTGAGTTATCGTCAGGCCGGCGCGGTCTCGGCCACGTCCGACGCCAGGCGCTCGGCCTGGGCGAGCGTCAGGTAGGTGCGCCGCTGCCATTCCGGCCGTTCCGTCGGGCAATCGGCACGGAAATGGCCGCCGCGGCTTTCCGTGCGCTGCAGGGCGGCGACGGTGATGAGCTTGGCCGTCGTGACGATATTGGCGAAGCGCAGGCGGGTGTTGGCCCGCTCGAGCTCGGCGATCTCGCGGATCGCGCGCGTCAGGCTCTCGCGCGTGCGCACGACGCCTACGCACTCGCTCATCAGGCCGCGCAGCACCTTGAAGGGCGGGCTGTCCTCGACGGTCACCGGATCGTCGTTCTCGCCGGCATCGTCGCCCCAGGCGGCGAGCTTCGGCGCCGGCAGGGTGCCCTTGATGTTCTCGGCAATGCGCGCGGCAAAGACCACCGCCTCGAGCAGCGAGTTCGAGGCGAGGCGATTGGCGCCGTGAACGCCGGTCGAGGTCACCTCGCCCGCCGCCCAGAGGCCGTCGATCGAGGTCCGCCCCTGCCCGTCCGTCAGCACGCCGCCCATGTGGTAATGCACTGCCGGGGCAACCGGGATCGGCTGGGTCACCGGGTCGATGCCCGCCGCCATGCACGAGGCATAGACGGTCGGGAACATCTCGGGGAAGTGCTTGCCGACGGCCCTGGTGCAGTCGAGGAAGGCGCCGCGCCCGGCGTTGACCTCGGCGAAGACACCGCGCGACACGACATCGCGGGGCGCCAGTTCGCCGTCCGGATGGATGTCGAGCATGAAGCGGCGGCCCGCCGAATTGACGAGGATGGCGCCGTCGCCGCGCAGCGCCTCGGTCGCAAGCGGTGCCGGGTCCTTGCCGATATTGATCGCGGTCGGGTGGAACTGGACGAATTCCGGATCGGCGATGATGGCACCGGCCCGCGCCGCCATGCCGACGCCCTGGCCGCAGGCTTCCCACGGGTTGGTGGTGACGGCAAAGAGATGCCCGACGCCGCCCGAGCAGAGCACGACGGCGCGCGCGGGGAAGGAAACGCGGGTCTTCGACTGGCCGGCATCCGGCCTGGCGACGACGCCGGAAATGAAGCGGCCCTCGCGCACCAGTTCCTCGACCACATAGCCTTCGAGCACCCGGATCGAGGGCGTCCGGCGCACGGCGGCGATCAATGCCTCCATGATCGCCTTGCCGGCCATGTCGCCCTTGACGCGGACGATGCGGCGCTCGGAATGCGCCGCCTCGCGCGAAAGCAGGAGCTTGCCCTCGAGATCGCGGTCGAAGGGCACGCCATATTCGAGCAGGTCGTGGATGCGCGCCGGCCCTTCGGCGACCATCATCCGCGTCATCTTCTCGTCGACGATGCCGGCACCGGCGGCGACCGTGTCGGCCACGTGCTTTTCGAACGTATCGCCATTGCTCATCGCCGCGGCGATGCCGCCTTGGGCCCAGGCCGAGGAGGCGCCGTGGCCGATCGGGGCGGCGGCGAGAATGGTGACGGGACGCGGCGCCAGCTTCAGCGCGCAGAAGAGCCCGGCAAGCCCGCCGCCGACGATGACGATGTCATCGATCCCGTTGAAGGATTGCGGGCGAAAATGGTCGGTCAGCATGGCTCGGTCACTCCTCCACGACATGCATGGACTTCGGGCAATCCGCCCGGCTTCAGATCACTGCTTGAGGTTCACCATGCGCTCGACCGCGAGGCGTGCGCGGTCGGCGATCGCCGGATCGACCAGAACCTCTTCCGTCATGTTGAGCAGGCTGTCGAGGATCTTCGGCAACGTGATGCGCTTCATGTGCGGACAGAGGTTGCACGGCTTGACGAAATCGACGCCCTCCACTTCCGCCTGGATATTGGAGGCCATCGAGCATTCGGTGACGAGCAGCACCCGCTCGGGCCGCTTGTCCTTGACATAGTTGATCATGCCCGCGGTGGAGCCGGAAAAGTCGCAGACGGCGATCACGTCGGGATGGCATTCCGGATGGCCGATGATCTCGATGCCCGGATTGGCTTCCTTGTAGGCGAGCAATTCGTTCGCCGTGAAGCGCTCGTGGACCTCGCAATGGCCCTTCCAGGTCAGGATCTTCTTGTTGGTCTGGCGGGCGACATTCATCGCCAGATATTCGTCCGGGATACAGAGCACCGTGTCGGATTCGAGGCTTTCCACGACGGCAAGCACGTTGGACGAGGTGCAGCAGATGTCGGTCTCCGCCTTCACCTCGGCCGAGGTATTGACGTAGGTGACGACCGGCACGCCGGGATAGCGCTCCTTGAGCAGGCGCACATCCGCGCCGGTGATCGATTCCGAAAGCGAGCAGCCGGCCTTGACGTCCGGGATCAGAACGGTCTTTTCCGGATTGAGCAGCTTCGACGTCTCCGCCATGAAGTGCACGCCGCACTGGACGATGATTTCGGCATCGACCCTGGTGGCATCACGCGCGAGCTGCAGCGAGTCGCCGACGATATCGGCGACGCAGTGGAAGATGTCCGGCGTCTGGTAATTATGCGCCAGGATGACCGCGTTGCGCTCCTTCTTCAGCCGGTTGATCGCGTGGACATAGGGGGCATAGGCGGCCCACTCGAACGGAGGGATGAAATCCTTGACCTTCTCGTAGAGATGCTCGGTCTCGCGCGCGATTGCCGGCGTGAAGGCGAGGTCCGGCTTTTCGATGACGCCGTAGCGCGCCGCCGCGCTCACAAAGGCCGGAGCGGGCGCTTTCTCCGCATGAAGAACGGGTCTGGTCATCAGGCTCTCCTCTCGCCGTTTCCGGCACCGGACCAATTATGCTCACACTGAGCATAATTGGAGCAAAACAAAAGCGGCTGAGGCCGCTGCCACTGATTTAGAAAGTTTTGCGACAGATTTCAAGTGTCGCAAACAGGCAATGCGCCCGGTGCTGCCGGACGCATTGCCCTTCTCTCAGGCCATGGCAGGGCGCAAGACGCCCCGCTCCTCGATCGGCCAATGGACGATCGCGGCGAAGACGCCGAGCGCGACACCCACCCACCAGACCGGATCATAGGAGCCGAAGCGATCGTAGAGATAGCCGCCCATCCAGACGCCGAGGAACGAGCCGATCTGGTGCGACAGGAAGACGATGCCGCCGAGAAGGCCCAGATGCCGCGTGCCGAACATGATCGCCACCAACGCGTTGGTCGGCGGCACGGTCGAGAGCCACAGGAGGCCCATGACGATGGCGAAGACAATCACCGAAGCCGGCGATTGCGGCAGCAGCAGGAAGGCGGCGACGGCGACCGAGCGGGCGAGATAGATTAGGGCGAGGAAATAGGGCTTCGAATAGCGCTGGCTGATGAAGCCCGCCGACAACGAACCGATGATGTTGAAGAAGCCGATCAGGGCGAGCGCGATCACCGCATAGCGCGCGTCGATGCCGATATCGCCGAGATAGGCGGGAAAGTGCGCGGTGATGAAGGCGACCTGATAGCCGCAGACGAAAAAGCCGGAGACGAGCAGCAGGTAGCTGCGATGACCGAACGCCTCCTTGAGCGCCTCGCCGACCGTCTGCTTGTAAAGCGCCTCCGACTGGCGGCCGGAGGTGGCGTTGCCGCGCAGCGGAATGGCGAAGAGCGGCACGAGCAGCATCAAGACGCCGAGATAGACGAGACTGTCGGACCAGCCATAGGCGGAGATGAGCCCCTGGCTCAGCGGCGCGAACAGGAACATGCCGGCCGAACCGGCGGCGGTGCCGACGCCGAAGGCGAGCGAACGCTGCTCCGGCGCGACGTTGCGGGCGAAGGCGGAAAGCACGATGCCGAAGGAGCCGGAAGCGACGCCGAGGCCGACGAGCACGCCGCCGCCGATATGGAGCCAGATCGGCGCGTCGGCAAAGGCCATCGTGACAAGGCCCGAGGCGTAGACGAGGCCGGAGAGCGCGAGCACCCGCCAGGTCCCGAACTTGTCGGCAATCGCCCCGAAAAACGGCTGGCCAAGTCCCCAGCAGAGGTTCTGGAGCGCCATCGCCAGACCGAAGGTCGTCCTGTCCCAACCCCTGTCGGCGAGCATCGGCAACTGAAAGAAGCCCATGGCGGAGCGCGGGCCGAAGGTGAGCATGGCGATCAAGGAGCCGGCGACGATGATGAGCCACGGCAAGCTGCTGCGCTCGATGGCGCGGGTGGCGGCTGGTGAAACAGCGGACATGAACAAGCTCCGGTTGATGAGGGCCCATACTATGGCGATGCCCGCAAACTGAGGAAAGCCAATTAAATTGAGGCAAGGATCACGGAAATTGATGCCGCAGGCGCAAGCGCGCCCTCAACGATGCCCACTGCCGATCGCGTTCATCTGGCCGGACGCTGCTTCATCGGCCAGCGCTCGGCCCGCCGGTGGATGATCCTGGCCTCGTCGCCAAGCCTCACCGTTCCCTCGCCCCGCGGCACGGCATTCCAGCCGAAGAGCACGCCCGCGACGCGGCGATCGGCGGACATGCGCTTTTCGGCAAGCCCCTGGATGGGGTTGCCGCCAATGCGCTCGCCGGTCACCTGGTCCTGCGTCGTCATGATGCACCGGGCGCAGGGCTTGACGAGGTCGAAGGCGATGCCGGCGATCTCCAGGCTTTCCCAAAGGTCCTCCTCCCAGGGTTCCTGGCAGTCGATCAGGATGTTGGTGCGGAAGCGTTCCATCCCCACCGGCTCCTGCCCCTTCTCGACGAGCGTCCGGTTGAGGTCGGCGAGCGAGCCCGTCGTCGTGATGAGGACCGGGAAACCGTCGGCGAATCCGACCGGTGCCGCCGTCCCCGCCCATTCGGCGCCGACGAAGCGTTCGGCCGCCTCGTCCATATGCACGAGCTTGACGGGGCGGCCGAACCAGCCGGAAAGCGCCGCGTTGGCCGCATCATCGGCGACGGCGGCGTTGACGTCGCTCGACCAGACGCGGACATCGAGGCGGCGGTCCGGATCGAATCGGACGGACAGTTCCTCGCCGTTCATCCTGAGGTGCACGCCGCCATCGGCATGCCGCGCCTCCACCTGCGCCAGCGCCTGCAATTCGCGTTGCGTGATGAAACGGCCATCGGGCTCGACCAGCATGAAGCGTCGGTCGCCGGCGAGCCCGTCGAGATTGACCTTGACGGCCGTTTGCGGCACGGCGCGCCCGCTTTTCAGGGGATGAATGTTGATGCCGATCACTTCCATCGCTTTTTTCCAAATTCAGAAATTGATTCAAACCGCTCGCAAGCCGATTCACCGCACGGCGGCAACATGTTGAAAGATTTAGATTTCATCGACCAGCATGGCAAGCACGCTGCGCAGCCGTGCTTCGCGCTCGACCGCCAGGCGCCGCCCCGCCTTCGTCTGGAAACCATCCGCAAGACGGAAGAGCTTCGTCTCGAAATGGTCGATTGCGAAGGCCTTGTCGTCGAGCGGCCGGGCCTCGGCCAGCGGGTCGAGCGGATCATAGAGGCCGCTCCCCATCCGCCCGGCGATGTAAAAGCAGCGGGCAGCGCCGACCATGCCGATGGCGTCGAGCCGGTCCGCATCCTGCAGGATTTTCGCCTCCAGCGTCTCCGGCGGGATGTTCGCCGAGAAGCTGTGGGTGAGGATCGCGTGGGCGACGGCCGAGATGTCCAAGGTGCGCCAGCCGAGACCGTCGAGGACTTGCCACGCCTTTTCGGCGGCAAGCCGCGAGGCCTCGGCGCGCCGCGGCGAGTTCTTCTCGACCGCGACGCAATCGTGAAGCAGCACGGCGGCGGCAAGCTGGCGGCTGTCGCCGCCCTCCTCCGCCTGGATTCGCTGCGCATTCTTCCAGACGCGCATGAGATGCGATGCGTCGTGCGAGCCGTCGTTCCCGGCAAAGGCATGGGGCAGAAGCGCGGCGGCCAACTCCCCATGCGGCGCGAAGGCTGCGGCAAGCGCCGGAAGTCGGGTCATGCGCGGCCCCTCCCCTCGCCCCCATCGGCCTCGCCGGCGAATGCGTCGCCGCCGCCCGACAGGATCTTCTGGTAAAAGAGCCCGATGCCGATCAAGACGCCGCCGAGGCCGATGAAGGAGAGCGCCCGCAGGACGCCCTCGAGATTGGACATGTCGACCAGGAAGACCTTCAAGACCGCGATGAAGACGAGCACGGCCGAGGCGATGCGGATGCTCTTCGCATTGAAATGCGAGCCGGCGACCAGGAGCAGCACGCCGAGCACGAGCCAGACTACGGAATAGGTATAGGTCTCTCCCTGCAGGAAACCCTTCCAGTCGGCGACGTTCTCCCCCTGCCAGAAACGGCGGACGCTCAGGGTCGCCCAGGCGAAGGCAAGCACGGCGCCGCTGACGGCGAGCGCCATCACATAGGGGAGCGGTCGCCTGCCGCGCGCGTACCAGGCAAGACCCGCATAGCCTATGCCAGGCAGCAGATAGCCGATCAGAAGCAGATCGAAGAACGGAATGCTTCCAAGCAGTTCGCCGCTGAAATAGGGGTTGAGGCCGACAAGATGCGCCGAAAGCACCGAGAGCATCGACAGGGCCCCGAGCACCATGCCGCCGTAGCGGAACACCGGGCTCGGCGACCGTCCGTCGAGCGTCATGAAGATGCCGGAGGCGCCGATCGCGAGCAGCGTGTAGATCGCCTGCTCGCCGAGCGTCGGAACGGAGCTGTCGAGCACGCCGCCGTTCATCGCATGGCGCACGAGGATTGCGAGCGTCAGCAACACGAAGAGGCTCGCGAGCGCTTGCAGGAGATTGCGCACCCGTGTGTGCGGCGAGACGCGCATCAGATAAGCGGATGCGACGAGCAGCAGCGCCGGGATGCCGTAGCCCGGCAGGAGCGCATTGAAGACCGGCGTCCTGCCGAGGGCGCCCGCGCCGACGATCGTGGGCTCCCAGGCGATCCGCGCCAGGACGACGACGGCAGCGGAGACCGTTATCCACGGAAGGACGGGCCAGGCGCGAAGACGCGTCGCGAACGTATAGCCGGCACCGAGGAATGCAATCAGGAGCGTCGTGGCAAGACCGTCGGTCCAGGCATGCAGGCCAATGACGAAGAGGCCGAAGGAGCCGAGCACCAGCAGGCCGGCGGCGAGATCGAGCTCCTCGACTCGGCCGCGATAGAGCCATTCGACGAGACCGAGCAGGAAGAGACCGCCGGCAAAGGCGGCAAGCCCGTGCGACAGGTCGAAGGCGAAGTTGCCCGTCATCAGGAACGACATGGCAAGCAGCGCATTCGGCACGACGGCCACAACGCCCGCCCAGAGGATCGCGAACTGCCGGTTCGCGGCCGGGCGCCGGGCAAGCACGAAGGTTCCGAACAGGGCGAAAAGCGCCGACAAGGTCATCGCCGTCAGCATCGCCGTCAGGCCCGAGACGACAATTTCGGGCGCCGGCAGGTTGAGCGATGGATCGAGATAGGCAAGAACGCCGCTGAGGGCGGTCAGGCTCCAGATGCCGGCAATGGCCGCGAAGGCGGCGAACAGCGCGGCATAGACTGCCGTCGGCCGCATGGCGCCCGCGGCGGCAAGGGCCGCAACCACGACCACGAACTCGGTGACCGGAAAGCGCAGGGCGTTGACCGCCGGGCTGATGAAGAGAAGGGCGAGAACGGTCGAAACGACCGCCGCCGAGATGGTGATGGCTGCGTGAGGCGGCGTGAAGAGCCTCTCCCACGCACCGGCCACGGCGGCTTCTGGCCTGGCCGGTTTCGCTGTTGCGCCTGGCCCCGCCTGGCGCTCGGCACTACCGGGCCAGATCAGGCCGACGCCGGCGAGCATCACCAGAAGCGCGAAGGCGACCGGCGGCGCCTCGAAGGGCGTGGACAAGGCGACGTAGGCCAGTCCCCAGAGACCGAGGCCGATATTGGCGAGCGTGGGCACCACCGTCCAGCGGCGCAGGCGCGATGCGGCGAGCGTCGCAAACCACGCTATCGTAAGGAACCCGAACAGCACCCAGGGCCGCGGCTCGTCGCTCGAAACGAAAAGCGGCGTCAGCAGCGACGCCAGGAGGCCCAGCCCGGCAAGCGCCTGGCCGTGCAGCAGGGAGAGGCCGACGGTCGCGAGAGAAACCAGCGCCAGGAGGGTGAAGGCGGTGCCCGCTCCGATGAAGCCGTAAATCCCGTGCGCCGCATAGACGACGCCGAAGAGCGTCACGGCACCGGCAGCGGTCAGCACGCCCGGTATCATCGCATTGCGGAACCGGTCGGCGATCGTCGGCACGGCGCGGCGTCGGATGACCTCGCCGACGACCCCGAGGAAAAGACCGAAGGCGGCGGCAAGCGTCAGCCGGACGGCCGGGCTCAACAGCCCCGCTTCGATCGAATATTGCACGAGGAAGTAGCCGCCGAGCGCGAGCGCGAGCCCGCCCACCCAAACCGGCCACCGGCCGCCGATCCGGCTCTCGAGGCTCTCGCCTCTTGCGGCCGCGACCGGTTGCGTGACCGCCGCCGCGACGGGTTCCTCGCGCGCGACCCGCTCGGCGGCGGGTTCCTGGGCTGCCTCGCCTCCGAAGATTCGGGCGCCCTGGCGTGCCTGCGACCACGGCCCCTCGGCCGGTTCTTGCTGCGGCACGGCCTCCGGTGCGGCCTCCGCCTCTTCAGGAGGCGCGATCTCGGCTGCTGGCTCCGCCACGCGCTGCCGCGCCAGCCGGGCGATCTCCGCCTTAAGGCTCTCGATCTCCGCATCGAGCCGCTCCGCGGTGTTGCGGCCGCGGAGGAAGGCGACGAGCGCCATGGCAAAGGCAAGAAGGGCTATGGCCTCGAACATCGGTTCCCCCGGCATCACAATGGCTGTGATCGATTCGAGCAACGTTAGCGCGAAACGGAGCGGAAAACACCGTCACCGGCATTCGTCCCCCCGCCGGTCGGCGCATGCATCCCAGCCCACAAATTCCTTGACGAGCGGGTGCCGCAATCTCTTCATCGAACTGTCGCAGAACTGTCACGAGCTGGCTGCTAGAGCGACGGACGGACGCCGCGTGCCAGCGCGGCGGCTTCGATCGTCCAACGAGGAGAACCAGACCATGGACAAGCATCTCGGCCTGCCGGAAGAAACCGAATTCAAGACGCTGACGGAAGAGCGGGAAGAACGGGAGGATATCAGCCGGAACTGTTCCGCCAATCCGACCATGGGCGACATCATCAACCGTCGCTTCTCGCGCCGTTCCTTCATCGGCGGCTCGCTCGCGGTGGCGGCGATTTCGACGACCGTCAGCCCGCTTGCACTGCTCTCGGCCGACGAGGCCAGAGCGAGCGGCGGGGCATCGCGGTTCGACTTCAAGGAAGTCGAAGCCGGCGTCGACGAGACGCACCACGTCGCCGAGGGCTATGATGCGGATATCCTCCTGCGCTGGGGCGACAAGGTCTTCGCCGACAGCCCGGAATTCGATCCGCTGAACCAGACGGCGGAAGCCCAGAGCCGCCAGTTCGGCTACAACAACGACTATGTCGGCTTCATTCCGCTCGACGGCAATCCGGACCACGGCCTGCTGGTCGTCAACCACGAATATACAAATGCCGAGCTCATGTTCCCGAACTTCGCCCGCGTCGACAAGGTTACGGAGGACGGCAAGGAGAAGGACAAGGTCGCTCTCGGCGAATACACGAAGGAACTGGTCGACATCGAGATGGCCGCCCACGGCGGCACGATCATCGAGATCCGCAAGGTCGGCGGCAAGTGGCAGCCGGTACTCGACGGCAAGTACAACCGCCGCATCACCGCCAGCACCGAAATGCAGATCCACGGCCCTGCCGCGGGCCACCACCGCATGAAGACACCGGACGACCCGACCGGCACCAGGGTCTTCGGCACGATCAACAATTGCGCCGGCGGCGTCACGGCCTGGGGCACCTATGTGATGGCGGAGGAGAACTTCAACGGCTATTTCGGCGGCGAGATCGCCGAGGACCATCCGGAGTTCAAGCAGTTGCAGCGCCTCGGAGCGCCGGGCGGCGAATATGCCTGGTCGAAGTTCTACGACCGCTTCGACCTCTCCAAGCAGCCGACGGAAGCCAACCGCTTCGGCTGGGTGGTCGAGGTCGATCCCTTCGATCCGAACTCGGTTCCGAAGAAGCGCACCGCCCTTGGCCGCTTCAAGCACGAGGGGTCCGAATCCGTCGTCAACAGGGACGGCCGCGTCGTCTTCTACTGCGGTGACGACTCGCGCTTCGACTACGTCTACAAGTTCGTCACGAAAGGCACCTTCAACCCCGACGATCGCGCCGCGAACATGGACCTGCTCGACGACGGCACGCTCTATGTCGCGAAGTTCGACGAGGACGGCACGGTCACCTGGATGCCGCTCGTCCATGGCGAGGGCCCGCTGACGGCGGAGAACGGCTTCGCCTCGCAGGCGGACGTGCTGATCGATGCCCGCCTTGCCGCCGACGCACTCGGCGCGACCAAGATGGACCGGCCGGAAGACGTGCAGCCGAATGCGAAGACCGGCAAGGTCTACGTCATGCTCACCAACAACACCAAGCGCAAGGCGGATGAGGTGGACGCAGCCAATCCGCGCGCCGAGAACGCCTTCGGCCACATCATCGAAATCTCGGAGACCGACGGCGATTTCGCCTCGACCAAGTCGCGCTGGGACGTCCTGCTGAAATGCGGCGATCCGAGCGTTGCCGATGTCGGCGCCTCCTTCTCGACGGAGACGACGAAGAACGGCTGGTTCGGCATGCCGGACAATTGCGCTATCGACGCCGACGGCCGTCTCTGGGTCTCGACCGACGGCAACAACGAGAAGGACACGGGCCGCACGGACGGGGTCTGGGCGGTCGAAACCGAAGGGGAAGGCCGAGGGACGTCGAAGCTGTTCTTCCGCGTTCCGGTCGGCGCCGAAATGTGCGGCCCGAGCTTCAATCCGACGGCGGACACCTTCTTCCTGGCGGTCCAGCACCCGGGCGACGCAGGTCTCGCAACCTACGAAAAGCCGGCCACGCGCTGGCCCGACTTCAAGGACGACATGCCCGTGCGCCCGGCAGTCGTCGCAGTCACCCGGCAGGGCGGCGGCAAGATCGGCTGACGGCACTTTCGAGGGCGCCGCATGCAACGTGCGGCGCCCTCTCATTCATGCCGCCGACGAGGCGGAGGTCAGCGCCTTCAGCGTCGCATGCACGAAGCCGTCGCGGGCCGACGAGGCGTCGAGGCCCCGCGGTTCATAGACATGGCGGTTGAGGAAATAGGCGGTGAGGCGGAAGGCGGAGGCGAGGCTGTCGCGATCGGCCGCCCGGTGCGCCACCGAAAGGAACTCCGGAAGCGCGAGCATTCGGTCGGCATAGGGCGCACCCGCCTCGCGGCTGACGGCACGTCCGGATTTCGGCGAGACAAAGGCGAGGTTCTCGCGCGCGCCGGTCGCCGCGCATTCGGAAAGATCGAGGCCGAAGCCGAGATCGTTCAACACCGCGAGTTCGAAGCGCACGAACAATTCACCGGCGTCCGCCGGATCCTGGAGGTGATCGACGATGACCGCAAGCGCCTCGTAGAGATGGGGATGCGGGTCGCGCTCCGGCAGGAGCCGCAACAGCGCGCCCAGCGCCTGAATGCCGTAGACGGATGTCGCCGTCTCCATCAGCCTTGCGGCGCGCAATTGCAGCGGCTCGATGCGGAATTCACCGAGATGCTCGTCGAGCCGCGCCCGCCAGGTTACCTCGACCGAATTGCCCGACTGCAGCACCGGCTGCATCGCGCGCGAGCGGCCGGAGCGCACCAGCCCCAGGTGCCGCCCGTGTCCGGACGTCATCACCTCCGCGATGACAGAGCTTTCGCCATGCCGCCGGACGCCGAGAATGATGGCCTGATCGCTCCATTGCATGAAAGAGGCATACACCCGCGGCGGAAAGGGGATCAAGCGGAGATGGTACTCCGGATGCCCTACTGCTGCGGCTCGAGCGCCGGCTTGCCGGAGAGCTCGCTCACATAATAGCCGTCGCGCAGATTGATGCCGTATTCGAGCCACGCCTTCATGCAGGCGAGCATCTGCGACCAGCCCTCGCAGTTCAGATAGGAGCTCTTCTGCCCCTGCTCGTTCTCGCGCCAGCCGCTCTCGGCAATGGTGACCATGGTGGCGCCGTCATCGAGCGGCTGGAAGCGCATCTCGACCTGCGTCTGATAGGGCGCCTCACCCTCTGCGACCATCGCGTCCCAGCGAAAGACGATCCGCTCGTTCGGCTCGACCACCTCCACCTTCACGGGCACCTCGCCCCACCACGTCACCGTTGCCCCGGCGACCAGCGGACCGCTGATGCCGCCGAGGGTCACGAAATAGCGGCTGAGCTGATCGGGGTTCACGACTGCGTCGAAGACCTGCCCGACGGGACGGGCGATCCGTCCGTTCACACGAAATTCGAAAGCCATGTCGTCCTCCTCAAGATTGTCTCCAACGATAATATGTTATAAAAATATAACATGTCAATTGATTCGAAAGACGACGCGGTCTTCAAGGCGCTGGCGAGCGGCCTGCGCCGCCAGATGCTCGACGCGTTGAAAGAGTCGCCGCAGACGACGGGCATGCTCTGCGAGCGCTTTGCCGGCCTCGACCGCTGCACGGTCATGCAGCACCTGAAGGTTCTGGAAGAGGCCGGCCTCGTTCTCGTCCGGCGCGAGGGCCGGGAGCGGTGGAACCATCTGAACGCCCTGCCGATCCAGGCCATCCACGACCGCTGGATCAGCCGGTATGCGGGCCATGCGATGTCCGTCCTGACCGCCCTGCAGCAACGACTCGACGAGCCGCAGGACTGACGGTTTCATCTTTCCATCGCCGGGCTTTCTGCGTATGAACGAGCGTGTGGGCCAATCGGGGATACTATCGTGCGTTACCTCATCACCGGGACGGCAGGTTTCATCGGCTTTCATCTCGCCAAGCGGCTCCTCGACGAGGGGCATTTCGTGGTCGGCTTCGACGGGATGACGCCCTATTACGATGTCACGCTCAAGCAGCGCCGCCACGCAATCCTCGAACGGTCCAATGGCTTCAAGGCAGTCACGGCGATGCTCGAGGACCGGTCGGCGCTCGAGCGCGCGGCCGAGCTCGCCGAGCCTGAGGTCATCATCCACCTCGCGGCGCAGGCGGGCGTCCGCTACAGCCTCGAAAATCCGAAGGCCTATGTGGACTCGAACCTCGTCGGCTCGTGGAACATCCTCGATCTCGCCAGGACGATCGCACCGAAGCATCTCATGCTGGCATCGACCTCGTCGATCTACGGCGCCAACGAGAAGGTGCCCTTTGCCGAGGCGGATCGCGCCGACGAGCCGATGACGCTCTATGCGGCGACGAAGAAGTCGATGGAACTGATGGCGCACAGCTATGCGCATCTCTACAAGGTGCCGACCACCGCCTTCCGCTTCTTCACCGTCTATGGCCCATGGGGACGGCCCGACATGGCGCTCTTCAAGTTCGTCGACGCGATCCGCGGCGGCCGCCCGATCGACATCTACGGCGAAGGCCGGATGAGCCGGGATTTCACCTATATCGACGACCTCGTCGAAGGCATCGTGCGGCTCTCGCGCATCGCGCCGTCGGATGAGAACCGGGTGGACGCCGACAAAGCGGCAGACACGCTTTCCCGCCACGCGCCGTTCCGCGTCGTCAACATCGGCGGCGGCCAGCCGGTCGAATTGATGACCTTCGTCGAGACGGTCGAAAAGGCGATGGGACGGCCGGCGGTCCGCAACATGCTGCCGATGCAGCAGGGGGACGTTCCGCGTACCTACGCCTCGCCGGACCTGCTCGAGGCGCTGACCGGCTTCAAGCCTTCCCTCTCCGTCGAGGAAGGAGTTGCGCGTTTTGTGGAATGGTATGAACAATATTGCCGTAATGCAGACACAGTAGCCTGACCTATGGTCCTTGGGTGCAGTGCAAAAAATCGCGCCTGCACGGGCAAGGATTGCAATTCGAGCCTGTTTCGCCTTTTAACCGATAAACACATCCCCAACCCGAACATCCTCGAGAAAAACCACACAATCAAAAGGAAGAGCGGATGAAAATCACGATGATCGGCGCCGGCTATGTCGGCCTTGTTTCTGGCGTTTGCTTTGCGGATTTCGGCCATGACGTCGTTTGCGTCGACAAGGACGAAGGCAAGGTCGCGGCGCTGAAGAAGGGACAGATCCCGATCTTCGAGCCCGGTCTCGACCATCTCGTCGCCAGCAACGTCGCTGCCGGCCGCCTCAACTTCACCGATGACCTCAAGACCGCAGTCGCCAGCAGCGACGTCGTCTTCATCGCCGTCGGAACGCCTTCGCGCCGCGGCGACGGCCACGCCGACCTCTCCTATGTCTATGCCGCTGCCCGCGAAATCGCCGACAACCTGCAGGGCTTCACGGTCGTCGTGACCAAGTCCACCGTGCCGGTCGGCACCGGCGACGAGGTGGAGCGCATCATCCGCGAAACTAATCCGGCCGCCGACTTCGCCGTCGTCTCCAATCCGGAATTCCTGCGCGAAGGTGCCGCAATCGAAGATTTCAAGCGCCCCGACCGGATCGTCATCGGCCTCGACGGCAATCACGCGCGGGCGCGCGACGTGATGACGGAAGTCTACCGTCCTCTCTACCTGAACCAGTCGCCGCTCGTCTTCACCACGCGCCGTACCTCGGAACTGATCAAATACGCCGGCAACGCCTTCCTGGCGATGAAGATCACCTTCATCAACGAGATGGCCGACCTCTGCGAAAAGGTGGGGGCAAACGTCCAGGACGTTGCCCGCGGCATAGGGCTGGACGGGCGCATCGGGTCGAAGTTCCTCCATGCCGGCCCCGGCTATGGCGGCTCCTGCTTCCCGAAGGACACGCTGGCGCTGGTCAAGACCGCGCAGGACCATGACAGCCCGGTGCGGCTCGTCGAAACCACCGTCGCCGTCAACGACAACCGCAAGCGGGCAATGGGCCGCAAGGTGATCGCCGCCGCCGGCGGCGAGGTGCGCGGCGCGAAGATCGCCATCCTCGGCCTCACCTTCAAGCCCAATACCGACGACATGCGCGACAGCCCGGCAATCGCGATCGTCCAGGCGCTGCAGGACGCCGGCGCCCGGGTCGTCGGCTATGATCCGGAAGGGATGGAGAACGCCCGCAAGGTCATCGAAGGAATGGACTATGCGCGCGACCCCTACGACGCGGCGTCGGAGGCCGACGCGGTGGTCATCGTCACCGAATGGAACGAGTTCCGGGCATTGGACTTCGAACGCCTCAGGACGGCGATGAAGACCCCGCTGCTCGTCGATCTGCGCAACATCTACCGCAAGGACGAGGTCGCAAAGCACGGCTTCCGCTATGCCAGCGTCGGCAGGCCGGACTGAACGGTTCTCCTGTATCGTATCGGAGGGGTGCGCGAAAAGCGCACCCCAACCTCACCCCGAACGCGACGCCAACTCGGAGAGACACGCGGTAGTGGTCTGCGGCTGATATTTCGCTGGACGGCTCGGAACTTCGTGCGGTGGCGGATGCGCCATCGCGTCAAGGCGGGCTGTGGTCACGCAACAGCAATCAAGGGCCCGGGCGCGTTAAGCTTTCGGGCCGACGGGCGTTATCTGTTCCCAGCTCTTTCCTGCAAGGATGACGCAGCTTCGGCCGGAAACATCCGTCACGACCAGGGTCCAGGTACCATTGTCGGAGGCGTAGAGCTCCATGACCGCCTGCTGGTTGATCAGTCCGACCGCGGCGGCTTTTTCCGAATATTGCTTGGCAAGGAAATCGATCACCTGCGATCGGTTGGCACAATTCGCAACGGCTTGCGAATCCGCCGGAAGGGGATAGGCCGTCACCATTGCCGCCAACAAAGCGGTAAGCGCGAGGCCGCGGACCACATTGCGTATCATGACGCACCTCCTCTTGCCGGGAGCCCCGGCGGAAGAGGATTTTTCCGCTGACCTGTTCCGCCGTGGACCGGCATTCCTATGGTCGACACCTGCTCGCGACGAACCGATGTCGCCACCAGGAAAGTATGAAGGGAAGCAGGTTATATTTCAATTAACTAATGTATAGAGCGTAACCCGAAGCCATCATCATACCTTGTCGATGAGGGAGTAACGATCCGCGGCCGGGGCCCGTTCCATCGGGTGATGACGATTGTCGATCGGAGCCGCCCCGGCACCACGCGGCGAGAATGCCGCAGGAGGTCCTCGCTACTTCTTCTTCATTGCCGCCATCAGCGCGGCGCCGAGCGCGCCTTGAGAAGGCGCTTCCGGCTTCTGCGGGCGCGCCATGCCGCGATTGCTGCCGCCGGGCGCCGCGCCTCCTCCCCTCGCCTCGCGCCCGGTATCGGCGCCGCCATCCTTGCGCATGCTGAGCCCGATGCGCTTGCGCGCAACGTCGACCTCGGTCACGCGTACCTGCACGACGTCGCCGGCCTTCACCACCTCGTGCGGATCCTTGACGAAGCGATCGGCGAGTTGCGACACGTGGACGAGGCCGTCCTGATGCACGCCGATATCGACAAAGGCGCCGAAGGCGGCGACATTCGTCACCGTGCCCTCGAGCCGCATGCCGACCTTCAGGTCCTTGATGTCGTCGACACCTTCGGCGAAGGTCGCGGTCTTGAAGCTCGGCCGCGGATCACGCCCCGGTTTTTCCAGTTCCGCGAGGATGTCCTTGACCGTCGGCAGGCCGAAGCGCTCGTCGACGAAGGCTCGCGGATCGAGCTGCTTGAGCGCGGCGCTGTCGCCCATGAGCGAACGCACGTCGCGGCCACAGGCGGCCACGATCTTCTTGGCGATCCCATAGGCCTCCGGATGCACGGCCGACGCATCGAGCGGTTCGGCGCCGTTCGGTATCCGCAGGAAGCCGGCGCATTGCTCGAAGGTGCGGGCACCGAGGCGCGACACCTTCAGCAGTTGCTGCCGGCTGGCAAAGGGCCCCATCGCATCGCGGTGCGCGACGATCGCCTCCGCCGACGATTTCCCGAGCCCCGAAACGCGGGCCAGAAGCGGTGCCGAGGCGGTGTTGAGGTCGACCCCGACGGCGTTCACCGCATCCTCCACCACGGCATCGAGCGAGCGCCCGAGCTTCGACTGATCGACGTCGTGCTGGTACTGGCCGACGCCGATCGATTTCGGCTCGATCTTGACGAGCTCGGCCAGCGGATCCTGGAGCCTGCGGGCAATCGACACGGCACCGCGCAGCGACACGTCGAGATTCGGGAACTCGGCGGCCGCCGTCTCCGAAGCCGAATAGACCGAAGCGCCCGCCTCCGAGACGATCACCTTCGTCGGTTTCGGCGCCGGCATCGCGGCGATCATGTCGGCCACGAGCTTTTCCGTTTCGCGGCTGCCGGTGCCGTTGCCGATGGCGATCAGCTCGACCTTGTGCTTGCGGATGAGCGAGGCGAGCTCGGCTTGCGTTCCGCGGAGGTCGTTCTTCGGCGGAAAGGGATAGACCGTCGTCGTATCGATGAGCTTGCCGGTGCCGTCGACCACGGCAACCTTGACGCCGGTCCGGATGCCCGGGTCGAGGCCCATGGTCGCGCGCGAGCCGGCGGGCGCGGCAAGCAGAAGATCCTTGAGGTTGCGCGCGAAGACGCGGATCGCCTCCTCCTCCGCCCGCTCGCGCAGCTCACGCATCAGGTCCAGCGAAAGGGACAGCGACAGCTTCACGCGCCAGGTCCAGCCGATGACGTCCAACAGCCACTTGTCGCCGGGCAGATGCCCGCCGACATTGTAGGCAACCGCGATCATCCGCTCGACCGGCTTGTGCGGCGACGCCTCCTCCTGATCGACGACGATGTCGACGGAGAGCACCTCCTCGTTCCAGCCGCGCAGCATCGCCAGCGCCCGGTGCCCCGGCACCGACGCCCAGCGTTCCGAGTGATCGAAATAGTCCGAGAATTTGGCACCGGCCTCCTGCTTGCCGTCGACGACCTTCGCGCGCAGCAAAGCCGCCCCGCGCATGTGGTTTCGCAGCCGTCCGAGCAGGTCGGCATTCTCGGTCATGCCCTCGGCGACGATATCGCGAGCGCCTTCGAGTGCGGCCTTCACATCCGGCACGTCGGCGCTCACGAAAGCGCTCGCGCGCTCGGCCGGCGCGATCGAGCGATCGGCAAGGATCGCCTCCGCCAGCGCTCCGAGACCGCGCTCCCGGGCGATTTCCGCCTTGGTGCGGCGCTTGGGCTTGTAGGGCAGATAGATGTCCTCGAGCTCCGCCTTCGTGGCCGCGCCGGCGATCTTGCCCTCCAGTTCGTCGGTGAGCTTGCCCTGGCCGCGGATCGAATCGAGGATCGCCACCCGCCGCGCCTCGAGCTCGCGCAGATAGGTGAGCCGTTCCGACAGCACGCGCAGCTGCGTGTCGTCGAGACCGCCGGTGACCTCCTTGCGGTAGCGGGCGATGAACGGCACCGTCGCCCCTCCATCGAGGAGCTCGACCGCCGCTGCGACTTGCGCGGTGGTCGCCTTGATCTCGCTTGCAATGATGGCGGCGATGGGCTTTGCGGTCATGTGTGCTTTCCGTGTCCTGTTTCGGCCGAACCATACTGGCGCAGGCGAGGAAGGCCAAGCAAGGACTCGGCTGAACTCCACAGGAGATGATTGGGGGCTGCGCTGTTGCCCCTCACCTAACCCTCTCCCCGTAAGAACGGAGAGAGGGAACTAAGCCGGCGCGGCATATCCCTTCTCCCCGTCAAAACGGGAAGAAGGTGCCGGCAGGCGGATGAGGGGCGAACCGACGGCCGCGCTAGACCGCGACGAGTTCCAGCCGCCGGCGCGTCTTTTCGAATTCAAGCAGTTCCCGCTCCTTCGCCTCGATATAGTCGCGCGAGACAGGCACCGTCTCCAGCGACGGCGAGAGCTGGAGTTGGAAGATGAAGTGCTTGTCGTAGAGGAAGGCGGTTTCGGAGGCGGCAAGATAGAATTCCCACATGCGGAAGAAGCGCTCGTCATAGAGCCTTATCGCCTCTTCGCGCCGCGCCACGAAGCGCTCGCGCCAGGCGCGCAGCGTCCAGGCATAGTGCATCGGCAGGATCTCGATGTCCTTGACGAGCAGGCGCGTGCTCTCGACCCGAGGCAGCACCTCCGAGAGGGCGGGAATATAGCCGCCGGGGAAAATGTATTTCTCGATCCAGGGATTCGTGGCCCAGGGCTTGTAGACCTGGCCGATCGAATGCAACAGCATCACCCCGTCAGGCTTCAGGAGCTCCTTCATCTTGCGGAAGAAGGCGCCGTAGTTGCCGATGCCCACATGCTCGAACATGCCGACGGAGACGATGCGATCGAACTGCCGCCCCTGCATGGTGCGATAGTCCTGCAATTCGAACCGCACGCGATCGGCGAGCCCGCGCCTTTCTGCGCGCTCGCGCGAGACCTTCAACTGCTCCTCGCTGAGCGTGATGCCGGTGACCTCGACGCCCGAGGACTCGGCGAGGTACATCGCCATGCCGCCCCAGCCGGAACCGACCTCCAGGACGCTCTGCCCGGGTTCCAGCAGAAGCTTCGCCGCGATGTGCCGCTTCTTGGCGCGCTGCGCCTCGTCGAGCGATATGCCCGGCGGATGGAAATAGGCGCAGGAATATTGCCAGTCCTCATCGAGGAAGAGATTGAAGAGCTTGCCGTCCAGATCGTAATGATGGGCAACGTTGTAGCGGTTCCGGTTGACCGGCAGCCGGCTCTTAACCTGCTGGCGCAGCACGTGCCCCAGCGCGACGATAGAGTTGGCGAAGGTTGCTGCCTTTTCGACGCCATTGCTCTTGATGATCGACAGGACTTCAAAAATGTCGCCGTCCTCGACGACGACGCGACCCTCCATGTACATTTCCCCGAACTTCAGCCCGGGGTCGTACAGTATTGCCCTTTCCGCCTGAGCGTCGGTTATGCGTATGGCCGCAGGCTTGCCCGTGCCATCACCCAGGACCACTTTCTCTCCCGATGAAAAAACGACCGTCAGACTTCCCTTCTGGACAAGACGGCGAAGCAACTTCAACAATGCTGCATTCATTTCCAACCTCAGCGCCAGACCGACAACCATCTGGTTCTTCCGCATGGAGCGCGGGGCGGTTCGGTCGCTTCCGGAAGGGTGCGCCGGGAAACAGCGCCGATGTGTCCAGAAGCAGCGAGTAACCGGCTCGGGCCAAGCCTCACGGCTTCCGCCGGGCCGCGCGGACGCGGCGGCCCGGCCGCGGAATGTCGTCAGGCCAGCCCAACGGGCTCCTATCCATCAGAACTTACATTAACTTAGCTGCGTTCGGCCGTTATTCAATGGGGCTTTTTTGTGGCCCCTCAAAGATTTGCTTCCTTAGCAAATGAGAAAGAACTGATCCTCATGCTAGGATCGGCGGCCTATAGGCCGGCGCGTATTATCAGACGCGCGTGGCAGCGCTGGCGTTGCATCACGGGCTTCGAACGCCTAACTCCCATGTATGGGAAGGCCGGCCATCGCGCGCCGAGACGCAGATCCGACCGGCGTGCCGCCGGCGACATCGTCACGCCCACATTTTCGGGCAAGCCGTCGCGAGAGGAGGAATCACGATGAAGAAGGTCGCTGCCGTCGCGCTCGTCGTCATCGCCCTGGTGTGGCTCCTCAACACGTCGCTTCTGGCAACGCCGCCCGCCGGCGCGCCGAAAATCCTCGCCCATCGCGGCATCCACCAGGTCTTCGACCTGGATGATGTCGGAAACGACACCTGCACCGCCGAGCGCATCGAGCCGCCGCGACACGGCTACCTCGAGAACACGATCGCATCCATGCGCGCGGCGCTCGACAGAGGCGCCGATGTCGTCGAGCTCGATGTCCACCTTACTCCGGACCGCCAGTTCGCCGTCTTCCACGACTGGACGCTCGATTGCCGGACGAACGGAACCGGCGTCACCGAAGAGACGCCCATGTCGAAGCTGAAGACGCTCGATATCGGCTACGGCTACACCGCGGACGGCGGCAAGACCTATCCCTTCCGCGGCCGGGGTACGGGCCAGATGCCGACGTTGACGGAGGTTTTCACCGCCCTTCCAAATGGCCGCTTCCTGATCAATTTCAAAAGCGAGCGGCGGGAGGAAGGCGCGACCCTTGCCGTTCTTCTCCGGTTCCACCCGGAATGGCGCAAACAGGTCTTCGGCGTCTATGGCGGCAGCGCCCCGACCCAGGAGACCCTACGCCTGATACCCGGGCTGAAGGGCTACGACCGGCAGTCGACGCTCGCCTGCCTCGGCCGTTACGTGGCCTATGGCTGGACCGGCATCGTGCCGGAGGCGTGCCATGACACGCTGATCATAGTGCCCAGCAACTACGCCCCGCTCCTCTGGGGATGGCCGAACCGTTTCGCCGCCCGCATGCAGGCCGCGGGAAGCGAGATCATCCTTCTTGGCCCCCACGGCGGCGACTTCACCTCGGGCATCGACAGTGCCGCAGACCTGTCGCGGGTTCCCGACCACTTCGCGGGCTACGTCTGGACCAACCGGGCAGAGACGATCGCGCCGCTCCTCGGCCGGCATCCCGCCGCGTCGACCGATCAGGCCAACCGGCAATAGCCGCGCGCTCGCCAGCGCGAGCGAAGGGCGCTTGCATCGATCTCAATATGTCGATATATCCCGACATATGGACGCTTCCGACGCAATCACAGCCCTCGCCGCCCTTGCGCAGCCAACACGGCTCGACGCGTTCCGGCTCCTCGTGAAGCACGAGCCGGATGGTCTGGCGGCGGGCGAAATCGCACGCCTCCTCGAAGTGCCGCACAACACCATGTCGACGCATCTTGCGCAGCTGCAGCGCGCGGGGCTGGTGACGACGGAGCGACAGAGCCGGTCAATAATCTACCGTGCCGACCTCGTCGGATTGCGCCGCGTCATCAGCTTCATGCTCAAGGATTGCTGCGCCGGGCATCCGGATCTTTGCGTCCCGCTGATCGCCGATCTCAGGCCATGCTGTCTGTCAAGGGAGGAGACCCATGCCTGACTCGTCTACAATGCCTTCTTTCTTTGTACCGGCAATTCGGCGCGCAACATGGACTGCAGATAGGACGAAGTAATGCAGGAATTCGATCTGAGACGCCGCTGCGCGGCGGAGGCGCTTGGCACCGGCCTTCTCGTCGCCGCCGTCGTCGGTTCGGGGATCATGGCCGACAGCCTGACAGGCGACGACGCGCTGGCGCTCGTCGCCAATACCCTCGCCACGGGCGCGATCCTCATAGTCCTGATCACGATCCTCGGCCCAGTGTCCGGCGCCCATTTCAATCCGGCGGTGTCACTGATCTTCGCCCTTTCCGGCGACCTCAAGCGGCGCGACTGCGGGCTTTATCTGGTTGCACAGGTCGCCGGAGCCGTCGCCGGCACAGTCGTGGCACACCTCATGTTCGATCTTTCACTGCTCGACGTCTCGGTGAAGATGCGCACGGGGGCCGCACAATGGCTCTCGGAGGCGATCGCGACCTTCGGGCTCACCGCCACCATCCTTGCCGGGCTCCGCTTTCGGCGCGAGGCGGTGCCGTGGCTCGTCGGCCTCTACATCACCGCGGCCTACTGGTTCACGGCGTCCACGTCCTTCGCCAATCCCGCGGTGGCCCTGGCGCGATCGTTGACCAACACCTTCTCGGGCATCCGCCCCGTCGACCTGCCGGGTTTCATGATCGCGGAATTGCTCGGGGCCGTTTGCGCGCTCTCGCTGATGACCTGGCTCCTGCGGCCGGCCCGGCCCGTCGAAACTCCAACTTCCGCCGAGGTAACCCCATGAACGTCACCATTTACCACAATCCAACCTGCGGCACCTCACGCAACACGCTCGCGATGATCCGCAATGCCGGGATCGAGCCGAGGGTCGTCGAATACCTCAAGACTCCCCCTTCCCGCGACGAGCTGAAAGCGATGATCGCGGCGGCCGGGCTGACGTTGCGCGAGGCCGTCCGGGAGAAGGGAACACCGTTCGAAGAGCTCGGCCTTGGCGATCCGGCGCTCGGCGAAGAGGAACTGCTCGATGCGATGATCGAGCATCCGATCCTGATCAATCGCCCCTTCGTGGTCACGCCGCTCGGCGCGCGCCTGTGCCGTCCCTCCGAGGTCGTGCTCGACATCCTGCCGGATACGCACAAGGGCCCGTTCGTCAAGGAGGACGGCGAAGCCGTGCTCGATGCCGAGGGCAAGCGCGTCAACGATTAGATCGGGATGCGCTCACATGTGTTCGCGCTACCGCTCTATCCATTTGTTTTGCCGCATTTGTGCGACGTCAGATGATTCCACCTGACTGCAAAATGCTCCAGCGCTGATTATTTCGGGAACTCGAGCCCCATCTCGCGGAAGCGTTCCGGATCGTCGCCCCAGTTCTCGCGCACCTTGACGAAGAGGAAGAGGTGCACGGGCTGCTCCAGGATTTCCGAGATCTCCTTGCGGGCGGCGGTCGAGATCGCCTTGATCGCCTCCCCGCCCTTGCCGAGCGCGATCTTCTTCTGGCTCTCGCGCTCCACGTAGATCACCTGCTCGATGCGCACGGAACCGTCCTTGCGCTCCTCCCACTTCTCCGTCTCCACGTGAGACGCATAGGGAAGCTCCTGGTGCAGCCGCAGGAACAGCTTCTCGCGGGTGATCTCGGCGGCGAGCTGGCGCATCGGCAGATCGGAAATCTGGTCCTCCGGATAGTACCAGGGCCCTTCCGGCAGCGCCTCGGCAAGATAGTCCATCACGTCGTCGCAGCCGGAGCCGGACAGCGCGGAGATCATGAAGGTGCGCTCGAACGCGACCTTTTCGTTGGCCGCGGCCGCGAGCTTCAGGAGGTCCTCGGGGCGGACGCGGTCGATCTTGTTCAGCACCAGGATCTTCGGTTGCGGAACCTCCTTCAGGCCCTTGAGGATCGCCTCGGCATCGCCCTTCAGCCCGCGCTCGCTGTCGATCAGCAGCATGATCAGGTCGGCATCCTTGGCGCCGCCCCAAGCGGTCGTCACCATGGCGCGATCGAGCCGGCGTCGCGGCTTGAAGATGCCGGGCGTGTCCATGAAGACGATCTGGGCGTTGTCGTGGATCGCGATGCCGCGGATGATCGCGCGGGTCGTCTGCACCTTGTGGCTGACGATCGATACCTTCGCGCCGACGAGGCGGTTGACCAGCGTCGATTTACCGGCATTCGTCGCACCGATCAGCGCCACGAAGCCCGAGCGCGTCGGCGCGGCGCCGACGGTCGTATCATTTTTCGTTTCCGTCATGGTTTCCGTCAATTTCCGGCAGATCGCTTCTGCCAAACACCTTCACGTTCCAGCAATCTCGTGGCGGCGATCTGCTCGGCGCCGCGCTTGGAACGATCGGTCCCCGTCTCCGGCGCGAGCCCGTCGACCTCGACGGTCACGGTGAAGCGCGGATCGTGATCGGGGCCGGAACGATCGTCCGTCCTGTATTTCGGCGCGACGCCGTACTTGGCATGCGCCCATTCCTGCAGTTCCGTCTTCGCGTCGCGGCGGGCACCGTCTGCGCTCGCGGCCCGATGCGTCCAATGCCTGAGCACAAAACGCCGTGCGGCCTCGATGCCGCCATCGAGGTAGATGGCGGCGATCAGCGACTCTACCACATCGGCGCGCACATTCATCATGTGCTTGCCGGTGATCTTCTTCACGTCGGAGCCGGTCCGGATGAATTCGTGAAGCGAGAGCTCGTCCGCCACCTTGGCGCAGCTCTCGGCACTCACGAGCTGGTTCAGCCGAACCGAAAGCTCGCCTTCATTGGCGTCGCTGAACGTCTGGAACAACAGTTCCGCCACGCAGAGACCAAGCACGCGGTCACCGAGGAATTCGAGACGCTGGTAGTTGATCGCCCGACCGCTCCTGGCGCTCGAATGCGTCAGCGCCCGGTCAAGACGCTCCTTCTCAGCGAACTGGTAACCGATCGCGGCCTCGAGCCGCGCCCGGTCCTCCACGCTCAACGAGCGGCCCTTCATCAGTGGACGACCTTGAACAGCCGATCGTAACGCAGGTTCGCCGGCCATTTCCAGACTTCCCGGAAGGACGTGTCGTTGCCGAGCGAGAAGAAGATCAGGCTCGCGCGGCCGACCAGGTTTTCCGCCGGAACGAAGCCGACGTCGAAGCGGCTGTCGGCGGAATTGTCCCGGTTGTCGCCCATCATGAAATAGTGGCCTTCGGGGACGATGAACTCGCGGGTGTTGTCGCCGCGCGAATCCGGAAACGCGTCAAGCGTGTCGAAAGAGACGCCGTTGTCCAGCGTCTCGCGGTAAACCGGGGTGTCGCCGCCCGTATCGTACTGGTCGTCGGCGCAGAAGGTGCCGTCCGGCACACGATCGACCGGCTTGTCGTTGACGTAGAGGATGCTGTTCCGGACCTGGATGCGGTCGCCCGGCAGGCCGACGAGCCGCTTGATGTAGTCGATGTCCGGGTTCGGCGGGAAACGGAAGACGACGATATCGCCGCGTTCCGGCTCGCTTGCGAAGATCCGGCCGCTGAAGAGGTTCGGCGAGAACGGCAGCGAGTATTTCGAATAGCCGTAAGCGAACTTGTTGACGAAGATGTAGTCGCCGACGAGCAGCGTCGGCATCATCGAACCGGACGGGATGGTGAAGGGCTGGAAGAAGACGGTCCGGATGACCACGGCCAGGAGCAGCGCCTGGATGATGACCTTTACATTCTCCCAGAGGCCGCTCTGCTTCGCTTCTGTCTTCTCTTCCACTCTCAGTTTTTCCTTGTCGTCCTGTCCGGGAGGCACCCGCTCGTCGCGCTTCAACATTGGTCTGCGCCCCTGAACTGTTCGTGCTGGCGCGGCGCTCGCGCAATCCGATCTATATGTCGCCGGTCCCCCGCGCTTCAAGCGTTGGCCCGGACTTCTCGGCAAGTGCTCTAAACCGTTCCCTCCACGGGGGCAACCGGGAGCGCCTCGATAATCACGAAAGCTTGTGCCAGCGGGAAATCGTCGGTGATCGTCAGATGGATGGCGGCGCGATGTCCGACGGGCAGAATGTCCTGGAGCCGCGCCGCGGCGCCGCCGGTCAGCTGCATCGTCGGCTTTCCGCCCGGCATGTTGACGACGCCCATGTCCTTCCAGAAGACCCCCTGGGCCAGGCCGGTGCCGAGCGCCTTGGAACAGGCCTCCTTGGCCGCGAAACGCTTGGCATAGGAGGCCGCGCGGTTCTTGCGGGCTTCCGATTTGGCGATCTCGATATCGGTGAAGCACCGATTGACGAAGCGCTCGCCGAACCGCTCGAGCGAATTCTCGATGCGGCGGATGTCGATGAGATCGCTGCCGATGCCGATGATCATGATGAACGTCCGACCCTTTGCGTCCGCGCCCGCCGACGTCGCTCCTGGAAGAGCCGGGCCGCCTGGTAGGAAAGCGGGTAGAAGATGACGGCGCCGGTCGCAGCAAGCGGAAGCGAGCCGATGAGCATCGGCTTGAAGACCGGCCCCCAAAGCTTGTCGAGCTCCATTTGCTCGAACATCCGGGCGATTTCGGCGCCGCCGAGGGCGGGTGTTGCCGGCGGCTCCGCGAGGACGATACCGAGCTCATAGGACGCCGTCAGGATCACCGGAATCGTGATCGGATTGGCGAGTGCGGTGGTGATCGCCGCCGCGAGCAGGTTGCCGGAGAAGACCGAAGCGACGAGGACCGCAAGAACGATGTGCAGGCCAAAGAAGGGCGTGAAGGACGAGGCGGCGCCCGCAGCCACGCCGACCGCGATCGAATGCGGAGACGAATTCAGCCGGAGGACGCGCAAGCCGATGTACCGGAACCCGCGCGACAGCCCCTTGCGCGGCCAGAGAAACGCGCGGAGTCTTTCGGACGTCGTTACCGGTTTTCTGCGCCTGAATAACATTGTGCCGTCACGACCGCATCTTTAAGCGGGTCACGCCTCCAACCGGGGCGCGAGCCCGCACCTTGAAACGCCGCATGTCTGCGTCCTTGATGCGAGACGATCCAGGAACACATGCAGTAGGAATCATGCGGTAGACGGCCCGTCCGCCTTTCGCGGGCCGCAAGATAGGCGCGACACAGGCCGCATGCAAGCCGATGCGAAGGGCGGCAAAACCGCGCACGCCGTAGCGCCAGCCGGCCTGGCCAGGCGCCATTCGTCGGCGGGCGTTCTTTGGTATCGCGGCGAAAGGCAGCGTGTGCACGCGCCTTTTGCGACGTGCCCGTTCCGGATCAGAAGCCGTTGCGGAACAGGCCGCGATCGATCTGACGCTGACGGTATTCGAGATCGATGCGATCGACGGAGCCGTTCAGATAGGCGATTTCGCGCTCTTCGGTGGTGGGAACGTGCAGCGCACGGGTGATCTTCTTCAACTGCTTGAACATGGCAAACCTCTTCGTTTACCTCCCGACGCAGAAGATAGTTCATAGGCATGGGCGCCACCAGCGCCAGGACACGGGCGGCAGGCATGCGCTGCGCGCATGACGCCCGGATCGCCCGGCACCGCGGCCCGCCGTTGGCGCCTATTCGAACAGGCGCTTGACCAGCGAAATGCTCGGCAGATCCTTGAGCTGCGCCATCAGATGATTGAGCTGACGCAGATCCCAGACTTCCAGATCGAATTGCATCTCGGTGAAATCGGCGGCGACCCGCCCCATGGAAAGCGAGCGGATGTTGACGTCGGTGGTGGCGATCGCCTGGGCGATTTCGGCCAGCGTGCCGGGCTCGTTGAGCGCACTGACCGCGATCCGTGCCATGAAGCGGCTGCTGTTCGCCTCGTCCAGATCCCAGCGCACGTCGATCCAGCGTTCGGGTTCGTCATCGAACTTCTGCAGGATCGGCGACTGGATCGGATAGATGGTGATGCCCTTGTCCTTGTCCATGATGCCGACGATCCGGTCGCCCGGAACGGCGCCGGCGGGGCTGAAGTGGACCTCCGCATTGCCGGAAAGCCCGCGGATCGGCAATGCTTCCGGCCCCTCTACCTGGCCTGCCGCGACCGCCTCCTTGGAACGCTCCGGCAGCTTGAACACCATGCCGGCGGCGCTGCGCATGTTGAACCAGCCGTCGTCGGCGCTGGGCTTGACCGTCACCCGTTCGTCCTGGTGGTCGGGGAAGACGGCGCGCAGCACGTCGAGCGAAGAGAGTTCGCCGCGGCCAACGGCCGCGATCGCGTCCTCGACTTCCTTCTGCCCGAGCCGGTGCAGCACCGGCTTCAGCGCGTCGCGCGAGAAGATCTTGCCGGCCCGCTCGAAGGTTCGCTCCAGGATGCGGTAGCCGAGGCCGGCATATTGCTTGCGGACGGCGGCGCGGGTTGCCCGGCGAATGGCCGCGCGCGCCTTGCCGGTGACGACGATCTCCTCCCATGCCGGCGGCGGCACCTGGATGCCCGAACGGATGATCTCCACCTCGTCGCCGTTGTTGAGCCGCGTCACCAGCGGCATGATGCGGCCGTTGATCTTGGCGCCGACGCAGGTGTCGCCGATATTGGTGTGGACGGCATAGGCGAAGTCGATCGGCGTCGCGCCGCGCGGCAGCGCGATCAATTGGCCCTTTGGGGTGAAACAGAAGACCTGGTCCTGGAAGAGCTCGAGCTTGGTGTGCTCGAGGAACTCCTCCGGATTGTCGCCTTCGGCGAGCGACTCGATCGTGCGGCGCAGCCATGAATAGGCATTCGACGTCGGCGAGCGCGTCGCGTCGCCGGATACGGTGTCCCGATCCTTGTAGAGCGCGTGCGCGGCGATGCCGTATTCGGCGATTTCGTGCATGCGTTTCGTTCGGATCTGCAGTTCGATGCGCTGGCGCGACGGGCCGATGATCGTCGTGTGGATCGACTGGTAATCGTTCTGCTTCGGCGTCGAGATATAATCCTTGAAGCGCCCCGGCACGACGCGCCAGCGGGTGTGGACGATGCCGAGCGCCCGGTAGCAGGAGGGAATGTCGCAGACGATGATGCGGAAGCCCCAGACGTCCGACAGTTGCTCGAAGGAAAGCGACTTCGACTGCATCTTGCGGAAGACCGAATAGGGCTTCTTCTGCCGCCCCTTGACCTGCGCGTCCTTCAGCCCCTCGCCCTGGAGCAGCTCGCTCAGTTCCTCCTCGATCTTCCTGATCAGGCCCTCGTTGCGCTCGGAAAGTTCCTGCAGTCGCCGGGTTACGGTTTCGAAAGCCTCCGGATTGATGTGGCGGAAGGCGAGGTTCTCGAGCTCCTCGCGCATGTCCTGCATGCCCATGCGCCCGGCCAGCGGCGCATAGATGTCCATTGTCTCCTCGGAGATGCGGGCGCGCTTGTCTGCCGACATGTGATCGAGCGTGCGCATGTTGTGCAGGCGGTCGGCGAGCTTGACGAGCAGCACGCGCACGTCGTCGGAAATGGCGAGCAGCAGCTTGCGGAGATTTTCCGCCTGCTTGGCCTTCTTGGTGACGAGGTCGAGCTTCTTGATCTTGGTGAGGCCCTCGACCAGCGCACCGATATCCTCGCCGAAGAGATCGTCGATCTCCTGGCGCGTGGCGGTCGTGTCCTCGATCGTATCGTGCAGCAGCGCGACCGCGATCGTCGATTCGTCGAGGCGCATCTCGGTCAGGATCGCCGCCACTTCGAGCGGATGGGAAATGTAGGGATCGCCGCTTGCCCGCTTCTGCTGGCCATGCTTCTGCATCGCGTAGACATAGGCCTTGTTCAGCAGGGCCTCATTGACGTCGGGCTTGTATTTCTGCACGCGCTCAACGAGCTCGTATTGGCGCATCATACGCTGGCGGCTCCAGTGGAATCAGGCACATAAACATAAAAAAGTGCGCCAATCATACGAGTGGCGCACTGCTGCGAAACACGTTGGAACGGGCGTTCCGGACGGATCTCAGTAGTCGTCGCTCTTTTCCGGGGGGACGAGGCCTTCGATACCGGCAAGCAGCTCTTCCTCGGACATGCGGTCGAAGGTGAGCGCTTCCGGCTGGTCCTCGTCCTCGGCGGTTTCGGTGAAGGCCGCAGCCGCTTCGGTCGGGGCGAGCGAGGCCGCATCGGGTTCCGGCTCGTCCACTTCCACATGCTTCTGCAGCGAGTGGATCAGATCCTCCTTCAGATCGCCGGGAGAAAGCGTTTCGTCGGCGATCTCGCGCAACGCAACGACCGGATTCTTGTCGTTGTCGCGATCGACGGTGATCGGCGCACCTTGCGAAATCAGGCGTGCGCGATGGCTGGCAAGCAGGACGAGTTCGAAGCGGTTCTCGACCTTGTCAATGCAATCTTCGACGGTGACGCGGGCCATGGCCTGTCCTTTACGACTTAGGAGGCGCGGCGGCGTGCCGCGCATGATTAACGACGCGAAACCGGATCGGCCGCTGGCGCGGCCCCATCAGCTCCGATTTCTGGAATTAGTCGCTCGGATACAATCAAAACAACATAAGTTCAAGTTTTTCCTGCACCGACGCTCACACCATCGCTCGCCACATGTTAAAATACGACACCTGCGGGTTGCCGTGGGACGTCACAGACACTGATTGTATTTCGTGATATCCTAGTACAAACAGCAGCGGCAATCGCAAATTGAAGTGTGGACGAACTGCAGCGACTGCTAAAACTAGCTATAGTCGTCACGCGCCGGTTGGCATAATGCGTGGCATGACCTACATTATTTGCAATATAAGCAACTGTTAATGTACTCCGGCTATTTGCTGCGCAGCCTCCGTGGGTCGGTGCGGGTCAATGTGCAGGGCATGGAAAAGGAAGTGACGATGTTCGATCCGCGCGAGAAATTAGCTCTTTTCATCGATGGCGCCAATCTGTACGCCGCATCGAAGAGCCTGGGTTTCGACATCGACTACCGCAAGCTGCTCAAGGCTTTCCAGAAACGCGGCTATCTGCTTAGGGCCTACTACTACACGGCATTGATCGAAGACCAGGAATATTCCTCGATCCGCCCGCTGATCGATTGGCTGGACTATAACGGCTACAAGGTCGTCACCAAGCCGGCGAAGGAATTCACCGACTCGCTCGGACGACGGAAGATCAAGGGCAACATGGACATCGAACTGGCGATCGACGCCATGGAGCAATCCGAGACCGTCGACCATCTGGTGATCTTCTCCGGCGACGGCGATTTCACGACGCTCGTCGAGGCCCTGCAGCGCAAGGGCCGCAAGGTATCCGTCGTCTCGACGATGTCGACGCAGCCACCGATGATCGCCGACGACCTGCGCCGCCAGGCCGACCACTTCATCGACCTCGCAACGCTCAGAGGCGAGATCGGCCGCGACCCCTCCGAACGCGTGCAGCGCCCGGTCGAACCCGTTGCCGACGACGTCGAGCTTTAGGTTCGGTAATCTACATAAAGGCTGCGACGAGTTGTCTGCCCCTAACCCTCTCCCCGCAGGCGGTGAGAGGTGACTGGGAGTGCGCCGCGAGTCTCCTTCGCCCCGCTTGCGGGGAGAAGGTGGCCGGCAGGCCGGATGAGGGCAGAAGCGCCCTCCAACGCACAGTAAAGCGCCTCTGAATGAATGTATTCATGCGACGCGCTTCAGGTGTTTTTATCCATGTCGTGTCGCGGCCCCAAACCGCCGCATATTCCTGGGCGACATGCACTTAGAGCCGGAATGCGCTCACATGCGTTCGCGCCACCGCCCTATCTGCTTGCTTTTTGCCGCATTTGTACGACGTCAGGTGATTCCACCTGACTGCAAAATCACTAGGCCTCAGCCGCGTTCCTTCAGCAGACGGTTCTTCTGCCGGTTCCAGTCGCGCTCCTTCGAGGTCTCGCGCTTGTCGTGCAGCTTCTTGCCCTTGCCGAGCGCCAGTTCCAGCTTCGCCCGGCCCCGCTCGTTGAAATAGATCCGGAGCGGGATCAGCGACATGCCTTCGCGGTTGACCGCGCCCTGCAGGCGGTTCACCTCGCGCTTCGACAAGAGCAATTTGCGGCGGCGCCGGGTCTCGTGATTGAAGCGGTTGGCCTGCAGGTATTCGGGCAGGTAGGAATTGATCAGCCAGATCTCGCCGCCCTCGTCGGTGGCGTAGGATTCCGAGATATTGGCCTTCCCCTCGCGCAGCGACTTCACCTCCGTGCCGGTCAGCACGAGACCAGCCTCGTAGGTGTCGACGATCTCGTAGTTGAAGCGGGCCTTGCGGTTTTCCGCCACGACGCGTTTGACCGTGCGTTCGCTGCCTTTCGGAGCCATCAGTTCATCAATCCCGCATGCCGGAGCGCTGCGTCGATCGCCGCTTCCGTCTGGGGCTCGAGCGTCGGCAGCAGGGGCGAGCGGACGGTGCGGCCCATCCTTCCAAGGCGGTGGAGCGCGTATTTCGCGCCGCAGAGGCCCGGCTCCATGAAGATCGCCTTGTGAAGCGGCATCAACTTGTCCTGATACTCCAGCGCCTTGGCGAAATCGCCTCTAAGGGTCGCCTCCTGGAATTCGGCGCAGAGCCGCGGCGCGACATTGGCGGTGACGGAAATGCAGCCGACGCCGCCATGCGCATTGAAGCCGAGCGCCGTTGCATCCTCGCCCGAAAGCTGCACGAAATCCTTGCCGCAGGCCATGCGTTGTTCGGAAACGCGCTCGATCTTGCCGGTCGCATCCTTGACCCCGACGATCGTCGGATAGGCCTTCGCCAGCGCCGCCATGGTCTCGACGCTCATGTCGACGACCGAGCGGCCGGGAATGTTGTAGATCACGATCGGCAGCTTCACGCTTTCGGCGATCGCGGCATAGTGGGCGAAGAGGCCCTTCTGCGTCGGCTTGTTGTAATAGGGCGTCACGACGAGGACGGCATCCGCGCCGGCCCTTTCCGCATGCTGCGCAAGCTCGACCGCTTCGATCGTGTTGTTGGAGCCGGCGCCGGCGATGACCGGCACCCGTCGCGCGGCCGCCTCGACGCACAGCTCCACGACCTTCTTGTGCTCGTCATGGGACAACGTCGGTGATTCGCCCGTGGTGCCCACCGGCACGAGGCCGTGGCTGCCCTCTTTTATCTGCCACTCCACATGCGCGACGAAACCATCCGCATCGACCGAGCCTGTGGTCGTGAACGGCGTTACGAGTGCGGGAATGGAACCCTTGAACATGCACAACTCCTGCCGGCCGAACGGGCGAATACACCCACGCTTTGGCCGCAATCGACGGTTAAAAAACTGCCGCACCATAATCATGTGAAGTGGCTGCGGCAAGCGTCGCGACGATGCATTTCGTCCCGGCTCCCAACCCATGACGCGATCGAGACGAACCGCGCACCGGCGCCGGATGCGGGAGGACCGAGGATCGCGAAGAGCGCGCTGCCATTTGCGACGG
Organism: Sinorhizobium saheli; assembly: GCF_001651875.1. GTDB lineage: Bacteria > Pseudomonadota > Alphaproteobacteria > Rhizobiales > Rhizobiaceae > Sinorhizobium > Sinorhizobium saheli. Next base: position 137,185 of record NZ_LNQB01000073.1, read on the forward strand.
CCGGCCAATCCGCTAACGTTTCGTTAGCCGATATGGCCGCAAATCCAGCATCGGCCCGAAAATCGGAATCGATCTTCGGAGAGCACGATGCGTCGATGCAAAGTGTTACAGCGTCCTTTGAGCGTCTGATAAGACGCGCGGCGCTGTAGTGTGAGACGGGGAACCACGGGGCTCTTGATGCGCGGAATTCTGTTTCTGCCTGTCGCCGCCATGATCGGGGCAGCGATGCTGGCCGCTTCGGCCGGCGCGGCCGAGAGCCGGATACCGGTGCCGACGAGCAAGCCCGGCCCCTCGGGCAAATCAGGCCCCTCGAACAAATCAGAACAGGCCGCAACCGGTGAGGCGACCGGAGCGATACCGGCCGCTGCCGCCCAAATCGCTCAGGACCTGAAGGCCGGCCTCGATGCCTTGTCCAACCGGCAGCCGGCAGCGGCACTCGCTGTCCGCGACCAGATGCCGGCCGGGACGCTCGACCGGCACATCCTCACCTGGGCGATCGCCGTCTCGGGACAGAAGGATATTCCGTCCTTCGAGATCGCCGAAGCGCAGCGCGAGCTCAAAGGCTGGCCGGGCCTCAAGACGTTGCGGGCCCATTCGGAACGGGCACTCTACAGGGAGGATCCGCGCGCCGCGGACGTCATCGCCGCCTTCGGCACGACCCGTCCGGAGACGGCGGAGGGGGCGATCATCCTTGCGCGCGCGCTGGTGGCCGAGGGCAAGACCGCGGCGGCCGCCGAACGGCTGCGCGCCCTCTGGCAGAAAGAGCTGCTCGACAAGGGCACGGAAACGAAAATTCTCGCGGAGTTCCCCGCTCTGCTGACCGCGGACGACCACAGGCGACGGATGGAGACGCTGCTTTATCGCGGCCGCATCGAGCAGGCCGGACGATTCGGCGATCTCGGCAAGGCGCAATCGCTCTTGCGTGCCTGGGCGGCAGTCATCCGCGGCGGCGACAATGCCGCGGCGGCGGTGGCAGCCGTCGATCGCTCCTGGCACGACGATCCCGCCTATCTCTTCATTCGCGTCATGCTTCTGCGAAAGCAGGAGAAATACGAGGAAGCCGCGGCGCTTCTCGCCCGGATGCCGAAGGACGGCGACGCCCTCGTCAATCCCGGAGCATGGTGGACGGAACAGCGCATCGTCAGCCGCGGCCTCATCGACAAGGGTGACTTCCGCGGCGCCTACCGGATCGCCGCCAACCATGCGGCGACCCGGGCGGCAGACGTCGTCGACGCGGAGTTCCACGCGGGATGGTATGCCCTTCGCGGGCTTGAGGAGCCGGCAACGGCCGCGCGCCATTTCCGCAAAATCCTCGAGGCTTCGAACCGGCCGATCTCAGCCGCGCGCGCCTGGTATTGGCTGGGACGCGCCGCCGAGGCCGGCGGACCCGGAGATGCGGGCGCCTTCTTCGACAAGGCGGCGCGCTACCCCGGCACATTCTACGGGCAGCTCGCCGCCACGCGTCTCGGCCGCTCGTCGCTCGATGTCCGCTATCCCTCGCCCACGGAGGAAGATCGCATCCGCTTCGAAGGGCGCGGGGCCGTCAAGGCGATCGGCCAGCTCGAAGCCGCCGGGCACGGCTGGCGCGCGGACAGCCTCTATCGCGCGCTTGCCGAGGAGCTGACCAGTCCCGGAGAGCTCGCGATCCTGGCGGCGCGGGCGGAGAACACGGGCAATCACCAGCTTTCCCTGCAGGTCGGCAAGATCGCCTTCGGTCGCGGGATCGACGTGGCTGCGCTGGCTTTCCCGATCGGCGTCATTCCGGCGAGCGCCGATATCAGCGGCGCCGGCAAGGCGCTCGCCTATGCAATCGCCCGGCAGGAGAGCGCCTTCAATCCGGCGGCGGTCTCGGCGGCGAACGCCCGCGGCCTCTTGCAGCTTCTGCCGGGCACGGCCAAGGGCGTCGCCGGCCGCTACGGCCTCGCCTATTCCAGCGACCGCCTGACGACGGACGCCGGCTACAATGCGACGCTCGGGGCGCATTATCTCGGCGAACAGATCGACAGCTTCGGCGGCTCCTACATCCTGACCTTCATCGCCTACAATGCCGGCCCGCGTCGCGTCCCGGAATGGCTCGCCCGTTACGGCGACCCGCGCGGCAAGCCGATCGACGAGGTCGTCGACTGGATCGAGCGCATTCCTTTCGAGGAGACCCGCAACTACGTCCAGCGGGTCATGGAGAACTACCAGGTCTACAAATCCCGCCTCGGGCAGGAGACGGACATCGTCTCGGATTTGCGCATTGGGCGGCAGTCGCGTTAGGCTCCTGTCGGCCACGCATAGGTGGTCAAATCTTCGTGATTCGGCGCTAAGCCATGGCACAAAACAGCTTTTCAGCCATTTTCCCGTGGAAAGGAATCCCTTTTTCCGAGGGAAATGGTGAGGCCGATGAAGACCTTGGCAATTGTGGCTCTGTCGCTGGCGACGGCGATCAGCAGCGTTCCTCCCGCGGAAGCGTTCCCAGTCGTACCAGCGATCAAGGCGCAGGCCGCGGACATTCAACAGGCGCAGTTCACCTACGAGCGTGGCGAAGCCCGCAAGAGCGGCAGATGCAGCTTCCCCGGCGGCTGCCAGCGGATGTGGGTTCCGCGCGGTCATCGCGGCGGCTATTCGAACTATCGCCGCTATCACCGACGCCACTATCACGACGACGATAACGATCTCGGCGCTCTCTTCGGCGGTCTTGCGGCCGGCGCAATCGTCGGCGGCCTGCTTGCCCAACCGCGCTATTACGGCCCGACATATTACGGCGGGGGCAATGCCCATACCCGCTGGTGCTACGCGCGCTACAGATCCTATCGAGCCTGGGACAATACCTTTCAGCCGTACTATGGACCGCGGCGCCAGTGCAATTCGCCCTACGGGTGAGCCGAGGAACCTGAACCAGCTCGTCCTGGCTTGAATGCCTTCCGGACGTAAAGGCCTGGAGCCGCCCCCCCTGGCAGGCAGCAGCCGGAGCCGTCCGCTTCTTCCTCGGGGGCTGACTCGGCCTTGCGGTTCGAGATTCAAAAGCTACGATCCACCTACGCTCGCGTCTTATCGAACGCGAGCGTAGTGCCGATTTTGGATGCAGGGAGCCGTTCGTGGATCGTGGAGAGTTTCGGGAACACCGTTTTCGAGCGGCGGACGGCTTGGAACTCTATGCAAGGTCCTATGGGCCGGAAGCACGCGGGTGCGCCAAGCCGATCGTCTGCCTGCCCGGCCTCACACGCAACTCCCGCGATTTCCACGCCATCGCCTGCTTTCTCGCCTCGCCGGCGGGCGGCAGCCGTTCCGTCATCGCCCTTGACTACCGTGGCCGTGGCAATTCCGCACGCGATCACGACAAGACCCGCTACACGATCGCGATCGAGGCGTCCGACGTCATCGCCGCTTGCGGGCATCTGCAGATCGACAGGGCGATCTTCATCGGCACCTCGCGCGGCGGCCTGATCCTCCATCACCTGATCGGCATCGCCCCTGCCCTGATCGACGGCGTCATCCTCAATGATATCGGGCCGGTCGTGGAAATCGAGGGCCTGCTCAAGATCAGGGACTATCTCCAGGCTGCCAAGGGACCCGAAAGCTGGGCGGCCGCGCCTCGTTATCTGCGAGCCGTCCATGGAGGCGATTTCCCGGCCCTCAACGAGCAGGACTGGCAGGAAATGGCAAGAGCCATCTACCGCGACGAGGGCGGGGCGCCGGTTGCCGACTTCGACCCTGCGATCGCCGCACCGCTGCAGGCGCTGAAAGGCAATACCCCGCTTCCCGATCTCTGGCCGCAGTTCGATGCCTTCGCCGGTTTGCCGATGATGGTCATTCGCGGCCAGCACTCCAGGCTGTTGTCTCAGTCCACGGTGGAAGAGATGGCACGCCGGCATCCGGAACTTGTCGCGTTGACCGCCCGCGGACAGGGCCACGCGCCGCTGTTGCACCTCGACGGGCCGAGAGAGGCGATCGCCGCTTTTGTCCAGCAATAAGCCGGCCGCCCGCCGCCCGGCGTTCACGCCGAGGCGCTGCGAACGGCGCCAAAACGAAAAAGCCCGGCTTTGTGGAGCCGGGCTTTCCCTTACTGACCGAGGTCAGGTCAGATTAGAAGTCACGCTGCAGACGGACGAAGCCGCTGACGAAATCGTCAGAGTTGTCGGCGTCGTTGTACTGAACCGACACGCGGCTAGCGAGGCCTTCGGTGATCTTGTAGTCAACCGTTGCACCAGCGCGCCATGCATCGTCGTTGCCGAAGCTGGTGAGCGAGTCCTGCAGGTTACCCCAGTACTGAACGCCGGGGGTGATTGCGAGCTTGTCGGTAGCGTTCCAACGGTAGGAAGCAGCAACCGTCCACTCGGAGTCATCCCAGTAGGCGTTCGGGTCGGATGCCCAGATGGCAGCAGCCTGAAGGGTGCCCGGGCCGATGTCTGCGGAAACCAGGCCGCGGATCGCGCCTTCTTCGAATTCGGTGTCGTAGCCGCCGAGCAGGTCGACGCTTACGCCGCCGAGCGTAGCGGAAACGATGCCGGCAATGCCAACGCCGTTCGGCTTCGTGGAGGTGCCTTCGAGCTCATCGATAGACACACCAGCCTGGAAGGTGCCGCCATCATAGATGTAGGCAACCGAGTTGAACTCGGTGACGTTGCCGAGCGTGTCGGTTTCGCCGTTCAGGCCCTTATCCCACCAGCTGTAGAAGAAGCCGGCCTTGAAGCCGCCGAGCTGGATGTAGGCTTCGTCGACGTCGAACAGGCTGTCGCCAGCGTCAACGGCGTCGGTGTCAGCGTTTGCTTCCATTGCGAAGAAGCCGGTGAGCGTGCCGTACTCGGTGTCGCTCTTGGCGTCGAACGAGATGTAAGCGCGGGAGAAGACATCCCAATCAGAGGTGCCAGCGGTGCCCCAGCCGATCTTGTTGTTGACGGCGTCCGGACCAAAGTCACCCTGAACGCGGATGAAGCCGCCGATCTTGAGGCAGGTTTCCGTGCCCGGGATGTAGAAGTAGCCCGTGCCGAAAGCGTCGCAGACGCGAACGTATTCCATGGGTTCCGGCTCAGCGGCGACGATAGCGTCAGCTGCCTGCGCGCCGGAGACTGCTGCGAGAGCAGCAGCGGAGCCGAGAAGAAGGCTCTTGATGTTCATTTCTGACCTCCAGTCAAAAGTTTCAAACGGGTCTGGGTTTCTTTGCTGAAGGACAGCGTTCCCTGCCCCATCCCCAACGTTCAAGAAGTCGGACGATCAACCGCCCTTGCTTCCGGAGTTGAAAATACAAAACCGATTGGGGTGCGCAACGGCCAACTTGTCTGATCAACTCCTTTGCGCTGCCCTTCCCTGATCCCTGTTGCTGAAACGACACAAAATCGCCCCAGACGGCCCGAGAGGCTTAACAAAGCATTAAGAAAATCCTTTGGCCACGGGGGGTTAGCGCGAGCGCGAGCGCCCCCTTCTGTGTCGAAAAGAGGCAGAAAATGGCCGAAAACAGGGGCAGAACCGGGCAATGCCGGTTGTTTCGCTGCCGGCTCTGCACCCGCGCTGCCCGACCGGCAAGGCGGCCCGGCGGGGTGGAGTCGATGCGTTTTGCGCGATTCTCAACAGAATCAACGGAGAAGGAATCGCCGCCCGGCGACAGAGAGGCGCGGCACGGGATAGCCGCGCGTCGAGGCGTGGGCGCGATTCGCGCGCATCCTGCCGGATAGGATGAACCGTGATTCCTGGAGACGGGCGTTGGCCGGAGACCCCCTGTGAACAGCGTGCATGCGTCGGGCCGCAGAGAAGGCGCCGAAAGCGTCTCCTGATTTATCCGCACGCTCCACTTCCGGCCGGCATGCGTCAGAGGCCGCTCGCGAATTGCATGCGGATCAGCCGGCTTAGGAATTCCGGCGCCAGGAGCATGTTGAAGCGCACGCCGAGTTCGGTGCCGCTGCGATGCACTTCGGCGCAGCCGATCTCCTCCTTCAATCCGTCGATCTCCAGGAAGAAGTGTTTCGGCAGCAGGATTGCGGCATTGAAATCGAGCATGGCGCCGCCGATCGAGATGTGGCGCAGAAGGCAACGATACCTCGTCTTCGCCTTCAACAGCTGGCCGATGACGAGAATACGGCAGGGTCGCTCGATGAAATAATGCGGGTAGACCACGGCCTTCTCGCCGGATCTCGCTTGTGCGCGATGCATGATCATCGACATGCCAGGCTCCGGAAATAAATGTCCTTCGATCTTCCACCGGAGGCCGCGACGAAGAATCGCGGTCGACATGCAGAGCCTTCGCGACGCCGCTTGCCTCAGCCTTGCGAAAGGCGCCCGTCCCGGTTCGACCGCCTGCAACGAGCATCCCGCGCAGTTGCCCCGCACGGGACGGCTTCTTATATGAGAGAGGCAGCTCAGCCGCGTCGTTCGCAACAGATGAAAATGGAGCGATTTCCCGAAATCCGACAAAAAAATCTTGCATTGAGGACGCGGTGACACTAGTCAGGCGCTAACGGAGAGGTGGCCGAGTGGTCGAAGGCGCTCCCCTGCTAAGGGAGTATACCGGAAACGGTATCGAGGGTTCGAATCCCTTCTTCTCCGCCATTTCCTTTCTGTCCAGCCCGGAGACCTGAGCGGCGAATCGCAGCTCGACGGCTGTCGGCTTTACCGCCTGCGGGGAACAATTCCAGCCATCCCACCGACCACTCTTGCGCCCATCTTTCTTTGCGCAGGCCGATTCCGATTCGCCGGCTGATAGGTTAAGTTCCGCGGCGCCCTTGCGAATGGAGTCGCCTTTTAAAGATGTCCGCATTCTTACGCTTCACGCCGCTCATCCAGTCCCTCCCCGCCACCGTTCCCTTCGTCGGGCCGGAGGCCATCGAGCGCCAGCGCGGCCGCAGGATCGCCGCGCGCATCGGCGCCAACGAGAGCGGCTTCGGTCCCGCCGGGTCGGTGCTGGTCGCCATCGAAACGGCGGCCAGCGAGACCTGGAAATATGCCGATCCGGAGAATCACGACCTGAAGCATGCGCTTGCCGCGCATCTCGGCATCTCTGCCGCGAACATTGCCATCGGAGAAGGAATCGACGGCCTGCTCGGACAGATCGTACGCCTCGTCATCGAGCCGGGCGCACCGGTCGTAACCTCGTTCGGAGGTTATCCGACCTTCAACTATCATGTCGCCGGCCACGGCGGGCGGCTCGTCGCGACGCCCTATGTCGACGACCGGGAAGATCTCGAGGGATTGCTCGCCGCGGTGAAGCGCGAAAACGCTCCGCTCGTCTATTTCGCCAATCCCGACAATCCGATGGGAAGCTGGTGGCCGGCCGAACGCGTGGTCGAATTCGCCGAGGCCTTGCCTGAAACGACCCTCCTCATTCTCGACGAGGCCTATTGCGAAACGGCGCCAGCGGGGACGCCGCCGTCGATCGAAAGCCTTATCGACAAGCCCAACGTCATCCGCACGCGCACCTTCTCAAAGGCCTACGGCCTTGCGGGGTCGCGCGTCGGATACGCGCTGGCGACACCCGGGACCGCTCAGGCCTTCGACAAGATCCGCAATCATTTCGGGATGAACCGCATCGGCGTTGCGGCGGCGATCGCCGCCCTGGCGGATCAGGACTATCTGAAGGAGGTCCTGGTCCGAATCTCGACGTCGCGCGAGCGCATTGCCGGAATCGCCCGGGCCAACGGGCTCGTCCCGCTTCCGTCGGCGACGAATTTCGTCGCCGTCGATTGCGGACGGGATGCGGCTTACGCGCGGGCCATCGTCGACCGGTTGATGAGCGACCACGGGATTTTCATCCGCATGCCCGGCGTCGCCCCTCTCAATCGCTGCATTCGGATCAGCACGGGTCCTGAAGGCGAAATGGACCTGCTTGCCGCGGCCCTTCCGGACGTGCTCAAAAGTCTCGCTGCCGCCTGAGATCGGCGGCAGCCGCCCGCAACTCCCGCTTGGGGCGGGATGCGCGCATCCGCGGCCGACGCGGCGAAATCAGTGCATGGTCATCCATTCGCGCGCCGCCCGGAGCGCGGCGGCGAGATCGGTCTTGCTCATCGTCGCGGCGAGGTCGGCGCGCAGGTCGGCGGCGCGGTCCGAACCCCTGATGGCGGCGATGTTCAGCCACTTGTGCGCCGCCACGAGGTCGACCGGCCGTCCGCGGCCCATGGCATAGGCAAGGCCCATCTCGCAAAGTGCATCGGCCCGATTGTCGCCTGCGACCGCGTCATGCGAAACGATATCGATGTCAAAGCTTGCCATTTGTCCTGTCCCTGTCGTTCTTCATTCGTCCAGCCGAGCCGGCACGCCCGTTTAGGGCGAGCCTGGCTTCAGCTCGATATTTTTTGATCCCTGTTCAGTCCTGCCTCTTGGCGGGCTTTCCAGAGGCGCACCGTCTTCTGCGGCATCGCCCCCGGCTGTTCGGCGGGTTGTTTGTCTCCGCTCGTCTTATGGGTTCGAGTATGCCGGACGGCCTTCAACGGGCGCTTAAAATGCATGCTTAATTGGACGCAAACAAAGTTCAAACACTTGGTAAACTTGGGTTTTCGTTAAGCATCGAACCGCCTGAGACAGCGAGCATTCGCCTCAAGATTTACGAAAAATTCAGTTGCGGATATCAACCAAGCGCTAACCACAAGCACAGCCGCCCTTTCCCAGGCGCCGCGAAGCTCCGATCGAGAGCCCCCCCGGTTCATGCCGCAGGACCCCGTCTCGGAGATATTTACCTTTACGTACGCGTAATATAACGTGCGGCGCTCGGGCGCAGAGGAGACAGCCCGGGAGTTCAAGCCTGGGCCGAGATGCAGCCGGCCGTTTCTTTTCGGAGGATATCGAATGATTCGCACATTGCTCTTCACCACGGCGCTGGCCTTCGCCGCGACGGCCGCGGCGCAAGCGGCCGAACCGATCGTCGGCAACTGGAAGACGGCGAGCGGGGCGACGGCGGAGATTGCGCCCTGCGGCGGAGCATTCTGCGTCACGCTCAAGACCGGCAAGCACGCGGGCAAGCGCATCGGCAACCTGGCGGGGAGCGGCGGCAGCTATAGCGGCGAGATCACCGACCCGGAAAGCGACAAGACCTATAGCGGCTCCGGCTCCGTCGACGGCAATGCGTTGAAGATGAAGGGCTGCGTGCTGAAAATCCTTTGCAAATCGCAGACCTGGACGCGGCTATAGGGCAATTTGCAGTCAGGTGGAATCGCCTGACGTCGCACACAACAGATAAGGCGGTGGCGCGAACGCCTACGAGCGCGTTCCGCTCGTCGACGACAAGGGCGAGGCGCGACGAACAGGCCGCGCCCCGCCTATTCGTATCAGCGGGCACGCTGGCCGAACAGGATCTTCTTCGCTTCCTCGTCCTCGGCAAGGGCCTTCTGGCGGGCCCGCTCCTCCTTGCCCACCTCGATCGCCCTCTTGACCGCGGGCCGCGCAAGGATCGTCTCGAACCAGCGTTTCAGGTTCGGGAATTCGTTCAGGTCCTGTCCCTGATTTTCGTGCGGGATCACCCAGCCGACCGCGGCCATGTCGGCGATCGAATAGTCGCCGGCGAGGAACGGTCGATCGCCCAGCCGCTTGTTCATCACGCCGTAGAGGCGGTTCACTTCATTGGTGTAGCGGTCGATGCCGTAGGCGATCCTTTCCGGCGCATATTGGCGGAAGTGGTGGGCCTGCCCGGCCATCGGCCCGAGCCCGCCCACCTGCCAGAACAGCCACTGATCGACCTCGACGCGGCCGCGCTCGTCGGCGGGATAGAATTTCCCGTATTTGCGGCCGAGATATTGCAGGATCGCTCCCGACTCGAACACCGAAATCGGTTCGCCGCCGGGGCCGTCCGGGTCGATGATCGCCGGCATGCGGTTGTTCGGAGAAATCTTCAGGAAGTCCGGCGCGAACTGGTCTCCCCGGCCGATGTTGACGTATTTCACGACATAGGGAACGCCGAGCTCCTCCAGCATTATGGTGATTTTCCAGCCGTTCGGCGTCGGCCAGTAGTAAAGCTCGATCGGAGCAGTCATCAGCATTCTCCTGCTGTTACGGGAATAGTCACTTAGGAACGCCGACGGCCGGCGGCAAGGCCACCACCTTTCCGCGAAGATGAACGGCAGATGAACGGGCATCTCAGCAACAATTCAGTTTGGTTGTGCGAAAAGACGGTCAATCGATTTGAACGTGCTCCAGCCAACGGACAAAACCATGGATATTCTCGCCCGCCGCCTCACCATCATAAGCCTCTTGATGGTCGTCTTCGCGATGACGCTCGCCGCCGCGGTCGGCGCCGATACGGAGCGCCGCCGCCAGAACACCTACATCGGCTCGCTGACCGATTGCACCGCGCACACGGCGCAATATTGCCAGGCCAAGCTTTAGGTCTCTCGCTTGTGCATGTCGTGGCCGCGACGCGGATTCGCCATTACGGGCGACATGCATTGAAGGAATCACGGAAATGGCCGCTCTCCTTTCCTCTGCCATTCTTTCGCTCCGGCTCCTGATCCTCACGGCCCTGCTGATGGCGCCGATCGGAGCGGTCGCCTACACCAAGGCCAGCGGCCTCGGCATCGGCAAGCACGGTGCCGGCCTCGTACTCTTCGTCACGCTGCAGCGCCAGGCGATGAGCTGATCCGCGTCCTTCTCGTCATCCTCTTGCACACCGAATGAAATTCCGGTCCTTTCGCGTGAAAGGACCGGACAATCATGACGGCACTTGCCTTTTATCTCCTCGCCGCCCTTGCCGAAATCGCCGGATGCTTCGCCTTCTGGGCGTGGCTCAAGCTCGGCAAATCAGCATGGTGGCTCGCACCGGGCATGGGCTCGCTGGCGCTCTTCGCCTGGCTCCTGACGCTGATCGACACGGCTGCCGCCGGCCGCGCCTATGCCGCCTATGGCGGCGTCTATATCGGCGCATCGCTTGCGTGGCTGTGGCTCGTCGAAGAGGTGCGGCCGGATCGTTGGGACATGACGGGTGCGGCGGTGGCGCTCGCCGGCAGCGCGATTATCCTCGGTGGGCCCCGTTGACCTCAAAACCGACGATGTGAAAAGCGCCTATCTTGTCGTTTGCTTGTCAGGAGTCGCAGCCTATAATGCGACATGGACAAACGAATCTCTTCAAACTCCGTTCTTTCCACCGTCACTCCTGAACCTTTCGAGCCGCAGTTCTTCGAAGACCCGGCCAGCGCCGTCGATTGCCTCGAGGCACTTTACGAGCGCAATACGCGCTTCCTGCGCGAGGCCTTCGAGGGGCTCGGCAGAAGCGGCAAGCCGCTCACCCGCTTCCGTGCCTGCTATCCGCAGGTCGGCATCGAGACGAGCAGCTTCGGCCATGTCGATTCGCGGCTCTCCTTCGGCTACGTCAGCGCCCCCGGCGTCTATACGACGACGATTACGCATCCGCGGCTCTTCCGCCACTACCTGAAGGAACAGCTCGGCCTTCTGATGCGCAACCACGGCGTCGGCGTCACGGTGTCGGAATCCTCGACGCCGATCCCGCTCCATTTCGCGTTCGGAGAGGGCGCCCATGTGGAGGCATCGGCGGCCGAGAGCATCGACATTCCGCTGCGCGACCTGTTCGATGCGCCGGATCTCACGACCACCGACGACGAGATCGCCAACGGCTCCTACGAGCCGGGCCCGGGCGAACCGACGCCGCTCGCGCCGTTTACGGCCCAGCGGATCGACTACTCGCTCGCCCGCCTCAGCCATTATACGGCGACCAGTGCCGCACATTTCCAGAACTTCGTGCTCTTCACCAACTACCAGTTCTATGTCGACGAGTTCTGCGCCTGGGCGCGCCAGCAGATGGCGGAGGGCGGCAACGGCTATACGGCTTTCGTCGAACCCGGCAACATCGTCACCCCGGCGGGCGCCGACAAGCCCGACGCGGACTATGCGCTCGCCCGCATGCCGCAGATGCCGGCCTATCACCTGAAGAAGAAGGGGCACGGCGGCATCACCATGGTCAATATCGGCGTCGGCCCGTCCAACGCCAAGACGATCACCGACCACATTGCCGTTCTCCGGCCGCATGTATGGCTGATGCTCGGCCATTGCGCCGGGCTTCGCAACAGCCAGCGGCTCGGCGACTACGTGCTGGCGCACGCCTATATGCGCGAAGACCACGTGCTCGACGACGACCTGCCCGTCTGGATCCCCTTGCCCGCACTGGCTGAGGTTCAGGTGGCGCTGCAGGATGCGGTGGCGGAGGTGACGGGCTACAAGGGCTACGACCTCAAGCGGATCATGCGCACGGGGACGGTTGCGACCATCGACAACCGCAACTGGGAACTGCGCGACCAGCGCGGCCCGGTCAAGCGCCTGTCGCAGGCGCGCGCCATTGCGCTCGACATGGAATCGGCGACGATCGCCGCCAATGGCTTCCGCTTCCGCGTGCCCTATGGAACGCTGCTCTGCGTCTCCGACAAGCCGCTGCACGGCGAACTGAAGCTGCCGGGCATGGCGACGGCCTTCTACCGCACACAGGTGAGCCAGCATCTGAAGATCGGCATCCTGGCGCTGCAGAAGCTCGCGGCAATGCCGCCGGAGAAGCTGCACTCGCGCAAGCTCAGAAGCTTCTACGAGACCTCGTTCCAGTAGCGCCGGACGCTCACGTCTTCGGTTTCAGCGCCAGGGACAGCAGCGTGCCGGCGACGGCCGAGACGATCACCAGGAGATGAGCGTTGACGCTCGCGCGGCCGAGCGTCTCGAGCGTCACCTGGTCCGTCGCAGCGCCGAGGGACACGGCCCCCGCGACGATCGCCGCCGCATAGGTGCCGACCCCGGCCGGCGCGTGCACCGGCAGGACCGAAGAGAGCTCGCCGCCGAGCGCGCCGCCGAACGCGGCGGCCAGCGGCGCCACGCCCATGATGGCGAGCACCCAGGCCAGCACCACCACCTTGACCGCCCAGTTCACGAGCGTCATCGTCCAGGCGCGCATAAAGGCAGGAAGGTCGTCCGGCAAGCCCGCCTCGACTTCGTCAAGCATGGTCGCGAACCTTGCCGGCGCCAGGCCTCGGGCCACCGTGAGTGCCCGCCCCTTCATGAGAAAGAAGGCAAACGGTGACAGGAAAGCGACCAGCCAGAGAAGCCAGTCGACCGCCCGGTGGCCGCGGTCGACCACCAATCCTATCGCTGCGACCGTGAGCAGGGCATGAAGATCCAGAAGCCGCATCACCAGGAGCGCCGACGTGCCGCGCACCAGGGGAATGCCGAATTCGGTGCGCATGAGCAATGGAAAGCTCGTCTCGCCGGCTCTGAAGGGCAGCATGATGTTGAGCAGGTTATGGACTTGCGTCACCCGGAAAAGCGAGAGGAAGCGGCCCCTGGTCTGATCCGGAAAATAGTCGCGGATGCGGTGGCAGCGGATGAAATAGGTCGCGACGAGCAGGCCGAGCGCCGGCAGGATCGACGAAAGCCCGAGCTCGGCCCACTGGCTGACGAGGGTCGCCCAGCCCCAGACCCACTCGACGAAAATCGCATAAGCCGCTATTGCCGCCACGGAAACCAGTGCCATGCGGTTGCGCTTGAGCCACGACTGCCGGCTGAACTGCAAGTTCGAATTCATGAGACACGGATTTCCTGTAGCCATCCCTGCAATTCGGCGTTGGTTATCACCGTTAACTGTGCAAGAAAACCTGCGAGCACACCGGAGACCGCCCCTTGAATCACATTGAAGAACCCGTGAAGGCCATGACCGAGGCGGTGGAGGCGATCGCGCTGTCCGTCGTCGTGCCGGTGTTCAACGAGGAGGAAAGCGTCGGCCCGCTGGTGACGCGCATCCAGGAGGCGATGGCGGCCTTCTCCAAGCCCTGGGAGCTGATCCTCATCGATGACGGCAGCACCGACCAGACCTTGCCGAACGCCCGCAGGGAGCTTTCGCGGCCCGACCTCAGACTGAAGATCATCGAGCTCCAGAAGAATTTCGGCCAGACCGCGGCAATGCAGGCAGGCATCGACGCTGCTGCCGGCCGGCTGATCGCGACGCTCGACGGCGACCTGCAGAACGATCCGGCCGACATTCCCCGGATGGTCGAGGCAATCGAGGAGCGCGGACTCGACCTCCTTGTCGGATGGCGGAAGAACCGCCGCGACGGCCTCATACTGCGGAAAATCCCGTCCTGGTGCGCCAATTTCCTGATCGGCAAGATCACCGGCGTGAAGCTTCACGACTACGGCTGCAGCCTGAAGATCTATCGCAGCTCGATCATCAAACAGGTCAAGCTGATGGGGGAAATGCATCGCTTCATCCCGGCCTGGGTCGCCGGCGTCGTGCCGAGCAGCCGGATCGGCGAAATGCCGGTCACCCATCATGCCCGCCACTTCGGCACCTCCAAATACGGCATCTCGCGCACCTTCCGGGTGATACTCGATCTCCTCGCGGTGCTGTTCTTCATGCGCTACAAGGCGCGCCCGGGGCACTTCTTCGGCTCCATCGGGCTTGCCGCCGGGGGCTTGAGCGGCCTCATCCTGTTCTATCTCGCGATCGACAAGTTCATTTTCGGCAACGATATCGGCACGCGCCCGATGCTGCTCGTCGGCGTGATGCTGTTCCTGTCCTCGATCCAGCTCATCACCACCGGCATTCTTTCGGAAATGATGGCGCGCGCCTATTTCAACGACGACGAGACCACGAGCTATATCGTGCGCCAGGTCTTCGAGCAGGAGCGGCCGAATGCTTGAGACGATCGATCGGCGGCCCGGTGCGGTCGCCCTGGCGGTCGCCGGCTATTTCCTGCTGTGCATCACGCTGCGCCTTGCCGTCTCGAATTCGCTCGAGATCGACGAGGCCGAACAGGCTTTTCTGTCGCAGTTCCTATTGCTCGGATACGGGCCGCAGCCGCCCTTCTATAACTGGCTGCAATACGGGCTCGCGCAGGCGATCGGCACGTCGCTCGCGACGATGACGATCCTCAAGAACGGCCTCCTTTTTCTCTGCTGCCTCTTCTACGGCCTGGCCGCGCGGCACGTTCTCGAGGATCGGCGCCTCTCGGCGACCGCCATGCTCGGCGTCCTGACGCTGCCGCCGGTTTTCCTGCTGGCGCAGCGCGACCTCTCGCACACGGTCGCCGCGCTTTTTGCCGTCTCGCTTTTTCTTTACGGCTTCCTGAAGACGCTCACGCGACCGAGCCTCTTTTCCTACCTCGTGACCGGGGTGGCCGTCGGCATCGGCTTGATCGCAAAGTACAACTTCGTGCTCCTGCCGCTCGCCGCGATCCTCGCCGTCCTGCCGGAGGCCAAGCTCAGGGCGCGCATCCTCGATTGGCGCATCCTGGCCGCCATCGCGGTCGCCTGCCTGATAACGCTGCCGCACGGCTTCTGGATACTGCAAAATCTCGATTTCGCATCGAGCGGCACCCTGAACGAGATGCGGGAACGCGAAGCGGAAGGGCCCCTGCTCCAGGCCCTGCACGGTGTCTATTCGCTCGGCTCAGCGATCGTCGGCGGCAGCCTTGTCCCGCTTCTTTTCTTCGGTATCGCCTTTCGCGGCAACATCCGCGCGATCTGGCAGGTCGAAAGCCAGTGGAGCCGGATCATCGGGCGCATGATCGCCCTATGCCTCGCCGCCGTGCTCGTGATCGTGCTCGGGTTAGCGGCGACCCATGTGCGCGAGAAGTGGCTGGTCCTCTTTCTCGTCCTGATTCCGCTCTATCTCAGCGTCAAGATCGAGGCGGCGGATATCGACCCCACGGCCGGCTTCAGGCGATTTGCCCTCATGGTCGGCTTCGTGGTCGTGACCGCCCTCGTCGTCGTTTCCGCGCGGGCGATCGTGCGCCCGTGGTTCGGAGCCTATTCGCGACTGAACATCCCCTATGCCGCGCTGGTCGATGCGGTGACGGAGGCGGAAGGCGGGCGGCCCGCGCTCGTCCTCACCAATGACAAGCAAATAGCCGGAAACATCCGCACGCTCATCGCCGAAGCGGCCGTTGCGATGCCGAGGCTGTCGAATCCGCTCCCCATCGACCTGTCGAAACGGCCGCTTCTGGCAGTCTGGCACGACGATGCGAACCCGGCACCGCCAATGCCCGACCTTCTCAAGGACGCGCTCAAGGCATCGGGCGTGCCGGAGGCGGCGATCACGCCGCGCAACCTTGCCCTGCCCTATCTCTACGGCTCCGGTTCGGATCGCTACGCCTTCAGTTACGTCTGGGTCTCGAAGTAGAGCGGGCGCTACTCCGAACCGACCAGCAGCTTCAATTCGCCGGGGTGGATACGAAGCGCAACGTCGCGCCGCGCCAGCGGCAGCAGCTCGCCGTCGATAACGCAGTTGATCTTGCGATCCACCTTCGGGAAATGCAGGTCGACGGCGAGCGCGCTCGTTTCGGTGATGAGGCGACTGCCGCGGAATTTGCCGCGCAGGATGTCGAAGGCGAGCTTCACGACGCCCGCCGGACGCAAGGGCGGCGCCGTGTAGAAACCCAGGTGCCCGCTCGTCAGGTCGTCCGCATACATGAGCGTGTCGTGGCCGAAGGGGTTGTTGGAGACGGAGATCGCGGACACATGCCGTCGCTCGCGATGCCCGTCCGCATCGAACTCGATTTCGAAATCCGGCGGGTTGAAGACGACGCCCACGGCGGCACGCACACTGGCGCCGATCTTGCCGAGGCGCGATGCGAACCGGTAGGACTCGCGATAGCGCACCATCCGCGCGTGAAGCCCCATCGAAAACTGATGCACGAACGCCCGGCCGTCGGCACTGCCGATATCGGCATCAATGATCCTGCCCCTGGCAAGAACCTCGGGCGCCTTCCAGATGTCGAGCGGCAGCTTCAGCGAGCGCGCGAAGAGGTTCATCGTTCCGGCAGGGATGACCCCGAGCGGCATGCCGTTTCTCCAGGCGACGGCCGCGGCGGCGGAAATCGTGCCGTCACCGCCGCCGGCGACGATCGCATCGAGATCGCCCCGCCGGCAGGCCGTCTCCAGGGCATGCTGCATCTCGCTCGCCCCAACGGCGGCGATCTCGATCTCATGTCCGGCCGTACGGAAGGCCTCCTCGACCTGCCTGCCATAGGCCTCCATGTCGGTCGTTCGGAAAGTCCCCCCATCTCGATTGAAGATGGCTTTAACTTTCAATGATTGTTTTCTCCGGTCATCCGAGGGCGTCTCGACCTCTCAGATAAGCGCGGCGACGGGGGTTTCCAGAGGAAGCGATCAGGCGGGCTCAAATTTAGATCGCGAAACCGGCGGGGATTCGAGCGGCTTCAGCACCATGCGCTCGCCGTCGCAGAGGACATTCTCATCGCCCCAGGCCTTCAGGGCCATGATCACGGGCCTCAGGCTCTCTCCCCTCCGCGTCAAGGCGTAGTCGACGCGCGGCGGGACGACCGCGAAGACCGTCCGAGACAGGAGCTCCGCCTCCTCCAGTTCGCGCAATTGCTTGGTCAGCATCCGCTGCGTCACGCTCGGCACGCGCCGACGCAGTTCGTTGAAGCGCAACGTGCCCTCGAGCATCAGATGATAGAGGATGACGCCCTTCCATTTGCCGTCGATGAAGCTCAGCGTCGACTCCACGGGGCAACCCGGGAATTTGTTTGTCAGTTTCGCGCGCGGTCGGGACATGGACGGTATCCTTTTCGACACTATAGGCCAAATTTGTGCATTCTTGTGCTCCATGAGCATAGACGCCATGTAGCTCCTGTACAATTTGCAAAGGAGTATTTCATGCGTGCCATCGCCTACGAGACACCACAACCCATCGCCAACGAGACCGCGCTGATCGATGTCGACCTGCCGGTACCGACGCCGGGGCAACACGACCTGCTGGTGGAAGTCCGTGCGGTTTCCGTCAACCCCGTCGACGTGAAGGTGCGCGCCGGCGTTCAGCCGGAGCCGGATCAACTGAAGGTTCTCGGTTGGGATGCCGCCGGCGTCGTCAAGGCGGTCGGCCCGCAGGTCACGCTCTTCCAACCCGGCGACGAAGTGTTCTACGCCGGCGCGATCGACCGGCCCGGCACCAATGCGGAGTTCCACCTCGTCGATGAGCGGATCGTCGGACGGAAACCGAAGTCGCTCGATTTCGCCGCCGCGGCCGCATTGCCGCTGACCGCGATCACCGCCTGGGAAACGCTCTTCGACCGGCTGAGGGTCAATGATCCCGTGCCGGGCGCGGCAAACGCGGTGCTGATCATCGGCGGCGCGGGCGGCGTCGGATCGATTGCGATCCAATTGCTCCGCGCTCTCACCAATCTCACCGTCATCGCCACCGCTTCACGCCCCGAGACACGCGAATGGGTATTGAAGCTCGGTGCGCATCACGTCCTCGACCACAGCCGGCCGCTCGCCGCGGAGATCGAGCAACTTGCGCTCGGGGCACCGGCCTTCGTTTTCTCGACGACCAACACTGACAAGCACGTCGGCGAAATCGTCGAGCTGATCGCGCCGCAGGGGCGCTTCGCCCTAATCGACGACCTGCCCGCGCTCGATGTCATGCCGTTCAAGCGCAAGTCGGTCTCGACGCACTGGGAAATGATGTTTGCCCGCCCGCTCTTCAAAACACCGGACATGATCGAGCAGCACAACCTTTTGAACAGGGTTGCGGAGCTGGTCGACAACGGCAAGATCCGCACGACGCTCACGGAAACGCTCGGGCCGATAAATGCTGCAACGCTCAGGAAGGCGCACCAGATGATCGAAACCGGGCGCACGCGCGGTAAACTGGTGCTCGCCGGTTTTTGATAGGATCGTCTGAGGTCCCGCGGTTTTCCCGTGAGCAAGGCCCTCCCCACACGCGGGAGGGGCTACCTGCCTCGCTGTCTCCGCCTCCATATCGACGTTGGCGCCAGACCCAAAGCTTGGAAAATGGCAGCGATCACCGCGGGCGCCTACTGCATGTTTCCTTGGATCGTAGCCAATTCGAGCATAAAAACACGCAGCAATTCAAAGTATTACGGCGACCTTTGTGCGTCTGATGAGACGCACGGTGCCGTAGCCCCTCCCACCCGTGGGGAGGGGCCAAATCTGGTTCACCACTAACCGTGCACGATCTCGCGATGCCGCTGCAGGCGGCGGCCATAGGCCTGGCTGACGCGATCGAAGATGATGGCGATGCCGACGATGGCTAGGCCGTTGAAAATGCCGAGCGTGAAGTACTGGTTGGCAATCGCCTTCAGCACCGGCTGGCCGAGGCCCTGGACGCCGATCATCGAGGCGATGACGACCATGGCGAGCGCCATCATGATGGTCTGGTTGATGCCGGCCATGATGGTGGGCAGCGCCAGCGGCATCTGCACGTTCTTCAGCTTCTGCCAGTTGGACGAGCCGAAAGCGTCGGCGGCCTCCAACACGTCCTTGTCGACCAGCCGGATGCCGAGATTGGTGAGGCGGATCATCGGCGGGATCGCATAGATGACGACCGCGATCAGGCCGGGGACCTTGCCGATACCGAGCAGCATCACCACCGGAATGAGGTAGACGAAGCTCGGCATCGTCTGCATCACGTCGAGTACCGGGTTGACGATATTCTGCACCCGATCCGAGCGCGACATGATGATGCCGAGCGGAATGCCGATCGCGATCGACAGGACCGTACAGACGAAGATCATCGAGATCGTCTTCATCGTGTCGTCCCACATGTCGAAGTAGCCGATGACGAGCAGCGTGCCGACGGCGCCAGCGACAACCTTCCAGTTGCGGCTGGCGAGCCACGCGATCAGGGCGATCAGGATCAGGATGATCGGCCAGGGCGTGCGCGTCATGAAGCGCTCGGCCTGGATCAGAAAGAACTGCAGCGGATCAAAGAAGGATTCGATGCCGTCGCCATAGCTGCGCGTGAATGTGCGAAAACCTTCGTCGATCACCTTCTTCAATTCTCGAAGCCGATCGCCATCCATGCTCGGAAATTTGGTTAGCCATTCCATGTCGTGATTCCCCTTCGCACTTCCTCGGGCGGCCTATGATTCTTCTTGCTTCGCCGCCGGTCTTCAAACGGGATGCGCCATCATATTCCCAAACCGACAGGCGGCGAGTGAAATCGTGCGCGTCCGTAAACGAAACGGCGCGCTTTCACGCGCGCCGTTCGTCCTGATCAGCCGATCAGAGGGCAGCCTTGACCTTCTCGGCAACTTCCGGAGAGACCCACTTGCTCCAGATGTCCTGGTTCTCTTCGAGGAAGTGCTTGGCACCTTCCTCGCCGCTCGCCTGGTTGTCGGTCATCCAGGCCATCAGCTTGTTGACGACGTCGTTCGGCCAGGCGCGGACCTTGAGGTAGTCCATGGCCGGGCCGGCGCGGTCGGCGAAGGCCTTGGTGACCAGCGTCTGGACCTTGTCCTTCGGCCAGTCGTTCTTCTTCGGATCCGGGCAATCGGCAACCGTGTTGCAGCGCTTCCACTCGGCCGGGTCCGCCGCTACGCCATGGTCGAGCTTGACCATTTCGTATTTGCCGAGGAGTGCCGTCGGAGCCCAGTAGTAGCCGACCCAGCCCTGCTTGCGCTCATAGGCCTTGGCGATCGAACCGTCGAGGCCGGCCGCGGAGCCCGTATCGACCAGCGTGAAGCCGGCAGCCTCGGCGCCATAGGCCTTGTAGAGCTGCGTGGTCACGACCGTGCCGCCCCAACCCTGGGGACCGTTGTGGATCGCACCCTTGCTCGGATCCTCCGGATCGGGGAAGAGTTCCTTGTGCTTCAAAACGTCGTCGATCGTCTTGATGTCCGGATGCTCATCGGCGATGTACTTCGGCATCCACCAGCCCTGCACGCCGCCGTCGGAGAGCGCCACGGCCGCACCGACGAGCTTTCCTTCCTGGAGGCCGCGGTTGACGACGTCCGGCAGCAGATCGACCCAGCCTTCCGGCGCGACGTCCGGTTCGCCCTTCTCGATCATCGAGGTGATGGTCGGAACCGTGTCGCCGACGACCAGTTCGGCATTGCAGCCATAGCCTTCCGTGAGGATGAACTTGTCCACGTTCGCCAGGACTTCGGCGCTCTGCCAGTTCATATTGGCGATCGTCACGTCGCCGCATTCCGCCGCGGATGCCGCGCTGCCCAGTCCGAGAAGACCGGCGGCCAGGCATGTCGTTGCAAGGAATTTTTTCATATTTGGTTCCCTCTGTTTGGCGGTGTACTCATCGCGGGCTGCCAGCCACACCGCGGTTGCCGGCAGCGAATGGAACAAGATCGGTTCAGCCCTAGGGCTCGAACGCAATTGCTTGCACGGCTCAGGATACCCTCCTCGGATCAGTGCCGTTCACAATTGCTATCTTGACTTTCCGGCAAACACTTTCCCATTTGCGTCAGCAAGTGATCTTGGTGCTTTTTTCTGGAACTCTGCAAGTTTTTTATAGGCTTAAGCCGGCCTTGCCGACCATTTTCTTGACTGCCGACTGCGGAAGCGACGGCCGTACCGACATGCGGGCGACAGCAAAAAGGCCGGCGATCATTCGCCGGCCTTCAATTGCTTCAACGAACTCGGTCCGCTGCCTCCCGAGCGTTACATGTTCGGATAGACCGGCCCCTCACCCCCTTGTGGCGGCACCCAGTTGATGTTCTGGTTCGGGTCCTTGATGTCGCAGGTCTTGCAGTGCACGCAGTTCTGGGCGTTGATGACGAAGGTCGGCTTGCCGTCCTTCTCCACCCATTCGTAGACCCCGGCCGGACAGTAGCGGGTAGAGGGACCGGCATAGACGTCGTGCTCCGAGCGCTTCTGCAACTCCATGTCCTTCACCTGCAGGTGGATCGGCTGGTCCTCCTCGTGGTTGGTGTTCGACAGGAACACCGAGGAGAGCCGGTCGAAGGTCAGGACACCGTCCGGCTTCGGATAGTCGATCTTCTGGTGTTGCGCCGCCGGTTCGAGGCTCTGCGCATCGGTCTTGCCGTGCTTCAGCGTGCCGAAGAAGGAGAAGCCGAAGAGCGTGTTCGTCCACATGTCGAGGCCGCCGAGCGCGACGCCGATCGCCGTGCCGAAGCGCGACCATAGCGGCTTGACGTTTCTCACCTTCTTCAGGTCCTGGCCGATGGCGCTCTCGCGCCAGCCATGTTCGATCTCGATCGGCTCGTCATTGGCGCGGCCGGCGGCGATCGCTTGCGCAAGCTTCTCGGCGGCGAGAATCCCCGACAGCACCGCATTATGGCTGCCCTTGATACGCGGCACGTTGACGAAGCCGGCCGAGCAGCCGATCAGCGCGCCGCCGGGGAAGGAGAGCTTCGGCACCGACTGCCAGCCACCCTCGGTGATGGCGCGAGCACCATAGGAAAGCCTTTTTCCCCCCTCGAAGGTGCCGCGGATCGCCGGATGGGTCTTGAAGCGCTGGAACTCCTCGAAGGGATAGAGCCAGGGGTTCTTGTAGTTCAGGTGCACGACGAAGCCGACGGCGACGAGGTTGTCCTCAAGATGATAGAGGAAGGAGCCGCCGCCGGTCTTCATGTCGAGCGGCCAGCCGAAGGAATGCTGGACGAGGCCGGGTTTATGTTTCTCCGGCTTCACCTCCCAGAGCTCCTTGAGCCCGATGCCGAATTTCGGCACGTCGCGGCCCTCGTCGAGCTTGTATTTGGCGATCAGCTGTTTCGCCAGCGAACCGCGCACGCCCTCGCCGATCAGCGTGTACTTGCCAAGGAGCGCCATGCCGCGGGCATAGTTCGGGCCCGGCTCGCCGGAGCGTTCGATGCCCATGTCGCCGGTGGCGACGCCGATCACCGCGCCCTCATCGTTGTAGAGCACCTCGGTCGCGGCAAAGCCCGGATAGATCTCGACGCCCAAGGCTTCGGCATGGGTCGCGAGCCAGCGACAGACATTGCCGAGCGAGACCACGTAGTTGCCGTGATTGTTCATCAAGGGCGGCATCAGGAAGTTCGGCAGGCGGATCGAGCCGGCCGGGCCGAGGAAGAGGAACTGGTCGTCGGTGACTTCGGTCTTGAACGGATGATCCGGCTCGTCGCGCCAACCGGGCAACAGCCGGTCGATGCCGATCGGATCGACGACGGCGCCGGAGAGGATATGGGCGCCGACTTCCGCACCCTTCTCGAGCACGACGACCGAAAGCTCCGGATTGACCTGCTTCAGCCGGATCGCTGCGGCCAAGCCCGCCGGACCGGCGCCGACGATCACCACGTCGAATTCCATGCTTTCGCGTTCGGGCAGTTCTTGTCGCTCGGTCATTTCCGTGTTCTCCAGTCTGGCCGGTCTTCCGCCGGCTCCCTTCCCAGCCAATCGTCCCGTCATGGCAAATGCAACAAGTGTTGTCGAGCCGGGATGCGACAGACTGTCTCTGCATTTGCGCATGAGTTCATGAGTTTACGACGTCCCCATATCTTACTTGTACGTAAACGTAAATGTCTTTGCGGCCAACCTGCCCGGAAAGCCGGCTTGCATTTGCCGCGCCCGCATGCGAGGAGGCCCGCCCCAATCGAACGGAACGGACTAAACCATGGCATCGGCGCTCGGCCTCGACTTCGGCACGACCAACTCCGTACTGGCGCTCGCCGAAGGCGCATCGACCCGCTCCATCATCGTCGAAAGCCCTGCCGGCAAATCCGATACGACAAGGACCGCCCTTTCCTTCCTGAAGGATTCGGGCCTGAAGGGGTCGGGCACCCCCTTGAAGGTCGAAGCCGGACAGGCCGCGATCCGCGACTTCATCGACAATCCCGGCGAATGCCGCTTCCTGCAGTCGATCAAAACCTTTGCCGCAAGCGCGCTCTTCCAGGGCACGCTGGTCTTCGCGAAACGCTATGAGTTCGAGGATCTGATGCACCGCTTCCTCGCACGACTGCGAGACTATGCCGGCGGCAACTGGGACGGCAGCCTCCGCCGCGTCGTCGTCGGGCGCCCGGTGCAATTCGCCGGCGCCAACCCCGACGAGAAACTGGCGCTCGAACGCTACAATCGCGCGCTCGAGCGTTTCGGCTTCCCGGAAATCCATTACGTCTACGAACCGGTTGCGGCGGCCTTCTATTTCGCCCGCGGCTTGACGCGCGACGCGACGGTGCTCGTCGCGGATTTCGGCGGCGGCACGACCGACTATTCGATCATCCGCTTCGAAAGCCGGGGCGGGCAAGTGACGGCGACGCCGATCGGACATTCCGGCGTCGGCATCGCCGGCGATCACTTCGACTTCCGCATCATCGACAACATCGTCTCGCCGCTCATCGGAAAGGGGAGTCTCTTCAAGAGCTTCGACAAGCTGCTTGAGGTGCCGTCGAGCTACTATGCCAATTTCGGCCGCTGGAATCAGCTTTCGATCTTCAAGACATTGAAAGACTTCGCTGAATTGAAGAAGCTCGTCCGCGCGAGCCTCGAGCCGGAAAAGCTCGAAGCCTTCGTGGAACTCATCGAGCATGACGAGGGCTACCCGCTCTATCAGGCGGTTTCGGCCACGAAGATGCAACTCTCCGAAAGGGAGGAGACCGAGTTCGCCTTCGCGCCGCTCGGCGAGCGCGCGCGCCGAACCGTGCGACGGGCCGATTTCGAGGCTTGGATCGCGCCGGACCTCGCACGCATCGAAGACGCGCTCGACGACGTGCTTCAAAAGACGCAGACATCTTCCCAGTCGATCGACAGGGTATTTCTGACCGGCGGCACCTCTTTCGTGCCTGCCGTTCGGCGGCTGTTCGAGAACCGCTTTGGCCGCGAACGGATCGAAAGCGGTGGCGAGCTCCTGTCGATCGCCCACGGGCTGGCGCTCATCGGCGAGCGGGAGGATATCGCCACCTGGACGGCGGCCGCGTAATTTATCCGCGACCGCTGCTGGACCGCCCCCGCCGATCTGCTAAATTCACGCCATGATCTCGGCCAACGACCTCTCCCGACCGGAACTCGCCGCCCTGCTCGCCTTTCACGCGGAGGCGGGCGTCGAATGGCTGCTCGAGGACGAGCCCGTCGACCGGCTGGCGGAATTCGAGGCGCTGAAGGCCCGGCGCGCCGACAGTCGCGCCCCGCCGCCAATGCGGCAGCCGAGCCCTTCGGAGGCGAATGCCGCAACGCGACAGGCCGCCCGGACGCGCGACGTTCCGTCGTCGCTGCCGGCCGCGGTACCGGCCGTCGCAATTCCCGACGAGCAGGCCGTCAAGGAGGCGCAATTCGTCGCCGATGCCGCACGCTCGCTTGCGGAATTGCGCGGCGCCATGGAAGGCTTTGCCGGCTGCAATCTCAAGAACAGCGCCCGCAACCTCGTCTTCGCCGAGGGTGATGCCGCCTCGGGCATCATGGTCATCGGTCCCATGCCTTTCGCGGATGACGACCGCGACGGGCGCCCCTTTGCCGGAAAGCACGGCGAAATGCTCGAGCGCATGCTGTCCGGGATCGGGTTGTCGAGGGCGGAGGTGCTGGTCACCAACGTCGTCCCCTGGCGGCCGCCGGGAAACCGGGTGCCGAGCGCCCGGGAAGCGGATATCTGCCGCCCGTTCATCGAAAGGCAGATCGCGCTGGCGGAGCCGCGACAGTTGCTGCTCCTCGGCAATTTCACCGCTCGCTTCTTCTTCGGCGCCAGCGAGACGATCCATCAGTTGCGTGGGCAATGGCGCGAGCTTTCGCTCGGCGGCCATAAGGTCGCGACACTCGCCACACTGCACCCGCAGGACCTCATCGCGGCACCGGTGAACAAGCGTTTCGCATGGGCGGATCTGCTCGCCTTCAAGGCCCGCATCGCCGGCTGACCGGGCGCTGCCCGATTCATGAACGAACGATGAAGACAGCCATGCGAATTGCGCATGTCAGCGCGGCGTTTCAATGCATTGCAAAATTGATGCTGCATCGCAATATGAGGCAACGGGAGGAATGGATTAAGGAACTGAACCATGACTGCCCGTTATCGTCCGATTCACAGCAGCTTTGAAACGCTCCGCCACGTGGCGCTCAGGACGCCGTTCAACCACTTCGGCACGGCAGCCAACGAGCAGATGACCGCGACCGGCCTCGCCCGGACCACGCGCCCCACGCAGATTTACGCCGAGTTCATCCAACGCTGATGCTCCGAGCGGAGCCGCGCGCCGGCTCCGCTGCCGCATGTCCCTTGACCGCAGGAAGGCTGAGATCATGTCCAGGCCGCTCGACACCATTCGTGGCCTCATCGAGACGATCTCCGACATCGGCACCGCCGTCCGCGCGTCGCGGGAATATAGCCGCCTGAGCACGATCGACGACGCCCGGCGAGCCCATCGCGGCGCCGTCAGCCCGCTGCTGCCGAATTAATCCTGCTTTTCCGTCTTATCAGCCCTGCGGCGTCACGTGCTTGCGGGCACCCTTCCGCTCCAGCCCCAATTGGTGCTCGCGGTAGATGATGAAAATGCCGGCGCCGACGACGATCGCGGTACCGGCGAGCATCGTCCCGGTCGGCACGTCGCCGAAGAGCACGTAGCCGATGATCATGCCGAGCACGATCGAGGTGTATTCGAAGGGAGCGATCGTCGACATGTCCGCGTGACGATAGCTCTCGGTCAGGAGGATCTGGGCGATGCCGCCGCAGAAGCCGGCGAGCATCAGCAGAAAGAAGGCCTGCCAGGACATCGCGACCCAGCCGAACGGCACCGTCGCGAGTGAATACACCGAGGCGGAAAGCGAGAAATAGAGGACGATCGTGTGCGTGCGTTCCTTCTGCACGAGCTTGCGCACGAGTACCATCGCTATCGCCCCAAGCGTCGCCGAAAGCAGCACGGCGACGGCGCCGAGCGCCTCGCCGGAGCCGAAACCGCCCTCTTCGAACAATGTCAGCCGCGGCCAGGTGATGATGAGTACGCCGACCATCCCGATGACCACGGCGGACCAGCGATAGAGCCGGACGATCTCGCCCAGGAAAATCGCCGCGAAAGCGACCGCGAGCAGCGGCATCGCGTAGCCGATCGCGATCGCCTCCGGCAGCGGCAGATGGACGAGACCGTAGAAGCCGCAGCTCATCGAGAGAATGCCGACGAAGCCGCGCGCGAGATGCCCGCTGACGTTCCGGGTCCTGAAGGCGTCCCGCAGTTGGCCTCGGCAGGCGAGGAATACGAGAATCGGCACCATGGCGAAGGCGGAGCGATAGAAGGTGATCTGACCGGTGGCGATGCCGTTGCCGGCCGCCTTGATGCAGGTCGACATGCACACGAAGACGACGACGGAGAGCACCTTGAGCACAATCCCCTTCATCGGGCTCTCGACGTCCGCATCCATTAAACTAGCTTTTCAATATGCCTTCGGCGAACCGACAGGAGGAGGAATCAGTCTGGCAGGAACTCGGCGCGATGCCGCGATAGACAGGCGCCACCTTAGCCGCGCCCACGCGGAATGTTGGATCAAATTTGTTGATGGACGCGGCTTTTTCGTGATGGTTTGCCCCCCACGGCGGCACGCGTCCGTTAGCCCGATACGCGGCTTGATTAGCAACTTGCGAAAAATCGCCGCCGATTTAGGTCTTGTTAGTGCTGTTTCCATTAGTCTGCGCCGCCAAGGGAGCGGGAGGATCGACGCCTTTTGCTGCCGGGGGCGCGGTCGCCGGCAGTACAATGGTGTAAAAATCTCGGCTTTTGGCTTTTCACCATCACAGGCGCCCTCTACATGTCGAAGGGCAAGAGGCGCAAGCGGGAATGACCATGCGGACAAATACAGGCCAAATCGTTCATTTGGAAGACTACCGGCCGACCGATTTCGTTCTCGAGAGGGTGGACCTGACCTTCGAGCTCGACCCGAGGGAAACGAAAGTCGAGGCGCGGCTGATCTTCCACCGGCGCGAAGGCGTCAGTCCCTCGGCACCGCTCGTTCTCGACGGCGACGAGCTCACCATGACCGGCCTGCTGCTCGACCAGGTGGATATCCCGGCCGCGCTCTATGAGGCGACCGACGAAGCGCTCATCATTCGCGGCCTGCCGGAAACCGCCCCCTTCGAGATCACCATTACGACGGTGCTGTCTCCCGAAACCAACACCAAGCTGATGGGGCTCTACCGGACCAGCAACGTCTATTGCACCCAGTGCGAGGCCGAGGGCTTCCGCCGCATCACCTATTTCCCCGACCGCCCCGACGTGCTCGCGGTCTACACGGTCAACATCATCGCCGACAAGGCAGCGGCACCGCTGCTGCTTTCCAACGGCAATTATCTCGGCGGGGCCGACATGGGCGATGGCCGCCATTTCGCCTCCTGGTTCGATCCGCATCCGAAGCCGAGCTATCTCTTCGCGCTGGTCGCCGGCGACCTCGGGGTCGTCGAGGACAGGTTCACCACCGCTTCCGGCCGCGAGGTCGCGCTGAAGATCTATGTCGAGCACGGCAAGGAACCGCGCGCCGCCTACGCCATGGACGCGCTGAAACGCGCGATGAAATGGGACGAGGAGGTCTTCGGCCGGGAGTACGACCTCGACATCTTCATGATCGTCGCCGTCTCCGACTTCAACATGGGCGCCATGGAGAACAAGGGGCTCAACGTCTTCAACGACAAATACGTGCTCGCCGATCCCGAAACGGCGACCGATACGGACTACGCCAATATCGAGGCGATCATCGCCCACGAATATTTCCACAACTGGACCGGCAATCGCATCACCTGCCGGGACTGGTTCCAGCTCTGCCTCAAGGAAGGCCTGACAGTTTACCGCGACCATGAATTTTCCGCGGACATGCGCTCGCGCACGGTCAAGCGCATTGCCGAGGTGCGGCATCTGAAATCCGAGCAGTTCCCGGAGGATGCTGGGCCGCTGGCCCATCCGGTACGCCCGACGAAATACCGCGAGATCAACAACTTCTACACGACGACCGTTTACGAGAAGGGCTCGGAGGTGACGCGGATGATCGCGACGATCCTCGGGCGCGACCTCTTCAAGAAGGGCATGGATCTCTATTTCGAGCGCCACGACGGCCAGGCGGTGACGATCGAGGACTTCGTTGCCTGCTTCGAAGCCGCGAGCGGGCGCGACCTCGCGCAATTCTCGCTCTGGTACCACCAGGCCGGGACGCCGCTGGTGACCGCTTCCGGGTCCTACGACGCGGGCAAGCAGACCTATACGCTCTCGCTGGAGCAGAGCGTGCCGCCGACGCCGGAACAGAGCGCCAAGGCGCCGATGCACATCCCGCTCCGCCTCGGGCTGCTGCTCGAAGATGGCACCGAGGCGACGCCGACGGCCGTTTCCGGCGCCGACATCACCGGCGACGTGCTGCACCTGACCGAGCGCAAGCAGACGGTCGTCTTCTCCGGCATTCCGTCGCGGCCGGTTCCATCGTTCAACCGCGGCTTTTCCGCACCGATCAACCTGCATTTCGAACAAGGCGCCAGGGACCGCGCCCTGATCGCGCGCCACGAGACCGATCTCTTTGCGCGCTGGCAGGCGCTGAACACGATGGCGCTCGACAACCTGGTCAAGGCGGCGGCGGAAGCGCGGAGAGGGCAGCCGCTCACCTGTGACGATGCCCTCATCGATGGGCTTCTCGCCGCGGCGGCCGAGGACCGGCTGGAGCCGGCTTTCCGCTCACAGGTGCTCTCCCTGCCGAGCGAAGCCGACATTGCCCGGGAAATCGGTTCCAACAACGACCCGGACGCCATCCAGGCGGGCCGCCAGGCGGTTCTTGCCGCAATCGCCGCCGCCGGCAGCAACACATTCGCCCAATTGGTCGACAGGATGTCCCTCTCCGGCCCCTTCCGGCCGGACGCGGAGAGTGCCGGCCGGCGGGCGCTGCGCAATGCGGCGCTTTCCTATGTCGTCTATGCCGACGATCGGCCGGAGAAGGCGACGAACGCCTTCCGCGCGGCCAACAACATGACCGATCTCAGTCACGCGCTGACGCTGCTGGCGCATCGCTTTCCGGACGCCGACGAGACCGTGGATGCGCTGGCATCGTTCAAGAAGCGCTTCGCGGACAATGCGCTCGTCATCGACAAATGGTTCGCCATCCAGGCGACGATCCCGGGCGCCGCGACCCTCGACCGCGTCAGGGCGCTGATGTCGGATCCGCTCTTCAACGCCAACAATCCCAACCGCGTCCGCTCGCTCGTCGGCACCTTCGCCTTCGCCAACGCCACGGGCTTCAACCGCGCCGACGGTGAAGGCTACCGCTTCCTCGCCCATCAGATTCTCGATATCGACGCCCGCAACCCGCAGCTTGCGGCACGCATCCTGACCTCGATGCGCTCCTGGCGGTCGCTGGAAAAGGTGCGGTCCGGTCATGCCCGCAGCGCGCTCGAGGGGATCGCGGGCGCTGCCAACCTGTCGGCCGACGTCAGCGACATCGTCGAGCGGATGCTGAAGGACGAGGATTGACCGCCGCGCCATGCGGCGCGGCCCTCCACTTCACGCCTTCCGGCCGGTGCGCAAACCGCCGGGCTATGATTTTCCAACGATGAGAATTGGTTAATAAATCTTTACCTCTGCCTCTGGACAAGGCGAATCGCCCTGTGATTCATTGAGTCAGATTCGGGCGGGCGGTGCGCCGAATCACCGAAACGTCCCCCTTCCCGGGCAAACCGCGGAAAATGGGGCCGATGTTTCGGATTGAGAGGATCAAAGCGTCCCTTGCGCATTCATGGGCTGCAAGGCGCGCTCTCGAGGACGATAAAATTGGGAAAAATGGCGGACGCGCGACGGGGAAGCGCAGCCGAAGGGCGGTTGCGACTCAAGTTTCCTGGCTTTTTCGGCCTGGAGCGGGGTTTCATCGAGCAGGCGAAGCTCTTTGCCGGGCCGGCATCGCGGAGCCTCGCCCGGGCCGAGCCCGTCCTCAAGCGTTCCATTCCCGTCCTGATCATCGCATTCCTGCTCATCGTGGCGCTCTCGCGCATGTCCGGCATCATCAACGAGCACAGCCGGATGGAGGCCGGGTCGCGCCGCGCCGTCACCCTTGCGGCCGCGGCTGCGGCTGCGGCATTTCAGGCCGACGGGTCGGTCCTCTTTGCCGAAGGCCGCCGCTGGGAAGTGGAGCGTCGTCTCGCGGAGTACCTGCCCTCGGACATTCTCGACGCCGGTATGTATCTCTTGACGGTCCGCCGGGACGGCCGCATCTTCGCGGCCACGCAGGATGGGGCCCATTGGGTCGGGCTCAGCCTCGCCGCCGTCGCTCCCGATATTGCGACGCTGCAATATTACGGCGAGGGCTCCAGCGTCATGAAGGCGTCGATCGACGGCGTCGAGCATCTCGTCGCGCTGTTGCACTTGCAGGGCTCGGCCGGCGTCATCCTGGCGGCCACGCCGATCGCGGAACTGGAAACCGCCTGGCGCGACGAGGTTTCGCTGAACGTCACGCTGTTTGCCGGCATTTCGGCAATCCTGCTGGTGGTGCTCTACGCTTATTATATCCAGGCAAAACGGGCGCGGGACGCCGATGCCGTCTTCGTCGAATCGAACCTGCGCGTCGAGACGGCGCTCTCGCGCGGCCGCTGCGGCCTCTGGGATTTCGACCTCGCCAACCGGCGCCTCTTCTGGTCCCGTTCGATGTACGAGATGCTCGGCATGCCCGGCGACAGCAGCGTGCTGTCGTTCGGCGACGCGGCCCGGCTCATGCATCCTGAGGACCGCGGCATCTACCGCGTCGCCCGCGCGATCGCCAAGGGCAATGAGCGCCAGATCGACCAGGTGTTCCGCATGCGCCACGCCGACGGCCACTATGTGTGGCTGCGCGCGCGCGCCCAGGTCATCCGGACGGTCTCGGGCCGGGTGCACCTGATCGGCATCGCCATGGACGTGACCGAGCAGCACAGGCTTGCCCAGCGCTACGCCGAGGCGGACCAACGCCTGGCGGACGCGATCGAGTGCACGTCGGAGGCCTTCGTGCTCTGGGACAAGCACGACCGCCTGGTCATGTGCAACGCCCATTACCAGCAGGCCTATCAATTGCCGGATCACGTGCTGGTGCCGGGCACCGAACGCGCCGTGGTCCATGCGTCGGCGGCAAGGCCCGTGGTCGAGCGGCGCGTCGCCGATCCCGACCGGAAGAACCATTCGCAGACGAGCGAGGTGCAGCTCGCCGACGAGCGCTGGCTGCAGATCAACGAGCGCCGCACGCGCGACGGCGGCCTCGTGTCCGTCGGCACGGACATCACGCTGCTCAAGCGCCATCAGGTGCGCCTGCGCGAATCCGAGCGGCGGCTGATGGCCACCATCGGCGATCTTTCCGCCTCGCGCCTGACGCTCGAGCGGCAGAAGGCCGAGCTCTCCATCGCCAACGCCAATTACCAGGCGGAGAAGGAGCGCGCCGAGGCCGCGAACCGCGCCAAGTCCGAATTCCTCGCCAACATGTCGCACGAGCTGCGCACGCCGCTGAACGCCATTCTCGGCTTCTCGGAGATCCTGCAGAACCAGATGTTCGGCCCGCTCGGTTCGGAGAAATACCACGAGTATTCGCGCGACATCTTCGAGAGCGGCAAGCATCTGCTCAACGTCATCAACGACATTCTCGACATGTCGAAGATCGAGGCGGGCCACATGCGGCTCTCTCCGGAAAAGATCGATCTCGCGCCGCTGATCGAGGAGACGCTGCGCTTCACCACGATCCCGGCGGAACAGAAGAATATTCGCGTCGTGCAGCAAGTCTCTTCCGGCCTGACGATGTTCGCCGACCGCCGGGCGATGAAGCAGGTGCTGCTCAACCTGCTTTCCAATGCGGTCAAGTTCACCAATGAGGGCGGACGCATTTCCTTGAGGGCCCGCAAGGTCAGGGGCGCCGTGACGCTGACGATCGCCGATTCAGGCATCGGCATTCCGAAACATGCCCTGCAGAAGATCGGCCACCCGTTCGAGCAGGTGCAAAGCCAATACGCCAAGAGCAAGGGCGGCTCCGGGCTGGGGCTCGCGATCTCGCGCTCGCTCACGCGCCTTCACGGCGGAACCATGAAGATCCACTCGACCGAGAATGTCGGCACGATCATTTCGGTTCGTATTCCGGATCGCGCCTGAAGTCGCGTCACCCGCTTACGCTGCAATCACCGCCTGGAATATGCGGCGCACGTCCCGCGAGTAGCGGCGAATGTCGGCCTCGAGATGCGTCAGGTCCGGGTAGTCGCCGGCCCGGCAGACGAGATCGACGAGGCCGCTCGGCGCCTCCTCCGGGTTGAAATCGCCATCGATGCAAAGCCGGACGATCTGCGACACCTCGGTAAAGAGCGACAGCGCCTCGACCGCCCTGTCGACGTCGTTTGCATCCATCATCGCCGCACCGAGCGCCTTAAGCGCCTCCAGGGTGTGCGTGCCGGCCGGCGGCGGCGTAACCCCTTTCGCCGGCGCGATCAGGGTCAGGTACTGGGCGATGAACTCGATGTCGACCAGGCCGCCAGGGATGAGCTTGAAATCCCAGATGTCCTTCGGTGGCTTTTCCTTGTCGATAAGGGCGCGCATCTCCTGCACATCCTTGCGGATCTTCTGAGCGTCGCGCTTCACCGAGAGAACCTCGGAAAAAATCGCCTCCGCCTCGCGGATCAGGTTCTCGTCGCCGCAGATGCACCGCGCCCGCGTCAGCGCCAGATGCTCCCAGGTCCAGGCCTCCTGGCGCTGGTACTTGGCAAAGGCGGTGATGCGCGTCGCGACCGGCCCCTTGTTGCCGGACGGCCTCAGCCGCATGTCGACATCATAGAGGATGCCCTCGGCGGTCGGCGCGGAAAGCGCTGAGATGAGGCGCTGCGTCACGCGGGTGAAGTAGCGCACCGGATCGAGCGGCTTGGCACCGTCCGACTGCAACGCCTCGTCGTCGTAGTCGTAGAGCAGGATCAGGTCAACGTCGGAGCCGGCGGTCAGTTCGTGGCTGCCGAGCTTGCCCATGCCGATGATCGCAACGCGCCCGCCGGGGAAGCGGCCGTGCGCGGCGCGGACTTCCTCCGAAACCGCATCGAGCGCGGCGGCGATGATCAGGTCGGCGAGATCGGCGAAGGCCCGGCCGGCCTGCAGGCCGGTGATGGCGCCGGTGAGCAGCCTGATGCCGATCAGGAAGCGCTGCTCGGCGGCGATGATGCGCAAACGGTCCAGCACCTCCTCATAATGGTGTGCGCCGGCGACGAAGTTCGCGATGCGCGGGGCGAGATAATCCCTGGTCGGCAGCTCCGCGAGCAGGCCCGGGTCCAGCATGCCGTCGAAGACATGCGGTTTGGCGGCAATGATTTCCGCCAGCCGAGGCGCCGAGGACATGATGTTGACGATCAGCGAAAGAAGCCCGGGATTGTTGCCGAGCAGGGAGAAAAGCTGGATGCCCGCCGGGAGGCCGGAGACGAAATGGTCGAAGCGCAGGAGCGCCTCGTCGGCACGCCGGCTTTCGCCGAAGACACGCAGAAGCTCCGGCGTCAGTTCCGTCAGCCGCTCGCGCGCCTCGACGGATTGCGTTGCCCGATAGCGCCCGTAATGCCAGGTGCGGATGGTGCGGGCGATGTCGGACGGCCGCTGGAAGCCGAGCCTCTTCAACGTCTCGAGGGTATCCGGATCGTCCTGTTGCCCCGTGAAGACCAGATTGCCGGTCTCGGTGGAGAGCTTCGCCTCCTGCTCGAAAAGCTGCGCGTAGCGGCGCTCGACCGTCCGGAGCACGCGCGAAAGAGCCTTCGAGAAGGAGGCCGTGTCCTCGAAGCCGAGCATATAGGCGATCCGCTTCAACTCCGCCTCGGTCTCCGGCAGCACGTGGGTCTGCTCGTCGCGGACCATCTGGATGCGATGCTCGACATCGCGCAAGAACCAGTAGGCCTCTATCAACTCATCGGCGGTCGAGCCGTCGATCCAGCCGGTTTCGGCAAGGAGGCGCAGCATCGCCTCGGTCTCGCGACGCCTGAGTGCGGGCATGCGGCCGCCGGCAATCAGTTGCTGCGTCTGGACGAAGAACTCTATCTCGCGGATGCCGCCGCGGCCGAGCTTGATGTTGTGGCCCTTCACGGCGATTTCGCCGTGGCCCTTGTGTGCGTGGATTTGCCGCTTGATCGAGTGAATGTCGGCGATCGCCGCATAGTCGAGATACTTCCGGAAGACGAAGGGCGTCAGTTCCTTCAGGAAGCGCTCGCCGGCCTCGAGGTCGCCGGCAATCGGCCGCGCCTTGATGAAGGCGGCGCGCTCCCAGTTCTGGCCCCTGCCCTCGTAATAGAGCATCGCCGCCTCGATGGGGATGGCGAGCGGGGTCGAGCCCGGATCGGGACGCAGGCGCAGATCCGTGCGGAAGATATATCCGTCGCCGGTCCTCTCCTGAAGAATACGGATCAGCCGCCTGAGCAGCCGGGCGAAGGTCTCCGAGGCCTCATCGCGGTTGCTGACGATGCCGGATTGCAGGTCATAGAAGACGACGAGATCGATGTCGGAGGAGTAGTTGAGCTCGCCTGCACCGAGCTTGCCCATGCCTAGGACCACGATACCGGAGTCGACGCTGGGCGCGGAGGGGTCCAGGAGCACGAACTTGCCGCTTTCATGGGCACCGAGCAGCAGATGATCGATCGCGGCCGACACGGCCGCCTCCGCAAAGTCGCTGAGCCAGCGCGTCGTCTCCCGGCCGTCGAAAAGCCGCGCGAGGTCCGCAAGCGCCACGGCGAAGGCGACGTCGCGCTTGGCGCGCCTGAGCCGCGACATGATCTCGGCGTCCGGCAGTGCGGCACCCGGCGCCTCCCCCCGCCAGGCGACGCGCGCCGCCTCGATGCGGCGGCTGAGGAAGCAAGGCAGCGATTCGGAAAGCAGGGATTCGAGGATTGCGGGGTGGCTCCCGGCCGTCTCGCGCAGAAAGGGCGAGAGGGCGAAGGCGGCGACAAGGAAATCCTTGAGCGGCGCATCGGAGGCGACGAGGTCCGCGATGGGCCCGCGGCCCTTGGCGATGTCCTTGAGAACGGAAAGGGCAGCCTTCGCGTCCGCCTGGCTTGCGGGCCGGATCGGCATTCCTTCGATGTCGGAAAGGCGCGGCTCGATCGCTTCCGGCATGATACCCCCCTTTTCAACTCCACAACCCGGTTTATCAGGTCGCAGCCGCCGGGAAAACCATGCGCACCGTCAAGCCCCTACCGTCCTCCTCCGTCGCGGCTATATCCATCGCGCCGCGATGCATCTCCATGACGGCCTCGACGAGCGACAGGCCGAGGCCCGTGCCCGGCTTCGAACGGCTGGTGTCGAGGCGGACGAAACGCTTGACCACCTCGCCGCGCATGTCCGCCGGCACGCCGGGACCATGGTCGGCAACCGTCAGCATGACGTGATGATCGCTCTTCTTCATCTCCACCCGGATCAGCGGATTTTCCGCCCCCTCGGCATATTTGATGGCGTTGTCGATCAGGTTGCCAAGCGCCTGCCCGATCAGTTCGCGGTTGCCCGAGATCTCGACCCCGGGCGCGACTTCCGCCTCGAGCCGCAGCGCGCTCTCCTCCGCCACCGGTTCGTAAAGCTCGACGCAATCGGCGACGATCTGCGACAAGTCGACATCGCTCATCTCGGCGGGCGCGGAGCCGGCCTCGACGCGGGAGATCATCAGCAGCGCGTTGAAGGTGCGGATCAACTGGTCTGACTCCGCGATGATTTCCTCGAGCGCGCCGTTCTGGTTTCCGCCTTCGGTGCTGGCGAGCGCGGCTTCCGCCTTGTTGCGCAAGCGCGTCAACGGCGTCTTGAGGTCGTGTGCTATGTTGTCGGAAACCTGCTTCAGGCCCTCGTTCAGCTTCTCGATCCGGCCGAGCATCGCGTTCAGCGATTCCGAAAGCCGGTCGAACTCGTCGCCCGAGCCGCTCATCGGCAGCCGCTGCGAGAGGTCTCCGGCCATGATCTTGGTGCTTGCCTCCGACATGCGGTCGATCCGCTTCAAGGCGTTGCGCCCGATGCCGAACCAGATCACCAGCGCGCCGAGCCCCATGATGCCGAGCGCCACCATCAGCGCCTGGCGGACGAGCATGCGAAACTTCTCCCGCTCCTGCAGGTCGCGGCCGACGAGGATCCGGAGGCCGTTGTCGAGGACGAGGACCTGGGCGATCGCGACGTGGTTGTCCGCACGGTTCTCGTCGGTGAAGCGCCGGTAGCGGAACGGTTCGGACGTCCAGCCCTCGGCGTCGAGCAGGCCGGGCTCCAGGCCCGCCACATTGCCGGCAAGGATTTCACCGCTCGGTCCGGCGATGACGTAGAGGTTGGCCCCGGGCTGGCGCGCGCGGCGCTCCAGCGAGCGAAGCAGGCCGCTGATGCCGGCGCGATCATAGACGTCCTCGATCTGCGTGGCCTCGGCGGCAATCGCGTCGCGCGTCTGCTGCTGCAACAGCCGCTCCGACATGCCGGTCACGTAGAAGACGAGGAAGGCGGCGCAGATGGAGAAGAGCACGAGGTACAGCGCGGAGAGCCGAACCGCGGTCGTCCTGAACAGAGCGCTGAACCTGCTCATGCGTCGGGTGCCCGGTCGTCCTTGATCATGTAGCCGGCGCCGCGGATCGTCCTCAGGAGCGGCGGGTCGAAGTCCTTCTCGATCTTCGAGCGCAGCCGAGAGACATGCACGTCGATCACATTGGTCTGCGGGTCGAAGTGATAGTCCCAGACGTTTTCGAGCAACATCGTCCGGGTCACCACCTGCCCCGCGTTCTTCATCAGATATTCCAGCAGCCGGAATTCGCGCGGCTGCAGCGGGATCTCCTTGCCCTGGCGGCGAACGGTGTGCGACAGCCGGTCGAGTTCGAGATCGCCGACGCGGTAGACCATGTCCTGCTCCGGCGCGCCCTTTCGCCGCCCGAGCACTTCGACCCGGGCGAGCAACTCGCTGAAGGCGTAAGGCTTCGGCAGGTAGTCGTCACCGCCCGCGCGCAGGCCGGTGACGCGGTCGTCGACCTGCCCGAGGGCGGAGAGAATGAGCACGGGCGTGTGGACGTCGCGCCGCCTCAGTTCCGTGATCAGCGACAGCCCGTCACGCCGCGGCAGCATCCGGTCCACGACGAGCACGTCATAGGCGTTCTCGCTGGCCATGAACAGGCCGCTCTCGCCGTCGCTCGCATGGTCGGAAACAATGCCCGCCTCGCGGAACGCCTTGGCCAGGTAGGCGGCGGCCTCGAGGTCGTCTTCAACAATCAGAATCTTCATACGCGTGACCATAGTCCCGGACCTCTGTTCGTCTCAACCGGTTTCGGTTCGCTGCGTGCCGCAGCCGATGGCTGCGGCAGAAACGCGAACGCCGCGACATATGGGTATGTCGCGGCGCCAAACTGGAGCGGGATGGGGAAAGGATGGCGCTCCTATCCGCCTCCCGCCCTGCGGTTCTCGTCCGGCCGCGTCGTCAACCCTGCTGCGTGATGGGCAGGGCGACGAAGCGGCTGCCTTCATCGGCCTCGATCTGGAAGAGCGCCTTGCTCCGCCCCTCCTTCTTGGCGTTGTTGATGACCTTGAGAATGTCGTCGGCCGACTTCACTTCCTGATTGTTGACGGAGACGATCTTCTCGCCTTCCTTCAAGCCGCGATCGCTGGCGTCGGAGTCCGGGTCGACGGAGGCGATGGTGACGCCCTTGCCGTCATCGGAGGGCATGACGGCCAGGCCGAGGTCGGCAAGCGCCTCCTCGCCCGTCGTCTGGCCCTGGTCGGACCGCTCATCACGGCTATCCGGGGCATTGTCGGTCGACTCCTTCGGCAGCGTTCCGATCTCGAGCTTGACGCTTTCGGACTTGCCGTTGCGCCACAGGGTCACCTCGGAACTGGAACCCGGCCGCAGCGCGGCAACCTTGCGCGCGAGGTCGCGCGGGTCCTTGATCGGCTCGCCGTTGAGCGCCGTCACGACGTCACCCTTCTTGATGCCCGCCTTGTCGCCCGGCGAGCCTGCCTGCGGCTCGACGACCAGGGCGCCCTTGGCTTCGGACAGGCCAAGCGATTCGGCGATGTCCTTGGTGACCGGCTGGATCTGAACGCCGAGCCAGCCGCGCGAAACCTCGCCGTCCTTGATGAGGGCATCGACGACATCCTTGGCGACCGACGACGGGATGGCAAAGGCAATGCCGATATTGCCGCCCGAGGGCGAGAAGATCGCGGTGTTGATGCCGACGACCTCGCCGGAGAGATTGAAGGTCGGACCACCGGAGTTGCCGCGGTTCACCGCCGCGTCGACCTGCAGGTAGTCGTCATAGGGGCCTGAGCCGATATCGCGTCCGCGAGCGGAGACTATGCCCGCCGTCACCGTGCCGCCGAGACCGAAGGGGTTGCCGACCGCGACGACCCAGTCGCCGACGCGAACCTTGCTGTCATCGGCGAAGCTGACATAGGTGAACTTGCGATTGCCCGCGTCGACCTTGAGGACGGCGAGGTCGGTGCGGCTATCCTTGCCGACCAGCTTGGCTTCAAGCTCCGTTCCGTCGTTGAGGATGACGGTAAAGGCGGAGCCGTCCGAGACGACGTGATTGTTGGTGACGAGGTAGCCATCCTCAGTGATGAAGAAGCCCGAGCCCTGTGCCCGCGGCCGCAGGCGACCTTCGCCACGGGGGCCGCGGCGATCGCGCCAGCGATCGGCCCGGTCGCCGTCGGGACCGCCGAATTCACGGAAGAAACGCTTCAGCGGATGATCGTCGGGCAGGTCCTCGAAGCCGCGGCCGAAGTCGAAAGTATAGGTGTCGGAGTCGGCATCCTGACGCTCGCGCGCCTGAACGCGGACGGAAACGACGGCCGGGGTGACCGCGTCGACCACATTGGCGAAGCTCGGAACCGCCGGCGCCTGCACGCTGACCGCCTCTGCAAAGGACTGCGTGATTTGAGCCGGCAGGCCGGTCGACAGCATCACTGCCGCGAGACCGGCAACGGTCGAGGTCTTCAGCACAGTTTTGAGGGAGGGACGGTGATTCTTGATCGTAGACATTCGTTTTGCCTTCTCTCTTGAAGCCAGCCTTTGGGGCGGCTTGCGAAACCCTTGTCCGCGAGCGGCTTCCGACGGTCTCCCGGCGGGTCACCGCCCGTCTGGCTGAGCAACAGCCGATGGCCTAGAGATTTAACGAAGGGGACCTTACTGAGTTCTGTCCGGAAGATGAATTTTTGGTAATGTTCGAAATGGATGACGGCAGCGCCTCGCGCGGCTGCGCCGGCGCAACCCCGCAAAACGTGTCAAAAGGCTGGACTCGTTCGTCTTTTCGGAACGCCGGCTGTCTCAGGACCTGAGAACCCGGTCCAGCTTTTCCTTTTCCTCGTCCGAAAGCGGCGCACCCGCGGGCCGCGCGCCGCGCCGCCGCGCCGCGACGATGAGCGTGACGGTGCCGATGACGAGCAGCATGACCGGCATGCCCCAAAGGATCAGCGTCTTCATCTCGAAGCGGGGCTTCAGGAGCACGAACTCGCCATAGCGCGAAACGACATAGGAGATGACCGCCTCGTCGCTGTCGCCCGCCGACAGGCGCTCGCGCACCAGCACCCGGAGATCCTTGGCGAGTTCGGCATTGGAATCGTCGATCGACTGGTTCTGGCAGACCATGCAGCGAAGCTGGGCCGAAATCGCCCGGGCACGCGCCTCGAGCGCCGGATCGGCGAGCACCTCGTCGGGATCGACCGCCAGGGCCGGCACGGCGGCAAGGATGAGGAAGAGCGCCAGGAGAACGCGGATCATTCGGCCGCTCCCGTGGCGAGCACCGCTTTCCTTGCGCGGGACGGCGCCCCGACGCGCAAACGACGGTCGCTGAGCGAAACGATGCCGCCGGCCATCATGACGAGCGCGCCGCCCCAGATGCAGAGGATCAACGGTTTCCACCAGATGCGCACGACGATGCCGCCGCCGGCCATCTGGTCGCCCAGCGAGACATAGAGCTGGCTGAGCCCGAAGGTCCGGATCCCGGCTTCCGTCGTCGGCATCCGGCGCGCCGGATAGAGCCGTTTCGACGACCAGATCTCGGTCACCGCGACGCCGCCGCGGCTGACGGTGAAATGGCCCCTCTCCTCGGTGTAGTTCGGCCCGCGCCCCTGGCGCATGCCGTCGAAGCGCAGGCTGTACCGGCCCACGTCGATCATCGCTCCGGGC
Source organism: Sinorhizobium saheli (assembly GCF_001651875.1). GTDB lineage: Bacteria > Pseudomonadota > Alphaproteobacteria > Rhizobiales > Rhizobiaceae > Sinorhizobium > Sinorhizobium saheli. Next base: position 177,859 of record NZ_LNQB01000073.1, read on the forward strand.
TTCATCTCGGCAACCACCTCCGTCTGGAAGGCCGTCACGGTGACGATGCCGATCAGCGTGATGCCGAGGCCGATATGGGCGAGCGCCGTGCCGAAGGCCGAACGCGGCAGACCCGTGAGCCGCCTCCAGGCGACACCGCCGGCCACCTTGCCGAGCCCCGAGCGCAGGACGAGGTCGGTAAGCGCACCCAGGATCAGATAGGCGCCGAGGCCGATGCCGAGCGGCGCGAGAACCGGGCCGCCATTGGCCGCATAGTAACAGGTCGCGGCGACGACGAGCCCGATGGCGGCGGCTGCGAAAAGGCGTTGTGCCGCACCCGCCAGATCGCCGCGCTTCCAGGCGAGCAGCGGCCCGAAGGGAACGACGGCGATGAGCGGCAGCATCAGCAGGCCGAAGGTCATGTTGAAGAACGGCGCGCCGACCGAGATCTTGTCGCCGGTCAGCGCTTCGAGCAGCAGCGGATAGAGCGTCCCGGTGAGCACCGTCGCCGTCGCCGTCGTCAGGATCAGATTGTTCAGGACGAGCGCGCCCTCGCGCGAGATCGGCGCGAATATGCCGCCGGCCTTGAGGTGCGACGCGCGGAGGGCGAAGAGCGAAAAGGCGCCGCCGATGAAGATCACCAGGATGGCGAGAATGAACACGCCGCGCGTCGGGTCGGTTGCGAAGGCATGGACCGAGGTCAGCACGCCCGAGCGCACCAGGAAAGTGCCGAGCAGCGACAGCGAGAAGGTCAGGATGGCAAGCAGCACCGTCCAGATCTTCAGTGCCTCGCGTTTCTCCATCACCAGCGCCGAGTGCAGGAGCGCGGTGCCGGCAAGCCAGGGCATGAAGGAGGCATTCTCGACCGGATCCCAGAACCACCAGCCGCCCCAGCCGAGCTCGTAATAGGCCCAGTAGGAGCCCATAGCGATGCCCGCGGTGAGGCATGTCCAGGCCGCAAGCGTCCAGGGCCTGACCCAGCGCGCCCAGGCCGCGTCGATCCTCCCCTCGATCAGAGCCGCGACCGCGAAGGAGAAGCAGACGGAGAAGCCGACATAGCCGAGATAGAGCAAGGGCGGGTGGATGGAGAGGCCGATGTCCTGAAGGACGGGATTGAGGTCCTTGCCCTCGCCCGGTGCCGGTATCAGGCGCGCGAAGGGATTGGAGGTGAGCAGGATGAAGAGGGCGAAGGCGCCGGCGATCCAGGCCTGCACCGCAAGCACCGTCGCCTTCAGCGTCTCGGGCAGGCTGCGGCCGAAAAGCGAAACGAGCGCGGAGAAGAAGACTAGGATCAGGAGCCAGAGGAGCATCGAGCCCTCGTGGTTTCCCCACACGCCGGTCATCTTGTAGATCAGCGGCTTCAGGGAATGCGAATTCTCCCAGACGTTCCTGACCGAAAAGTCGGAGGTCACGTAGGCGAAGGTGAGGACGGCGAAGGAGAAGGCGACGAGCAGGAAGCAAACGACGGCAGCGCTTGAGGCCAGTTCCATCAAGGCGCGGTCGCCGCGCGTGACCCCTGCGATCGGCAGCCACGCCTGGATGATCGCCGTCGCCAGCGCCAGCACCAGCGCATAGTGGCCGAGTTCTATGATCACCGGATGTTTTCCTTCCCGCCGAGTGTAACGCCCTGCGCCTTCAAGCGATCCGCGACATCCTTCGGCATGTAGGTTTCGTCATGCTTGGCAAGCACCGTGTCGGCAACGAAAACCGGGCTGCCGGCGGCGAATGCACCCTCGGCCACCACGCCCTGGCCCTCGCGAAAGAGATCGGGCAGGATGCCCGTATAGGTCACGGATACCGTCGCCAGCGTGTCAGTCACGTTGAAGGTGACGGTCCTTCCCTCGCCCCGCTTGACGGAACCGGTCTCGACCAGACCGCCGAGGCGGATGCGCGTTCCGGGCGCGACGCTGGCCTTGGCGAGGTCGCCCGGCACGTAGAAATAGGCAACCGCCTGGCTGAAGGCGAACATCACCAGCAACACCGCGGCCGTCAGGAACCCGACGCCCCCGCCGATGATCGCCAACCGCTTCTGCTTACGCGTCATTTTTCCTCTCCGCTTGCGTCGATGCCGAGTTCGCGGCCCAACGCCAGCAATTGTTTTCCCTCGTCACCGGTCGCCGGAAAGGCCTTCAATCCCTCCCGTAACGCCTCTTCGGCCTTGTCTCGTTGATCGAGCACAACATAGGAACGGATGAGACGCGTCCAGCCCTCGAAGTTCGCTGGGTCTTCCTTCAACCGGCTCGATAGGCTCTCGACCATGCCGCGGATCATCGCCTGCCGGTCGCCCGCGCCCATCTCGTCGGCGGCGGCGATATCCTTGGATGTCGGATTTCCGGGGGCGGCCCCAGCGGCGTCCGGCGGGGGGCCGCCGAGCTCGGCGATATGCCGGTTGACGAACGGCATCCAGGTCGCGTCCGCCGGCGACTTGCCGGCGAGCTTGCGGAACGCCGCGAGCGCCTCCGCCCGCTTGCCCTCCTGCCTCAGACCGAGCGCCAGGTAGAACTCGGAGCGCGGATCGTCGGAATCGAGGGCAAGTGCCTTCTCCAAGGCGCTCTGGGCCTCCGCCGTCACGAGGCCGCCGGACTGCACCACCAGGGCCTCGGCGTAACCGCCCAGTCTCGCCGGCGTCGGTCCCATGAGCCGGATCGCGCGGTCATAGGCGTCCACGGCGTCGTCCACGCGGCCACTGCGCATATAGATCGGCGCCAGCAGATCCCAGCCCGCCCCGTCTCCCGGATTGAGCGCCAGGCGATTTTCCGCGTTTGCGATCAGGATGTTGATGTCGTCACCGGGGCTGGCGAGCCGCGCCGCCAGCGGCTGCGCCGGGACGCCCGGGCTGCCCGTCATCAGGTAAAGACCGACGCCTATCGCCGGAAGACAAAGAAAGATGAAAGCCTGGGCATGCCGGCTCGACAGCAACCGCTTCGGCGCACTCTGCCCGGCGGTCGCATCGGCAGCGCTGGCGGCGAGCAGCCGGCGGGCGATCTCGGCCCTGGCGAGTTCCGCCTCCTCGCCGCCGATCAGGCCGGCTTCGCGATCCCGCGCCAGTTCGTCGAGCTGATCGCGATAGACCTCGATGTCATGGCTATGGGGCGACGGCAGCGGCACTGCGGCCCGCATGAGCGGCAGGACGAGCACGGCTGCGACAGCCGCCGTCAGGATGGCGACGAGGATCCAGAACAACATGGAGGGGAAATACTATGAGGCCCGCGCCATTCCAACTCGAAAACCGGAAATGACGGATATTTGAGGCGTTTCGCCGCAAGACAGGCCCGCATCGCCGGGCACGGCGCGCCCTTTGCCGGCACACCGGTGCCACGACGGGATTTCAGAACGTTTCGGCGGGCCCTGCAAGGTTGCCGCCGTCCGGGGCGCCGTCCGCTCAGGTGAGCGGCGACCAGCTTCCGTCGGCGTTGCGGCAGGCCGCTCCCCGCGCGGTCGTCGCCTCACCCTTCACGGTAACGGTGTGGCTGTACTGGCGGCAGTTCTGAGATCCGACCTGGTAAGGGGCGGCCGCGACGACGGAACCGCTGACGTTATGGCCCTCCCAGGCAACCGGCTGGCCGCCGGGTGCCGCCTCGAGCGCACGATACTCCGCTTCCAGTGCCCGCTGCCGGTCCGACTTGCTGAGATCGATGGCGCCAAGGCGCGCAATGACACCGCCCTGCAGGGCTTCGATATAGGTCGCCGACGAGGCTCCGCGCGTCGAGGCCCCGCCAAGACCGGCGATCGCAGTGCCGCGGGAGCCGGTTGAGGTCGTGCCGCAGCCGGCGAGGAGCACGGCCGAAGCCACCACCGCGATCCTTCCGCCTGATGCGAAGGCCCGCGCCATTTCTGCGTAATTCCTCATGATACGCGACTACTCAAATCCTTATTGACCGGGCGCCGCGCGGCCTTCCGGGATATCCCGTCGGCACGGCGGCTCCTCTCGGTTTTCTTTTTGCACCCTCCGCTGGTTGAGGCAACCGCCCCTTGGCGGCGTCGGTATTTTTGAGTTCGTGGTGTGACCGGCGGATCACGTTGTCCCGTTTCAGGCCGGTGCCGGCATCGTCACGAAGCACCCCCGCCGCCCGCCTCAGACCGCAGCCGGAAGGACGAGCCTCGCCCTGAGCCCGCCCTCGTCGCGCCGGCTGAGCTCCACGGTGCCCTGGTATTCTCCGACAATCTCGCTGACGATCGACAGGCCGAGCCCGGTACCGGGCTTGCTTTCATCGAGCCGCTTGCCGCGCTTCATCGCGAGCGCGATCTGGTCGGGATCGAGCCCCGGCCCGTCATCGTCGATCTCGAGCACGATCCATTGCCGGCCGGGTTCCTTGCCGCGCGTGTCGTCCGGCGCCGGCCGCACGTTCAGCGAGACGTGGTCACGCGCGTGGCGCGCAGCGTTCTCGAGCAGGTTGCCCACCGTTTCCTCGACGTCCTGCTGCTCCATCGCCAGTATCAGCCCCGGCGGATCGATCGACAGGCTGAACTCTCTTTCGGGATTGAGCCGCCGCAATACCCGGACGATCCGCTCCAGCGCCGGCTGCGCCTCGGTCCTCGCCAGGATCGAGCCGCGCTGGGCGGCGATCCGGGCGCGGCTCAGATAGGATTGCACCTGCGTCTGCATGGCATCCGCCTGCGCCCTGATCAGTTCGCCATGCGGCACTTCCAGGACGCGCGCCTCGTTGAGCAGCACCGCGATCGGCGTCTTCAGCGAGTGCGCGAGATTGCCGACCTGCATGCGCGCGCGTTCGACGATGCGGCGGTTGCTGTCGATCAGCGCGTTCACCTCGTTGGCGAGCGGCTGGATCTCGCGCGGGAACGCGCCGTCGAGCCGCTCGCTCTCGCCGGTGCGGATCTTCTCGAGCGACCGGCGCACCTGGTCGAGCGGCTTCAGGCCGAACAGGATGGTCAACGCATTCACGCCGAGGCCGCCGATCCCGAAGATCGAAAGCGCGATCGTCAGATTGCGGGTGAAGCGATCGATGTCCGCCTCGAGCACGTCACGATTACCGGCGACACGAAAGCGGGCGGTATGGCCCTGGATGTCCAGCACGACCTCGGTTTCGGCCACCTCGACTTCGTTTCCGAACGGATCCTTGGTCGTGTAGAAGCGCTCGTAGCGGATGTCGAAGGGGACCTCGTCGACACTGGCGATCGGCAGTTTCGCCGTGCCGAGCGACGTCGATATCAACGGCTGCGTTTCGAATTCGCCGATCGGCTCGACGATCCAGTACCAGCCGGTCTGCGGCTGCGAAAAGCGCAGGTCGCCAAGTTGGGGGCTGCCGGACAGGGCGGCCTTGTCGTCGACCGAGATCGAGTTGATGACGTTGTAGAGCTGCGCCCGCAGGAGATCCTGGAAGCCGCGTTCCGAACCCTGCCGGTAAAGCGCCGAGATCACCACGCCGATGACGACGAGGGCAACGACGGCCCAGACGGTCGAAACCGCGAGAACGCGCGCCGTGAGGGATCTAATGGCCATTGCCTGGTGCTTGCATGCGATATCCGAGACCGCGCACCGTCTCGATCAGGTCATTGCCGATCTTCTTGCGGAGCCGGCCGATGAAGACCTCGATCGTATTGGAATCTCGGTCGAAGTCCTGATCATACATGTGCTCGACCAGTTCGGTGCGCGAAACCACCTGCCCCATATGGTGCATGAGATAGGAGAGCAGGCGGAACTCGTGCGAGGTGAGCTTCAGCGCCACGCCGCCGACCGTCGCCTTGGAGCCCTTGGTATCGAGGCGCACGGGCCCGCAGACGATCTCGGAGCTTGCATGGCCTGCCGCGCGGCGGATCAGCGCCCGGATGCGGGCGAGCACCTCCTCGACATGGAAGGGCTTGGCCACGTAGTCGTCGGCACCGGCGTCGATGCCTGCTACCTTGTCGCTCCAGCGGTCGCGCGCCGTCAGGATCAGGACCGGCATCGTCTTGCCGTCGGCGCGCCACTTTTCGAGCACGGTGATGCCGTCCATTTCGGGAAGGCCGATATCGAGGACCACCGCGTCATAGGGCTCCGCGTCGCCGAGATAATGACCTTCCTCGCCGTCAAAGGCCTGGTCGACGACATAGCCGGCTTCCTTCAACGCCTCGGCCAGTTGCCGGTTCAGATTGGCGTCGTCCTCGACTATCAGAATGCGCATCTCTTGCTTACGTCCCTTCGCTGATGGGCCACGTCTCGAGCGGCCTACATCGGCACCTTCACCGTCACCTTCTTCGGCCGGCCGCCATTGCCCGGGATTAGCACGGTTATAACGCACTGACCATCGCCCGTCGGCCGGGCCGAGAGCAGTTCGCCGCCCGTTTCGGCCACGACCTGGGCTGCGGCAGCGCTGCAATCGCCAGCCGCGCGCAGGACAACCGGAGGCACGTCGACGGCAGGCCGAGAGGAGCCCGCGAGGCCAGCGGCAAGCGCGGCTATGGTCAGAAATGAGGACATGAACGCACTTTCGACTTGGGAAGCACTATGGCAAAATCATTAACCGATACAGGCTGAATGGCAAATGAATGTCGGCTCGCGGAACGGCGGGAGCCGGCACGACGTCGAATGCCTCAACCATTCACGAAAGCCACCACAGATTGCAGGGTCGAAGCGTTGCGCCGCGACCCGCGGTTTCACGTCGGCAAAAGGCCGGCCGCCTGTCGGGCCAGAGGCTACAATGTCGTGACGGACCACGATCTCGACGGGCCCGAGCCTGATGCTCGCGCTCCCCTCAACTGTCGCTTCAACTTTGAAGAATTTGCGAATCCTTGGAGTCGCTTAGAGCATTTTGCAGTCAGGTAAAATCACCTGACGTCGCACGAATGCGGCAAAGCAAACAGAGAAGCATCTCTTCGGGAAGAGAGTCTGATTCCAGAACTCGCGCGTCGATCGAGGTACGGTGCTGCCTTGCCTTATCGCCTTCAAAGTTGTCGCCCTTTTGGCCTTCTCCCTCCCGATTCCATTCGGTCACGAGCCACCGCGGCCGCAGCCCGGCTATGGCGCTGCGAAGCTCGACACACCCCTGTGGATCGCGCGAAAATTAATCGATTTAAATATTCTTCAATCGTTTAAATCATTTAACCCACTGATTTACAAAGCCTTTGCCCTGTGAAATGGTCCTGCGCATTCCAACCGTCTTACTCAGGAGGAACGGATGCAGACATTCGCGAACAAGCCGCCCGTATTGCCGCAATCCAGGATTCCACAGTCGCTGCTCGACCGCTTCGAGAACGAGTGGCGCGAAATGCGCACGGCCGGCGAAGCTGCGCAGAAACCCGTTCCGCCCGCAGAGTAAGCCTCCCGGCGAAGCTCGTCAGGACCATCCGATTTTTCGAGGATGAAACCCTCCGGCCGCCCCGGTGGCGGCCGGAGGGTTTTTTGCCAATCGGCATTTCCGTGCTACTCTTTTCGCATGCTGAGCGAAGAGATCGAAAAGCTGGCGCTGAGTCTGCCTGGGACTCAGGAAAATGCCCATTTCGGAACGCGGGATTTCCGTGTGGGCAAGCGCATCTTCATGACCCTCCCCGAGGCGGGTCGTGCGGTCTTCAAGTTCACACCCGAACAGCAGCGCATGCTCTTGGAAACGGAGCCCAGCGTCTGCGCCGCCGTTCCGGGCGGCTGGGGCGCACGCGGTTGGACCTCCTTCTATTTCGTCGACGCCGACGAGGAGCTCATTCGCGAATCTTTGGAGACCGCCTGGCGCAACGCCGCGCCGAAGAGCCTCGTCAAGAAGAACGGTCGTCACTGACCGTCACGCCGAGCCGGCCTATTCCGCCGGCTCCGTCCCCACCTCGAGCGGCCATGTCACCAGATAGTCCTCGTAGTCCTCGAGATCGATGCCGTCCTCGGCGACGGTGCGTCCGCGCACCGATATGCCGGCCGCATGCACTGTCTCGGGGTCGCCGGAGACGAGCGGATGCCACCAATAGAGGTCTCGGCCCTCGGCGATCAGGCGATAGCCGCAGGTCGGCGGCAGCCAGGTGATCTCGCGCACCGCCTCGGGCGTAAGCTGGATGCAGTCCGGCACCGTCGCCTGGCGATTGTCGTAGTCCCTGCAGCGGCAGCTCTCGCCGTCGAGCAGCGTGCAGCGGATCGAGGTCCAGGCGATCTCTCCGGTGTCCCAATCCTCAAGCTTGTTGAGGCAACAGAGCCCGCAGCCGTCGCAGATGCTCTCCCACTCGGCGTTGGTCATCTCGTCGAGCGTCTTCGTCTTCCAGAAAGGCATTTCGCCCATGCGTCACACTTTTTTTATTTCCACGCCAAGGTGGAAACTTCTCAGAAAATTGCCGGTTTTTTAAGGCCGATGGCACGATATGCAAGTAGATTGGATTTTCGCGCCATGCAAATATCGTCATGGGCAGAACCGTCGGGATGTGAAAGCCGTGCAGGAACCGAGGAAAGAGGACAACCGGCCGAAGAGGCGCCACATCTTCCTCAGGATCGATTCCTGGATCGACTCGACGGTATGGAACGCCGGGTTCAGGCTCGGCGAATGGTGGGAGGACATCACCATCTTCTTCCGCCGCTTCCGCATGCGCGGCTGGAAACGAGTCCTTTTCGAAGTTCTGGGTGAAGGCATGACCTGGGGCACCGTCGGTTCCGTTCTGATGCTGGCGCTCGCCCTTCCCGCCTTCGAGGAGACCAAGGGCAACTGGCGCGCCCAGGGCGACTTCGCGGTCACCTTCCTCGACCGTTACGGCAACGAGATCGGCCATCGCGGCATCATCCATGAGGATTCCGTTCCGATCGACGAGTTGCCGGATCATCTGATCAAGGCCGTGCTGGCGACCGAGGACCGGCGCTTCTTCGAACATTGGGGCATCGACTTCTTCGGCCTTGCGCGCGCCATGACCGAGAATGCCCGCGCGGGCGGCGTGGTCCAGGGCGGGTCCACCCTCACCCAGCAGCTCGCGAAGAACCTGTTCCTCTCGAACGAGCGCACGATCGAGCGCAAGATCAAGGAGGCCTTCCTTGCCGTCTGGCTCGAATGCAATCTCTCGAAGAAGGAGATTCTCCGGCTCTATCTCGACCGCGCCTATATGGGCGGCGGCACCTTCGGCGCAGCGGCCGCCGCGCAATTCTATTTCGGCAAGGCGATCACCGACATCAATCTTGCCGAGTCCGCGATGCTCGCCGGCCTCTTCAAGGCCCCGGCGCGCTATGCCCCGCATGTAAACCTGCCGGCGGCGCGCGCCCGCGCCAACGAGGTCCTGAGCAACATGGTCCAGGGCGGGCTGATGACCGAAGGCCAGGTGATCGCCGCCCGCCTCAATCCGGCAACCGTCATTGACCGCGCCCAGGTCAAGGCCCCGGATTTCTTCCTCGACTGGGCCTTCGAGGAGGTCCAGCGGATCGCCACGCCCTTCGCCCAGCATTCGCTGATCGTGCGCACGACGATCGACATGGGCCTGCAGCAGGCCGCCGAGGAGTCGGTCGAATCGGGACTCAGGCAGTATGGCGAAAGCTACAAGGTGAAGCAGGGCGCGCTGGTGATGATCGAACACGGCGGCGCCGTGCGCGCCATGGTCGGCGGCCGCGACTATGGCGAAAGCCAGTTCAACCGCGCCACCCGGGCGCTGCGCCAGCCGGGCTCGTCCTTCAAGGTCTATACCTACGCCGCTGCAATGGAAAAAGGCATGACGCCGGAGACGGTCGTCGTCGATGCGCCCATCACCTGGCGCGGCTGGTCGCCGCAGAACTACGGCCGCAGCTATGCCGGCCGCGTGACGCTGATGAACGCCCTGGCACGATCGATCAACACGATACCCGTCCGCCTTGCCAAGGATAAGCTCGGCACCGAGATCATCGCCGCGACCGCCAAGAAAATGGGCGTCGAGACGCCGATCCGCACCGACAAGACCATGCCCCTCGGCACTTCGGAAGTCACCGTGCTCGACCAGGCAACGGCCTATGCCGTCTTCCCGGCCGGCGGTTTCCAGGCGCGACGCCACGGCATCAGCCAGATTCTCAACTATGACGGCGACATTCTCTACGATTTCCGGCGCGACGCGCCGCCGGCGCAGCGGGTCTTGAGCGAGCAGGCGGTGTCGTCGATGAACCGGATCCTGACCCAGATCCCCGTCATCGGCACGGGGCGCCGCGCCGCCCTCGACAACGGCATCGTCACCGGCGGCAAAACCGGGACGACGCAAGCCTATCGAGATGCCTGGTTCGTCGGCTTCACGGGCGACTACACCACCGCCGTCTGGTTCGGCAACGATGACTACACCTCGACCGAAGAGATGACCGGCGGCTCTCTGCCGGCCATGACCTTCAAGCGGCTGATGGATTATGCCGAACAGGGCATCGAGCATCGCCAGATCCCCGGGATCGACCCCGCGCCTTCCGACAGCAAGCGCCAGCCCACTGTGGCCGCCGCAAAGCCGGACGAGAACGCACTGCCGCCGCTGGTGCGCCCGCGCTCGCTTTCCACGGAAGTGACACGCCTCCTGAAGTCGATCGGCGACGCATTCGAGAAGGCTCCGCCCCTGAAGGCGCGAGAAAGGACGGGCGGCAGGGTGGCCGCGCTCGACGCGCCGGACGGGGGCACCACGACGCCGCTCCCGACAGATGCGACAAACAATTGACTTCGCAGCCGGAAATCCGTTTTCTGGGCTGCGAAGCAGGTGCCGCCCTGACGCCCGCTGCCGCAAGGGTAAACGACACATCATTCCATAGAGCCGCCTCTTGTTCCGAGTTCCCCTCCTTGTCGCCGTTGCCCTGATCGCCACGTTTGGCGGCGGCATCGCTTCGGTCCTGTGGGCACTGAAGGCGACCGTCGGCTTCGGCTCGATCGCGATCGGCCCATGGGTGGCGTTCCCCGAAGCGCAAACGCTCGCGGCCGACCCCTACGCCAAGGCCCACCGCGCCCGCGCCGGCGAATTGCTATACGGCGGCGCCGAAGGGCTGATGTTCACCGCCGCAACCGACGACAGCGGCGCCAGTCTGTCGGCCGCCTGCTCCTACGACATTTCGGGCGTCACGCCGCCGGCGCGCTTCTGGACCCTTTATGCGACCGCGTCGAACGGCGCAGCGCTGCGGCCTGGGCCGGACGTGCCCTCGGCGATCAATTCCTGGACTGTGCTTCGCGCCGCCGACAGCAGCTTCGTCATTCACGCGTCCCCCATCGCCCAGCCAGACAACTGGCTCGCCATCCGCCACACCGGCAATTTCAGGCTGGTCTTGACCTTGCTCGATACGCCGACCGCCGGCTCGTCCGGCCTGATCGACCTTGCCATGCCGAAGATCGTCAAGACCGGGTGCGGACATGCGTAGCGTGCTCTTCGCCGTCCTCGTCGGCCTGATCGGGGCGGCGCTTCTGCACATCGTCATCGTGCTCACCCTCCCTCAGTTTACCGGCCGGGACGCCTATACGCGCGTGCTCGGCCTGCTCGAGATGGACAGCTTCTTTCCCCTGACGATGGAGCCGGGTCCGACCGGCCTTGACAACAACGATCCGTTTCTGCGCACCGCCGTCTGCAGCTTTTCGGTGGCCGAGGGGCCGGCGCGCTTCCTCGCCCGCGGCGCCGTGCCGTTCTGGTCGCTTTCGATCTTCGACAGCGGTTCGAACGAGGTCTTCAGCATGAACGACCAGACGGCAGTGAACGGCAATCTCGATCTCGTCGTTGCGACGCCGATTCAGCTCGTCGAACTGCGCAAGTCGCCGCCAGAAGCACTGGCGCAAACGATCATGATCGAGATGAAGGACGAGGAGGGATATGCCGTTCTTCGCGCCTTGGCCCCCCTCGACAGCTTCGAAGAGCAGGTTCGCAGCTTCCTCACCGAGTCGAGATGCGAGCCCTTCCAGAGATAGCAAGGGCATTTTGCAGTCAGGTGGAATTACCTGACGTCGCACAAATGCGGCGAAACAAACGGAAAAAGCGGTGGCGGGAACGCTGCGAGCGCGTGCCGCTGTAGGTGAATGGGGTGAGGACGTGGGGTTCGGGTAAGCCGCATTCGGCTTGGCGACGGCGTGCGGCCGCGCCGGGGCACCCGGACGGGTGCTGTCGCCCTTCTCCGGAGGCTACTGCTTCTTGATCCGCCGGCCCGCCGGAGCGCTGGGCTGGGGTCCGCGGCCGTCGAGACGTTCGTAGCGGATGCCGGTGAAGAACAACACTTTAGCGCCACCCGCCGCGACAGGGAGTCTTCGTCGCGGTCGCTTGACCTTGCGGTCCTGCATTCTGATTACGTCTGCCATGCTCGTCTCCATACATTCACGAGACGGATGAACTACCGTACAGATTTTCACCCTGCCCGATCACGGGCTGGCGCATTGTCGGGGATGCCCCGGCAGACGCGCCCATCTCACCCACTCCTTCTTCCGGCTGACCCGGATGTCGTCGTTTCGGTCATCAGATGCAAAGTCGATAATAGCGTGCCCGCCTCGATTGAGCCACAGCGCGGTTAACGGTTTCTTAATCCGGACGTCGGCGCATTAACCTCCGTCAATTCCGCACCCCGAGGGCGGGCAAAGTTCGACGGTCGCGCCGTTCGCCGGGCTGCTTCGCGCGTCGGGGGCGCCCAGAGCATTGCAGTCAGCTGGAATCACCTGACGTCGCACGAATGCGGCAAAAACAGACAGGTAGTGCGGTGGCACGAACGCATGTGAGTGCATCCCGCTCTAGCGCCGCGCAAGCAAGCCGAACAGGAAGGCGACGCCGGCGACCGTCAGCAGCGTCGAGATCGGTTCTTCGCGAACGCGCTCCCGCACACGCTCGGCCATCAGCTCCGCTTCGCCTTGCACGACCGCCTTCGCGCCGCTGCCGATGGCCGTGACCGTATCGGTCAGCCGGCTGATCTCGGCCCTGAGCTCCGCGATCTGCGTCTCGAGTTCGACTTGTGTCTGGGTTGGTTGCTTTTCGGTATCCGGTTCGAGGCCCACTGCCGCCAATTTCTTCTCCGCCATCTTTCCATTCCTCTCCGTTACGCGGTTTTTCAAACGCGTCGGAATCGGAATGGTTCCCACCGGCGGAAAGGCAATTCTTCGGGCCCGCGAGAAGGCGGCCGGCTCGCATCGGATCGACCAGACGTGGACTGGAACGATCACGATCCGACGTGCCTACGGCGCCGCGCGTCCGGTCAGACGCACGGCGCTGCAGATCGAGGGCTGCAGTGCGGGTCGCGGCGCGAGCCCCGGCCCCGCGCCCGTCGCCCGCCTATCCCTCCTACTCAGTTCTGCACGGAAAGTCCTTGTAGGTGCATTCCCCCATCGGCCGCGGAACATGACGGCGCTCGCGGTTCTCACCCTGCCATTCACCGCGTCCATCTTCATCGACCCGGCGCCGCCGCTCCCCGTCGTCGCGACGGCCTTCCCGCTCCCATTCGCGCCGCTCCCGCGCACGCTCCCATTCGCGCCGCTCGCGCTCGCTCTCCCATTCTCGCCGTTCACGCTGGCGCCGGCGTTCCCAATCGCGCTCGCGCCGCTCCTCGATCCACTGCGGGTTGCCGCGCCAGCGGTCGCGATCGCGGTAGAAATCGCGTCCGCGGTAATTGCGGTCCCAATAGCGGTCGAACTCGAAGACGATCGTCGGAATGCCGAGCGGGCGGTAATATTCCGGTTCGACATAGACCCGGCGGCTGCGATAGGCGGCCTGCACGTATTGCCCGGCGACCCACCCGCGACCCCCGTAGAAGGAAACATCGCACCACGGGCGGTCGGCCAGGCATCCATGGATTTCCACCGATTCGCCGGCCGGAATGAGGGTCACGGCCGGATAGCGCGTGCTCGGCCCCGATCGCATATTGACATTGGCAGTCGCAAAGCCTTCAGCCGCCCAGGCAGCCGCGGGCACCGCCAAAGCCGCACAAATCGCCGCCACCCGCAAAAACGCATTCTTCACAATCGATCTCCCACACGGAAAGCCGCACCCGGCCCCCTCGTTCGGCGAGCGAATCCGCTCTTCACCGTCAGCCGGATCAAATAGAAGCGCTTGTGGAGTTTTTATGGCCGAGCGCTGCATCACCGCTCGTGCATATCTCCTTGAATCGGCGGCGATAGAAGGACTCGGACATGCAGCAAATTCAAACTGCTGCAGCGACTTTGCGCCCCTGGCGGTGCGAACGGCGCCACGTGGCGCGCTCGTCACGAGAATGACGCAAGGCTGAATAAAGCCCCAACGGCCATAGTTAATGCTACGCTAACGTTTTCAATCTACTTTCAAGGACGTGTGCCGTTCCGAGCCGTCGGCAATGGCGTCATGCTTTGCGTACTAGGATATGTCGTGACGAACCGGTTTCGTGAGTTGGAAAGGCCGCAAACGGGCCGGCTGAAGGACGTCGTCTTGATGGCGACCGTCACCGGCTTCGAGAGCCTTCGCATCCCGAGCAAGTCCGACATGAGGCAATTCGCCGAGCTGTTCGAGCCGCTTTTCCTCGGTTCCAGCAACGAAGCCCGCCGCCAGGCGGCCGCCGCGCTCTCGCAATGCCCTCACGTGCCGGAAGCCGTCGCGCTTCTGATCGGCAACATGCCGATTTCGATCGCCGCCGCCTTCCTGACCCGCTCCAAGGCGATCTCCGATCGCGCGCTCGTGTCGATCATACGCGAGCAGGGGGCCGCCCATGCCGCCGCGATCGCCCGCCGGGAGAACCTCTCGCCGTCGCTTGTCGACGCCCTGGTGGAACACCACCAGCCGGCCAGCCTTCCCGAGCGGCCCCGTGCCGGCGCCGCCCCTGCCGCGCAGGAGACACGGGCAGCGGCCTCCGACCGCGAAGAAAAGCTGCGCGAGGATATCAAGGCCTTGGCCCGCGCCGGAACGAGGGACAGGGCCAAGACGCCGCGGCTCCAGCCGATCGACGAGCTTCATTGCGCATTGCTCATGCGGTTTGCGCGCAATGGCGAGGCCGTTCTTTTCGCAACGGCCCTTGCGGACGCCTTGGGCGCAAGTCGAGACCTCGCGGAGCGGATCCTGCTCGATGTCTCCGGCCAGCAACTCGCCGCAACGCTTTCGGCACTGGCCTTCCCCGCCGGCGATATGGATCGCCTGCTCGTCGCCCTCTACCCGCATCTTTCCGAGAGGCTCGGCGGCAGCACCCGCGCCGAGGTCCTCATCGAAAATGTGGACCGGCAGGCAAGCGTCGAACGGGTGGAAGCCTGGCTCCGTGCCGATGCGCATGAGGGTCCCGCCCGCCGCGAGGCCCTGTTCGCGGAGAACCGCCCCGCCGATCCCCGCCGGCAGGAAACCCGCCCCGCACCGACACAGGGCACCTCGGCGCAGCCGCAGCGCGGTTTTGGCCGGCGCTAGAATCTTGCAGTCAGGTGCAATCACCTGACGTCGCACAAATGCGGCAAAAACAAACAGATAGGGCGGTGGCCCGAACGCGTGTGAGCGCATCCCGCTCTAAGCCAGACCTCGCATCACCGCCGAGCGCCGTCGACGTCGTCCACGACCTCGAACAGACCGTCGCAATCGTCCAGCTCGATCTCGACGATCCAGCAATCCGGATCGAAGCGGATTTCCGATGAAAGCGCGCTGTCGACGCTCTCGGCCTCGACGTCCCGCAGCCGGGCCTCGAACTTCCGTGCAGTACCGTCCTCGTCCTCGAAGAAGTTCTGCGGCGCGGGCGCGTAGAGCGTCTCGGTTCCGATCCGGGAGCGCTGGCGGATGAAGATCGCGCCGGCCTCTTCCGCCCCCTTGCGCAGCACGGCTGCGTAGCCCCCCCGCACAAAGGCGTTCCGCAGCAGCGAGGAGACGAAGATCTGGGATTTCAGGCGCATGCGAGCCTGATACACGCCGGGCCGGAGAGACGCAACCGCGCGCCGGTCCGCGGATTTCGGGCTGATAGCGGCTTCAGCTTAGAGGCGTTAGCGAAAAGCGGATCTGCGAAAGCGCGCGCGCTTCTCATCAGAGCGCGCCGATCTCCTTCAGCTTCTTCAAGACCTTGGCGTTGGGCTCGCCGGTCTGGGGAAGCCGGTAGTGCTTCTCGAAACGGCGGATGGCCGCGCGCGTCTGCTCGCCGGCGACGCCATCGACGACGATTTCCGCATAGGCGAGATTGCTGAGCCCCTTCTGGATATTCATGACCATTTCGCTCGAAACCGGCACGGTCGCCGGCGGCACGAGATCGTTGTCCTTCTCGGCGCTGCGGATCGCCGCCGCGACGGGGTCCGCTTCGGCGGGCACGGCCTTCGGATCGGCATAGGGCCGGTTGCCGGGGGTCGCGACCGCCGGCCGGGCGCTGTTTGCGCCGCGCAGCGCCTGCAGCAGATCGGCGCTCGGCGTGCCGGTCTCCACCCGGCCCGCCTGTTTCTCGAAGCGCAGGATCGCGGCCGAGGTCATCGGACCGCTGCGGCCGTCCGCCAAGCCCTCGTAAAGACCGAGGCGCAGCAGCTCCTTCTGGATATCGGCGACCATGATCGAGCCCGCCTGACCGGGCGCGTCCGACGGCGGTGCGTGCCGTTCGGCCGGCATCGTTTCTCCGGCTGCCGCCTCATCGGTCTTCCCGGCCTTCGCCTCGCCTTCGCGTTCTATGACGAAGGTCGTCACCTTGCGCGGCTCGACCGCCTCCCCCTTGGCGGCGGCAAGGCGCGCGGCAACTTCGGGGCCGACGAGGGGCACACGGGTGCGCATGAGCGGCGAGGGATGGGCGCCGTGCTGATACCAGATGGCATTGGCGGCGACGAAACTGAAGACAACGGCGAAGGCCGCCGTGCCGCCGGCGCCGATTGGATAGCGGGCGATCAACCGACCGGCGAGCACGAGGCCACGACCGGCGAACGCGATTGTGCGCAGGCCAAGGCCCGCGCCCGGTCGCGCCGCTCGTTTCCGCTCAGGCTGTTTTCGCTTGCGCGGCGCCATGTCCCCCTTCCCTGCCCTTTGCTTCGCCTTCAGGAGCCGTCGCCGGCACAGGCCTCGCCTGATCGCTCCTTCCCTCGCCTCGTTCCTTCAATCGCGGCGGAAACTCGACCGTAACGGCGCTTGCGTGGCCCGCCTCGGCGCCGTCGGAACCCGCGCGCGGAATCGACACCACGACCACGGTCCCCTCGCCTTCCGAGCTCCGGATCGAGACATCGCCGCCATGCAGTTCCGTCAGCCCCTTGACCAGCGACAGGCCGAGCCCGGTGCCCTCATAGCGGCGCGTATAGTCATTCTGAATCTGGACGAAAGGTTGGCCCAGCATCTTGAGCTTGTCCTCGGCGATGCCGATGCCGGTATCGCTGACGGTGAGCCTCAGCATCGCGCCTTCGAGCTCGGCATCGACGGTGACCAGACCGCCTGCATTCGTGAACTTGATCGCATTGCCGACGAGATTGATGAGGATCTGCTGGAACGCGCGCTGGTCCGCGTTGATCTCGCCGACCGAGCGCGTGACGCGGCTCGTCAGTCGCACGCCCTTTTCGCGCGCCTGATGCGACAGCATCGCCTCGCAGGCGGCAATCGCCTCGGCCACGCGGAACGGCTCGCGCACGAGTTCGTAGCGTCCGGACTCGATCTTGCTCATGTCGAGCATGGTGTTCACCACGGAGAGGAGATGCGTGCCGGAGCGATGGATCAGCGATACATATTCGCGCTGACGATCGTTCTCGAGCTTGCCGAAATACTCTCCTGCGAGGACATCGGAAAAGCCGAGAATGGCATTGAGCGGCGTGCGCAGCTCGTGGCTGACGGCGGCGAGGAACCGGGACTTGGCATCGTTTGCCGATTCGGCATGGGCTGCCTTCGCCGCTGCCTCGGCGCGCAGGCGCGCCTCTTCGGAGACATCGCGCGACTGGGCGATGATCGCGAGCAATCGCCCGTCGACGCTCCGAAGCGGCGTCATCTCGCAGCGCATGTGCGCGAATTGAGCGCCGTCTGCCGGCACCGGCAGGCGTTCGAGCCGGAAGTCGACGGCGGCGCTTTCCGCCTCCTGCCGCAGCGAATCGATGGCGCTCAGAAAGGCGATGCGATCCGACACGTGAATCTGCTCGAGGAAGCCGCGCCCGTGGGGATCGCGCATTAATTGCAGATGCTCGGGCGCATCGCGGCCATGGACGGAAAGCACGTGACCGCGACCATCATGGATGGTCACGAGACCGGCAAATAGATCGCAGGCGGCCGAGAGGTCGGGCAAATTCGCAGGCGACACCGGTTCCGCCTCCTCTGCCGTCGGCGGCGTGCCGCGGCCGGCAATCGCCGCGGCTGCCGCAAGCAGGGAAGCCGAAGCCCACAAAGCGGTTCCGACCGGCAGGGCCGCCGATACCGGCAATGCCGTCGTCAGGATCAGCGGAACGATCGGCAGCGCGGTCAGGGCGACCGCGGCGACGGCGCGCAGGCGCCCGAGGTCGCGGCGTGAAAGCGCAAGACCCGCGCTGCGTGGCGTCCAGGATGCGGCCGTTTCACCCACGCGGGATGCCCATTTGCCAGCCATGTCACGCAATACACTCACGCCTTGCCCTGCTGCCTTTGTTGTTCTTTCGAGGCGGCTCCGGGAGCCTTCCGCCTTTTTTCGCGGGGCGCAGGCGGATCGCCTCGTGATGGTCCGAATCTCGCATCCCCGACTTAATGAAAGAATAAGCGGGCGCCCCCGGAAGGCGCCCCGGACGGGCGAATGTTCCCGTTTTGACGCAATCCGGGCGAGCTTCGTCCGTTGTGGTTAACGGGGCGTAAGCGGCGGATTTTCGTGCATTTTCCGGTTCGCATTAACGATTTGGGCAGGGACCGCCGATGCCGGTGCCGGCCGCTCAAGGTTCGGCAGGACGAGCCCTGCCACGAACCTTAACGGCAATCGCTAAAATGCGAGGAAAAGGGGGTGCGGGAAGGCTCAGAACCGGCGGTTCGCTAAAATTTGAAACAAACCCGATTGTTTTTGGAAAAGCCGCTTTGTGATTCCCGCTCTAGGGTCGAGACCAACGACATGGCCGGGCCCGAAACGACAGGTGCCCACCATGGCAAATGGGCGCTAAACGCATCAGCGGATGCACGAGCGCTCTGCCGACAGCGGCAAATCCGGCCGCCGGCAAACAGAGGATGGGCAGACGATGTGGTTTCTCGTAAAGGCGACATTCTGGTTCTCGCTGGTGCTGGTGCTGCTGCCGTTCCTGGATCCTTCGAGCAGCGCCAAGCTCGAGCACGCTCCGAAGGTGGAGATCGGCGATACCTTCTCGGCCGCCAACGAGGCTTTCCAATATATCAGCGCGATCTGCATCCAGAAGCCGGACGTCTGCGAGAAGGGCGGGGAGACCTTCGTCGCCCTCGGCCACCGTGCCCGCGAGGGTGCGAGGATCGCCTACGAGTTTCTCAACACCCAGTTTGCGGAAACCGAGACGGGCGCACCGGATGCCAAGGTCATGACCGGTACGGTCGCCCCGGCGGCGAACGTCCCCGCCGAAGACCCGGCAAGCGAAGCCGTGCCGACCTTCAAGCGCACGCCGGTGCCGGAAAGGCGCCTCGACCCCAAAGCCGCCGCAACCAGATAGCAGCGCCGAGCGACCGTTCCACGCCTCTTGGGCCATGCCAGTCCGAACGGGCCAAATGCCGATTGGCTGTTCTCTTTGCGCCCAGCATCTCCTATATGAAGTGAATGGATCCCGTTTTCTTGAGCCGCGGGGTCGAGGAGGCGCGCGTGACGCGGACGACGGTCGTCCGCAGCCGCCGGCAACCGGACCAGCCATGACTTCACTTGAGCAGATCATCGACGACTTCGCCTTCCTCGACGAGTGGGAAGACCGCTATCGCTATGTGATCGAGCTGGGCAAGAGCCTGCCGGAAATGCCGGAGGCCTTGAGAACGAGCGAGAACAAGGTTCAGGGCTGCGCAAGCCAGGTCTGGCTGGTGACGCGCACCGCCGGCGAACCCGAAGACCCGGTCCTTACCTTCGAGGGGGAATCGGACGCCCATATCGTCCGCGGCCTCGTCGCCATCGCCCTGGCCATCTTCTCGGGCAAGCGGGCATCCGAGATCGCCAGGACCGACGCCCTCGACATCTTCGGCCGGATCGGCCTCATCGAACACCTTTCGTCGCAGCGCGCCAACGGCCTCCGGTCGATGATCCGGCGCATCAAGAGCGAGGCCGAGCTCCGGCTGCCGGCCTGACGATGATGGGCGCTGCAGGGGCGTCGTGCCCCGCACATGAAAAAGGCCGGACTGTCCGGCCGGCCTTCCAATTCGATGAAGCGCAGTTCGCATTTAGCGCAGGCACCGGTTAAGGGCACCGGTCAAGCGCCTCTGCGAAATTCTCCCGGGCGGACACGCGGCGACGAGCGCCGCGTCGGCAGGCACACCCTCAAGCCGTTGCGGCTGAGGAACGGCTGGGCCGAGCCGAGTGGGCTCACTTGCCGCGGCGCTTGCGACGCTGTCCGAGGCCCATTTCCTTGGCGAGCCGCGAGCGGGCTTCCGCATAGGCCGGCGCGACCATCGGGTAGTCCGCGGGCAGATCCCATTTTTCGCGATATTCTTCCGGCGAAAGATTGTGGTGGGTCATCAGGTGCCGCTTCAGCGACTTGAAGGTGCCGCCACATTCGAGGCAGGTGATCTGGTCGTCCTGCACGGACTTGCGCACCGAAACCGCAGGCTTCGGCTTTTCGACCGGAACCACCACGGGCGCGGGAGCCGTCGTGTTGTTCAACGCCGAATGAACGTCGGCTATGAGTGTCGGAAGCTCGGCAACAGGAACCACATGGTTGCTTACATAGGCGGCGACGATCTCCGCCGTAAGCTCAACCAGGAGTTCATTGCTCGCGCCGAGCGAAGTCTCTGTCATTTCTTTCTCCTATCGGAATCTGCAACAAAACCTGAAACGCCGTTTCAGGGGGAGGATGCGCAAAGTGCCGCCGAATGGCGCTTCCCACCTCGGAACCCACCGCTAAACCGCGTCGCGGAGACCGTAGTTTCGCCACTACATCAAGGCTCGAATTGTGACAGGGAAACCCGTTACCAAGGCACCGTGACGGCCAGCACCTCAAAGCAACGGAAAAGCATCACAACTCAAACTGGAATTCCGCGTCAAAGTATATTCCATAACGACACTTTGCGGTTACTGCATTAACACTGATCGGCGAAAAGTCCAAACATAATTTTTGTCAGCACGCAGCAACTTTATTCCAATCTGCTAAAATTGTCGTGAGCCGGAAAATTGTGCTGAAAATACAGAAACAGAAATGCAGCCAATCAATGGCGCCGCGCCTCTTCCTTCTGCGGAAGCTGATCTATCACCGACAGTTTCGTCATCCTGTAGCCCGCCTGGTGCGCGGCTTTCGCCAAGAGATGGGCAGAGATCGGCGCGGTCAGCACAAAGAAAACGAACCCCGCAATCGCCCGGGCGAAGATGGCGCCGTCGAGAGAGTGCAGTCCGGCGGCGAAGAGCAGCAGGCCCGAGCCGATGGTTCCCGCCTTGGAGGCCGCATGCATGCGCGTATAGAGGTCCGGAAACCGGAGGAGACCGAGTGCCGCAAGCAGCGAGAAGCACGCGCCGATCACCATGATCAGCGCCACGACGACGGCGTTGACCTCGTCCACCATCAGCGAGCCCTCCTGCGTTTGCGCCGGCCGGCGGGCCCCGGCCTCGCGCCCTTCGCCGACGGTTCCGCCGGCGACGCGCCCGTTTGCCGGTGTTCCGGCGCGAGGCCGCGCACCAGGATGAAACGGGAAAAGGCGACGGTCGCGAGAAAGCCGACGAGCCCGAGGGCGATGGCAATGTCGATATAGAGGTCGAAGCCGGTGCGGATGGCGATCACCGCGATGAAGCCGATCGCGACCGCCACCAGCATGTCGAGGCCGAGCACCCGGTCGGCCAGCGTCGGTCCGCGAACGATCCGCAACACCGTCAGGAGCAGCGCGACCGAGAGGAGGAGGAGCGCCAGGCCGACAGCCGCGCTCAGGATCGTGGCAGCCATCATCTTTCAAAGGCCTCCCGGATGCGCCGTTCGAAGCCCCGGGCAATATCCTGCCGCAAAGCGCCGGGATCGGCGCAATCGAGCGCATGGACATAGAGGGTCTTGCGGTCATCGGAGACGTCGACGGACAGCGTGCCCGGCGTCAGGGTGATGAGGTTGGCGAGCAAGGTGATCTCGAAGTCGCTCTTGACCGTCAACGGATAGGCGAAGATGCCGGGCTTCAGCGCCATCTTCGAGCGCAGGACCAGGATGGCGACCTTGGTCGCGGAAACGGCGAGTTCCTTGAAGAACAGCAAGGTGAGCAGCAACAGCCGCAACGGCCGCACGGGATAGGTGACGGGGCGCAGTTCGCGCCGGATCAGCCAGAGCGACAGGGCACCGACGGCAAAGCCGAGAAGAAGGTTGGCGGGCGTCAGGCTGGCGCTGATCGCCGCCCAGACAAGCGTGAAGATCAGATTGATCGCCAGGAACTTCATTGCGAACCTCCCGCGGGAAAGACCGAATTCAGATAGGCGGACGGCTCGGCGAGCCCGGCGGCCGCGCTCTGGATCGCCGCCAGCAACGGTTCAGGATAAAGGCCGATCAGCAGTGCCGCGAGCGCGAGCGCAGCAAGCGGCCCCAGGGTCGCCGCCGAAAGCGGCGCCGTCTCGCCCGCGGTATCCGCCCCCTCCCGCCAGTAGGCGAGGAGGAACAGGCGGCCGGTGACGATCATGGTGAGAAAGCCGGTGAGAAGGAGTGCGGCGGCGAGCCACCAGGCGCCGATATCGAGCGCTGCCTTGACCAGCATGACCTTGGGCCAGAAGCCGGAAAAGGGCGGCAGGCCGGAGACGGCGAAGCACAGCATGAGGGTGAGCGCGGCGAATCCCGCATGCCGGCGGTAGAGGCCGGCGAGCGTCGCGATAGAGGTGCTTGCGCCGAGACGGATGGCAATCCCCGAGGCGAAATAGAGGCCGGTCATCACCAGCATCGAATGGAGCGCATAGAAGATCGCACCGCCGGTGCCGCCCGGGCCGCCGATGGCGATGCCGGCGATGATGGAGCCGATGCCCGAAACGATGAGATAGCCGAGGATCCGACGAAAGTCCGTCTGCGCCAGCGCGCCGAAAACGCCGACGAGCATCGTCACGGCGCCGGCGAGCGCGAGCACGAAGCTCAGTTCCTCCCTTTCGACCGGGAAAAGCATGACCGTCACCCGGATCAGCGCATAGATGCCGACCTTGGTGAGCAGGCCGGCAAAGAGCGCCGAAACCACGACGCGCGGCGTGTGGTAGGAGGCCGGCAGCCAGAAGTTCACCGGAAAGGCTGCCGCCTTCATGGCGAAGGCGAGCACGTAGAGCCCGACCAGCGTCATCAGCGGGGCGCTGTCACGCAGGTTTTCCGCCTTGCGGGCGATATCGGCCATGTTGAGCGTGCCAAACACGGCGTAGAGATAGCCGGTCGTCACCAGGAACAGCGTCGTGGCGACGAGGTTGAGGAAACCGTACTTCACCGTCCCGTCGATCTGCTCGCGCTCGGAGCCCAGCACGAGAAGCCCGAAGGACGAGATCAGCAGAACCTCGAACCAGACGTAGAGGTTGAAGATGTCGCCGGTCAGGAAGGCTCCGGAAACGCCTGCCATCAGCACCATGAGCAGCGGATAGAAGCCGTAACGCCGGCCGCTGTCGTTGATGTCGACGAGCGAGAAGATGCCGGCTGCGAGCGCGACGGTCGCCGCGACAAGGGCGAACAGCGCCCCGGTCATGTCGACGGTGAAGGCGATGCCGAAGGGCGGCAGCCAACGCCCCATCACCATGGTCGCCGGTCCGTTCGCCGCGACATGGGTGAGAAGCAACCCGTCGATCAGCACTAGGCCGGCGAGCCCGGCGATGGCGATGCCCGGTTGAAGGCCGAGCGAGCGACGCAGCATGACGAGCAATGCGCCGACGCCCAGACACCAGGCAACGGGCAGGATCACCAGCCATTCGGCCATGGTCGGCGATGCGAGCACCAGCGCGGCGGAAAGATCGGCGGGAGGGGAGAAAGAAGCGGCCATGACGCGATCAATACCCCAAGGGCGGCGCCGGCTCATTCACCGGTTCGGCAACGCGCATCTCATCGGTGTTGTCGGTCGCAAGGTCGTCATAGGCGCGCCAGGCAAGGACAAGCAGGAAGGCGAAGAAGGAGAAGGAAATGACGATCGCGGTCAGGATCAGCGCCTGCGGCAGGGGATTGGCGGCAGGCCCGGCCAGGACATCCGCACCCCCGGTTATGACCGGCGGGACTTCGCGCGTCAGGCGTCCGCCGGTGAAGATCAGAAGATTCACGGCATTTCCGAGAACCGCGACGCCCAGGAGCACGCGGATGATGAACTTCGACAGGAGCAGATAGACGGCGACCGCAAAGAAGATGCCGACGAGCAGGGAAAACCAGGCCTCCATCACGACCCTCCCCGCTCTTCGAGCGAAAGCGCGACCGAGCCGATGGCGCCGATGACGACCAGATAGACACCCGTATCGAACAGCATGACGGTGGAGAGCGGTATCTCGGTGCCGAGGACCGACGGATAGATCCACAGCCCCGTCATGAACGGCACCCGTGCAACGAGCGAGACCAGGCCCGCGATCGTCGCCGCGAAGAGCCCTGCCCCGGCAATCGCCATCGGATGAAAGAAGATTGCCCGCCGCACCGTCTCGACGCCATGGGCGATGCCGTAGATCGCCAGAGCCGAGACGGCGATCAGTCCGCCGATGAAGCCTCCTCCGGGCGCGTTATGGCCGCGCAGCAGCACGAAGATCGAGAAGAGCACCATCAGGCCCGTCAGGAAGGGCGCGACCGTGCGGAAGATGACCGACCTCATGCCCGTTCCTCCCTCTTCGCTTCCTCGGCGGCAATTTCGACGGGCTCGCCGCGCTGGAGCGACCCTGCCCTCAGCCGCACGAGCGAGAGGATGGCGAGGCCGGCGATCATCACGACGGCGATTTCGCCGAGCGTGTCGGTGCCACGGAAATCCACGATGATGACATTGACGACATTCTCGCCGTGCGCAACCGCCTTGGAATAGCGATTGAAGAAATCCGTCAGCGTCGCGTCGAACGGTGCGGCCGTGACCTTGAGAAGGAACAGGCCGAAGCCGAGCCCGCAGGCAAGCGCGAGCGCGAAGTCAGGCAGCTTCTCGCCGAGCGGACGGTGGTCCGAGGGCGACAGCCGCAGGCGGGTCATCACCAAAGCCAGCACGACGACGGAGAGCGTCTCGATCATGAACTGGGTGAAGGCGAGGTCCGGCGCGCCGTAGAGCAGGAAAATCATGGCGACGGCAAAACCCTGGATACCGAGCGAAACGATCGCCGTCAGCCGGTCGGCGGCGAGCACCACGGCGAAGAGGCCGGCGACCGCAATCGCCATGATCGCGAGTTCGTGCAGCGGAACGTCCGCGGAGAAGAACGGCGCGCGCGGAAACTCGCCATAGCGGAAGGGCACGGCCAGGAGGACGACGGCAACCAGTACGAAGGTCGCCGTCATGTAGACGTCGAGACGACCGCCCTGCAGCCGCCGGGTAACTGCGACGGCGAAGCGCACGAGACCGCGCAGGAACTGGTCGAAGCCACGATCCGGCCCCCAGCCGATATCGGCGAGGATGACCGTCATCGCGGCGCGCAGCCGCGCGAGATTGAGATAGAAGGCAATGCCGGCAAGCACCGTCAGGCCGGAAAGCACGAGCGGCACCCCGATGTGCGGCATCAGCGAGACCGAGACGCTCCGCGGCTGGCCGGCGACGGCCGTGGCCATGGGCGAGGTGATCAGCCGATGCGCGAGACCGGACATCAGCGCCATGGCGAGGCCGGTCACCGCGAGCAGCGCCGGGCCGAGCCAGAGGAGGAGCGGCGCCTCGTGCGCGTGCTTGGGCGTGTGGACCTTCGGCCCGATGAAGGGCTTCAGCGCGATCGCGAAGGCGACGGCGAACATCAGGGCGTTGCCAAGCATGGTGAGCGCCGCGAAAACCATCGACCGGCGGTCGAAGCCGGAGAGCGCGGCGTAGATTTCCTCCTTCGCGAGAAAGCCGAAAGAGGGCAGCAGGCCACCCATGGAGAGGGCTGCCAGCAGCGCGATCGCGAATGTCAGCGGCATGGCCGAGCGCAGGCCGCCGAGACGGGTCAGGTCGCGCAAGCCGGTTTCATGGTCGATGCTGCCGGCCACCATGAAGAGCGCGCCCTTGAAGAGCGCATGTGCCACGAGATAGAGCGCCGCCGCCTCGAGCGCATGCGGCATGCCGAGCCCGGTGAGCATCACCAGGAGACCGAGCGACGACATCGTCGTATAGGCCAGCATCAGCTTCAGATCGGTCTGGCGCACCGCGAGGGCCGCGCCGGCGACGAGGGTGGTCACGCCGAAAAGCGGCAGCAGGATCTGCCATTCCGGCGTGCCGCCGAGAACCGGATTGAGCCGCATCAGCAGGTAGACGCCGGCCTTCACCATCGTCGCGGAATGCAGGTAGGCCGAAACCGGGGTCGGCGCTTCCATCGCGTTCGGCAGCCAGAAATGAAACGGGAACTGCGCCGACTTGGTGAAGGCACCGCCGAGCACGAGCAGAAGCACCGCGAGATAAAACGGGCTCTCCTTCAACTCGCCGCCGAAAGCAGGCAGCAGCGAGAACTGGGTGATGCCGCTGATGTTCCACAGGATGAGGAGCCCGGCGAGCAGCATGAGGCCGCCTCCCCCCGTCACCACGAGAGCCTGCAGCGCCGCGCGCCGCGCGGCTTCGCGACCGTGATCGAAGCCTATCAGCAGGAAGGAGGTTATCGAGGTCAGCTCCCAGAAGACGAAGAGCATCAGGAAGCTGTCGGAAACGACGAGGCCCTGCATCGAGCCCATGAACATCAGGATGAAGGAGAAGAAGCGGCCCTGCTGCGGATGCCCCTTCAGGTAGCCGCCGGAATAGAGCACGATCAGCGCTCCGATCCCGGAAATCAGCAGCACGAAGGTCAGCGACAGGCCGTCGATCAACCACGAAAAGCTGACGTTGAACGACGGGATCCAGGCGTAACCGCCGGTGATGATCTCGCCCTTCGCGATTTCAGCCACGAAGCCCGCGAAATGCACGAAGATCGCAAAGGGCGCCAGCGCCAGGATCCAGGCGGCATTGTGGCCGAGGACGCGCGTCAAGGCCGGCGCGAAGGCAGCCGCGACGAAGGGAAGACCGAGGGCCAGGAATGTCAGGGCCGCGGCGTCCATCCTTTTCGGCATGCTCCTTCGCTATGTGATCATCCGGTCAAGCTTTCATCGGACATAGAAGAAGGGCGGTTCCGCCTCAAGAGAAATCAGTCGCATATCGGAGTTATGCGACAGTTATACTGTGTAAAAGAGCATCAAGTCCTTCACCACCCCAGAACTTTGCGCAGCTCTGACGCATTGAGGCCGTCGCATTTGTCGGCCTGCGCTCAGCATCCTATATAATCGCCGCGAAGAAGAAGGAGGGCGACGATGGCCGACAGCAGGACGCGAAAGGTGCAGAAAAGCGACGAGGAATGGCGCGCGCTACTCACGCCGGAGCAGTACCGCATCACCCGCGAGCAAGGCACGGAACGCCCCTTCACCGGTCCGTTCCTCGACAACAAGCGGCACGGCACCTACCGCTGCGTATGCTGCGGCCGGGCGCTCTTCCGGTCGGACACGAAGTTCGACTCCGGCTGCGGCTGGCCGAGCTATTTCGCGCCGGTCGATCCGGAGGCGATCGCCGAATGTGTCGACCGTTCGCATTTCATGGTCAGAACAGAGATCCGTTGCGCCGATTGCGACGCCCATCTCGGCCATGTCTTCCCCGACGGGCCGCCGCCGACGGGCCTCCGCTACTGCCTCAACGGCACGGCGATGACCTTCGAGGAAGATTGAGTGTTCCTGACGGAACTGCTTGACTCTCGGCCCCGGTATCGGATGGTCCGCAAACGACAACCGGTTCGATGATGCGGCGCTCTCCGCATCGGGGAATCGGCGCGGCGCCGTGAGGAACGGCGTCAGGTCGAAGCAAGTCGATAGGACGTCCCCGCATGCGCCGTGCCTTTTTTGCATTCCTGCTTCTGACGGGGTTCGTCGGGCCCGCCGCTGCCGACGACGATTGGCACCCCTATGCCAATCCCCGCTTCGGCTACACGATCGATATTCCGCCCGGGTTCGAACTGAGCCGGAAGGCCGACAACGGCGATGGCGCGAGCTTCCGCGCCGATGACACCGGCGCAACGCTGATGGTGTTCGGCACCCATCCGCTGGACGGCGACTTCGAAACCGATGTGGCCGAAAGGATCGGCTACGAGAAACAGGACGGCTGGAGAATAATCTTCTCGCGCGTCACCCCGGTCTGGGCGAGCTTCTCCGGCGCGCGCGAGAGCGACGTCTTCTATGCCCGGGCGATTGCGCTCTGCGACGGCAGCGCCGCCTATTTCCGGCTGCAGTACCGAAAGAGCAAGCTGACGAGTTTCGACGGCGTCATCTCCCGCATGGCCGAGGCGCTGCGGCCCTCGGAAGGGTGCCATCCGGCGGCGCCTGATTGAGCGGTCAGGGTGCGGCGGCGCAGATGCAGCTTACGACCGCGGAATAGTGGACGGCGGATCCCGCCACCACAAAGCCGTGCCAGATGACATTCTGGAAGCGCAGGCGTTCCCAGACATGGAAGATCACGCCGGTCGTGTAGATGATGCCGCCGACGAGGATGAGGACGAGCGTCGTGCCGCTGAGCGCCGCAAACAGCGACCGCGCGGCAATAATTCCGCCCCAGCCCATCATCAGATAGAGCAGGATCGCCAAGCGGTCGAAGCGGCCGGGCAACAG
Source organism: Sinorhizobium saheli (assembly GCF_001651875.1). Lineage (GTDB taxonomy): Bacteria > Pseudomonadota > Alphaproteobacteria > Rhizobiales > Rhizobiaceae > Sinorhizobium > Sinorhizobium saheli. The sequence goes on from NZ_LNQB01000073.1 coordinate 206,403, forward strand.
GCATTTGATCGCGATGCCGGCGGCGGCGACGGTCCAGATGCCGATCAGCAGCGCGAAGAGGAAGGGGTCGTCCAAGCCGCGCTGGAGGAACGGCGTGTAGGTCGCAGCGATCAGGATGAAGATCGCCGAATGGTCGAGCCGGCGCAGCAGCCACTTGGTCCGGGAAATCGGGTAGAGATTGTAGAGGAAGGAGATCGACAGGGCGACGATGAGTCCGGCCCCGTAAATCCAGGCTGCCGCGAGCTGGCCCGAGCTACTCCACACCGTTGCGTAGAAGATGAGCGCCGTGACCCCGACGAGCGCGGCGCCAAGGCCGATCCCATGGACAATTCCGTCGGCGATCAGTTCCGAGCGGTCGTAGTTCCATTTGACGCCGCTGATATCCACGCGGCCCCTCCCGCCTTGCTCCGATATCCGCCTGCGTGGCGCCGGAACGACGCCGATGTCCCCGGTTGCATGTTTCACGCCAAAGCTGCCGATCGAAACAGTACGAAACACCGCACGGAACCGGGAACGCCGCAACGCGTCCCCCTCCCCTTATCCTTTCATCGTGCCACAGGGCCGGCCGCCGGCAAAGCGCCGGATCGGGGCGAAAGGATCAATTTCTGCAACGCATTACAACAGTCCCGCGACTCCGGTTTCGAGCCGCTCGCCGCTCCTCGCTACCGCCCGCCCGAGGCAAGTTCCGCGGCGCAGGCCTGGCACAGCGGGGCATGCGGCACGGCACGCAATCTTTCAGGCGAAATGGGGTCGCCGCAACGCGCGCAGATGCCGAAGGTTCCGGCCTGGATGCGGTCGAGTGCAGCGTCGATCGCGCGGATTTCGCCCTGCCCTGCAAGGCCAAGGCCCTCCAGCACCTCGTCGTTTTCCCGTTCCGTGACGCGGTCCGGCACGTCGGCATTCATCGGTTGATCGAGGTCTTCCTCTATCTTCACCAGACGGCCGTAAAGTTCGCGTTTGCGGCGCAGAAGCAGTTCGCGAAAATCTTCAAGCGCGTACTTATCCATTGCGGGGCTCCTTCGCAATGCGGCGCAGTTCGACTGCGCCGCCTTCTTGTTATTGGCGTTACCGATCAACGAGGACGGCGCAGGGGCAGTGGCTGACGACGCGGCTGGCGGTCGAACCGATGAAATAGTCGATCAGGCCCGGACGATGCGACGCGATGATCACAAGGTCGGCATTCTCCTCCTTGGCGAGCGCGTTGATGGTACCGGCCGCTCCGCCGGTGCGGATCTCGATGCGCCCTTTGATCCCGTGCTTGTTCTTCAGCGCTTCGAGCGTCTTGACCGCGTGCTTGCGCGATTCCTCGATCATCTCCAGCGGAAAATCGACGATCATATAGCCCTGAGCATAGGCGTTCAGATCCTCGACGACGTTGAGCAGGATGATTTCCCCGCCTTCGTCGATCAGCTTCTCCGCGATGCCGAGCACGGACTCGCCGTGTTCCAACTGATCCATGGCGATCGGGACGATGATCTTCCTGTACATGGATTTGCGTTCCTTTTCTTTCCGTTCCCGCGTCGCCGGCGCGGGTGAGACAAATCGCCCAAAAGGATAATCCCGGGTCGAACCGACTGAGGATCCGGAGCGGGATACGCGGACGACCGCCTCATGCTCCCTCTTCCCGCACCGACCCGAAACTGTGCCGATGCTGCGATTCCAGCATTGATTGAGGTCAAATCGGCCGCTGCGCCCGCACTCGCATCGCCCTATGATGAATTAGGGCACCTGCCATGACTGTCAACGTTCATCGAACACAACATCAAGTAATATAATGGCTTTCATGAACATCTTCACGTGCTCATATTGAGTTACGTACAAGGGTATCAGGCGGTCATTCCGGGCGCCGACCCGCCCGAAAGGCTCAGCTCATGACAGAGACGATACAGAAACAGGAAACCACTCTCCCGGTCGACCACGCGGTCGTAATGCCGGCCTTCGTCGAACGGTCGCATCTCATCGTCCACGACCTGCCGGCGGTCTCGGCCTGGTACCAGCGGATCATCGGCCTGTCGCCGATCGAAACGGGCATGAGCGGCGTGACGCTCGGCGTCGCCGGAAGACCGTTGCTGACCTTGACGAGCGACGGTAGCGCGGCGAAGGCGCCGCGCAATGCGCCGGGGCTCTTTCATCACGCCTTCCTGGTTCCCGATCGCGAGCAGCTCGGCCGCTGGCTGGTGCATGCCGCGGCGAACGACGTGCGCCTGCAGGGTGCATCCGACCACCTGGTCAGCGAGGCGATCTATCTTGCCGACCCGGAGGGCAACGGCATCGAGATCTATCGCGACCGCCCGCGCGAGGAATGGCGCTACCAGACGGACGGCATGGTGGAGATGAACACGCTGCCGCTCGACCTGCAGGCCCTCTACGACGAGGCGCCGAAGGGCGATTGGAGCGGGCTCGCCGCCGGCACGACGATCGGCCATATCCACCTCCAGGTTTCGGACATTCCCGAAGCGGACGCGTTTTTCCGCGATGTGCTGGGGCTCGACCTCATGGCGCGCTATCCGGGCGCAAGCTTCTTTGCCACCGGCCGCTACCACCACCATGTCGCGGCGAACATCTGGAACTCGCGCCGCGCCCCGAAACGCCAGGGCAACATGACCGGGCTCGCCGACTACACGATCCGCTTCAGGGATGCGAAGAGACACGCCGCGGCGCTGCGCAAGCTCGATGCACTCGAAATAGCGGTGAGCGTGGAGGACGGCGTCCATCGCCTCACCGACCCGTGGGGCCTCGGCCTCAAGCTCGCCGTCTAGGCCATAGCCTTGCGTTTCGCCGGCGCGGCCAGATGTGGAGGAGAAGCACTCCCGTCGGACACCCGCCGGTAGCCGACGGCTTTCCGCTTGATCGTCGGGATGGCGGCCTCTATCTCATTGTCTCCTCATGAGATTGATCCCGGAGACATGCCTTGTCCGTATTCAAGAACCTGCCCGCCGCTCCCGTCGCCTCGAAGAAGCCGGTTGCGGATACCCGCCACGGCATAACCCGAACGGATGACTATGCCTGGCTCCGGGCCGAGAACTGGCAGGCGATGTTCAAGGATCCGTCGATTCTCGATCCCGAGATCCGCCGCCATCTCGAAGCGGAAAACGAGTACATGAATGCCGCCATGGCGGACACGAAGGAGCTGCAGAAGACGCTCTTCGCCGAGATGCGCGGCCGCATCAAGGAGGACGATTCGTCGGTCCCGATGAAGGACGGCGTCTTCGCCTACGGGACGTTCTACGTGACGGGCGGCGAACATCCGCGCTATTTCCGCATCCCCCGCGACGGCGCGGCCGGCGACGAGGCGATCCGCCAGGTGCTGCTCGACGGCGACAAGGAGGCAGAGGGGAAGGCCTATTTCCGCATCGCGGGTCTCGACCATTCGAGCGACCATTCGCGCGGGATCTGGGGCTATGACGACAAGGGCTCCGAATATTTCACGCTGAAGGTGCGCGACCTTGCGACCGGCGTCGACCTCGACGACGTGATCGAGAACACCGGCGGCGGCGGCGCCTGGGCGCCGGACGGCAAGAGCTTCTTCTACACCGTGCTCGACGAGAACCATCGGCCCTCGAAGATCTTCCACCACGTCATCGGCACGCCGCAGGCGGACGACCGGCTCGTCTACGAGGAGGCCGATCCGGGCTTCTTCATGTCGGTCGGCGGCTCGCTCCTCGACGACTTCATCTACATCGACATCCACGATCACGAGACGAGCGAATACCGGCTCATCCCGACCAGTGAGCTTGGCGCCGAGCCGCAGATCGTGGCGAAGCGCGTCACCGGCATCGAATATTCGATGACCGAGGGCGGCGAGGTGTTCTACATCCTCACGAATGCCGACGGCGCCAAGGATTTCAAGATCATGGAAGCGCCGGTCCAGGCACCGCAGAAGGAAAACTGGCGCGAGGTGGTACCGCATCGGCCGGGGACGCTGATCCTGAGCCACATGGCCTATGCCCGCCATCTCGTCTGGCTGCAGCGCCGCAACGGCCTGCCGGAAATCGTCGTCCGTGACCGCAAGACCGGCGAGGAGCACGCGATCGCCTTTGCCGAGGAGGCCTATTCTCTCGGGCTCTCGGGTGCGGCCGAATACGACACCGACGTCATCCGCTTTTCCTACTCCTCGATGACGACGCCGTCGCAGCTCTTCGACTACAATATGAGCACGCGCGAGCGCACGCTGCTCAAGACCCAGGAAGTACCCTCCGGCCACGATGCCGCCGACTACGTCACCCGCCGGGTCTTCGCCCCGGCTCCGGACGGCGCCGAGATTCCGGTGACCCTCCTCTATCGCAAGGATACGCCGCTCGACGGCTCGGCCCCGTGCCTGCTCTATGGCTACGGCGCCTACGGCATCACCATTCCGGCGGGGTTCAACACCAATTGCCTTTCGCTCGTCGATCGCGGCTTCGTCTATGCCATCGCCCATGTGCGCGGCGGCAAGGACAAGGGCTTCCAATGGTACGAAGACGGCAAGATGGCCAAGAAGACCAATAGCTTCAAGGACTTCATCGCGGCCGCTGATTATCTGAATCAGGAGGGGTTCACCTCCTACGCGAACATCGTCGCCGAGGGCGGCTCGGCAGGCGGCATGCTGATGGGCGCGATCACCAATATGGCGCCCGAGAAGTTCAAGGGTATCATCGCCGCCGTCCCATTCGTCGACGTCCTGAACACCATGCTCGACGACACGCTGCCGCTGACGCCGCCGGAATGGCCGGAATGGGGCAACCCGATCGAGAGCGCGGAGTTCTACAACATCATCGCCAGCTACTCGCCTTACGACAATGTCACGGCCAAGCCCTATCCGGCGATCCTGGCACTCGGCGGGCTGACCGACCCGCGGGTGACCTATTGGGAACCGGCGAAATGGGTGGCGAAGCTGCGCGAGAAGACCACGGGCGGCGAGCCGATCCTGCTGAAGACCAACATGGACGCCGGCCACGGCGGCGCCTCCGGCCGTTTCCAGCGGCTGGAGGAAATCGCCTTCGAATACGCCTTTGCCATCAAGGTCGCCGGCAAGATGTAGGGGACGAGCCGATGCCGATCTATGTGGCGCTGCTCAGGGCAGTCAATGTCGGCGGCACCGGCACGCTGCCGATGGCGGAACTGAAGGCCATTTGCGAGAAGCTCGGCTTCGCGGATGTCAGAACCTATATCCAGAGCGGCAACGTTCTCTTCCGCTCCGGGCTCGGCGAGACGGAAGTGCGGGAAAGGATCGAGGCAGCGCTTGCGGAACGGATGGGCAAGGCGCCGGGCGTGCTGCTGCGCAGCCGCCGCGAGCTCGAGGCGGTACTGTCGGAGGCGCCCTTTCCCGAGGCCAAGCCCAACTTCCTGCTCATCACCTTCCTCCCCGAGCCGCCTGCCGCCGACGCGCTCGCCAGGCTGGTCGCGCCCGACGGAGAAGAGGTGCAGGTCCGCGGCCGGGAAATCTACATCCATTATCCGAACGGATCCGGGCGGTCGAAGCTCAAGCTTCGGGCGTTGAAGCCCGGTACGGCACGCAACCTCAACACCGTGCGCAAGCTTGCGGAACTGGCGGCGGCGATGGAGGACAAATCCGTTTAGACATTTTGCCGTCAGGTGAAGTCACCGGACGTCGCACCGGCCTGCCCGGCGGGCTCAACGGCAGGCGCACCATAGGCGCGGTCAACCACCCGTCGCCTGAATTCTGCGGCAAGTTCCTTATGTTACATCCGCCTGCGACGAATTCGGCCATAGTGTGCCGCAATCTTGCTAATTTAGCCGATCATAAAAAAGGCAAAAACCCATCCCGCCAGGGAACGCAGAGGTAACACAGGAGGGAAAGATGGAACAGCAACTCGCCAAGTACAGACACAATCTCCCGTTCTCACGTAGAGGCACATTCCTGAGCGACGGGGGCATGGAAACGGCGCTGATCTTTCACGAGGGAGCCGAGCTGCCCCATTTCGCATCCTTCGTCCTTTTGTCCTCGTCGGAGGGCCGCCGGCAGCTCTTGCGTTATTACACGCGCTACCTGGAGATTGCCCGCTGCCACGACGTCGGCTTCGTGCTCGACACGGCCACTTGGCGTGCCAATGCGGACTGGGGCGAGAAACTTGGATACGACGCCGAGGCGCTGAGACAGGTCAACCGTGACGCGGTCTATCTGCTGACCGAATTGCGCGCCCTTTATGAGCGACCGCAGATGCCGATCGTGTTCAACGGCGTCATCGGCCCGCGCGGCGACGGCTACAAGGCCGGGCACATGAATGCGCAGGAAGCGGAGGACTATCACACCGCCCAGGTCGCCGCCTTCGCCGACAGCGAGGCCGACATGGTCACCGCGGTTACGCTCACGAATATCGACGAGGCGATCGGCGTAACGAGGGCCGCCAAAAGCCACGGCATGCCCTGCGCCATTTCGTTCACCGTCGAAACCGATGGGCGGCTCGTCACCGGCCGCTCGTTGCGCGACGCGATCGAGACCGTGGACGCGGAAACGGAGGGCTATCCGCAGTATTACATGATCAATTGCGCCCATCCGAGCCATTTCGAGAACAGCCTTGACCACGGCCAGGCATGGATGCGCCGGATCGGCGGCATTCGCGCCAATGCCTCGACGAAAAGCCATGCGGAACTCGACGACAGCGAGACGCTCGATATCGGCGACATCGGCGATCTCGCGCGGCGCTATCGCAGATTGGCCGGCCGCATGCCGCATCTGCGCGTGCTGGGCGGCTGCTGCGGCACCGACCATCGCCACATCGCGGCGATTTGCGAAGCCTGCCTGCCGCCTTCCGCGCTCAGCGCCTGACGACGCACATCCCTGCCCTTCCGCCGCGGCGGCGGGAGGGCAGATCCCCGACCCTCGCGAAACGTGGACGGCTCGTGTAGACTTGTCGGGAAAGGGCGGTCCGCATTCTCTCAGCACGGGGCCGCTGGATGATGATGAATGATGCACCCCCGCCGCCAACCGAGACGGCGCCGTTCCCCTTCGACAACAGCTATGCGCGGCTGCCGGCGAATTTCTACGCGCGCGTCGAACCGACGCCGGTCGCCGAGCCCTGGCTGATCAAGCTCAACCGGCCGCTTGCCGAAGAGCTCGGGCTCGATGTCGAGGCGCTCGAACGGGACGGGGCGGCGATCTTCTCCGGCAACAAGGTGCCTGAGGGCGCCGAACCGCTCGCCATGGCCTATGCCGGCCACCAGTTCGGCACCTTCGTGCCGCAGCTCGGCGACGGCCGCGCGATCCTGCTTGGGGAGGTGATCGACCGGCATGGCCGCCGCCGCGACATCCAGCTCAAGGGGTCGGGCCAGACGCCCTATTCCCGCCGCGGCGACGGACGGGCAGCGCTCGGACCGGTATTGCGCGAATATATCGTCAGCGAGGCGATGCACGCGCTCGGGGTGCCTACGACCCGGGCGCTCGCCGCAACCGTCACCGGACAACCGGTGTACCGGGAGGAGATCCTGCCCGGCGCCGTCTTCACCCGCGTCGCGGCGAGCCATGTTCGCGTCGGCACCTTCCAGTTCTTTGCCGCCCGCGGCGACATGGAGTCCGTCAGGACGCTCGCCGACCACGTGATCGGCCGCCACTATCCCGAGCTCATGGACGACGAGAAGCCCTACCTTGCGCTCCTCAGGACGGTTGCCGCCCGGCAGGCGGCGCTGATCGCGCGCTGGCTCAATATCGGCTTCATCCATGGGGTGATGAACACCGACAACATGACGGTGTCCGGCGAGACGATCGACTTCGGTCCCTGCGCCTTCGTGGACTCCTACGACCCGAAGACCGTGTTCAGCTCGATCGATCAGTTCGGCCGCTACGCCTATGCGAACCAGCCGGCAATCGGCCAATGGAATCTTGCCCGTCTCGCCGAGACGCTCGTGACCCTGTTCGATCCGGTCGCCGACACGGCGGTCAACCTCGCGAACGACGCGCTCACCGAATACGGCACGATCTTCCAGAAGCATTGGCTCGACGGCATGCGCCGCAAGATCGGGCTGTCGACCGCGGAAGACGGGGACCTCGAGCTCATACAGGCGCTCCTGATGCTGATGCACAAGGGGAAAGCGGATTTCACGCTCACCTTCCGCCGGCTTGCGGCATCGGCCGAGGACGGGGCCGCGGACGCGGAGCTTGCCGAGCTCTTCGAGGAACGGAAAGGGCTTGCACCCTGGCTCGAGGATTGGCGCCGGCGGCTCGCACGCGAAGGGCAGCAACCGCGTGAACGCGCCCAGGCAATGCGCAGCGTCAATCCGGCCTTCATCCCGCGCAACCACCGGGTGGAGCAGGCGATCGATGCGGCGGTCCAGGATGCGGATTTCTCACTCTTCGAGGCCCTTCTCGACGTCACCTCCCGCCCCTATGAGGACCAACCGGAGCGGGCCGCCTATGCCGCGCCACCGAAGCCGGGCGAGGAAGTGATGCAGACCTTCTGCGGCACTTAGAGCGGGATGCGCTCACATGCGTTCGCGCCACCGCCCTTTCTGTTTGTTTTTGCCGCATTTGTGCGACGTCATGTGATTCCGCCTGACTGCAAAATGCTCTAGCGTCCGCCCCTCATCCGCCTGCCGGCACCTTCTCCCCGCGAGCGGGGCGAAGGAGATTCGCGGCAGCGCTCCGCCCCAAAATCCCATCTCAGGTTTACCTCAGGAGAGGGGCAATCGCACTCCGCGCCAGTTTATGGCGGCAAGATATTTCCTCCCCCGCTGAAATTGCAGTCATTGAAAGGCACGCGCTCCGCGTTAACTTCGAGACGGCGCCGCCGCTTGCGGTCTGCTCTCAGGAACGAGCTGCCGGCGGCGCGTTCTCAACTCGGGAGTTTGAATTCATGCTCGTTGTCGTGACCGCCATCGTCTTCGCCGTGATCGGTCTTGCGACGGCCGCCGGCGGCGCGAAGCTCGTGATGCTTGGCGGCAGCCCCTATTACCTCATCGCCGGAATAGGTTTCCTTCTCACCGCAATCCTGCTCTTCCGCCGGAAAGGCGCAGCGCTCTGGGTCTATACACTGGTCGTCGTCGGCTCGCTCGCCTGGGCGATCTGGGAAGTGGGCTTCGACTGGTGGCAGCTCGGGCCGCGCGGCGGCGTCATCATCCTGCTCGGGCTCTGGCTGCTCACGCCGCGGATCCGGCGGCCACTCGGTTTCGTCAGCCCCTCCGGCGAACATTATGGCGCGCGCGCCTGGCCGCTTGCCCTTGCCTGCCTTCTGTCGATCGGCGTCGCGGTCTATTCGGTGACGCAGGATCCGCACGATATCCGCGGCAACCTGCCAGGCGATGCTGTTGCGGCCAATCCCGCTCTCGGCGGCAACGTGCCGCCCGGCGAATGGCATCAATACGGCCGCACGCCCTACGGCCAACGCTATTCGCCGCTCGACCAGATTCACCGGGAGAACGTCGCGAGCCTCCGGGTGGCCTGGCAGTACCAGACCGGAGACGTGAAGCTGCCGGAAGACGTCAGCGAAACCACCTACCAGGTCACGCCGCTCAAGGTGAAGGACACGCTCTATCTCTGCACGCCGCACAATTGGGCGATCGCGCTCGACGCGGCGACGGGCAAGGAGAAGTGGCGGTACAATTCCAATTCCGGCATGAACCCCGACCGCCAGCACCAGACCTGCCGCGGCGTCACCTATTGGGCCGACCCGGGCGCCGCTCCCGGCAGCCCCTGCGCCGAGCGCGTCTATCTGCCGACATCGGACGCGCGCCTGATCGCGCTCGATGCCGCGAACGGTGAAGTCTGCAGCGGCTTTGCCGACAATGGGGTGCTGCGCCTCGAACAGGGCATGCGGTACAATCCGGCCGGCTACTATTACTCGACATCGCCGCCGGTCGCGGTCGCCGGCAAGATCATCATCGGCGGCGCGGTCAACGACAACTATTCGACCCAGGAACAATCCGGCGTCATTCGCGCCTTCGATATCAATAGCGGCGCGCTCATCTGGAACTGGGACAGCGGCAATCCGGAGCAGACGGCACCGCTGCCGCCCGGTGAGTTCTACACCACGAACTCGCCGAACAGCTGGTCGGTCTCATCGGTCGACGAAAGCCTCGGGCTGATCTATGTGCCGCTCGGCAACCAGGTGCCCGACCAGCTCGGCATGGGGCGCAGCGAGCCTGTGGAGAAATATTCCTCCTCGATCGTCGCGCTCGACGTCAACACCGGCGCGGTGCGCTGGGTGCGCCAGACCGTGCATCACGACCTATGGGACATGGACGTGCCCGCCCAGCCGGCACTCGTCGACATCACGAAAGGCGACGGAACGACCGTGCCGGCGCTGGTCGGCCCGACCAAGCAGGGCGACGTCTACGTCCTCGACCGGCGAAACGGCGAGCCGATCATCCCGGTCGAGGAAGTGCCCGCCCCCGGCGGCGCCATCCCCGAGGATTTCACGGCGCCGACCCAGCCCGTTTCCGGGCTCACCTTCATGCCGGCGCCGCTCACCGAGCGCGACATGTGGGGCATCACGATGTTCGACCAGCTCGCCTGCCGCATCGAATTCCGGTCGCTGAAATACGCGGGACGCTACACGCCGCCGTCGCTCGAAGGGACGATCGTCTATCCGGGCAATTTCGGCGTCTTCAACTGGGGCTCGGTCGCCGTCGATCCGGAACGGCAGGTGATGTTCGGTATGCCGACCTATCTCGCCTTCACCTCACGCCTCGTCCCGCGCGAGGAGATCCCGCCGAAGGGCGCGGACGAAAAGGGCAGCGAGCAGGGCCTCAACCGCAACGAAGGCGCGCCCTATGGCGTCTATATGGGACCCTTCCTCGGCCCCTTGCAGATCCCCTGCCAGGCACCGCCCTGGGGCTACGTCGCGGGCGCCGATCTCAGGACCGGCAGGGTCGCCTACAGGCACAGGAACGGCACCGTCTACGACATGACGCCGCTGCCGCTTCCCTTCAAGCTGGGTGTTCCGGGGATCGGCGGACCGATGATCACCAGGGGCGGCCTCGCCTTCCTGGGCGCGACGGTCGACAACTTTCTCAGGGCCTACGACGTCACCACGGGCGACCAGGTCTGGCAAGCACGGCTGCCGGCCGGCGGCCAGTCGACGCCGATGACCTACATGGCCGGCGACAAGCAATATGTGCTGATCGTCGCCGGCGGGCATGGCTCGATCGGCACCAAGCCGGGCGACTATGTCATCGCCTACAGCTTGCCGTGAGGCAAACGAAGGCGGGCGCAAGCAGCTGCAGGGAGGCACGATCGCCCCCGACCCTGGCCCTCTCCCCGCACGCGGACCGCACGCGGGGAGAAGGTCGCGGCGGCGGGATGAGCCGCAGCACCGCGCTTGCCGACCGCCCGTTGCGCGACAGCCGGCATCGAGCCGCACAAATCCCCGTTGACAAATGCGGGGAAATCGACAATCTACCCGCATGATCAAGAACGCACCCATTTGCCGCGCGTATTTTTGGCTGTTCCGATAGGAGCGGCCTGCTGATCATATTCAACAAGGCCGCCATCAGGCGGCTTTTGTTTTTCACGGCACCTGATGGCGGTAAGGACCATGAGGAGCCGAGCATGCTGCAGACCATCACCCCCCACCTCCATGCCGTCCCGTCGGTGCGTCCGCCGATGGTGACGATCCGCTGCGCCAAAGCGCGCGACCTTCCAGAACTGCGCGAGATGATCGCCGAGCTCGCCGCCCATCACGGCGACGCCGCGCCGATCACGACCGCTGAGCTCGAGCGGGATCTCTTCGGGCGGATGCCGTGGATCACGGCGCTCGTCGCCGAAGCCGGCGGCGAGCTCATCGGCTACGCGATCCTTGTGCCCCAGTACCGGGCGGCCGAAGGCGCCCGCGGCATGGAGCTGCATCACCTCTTCGTCCGCGCCGCTCATCGCGGCACCGGCATCGGCCGCCATCTCGTCGCCAAGGCGCGCGAACAGGCGAAGATGGCCGGCTGCGAGTACCTTTCCGTCAGCGCCGCCACCGGCAACTTCCAGGCGCATCGCTTCTACGAGTCCGAACGCTTCGTTCCGCGCCCGGTGACCGGGATGCGCTATCTGCAGAAGCTCAGCTGAACGGGAGGACAGGGTGCGTATCGCGATCGTTCTGACCGAAGACTTCGCCGACTGGGAATGCGCGCTGTTGATGGCCACGGCGCGCGCCGACCTCGGCGTCGATCTCATCATGGCCTCCCCCGGCGGCACCGTTGTGACGTCGAGAGGCGGGCTTTGCATCACGCCGCACCTGCCGGCGGAAACGCTTGTCCCGGCGGAGTTCGACGGCCTCGTGCTCTGCGGCGGGCCGATCTGGGAAGCGGCCGCCGCGCCCGATCTTTCCGACGCAATCCGCGCCTTTCATGAGAACGGCCGGGTCGTCGCGGCGATCTGCGGCGCGACGCTTGCCCTTGCTGCCAGCGGTATTCTGGACGCCACCGAGCACACGGCGAACTCGGCCGCAAGCCTTTCGGCGGTCGCCGGCTACCAGGGCCACGGGCGCTACCGCGATCAGCCACGCGCGCTTCGCAGCGGCCGCGTGGTGACAGCCGCCGGCACCGCGCCGGTGAGCTTCGCGGCCGAGGTCCTCGCCGCGCTGGGCTTGGGCTCGAAGGAGCTCGATGCTTATCTCGCGCTCTATGCCGGGGAGCACGCGACCGGCGTGAACGCATGTGAGCCCATGCCGCCCTAACGCGCCGGCAGCGCCTTCAGATAGGCAGCGATCGCTTCGCGGTCGGAGGGCGGAAGCCGCGCCATGTTCTTCTGCACCTCGACCATCAGACCGCCGACGGTGTCGAAATCCGGCGTGAAGCCGGTTTCGAGATAGGAGGCGATGTCGGATGCGCTCCAGCTGCCAATGCTCTTCGACGCCGGGGTGATGTCGGGAATGCGCCCCTGGCCCTCCGGGTTCGGCGCGCCGGCCAGCCACATGCCCGGCTCGAACCCGCCAAGCGTGTTGCGCGGCGTATGGCATTCGCCGCAATGGCCGAGGCCTTCGACGAGATATTGCCCGCGCGCGAGCTTCGCGTCGGCGTTATTGACCGCGACGCGCGGCTCGTCCGTGAGGAACAGCAGTTTCCAGCCGCCGAGCGCCAGGCGGATATTGTAGGGGAAGGACAGGTCGTGCGGCGGCGCCACATTGGCGCTTTTCGGGAGGGTTTGCAGGTATCCCCACAGGTCGTTGACGTCCTTGGCCGTCAACCGGGCATAGGAACCGTAGGGAAACGAGGGGTAGAGATGCTCACCGTCCTTGCCGACGCCGCGCGTGATGGCGTTGCCGAATTCCGCCAGCGTCCAGTCGCCGATGCCGGCGGTCTCGTCCGGCGAGATGTTCGGCGCGTGGAAAGTACCGAACGGGCTCTTCAGCGCCCGGCCGCCGGCGAGCACGAGCCGCTGGTCATCCGGCGCACCCGGAGCGGCATGGCAGCTGGCGCAGCCACCTGCCCAGAAGACCTGTTCGCCATTCGCGAGATCCGGCTCACCGAGCCCCTCCCAGTGCGCCGCATCCCAGGCCCTCGGCTTCGTCAGCCACCAGGCGGCGCCGGCGCCGGCCAGGGCCATGAGGATGACACCGGAGATCAGCTTTCTCGTATGCCGGCCCATCGCTACCCTTCCCCCTCAGACAAGAATGCGCCAGCCGAGCCAGCGCATTTGCATGTACGTTCTCAATAGAAAATTTGGCGGGAGACGGGCCTCGTCAGTCGTTCTTCAGGCGATAGCTCTCATGACAGCTCGCGCAGTCCTTGCCGAGAATACCGAGCGCCGCGCCGACGCCGGCCTGATCCGCAGGCAGTTCGGCGAGGATCTTCTCCGCATCGCCGCCAAGCTTGGCGGCCTTCGCCTTGAAGTCCTCCATGTTTTGCCAGATCTTCGGGCTCGCCTCGGTCTCCATCCCGGTTTCCGAGCCCGGCGGAAAATGATTCGGGAAGATCTTCACGGTCTCGCTGATCGTCGACAGCGATGCCTTGACGATCTCGGCATCATAGGGCTTCTGGCCCTTGGCGATGCCGTTCAGCGCACCGGCGGCCTCCCCGACCTTCTTCATCAACTGCTGGCGCACCGCTTGCGGCTCGCCGGCCGCGGTGACGGCGGTGACGCCCACGCCCGCTATGACGGCAGCAAGCACAAGAACTCTCATCTTCATCATGATCTCCACGTCATTCAAAACCCGCTTCCGCGACACGTCCCTTCGAAGCGCCGGCATGATGGCATTTCGGCTTTTTGACGGAAGTAACATTTTGTTGATGTGCTTGTCATTCCAGCATAATTCGCCCGCAATAGCCGGACGCCGCTGCTTCCGAGTTCAGGTGATTCCACCTGACTGCAAAATGATTTTTAGCGGGCGTTCCAGCCCTGCCATAAGGTGAAGGCCGCGACGACGACCAGCAGGATACCGGCGGCGCGGCCGATCGCGACCGTCGCGCCGGGACTGCCGACGATGAGATCGCGGCCACGGCCTGCGGCAAGCGCAAGGCCGCCATAGACCGCGAGTTGCGTCAGCGCGATCATCAGCGCCATGACTGCCGCCTGCGACCAGACCGGGCCGAACTGTGGCTTCAGGAACTGCGGATAGATGGCCAGCATGAAAAGGTAGGCCTTGGGGTTCATCACGCTCGTCAGTGCTCCCTGGCGAAAGCTTGCCCAGTGCGACAGCCGCCGCCCGCTCTCGACACTGCTGATGGTGATCGAACTGCGGAGGAGCGTCAGGCCGATCCAGGCGATATAGGCGGCGCCGGCGACAAGCAGCAGATCGAAGAGCTGCGGCACGAGATGCAGGACGACGCTGACGCCGAGGGCGCCATAGAGCGTGTGCAGCAGTCCGCCCGCCATGATCCCCGCCGTCGCCGAAAGGCCGGAGCTACGCCCGCCGGTCAGCGCATTGGCGAGAACGAAGACCATGTCCATGCCGGGGACGATGATGATGCCGAAGAGAAGGGTGAAGAAGAGCCAGAGGTTTTCCGCGTAGGTCATGTCAGTTGCTCATTGGTTTCGGATAAGGTGCGAAAACCGGATTGCTGATTTTTCAATCCGTTGGCACATGCTATATCGCTGTCCAACTGACAGGGTCTTGTCAGGAGCATTCGGGCGGTGGAGGTCCTGCCATGCGCAAGGCATCGCGGCTTTTCGAGATCATCCAGATATTGCGGCTTGCCGGAAAGCCGGTGACCGCGGCCGAGATCGCCGAGGCTCTGGAGGTGACGCCGCGCTCGATCTATCGCGACATTGCCGCGTTGCAGGGGATGCGCGTGCCGATCGAGGGCGAACGCGGCATCGGCTATATCCTGCGGCCCGGCTTCGACCTGCCGCCGCTGATGTTCTCGATCGAGGAGACGGAGGCGATCGTGCTGGCGCTGGCCCTGCTCGCCCGAACCGGCGACGAGGAACTGAAGGCGGCGGCACGCCGCGTCAGCCAGAAGATCACCGGCGCCGTGCCGGAGCCCTTGCGCAAGACATTCCGCTCACAGGCGCTGCATGCCTGGGGCACGGTCGCCACACCGCCGCCGGCCGCCGATCTCGCCATGATCCGCCGCGCGATCCGCGACGAGCAGAAACTCGCGCTCGACTATCGCGACGAACTCGGACGGGCGACGGAACGCACGGTCAGGCCGCTGGCACTGATCTATTATTCCGAACACGCGATGATGGTCGCCTGGTGCGAGTTGCGCCAGGACATCCGCAACTTTCGCGCCGACCGGGTGGAACATTGCGAGCCGCTCGGCGCCCATTTCCGCGGCGAAGGCAACCGGCTGCGGCAATTGTGGATTGCCGGGTGGAAGACGAACAGCGTCGAGCCTTTGGAGATGGGAGAGGTTTAAAATATCCGCCCCTCAACCGGCCTGCCGGCCACCTTCTCCCCGCAGGCGGGGCAAAGGGGACTCGCGGCGCCGCCCCGGTCCCTCTCCCCGTTCTTCCGCGTTCTTCCGGGGAGAGGGTTAGGGTGAGGGGCAATCCACCGACCTCCCCGCAAAGCACAACGCCAGCCATCAACTCAGTTACGAGCCTGCAAGCAAAAAGGCCCGGCGCAAGAGCCGAGCCTTCCTTCTGCAGCGAATGAAATCGCGTTTACTTCGTGGCCGTTTCGTAGAGTTCGAGCACGTAGTCCCAGTTGATGAGATTGTCGACGAAGGCTTCGAGGTACTTCGGGCGGGCGTTGCGGTAGTCGATGTAGTAGGAGTGTTCCCAGACGTCGACGCCGAGGATCGGCGTTGCGCCGTGGACGAGCGGGTTCTCGCCGTTCGGGGTCTTCGAGATTTCGAGCTTGCCGTTCTTCACCGAAAGCCATGCCCAGCCGGAACCGAACTGCGCGGTGCCGGCGGCGATGAAGTCGGCGCGGAACTTGTCGTATCCGCCGAGGTCCGACTTGATCGCGGCGTCGAGCCTGCCCGGCAGGCCGGTGCCGCCGCCGCCCTTCTTCATCCACTTCCAGAAGTGGACGTGGTTGTAGTGCTGGCCGGCATTGTTGAACAGCGGCTGATTGGTGCCGTAGGATTTCTTGACGATTTCCTCGAGCGAAAGGTTGGAAAGTCCGGCGTCTTCGGCGAGCTTGTTGCCGTTGGTCACATAGGCGAGGTGATGCTTGTCATGATGATATTCGAGCGTTTCGCGCGACATGTAGGGCGCGAGCGCGTCGTAGTCATAGGGAAGGTTCGGCAATTCAAAAGCCATTGTGGCATCTCCTCTTGCATGGATCTCGTGACGGAAATCTGTGAGCGGGAACATAGGCATCGCCTTGTCGCGAAGCAACCGATGCGGTGCCAAAATTTCCCTGACGCACGCAAAATACTTTCATCGCACGAGCGCCGTCGGCGAGGGTCCCGCCGAGTGGCGCAGCGCAACTTTCTTCGCCTCTCTTCGTTTATACCCTGCCAACGACGCCTCTGCCGTCACGGGCCCCGGATTGGAGACAGGCAATGGAGTTCCATCAGGGAAGGCTCATCGACCACGTGCATCTGCGCGTCAGGGATCTCGCCGCCAGCAGGCGCTTCTACAAGGCGGTGCTCGGCGCCCTCGGCCACCGCCCCACCTATGAGACCGACAAGCTCTTCGCCTTCGACGAATTCTTCGTCGACGCGGCGGATGACTACCGCACCCGCGTCCATCTGGCCTTCCAGGCGACCGGCCCGGACGCGGTGCATCGCTTCCACGACGCGGGCCTCGCCAATGGCGGCACCGATAACGGCGCGCCCGGCGAGCGCAGCTACCATCCGGGCTATTACGCCGCCTTCCTGCTTGATCCGGACGGCAACAATGTCGAGGCCGTCTATCACGGCCCGAGCACCCGTTCGGCACCCGACGTCGTCGTGCGCCCGATCGAGAGTTGAGCCCGGCGCGAAAGCCTCACAGGTCGCCGCTCGAATGCGCCCAGTCCATGTAGAGGTCGCGGGCCTTGGCGGTGATCGGGCCGGCCTCGAGGTTGCGTTCGTCGAGCCGGATCACCGGCAGCACCTTGGAGTAGTTGCCGGTGGTGAAGATCTCGTCGGCCGCCTCGAAGTCGGCCATGGTCAGCGTCGCTTCGATCACCTCGAAGCCGGCCTCGCGCAGGAGGCCGGTGACGCGCGCGCGGGTGATGCCGGCAAGGAAGGTCTTGTTCGCGGCCGGCGTGAAGACGACGCCGGCCTTCACCATGAAGATGTTGGAGGAGCCGGTCTCGGCGATGTTGCCGAGCATGTCGCGCACCAGCGCGTTGTCGAAGCCGCGCGAGCGCGCCTCCTGGAGAATGCGGGCGTTGTTGGGATAGAGGCAGCCGGCCTTGGCGTCCGTCGGCATGCATTCGATCGTCGGCCGGCGGAAGGGCGAGAGCGTCAGCGACGAGCCGGCATGGCCGTTGTTCATCGGCGCCTCGAACAGGCAGAGGGCGAAACGGGTCGATTCCGGGTCGACCGCGACGACGCTCCAGGAGCCGTGCTCGCCCCAATACATCGGCTTCACGTAGATCGCCGTCCTGCCGTCGAACTTCTTCACCCCTTCCCAGGTCAGCGCCTCGATCTCCTCGGCCGCCATCGTCGGCTTGAGGCCGAGCGCTTCCGCCGAACGGTTGACGCGCTGGCAGTGGAGATCGAGATCGGGCGCGATGCCGTCGAACCAGCGGGCGCCGTCGAACACGGTCGAGCCGAGCCACATCGCATGCGACGTCGGGCCGATCAGCGGCGGGTTGCCGGAGAGCCATTCGCCATCGACATAGGTCCAGGTGGTGGAGCGGGGGGATGTATCGACGGCCATCGGCGTCTCCTTCTCGTCTCGTCACGCGCCGTCCCGGTGTAGCGGGAAAAAGCAGCACTGGGGTGAATGGGTCCATCAAAAATTGTCATGAAGGCGATTCTGGAGCAGCGTGATAGGCCACGCCAGAACGACAAGGGGATACCGATGAGAGCGATGTATTACGACGCCTTCGAAAAGACGCCGGAGGTGCGGACGTTGCCCGATCCGACGCCTACGGAGAACGGCGTCGTCATCAAGGTCGAGGCGACCGGGCTCTGCCGCAGCGACTGGCACGGCTGGATGGGGCATGACCCGGACATCCGCCTGCCGCATGTACCGGGCCACGAACTCGCGGGTACCATCGCCGCGGCCGGACGCGGCGTCGTGCGCTTCAAGGTCGGCGACCGGGTGACCGTGCCCTTCGTTTCCGGCTGCGGACGCTGCAACGAATGCCGCTCCGGCAACCAACAGGTCTGCGAGGCGCAGTTCCAGCCGGGCTTCACCCATTGGGGTTCCTTCGCCGAATATGTGGCGATCGACTTCGCCGACCAGAACCTCGTGCACCTGCCGGAAAGCATGGATTTCGCGACGGCCGCGAGCCTCGGCTGCCGCTTCGCCACCTCCTTCCGCGCGATCGCCGACCAGGCCCGCGTGGAAGGCGGCGAATGGGTGGCGGTGCACGGCTGCGGCGGCGTCGGGCTTTCGGCGATCATGATCGCCGCGGCGCTCGGCGCCAAGCCGATCGCGATCGACATCTCCGCGGAAAAGCTTGCCTTCGCCCGGAGCCTCGGCGCCGTCGCCGCGATCAACGGGCGCGACACCGACGACGTCGCCGGCGCCGTCAGGGAGATCACGCAAGGCGGCGCGCATGTCTCGATCGACGCGCTCGGCTCGCCCGTCACCTGCTTCAACTCGATCCGGAACCTGCGCCGCCGCGGCCGTCACGTCCAGGTCGGGCTGATGCTCGGCGAGCACGCCACGCCCCAGATCCCGATGGCGCAGGTGATCGGCCATGAGCTCGAAATCTACGGCAGCCACGGCATGCAGGCCTGGCGCTACGACGCGATGCTGTCGATGATCGCCGCCGGCAAGCTCGAGCCGAGAAAGCTCATCGGCCGGGAGATTTCGCTGGACGAGGCCGTGCCGGCGCTTGTGGCGATGGACCGCGCGACCGACCTCGGGATAAGCGTGATCACGCGGTTCTGAGGTGGCGACAGGGCGGCTCGGAAGGCCTCTAAAAAAGACCCCTCCCCAACCCCTCCCCACAGGTGGGAGGGGCTTAACCTGCCGCGCCGCTACTGCCTCGCTTGGTCGTAGCGGCAGGCTTCGAGCTTGGTGAATGGCAGTCGGGCGCAGCGGCGCCAAAGCCCCTCCCCCTTGTGGGGAGGGGTTGGGGAGGGGTCTTGCATGCGGATCGGAAGGGGTATTGCCGCCCGGATCACGCCGCACGGCGCCAGGTGAAGACGCTGCCCTCATCCGCCCGCCGGCACCCTCTCCCCGTCAGAACGGGGAGAGGACCAGGGTGAGGGGCAAACCCGAGGAGAGCGGCAATTCTCCAGTCACCCGGGATTCCGATCGTTCCCTCGCGCTGGTATCCTGACCGTGACCAAGGCGAATCAGGGAGGTCCCGTCATGGCGCTTGCGGCCCAGGCCACGGAAAGCGAACTCTACCCGCCCGTTCTCGGCGCCAATCCGGCCCATCCGGGCGGCTGGCCGGTGCGCGTGATCGTGAGCTCGCAGACCGAGGCGCGGCACAATCGCGCCGTCTGGGCGCCGACGCATCTCATTTCCATCCGCGCGCCGGCGACACGGCTGCTGTCGATGATCGAGCTGCCGCCCGAGCGGCATCTGGAACTCTTTTTCGGTGACGCCACCGACCCGGATGCGCCGGACGCGGCGCGTGCCGAGGCGGTCGAGGCGACGTTCGCCTTCATCGACCGGCTGCCCGCGGATGCGCATCTGCTGATCCATTGTCTCCGGGGAATCGGCCGGTCGACGGCGCTGACGCTCGGCGTGCTGGCGCGCTATATGTCCCCGGAACAGGCAGCGGCCGCCCTGCACGCGCTCCGGCCCGAGGCCAAGCCGAACCGGCACGTGGTGAACCTCTGCGACACGGTGCTCGGCCTCAAGGGCAAGCTCGCCAAACAGGCGCTGCGCTTCCCGGCAAAGGTCTGGAAAGGCTGAACGAGGCAGGATGACGAGAGGCATTGTGCAGCGCACAAAGTTTTGACATGATCCGCTAAAAAGAATGGAGAAAAGCGACACGTATCGTCGCAACAGCCATCGTCCGGCGCGCTGTTCCACCGCCGGCGGCGGAAAGACGGGAGAGTTCGATGTCCTACGCGGCCTATGTGTTCGACGCCTACGGCACGCTTTTCGACGTGCATGCGGCCGTGCGCCGGCATGCGGAAGCGATCGGGCCGGACGGCCAGGCCTTTTCGGAGCTCTGGCGCGCCAAGCAGCTCGAATATTCCTGGGTGCGCTCGCTGATGGGCGCCTATGCGGATTTCTGGCAATTGACCGAGCAGGCGCTCGACTACGCGTTCGAGCGCTTTCCCTCGGCGGATCCGAAACTCAAGAAGCCGCTGCTCGACGCCTACTGGAAGCTCGACTGCTACCCGGAAGTGCCCGCCGTGCTCAGGGGCCTGAAGGAGCGCGGTGCCCGCATCGCCATCCTCTCCAACGGCTCGCCGGCGATGCTCGCCTCGGCGGTCAAGAATGCCGCGCTCGACATCATCATCGATGACGTTTTCTCGGTCGATACGGTCAGGACGTTCAAGACGGCACCCGCCGTCTATGATCTGGTGACGACCACCTACCGGCTCTATCCGCGCGCGGTCTCGTTCCAGTCGTCGAACCGCTGGGATATTGCCGGCGCGACGCGATTCGGCTTCCGTACGGTCTGGATCAACCGCGCCGACATGCCGGACGAGTACAAGGATCATGGGCCGTCGCTCATTCTCCCCTCGCTCGAAAGCCTGCAGTTCGGCATATGAAGGAGCACGCCGATGTCCTGGTCGGCAGCGCAGTACGTCAAGTTCGAGGATGAACGTACGCGCCCGGCGCGCGATCTCCTGGCCCAGGTGCCCGAGCTGCCGGACGGGCCCGCCTTCGACTTGGGCTGCGGCCCGGCCAATTCGACGGAACTGATCCTCGCGCGATTTCCGGACAACCCGCTGACGGGGATCGACAGCGACAAGGACATGCTGTCGGCGGCGCGCAAGCGGCTGCCGCATGTGCACTTCGAGAAGGCCGACCTCGGAAGCTGGGCGCCGCCGGCGGGGGCCGCGCTCTTCTTCGCCAACGCCGTCTTCCAATGGCTGCCGAAGCACATCGACGTTCTCGAGCGGCTCATGAACGCGCTCGCGCCCGGGGGAACGCTTGCGGTGCAGATGCCCGACAACCTTGACGAGCCGATCCACCGGCTGATGCAGGAAACGGCCGAAGAGCGGGCATTCGCCGAGACGTTCGCCGGCCGGGCGTTCCCGCGGGCGCCGCTTCCCGCGCCGAAGATCTATGTCGAGCGGCTCGCCGCGAAAGCGGCGCGCATCGACGTCTGGCACACGGCCTATTACCACCAGCTCGCCAGCGCCAATGCCATCGTCGAATGGGTGAAGGGCACGGGCTTGCGCCCCTATCTCGACGCGCTGCCGAGCGAACGGCGGGCAGAGTACCTTGCCGCCTATGCCGAAAAGATCCGCAAGGCCTACCCGGCGATGGCGCATGGCCGCGTGCTGCTGCGCTTTCCCCGGCTGTTCATCGTCGCGACGAGAACGGTCGATTCCCGTGCGTCCAGCCCGCCGGCTTGAAGCCTCGCCCGACCGCGACAAGTATAAGGGGTCTTCCCCTCCGTCCGATCGAGGAACCCCCATGCACGCAGTCAGTTCCAACGGCGCCAATATTCCCGCTCTCGGCTTCGGCACCTTCCGAATGTCCGCAGCCGAAGTGCTGCGCATCCTGCCCGAGGCCCTGAGACTGGGCTTTCGCCATGTGGATACGGCCCAGGCCTACGGCAACGAGGCCGAGGTGGGCGAGGCCATCCACGCGTCCGGCATCCCGCGCGCGGACATCTTCGTGACGACGAAGGTCTGGGTCGACAAGTATCGCCACGACGCCTTCATCGCCTCGGTCGACGAGAGCCTCAAGAAGCTCAGGACCGACCATGTCGATCTGTTGCTCCTGCACTGGCCGGGCGGCAGCGACGTGCCGATGGCCGAGCGCATCGGGACGCTCAACGAGGTCAGGAAGGCCGGCAAGGTGCGCCACATCGGCATCAGCAACTTCAACACCGCGCAGATGGAAGAGGCGACACGCCTGAGCGAGGCGCCGATCGCGACCAACCAGGTGGAATATCATCCCTATCTCGATCAGACGAAGCTGCTGCAGACGGCGCGCCGGCTCGGCATGTCGCTCACCGCCTATTATGCCATGGCCAACGGCAAGGTGCCCGCCGATCCGCTGCTTGCCGACATCGGCGCCCGCCACGGCAAGACGGCGGCGCAGGTGGCGCTGCGCTGGCTGGTGCAGCAGCCGGACGTGGTGGTGCTCTCAAAGACCGCGACGCAGGCGCGACTGAAGGAGAATTTTTCGATCTTCGACTTCGCCCTGACGCGCGAAGAGATGGCGGCCATCCGCCAGCTTGCGCGCCCGGACGGCCGGATCGTCAACCCTGCAGGCCTGGCGCCGGAGTGGGATGTTTGAGAGAGCGCGAAAGTCACCCCCTCCGGCCGGCAGGCCAGCGGGGGTTCTCGCGGTTCAGACGAACTGGCTGAGGCCCGGGACGGAGGCGACCACCTCGTCGACCACCTCGTCGCCGGCCTTTTCCTTGGCGAAGGCGATCGTCTCCCTGGCAAGCGCGGTGATCTCGCCCATGCCGAGGCCCTGGCTCATCAGCTGCTGGCCGAGCGCCATGACGCCGCCGCCGCCGATCGCCGACATCAGCCCGCCGAGCAGCCCGCCGCCATTGCTGCCTTCGCCATTGTACTGGGCGACCAGTTCCGACGCGCCGGGAATCGCCTCGATCATCCTGGCGACCGGGCCTTCCGCCGCTTCACGCTGCAGGAAACCGAGGATCATCCCCACCGCCTTCTCGGCCGTGGCGGCCTCGATGCCGACATTTTCCGCCACGCGCGTGACCAGTTCACTCATGGAAATCTCCTCGCTTGATTTTTGACGTTGACGTCAAGGTAAATGATCGATTCCGAAATGACAAGGGCGCCCGGCATGGATGGCGACACCCTCGCCTCATCGTTTTGCCCCGCCCGTGCCGCCATCGTTTCACGGCGCCCGGCCGCTGGCAATCCGGGCCTTTCCCGATCGCCTGCGATGTTGCCCGGTGCAGGCGCACGGCCTATAACAGATGCCGACGATATTTCGATGACCGCATGCGTGCGACATGCGGGAAATGCCCGCTTTCATTAAGAAAAATCGATAGGACGGAGACGAAGCCCCCATGCTGCAACAAGGCAAGCTCTATATCGGGACCAGCCGCAAGCCGGACGATTCGATCAACAAGGGCGAATATCTGGAACTCAAGTTCGGCAACCGCCACGGGCTGATCACCGGCGCCACCGGCACCGGCAAGACCGTGACCCTGCAGATCCTTGCCGAAGGATTCTCGAATGCCGGCGTTCCGGTCTTCTGCGCCGATGTGAAGGGCGACCTTTCGGGCATCGGCGCGATGGGCGATCCCAAGGATTTCCTTGTCAAGCGGGCCGAGCAGATCGGCCTTCAGCCCTACGACTTCCAGGAATTCCCGGTGATCTTCTGGGATCTCTATGGCGAGAAGGGGCACCGGGTCCGCACCACCGTCTCGGAGATGGGGCCGCTCCTCCTGTCGCGGCTGATGAACGCCAGCGACGCGCAGGAAGGCGTGTTGAACATCGCCTTCAAGATCGCCGACGAGGGCGGCCTGCCGCTGCTCGACCTCAAGGACCTGCAGGCGCTGCTCAACTACATGGGCGAGAATGCGAGCGAGCTTTCCAACCAGTTCGGCTTCATCTCCAAGTCCTCCGTCGGGTCGATCCAGCGTGAGCTGTTGATCCTGGAGCAGCAGGGGGCGGAGAATTTCTTCGGCGAGCCGGCGCTGAAGATCACCGACATCATGCGCACCACCAATGACGGGCGCGGCGCGATCTCGGTGCTTGCCGCCGACAAGCTGATGATGAACCCGCGCCTCTACGCCACCTTCCTGCTCTGGCTCCTGTCGGAGCTTTTCGAGGAACTGCCGGAGGTCGGCGATCCGGACAAGCCGAAGCTGGTGTTCTTCTTCGACGAGGCGCATCTGCTCTTCAACGACGCGCCGAAGGTGCTTGTCGAGCGCGTCGAGCAGGTCGTCCGCCTGATCCGCTCGAAGGGCGTCGGCGTCTATTTCGTCACCCAGAACCCGCTCGATGTGCCGGAAACCGTGCTCGCCCAGCTCGGCAACCGGGTCCAGCATGCGCTGCGCGCCTATTCGCCGCGCGAGCAGAAGGCGGTCAGGACCGCGGCCGACACGTTCCGGCCCAACCCGGATTTCGATTGCGCCGCGGTGATCACCAATCTCGGCACCGGCGAGGCGCTGGTCTCGACGCTCGAAGGCAAGGGCTCGCCGTCGATGGTCGAGCGAACGCTGATCCGCCCGCCGGCCTCGCGCCTCGGCCCGCTGACGGAGGCGGAACGGCAGAACATCATCAACGTCAGCCCGGTACGCGGCCTCTACGACGAGGATTTCGACCGGGAATCGGCCTACGAGATCCTCAGCAAACGCGCGGCCCAGGCGGCCGCACAGGCGGAAGCCAAGGAGGCGGAGGAGCAGGCAGGCGAAGAGACCTCCGGCCGGAGCCGCTGGACCCTCCCCGGCTTCGGCGACGATGCGGAGGAAACGTCGGGCAAACAGGCGCGGCCGCGTTCTTCCGGGTATCAGCGGGAAACGATCATGGAAGCGGCGATGAAGTCCGTCGCCCGCACGGTTGCGACCCAGGTGGGACGCGCTTTGGTGCGCGGCATTCTCGGCAGCCTGAGGCGGTAGCCCCGGCAGCAAAGCGCTGCCGCCCTATCCCCGCGCCTGATCCGATCCGCGGCTCTGGAGGCCGGCTTGCGCCAGCGCCTGCCGCGGATTAAGGAGGCCTGGAGCATTTGCAGTCAGGTGGAATCACCCGCACAAATGCGGCAAAAACAAACAGATAGAGCAGTGGCGCGAACGTGTGTGAGCGCATTCCGCTCTAACGCGGCTCGGCTCCGGCATGCCGCCCGAGAGATTGTTGCCGTCTGAAAGGATCGACATGGAAGTCAAGGATTCGAACGGCGCCATCCTGAAGGATGGCGACAACGTCACGCTGATCAAGGATTTGAAGGTGAAGGGCACCTCCACGACGCTGAAGCGCGGCACGCTGGTCAAGGGCATTCGCCTGACGGACGATCCGGACGAGGTCGAATGCCGCGTGGAAAAGATCAAGGGACTGGTGCTGCGCACCGAGTTTCTCAAGAAGGCCTGAAACGGCCGCGCGCTCCGCGTGGAACATGTCTCTCGGATAGCCATGCGGCGCTCGAAGGGGGCCCGCGACCCCGACCGATGACCGGCCGGAGTTCCCCGCGGGGAACTAGCCCGGAGCACCGCTCCGGGCTACCGCTTTCGGCAAGGCCTTCAGGCTACCGTCAATTTGACGTCGACATTGCCCCTCGTCGCATGGCTGTAGGGGCAAACGATATGCGCCTTCTGGACGAGGTCCTCGAGAACGGCCTTGTCGACGCCGGGCGAGGAGATTTCCAGCGCCGCATCGATGTAGAAGCCCGTGCCGTCGTCGCGCGGGCCGATGCCGACCGTGCCCGTCACCTTCGTGTCTTCCGGAAGCTTTACCTTCTCCTTGCCGGCGACGAATTTCAGCGCGCCGAGGAAGCAGGCGGAATAGCCGGCGGCAAAGAGCTGCTCGGGATTGGTGCCGCGTGCGCCGTCGCCGCCGAGTTCCTTCGGAAGGGTGAGCGTGACGTCGAGGACGCCGTCGGTGCTCTTGGCCTGGCCGGCGCGGCCGCCGGTCGCGGATGCGGTGGTGCGATAGAGGATGGGCATGGCAGTCTCCTTCTCTGGTGGGTTGATCGACAGGCATCTTAATAGCGCAAAATTAAATTGCGCGCAAATTAATTTTGCAAATTGCATTGCCGTCCTGAATTTGCGACAATGCATCATGACCACGAAAGCGGCAAAATTCGATACTCCCACCGATGAGGCCCTGGCGCTCGGCCGCCAGCTTTGCTTTGCGGTCTATTCGGCCGCCCACGCCTTCAATCGCACCTACAAGCCGATGCTCGACCGCTTCGGCCTCACTTATCCGCAATATCTGGTGCTGCTCGCCCTCTGGCAGCAGGACGGGATGACGGTGAAGCGGATCGGCGAAGAACTGGGTCTCGATTCGGGCACGCTTTCGCCCCTGCTCAAGCGGCTGGAAGCCGCCGGCTATATCGGCCGCATGCGCGACCCGGCCGACGAGCGGCAGGTCATCGTCAGCCTGACCGAGAGCGGCCGCAGGCTGAAGACCGAGGCCTTCACGATCCTGGCTCAGATCGGCAAGGCGACCGGATGCAGCCTCGAGGAGATCGGCGAGCTGCGCGACGCGCTGCAGCGGCTGACGCGGCGGCTCGCCGACAATCCGCAAGGAGACTGACCGGTCGAAGCGTCCGGGTTTCCCCTTAATCAAAGACCCCTCGCCAACCCCTCTCCTTGCGGGGCCGTTGTGGGGAGGGGTGCTGGCCTCCGACGGTCAGATGACCAGAATCGGCGCCTTGCCGCGCACCCGGTCGTAGAGATCGATGACGTCCTGGTTGATCATGCGGACGCAACCGGACGAGACCGCCTTGCCGATCGACTGCCATTCCGGCGTTCCATGGACGCGATAAAGCGTATCCTGCCCGTTCTGGAAGATGTAGAGCGCGCGCGACCCGAGCGGATTGTCGAGGCCCGGAGGCATGCCGCCATTGCTCGCCGAATATTTCGCCAGCACGGGCTGGCGGGCGATCATCGTGTCCGGCGGCGTCCATCGCGGCCACTTCTGCTTCCATTGGATCACGCCGCGGCCCGACCAGGCGAAGCCCTCGCGGCCGAGACCGACGCCGTAGCGCGTGGCGCGGCCTCCGGATCCGATGAGATAGAGATAGCGGTCGGCCGTATCGACGACGATCGTGCCGGGCGCCTCGCCGAACGGATCGGCGACCTCCTGGCGATAGAAGCGCGGATCGATCTGCCGATAGGGCACCGCCGGAACCAGGAAGCCGCCATCCTCCTTCGCCGCGTAGACGTCGGCGTAATGGGCATCCTGCGGCGGAAGGCCGACCGGGTCCTCGGGGACGACTTCGCCGGGCTCGACCCAGCGGTTTTCAAGCGCGGGATTGCGGTAGACCGGCATTGTCTCCTGGCGAAAACGGTCGGTATTCATCGAGGAGGTGCAGCCCGCAAGCCCGGCGGAGGCAATTGCGAGTCCGGATGTGCGGAGAAACTGGCGTCGGGATAAAACAGGCAGCGATGACATCGAACTCTAACGGGTTTGAGTGGGGCGCCGGGGTGAGAGCGGCGCGACATCGTGTCTGCAATCCGCGTGCTCCGCTCCGATGGCGAGATCAACGTGGCCCAGGATTGAATCACTCCGAAGCCATCCTGATGGTTACCGACAAGTCGGAGTGGGACGCAAGCGGAAACCGCTCTTCGCTTCTCGTCCAAGCTTCGTATCTACGGGTGGCGTCGGCCTCGCATCAAAAGATTTCATGCGATCCATCAATGTCCGACGCTTCTGCCGATGGCGACCATTGCTTAAAACGAAAGCCATCGCTGGTGCAGGAGGCCCGACATGCTGACGATCTATGGCGTTTACCGCTCGCGCGCGTCGCGCAACTACTGGATGGCGCGCGAACTTGGCATTCCCTTCAAATCCGTGCCGGTGATCCAGGCGCGGCGGCTCGAGGACCCGCTCGCCGCAGACGCACCGTTGAACACGAAATCGCCGGGCTTCCTTGCCGTCAATCCCATGGGGCTCATCCCCGCGATCGACGATGACGGGCTGGTGCTGACCGAGTCGCTCGCCAACAATCTCTATCTCGCCCGCAAGCATGGCGGGCCGCTGGCGCCGGCCGACATTGCCGAGGAGGGCCGGATCGGCACCTGGACCGTGTGGGCGGCGACCGAGGTCGAGCCGCACGCCGTGAAGATCATCCTCGCCTATGACGGCGGCACCGAGAACACGCCGGAGGGCCGGGCGTTGATAGCCGCCTGCGCCCGCTCGCTCGAGAAAGCCTTCGGCGTGCTCGAGGCCCACCTTGCGAAGAACGATTACATCGTCGGCAACCGCTTCACCGTCGCCGATCTCAACCTCGCGGAAGTCTTCCGCTACACGATGAGCCAGACCGCCCTTTTCGAAACCCACCCGCGCGTGAAAGCCTGGCTCGCACGGTGCCAGTCGCGGCCGGCCTTCAAGGCGATGATGGAGGAACGGATGAAGGAGCCGGAATAGCGGCAAGCTGCCGCATTCCCTCTTCCACTTCGTCGCGCACCCAGCGCTTGAAAGCAATGACGGCCTTGCTTTCGCGTCGCAAAGCGGAGGTGACGAAGTAATGGGCGAAGCCGGTCCTGGCGCATATGCCGAACGGCGCCACCAGGCTGCCCTTCATCACCGCGTAGCCCGCCAGCGTCTGCCAGGCGATCATCACGCCCTGGCCGGCAATGGCCGCATCGAGCGCGAGCGAGGCATCGTTGAAGGTATGGCGCACGGTCATCCGGGCGCCGGAAAGACCGGCTGCCTTCAGCCATACCTCCCAGGAAAACATCGCATGCTCGTCGATGACGGCCGGCAGTTTCAAAATGTCGGCCGGAACCCGCAATCCGGCAGCGAGCGCCGGTGAGCAGACGGGAAAGACCTCCTGTTCGAGAAGCAGCTCGGAGCGCACGCCGGGCCAGCCGCCCGAACCGACGCGGATGGCGAGATCGACGTCGGAAGCGTCGAGGTTGGCGAGCTTTGTCGTCGCGTCGATTCTGAGCCGGATTTCCGGATGGCGCTCGGCAAAGCCGTTCAGCCGATAGACCAGCCAGCGAGCCGCAAACACCGGCGCCACCGACACCGTCAGCACCGACTCGTCGCGCCGCCGCGCCTGCACGACGGCCTCTGCGAGTTCCGCAAAGGCGGTCGACAGCCGCGCGAGCAGCGGCCGGCCGGCATCGGTGACCACAAGCCCGCGCGGCGACCGCTCGAAGAGCACCCGCCCAAGCTGCGCCTCCGTCTTGGCAATCTGCTGGCTGACGGCGCCGGGCGTGACGCCGAGCTCCTCGGCGGCGGCGGCGAGCGAGCCCAGGCGGCCGGCCGCCTCAACCGCACGCAAGCCGTTCAAATGGACCGTGTTCAGTCTTTCATATAGTTTTTCTAAACATCGAACGCGGCAATCTCAATTGCAAACTGCGCCCGACACGCAGATTCTACTGACAATCCCCCGGCGATCGAGGGGCATTGGCGCGGCCTTCGCCGCGCCGGCCGCAGATATGCGGCGTCGAAAGGACGGCCCTCATGCTGAAGGTTTTCTCTATGCTGAAACGTGCCGCAATCCCCTCCGGCGATCCAGCGGAAGCGCCCGCCGACTGGCTCAAGGACCCGCTGCAGCATCCCGTTCTCGCGCGCATGGACGAACGCGCGCTTGCGGACCTGCCGTTTCCGGGATGGCCATGGCCGCGCGTCGGGATGAGCGAACCTTGCGATTGCAGGTGATCGGCGGCCGTTGCCGAGGTATCATTCCTCCCTCTCCAAACGGCGGACCGACACATGGCGGATGACATGGAGCGTTCTTTCGAGCGTGTACGGCGGCTGGCGGAGGCCGCCGGGCTGCCGGAAACGACCGTCGGCACGTCCTACGGAACGCCGGCGCTGCTCGTCAAAGGCAAGAGCTTCGCCCGCATGAAGGACGCCGAAACGCTGGTCGTCATGAGCGCGCTTGAAGAAAAGGAGATGCTGATGGAGCTCGATCCGTCGCGCTTCTTCGAGACCGATCACTACAAGGGCTGGCCGGCGATGCTCGTGCGGCTCGCCATTATCGACGACGAAGCGCTGACGCAAAGGCTGATCGCCGCCTGGCGCGAAAAGGCGCCGAAGCGGCTTGCAGAGCGTTTCGCTTCCACCGCGCCGACCTGACCCGAGTCTTCTTCTAGGCCCGCACCTGCGCCAGCACCCTGGCGACCGCCGGCCGCTCGGCCATTCGATTGCGATGGTCGAGGATTTTCGGAAATTGGCCCGGATCGACGCCGTCGGCCTCCAGCCAGCCGGCAATGGTGAAGAGGTAGGGATCGGCGATCGTATAGGTCCCGCCCATGACGAAAGGCCCGGCGAACATCGAGGCTTCGACGAGCGCGAAGCAATCGGCCATGTTCTGCGGCACCTTCGCCTTCATCGCCTCGTGAGCGGCCGGATCGTCGGCCCAACGCGCGCCGCGCCGCGCATGCGCATGGGCGACATGCACCGTCGAGCAGAGATAGCTCAGGAACGACTGCAGCCGTGCAAACTCGAACGGATCGTCGAGCGGCGCAAGCCGCGCCTCCGGGAAGCTCTGGGCGATAAAGGCGAGGATCGCCGGCGTCTCGGTCAAGGTGCCGCGCTCGGTCGCGAGCGCAGGCACCCGCCCCTTCGGATTGACCGCGAGATAGTCGGGCTTCGTCTGCTCGGCCCTGGAAAAATCGACGCGACAGGCCTCATATGGCACGCCGACCTCCTCGAGCGCGATATGCGAGGCGAGCGAACAGGTTCCGGGCGCATAGAACAGTTTCATCATCATTCTGCCTCCTGCTGTTGCGGCGGCGGTCGCAGCCGTCGAGCTACGCCGCGAGGGCGTCGGTTACGCGCACGTCGCCGACATGCATGCGGTTCCAGTTGCGTATCGAATGGTTGGCCTGAGCCATCAGGCCCGCATGGATTTCCGGCTCATCCGCAAAGAAGCGCGCGAGCGTTGCCGCGACCATCGCCTCGGCGGCGCGGGTCGCTCCATCCTCGCATTTGAGCGCGATGCCGATGCCCTTCTCCGGGATCGCGGCGCAGAAGACCCCCTCGGCGCCGGTCTTGGCAAAGATGCGGCCGGGCGCGAGCTTCATCAGCCGCGTGCAGGCGCGTTTGGTGCCGGCGACGTAGAAGGGCTCGGCCATGCAGGCGTCGATGAGCCGCCTCGAGGCACGGGCCCGCCCCGGCCCGAGGCCTATGCCGGTCGCCATCCTGGCGAAACCATGGGCAAGCCCCTTCAGCGGTACGGCATAGGTCGGGATCGAGCAGCCGTCGACGCCGCAATTGTCGCGCGCGAGGATCGCTCCGGTCAGGCTCGCCATGACGCCGCGGATTTCCTGCTGGAGCGGATGATCGTAGCCGATATAGCCGCTCACCTCGGTGCCGGAATGGCAACAGGCACAGATGAAGCCGGCATGCTTGCCGGAGCAATTGTTGTGAAGCGCGCTCGGGGCTTCGAGCGAACGCGCCTGCGCAATCAGCGTCTTCTGGTCCGAGGACCAATGAGCGCCGCATTCGAGCGCATGGTGGTCGCGCCCGGCCGCCGCCAGCATCTCGGCCGCGAGCGCCACGTGTTCCGGCTCGCCCGAATGCGAGGAGCAGGCAAGCGCCAGAGCCTTGGCGCCGAAGCCGTAGGCGTCGGCCGCGCCGCTCTCCACCAGGGGCAGGGCCTGCATCGCCTTGCAGGCGGATCGGGGGAAGACGGCGGCGTCCGTTTCACCAAGCGAGAGCAGCGTCCTGCCGTCACCGTCGACGGCGACGACCGTGCCGCGATGGCGGCTTTCGACCAGGTTTCCGCGCGTCACTTCGACCAGAACGGGATTCGACATGCCCTGCCCTCAATTTTCCAAGTTTTAGCTACTGCATGATTCTCTCAATCGGAATCAATTTACGCAGCCATTCAAAGTGCTTCTGGACCTTTGCGCGTTCGATAAACGAGCGGCGCTCCATGCATCTATCAGGATTCAACCGGAAGAAAAGTCATCGGTCATGAAATACGCCCGCAGGCTCTTCCTCGCCTTCGCCATGGTCTATCTGCTTCCCGCCCTGACATCGGCCGGTTTCTGGTATTTCAAGGAGCGCCCGCAGAGCTGGCGGGAGGCAGACTGGTCATCGGCGGGTGTTCTCCCCAAGGCCTCCCTCACCCAGGGGGCGGCGATATACGTCCTTTCGGCCACGACCGGCGGGATGAAGGGCGCGGTGGCGAGCCATGCATGGATCGTCACCAAGGAGGAAGGAGCACCCGCCTATAGCCGCTATGAAAAGGTCGGTTGGGGCAGGCCGATCCGCAAGAACGCCTATGAGGCGGATGGCCGCTGGTACTCGAACGAACCGCGCATCGTCGTCGCCCTCAGGGGCGAGGTCGCGAAGCGGCTGATTCCGAAGGTCGAGCGGGCGATAGCCACCTACCCCTATTCGTCGCCCGGCGCCTACCGCCTCTGGCCGGGGCCGAACTCCAACACCTTCGTGGCCCACGTGCTGCGCTCGGTGCCCGAGCTCGATGCCGTGCTGCCGCCGGACGCGGTCGGGCGCGACTATCTGCCCGAGGGGCGGTTCTTCGCGATCGATGCCGATGGCCGCGACCTGCATGCGACGCTTTACGGGCTCGCCGGCATTTCCGCCGGCTGGCGCAGCGGCCTGGAAGTGCATTTCATGGGACTGGTGGCGGGCTTCGACATTGCGAGGCCCGGCGTAAAGATACCGGCGATCGGCCGGGTCGGGATTTAGCCGTGAAAAGGAAAAGGGCCGCGTTAGCGACCCTTCCATGAGTTTTGGCCCTGTGAATGGCTGGGCCGGGCGGGCCCAAGGAAGGTGGGGATCAAGCCGAGGGCTGCCTCGACTCCTTCACCTCTCCGATGCCTGTCACGAGGTCCGAAATCTCATTAGACATTGGATCACCTTCCTTTCTGTTGTTGCCTATCGCTCCAACGTAAGCCGTTCCGGCGCGAATACAAGGGCGGCCATCGTCTTTATCAGGCGATCCGCATCACGATTTTGCCGATATGGCCGCCTTCCTCCATCAGGCCGTGGGCTTCGGCAATCTCCTCGACCGGCAGGACCGCGTGAATGACCGGGGCTACTTCGCCCGATTCCAAGAGCGGCCAGACGTTTGCCGCGAGGCCGTCGCGGATCGCCTGTTTTTCGGCCGCCGTGCGTGGCCTGAGGGCCGAGCCCATCACATGCAGCCGCTTCGTCAGGATCGGCGCGATGTTGACATTCTCGACGCGGGCGCCGCCGAGAAAGGCGATGATCGACAGCCGCCCGCCCCTCGCGAGCGAGCCGATATTGCGGTCGAAGTAGCCCCCGCCGACCATGTCGAGGATGACGTCGATCCCGCGACCGCCGGTTTCCTCGAGGATGACGGCCTTGAAATCCTCCTCGCGATAGTTGATCGCCCGCTTCGCCCCGAGCGTTTCGCAGGCCGTGCACTTGGCGGCGCTTCCCGCCGTCGCGAAGACCTCCGCACCAAAAGCCTTGGCAAGCTGGATCGCCGCGGTGCCGATGCCGCTCGTGCCGCCGTGGACGAGGATCGTTTCGCCCCGTTTCAACCCGGCCATGTCGAAGACGTTGGCCCAGACGGTGAAGAGCGTCTCGGGCAGTGCCGCCGCCTTCACCGCGTCGTAGCCGCTCGGCCAGTGAAGCGCCTGCGTCGCCGGCACCGCGCAATATTCCGCATAGCCGCCGCCATTGGCGAGCGCGCAGACCTTGTCGCCGAGCGAGAAGCCCGTCGCCCCTTCGCCGAGCGCGGCGACTTCCCCCGCGACTTCGAGGCCGAGAACGGGGCTCGCGCCCGGCGGCGGCGGATAGTCGCCCTTTCGCTGCAGCACGTCCGGCCGGTTGATGCCGAATGCCTCGACGCGGATCAGGATGTCGCCCTCATTCAGCGGCGGCAGCGGCCCGCGCGCGAGAACCATGTTCTCCGCGCCGCCCGGGCTCGGCAGGTCGACATAGGTCATTTCGGTCGGGAGGGTCATGGCGGCATCCTCGAAAAGCGGCAATCCGCCTATACCTAACGCATGCCGCGCAGAGTCCGCAGCGGTTTTCTGATAAGGACATGCATAAAGCGCATCGCACCGATCCGTCCAACGCGACGCGCTTTGAGCCCCTGAAAGATCGCCTTCGACGCGCCGCTCAATCCCGGTCGAGCGGCTCCAGCACGAGGCCGTCTTCGCTCGCCTTGGCGCGCGCCTTTATCTCGGCGATCCGCTTGCTCACCATCTGGCTGTCGGAGAGGATGAAGCCTTCCGGAAGCTCGAGCACGGCGATGGAACAGCGCATCAGCGGGAAGTCTCGCGTGATGCCGTCGCGGCCGTAGCCGCTGATTCCGCCCGCGGCCTGATGCTCCGGCGTGTAGAGCTGGCGGACGTCCAAGCGGAAATCGTCGATGAGGCGCATCAGGACCGTGCGGATTTCCTCCTCGGAGAAACCGCTGACACCGACGAAGAAGTCGTCGCCGCCGACATGGCCGAGGAACTTCTCCTCGCCGATGAAGTGGCGACGCAAGAGCGCCGCGAACAGGGTGATCGCCAGATCCCCCTTCTGGAAGCCGTAGGCATCGTTGAAGGGTTTGAAATCGTCGAAGTCGCAATAGCAGAAATAGCGCGTCTGATCGCCGTCGAGGATTGCATCTTGGACATAGTCGCGGATCGCGCGGTTGCCCGGAAGGCCGGTCAGCGGGTTCTGCTCCTGGGCCATCTTGAGCTGTTTTTCGTTGATGATCTTCAAGAGCGACGAGGCGGAAAGGATGCCGGCGTAGCGCATGTTCTCCGTCAGGATGACGCAGTCGCTGCCGTCCATGCCGGCGAAAATCTTCAGCATCTCGTCGGCCGGTGTGTCGAGATCAGCGATCGGCGCCGGCGTGACGAAATGCGAAATGCGGCGCTGATAGATGCGGTTCTTCAAAAGGTCGCGGCCGAAGGGGTGATAGATCATCTCCTTCACGTGATACTCGTGCAGGATGCCGCGCGGCTCGCCATTGGCGTTCAGCACCGGAAAGAAGGCCCGGCGCGGATTGAGGCGGAAGAGATCGAAGACGGAGTCAAGGTCGTCGCGTTCCTTGACCGCCGGCAGCTGCTCAATCTCCTTCCTGATCAGGATGCTGTCGAGCGTCGACGAGGGGCGCCGTATGCTGCCTGCCGGTTCGAGATGAGCATAGGTCGGCTGCAACTCGGTGAGATGCGTGGTTGGACGGGCGACGAAATAGCCCTGCATCAGATCGCAGCCGAGATCGCGGCAGACGAGAAACTCCGCCTCGGTCTCGACGCCCTCGGCAATCACCCGGGTGCCGAGCACATGGGCCATATTGACCGTGTGGCGAACGAGGTGGCGCTTGCGGGGATCTGCCTCGATGCCGGAGACGAAATGCCGGTCGATCTTCACATAGTCGACCGGCTGGTCGCAGAGCAGTTGCAGACCGTTGAAGCCGGCGCCGAAATCATCGATCGCCAGCTTGAAACCGGCAAGCCGTAACTGCCGCACAAGCGCGGAGAAATCCGGCATCTTGCCGCTGTCGAACCGTTCCGACAGCTCGAAACAAATGGAGGACGGGGCAATGTTGGAACGCTTCAAATGGTTGACGAGGCGCTCGACGATGTCCCCCTCGCCGCCGACGAGCCGCGAATCGAAATTGAGGAACAGCGTGCGCGCGGAGAAATCCGGAAGCGTTGCAAAGGCAGCGACCGCACGGCTGTTGATCAGGTGCTCGAGCGCCAGCAACTGCCCCGCGCCCTCGGCCTTGTCGAGCAGTTCGAGCGGCGAGGCAAAGCCCAGGCGCTCGAAGCCTCGCACCAGAGACTCGTAGCCGAAGACCGCCCCGGTCGTCGCCTCCACGATTGGCTGAAAAGCATTTTCGATCACGAGTTTGGCGAGCGTTATGATCTGGTCGTCGCCGAAGCGGCGAAGCGACAGGACTTCTACGGGGGCGGCCGACATGCGGGCTCCAGGGAAAAGATATACGGACGCGCGCCAGCATCGAAGTCATGCGTCAACGAAATCTTTCGCGAATGTGAAAGTTTGATGAAGGTTCGGCGCTCGAAGTAGAGCGCGCCGAAACGCACTCGCTTGGGTTGCCGCGATTGTGCGCGCCCGGCGGCTCAGCCCCGGACGAGAACGCCGAAGGCGATCGCGGCAAGCCCCTGCATGACGAGATCGACCGCCAGGAACAGGCCCAGGATCCAGAGGCTGTCGACCGGCCAGCCGGGGGCGATGACGAGGCCCGCGAGCAAGGTAACGATCCCACCGATGACCATCCACCCCCAGCCGTGGAGCGGCCGGAGCTTGAACCCGACCCAGATGCGGAAACAGCCGGCAACGATCAACGCCACCGCCAGGAGGAAGGTCAGGACGGAGGAGGCAAGCAGCGGGTTGACGAAGGCGAAGAGACCCGCTGCCGTATAGAAGGCGCCGCTCAGCACCCAGTATAGAACGCTCTCCCAGCCCTTGACCTGAAAGGCATGGAGAAGATTGAGCAGGCCGCCGATCAGCATGACGATGCCGACATAGTAGACGGAAGCGACCGTGGCCATCAGCAGATTGCCGAAGGCAATGCCGCCGAACATGATCAGCAGCACGCCGAGCGCGACGAACCATCCCCATTTTCCGGCCACGCCCTCTCTGGCGGCCGGATCGTATGCATGGGCCATTTTCAACCTCCAGCCCTTCCGGGAAGCATCGATGCCACCTCGTGATTGAGCCGGATTTTCAAGCAAAAAGAAAGGAAAAAGCGGCAAATTTTTATTGATTGATGAATCAATCAAAAATAGACTGTGCCGTGAGAGGAGCTTGGCATGCCGAGAATTGGAATGGAGCCGGTGCGCCGCAAGGCGCTGGTCGATGCGGCGCTGCGCGTGATCGGCGACCAGGGCACGCTCGCCGTCACCATGTCCGAGATCGCCCGGACGGCCGGCGTCTCGCCGGCGCTCGCGCATCACTATTTCGGCAGCAAGGACCAATTGCTGATCGCGACGATCCGCAGCCTTCTGGCAAAGCTCCGCGACGATGCGGTGGGCGCGCTGGAGGCGGCGGCAACGCCGCGCGAAAGGGTCAGCGCGCTGATTCGCGTGAGCTTCCGCGCCGACCAGTTCGCTCCCGAAACGGTCGCCGCCTGGCTCGCCTTCTATTCCGAGGCGCAGCGTTCGGAGGATGTCCGCCGCCTGCTCGTCATCTACGCGCGGCGGCTGCGCTCCAATCTGCTTGCAAGCCTCAGGACCCTTTGCCCGGCCGATGACGCGGAGCGGATCGCCGAAGGCGCGGCGGCGATGATCGACGGGCTTTACATCCGGCAAAGTCTGAAGTCGGCGCCGATCAGCATCGAGGCCTCGATCGCGCTCACGGAAGATTATGTGAATGCGCATTTGCGGGCGAACGGAGGGTGAGTTGGAGATGAACCTGCCGTTCCTGCAAGCGGCCGCCCCTCATCCGGCTGCCGCCACCTTCTCCCCGCAAGCGGGAGAAGGGATATGCCGCGCCGCCCAAGTCCCCTCTCGCCGCGTGCGGGGAGAGGGGTAGTCCCCGCGTCAAACCCGGGGAGAAGGGCAAGACGCTAACAATCAGGACGCAAATCCAGCCTTCGAGGGACCAACGACGTGACCACCGGAAAGCCGAATATCCTGATCATCATGGTCGACCAATTGAACGGAAAGCTCTTTCCGGACGGCCCCGCCGATTTTCTGCATGCGCCGAACCTGAAGGCGCTGGCCGCGCGCTCGGCGCGCTTCCGCAACAACTACACCTCTTCGCCGCTCTGCGCGCCCGCCCGCGCCTCCTTCATGGCGGGCCAACTGCCGAGCCGCACCCGCGTCTATGACAACGCGGCCGAATACCAGTCCTCGATCCCGACCTATGCGCATCACCTGCGGCGGGCCGGCTACTACACCGCCCTTTCCGGCAAGATGCATTTCGTCGGGCCGGATCAGTTGCACGGCTTCGAGGAACGGCTGACGACCGACATCTACCCGGCGGATTTCGGCTGGACGCCGGATTATCGCAAGCCCGGCGAGCGCATCGACTGGTGGTATCACAATCTCGGTTCGGTGACCGGCGCAGGCGTCGCCGAGATCACCAACCAGATGGAATATGACGACGAGGTGGCGTTCCTGGCGAACCAGAAGCTCTATCAGCTATCGCGCGAGAACGACGACGACGATCGTCGCCCCTGGTGCCTGACGGTCTCCTTCACCCACCCGCACGATCCCTACGTGGCGCGGCGCAAGTTCTGGGATCTCTGCGAAGACTGCGAGCACCTCCTGCCGGAGGTGGATGCCATCCCCCTGGAAAATCAGGACCCGCATTCGCAGCGCATCATGCATTCCTGCGATTACCGGAACTTCGAGTTGACGGAGGAGAATATCCGCCGCTCACGCCGCGCCTACTTCGCCAATATCTCCTATCTCGACGAAAAGGTCGGGGAGCTTGTCGATACGCTGACGCGGACGCGGATGCTCGACAACACGCTCATCCTTTTCTGCTCCGACCATGGCGACATGCTCGGCGAGCGCGGGCTGTGGTTCAAGATGAACTTCTTCGAAGGCTCGGCGCGCGTGCCGCTGATGGTGGTCGGACCGGGCGTCACCGCTGGCCTGCACCTGACACCGACCTCGAACCTCGACGTGACGCCGACGCTTGCCGATCTGGCCGGCATCTCGATGGACGAGGTGAAGCCCTGGACCGACGGCGTCAGCCTCCTGCCGATGATCAACGGTGCGGAGCGGACGGAGCCGGTGATGATGGAATACGCGGCCGAGGCTTCCTATGCACCGCTCGTCGCCATCCGCGAAGGCAAGTGGAAATATATCCACTGCGCGCTCGATCCGGACCAGCTCTACGACCTCGAAGCCGATCCGCTGGAGCTTACCAACCTGGCGGAGAAGCCACGCGGCCCCGTCGATCAGGCGACGCTCACCGCCTTTCGCGACATGCGCGCCGCCCATTGGGACATGGAGGCCTTCGACGCCGCCGTGCGCGAAAGCCAGGCGCGGCGCTGGGTGGTCTACGAGGCGCTCAGGAACGGCGCCTATTACCCCTGGGATCACCAGCCGCTGCAGAAGGCATCCGAGCGCTACATGCGCAACCACATGAACCTCGACAATCTCGAGGAATCCAAACGCTATCCGCGAGGAGAATGACATGAGAGCCCAACCAAAAGCCTCGCACTTCATCGATGGCGAATATGTCGAGGATGCCGCCGGCACGGTGATCGAGAGCATCTACCCGGCGACCGGCGAAGTGATCGCCCGGCTGCATGCGGCAACGCCGGCGATCGTCGAGAAGGCGATCGCCGCCGCCAAGCGGGCGCAGCCGGAATGGGCGGCGATGAGCCCGACGGCGCGCGGCCGCATCCTGAAGCGCGCCGCCGAAATCATGCGCGAGAAGAACCGCGAGCTCTCCGAACTCGAGACGCTCGACACGGGCAAGCCGATCCAGGAGACGATCGTCGCCGACCCGACCTCGGGCGCCGACAGTTTCGAGTTCTTCGGCGGCATCGCTCCCGCAGCGCTTAACGGCGACTATATCCCGCTCGGGCAGGATTTCGCCTATACGAAGCGGGTGCCGCTCGGCGTCTGCGTCGGCATCGGCGCCTGGAACTACCCGCAGCAGATCGCCTGCTGGAAGGGGGCGCCGGCCCTCGTCGCCGGCAATGCGATGGTCTTCAAGCCGTCGGAGAACACCCCGCTCGGGGCGCTGAAGATCGCCGAGATCCTGATCGAGGCGGGCCTGCCCAAGGGCCTCTACAACGTCATCCAGGGCGATCGCTCGACAGGGCCGCTGCTCGTCAACCATCCGGACGTCGCCAAGGTGTCGCTGACCGGCTCCGTTCCGACCGGCAAAAAGGTAGCGGGGGCGGCCGCGGCCGAACTCAAGCACGTCACCATGGAGCTCGGCGGCAAGTCGCCGCTGATCGTCTTCGACGATGCCGATCTCGAAAGCGCCATCGGCGGCGCCATGCTCGGCAATTTCTATTCGACCGGCCAGGTCTGCTCGAACGGCACCCGCGTCTTCGTGCAGCGGAAGATCAAGGACGCCTTTCTCGCCCGGCTCAAGGCACGCACCGAGGCGATCGTCATCGGCGACCCGATGGACGAGGCGACGCAACTCGGGCCGATGGTCTCGCGCGCGCAGCGCGACAAGGTCTTCGCCTATATCGAGAAGGGCAAGGCCGAAGGCGCGCGGCTGGTCACCGGCGGCGGCATCCCCAACCATGTGAGCGGCGAAGGCACCTATATCCAGCCGACCGTCTTCGCCGACGTCACCGACGAGATGACGATCGCGCGCGAGGAGATCTTCGGCCCGGTCATGTGCGTGCTCGACTTCGACGACGAGGCGGAGGTCGTCGCCCGCGCGAATGCGACCGAGTTCGGCCTCTCCGCCGGCGTCTTCACCGCCGACCTCACCCGTGCCCACCGGGTGGTCGACCAACTCGAGGCCGGCACGCTGTGGATCAACACCTATAATCTCTGCCCGGTCGAAATTCCCTTCGGCGGCTCGAAGCAATCCGGCTTCGGCCGCGAGAATTCGGCCGCGGCGCTCAATCACTATACCGAGCTCAAGACCGTCTATGTCGGCATGGGGCCAGTGCAGGCGCCGTACTGAGATTTGCAATTTTGCCCCTCACCCTAACCCTCTCCCCGCTCGCGGGGAGAGGGGACTAAGGCAGCTCGGCGAGCGCTTTCTTCGCAAGCGTCAGAGGGAGCGAGACCGCCACCACAAGTCCCTTCTCCCCGCGAGCGGGGAGAAGGTGGCGGCAGCCGGATGAGGGGCAATCCTCGACATACAGAAAGACAACGCTTATGCAGGCAGATTTCGTCATCATCGGTTCCGGCTCGGCCGGCTCGGCGCTCGCCTACCGCCTGTCGGAGGACGGCAAGCATTCGGTCATCGTGCTGGAGTTCGGCGGTTCGGACGTCGGCCCGTTCATCCAGATGCCGGCCGCACTCGCCTGGCCGATGAGCATGAGCCGCTACAATTGGGGCTATCTCTCCGAACCGGAGCCGAACCTCAACAACCGGCGCATCACGGCGCCGCGCGGCAAGGTGATCGGCGGCTCCTCCTCGATCAACGGCATGGTCTATGTGCGCGGCCATGCGGAAGACTTCAACCGCTGGGAGGAGCTCGGCGCCCATGGCTGGGCCTATGCGGACGTGCTGCCCTATTTCAAGCGGATGGAACATTCGCATGGCGGCGAGGACGGCTGGCGCGGCACCGATGGCCCGCTGCACGTCCAGCGCGGTCCGGTCAAGAACCCCCTCTTCCATGCCTTCATCGAGGCGGGAAAGCAGGCCGGCTTCGAAGTCACTGAGGACTATAACGGTTCGAAGCAGGAAGGCTTCGGCCTCATGGAGCAGACGACCTGGCGGGGCCGCCGCTGGTCGGCCGCGTCAGCCTACTTGAAGCCGGCGCTGAAACGCGCCAATGTCGAGCTCGTCCGCTGCTTCGCCCGTCAGGTCGTCATCGAGAACGGCCGGGCGACCGGCGTCGAGATCGAGCGCGGCGGCCGCGTCGAGGTGGTGAAGGCCAATCGCGAGGTAATCGTCTCGGCCTCCTCCTTCAACTCCCCGAAACTCTTGATGCTCTCCGGCATCGGCCCGGCGGCGCACCTCAAGGACATGGGCATCGAGGTGAAGGCCGACCGTCCCGGCGTCGGCCAGAACCTGCAGGACCACATGGAGTTCTATTTCCAGCAGGTAAGCACCAAGCCGGTGTCGCTCTATTCCTGGCTGCCGTGGTTCTGGCAGGGGGTCGCCGGCGCACAATGGCTGTTCTTCAAGAGGGGCCTCGGCATTTCCAACCAGTTCGAGTCCTGCGCCTTCCTGCGCTCCGCACCGGGCGTCAAGCAGCCGGACATCCAGTACCACTTCCTGCCGGTGGCGATCAGCTATGACGGCAAGGCGGCGGCGAACACCCACGGCTTCCAGGTCCATGTCGGCTACAACCTGTCGAAGTCGCGCGGTAGCGTCACGCTCCGCGCCGCCGATCCGAAGGCCGATCCGGTGATCCGCTTCAACTATATGAGCCACCCGGAGGATTGGGAGAAATTCCGCCATTGCGTGCGCCTCACGCGCGAGATCTTCGGCCAGAAGGCCTTCGACCTCTATCGCGGGCCGGAAATCCAGCCGGGCGAGAAGGTCCGGACGGACGAGGAGATCGACGCCTTCCTGCGCGAGCACCTCGAAAGCGCCTATCACCCCTGCGGCACCTGCAAGATGGGTTCGAAGGACGATCCGATGGCGGTGGTCGACCCGGAAACGCGGGTGATCGGCGTCGAGGCCCTGCGCGTCGTCGACTCCTCGATCTTCCCGCACATCACCTACGGCAACCTCAACGCCCCGTCGATCATGACCGGCGAGAAGGCCGCCGACCACATCCTCGGCAAGCAGCGGCTCGCCCGCTCGAACCAGGAGCCATGGATCAATCCGCGCTGGGCGGTGAGCGACCGGTAGATCACAAAAGAGAGTAAGACCCCTCCCCAACTCCTCCGCACAGGTGGGAGGGGTTAATTTGCCACCCCCACTCCGCCTTCTGGATCGTTCCAGCGCGGGTCGAACTTGGAATTGGCAGTCGGGCGCGGCTGGCACCAAAGCCCCTCCCACCTGTGGGGAGGGGTTGGGGAGGGGCTTTTCTCAGGCGAGGCGTTGATGCCCGCTTTCGCTACTCCAGCAGGAAGCCGATCCATCGGCCGGCGACGACGGCGCCGGGCCAGATCATCAAGGATAGCCATGCCGAGAGGCGTACCCTCGAGGAGAGCGGTCCGCCCCTGACGGCGGCGCGCCACTGCGGCGCCAGCTGCAACAGGACCGCGTTGGCGACGCCGAGGGCGAGCAGCGTCATCTTGGCGAGGAAGGCGGGATTGCCGGCATACTCACGCGGATTGACACTGAAGAGGCAGAAGCCGGTGGCGATCGCCAGCGCAACCCCGACGGCTGCTGCGCGCGAAAGGAACGGCCCGATCACTTCGACAGGCACTTTCCCGAAGAGGCCGATCAGCCGCAGGTCCAGCGGCAGGATCGAGCCGATGATGATCCCGATCGACAGGATATGCGCAGCATTGACGAAGATGTAGAGGGTTGCCGAGCGCCGTATCGCCACCGCGAAGGGCAGCGCCCCGATCCCCTCGAGTAGATCCGCCCCCATCGTCAGTTCGTCTGTATACGCTCCGGATAGATGTCATAGACCTTTCCGGCCACCGTAATCCGGACGGCCTTCATCCTTTTCTCGGCCCCGTCCAGCGAGCGGTTGCCGAGCGCGACGATCGGGTCGCCAACTTTCGCGACGCCCTCGACGAAGCCGGAGCGTTCCGTCAGCCGCGGATTACCCAGTTCGACCAGCCAAAGGCCGTCATTCTTCGTTTCAACCCTGAGCGTCGGATGCGGCGGCGCCATCGAAATCTCGCGGATCGTGCCGGAGAGCTCGATCTGGTCGGCCTCCGCCCAGGACCAGCCGTGGTGAGCATAGGCGCCCGTCACCAGAAGCAATCCGAGGACGCTTCCAAGAACGGCGCGACTGGACAAGGACTGGATCATTTGCGCCTCCCTTCATTTCTTCCGCATTGATCAAGCACAAGCTGGAGCAGACGGCGAGAAAGGACAGAGCCTTCAACAATTCTTGAACGGCCGGCCGACGCGTCGGCTCCCGAGAGGACGGAGGAACGTATCTTCGTGCCCTCACGCCGCGCAGAGATAATCTACTAATTTACTAGGTTTTCTTAGAACTTTATCGATCAGAGAGATATTTGCTCTGATCTCGGGGCAATAGAAATCCGTTTTTCTGTCCTTTGCCGTGAGCGGCTGCGATATTCCGGTCAAATTGCAACAGGATCGAGCCATGACGACGCAATCCCTCGAAGCCAAAGCGAAGGCGCTCAACGACGAGCTCGAAGGCCTGGACCTTGCCGGCCGGCTGGCGCTCGTTGCCGGGCTCGACGGCCGCGCGGTTTTCACCACCTCGCTCGGCATCGAGGATCAGGTC
This sequence comes from Sinorhizobium saheli, assembly GCF_001651875.1. GTDB lineage: Bacteria > Pseudomonadota > Alphaproteobacteria > Rhizobiales > Rhizobiaceae > Sinorhizobium > Sinorhizobium saheli. Next base: position 250,458 of record NZ_LNQB01000073.1, read on the forward strand.
ATCACCGCCGCGATCGGCAGCAACCGCCTCGCCATCGACGTGGCGACGCTGAAGACCGGGCGCCTTTTCAACGAGACCGTTGCCCTCGTCGACAAGACCGAGGAGACCTACGGCATCCTGATCAAGCGCTATCACCCCGAAAAGGCCGATATCGAGGCCTATGTGGCGCAATACGGCATGAACGGCTTCTACGAGAGCGTCGAGGCAAGGCATGCCTGCTGCGGCGTGCGCAAGCTGAAGCCGCTCGCGCGGGCGCTCGAAGGGGCAAGTTATTGGATCACGGGGCTCCGCCGCGGCCAGTCGGGCAACCGGGCAACGACGCCCTTTGCCGAGGCCGACCTCGAGCGCGGCCTGATCAAGATCAATCCGCTCGCGGACTGGGACATCGAAACGATCCGCGCCCATGTCGCGGCCAATGCCATTCCCGTCAACCCGCTGCACAGCCGCGGCTATCCCTCGATCGGCTGCGAGCCCTGCACCCGCGCCATCAAGCCCGGCGAGCCGGAGCGTGCCGGCCGCTGGTGGTGGGAGAACGACGAGAAGCGCGAATGCGGCCTGCATGTCGCCGAAGCGGCTTCCTCCGTCATCCCGAATGCCAGCAGCGCCGCCTGACGGACGCCACAGCCTAAAAACGAATATTCTCCCCGGAGTCTGCAATGCCCCATCTTTATCCGGAAACGGAACTGCATAATCCGCAGAGCGCGAAGCCGCCGCTCGATCCGCATCTGAAGGCACTCGAAAACGAAGCGATCCACATCTTCCGTGAGGTCGCGGCGGAATTCGAGCGGCCGGTGATGCTCTACTCGATCGGCAAGGACTCTTCCGTGCTCCTGCACCTGGCGCGCAAGGCCTTCTATCCCGGCCGCGTCCCCTTCCCGCTGCTCCACGTCGACACCGGCTGGAAGTTCCGCGAGATGATCGCCTTCCGCGACGAGATGGTCGAGAAATACGATCTCGACCTCGTCGTCCATACCAACCCCCGCGGCGCGGCCGAGAACATCTCGCCCTTCTCGCATGGTTCGGCGCTCTATACCGACATCATGAAGACCGAGGCGCTGCGCCAGGCGCTCGATGCCGGCCAGTACGACGCCGCCTTCGGCGGCGCGCGCCGCGACGAGGAGGCGAGCCGCGCCAAGGAGCGCATCTACTCCTTCCGCACGCCGGACCATCGCTGGGACCCGCGCAACCAGCGCCCGGAACTCTGGAACATCTATAACGGCATGATCCGCAAGGGCGAGAGCGTGCGCGCCTTCCCGCTCTCCAACTGGACCGAGGTCGACATCTGGCGCTACATCCAGGCGGAAGAGATCCCGATCGTGCCGCTCTACTTTGCCAAGAAGCGCCCGATCGTCGAGCGCGACGGCATGATGATCCTCGCCGAGGATCCGCGCCTCGAGCTCCTTCCGGGCGAGGTGAAGCGCGAGGAGGTCATCCGCTTCCGCACGCTCGGCTGCTTCCCGCTGACGGGCGCGATCCGCTCCGGCGCGACGACGCTCGACGATATCATTTCCGAACTTGAAACCGCGACCGTCTCCGAACGCCAGGGCCGCGCCATCGACCGCGACCAGGCCGGCTCGATGGAAAAGAAGAAACGCGAGGGATATTTCTGATGACCGCACCGGCACTAGCGAACGCAGCCCTGGACGAAACCGCCGTTGCGCATCCCTCACAGGAGCCGGCGCGGGTCGCGCGGGATTCCCGCCCGCTTCGCCTCATCACCTGCGGCAGCGTCGACGACGGCAAGTCGACGCTGATCGGCCGGCTGCTCTGGGACACCAAGGCGGTCAAGGAAGACCAGGCGGCGAGCCTGCAGCGCGATTCCAACGGCAAGCAGAACGATCTCGGCCTGCCCGATTTCGCGCTGCTTCTCGACGGCCTGCAGGCCGAGCGCGAACAGGGCATCACCATCGACGTCGCCTATCGCTACTTCTCGACCGACAAGCGCTCCTTCATCGTCGCCGATACGCCCGGCCACGAGCAATATACCCGCAACATGGCAACCGGCGCCTCGACTGCCGACCTCGCCGTGCTGCTCGTCGATGCGCGCGCAGGCCTCCTCGAGCAGACCCGCCGCCACGCGACGATCGCGACGCTGATGGGCATCAAGCAGTTCGTGCTCGCCGTCAACAAGATCGACCTTACCGACTACGACCGCGCCCGCTTCGAGCAGATCTCGCACGAATTCAGGGAACTGGCGCTGTCGCTCGGCGTGCGCCAGGTGACCGCAATCCCGGTTTCGGCGCTGAAGGGCGAGAACGTCGTCTATGACGGCCGCGCCTCCATGCCCTGGTATGACGGCCCGACGCTGATCGAAGTGCTGGAGCTTGCGACCACCCGCTCCGCCCAGACCGTCGGCTTCCGCCTGCCGGTGCAGCGCGTATCGCGCCCGGGAGAGAGCTTCCGCGGCTATCAGGGCACCGTTGCCGGCGGCTCGGTGAAGCCGGGCGATTCGGTCGTGGTGCTGCCCTCCGGCATGGTCGCCAACGTCACCAAGATCGTCACCTTCGACCTCGTGCGCAACGCCGCGGTCGCCGGCGACGCGATCACGCTGGTGCTCGACCGGCAGGTGGACGTTTCCCGCGGCGACGTCATCGCGACGATCGACAGCCAGCCGATGACCGGCCTTGCCTTCGACGCGCAGCTCGTGGCGCTGCAGCCCGAAGGCATCCAGCCGGGCAAGCGCTACTGGCTGAAATCCGGCAGCCGCCGCCAGCGCGTGCAGGTGCAGCCGGTAAGCCAGCTCGAGCTCAAGAGCGGCAAGTGGAACCACGCCGACGAGCTGCCGATGAACGCGATCGGCAAGGTGCACCTCGCCTTTGACGAGCAGGCGATCTTCGACACCTATGAGCAGAACCGCACGACCGGCGCCTTCATCCTGATCGACCCGGACACCAACAACACGGTCGCCGGCGGCATGATCACCGCCAAGCGCGCCGCACTCGGCGGCATCCACGCCGACGAGAGCCGCGTGATCCTGTCGCTGCCGGCCGACCTCGCCGATCAGCTGATGGCAACGGAGCTCTTCGCAAGCCGCCGCGAAGACGCCGAGGTTCGCCGCGTCACCGCCGCCAAAGCGGTCGAGATCATCGACACGATCGACGAGTGACCTAAAAATCCCAAGACATGAAAAAGGGGCCAATCGGCCCCTTTTTCATGTGCAGGCTGGTGCCTGATCTCGATCTGTGAGGGCAGAAGGGCGTGACATGCGTCCGGAAGATCGAGCACGCCGTCGACGAACTTCGCGTCGAGCGCCGTCGTCTTCGGCGGCACCGGATGCCGCACATACAGCCTGCTAAGGGATTGATTTGGCTGGTCGGAGTGGCGTGATTCGAACACGCGACCCCCACGTCCCGAACGTGGTGCGCTACCAGACTGCGCTACACTCCGTGACCAGCGGCGCCTCTATAGAACAGCATTTTCGATTTCACAAGCGCTTGGGCTTAAAAAAGAACAGGGCCCGCCAAAAAAATTTCGCCGGTGGAAAACCGCCCTCGCCGCTTCCCCGGAGCGGGCAATAGGGCGTTTCTGCAACGCTTCGGATTTTCCTCGAGCGGAGCGCTCCGAGGCAATTTTCTTTCCTCTGTTTTGGCGCTAGAGCCTCGGCGGAACGCTAGGAAACCCGGGGGACGACCGGACTTCCGCGCTGCAGGTTTCAGGATAGTCAGAGGGACAAAGACATGAATTTCCGCATGATGACGGCGGCCGGCCTCCTGCTGGCGCTCGCCGGCTGCACGACGACGACCGGGGTGGCCAGGAACGCGGTCGAGAGCCGCTGGCTCGGCCAGCCGGCCGGCACCTTCTTCGCCCAGTTCGGCCCGCCGATCTCCGACGCCGAAGCCGGCAGCGACACCGTCTACAGCTGGAAGGGCGGCTACAAGACCCGCAAGGTCCCGGCCGAATACGAGAAGACCGCCGACGGCAAGCGCGGCAAGCGCATCTCCCCGGCCCGCACGGAATATCTGAGCTGCTCTGTCCAGCTCACCGTCTCCTCCGACTACGTCATCCGCTCGATCCGCCTCGTCGGCGACCGCAAGCGCCCGAACGGCCCGAGCTGGTGCGAGGAGTTCTTGGGTGGCGCGAAGGCGGAGTGATGCGGCCAAGCGGCTTTGAATTCGATGCCCCCACCGATGAGGTTCAGTGGGGGCTGCTCGGACGCAACCAGAGGCATAAGGATCGGGTCTCGAGTGTCTGCACCGATTTTCGACCAGTATCGAACAGCACTGACATTGCGGCCCTTGTCCTCAGTTTGGCGGGGCCATGGCTCAGCGATATTTCTGGAGTTTGGCCGACTGTCTCCCGAGTCCAGACGCGACGGCTCGGCCGGAAATCCACGCGGCGAATACACTGTGATGATCGAATGGAGTTGGCGGATAGAAGGTGAAAACTCGATCATCTGCGGCAGCTGGAGTGACGAACAGGACTGGGACGGCGCTTTCAAGTCACTCGTCGGCCGCCAAGTTCAGGACATATCGTTGTATGGCAGGCTACCGGAATTATCGATTCAGTTGTCCGGTGGAATTTACGTTGCCTCGTTCATGACCGCAGGGGGACAGCCCGCATGGGCGATCATCTGCAATGCACCTGAAGGTCGTCAAACGCGCTTCATCTCCGTTGAGAACGGTGGTGTGATTGAAGGCGTGGACTATGGCTCCGCGCGACGCTAGCCCCGCTTCCTGCTGACATTCGGCTTTTTTAGACAAGAACAGTGGCTGGGGCGCCTGGATTCGAACCAGGGAATGGCGGTACCAAAAACCGCTGCCTTACCGCTTGGCTACGCCCCAACTTGAAGCCGGCGAGCAATCACCTCGCCAAATCGAGCGCCTGATTAGCAAAGCTCGTGCATGCTCACAATGCTTAACTTCGGTTTCAGCCCAGAATTTGTTGTGTGCGCGCGCGTTGGTCCCGACGTCCCTTGTGTCAACGCAGCTCATTGATCGCAACAATTCGAGCAGGCGCACCGGTTTCCTCCTGCCTGCCTTTGGCCTATTGTCGCGACGCAAATGGGATCGAGCCGACGTCGTTCATCGACATGACTTGCCCCTCATCCGCCTGCCGGCACCTTCTCCCCGCGGGCGGGGAGAAGGGAGGTGTGGCACGCTCTCAGTCCCCTCTCCTCGCAAGCGGGGAGAGGGCTAGTCCTCGGGTTAAACCCGAGGAGAGGGGCAATCATGCCGTTCATCGAGATCGAGTATAGGTGAGGCGCAAGGAAGAAACGCATGCAAGGACCGGATTTCGACCTCGATTTCAAGCCTGCCCATGGCGAGGCAGTGCCGGTCGCAGACGGCGTTCAGCGCATCACCGTCAACAATCCCGGCCCCTTCACCTTTCACGGCACCAATAGCTACATCGTCGGCCGGCGCTCGGTCGCTGTGATCGATCCGGGGCCGGAGGACGAGGCGCATTTCCGGGCGCTGATGGCGGCACTCGAGGGGCGCGAGGTCACCCATATCGCCGTCAGCCACACGCATCGCGACCACTCCCCCCTTGCCCGGCGGCTGAAGGAGGCGACGGGGGCACTGATCGTCGGCGAAGGCCCGCATCGGGCGGCCCGTCCCTTGCATGCCGGCGAGGTCAATCCCTTCGCCGAAAGCTCGGACATGGAATTCGCGCCCGATATCGCGCTTGTCGACGGCGCGCGCATCGAGGGCGACGGTTGGAGCATGACGGGGGTCGCCACGCCGGGGCACACGGCCAACCACATGGCCTTTGCGCTCGACGGCACCGGCATCCTCTTTTCCGCCGATCACGTCATGGCCTGGGCGACGAGCATCGTCGCGCCGCCGGACGGCGCCATGGCCGACTACATGACCTCGCTCGATAAGCTTCTCCAGCGCGACGACCGGCTCTATCTTCCCGGCCATGGCGGCCCCGTCACCGAACCCGCCGCCTTCGTCCGGGCGCTGAGGGCGCACCGCAAAATGCGCGAGCGCGCCGTGCTCGAGCGCCTGCGCGCAGGCGACCGGAAGATCCCGGACATGGTGAAGGTGATCTATGCCTCGACCGATCCGCGGCTGCACGGCGCCGCAGCGCTTTCGCTGCTTGCCCATATCGAGGATCTGATCGAACGGGGCCGCGTCGTCACCGACGGTCCGCCGTCGCTCCTCGGCGAATATCGGCTGGCGACCTGACCATTGGGCTTGGCTGTCGCAGGGATCCAGCAGCGCCGCGTCCGTGGCGCGGAAAAGCTGTCTCAGCCCAGGGACTTGGGCGGACTGGATTGCTGTGATGAGCACAAGAAACACGGCGGGGCAGTATCGCCACACCACAACCGCCGAGGCAGCAATGGCTGCAGTCGTGTCTCGTGAACGCATGTCGCTTTAGAGCGGAGTGCGCTCGCATACCTTCGCGCCACTGCTCTATCTGTTGGTTTTGCCGTATTCGTGCGACGCCAGGTGATCCCACCTGACTGCAAAATGCTTTAGTCGCCGGCGATCCCCAGCAGTTCGGCGTCGAGCGCCCGTAGGAACTCTTCCGCAAAGGCGGCGCTCATGCCGAGATCGTGCTGGCCGTAGCGCGACGCGACGCGCACGTCGACAAAGGTCGTCTCCGCCTCCTCGCGCAGCCTGATCAGCACGTCGAAGCGGAACCCGACGACGAGGGTGCGCCATTCGCCCTGCAGCACGATATCGCCGGAGCGCCGGCCGGGGATGATGCCGTCGATATCAGGGGCGGGCCGCGCTGCGGGCACCGGAATGACATCCAGCTCCGTGTTCGCATCCGCCCCGGCGCCGGGCCGCACGGCAAGGTCCCCGAGGTCGGGCCGCGCATTCTCGACCCCGAGTTCGGCGGTGGCGGAGATGCGCGTTGCCTCGACGACCTTGCGCACCCCCTGGAACACCCGGTCGAGCGCACCGTCGTAGCGCCTGCCGGTGAGGCCGGGATAGGCGGCGATCTGGGCTTCGCGGTCCCCGGGCGTCACGGCCGGATTGCGCTTGATCCAGCTCGCCTGCGTCTCCGGCTGCCGGATCCAGGGTGGCGGCGTCACGGTGTCGGTGCTGATATCGTAGATCGCCGGCAGGGTCATGTACTGCACGGCGCCGTAGCCAAGGAAACCGAGCGGAAGCGCCGCGTAGAAAAGCGCCGACACCGAAGCCTTGCCGCCGATCGCCGCCACCTGCCAGAGGCGCGTCAACCCGACCGCAGCGAGCACGACGGCAAGAAGCGCCAGCGCGCCGGCGAAAAGCGCCAGCGCCAGAAAATGCGGCGTGGTCAGCGGACCGAAGCGATGCGCCAGGAGCGACAGCAGCGAAAGCACGAAGGCGATACGGGCGAACCGGCGCGCCCAGTGGGCGGCATGGGAATAGGGACGTTCGTAGCGAACAAGCATCTAACGGAATCAATCCCCGAGGCGGAACAGACCCCGCCTTCTTACTGCATGAATTGCGAAATCGGAATCGATTTCGGAATTTCGGGACGGAGGTTCGTGGGGCACGGAACGTGAGCACTCCCCGCAAGAGCGGAATTTCCGGTTGTATCAATCATGCCCTGCTGCTCTTGCGCGAGCGCCGCAAATTCGCCATTCTCGTTAACGACTTATTAAGGTTCGGGATTCCGATCGCGGCCGCCGCGACCGGGCAAGTCAAACCGGAAGCCACAGCACCGCGCGTCTTGTCGGACGCGCAAAGGTCGCCGTAGCACTTTGAATTGCTGCCTGTCCTCGTCCTTCAATCGCGGTCGATCGAAGGAGACATGCAGCAGGCCGGCGCCGGACACAGGAGGCGCCGCCAACCAACGGAGAGTCAACATGGCCGCAGCGCAGACAACCATGGATACCGCCCTCCCTGCCCCGCCGATCGCCGCCGCAGACGCCGCGCTGCCGATGGCCCTTCTCGAGCTGGAGCTTTCCCTTGATCGCTTTTCCGGCAACAAGGACGATTTTACCGGTTTCGTCCGGACCGTGGCGGACGACATCGGCGGCGAGTTCCTCTTCGCCCTGCCGGCCTCCGGCCTCGTCGACGATTGCCTGACGATCGCCGCCTTGCGTCATGGCGAGACCGACGGGAAGGCGCCGATGATCCTCTTCGTTTGCCTCGACAAGGATGGCAGCACCGTTCGCGTCGAGCAGCCGGGCGAGCGCACCGCGGGCCTCAAGAGCTTCACCGAGGCCTTCGTCGGCGTCCTGGAGCGCATCTGAAGGCGCGGCCCGATTGACCGGCCGTGCCGGTCGGGCGCATGATATCGTTCGATTGAATCGCGCCCCACGGACTTGTCACGCGTCGGCGCCAAGCGCCCTCTCGGCGTGCAGCGATCGCCCCACCACTTTGGCCGCCGGTCCCGGTCGTCGCAAGCGGGCGCCGATCAGGAGGGCGAGGATGAAAGGCATGACCACGAGACTGTTGACGGTTGCGGCGGCCGGGCTGCTCATTGCCGCATGCCAGAGCATGACGCCGGAAGAGCGCCGAGCGAGGGACGAGAATACCTGCGCCTCCTACGGCTTCCGCCGCGGCACCGACGCATTCGCCGCCTGTCTGCAGCGTATCGACCTCGACCGCCGCGCCGAAAGGCGCGCCTTCCGCTACAGCAACGACCCGCTGATCTGGGGCCCGTACTACCACCCGGTCGTCATCGAGCGGCGCGTGATCGTAAGGCAGTGATTGCACCGTCATGGCTGAAACTGACTTGCCCCTCTCCTCGGGTTTAACGCGAGGACTCTTCCCGCACGCGGGGAGAGGGGACGAAGGCGGCGCCGCAAGTCCCTTCTCCCCGTCAAAACGGGGAGAAGGTGTCGGCAGGCGGATGAGGGGCGCGCGGGCCGGCAGCAGAACCCGTCAGCTCGCGGCCATCGCCACGACCTTGCCGTTGCCCTTGATCGCCGCCTGCGCGGCCGCAAGCCGGGCAATCGGCACCCGGAAGGGCGAGCAGGAGACATAGTCGAGACCGGCCTCTTCGCAGAAGCGGATCGAGGCGGGGTCGCCGCCGTGCTCGCCGCAAATGCCGAGCTTCAGGCCGTTCTTGCTGCGCCGGCCGCGTTCCGCGGCGATCTGGATCAACTCGCCCACCCCGTCGAAGTCGAGCGAGACGAAGGGATCCTGCTCGATGATGCCCTTCTGCTGGTAGGTGGCGAGAAAAAGAGCGGCGTCGTCGCGCGAGATGCCGAAGGTGGTCTGCGTCAGGTCGTTGGTGCCGAAGGAGAAGAAGTCGGCCGACTCGGCGATCGTGTCCGCCCGGAGCGCCGCACGCGGCAGTTCGATCATCGTGCCGATCAGGTAGTCGATCTTCACGCCGGCCTCGCCGATGACCTCCCTGGCAACGGCCTCGATCCGCTCCTTGACGTAGTCGAGCTCGGCGCGCAGGCCGACGAGCGGCACCATGATCTCGGGAACGACGGCGGCACCGGTGTCGCGGGCAGCCTCGACCGCCGCCTCGAAGATGGCGCGCGCCTGCATCTCGACGATTTCCGGATGGGAGATCGCCAGGCGGCAGCCGCGATGCCCGAGCATCGGATTGAACTCGTGCAGGGCCTCGACGCGCTGGCGCAACTCGGCGGCATCGAGCGCCAGCACCCGGGCGACGTCGGCGATTTCCTCGTCGGTCTTCGGCAGGAATTCGTGCAACGGCGGATCGAGGAGGCGGATCGTCACCGGCAGGCCGTGCATGATCGAGAAGAGCTCGACGAAATCCGAGCGCTGCATCGGCAGGAGCTTCGCAAGCGCTGCCCGCCGGCCGTCCTCGTCCTCCGCCAGGATCATCTCCCGCATCACATTGATGCGGTCGTCCTCGAAGAACATGTGCTCGGTGCGGCAGAGGCCGATGCCCTCGGCGCCGAAGGAACGGGCGGCGCGGGCATCCGCCGGCGTCTCGGCATTGGTGCGCACGGTCATGCGGCGGGTCCTGTCGGCCCATTGCATGATCTTGCCGAAATCGCCGGAAAGCTCCGGCTGCAGCATAGGGATTTCTCCCTTCAGCACCTGGCCGGAGGAGCCGTCGATGGTGATCACCTCGCCCTTCTTGAGCGTGACGCTCGCCGCGATCATGAGCTCGTTGCGGTGATCGACGCGGATATTGCCGGCGCCGGAGACGCAAGGCGTGCCCATGCCGCGTGCGACGACGGCCGCGTGGCTCGTCATGCCGCCGCGCGTCGTCAAGATGCCCTCGGCGGCGTGCATGCCATGGATATCTTCCGGGCTGGTCTCGACGCGCACGAGGATGACCTTGCGGCCCTCCTTGACGGCATGCACCGCCTCCTCGGAGGTGAAGACGATCTCGCCGGTCGCAGCACCGGGCGAGGCCGGCAGGCCGGAACCGATAATGTCGCGGCGGGCACGCGGGTCGATGGTCGGGTGCAGCAACTGGTCGAGCGAGGCCGGATCGATACGCGCAACCGCCTCCTCCTTCGAGATCAGCCCCTCCTCGGCCATGTCGACGGCGATCTTCAGGGCCGCCTTGGCAGTGCGCTTGCCGGAGCGCGTCTGCAGCATCCACAGCTTGCCGCGCTCGATCGTGAACTCCAGATCCTGCATGTCGCGATAGTGCCGCTCGAGCGTCTCGCAGATCTCGGCGAACTCGGCAAAGGCCTCGGGCATCAGCTTTTCGAGCGACGGCCTGTCCGATTCGGAAGCGATGCGGGCCGCCTCGGTGATGTTCTGCGGCGTGCGGATGCCGGCGACGACATCCTCCCCCTGGGCGTTGACGAGGAACTCGCCGTAAAGCTCCTTCTCACCGGTCGAGGGGTTGCGGGTGAAGGCGACGCCGGTCGCCGACGAATTGCCGAGATTGCCGAAGACCATGGCCTGGACATTGACCGCGGTGCCCCAGCCGGAGGGAATGCCGTGCAGGTGGCGATAGGTGACCGCGCGCGGGTTCATCCAGCTCGAGAAAACGGCGCCGATCGCGCCCCAGAGCTGTACCTCGGGATCCTGCGGAAAGGGCTCGCCCAGCGCCTCCTCGATCGCCTCCTTGTAGCGCGAGATGACGTGCTGCCATTCGACGGCGGAAAGCTCCGTGTCCTGCTCGTGGCCGAGCCGCGCCTTCTCGTCCTCGAGAATCTCCTCGAAGACATCGTGGTCGAGGCCCATGACGACATCGCCATACATCTGAATGAAGCGCCGGTAGCTGTCCCAGGCAAAGCGAGCGTCGCCGGCATCATGGCCGAGGGCATGCACGGACTGGTCGTTGAGGCCGAGGTTCAGGACCGTATCCATCATTCCCGGCATCGAGGCGCGCGCACCGGAGCGGACCGAGAGCAGCAGCGGATGGGTGGTGTCGCCGAAGACGCGGCCGGTGATTTCCTCCATGCGGGCAATGCCGTCACGCACCTGCCCGCGCAGGCCCTCCGGCATGGTCCGGCCATTGTCGAAATAGCTGTTGCAGGCATCCGTGATGATCGTGAGCCCCGGCGGCACGGGCAGGCCGAGATTGCACATCTCCGCCAGATTGGCGCCCTTGCCCCCGAGCCTGTCGCGGCCCTTCGCGCCCCCTTCGGCCTTGCCTCCGCCGAAGGTGTAAACCCACTTCGTCATGCCTGTTCTCCACCCAGAAACAGCTTTTCGAGACGATCTACAGTATATGGTTCGCACTGAAAATGCACTCGGCGAAGATTTTTGCTGCGGTGCATCAAATTTGAGAAGAGGTCGCCACCGGATCGGGTGAGAGGACCGTCAGACGGCCTCCCGCATGCGCTCGGCCGTCTGCAGGTCGACCGAGACGAGCTGCGAGACGCCCTGCTCCGCCATGGTGACGCCGAACAGCCGGTTCATCCGGGCCATGGTGATCGGATTGTGGGTGATGATGACGAACCGGGTCTCGGTCGAGGCCGCCATTTCGTCCATCAGGTTGCAATAGCGCTCGACATTGTGGTCGTCGAGCGGCGCGTCGACCTCGTCGAGGACGCAGATCGGCGCCGGATTGGTCAGGAACACGGCGAAGATCAGTGCCATCGCCGTCAGCGCCTGCTCGCCGCCCGAAAGCAGCGTCATCGTCTGCGGCTTCTTGCCGGGCGGACGGGCCAGGATTTCGAGGCCGGCCTCCAGCGGATCGTCGCTCTCGATCAGTTGCAACTCCGCCGTGCCGCCGCCGAAGAGATGGGTGAAGAGCCGCTGGAATTGTGCATTGACCACGTCGAAGGCGGCGATCAACCGCTCGCGGCCCTCGCGATTGAGGTTCTGGATGGCGGTCCGGAGCTTGCGGATCGCCTCGATGACGTCGTCGCGCTCCTTGAGCAGCGCCGCCAGCCGTTCGGAAAGCTCCTTCTGCTCCTCGTCGGCCCTTAGGTTGACGGCACCGAGCCGCTCCCGCTCGATCTTCAGCCGCTCGAGCTCGCGCTCGATGGCGCGCATGTCGGGCGCCGCCTCTTCGGCGGCAAGTCCCGTCAACCGCATCACTTCGTGCGGCGCACAGGAAAGGGCTTCCTGGATGCGCGCTTCGATCTCGACGCGCCGCTCGCGCGCGGAAACGAGCCGCTCCTCGGCCCGGCCCCGCTTTTCGCGCGCCTCCGCCAGTTCCGATAGCGCCGTCGCAGCGAGGCGATCGGCTTCGCGCTGGCGGCTTTCCGCCTCGGCGAGGCGATCGGCCGCCTCGCGGCGCGACGCTTCGGCCTTCTGCAACTCGTTCATCAGCGCGCGGCGCTTGTCGTCGAACTCGTCGGGCGCGTCGATGAGTTCCTCGACCTCCTCGCGCGCTTCCGCCTCACGCTCGCGCAGCGTCGCGATGTGCTCCTCGGCGCTCGCCGCCCTCGCCTGCCAGGTGTCGCGTTCCGCGGCAATCGCCGAAAGCCGGCGCAGGCGCGCCTCGTTTTCGCGGGCGAGCCCGTCATGGGCAGCGCGTGCCTCAGCGACGGCGGCGCGGTCGGTCGCGACTTCCGAGGTCCCGTCGCGCAGCCTGAGATCAAGGTCGGAAAGATCGGGCTGGTCACCCAGGGCTTCGTTTGCCGCCTCGATCTGCTCGGCAACCTCCTCGACCTGGGCTTCGAGCTGCAGCTTCGTTTCGGCAAGCACCGCGCGGCGGCGACCGAGATCGCCGGAGGCCCGCTCGGCGGCTGCGAGCGCCTCGCGCGCTTCGGCCAATTGCCGGGCGATCATGCGCTGCGCCTCGCGCGAAAGCCTGAGCCGCTCGTCCGCCGCGCGGATGCGCTGGCCGGCGGCGGCAAGATCCGCCTCGGCCCGACGCAGGGCCTCCTCCGCCTCTTCCGCTTCGCCCTCGAGCTCGGTCAGGCGGTTCTTCTGCGCGAGCCGCAAGGCTGCGGCACTCGGCGCCTCCGAACCCATGACGTGGCCGTCCCAGCGCCAGACGGCGCCTTCCCTGGTCACCAGCCGCTGCCCGCTCTTCAAGAGCGGTTGCAGGCGCTCCGCCTCGGCCTCGCCTTCGACGATGCCGATCTGCCTGAGGGTTCGCCGGAGCGCCTCGGGTCCGTGCACGTAATCGATCAACGGCGAAGCGCCCGCCGGCAGGGCGGGATCGTCCTCGTGATCGCCGGGCATGCGCCAATGGGAGGGGGCTGCCTGCTCGAGCGGCGAGTCGAGGTCGTCGCCGAGCGCCGCGCCGAGCGCCGTCTCGTAGCCGCGCTCGACCTTCATCTCCTCGACCACCGCCGGATAGGCGCTGGCGCCGACCGCCTCCAGCATCCGGCGGATCGTGCGCGCTTCGGTCTCGATGCCGTTCAGGACCGCGCGCGCCCGGTCGACCGGCGGCCGGGCGGCAGCCTCTTCGGCGCGGGCGGCGGCAAGGCTCTCTTCGATGGCGATCACCGCCGCCTCCGCCTCCTCGAGCGCCGCTTCCGCAACCTCCACCTGCCCCTGCTTCTCATGCGGATCGGGCAACGCCGCCATCCGGCGGTCGAGCTCGTCGATTTCGCGCGCCTGATCCGAAAGCTGGCGGGCGAGACGCGCCTGCCTGTCGGCGAGTTCGCGCAGCGTCCTTTCGATCTGGTTGCGCGCCGCCTGCGCCTCGGCGCGCTCGGCCGTCAGGCGGGCGAGACCGGCTTCGCTTCCGGAAAGCTTCTCGTTTGCCGCCTCCAGCCTCTCGCGCAGCTCGGCGGCGCGGTCGTCCGCCTCGGCAAGCACGTCCTCGAGCTCCGCCTCCTCCTCATCGAGGCGGGCAAGAATGCCGGCATTGTCGGCGACCAGTCGCTCTTCGCGGGCGATGTCCTCGGCCAGTTGCGCGAGCCGCCGCTGCAACTCGTCGCGGCGGCGCAGGATGCGCCCGGCATCCTCCTCGAGCTGCGCGCGGGCGATCTGCAGCCGCTGCAGAGCCGCGGCGAGCTTCGCCTCGTTCTCGCGCAGCTCCGGCAGCTTGAGGCTCGCGACCGCCTGTTCCTTGGCGGCTTCCATCTGCGCCTGCGCCTTTTCGGCGACGAGCGCGGTGATCTGGTTCAGCTGGCTCGTTGCCTCGGCTTCCGCCTCCTTGGCCTGCACCCAGCGGATATGGAAGAGGATCGCCTCGTGCCGGCGGATCTCCGCCGAGAGCATCTTGAACCGGTTGGCCTGGCGCGACTGGCGCTTCAGGCTTTCGATCTGGCTTTCGAGCTGCGAGGTGACGTCGTCGAGCCGCTCGAGATTGGCCTCCGCCGCCTTCAGCCTGAGTTCCGCCTCGTGCCGGCGCGAATGCAGGCCCGAAATGCCGGCCGCCTCCTCGAGCAGTTGCCGGCGCGCCTGGGGCTTGGCGGCGATCAGCTCGCCGATACGGCCCTGCCCGACCATCGACGGCGAGCGGGCGCCGGTCGAGGCATCGGCGAACAGCAGTTGCACGTCCTTGGCGCGCGCCTCCTTGCCGTTGATGCGGTAGACCGAGCCCTGCTCGCGCTCGATCCGCCGCGTCACCTGGATCTCGTCGCTGTCGTTGAAGGCGGCCGGCGCGGTGCGGTCGCCGTTGTCGAGATAGAGCCCGACCTCCGCCGTGTTGCGCGCCGGGCGGTTGCCCGAGCCGGAGAAGATCACGTCGTCCATGCCGGAGGCGCGCATGTTCTTGTAGGAATTCTCGCCCATCACCCAGCGCAGCGCCTCGACGAGGTTGGACTTGCCGCAGCCGTTCGGACCGACGACGCCGGTCAAGCCCCGCTCGATGATGAACTCCGTCGGTTCCACGAAGGACTTGAAGCCGAGCAGGCGAAGTTTTGTGAATTTCATGAGGGGCACGCTGGGGCGGGGAGCGACCCGTATCCCCCTCTGCCCTGCCGGGCATCTCCCCCACAAGGGGGGAGAATGACAAGCGGCAAGGCCGCGCTCCGCCAACTGGAGCGGGATGCGCTCACTTGCGTTCGCGCCACCGCCCTATCTGTTTGTTTTTGCCGCATTTGTGCAACGTCAGGTGATTCCACCCGACTGCAAAATGCTTTAGCGTTCGCATCGGTCAATGAATGTTGCGGCACCGGCAGCCTGACCTTTGCGCAGGGCGGCGCGCCCAGCCACTCTCCCCCCATGTGGGGGAGATGCCCGGCAGGGCAGAGGGGGTTTTCCCTCGAAGCAGCAAAAACGGGCGCACGGCTGCGGCCGTCGCCCGTTGTCAGGAAAAGCGAAGGATCAGAGCTTGCTGTCGATGAGGGCCGACATAACGTCAACCGACATGTCCCCCGAATAGTGCTCGCCATTGACGAAGAAGGTCGGCGTCGACTTGACGCCGAAGTCCTTGGCGCCCCTCTGCATGACTGCATTCACATCATCCAGAAGTTTTTGGTTCGTCAAGCAGGCCTCGAAGCTCTCCTGTGTAAAACCGGCAAGTTTCGACATCTGCAGCAGCGCATCGCGGCCGTTCTGGGCGGCGGCCCATTGTTCCTGCTGCTTGAAGAGCATGGAGATCATCGGGAAATACTGCCCCTCCGGCGCGCAGCGCGCCAGCATGAAGGCGGCCGCGGCGCGCGGGTCGAAGGGGAACTCCCGAACGATGAAGCGCACTTTGCCGCTGTCGATGTATTTCGCCTTGATCGCGTCGAAGGTCTCGTTGTGGAAATTGGCGCAGTGCGGGCAGGTCATCGACATGTACTCGACGATCGTCACCGGCGCATTGGCCTCGCCGAGAGCCATTTCCGGCAGCGCACCCGGCTCCATCAGCTTGGCCACGTCGACCGTGCCTTCCGGCTGCGGCAGCTCGACCTTGGCAGCCGGCGGAGAAGCCTGCGCCACCTCGGTCGCCGTGGGCTTCGCCTCGGAAGCGGCGGGCGTCGCAGCGGTGGAGCCGGTGGTCGTCGCGTCCGCGCTGGTGGTCGCCTCGGCCGGCGCCTTGGAAGCCGCCTCCTTCTTCTCGTCGCTGCAGGCGGCAAGCACAAGCGCGATCGCCGCAACGGCGACACCGCTCAGCAGGCGTTTCGGAAGGCTCTTCTCGGAAGCGGACATGGACAGGACCCGTGTTCTATGAGGGAAATTTGAAGCGTGATTTCGATAACTTGCCGGATGCGGGCGGGCAAGGGGGGCTGCATCGACAGCATTCAAAGAATTGTGACCGCATGAAGGACGCAGCGCTGCATGCTATCGCTTGCGCGAGGAAAGCACGGCCGTGCCGAGCCGCGCCAGCGCCGTCTTCAGCGCCTCGCTCTCGATGCCCTCGATCATGGATTCGAGCCGGCGGGCGGCCTCGCCGGCAAGCGGCCGCGGCGGACGATAGCGTCTGGGCGGAGCCGCCACCGGCTTCTGCACGATGCGGACCTGGCCGATCGCATGAAAGCCGAAGAAGCCGTTGATGCGCTGGATCAGCTCGCCCTGCGCATGGGTCAGGAAGAGCGCCCGCGCGCCCTCGCAGGCGACCGTGAGCACGCCCGGCTGGTAGCCGCCCTCGGCGCCGAGTTCGGCGGCGCGGCGCGGCCAGCCGATTTTCTCGGGCCTGGTGCAATCGGCGAACTCTTCGCCGGCGATCTCGTCCCACGAGCCGAGCAGCATCGTGTTGATGCCGGCACGCTTGGCCAGCACCGGATCGATCAGCCCGTTGGCGACCTCGCTGATCTGGACGACGCCCTGGCGGGGCTTTGCTTCACGCACGGAAGGACTTTCTGTTTGCAATTGCGATGGGGCCTTGCGGCCGAAGATGGCGTCCGCCAAGTATAGGCCGGAAAAGGACTCCCCGGCAAATGCTCCGCGAAACCCCACAGGCGATCGACGCCGCCCTCCTCCTCGACTGGTACGACCGCCACCACCGCGATCTGCCGTGGCGGGTCTCGCCGCCGATGGCGCTGAGGGGCGCGATCGCGAACCCCTACCACGTCTGGCTGTCCGAGGTGATGCTGCAGCAGACGACGGTCCAGGCGGTCAAGGCCTATTTCGAGAAGTTCCTCGCTTTATGGCCGACGGTCGAAGATCTCGCCGCCGCCGCGACGGAGGACGTGATGAAGGCCTGGGCGGGGCTTGGCTACTATGCCCGCGCCCGCAATCTGAAGAAATGCGCCGAAACGGTGGCGCGCGAGCACGGCGGCCGCTTTCCGGACAGCGAGGAAGGGCTGAAGGCCTTGCCGGGCATCGGCGACTACACCGCGGCCGCCATCGCGGCGATCGCCTTCAACCGCCGAAGCGCCGTGCTCGACGGCAATGTCGAGCGGGTGATTTCCCGGCTTTATGCCATCGAGACGCCGCTGCCGGCCGCCAAGCCGGAAATGCGGGCCCTGGTTTACTCCCTCACCCCGGCCGATCGGCCGGGCGACTTCGCCCAGGCGATGATGGATCTCGGCGCGACGATCTGCACCCCGAAGCGGCCGGCGTGCGCGCTCTGTCCCTTTCGCGGCAACTGCCGGGCGCTTGCCGTCGCCGACCCGGAGACATTTCCCCGCAAGGCCGCCAGGAAGGAAAAGCCGCTGCGCCTCGGCGCCGCCTTCGTCGCGATCGACGGTTCCGAGGCCGTTTATCTCAGGAAGCGCCCCGAGAGCGGCCTGCTCGGCGGCATGACGGAAGTCCCCGGCACGGACTGGACGTCGCGCCGCGACGGCGACACCTCCATTGCCGCGCAGCCCTTTGCCGCACACTGGGAGCCCTGCGGGAGCGTCAGTCACGTCTTCACGCATTTCGAGTTGCGCCTTTCCGTCTACCGCGCCATTGTCGACGGCGCCCGGCCCGGCATGCATGGCTGGTGGGAGCCGATCGCGACGCTCGCGGAGCAGGCGCTCCCGTCTGTGATGAAGAAGGCGATCGCGCAGGCTATTCCGCAGGCCTTCAAAAGCGGCTAGGCAAAGCACGCGCAGGAGAGAGGCACTCCGACCGCCGCTCGCTTCAATCACAGGATCGCACAGGGATCGTCAATGAACAGCATCGAAATCCGCCACATCGTCTTCGACATCGGCAAGGTGCTGATCCACTACGACCCGCAGCTCCCTTTTTCCCGCATCATCCCGGACGAAGCGGAGCGCCAGTGGTTCTTCGCCAATGTCTGCACCCACGAATGGAACATCGAACAGGATCGCGGCCGGTCGTGGGCGGAGGCGGAAGCGCTGCTGATCCGCGATCATCCGGATCGCGAGGAGCACATCCGCGCCTTCCGCCGGCACTGGCACGAGATGGTGCCGCATGCCTATGGCGAGACCGTTACGATCATGGAGAACCTGATCGCCGCAGGACGGGACGTGACGATGCTGACCAATTTCGCCTCGGATACGTTCCGCGAGGCACAGCAGCGATTCCCGTTCCTGAAGCTTCCGCGCGGGGTCACGGTCTCCGGCGACGTCAGGCTCATCAAACCGGACGTCGCCATTTACCGGACGCACGCTGAAGCCTTCGACCTCGAGCCGGCCGCGACGCTCTTCATCGACGACAGCGTGGCCAACGTGGAGGGCGCGCGGGCTGCCGGCTGGCACGCGGTGCATTTCACCGACGCCCACAGGTTGCGCTCCGACCTCGCGTCCTACGGCATTGAACCGGCGCCTCTCGCGGCAAGCGGGATGGCGTCCGCAGGCGGATCGTCGGCAAGGCCTTCCTGATTTCACGAAAGTGCCGCAATCGGTTCACCGCCCATTCAGCTTCCCTGCCCGATGATCCGCGTTAGATTTCAACGGCTTCGCTGAAAGGTCGAGCAATGGTCACGCGCATCTACGGCACGAATTACGCCGACATCCTCAAGCAGAACGGCTATATCGCCGTCGAGATCTACGCCTATAACGGCGACGACGACATCTACCTGAACCGCACCGACGGCTACGGCGGATACAACTTCGTCGATGCGGGCTACGGCAACGACCTCGTCGTCAATTCCTTCGAAGGCGGCAACGACATCTATCTGGGGGCCGGCAACGATCTCTATATCGCCGACATCCGCACCCGCGATTCGAACTCCTACGACATCGTCTATGGCGGCAGCGGCCACGACCGCTTCGAGATCGAAGGCTATGCCAGCGACTATTATGGCGAGAGCGGCAACGACACTTTCCTCTCGGTCGGCTTCAACAACTATTTCAACGGCGGCAGCGGCACCGACACGATCAGCTACCAACTGCAAGATGGCTGGAGCTCTGAGCGCGGCCGCGGCGTCACGATCGACCTCGGCTACAAATACGCCACCACGGCCAGCGGCCGGCGGGAAGACCTGATCAGCATCGAGAACGCCACCGGCACGAACTACGGCCATGACGACATAGCCGGCAGTTCCGCCGCCAACGTACTGCGCGGCCTCGGCGGCAACGACATCCTCGAAGGCCTCGGCGGCGACGACTTCCTCGACGGCGGCTCGGGCGCCGACAACCTCCATGGCGGTTCGGGCGCCGATATCCTGCGCGGCGGCACCGGCTTCGACTATCTGACCGGCGGCACCGGCACCGACACGTTCGACTTCAATTCGATCACCGAAACGGCCGTCGGCAGCCGGCGCGACGTGATCACCGATTTCCACCGCTCCGAATGGGACGTCATCGACCTGTCGACGATCGACGCCGACACCACCTGGAGCGGCAACCAGGGCTTCACCTATATCGGCGGCCGTGCCTTTTCCGGCGAAGCCGGCGAACTCAATTTCCGCTCGGGAGTCCTCTCCGGCGACGTCAACGGCGACGGCTATGCCGACTTCCAGATCAAGGTGAACGGCACCACCAGCCTCAGGGTCGACGACTTCTTCCTTTGATTTGTTCCACTTGGTACGGCCCTCGCTTCGCGCGAGGCAATGGCGGCGGTTCCTCATCCGGCCTGCCGGCCACCTTCTCCCCATAAATGGACCATAAATGGGGCGAAGGAGGCTTGCGGCGCTCGCTCAAGTCCCCTCTTCCACCTGCGGAGAGAAGGGCTCCGGCGGTGCGGCATTGCCCCTTCTCCCCGTCAAAACGGGGAGAAGGTGGCCGGCAGGCCGGATGAGGGGCCCCGCTTGCGCCACCTCATACAAACGCCCGGAACCCTCGTCGGATTCCGGGCGTTTAAAGCGCTCCAAGCGGGACTGAAGGCACATGACCGGCGGAGCGCCTATCGAAGACCTGAGCGGAACCGGTTGATCAGTTCAGTTTTGCCAGGTCATTTCGAATGACGGATCGGAGCTCGTCGATCGGCTTCAGCACGCTCCCCTCCTCGAAATGCCAGAACGTCCAGCCATTGCAGGCGTCGAGGCCCTGGACCTTCGCGCCGACGCGGTGGATGGAACCGGCGTCGCCGCCGGATGCCAGCGTTCCGTCGGCGCGCACGATCGCGCTGTAGCGGCGCTTCGCATCGGTGAGCACCGTGCCGGGCTTGATGAGGCCGCTTTCGATCAGCGTATTGAAGGCGACGCGCGGCTCCGCCTTCTTGCCGGTCATGACCGAGAGGGTCGCCTTGCCGAGCGGCTCGACGGCGGCGATGCGCTCGGCGGCGGCATCGATATAGTCCTGCTCGCGCTCGATGCCGACGAAATGGCGGCCGAGGCGCTTGGCGACGGCACCGGTGGTGCCGGAGCCGAAGAACGGGTCGAGCACGACGTCGCCAGGCTTGGTCGAGGCCATCAGGATGCGGGCGAGCAAGGCTTCCGGCTTCTGCGTCGGGTGTACCTTCTTGCCGTCGTCGTCCTTCAGCCGTTCGGAACCGGAGCAGATCGGGAACAGCCAGTCGGAGCGCATCTGCACGTCGTCGTTCGCCGCCTTCATCGCTTCGTAATTGAAGGTGTAGCCCTTGGCCTTGGCATTCGGCGTCGCCCAGATCAGCGTCTCGTGCGCGTTCTGGAAGCGGCGGCCCTTGAAGTTCGGCATCGGGTTGGTCTTGCGCCAGATGATGTCGTTCAGGATCCAGAAATGCAGGTCCTGCAGGATCGCGCCGACGCGAAATATGTTGTGGTAGGAGCCGATCACCCAGAGGGTGCCGGTCGGTTTCAGCACGCGGCGGCAGGCTAGCAGCCAGGCGCGGGTGAAGGCGTCATAGGCCTCGAAGGAGGCGAACTGGTCCCAATCGTCGTCGACGGCATCGACCAGCGACTGGTCGGGCCTGTGCAGCATGCCGCCGAGCTGGAGATTGTAGGGCGGGTCGGCGAAAACGACATCGACCGAATTATCGGGAAGCGCGTTCAGCGCGGCCACGCAATCTCCCTTGATGATGCTGTCCAGCCAGTTCAACGGACGGGCGGCACGGGAGATTTCGGCAAGCGAAACAACAGAAGACATGGGCAACTCGCAAATACGCTTACTCGGGACTGACTATAGCACTTATGGTTACCGAAG
The DNA here is from genome assembly GCF_001651875.1 of Sinorhizobium saheli. Lineage (GTDB taxonomy): Bacteria > Pseudomonadota > Alphaproteobacteria > Rhizobiales > Rhizobiaceae > Sinorhizobium > Sinorhizobium saheli. Next base: position 271,963 of record NZ_LNQB01000073.1, read on the forward strand.
ATGGTTACCAAAGCCTGAAGGCCAGCCGGGAAAATTTGCGTCGTGCCGTTCCATATCGCTCAGCCGGCGCCGGCCGCTTCATGCCATTGCCGGCTATCCAGCGGCGCCTCATGCCGCTCAGCGAGGCCGTAGTCCCTGACGACGGCCGCGATCCGCAGGCGATAGTCGGCGAAGACGCCGTTCCTCCCCGCCGCCTGCGCCGCCCGGTGCTCCGCGCCGTTTCGCCAGGCCTTGATCGCCGCCTCGTCGCGCCAGAAGGAGAGCGACAGCAGCTTGTTCGGATCGGCGAGGCTCTGGAAGCGCTCGATGGAGATGAAGCCGTCGATGCCGTCGAGCAGCGGCCGGAGGTCGGCGGCAAGGCCGAGATAGGCGTCGCGCTTGCCCGCGGCCGGCAGGACTTCGAAAATCACCGCGATCATCATCATTCCTTTCCGTGTGGCCTGGAGAGGTTCTTGAGGAAGATGCGGTCCTCCTTCAGGATGAAGCGCTCGCGCCGGGCGAACTCGTAGTTCTCGCGTCCGAGCGGATCGGCGGCGAGCCGCGCCCGGTAGGCTTCGTAGGCCGCGAGGCTGTCGATGTTGTAGACGCCATAGGCCGTCGTGGCCGAGCCCTCATGCGGGCCGAAATAGCCGATGAGATCTGCGCCGCAGCGGGGGATGGCCTCGCCCCAGTTGCGCGAATAGAGGGCGAACTCCTCTTTACGGAACGGGTCGATCTCATACCGGATGAAGCAGGTGATCATGGGTTTCTCCTGGTTGACGACTGGCATCATGCCCGCTTGCCCGTCATCAATGCTTCGATTACGATCGAAGTATGAAAGAAGGTCCGGACATTGCCCTCATCGGATCGCTGATCGGCGATCCCGCACGCGCCAACATGCTGACCGCGCTGATGGGCGGACAGGCGCTGACGCCGACGGAGCTCGCCGGTCTGGCCGGCATCACGCTGCAGACCGCAAGCTCGCATCTCGCGAAGCTGGAGGCGGGCGGGTTGGTGGCGCAGCGCAAGCAGGGCCGGCACCGCTATTACGCCTTGAGCGAGGACGAGGTGGGGCTAATGCTCGAGAGCCTGATGGGCTTTGCCGCAAGCCGCGGCCTGACGCGTCATCGGCCCGGGCCGAAGGATCCGGCGCTGCGCAAGGCGCGGGTCTGTTACAACCACCTCGCCGGTGATTATGGCGTGCGCATGCTCGACAGCCTGATCGCGGCGGGCGAGATCGAGGTCGCGAGCGGCGACGATCTGGCCCTGACGGATGCGGGCCGAAGGCGCGTCGAGGTGCTGGGCATCGACTACGCGGCGCTCCAGAAATCCCGCCGGCCGATCTGCCGGACCTGTCTCGACTGGAGCGAGCGGCGATCGCACCTCGCCGGCTCGCTCGGCGAAGCGCTGCTGGCGCTCTTCATCGACAAGGGCTGGGCGAAACGCGAAAAGGACAGCCGCGCCGTTCGCTTCACCGCAACGGGCGAGAAGGCTTTCCTGGAGCTCTTTCCTCGATAGCCTCAGCGGCGGCATGGACGAGCGTATCGCGGAAACCTTCGCGGGCGATGCGCGTGCAAAGCGGCGACCATTCGCATTCATGGCATGCCGCGCGGATCGCACCTGCCGCAAAGGCTCCCCGCAAATTAGCCAGCCGGTTGCCGTCGAGGACGAGAACCGATCCGGGGCCGAGCGGAAATCCGAGAAGCTCCGCAATCGCGACCAGGGCCCACTCGTCGCGATCGCCGACGTCGTCGTTGCGGCAATGGGCTTCCGGCAGGTCCAGCATCGGGGCGCAGATGTCGTCCGGCCCCGCGACGATCTCGATCGCCTCACCGGCGGAAAGGCGCTCGGCGATCCGCCGATAGTTGCGGGTGAATGCCGGCGTATAGCCCTCGCCCACAAAAGTGAGCAGGCACAGGAGATGATGCCCGCGCAGGCGAACCATTGGAAACCTCTGCCGCTGCCGCGCATCCGACGGGACGTCGCGGTCCCTGGAAGTATGCATTCGAAAAGACCGGATGGGCAAGCGATCGCTTCGCGCCGCGTTTAGGTTGAGCTTTGGCCGGTCATCGTATAAATCTGCCGCGACTGCTCTTCAGCGCCGCATCCGGACGCCTCCCCTGCCTCGCGGCGCCTTCTCCCAAGGAACTCATCCATGGCCGGTATCGACCTCATCATCTTCGATTGCGACGGCGTTCTCGTCGATTCGGAAATCATCGCCTCTGAAGTCCAGTCCGAACTGGTGAGCGAAGCAGGCTACCCGATCAGCGTCGAGGAGATGAACGAGCGCTTCGCCGGCATGACCTGGCGCGACACGCTGCTGACGATCGAAAAGGAGGCGAGCATTCCGCTCTCCGCCTCGCTGATCGACAAGGTCGACCTCATCCTCGACAAGCGGCTCGCCCGCGACGTCAAGATCATCGAGGGCGTCAGGCCCATGCTGATGGAGCTCACGCTTCCGCATTGCGTCTGCTCCAATTCCACATCGCAGCGCCTTGCGGTGATGCTCGCCAAGGTCGGCGTCAAGGATCATTTCGGCAGGCACATCTATTCGGCGCGCGACCTCGGACCGGACCGCGTCAAGCCCAAGCCGGATATCTTCCTGCACGGCGCCGCCCAGTTCGGCGTCGATCCGGGACGCGTGCTCGTCATCGAGGATTCGGTCCACGGCATCCACCGCGCCCGCGCCGCGGGCATGCGCGTCGTCGGCTTCACCGGCGGCTCGCACAGCTATCCGGCGCATGCCGACAAGCTGACGGAGGCCGGGGCCGAGACGGTGATCTCGCGAATGGCGGTCCTTCCGAGCGTGATCGCCGCGCTTGCCGAGTGGTCCGAGTCCATGACGGCCTGACCCTGATTTAACCGATCGAGTTTCGCTTCGGCCAGATCCGGGGCGGGAAACGCCCTCGGCCACGACAGCATCCGCTCGACGCGAAAGGACCGCATGCCGCATTGAAGGCGCGTGCCTTTCCTCCGACAATCAGCGGGTGTTCCGGCGGCGCGCGAGGGCTATATCAAAGGCCACAGAGCGGGATGGACTCGACCGAAAGCCATCGTGATCTGGGCTGCATGTCCAAGGAGGAAACACCATGCGTCTTTCATTATTGACCGGATTGACCTTGGCGGCCGGCGTCGCCTTCGCGCCGCTTGCCCATGCCGACATCACCATCGGCGTCATCACCCCGCTCACCGGCCCGGTCGCGGCCTTCGGTGAGCAGGTCAAGAACGGCGCCGAGGCGGCCGTCCAAGCGATCAACGACGCCGGCGGCGTCAAGGGCGAGAAGCTGGTGATCAAGATCGTCGACGATGCCGGCGAACCCAAGCAGGCCGTCTCTGTCGCCAACCAGCTCGCCGGCGAAGGCGTGCAATACGTGGTCGGCCCCGTCCTCTCCGGCACCTCGATGCCGGCATCCGATGTGCTGGCGGAGAACGGCATCCTGATGGTCACGCCGACGGCGACCACGCCCGAGCTCACCACACGCGGGCTTTGGAACGTGTTTCGCACCTGCGGGCGCGACGACCAGCAAGCGGTCGTTGCGGCCGATTATGTCGTCAAGAACTTCAAGGGTAAACGCGTCGCCGTGCTGCACGACAAGGGCGCCTACGGCAAGGGCCTCGCCGACGGCTTCAAGACCGCGATCAATGCGGGCGGCATCACCGAAGTCGTCTACGAAGGCTTGAACACCGGTGAAAAGGACTTCAGCGCCATCATCACGCGGCTGAAGGCCGAAAAGGTCGATGTCGTCTATTTCGGCGGCTATCACGCCGAGGCCGGCCTGATGGTCCGCCAGATGCATGACCAGGGAGTCGAGGCACAGCTCATCGGCGGCGACGGTCTCTCCAACACCGAGTTCTGGGCGATCGGCGGCAACGCCGCGGCCGGCACGATCTACACCAATGCGAGCGACGCCACCCGCCACCCGGCCGCCGCCCCGGCGATCGAGGCCTTGAACGCCAAGAACATCCCGGCCGAAGCCTTCACGCTCAATGCCTATGCCGCCGTCCAGGTCATCAAGACAGGCATCGAAAAGGCGGGCAACGCCGACGATCCGAATGCGGTCGCCACCGCGATCAAGTCCGGCGAGGCGATCGACACCGTCATCGGCAAGCTGACCTACGGCGAAACCGGCGACCTCACCTCGCCGAGCTTCTCGCTCTACAAGTGGGAAGCGGGCAAGAGTGTTGCGGTGGAGTAACCGGCGGGCGACGGGTGAAAGCAAACGCCGGGGCATTGCCCCGGCGTTTTGGCTTTAGTTGGCTGCAAATGCGACCTGAGGCTGAGATAATCCGCCCCCTCATCCACCTGCCGGCACCTTCTCCCCGCAAGCGGGGCGAAGGGGTATGCCGCGGCGTCTTCGTCCCCTCTTCCCGCAAGCGGGGTTGCAGGCGGGGACAGGGTTAGGGTCGGGACAACCCTCGCCGCTCGCTTACTTCGTCCTGTAGGGCCCTTCATCGAAGCCGACGAAGATCTTGGCTTCCGCGCCGGCGCCGGCCGGCAGGGTGACGTCCGCCTTGGTGAAGACGAACTGGGCGTTGGCGGTGCCTGGCGGCACTTCGACGGGATATTGGGTGAGCTCGGAGTAGAGCGTCTTTTCGCCGTCTGTGGCGGCAACGCGGATGGGCAGGGTTACCTTGCCCGGGCCGCCGGCGGGGCCCGCGACGACGCGGCCCTGAGCGACGACGGTGACGGTGAGCCTGTCCTCGCTCTGCACGCACTGGCGCGTCGTATCGGCGAGCGACGCCTGATATACGACCTTGCTCGGATCGTCCTTCCCGCCCTTGGCATAGTTGCGGTAGGAGGAGGTTCCGTCCCTGAGGGTCACCGCCGGGCAGGCTGCCTGGATCACGGCGGGCGTCGGGGCGCTCGCGCTGCCGCCCGCGGCGATGGCGCCACCCGTCTGCGTCTTGTTACAGCCGGCAGCGGCCAAAAGGAGGGATATTGCGAGAACACGGCGAGACACTTTGCCAGACACGTTGCACAACCTCTACTGAACGGACGAACTCCCCGATCGCGACGACTTGGTTTCACGCAAACCACGATCGTCGTGACCAATTCCAACGGCCAAGAGCGGAAGGCCGCTTCGACCTCTTCCGGTTCCGGACCCAAAGCGACCGGAGGCCTTTCTTGACCCTCGGGCATCGTCTATAGCAGCGACAAATTCAAAAATCGACCGGTCGGCACTTCCTCACCGAAATTTCGAGGACAGCCGGAAATTGCCATGGTGACAAGAATGGCCGCGCGATTTGTGAGCGACTGACGCAAAAAGGCGCCTCGGCTGCGGCGGGCTTCGCAAGGCCTGCCGCGCGCACGGGCAAAGACGAAGGATGATGACGGTGAAGTATATTTCGACGCGGGGAGAAGCGAACTCTCTCGGTTTCTGCGATGCGCTGCTGGCGGGGCTCGCCCGTGACGGGGGGCTCTATCTGCCGAAGGAATGGCCGCAACTTTCGAAGAAAGCGATCCGGGCGCTGCGCGGCAAGTCCTATCAGGAGATCGCCTACGCCGTGCTCGAACCCTTCACCAATGGCGAGATCCCGGCGGCGGAATTCCGCAGGATGATCGACGAGGCCTATGCCACCTTCCGCCATCCGGCTATTGCACCGCTCGTTCAGACCGGCCCCAACGCGTTCGTCATGGAGCTCTTCCACGGCTCGACGCTCGCCTTCAAGGACGTCGCCATGCAGCTGCTCGCCCGGCTGATGGACTACGTGCTTGCCGAGCGGGGCGAGCGGGCGACGATCGTCGGGGCGACCTCCGGCGACACGGGGGGGGCGGCGATCGACGCCTTCGCCGGTCGCGAACGCACCGACATCTTCATCCTCTTCCCGCACGGCAAGGTGTCGCCGGTGCAGCAAAGGCAGATGACGACCTCGACCGCCTCTAACGTGCACGCGATCGCGGTCAAGGGCAATTTCGACGACTGCCAGAACCTGGTCAAAGCCATGTTCAACGACGCCGCCTTCCGCGACCGGGTCAAGCTCTCCGGCGTCAATTCGATCAACTGGGCGCGCATCATGGCCCAGATCGTCTATTATTTCACGACGGCGATCGCGCTCGGCGGCCCGGACCGGAAAATCTCCTTCACCGTGCCGACCGGCAATTTCGGCGACATCTTCGCGGGCTACGTCGCCAAGCGCATGGGCCTGCCGATCGACAAGCTGATCGTCGCCACCAACGAGAACGACATCCTGGCGCGCACGCTGAAGACGGGCCGCTACGAAATGCGCGAGGTAAAGGCGACGACCTCGCCCTCGATGGACATCCAGATCTCCTCCAACTTCGAGCGTCTTCTCTTCGAGGCGAACGACCGCGACGCGGCGCAGGTTCGCGCGGCGATGGCCGGCCTCAAGCAATCCGGCTCCTTTGCGATCGGCGACGGCGCGCTCAAAAAAATCCGCAAGGAGTTTCGTGCCGGCCGCGCCTCGGAAAAGGAGGTGGCGAAGACGATCCGCAAGACCTTCGAGGAGACGGGCTATCTCCTTGATCCGCATACGGCAATCGGCGTCTTCGTGGCGGCAAGGCACGAGAAGGCCTCCGCGCCGATGGTCACGCTTGCGACCGCCCACCCGGCGAAATTTCCCGACGCAGTAAAATCGGCAAGCGGTATTGACCCCGCGCTTCCGACGTGGCTTGCTGATCTCATGACTAGGGCGGAGCGTTTCGATATCCTGGATCCCGAGCTCAAGAGCGTCGAAACCTTCATCGGCGAGCGTACCCGCGTTCGGGAATAGAACGAAAGAAACGGATGATGAAAGTTGAGTGCACCCGGCTCCCTTCCGGGCTGACGGTGGTGACCGAGAACATGCCGCATCTCGAAAGCGTGGCGCTCGGTGTCTGGATCAAGTCCGGTTCGCGCAACGAGACCGTGGATGAACACGGAATTGCGCATCTGCTGGAGCACATGGCTTTCAAGGGGACGAGGCGGCGCAGCGCCCGCCAGATCGCCGAAGAGATCGAGAACGTCGGCGGCGAGGTGAACGCCGCCACTTCCACCGAAACGACCTCCTACTACGCCCGCGTGCTCAAGGACCACGTGCCGCTGGCGGTCGACATCCTCGCCGACATCCTGACGGAATCGACCTTCGACGCGGAGGAACTGCGCCGCGAGAAGCACGTCATCCTGCAGGAGATCGGCGCGGCCGACGACACGCCGGACGACGTCGTTTTCGACCGCTTTGCCGAGACCGCCTATCGCGACCAGACGGTCGGCCGGCCGATCCTCGGCACGCCGGAAACGGTGATGTCGTTTACCCCGGACCAGATCCGCCAGTATCTCGGCCGCAATTATACGACCGACAGGATGTTCGTGGTGGCCGCCGGTGCCGTTGACCACGATACGATCGTGCGCCAGGTCGAGGAGCGCTTTTCCTCCCTCCCCGTCGCGCCGCTATCGCCTCCCGTCCTTGACACCGCGCGCTATACCGGCGGCGACAGCCGCGAGAGCCGTGACCTCATGGACGCGCAGGTGCTGCTCGGCTTCGAGGGCAAGGCCTATCACGCCCGCGACTTCTACTGCTCGCAGATCCTCGCCAACATCCTCGGCGGCGGCATGTCCTCCCGGCTCTTCCAGGAGGTGCGCGAGCACAGGGGCCTCTGTTATTCCGTCTATGCCTTTCATTGGGGCTTTTCCGATACCGGCATCTTCGGCGTCCATGCCGCGACCGGCGGCGAAAACCTGCCGGAACTGATGCCGGTGATCGTCGATGAATTGCGCAAGTCGTCGACCAGCATCGAGCAGCAGGAGATCGAGCGGGCCCGCGCACAGATCCGCGCGCAATTGCTGATGGGCCAGGAGAGCCCCGCGGCGCGGGCCGGCCAGATCGCCCGGCAGATGATGCTCTACGGCCGTCCCATCCCCAACGAGGAACTGATGGAGCGCCTTTCGGGCATCACGATCGAGCGCCTGACCGACCTTGCCGGCCGGCTGTTCTTCGATACGGTTCCGACGCTTTCGGCGATCGGTCCGCTGGATCGGCTCGCCCCGATGCACGACATCCTCTCGTCGCTGACCAGCAAGACAGCCTCCGTGCAGGCGGTTGCGAGCTGAGCACCATCGCCGGTCGACGGGCCTGGCGCGATTGCGCCCGAGGCCACGGTTTTCCTGCATAGTTTCCGAAAATCGGATTCGATTTGGGCGTAAACTTGTGCAACGCTTCGCAATGACACGGCGCCCCCGGACCGACTGAACCGCGGCGCCGTCGAGGGGTAGAATTCCCGCCCGCGATCCTGGCCCGGAGGAATATATGGCACGATCGGTTTTTCGGTTCCTGTCGCGGCAGCCGGATACGGTCGAGATCGCCAATCAGCATTACCTGCTCCGCCTGCCGCGCTATGCCGACTACCGGCAATGGTACAGGCTGCGCAGCGAAAGCCGCGCCTTTCTCGAGCCCTGGGAGCCGACCTGGCGCGCCGACGAGATGACCGAGAGCGCCTTTCGCGGCCGCGTCGTCCGCAACGAACAGGAATATGCATCCGGCCAGGCCGTGCCGCTCTTCCTCTTCCGCAAGCCGGACGAGACCCTGCTCGGCGGGCTCACCATCGGCCATATCCGTCGGGGGGCGGCGCAGAACTGCATGATAGGCTACTGGATGGGCCAGAAACATGCGGGCCAGGGCCATATGTACGAGGCCCTGAAACTGACGATCCCCTATATCTTCACGGTGCTCGAGTTGCACCGTATCGAAGCAGCCTGTATTCCGGAAAACACACGCAGCATCCGGCTCCTTGAAAAGGCCGGCTTTGAGCGTGAAGGCTACTTGAGACAGTACCTGAAGATAAACGGACAGTGGCGGGATCACCTGATGTTTTCGCTTCTCTCCGCCGATGCCGTACCGAACAGGAATATGCCCCTTTGATGCCCCTGACCCCGAAACCGTTCGCATGGCCGGCCGCAAGGCTGGCGGCCTTTCTGGTCGCCTTCGCCGTCTTCGCCCTCGGGCTTGCCGGCGGCGTCGCGCATGCGCTCGAGCCGGTGAAGATCTCGCGCGAGGACACGGCGCTCGACCTCACCGCAACGACGGAGATCTACACCGGACGGGGCGAGGCGTTCCAGGTTTCGACCGCCCCCGGCACCGACGGCATCGTCCGGCGCATCGAGGTGCGCTCGAGCACGGAAAACCACCAGGGCGATTGGGCGGTCTTCGCGCTCGCCAATGTTTCGGAAGAGCAGCTCGAACGCGTGATCGTCGCGCCGCATTTCCGCCTGGTAAATTCCAAGCTCTTCTGGCCGGACCTCGGCTCCCAGCGCATTCTCTCGATCACGCCGAGCGAGGGTTTCGCGCTCGACCGGCAGCCGAGCGACGAGGCGGACGTCTTCCGCATCACGCTCAACCCCGGCGCCGTCATCACCTTCGTGGCCGAGCTCGCGACGCCGGAACTGCCGCAAATCTATCTCTGGCAGCCCGATGCCTACAAGGACACGGTCAACGCCTTCACGCTCTACCGCGGCATCGTGCTCGGGATCGCCGGCCTGCTTGCGGTGTTCCTGACCATCCTCTTCGTCGTCAAGGGCACATCGATGCTGCCGGCGACGGCCGCACTTGCCTGGGCGGTGCTTGCCTATATCTGTGTGGATTTCGGCTTTCTGTCGAAGCTCATCACCGTGACCGCCGACGACGAGCGAATATGGCGCGCGGGGACGGAGGTCTTCCTGGCGGCGGGCCTCGTCGTCTTCCTGTTCACCTATCTCAACCTCAATCGCTGGCACCAGCATCTCGGCTATGCCACCCTTGCCTGGATTCTCGGCCTGGGGCTGCTCTTCGGCGTCGCCGTCTACGACCCGGCGATCGCCTCGGGCATCGCCCGGCTCTCCTTCGCGCTGACGGCTACCGTCGGCATCGTGCTGATCGCCTATCTCGGCTTCAACCGCTACGACCGCGCCATCCTGCTGGTCCCCGCCTGGCTGCTGATCCTCGTCTGGCTCTTCGGCGCCTGGCTCGCGGTCACCGGGCAGCTTGCCAACGACATCGTCCAGCCGGCGCTCGGCGGCGGCCTCGTGCTCATCGTGCTTCTGATCGGCTTCACCGTCATGCAGCATGCCTTTGCCGGCGGCGCCTATCAGCAGGGGCTGTTCTCCGATCTCGAGCGCCAGGCGCTGGCGCTCACGGGATCGGGCGACACGGTCTGGGACTGGGACGTCGCGCGCGACCGCGTCGTCACCCTTCCGGATATTTCGCACCAGCTCGGCCTTTCGCTCGGAACGATGAACGGCCCCGTGCGCAACTGGCTGCCGCGCCTGCACCCGGACGATCGCGACCGGTTCCGGGCGACGCTCGACGTGCTGCTCGAGCATCGGCGCGGCCGGCTGAACCATGAGTTCCGCGCCCGTGCGGAGGACGGCCACTATCACTGGCTCTCGATCCGGGCGCGTCCGGTGCTTGGCGCCAATGGCGAGATCATCCGCTGCGTCGGCACCATCGTCGACATCACCGAACAGCGCAATTCGGTCGAGCGGCTCCTGCACAATGCGCTGCTCGACAGCCTGACCGGGCTGCCGAACAGGCAGGTCTTCCTCGACCGGCTGCAGGCGATCCTGCTGATGGCCGATGGCACAAACCCGATCCGCCCGACCGTACTCGCCATCGACATCGACCGCTACAAGCAGGTCAACGACATGCTCGGCATCGCCGCCGGCGACAATGTCCTGATCGCCCTCACCCGCCGCCTGCGCCGGCTGCTGCGCCCGCAGGACACGCTGGCGCGCCTCGGCGGCGACCAGTTCGGGCTGATCCTCATGTCCGAACGCGAGCCGGCAAAGATCGCCGACTTCGCCGATGCCGTCAGCAAGGCGATCATGGTTCCGCTCAACTACGGCAATCGCGAAATCAACCTGACCGCATCGATCGGCCTCGTCTCCTGGCTCGACCAGGAGCAGAGCGCCGCCGGACTGCTCGACGATGCGGAGCTCGCGATGTTCCGCGCCAAGAAGGCGGGCGGCAACCGCGTCGAACCCTTCCGGCCGGCCTTCCGGACATCCGGCTCGGACCGCCTCCAGCTCGAAGCGGACCTGAAGCGGGCGATCGAGCGCAAGGAGCTCTCGCTCGTCTACCAGCCGATCGTCCGCCTGAGCGATGCCGAGATCGTCGGCTTCGAAGCGCTGATGCGCTGGGATCATCCGAAGCGCGGCAACGTCTCGCCGACGGAGTTCATCCCGATCGCCGAAAATTCCGACATCATCAACCAGCTCGGCATGTTCGCTTTCGACAAGGCGACGAGCGATCTCTCCGAGTGGCAGATCCAGACCGGCGACCTGCCGATCTTCGTCTCGGTCAATCTCTCGAGCGCGCAGCTCCTGAACAACGAGCTCTACGACGACGTCCGCGCGGCCCTCCACAAGAACCGCTGCGACCCGGCCAAGGTCAAGATGGAGTTGACAGAATCGCTGGTGATGGAGAATCCGGAACAGGCCCGCCTCGTGCTCGAAAAGCTCAAGGAAGCCGGATTGGGACTGGCGCTCGACGATTTCGGCACCGGCCACTCGTCGCTATCCTATCTCACCCGCTTCCCCTTCGACACGATCAAGATCGACAAGGCGCTGGTCCGCGACCCGAGCGACAAGCGCGGCGTCGTGCTGCGCTCCGTGATCACCATGGCGCGCGAGCTCGACATGCGGGTGGTCGCCGAGGGCATCGAATCCGAAGAGGACGCCATCCAGCTTTCGCAGATGGGCTGCGACTACGGCCAGAGCTTCCTGTTCGGGCCGCCGGTCGGATCGGAGTCGATCCTGCGGCTCCTCAAGGAGCGGTTTCCGCTGATGAAGAGAGCGTGAGATCACCCCGGGGCGCATCGATGTCGTACGGCTGCGCAGGAATGAGCAAGGAGCGTTCCCGACCGCTCAGGCGTGGCCGGAGTCGGTCGAGAGCATGGCCGGGCTGACGCCCATCAGGGCGAGCGCCCTGTCATATTTCTCATCGAGGTTCCGGCTGAAGATCAGTTCCTCGCGCGCCGGGCATGTCAGCCAGCCGTTCTGGGCTATCTCGTTTTCGAGCTGGCCGGGACCCCAGCCGGCGTAGCCGAGCAGCATGGTCGCCTTGACCGGCCCCTCGCCGCGCGAGATCGCCCTGACGATGTCGAGCGTCGCCGTCAGGCAGATATCGTCGCTGACGGGGATGCTGGAGTCGCTCAAATAATCGTCCGAATGCAACACGAAACCGCGCCCCGTCTCGACGGGGCCGCCGGCCTGGATCTGGAACTCGCGGGCGGTCGCCGGCAGGCGGATCGCTTCGTCCGGATCGAGAAGCTGCAGGTGCAGGAGCACGTCCGGGAAGGTCAGCCGCTGCGGACGATTGAGCACGAAGCCCATCGCCCCGTCCTCGGAATGGGCGCAGACGAAAATGACCGTCCGGGCGAAATTCGAGTCGAACATGCCCGGCATGGCGATCAGGAACTGACCGTCAAGAAAGCCTCGTTCGCGTGTCGTATGCATCGCTTTCGCCATAATGAGGATAGCCTATCAATTCGCCACGAAATGAAAAGCGCCTCTACGTGGCGGCCGCCAAAATATGCACGCACGGCGCTTTGGCTGTGGTCGAGGGCTCAATCAAGCGATTATGATCGCGACGACACCCGCGGCTGTTGGCGGCGGGAGGTGAAACACGGTACTGCTTTAGCATGACCGAACGCCCGACCCTCATGAAGATGGCCCAGCGCATCGCGATGGCAAGCCTTCTCTTCGCGTTTTTTCTGCCGACGCAATCCCGCGGAGCCGCGAGCGAGTGGGTGACCTCCCCCGGCGGCGCCTTCCGCATCGTCGCCTCTCAGCCGCAGCCGGACGGTCTCATTCCCGCCATTCTGGAAGTCCGCCTCAATCCCGGCTGGAAGACCTATTGGCGCGATCCCGGGTCGAGCGGGATACCGCCGCAGATCACCCTCGATCCGGCCGGCGGCGTAACGCTCGAGGCAATCCGCTTTCCACCGCCCAAGGCCTTCGGCGAGGGTCCGGGGCGCTATGTCGGATATGACCAGCCGGTCGCCTTTCCGCTGAGGCTGAAGAGGATCGGGGACGAGAGCGATGTCACCATCCGCGCCTCGGTGTTCCTGGGTATCTGCGAGGATATCTGCATCCCCGTGCAAGGCGAGCTGGAGCTTGCTCTCAAGAGCGGCGGCTTCGACAACCCGCTCGACGGCGCCCGCATCGACAAGGCGGTCGCAGCACTTCCGGAAGCGCCGTCCGAGGAATTCAAGGTGGAGACGGCGCGCTTCGACGCCATGGCCGGGATGATTCGCCTCGACCTTCGGCTGCCCCGGGAGGCTGCGGCCGCTACGCCGCAGCTCTTCCTCGCCGGCCCCTCCGGCGTCTTTTTCGGCAAGCCTGTCCTCGCAAGCGAAGCAGGCGCCACGCGCCGGGCGGAGATAGCCGTCAGGCTCGCAGGCAAGGACGGGAGCATCGCCGGCAAGCCGGTGACGCTCACCGTGCGTGCGGGGGAGCGCAGCATGGAGACGACCCTTGCCTTTGACTGACGGGCTCCTATAGTCCGTCGGACCTGCGGCACCTGGCGCGCCGCATGGCGAGAGACAAATCGAGGAGACAACCGTGACCATTGCCGTCGGAGACAAGCTGCCCAATGCAACCTTCAAGGAAAAGACCGCTGACGGCCCGATCGAGGTGACCACCGACCAGCTCTTCAAGGGCAAGCGCGTGGTCCTTTTCGCCGTACCGGGCGCCTTCACGCCCACCTGCTCGCTCAACCACCTTCCGGGCTATCTCGAAAACCGCGACGCCATTCTGGCGCGCGGCGTCGACGATATCGCCGTGGTCGCCGTCAACGACCTGCATGTGATGGGCGCCTGGGCGACGGCGTCCGGCGGCACGGGCAAGATTCATTTCCTCTCGGATTGGAACGCCGCCTTCACCAAGGCGCTCGGCATGGATATCGATCTCTCGGCCGCCACGCTCGGCATTCGCTCCAAGCGCTATTCGATGCTGGTCGAGGACGGCGTCGTGAAGGCGCTGAACATCGAGGAAACCCCCGGCCAGGCGACCGTGTCCGGCGCCGCGGCGATGCTCGAGCAGCTTTGAGCTAATCTTAATCTAGGCGGCGCTTGCCCCTCATCCGCCTGACGGCACCTTCTCCCCGCAAGCGGGGCGAAGGGACTCGCGGCGTCCGCTGCAATTCTCTTTTGCCGAATGCGCCGAGGGGACGTAAACGGCGCGGCATGCCCCTCCCCGTATGCGGTCCGCCTGCGGGGAGAAGGTCGCGGCAGCGGGATGAAAGGCAAGTCGCGGGTGGCGCGCAGTCCGATTTTTCTATTTCACCGCATCCGCGCGACGCGTCTTCTTGAAGGGCTCCATGCCCTTTCGCGCCAGCTCGTCGGCTCGTTCGTTTTCCGGATGGCCGGCATGTCCCTTGACCCAGTGCCAGGTTACATTATGGCGCCCGTTCGCCGCGTCGAGCGCCTGCCACAACTCGCCGTTCTTCACCGGCTTCTTGTCTCCGGTCCTCCAGCCGTTGCGCTTCCAGCCGTGAATCCATTTGGAGATGCCGTCCATCACATATTTGCTGTCGGTGTGGAGGTCGACCTCGCAGGGCTGCTTCAGCGCGTTCAGCGCCGAGATGGCGGCAATCAGTTCCATGCGGTTGTTCGTCGTCTCGGCCTCGCCGCCGGACAGCTCCTTCTCGATATCGCCGTAGCGCAGCACGGCGCCCCAGCCACCGGGGCCGGGATTTCCGGAGCAGGCGCCATCGGTAAAGATGTCGACGTGCTTCATGCCGATGCCTCTTCACGCCCGAGGCCGTATTCGGAGCTCGATACGACGGCGCGATGGAAGCGGATCTTCGTCAGATATTCGAGCGGGTCCTTCTTGACCACGAGCGCGCCGGGCGGCGTCGTCAGCCAGTCGTAGAGGCGTGTCAGGAAGAAGCGCAGCGCCGAGCCGCGCGCGAGCAGCGGAAGCGCCTCCACTTCTTCCGCCGTCAACTTGCGCACGCTCTCGTAACCCGAGAGCAGCGCCATGCCCTTGGTGATGTTGTAGGAGCCGTTCTTCTCGAAACACCAGGAGTTCAGGCAAACGGCGACATCGTAGGCAAGGAAGTCGTTGCAGGCGAAGTAGAAGTCGATAAGGCCGGAGAGACGGCCGCCGAGGAAGAAGACGTTGTCCGGGAAGAGGTCGGCGTGGATCACGCCTTCCGGCAGGTCCCCCGGCCAATGCGCCTCGAGATAGGCGAGTTCCGCGGCGATCTCCTCGCGCAGCCCCGTCTGGACCTCATCCGCCCGGGCCTCGGAATTCCGCCAGAGCGGCCGCCAGCCGCCGACGGAGAGTGCGTTGGCGCGCTTCAGGGCAAAGCCCTCGCCGGCCTCGTGCATTTCCGCAAGCGCGCGGCCGACTTCGCGGCAATGCTGCGGCTCGGGCTTCCTCAGCCACATGCCTTCGAGGAAGGAGATCACCGCAGCGGGGCGGCCGGAGAGTTCGCCCAACAGCTTGCCGTCGGCACGCGGCAAGGGCAGCGGGCAGGAAATCCCCCTTTCGGCGAGATGATCCATCAGGCCGAGAAAGAACGGCAGGTCTTCGGCATTCACCCGCTTCTCGTAGAGCGTGAGGATATAGGCGCCCTTGGTGGTGTGGAGGAGGAAGTTCGAGTTCTCCACCCCTTCGGCGATGCCCTTGTAGGAGGTCAGCGCCCCCACGTCGTAGGCGGCGAGAAAACGGATCAGCTCGTCTTCCGTGATATCGGTGTAAACTGCCAAGGCGCGTTACTTTCCAGAGGTGCGATTGCAATAGGTCGGAGGGCCACCGGGCCCCTTCCGCATCCGGCTCTATTCGCCATTGACGAAGGCCATGTCGGCGACGGTCAGCTCGACGTGGCGGAGCTCGCGGTTGACGAGGAAGTGCTCGTTTTCCTCGACCGTGTCGGCGAGCTCCACCCTTGCATGATAGCGCTCGCGGAAGGCTTCGATGATCTCGTTGACGATCACTTCCGGCGCCGAGGCGCCCGCCGACAGGCCGACCGTCGCGATATCGCCGACTGTCGCCCAATCGATTTCCGCGGCGCGCTGGACCAGCACGGCCTTCCTGGCCCCGGCCCTCAGCGCCACTTCGACGAGGCGCTTGGAGTTCGACGAATTCGGCGCGCCGACGATCAGGAAAAGATCGCAGCCGGGCGCCGCCTGCTTGACCGCCTCCTGCCGGTTCGTGGTCGCGTAGCAGATCGAATCCGCCGCAGGCGCCGTCAGGTTCGGGAAGCGTTCGTGCAGTCGCTTGATGACGCCGGCGGTATCGTCCACCGACAGCGTCGTCTGGGTCACGAAGCCGAGATTGTCCGGGTCCGACGGTTCATAGACATCGGCATCCTCGACCGTCTCGATGAGCGAGACCGCCCCCTCCGGCAACTGCCCCATGGTGCCGATCACCTCGGGATGCCCGGCATGGCCGATCAGAACGACGTGACGGCCCAGCCGGTGGTGGCGCATCGCCTGCTTGTGCACTTTCGATACCAGCGGACAGGTGGCGTCGAGATAGAAGAGATTGCCCTGATCCGCATCGGCCGGCACGGATTTCGGCACGCCGTGGGCGGAGAAGACGACCGGCTGCTTGCGGTGCTCCAGCGGAATCTCGTCGAGCTCCTCGACGAAGATCGCCCCCTTCGCTTCTAATCCTTCCACGACGTAACGGTTGTGCACGATCTCATGACGGACATAGACCGGGGCGCCGAATTCCTTGAGCGCCAGCACCACGATCTGGATGGCCCGGTCGACGCCGGCGCAGAAGCCGCGCGGGCCGCAGAGGCGAATGGTGATCGACGATTTTGCTGCCGCGGATGAGGCCATGATTGAAGACGCCAGTGGAACGAACGGGAGCCGGGCGTGCCGGCCATGCGCCATATATAGCGGCAACGATCCCGCACACAAGAAAGAAGACCGGTTGGCCGCGCGCCGTCCGCACGGCTCGTCGGATCGACCCCGGTCCAGGGGCAAGCAAAAGCAGCCGCCTAGCGCTTCCGCCGATAGACGTACACACCGCTGACGACGACGAGCGCCGCCGCGAGGCCGTACCAGGTCAGCGCATATTGCAGGTGATTGTTCGGCAGGTCGAACTGCGTGACGCCGCCGATCGGCAGCCCGCCGGGATTTTCGGCCGGGCCGGCATCCACGAAGAAGGGAACGACGTCATCGGCGGCGATCTCCGCCGACTGCGCCATCGCGTCGAGGTCCTTCCAGTAGAAGATGTTCTTGGCGATATCGTTGTCGGGCACGATCGATGAGGGCTTCTCGGAAAGCCTTGGGCGCGCCAGCCCGTCGATCGTAACCTCTCCCGGGACCTGCCCCTCGGGCCGCGTCGCCGCCTCCTTCTGCTCGAAGGGCACGAAGCCGCGATTGACGAAGAGCGCGCGGCCGTCGGCGAGCATCAGCGGCGTGAACACGTAATAGCCCGAGCGGCCTTCATGGGTGGCGAAGAAATGCCGCTCCTTGCCGTGGGCGTAGATCCCCGAAACCCGCACCGTGCGATAGTCGATATCCTCGCCGGCAGCAGCCATCGCCTCGATTTTCTCGAGCGGGGCCGGGGGCGCCGATCGACGTTCGGCGATTGCGGCGATCAACGCCTCCTTCCACTGCAGCCGCTGCATCTGCCATGTGCCGAGGGCAACGAGCGCGGCAAAGGCGGCCGTCACGAGGATCGCGCCGACAACGGGACCGGAGCGGCCGCGGGCGGCCCGCTCGCCTCTCTCAGCCACGGTCGATTTCGCCGGAACGCGCATTGTTGCGATACTGGAGATTGATCAGCACGCCTTTCAGCATGCGCGTCAGCGCCAGGCTCATAACCGTCGCCAGCGGAATCCAGAGCAGGAAGTGCAGCCATAGCGGCGGGTTGACATTGACCTCCATCCAGAGGGCCGCACCGACGACGACGAAGCCGACGATGAGGATGACGAAGACGACCGGACCGTCGCCCGCATCGGCAAAGCGGTAGTCGAGCTCGCAATTCGTGCAGGCCGGCCGGACCTTCAGGAAGCCGTCGAAGAGACGGCCCTGGCCGCAACGCGGGCAATGGCCCTTGATCCCGCTCATGATCGGGTCCACCGGAGGATGGAGTGCCTCATCGTTCTTCATGGATTGATCTCAATTACCGTGTCGTTGGGGACCATGTCCCAGATTTCGTCCATCTCCGCATTGGTAACCGCAATGCAGCCGTCCGTCCAATCGAACATCTGCGTCAAAAACGCCAACCAGCCGAAATAGTTGGGCTGCCCGTGGATCATGATCATGCCGCCAGGGTCGACGCCGCTCTCGGCAGCCTTCGCGACGTCTTGCGGTTCGGGATAGGAAATATGTATGACCTGTAGAAGCTGCTCGCATCGTTCCGCCAGTCGAGAACATACCGGCCCTCCGGCGTCTTCTGGTCACCCTCGCGTCGCTTGTGCCCCACGGGATCGCCGCCGAGCGCGATCGGGTACTCGCGCAGCAGCCGCTCGCCGGCGAACAATTGCAGGACGCGGCGCTCCTTGTAGACGACGACCCTGTCCGCCGTGTCGGCCGCCGCCGCCATCGGCTGCGAGAGCATCAATCCCAACGCCAAGAGGCAGAACCTGGCAATCTTCATCACGTCCACCTCCGCTGCGATCGATCCGGGACATTTGATCAGCGGTTCAAGTTCTACAACGCCCTTGCGCATCCGACAGAGGCGCGTCGCCACGACCCCATCTTACGAGAAGGGGCGGCTGCATCGTGCAGCCGCCCCTCTGTCCATCACGCGGGAAATGGCCTCAGCCGTGCGCCAGCGGCGCGCCCCAACCGCCCCAGATATAGATGGAGAAGAAGAGGAACAGCCAAACCACGTCGACGAAGTGCCAGTACCAGGCGGCCGCCTCGAAGCCGAAGTGGTGCTGGGGGCTGAAGCCGCCGCCAAGCGCCCGGAACAGGCAGACCAGCAGGAAAATGGTGCCGACCAGAACATGGAAGCCGTGGAAGCCGGTCGCCATGAAGAAGGTGGCGCCGTAGATCGAATCCTTGAAGGCGAAAGGCGCGTGCGCGTATTCGTAGCCCTGGACGAAGGAGAAGAGAACGCCGAGCACCACGGTGAGCGTCAGCCCGTAGATCAGGCCCTTCCGGTCATTGTGCAGCAGCGCGTGGTGCGCCCAGGTGACCGTCGTGCCGGAAAGCAGCAGGATGATGGTGTTGTAGAGCGGCAGGTGCCAGGGATCGAGAACCTCGATGCCCTTCGGCGGCCAGACGCCACCGGTGAATTCGGCCCGCGTCGCCTGGATCGCCTCGCCGGCAAACAGGCTCGCATCGAAGAAGGCCCAGAACCAGGCGGCAAAGAACATCACCTCCGAGGCGATGAACATGATCATGCCGTAGCGCAGATGCAGCGACACGACGCGGGTGTGATGCCCCTCGCGGCCTTCCTTGATCGTATCCGACCACCAGCCGAACATGGTGTAGAGAATAAGCGCCAGGCCGATGAAGAAGACCCACGGGTTGGCGAGCTCCAGCCCGAACAGGTTGAACGAGCCGCCGGACAGATAGCGCATGTAGCCGACGCCGCCGAAAGCCATGACGAAGGCGCCGATGGAGGCAAGCAACGGCCAAGGGCTCGGATCGATGATGTGATAGTCGTGATTCTTCTGATGCGCTCCGGCCATGTCAGTAATCCCCGATAGGTCCTCTCTTGTCGCCCGCCCCGGCATAGCCGAAACGGCGCTCCTGTCAAAGTTTCTTTTGAGCGTCTTCGTCCTTCGCCTTCACGCGGGCGACCGGCTTGGACGGCTCGCGCGGGTAGAAGGTGTAGGACAGCGTCAAAGTCCTGATGCCCTTCGTCTCGACCGGCTTGACGATTTCCGGATCGACGAAGAAGACGACGGGCATCTCCATTTCCTCACCCGGTTGAAGCGTCGTTTCGGTGAAGCAGAAGCATTGCACCTTGTTGAAATAGGCGCCCGCCGCCATAGGCGTCACGTTGAACGTCGCCTGGCCGGTCGTCGGCTCCGACGAAAGATTTTTCGCACGGTACATCACCTGGACGGTCTCGCCGATCCTAACGTCGATGTCGCGCTGGACCGGCGTGAACTCCCAAGGCAGGCCGGCGGCCGTGTTGGCGTCGAAGGTGACCTTGACCTTCTCGTCAAGAATGACGTCGGAGGCCTGCTCGACCCGCTGTGTCGTGCCGTTGTAGCCCGTGACCCGGCAGAACATGTCGTAGAGCGGCACGGCGGCGTAGGCCATGCCGACCATGCCCACCACGAAGGCGAGGCAGGTGCCGACGATGACGCCGTTTGCGCGTTCTTTCCGGCTGGTCTCAGGGGAGTCCGTCATGCGCCCTGCCTTCAATGCGCCATGCCGCTGCCGAACTTGATCAGCGTCACCACATAGAAAAGCGCGACGAGACCGACCAGCACCAGGCCGAGGGCGATGTTGCGGCCGCGGCGGGACTTCTTCTGCGCGTCGCTGAGTTCAACCGTTTCCATCAGACAATTCCTCCGCGCCAGATCCCGGCGATCAAAAGGTCGGCCAGAAGGGCCGAGAAGATCGCGAACAGATAGGCTATCGAGAAGCCGAAGAGCTTCTTGGCCGGCAGCATGCGCTTGTCGCCTTCCGGCATGCGCAGCACGCCAAGAGAATACCAGACGAAGCCGAGCCCCATGGCGGCCGCAAAGGCGCCATAGCCGAGGCTCGCAAAGCCGAGCAAGGTGGGACAGATGCCGCTGAGCGCCGTCAGGACGGCATAGACGACGATCTGGCGCTTGGTGGTCGCCTCGCCGCAGACGTTCGGCATCATCGGGACGCCGACGGCATCGTAGTCCCGCATCTTGAACAGGGCCAAGGCCCAGAAATGCGCCGGCGTCCAGAGGAAGATGATCAGGAAGAGCACGATGCTCTCGATCGAGATGCCGCCGGTCACGCAGGCCCAGCCGATCATCGGCGGGAAGGCTCCGGCGGCGCCGCCGATGACGATGTTCTGCGGCGTCGAGCGCTTCAGCCACATCGTGTAGATGACCACGTAGAAGAAGATCGTGAAGGCGAGCAACCCGGCTGCGAACCAATTGACGGCGAGTCCGAGGATCGTCACCGAGAAGGCCGACAGGGTGAGCCCGAATGCGAGCGCTTCCTGCGGCAGGACCTTGCCGGCCGGAATCGGGCGCTGGGCGGTGCGGGTCATCACCGCGTCGATGTCGGCGTCATACCACATGTTCAGGGCGCCGGAGGCGCCGGCACCGACGGCAATGCAGAGAATGGCGATGAAGCCGATTACAGGATTGATTTGTCCTGGCGCAAGGACGAGCCCGGCAAATGCGGTGAAGACGACGAGAGACATCACGCGCGGCTTCAGGAGCTCGAAATAATCGCGCGCAGAGGCCTCGGACAGGCGTGGCGCGCCTTCCATGCCGACTGCCTCGTGATTGTCGATGAGCGTCATCTCTCGTCCCTGAAATTGCTGCGGCTTCAACAGCCGCCTCCTGCCGGCTCTCCGGCGGTGTGAAGCCGCCGTGACCGGCGGCTTCTGTTCGTTTTCCGTCACTTGATCCGCGGGAGCTGCTCCCACTGGTGGAACGGCGGCGGCGAGGAGAGCTGCCATTCGAGCGTGTTGGCGCCCTCGCCCCACGGATTGTCGCCGGCCACGCGCTTCTTCGCGAAGGCTTCGACGACGCCGAAGAGGAAGATCAGCACGCCGACGGCGGCGATATAGGATCCGTAGGAGGATACCATGTTCCAGCCGGCGAACGCATCCGGATAGTCGATATAGCGGCGCGGCATGCCGGCGAGACCGAGGAAGTGCTGCGGGAAGAAGATCATGTTCACGCCGATGAACATCACCCAGAAATGCAGCTTGCCGAGGAACTCGGAGTACATGTAGCCGCTCATCTTCGGGAACCAGTAGTACCAGGCCGCGAAGATCGCGAAGACGGCGCCGAGCGACAGAACGTAGTGGAAGTGCGCCACGACGTAATAGGTGTCGTGCAGCGCGCGGTCGAGGCCGGCATTGGCGAGCTGGACGCCCGTGACGCCGCCGACGGTGAACAGGAAGATGAAGCCGATCGCCCAGACCATCGGCGTCGAGAAACGGATGGAGCCGCCCCACATCGTTGCGATCCAGGAGAAGATCTTGACGCCCGTCGGAACCGCGATGACCATCGTGGCGAAGACGAAATAGCGCTGCGCTTCGAGCGACAGGCCGACGGTGTACATGTGGTGCGCCCACACGATGAAGCCGACGGCGCCGATCGCCACCATGGCGTAGGCCATGCCGAGATAGCCGAAGATCGGCTTGCGCGAGAAGGTCGAGATGATGTGGCTGACGATGCCGAAGCCCGGCAGGATCAGGATGTACACTTCCGGATGACCGAAGAACCAGAACAGATGCTGGAACAGGATCGGGTCACCGCCGCCTTCCGGTGCGAAGAAGGTCGTGCCGAAGTTGCGGTCGGTGAGCAGCATGGTGATGCCGCCTGCCAGAACCGGCAGCGAGAGCAGGAGCAGGAATGCGGTGATCAGAACCGACCAGGCAAAGAGCGGCATCTTGTGCAGCGTCATGCCCGGGGCGCGCATGTTGAGGATCGTTGTGATGAAGTTGATCGCGCCGAGAATCGACGAGGCGCCGGCGATGTGCAGCCCGAGGATCGCCAGATCCATGGCCGGCCCGGGCATGCCTGACGTCGAGAACGGCGGATAGATCGTCCAGCCGCCGCCGGCACCATAGGCGCCCGCCGGACCTTCGACGAACATCGAAAGCAGCACGAGCAGGAAGGCCGGCACGATCAGCCAGAACGAGATGTTGTTCATGCGCGGGAAGGCCATGTCCGGCGCGCCGATCATGATCGGCACCATCCAGTTGGCAAAGCCGCCGATCAGCGCCGGCATGACCATGAAGAAGATCATGATCAGCGCATGCGCGGTCGTGAAGACGTTGAACATGTGCTTGCCGCCATCGATGGCAGCGTCGCCCTCGAAGCCGTAGACCATCTGCGCCAGACCGTGGAAGATCTGGATGCCGGGCTCCTGCAGCTCGGCGCGCATGAACACCGACAGCGTACCGCCGATGATGCCGGCGATGATCGCGAAGATCAGGTAGAGCGTGCCGATGTCCTTGTGGTTGGTCGACAGAAACCAGCGCTGAAAAAAGGTCAGCGGCTGGTGCGCGTGGTCGGCATGAGCATGATCGGAATGATCATGCCGGTGATCGTGATGAACGGCTGTTCCAGCCATGGGTCGAGCTCCCCTTGCGATTACTGTGCGGCGTTTGCGGCGACGTCGACGGTCTTGGCCGCGCCGTCGGTGGACGCCATGAGCGCCTTGTTCGCTTCGCCGAGATTGGTTGCAGCGGCCGCGAGCCATGCGTCGTACTTGTCCTGCGCGACGACGCGGACTGCGATCGGCATATAGGCGTGATCCTTACCGCAGAGCTCGGAACACTGGCCGTAATAGAGGCCCTCGCGATCAGCCTTGAACCAGGTTTCATTGAGGCGGCCGGGAACCGCGTCGATCTTCACGCCGAAAGCCGGCATTGCGAAGGCATGGATCACGTCGGCCGCGGTCACGAGCAGGCGGACGGTCTTGCCGACCGGCACGACGACTTCGTTGTCGACGGCAAGCAGGCGCGGATAGGCGGCCTTGTCTTCCTTGCCGAGACCGGCGCGATCCTCGTCCTTCAGGAGCAGGCTGTCGAAGGACAGCGGGTTCTCGCCGACCTCGTATTCATAGGACCAGTACCACTGGTTGCCGGTCGCCTTGACGGTCATATCCGGATTCGGCGGCGGGGTGAGCTGCGCCGTCAGGAGCTGGAAGGAGGGAATTGCAAGGAAAAGCAGAACGATGACCGGACCGACGGTCCAGATGACTTCAATCAGCGTGTTGTGGCTGGTCCTCGACGGCACCGGGTTTGCACCCTCGCGAAACTTGACCACCACGATGATCAGCAGAAGGAGAACGAGAAGCGTGATCGGGATGATGAACCACAGGGTATACTGTTCAAACCACCTGATTTCTTCCATGATGCCCGTCGCGGCCGACTGCAGACCCGTCTGCCACTCGACAGGCTTGTCAGCAAAGGCGCTCGAAGCAAAAAGCAGACAGGCAAGCGCTGCCAGAACTGCATAGGCCTTATTTTTCACAATTACGTCTCCCCAAATGCGCTTGATCTGGATCAAACCCGGAACGCAGAATCCCTGCGATGCTGAAGCGCTTCAAACCACAGTTTGACCAGCGCCGCAACATCTGTCCAATGAACCCCGTGCGGCATTTTTGCACAAAGCCGGGTTTTCCCACCGTATGCCCTCGCGCCCCGGCGCAAGCTGCGTTATGCATCCCGTCCGCCGTCCAGTGCGCCTCGCCGATCCGCCTTTGCCGGCTGCCCGCGCGAAACCGGGCCCAATTTCGGCCAAATGGCACTGGAATGTAAGGAGCAGGGCTTTTCATTTATCCTCGCGCGCTTCAAGAATAGCCCTGATGATTCGAGGTTTTTGAGGTTTACATGGGCCTGTCCCTCTTCACCCGGCTGCCGGTCCCGGCCGCTCTCGGAATTGCCGCTCTCGGAATTGCCGCCTTCTTCCCCGCACAGAGCATGGCCCAGCAATCCGGCGGAACGCCCGGGACGGTAAAGTCCAATCACGGTGCATGGTCGATCGTCTGCGACAAGCCGGCCGGCGCGTCGACGGAGCAATGCGCGCTGATGCAGAACGTGATCGACGAGGACCGGCCCGAGGTCGGGTTGTCGGTCGTCGTCCTCAAGACGGCCGATCGCAAGGCGAAGATCCTCCGCGTGCTCGCCCCTCTCGGCGTGCTGCTGCCGAACGGACTGGGTCTCAATGTCGACGGCAAGGATATCGGCCGCGCCTATTTCGTGCGCTGCTTCTCCGACGGCTGCTATGCGGAGGTGGTGCTCGAGGACGAGCTCCTGAAGACGCTGCGCGCCGGCGCGACGGCGACGTTCTTCGTGTTCCAGTCGCCCGAGGAAGGGATCGGCATCCCGGTCGACCTCAAGGGCTTCGGCGAGGGCTACGACGCCCTGCCGTGATGCCCGGCGACAGCTTCCAGACTGAAAAAGCCGCGCTCACGGGCGCGGCTTTTTATTCACGTGACCGCTCCCTCGGCCGGTCGCTCAATTAGAGCGGAATGCACTCGTGCGACGTCAGGTGGTTCCACCTGACTGCAAGATGCTCAGAGGATCTCCGTCGCCGCAATGTTGATGCCGAAGCCTTCGAGCCCGACATAGTGGCGCTCGCGCGACGACAGAAGCCGGATCGATGAAATGCCGAGGTCCTTCAAGATCTGCGCGCCGAGGCCGATCTCGAGCCATTCGCTCTCGCGCGCCTGGGCCTCGGAATGCGCCTCGCGATCGTGCTTGCCCTTTCGCGCGGTCTGGGAAATGCCGACGCCGACCGAGCCCTCGCGCAGATAGACGATGACGCCCCTGCCCTCGCCGGCGATGCGCTTCATGATCTCGTCCAGCTGTCGGTGGCTGCCGAAGACGTCGGCGCCGACATCTTCGAGGTGGAGGCGGACGGGAATGTCGACGCCGTCGCGGATGTCGCCGAAGACGACGGCAAGATGCTGCATCGGATCCCAGGGCAACGAGTAGGCGTGGCCCTTCGCCTTGCCATAGGGCGTGTCGATGTCGAAGCAGTTGCCCTTTTCGATCAGCGTCTCCTTGCGCTGGCGGTAGGCGATGAGGTCGGCCACGGAGAGCTGCTTCAGGCCATGCGTCTCGGCGAAGGTCTCGACCTGCGGGCCGCGCATGACGGTGCCGTCATCATTGACGAGCTCGCAGATGACGCCGATCGGCGGCAGGCTCGCGAGCCTGCAGAGGTCGACGGCCGCCTCGGTGTGGCCGGAGCGCATCAGGACGCCGCCCTCGCGCGCCACCAGCGGGAAGATATGGCCCGGCCGAACGAAATCCGCCGCCCCGACATTGGGATTGGCGAGATTCCGCACCGTCAGGGTGCGATCGTCGGCGGAAATGCCGGTCGTGGTCCCGTGCTTGAAGTCGACGGAGACGGTAAAGGCGGTCGTGTGGGCGGAGTCGTTCTCGGCGACCATCGCATTCAGATTGAGGCGCTTTGCCTCGTCGCGCGGCATCGGCGCGCAGACGATGCCGGAGGTGTGACGGACGATGAACGCCATCTTCTCGGGCGTGCAATGCACCGCCGCGACGATCAGATCGCCTTCGTTCTCGCGGCCGCCGTCGTCGGTGACGACGACGATCTCGCCCGCCTCGAAGGCGCGAATGGCATCGACGACACGCTTCTGGTCATAGGACATCTTTATCTCTTCTCCCACGAAATCACTTCAGCCGGCCGGTCTGACCCCGGTCGCGCAGATAATGATCGGCGATGGTGCAGGCAAGCATCGCCTCGCCGATCGGCACGGCCCGGATGCCGACGCAGGGATCGTGGCGGCCCTTGGTGCGCACGTCGACCTCGTTGCCGTCGCTGTCGATCGAGCGGCGCTCGGTCAGGATGGAAGAGGTCGGCTTGATCGCGAAGCGCGCGACGATCGGCTGGCCGGTCGCAATCCCGCCCAGGATGCCGCCGGCATTGTTGGAGAGGAAGACCGGTTCGCCACCGGGGCCGATACGCATCTCGTCGGCATTCTCCTCGCCGCTGATTTCGGCGGCGGCGAAACCATTGCCGATCTCGACGCCCTTGACCGCGTTGATCGACATCAGGTTCGCGGCGATATCCTGGTCGAGCTTGGCATAGATCGGCGCGCCGATCCCGGCCGGAACCCCTTCGGCCACCACCTCGACGACGGCCCCGATCGACGACCCCGCCTTGCGGATGCCGTCGAGATAATCCTCCCAGACGGGAACGATTGCCGGGTCCGGGGAGAAGAACGGGTTGTTGTTCACCTCCGCCCAGTCCCAGTTGGCGCGGTTGACCCGATGCTTGCCGATCTGGACGAGCGCCCCGCGCACCACGAGACCCGGCACGACCTTACGGGCGATGGCGCCGGCTGCGACGCGCGCGGCCGTCTCGCGCGCGGAAGAGCGGCCGCCGCCGCGATAATCGCGAATGCCGTATTTCACATCATAGGTGTAGTCGGCGTGGCCCGGGCGATAGCGCTTGGCGATCTCCGAGTAATCCTTGGAGCGCTGGTCGGTGTTCTCGATCATCATCGAAATCGGCGTGCCGGTGGAGATCATCGTCTCGCCGCCATCGTCGACCATCACGCCCGACAGGACCTTCACGAGGTCGTCTTCGCGGCGCTGCGTGACGAAACGGGACTGCCCGGGCTTGCGCTTGTCGAGCCAGGCCTGGATCTCGGCGAGCGTGAAGCGAATTCCCGGCGGGCAGCCGTCGACGACGCAGCCGAGCGCCGGCCCGTGGCTTTCGCCCCAGGTCGTGACGCGGAAGAGATGACCGAAGGTATTGTGCGACATGACGGCTACCGAACTCCTGATCGCGGCGGGAGCGGATGAAAGGCGTCCCGTCGGGATCGATCCCAAATACCCCGGAGCGCCATGCGCCGGAAGCTCATGCGCCCGAGAACCGCGCATGAGATGCGCGTGCCCTCTCTTAGTGGAAAGCCGTCACGGGGAAAAGACTTTCCGCGGCGGCGGCGAAATTTGCCGGCGGGGATCAGCCCTCAGGAGGCCATCCGCAGGTCCCGCGCGTGCGAAGGCGAGGAATTTGTCGCTGCTCAGCGGCCTGGAAAAGGCATAGCCCTGCAGCAGGTCGCAGCCGAGGATGCCGAGCATCTCGGCGTGCGCCATCGTCTCGACGCCTTCCGCAACGGTCTCGATGCCGAGGGAACGGCCGATGTCGATGATCGAGCGCACCAGGGCCTGCTCCATGCGGGCACCGATCACCGGCGCGACGAGCTGGCGATCAATCTTGAGCCGCTTCGGCTTGATCTTCAGGAGGCTGATGATCGAGGTGTGGCCGGTGCCGAAGTCGTCGATCTCGATGTCTATGCCGAGCTTCTTGATCCCCTCGATATTGGTGGTCACCACCTCGTCGCTCTCGTCCAGGAAGATCGATTCCACCAGCTCGAACGCGATCTGGCCCGGCGCGATGCTAAGTCCCTCGAGCGTGGCGAGCAGGTCCTTGTCCTGCAGGCGCTTGGCAGAGACGTTGACGGAGATCTTCGGAACCCTGAGGCCCGCCGCCGCCCAACGCATCTGATCCGCCAACGACTTCTCCAGGACCATGCGGTCGAGGACGGCCGTCACGTTCAGTTCTTCGGCGATCCTCAAGAACCGGTCCGGCGGCAGGATGCCGTCGCGCGGATGCTGCCAGCGGATCAGCGCCTCGACGCCCGCGAGTGCCAGCGTCGAGGCGTCGAACTGCGGCTGATACCAGGGCACGAACTCGTCGCGCTCGATGCCTTCGAGAATTTCGTCGGCCATCCGCTTGGTGGTCACCACCTCGGCCTCGAGTGTCTCGGTGAAGAACTGATGCCGGTTGCGGCCGCTTTCCTTGGCCCGGTAGAGCGCGATGTCCGCGTTGACCAGCAGCTTGCGCGCGTCGATCGTCGCCCCCCGCGCGACGGCGATACCGATGCTGACGCCGAAGCGGCAGGGAAACCCGTTATAGTCGACGGGCTGGCGCATCTCCGCGATGATGCGCTCGCAGAGCGCCGCCAATGCCGCATCGTCGGGCGCGCCGGCAATGACGACGACGAATTCGTCGCCGCCGATGCGGGCGACGATGTCGTCCGCAGCGACGCTGGAGCGCAGGATCCGCGACGCATGCACCAGCATGGCGTCGCCTGCCGCATGGCCGAGCGTGTCGTTGATCTGCTTGAACCGGTCGAGGTCGATGTGCAGCAGCGCGATGCCCGGCAGCCGATCGTCAGCCTCCGACGAGAGCCACTCCAGCGCCTTGTCGAGCATCCGACGGTTGCCGAGGCCGGTCAGCGGATCGTGGAGGGCATTGTGCTCGATGCGGTCCTTGGCATCGGCGAGCTCCGCATTCCTGAGGTCGGCCATGGCCTTGGCCGCCTTCAGCTGCTCGGTCATCAGCACGTCGTCGGTGACATCCCAGCTGATGCCGGTGATGTTGGCCCGCCCGTCCGCACCCTCATGGCCGGAACCGACGTTGCGGATATGGCGTATGCCGCCGTCCGGCAGGACGACGCGATATTGCGAACGGTATTCGAGCCCCTCGTCGAGACTGCGGAAGAGGGCCATGGATGCCGGGCCTATGTCGTCCGGGTGCACGATTGACCGCCAGTCCTCGTAGCTCGGGTCGCGGCCGCCCGGCACGAGCCCGTGCAAATGGAACATCTGGTCGTCCCAGCGACGCTCCTGCGTCTGGAGGTCGATCTCCCATATGCCGATCTTGGAGGCCTCAAGCGCCAGATTGAGGCGGTGCGACAGCGCCATCACCTCGCTCTCGCGCGCCTTCAGCTGGGCGATGTTGCGCTGGCGCTCGTTGACGAGGCCGCCGGTCAAGAGGATGGGAATGACGACGACGGCGACCGCGGCGACGATCGCCAGCCGGATGTCGTCGGCGTTCTCCGGCTCCTGCACCCAGCCGCCTGCAGGGACGGCCGCCAGCTCCCAGGTCCCGCCCGGCAGATGAAGCCGGCGGATGACCGGAGCGCTGCGGAACAGCTCGTCCTCGCCGAGAAACGCGTCCTGAACATTGTCACTGACCGAAATGTCGCGAATGGCAAGGCGCAGGTCGACCTGGCTGCGCTCACCCGAAATCTGCGGGAGCACCCTGCCCTCCTTCTGCAGATGCGCCGCCCGATAGAGCGCCTTGTCGTCGAGCACGGCCTCCACGAAACCCCAGGGCTTGACCCGGTCGGCAGCTTTCGGAAACACAGGCAAGAAGAGCTCGAAGCCGCTCCGGCCGCTCGGCAGGCGGACCGGCCCGACCATGACCGGCCTGGCCGTCCAGGCGGCCCGTTCAACTGCGGAGCGGGTAGAGCGGAATTTTCTGAAATCCGTTCCCGCGAACCATTGCTGCGAGTCCTGCGGAAAGGCGGAACCGACTATGCCGTTCTTTGCTGCCGACACGCGGATCATCAGCGGATTTTGCCGGAGCAGCCTCGCCGCCAGTTCGCCGAGATCCTCCGGCGCCATGTCCGGCCGCATCGCCACGCCGTCGGCAAAACCGGTGAGAGCGGCGATGTTCTCGTTGATCTCCGCCTTGAGCCGGCTGGCGATGAGGTTAAGTTCGTTTTCGACCTTGCTCTTGAGCTCGTTGCGGAAGTTCTCGCGATTCTGTCGCTCGTAGATGTGGCCGCCGGCGGCAACGACGGCGGCGGCGATGACCGCCGGGACAAGCGACGGTCTCGCGAACCTGGCGATCGTGCGGACGTGATGGCGCAGAACGGCAATGATCACTGGTTTCCCCCAATCCGGCGGGTACCGTAGCGTCGGAGTCTTAAGATAGGCTTTCGTGAAATTTCCTTGGAAAACCTGGACGTAGAGGCCGTTGGAGCACAGCTTGCAGGCCGTGTTCACCCTTTGCCCGCTTGAAATTCGCAGCGCCGCCGTCCACTCTCCGCCCTGCCGGATACGCCGCCTCCGGCCGCGTGCCGAAAGCGACGGCACAAGGCTACTTTTGCCACATTCGGGGATCAAAGGGTGATGACAAGAATATTCGCAGAACCGTCGAAGAGGGCAAGAAGGATGCGATTTGTCATTGCCGCGCTCATGGCCACCGCTGGCTTGCTTTCGCCGCTCTCCGCGACTGCCGAGAGCGCTGACGTCGAAGCCGTGATCACCAGTGTCGACACCGAGCGGCTGAGCCTTTCCCTCGACGACGGCAAGAGCTATCAGGCGCCGGAGGAGTTCAACTTCGAGGGGCTGAAGGCCGGCGTCAAGGTTCTCGTCTTTTACACCGAGGTCGACGGCAAACGCGTCATCAATGACCTGGAGATCCTTCAGTAAGGAGGGGCGCGTCTGGCCCGCAGGCGTCGGCGCTCAAATCCAGCTCAGCGAGCCGTCGACGACCTTCAGCACGCGGTCCTGCGGGATCGCGGCGACTGCTGCCTCCTCGGCATCCATCTCGCCGGAGAGCTTGAAGAGCGCTCGAATGACGCCGCCGTGGCTGACGCAGACGGTGGGTTTCGTCACATCCTTCAGCCAGGCGCCGACGCGCCAGGAGAGGATTTCGTAGCTTTCGGCATCGGCACCGGGCGGAATGAAATCCCATTTGGCGACGCGCCGCTCGGCGATCCTCTCCGGCACCAGGCGCTTCAGTTCCGGGAGGGTGTAGCCCTCCCAGTCGCCGAAGGAGACCTCCTTCAGCCGCTCGTCGGTGCGGTAGGCATCGGGATCGAGCCCCATGGCACGGCGGAGCCGCTCCATGGTCTCGCGCGTGCGGCCGAGCGGGCTCGCGACAAAGTCGAACTCGGGAGCGCTGCTCCCGAGGATCCGCTTGAGCGCCGCGCCGTTCCCGGTCGCCTGCTGGCGACCAATGTCGTTGAGGGGGATGTCCTTCTGGCCCTGAAGGCGGCTCTCCGCATTCCAGTCCGTTTGTCCGTGGCGAACCATGTAGATGAGCACAGCGTTCACTCCGGGCGCCGTCGCCACGGTCCCTACTGCATGTCTCCTCAAATCACAGCCGATTCAAGGACGAAACATTCAGCAATCCAAAGTGCTGCAGCGCCATGCGTCTGAACGACGCACTCGCGCTGCAGAGCGAAGACGGTCAGTCCTTCAGAACGGAGATGTCCGGCGCGTCGACGGCCTTCATGCCGACCGTATGGTAGCCGGAATCGACATGATGGACCTCGCCGGTGACGCCGCTCGACAGGTCGGACAGGAGGTAGAGCGCCGAGTTACCGACCTCCTCGATGGAGACGGTGCGCTTCAGCGGAGCGTTGTACTCGTTCCACTTCAGGATGTAGCGGAAGTCGCCGATGCCGGATGCGGCGAGCGTCTTGATCGGGCCGGCCGAGATCGCATTGACGCGGATGCCGCGGTTGCCGAGATCGACCGCCAGATAGCGGACGCTTGCCTCGAGAGCGGCCTTGGCGACACCCATCACGTTATAGTGCGGCATCACCTTTTCGGCGCCGTAATAGGTGAGCGTCAGCATGGAGCCGCCGTCATTCATGATGCGCTCGGCCCGCGCCGCCACCGCGGTGAAGGAGTAGACGGAAATATCCATCGTGCGGGTGAAGTTGTCGCGGCTGGTATCGAGGTAGCGTCCCGTCAGCTCGTCCTTGTCGGAGAAGGCAATGGCGTGCACGACGAAGTCGATCTTGCCCCATTTCTCCTCGAGCGACGCGAAGACGGCATCGATCGTGCCGAGGTCGGTTACGTCGCAATGGCCGGCCATGAAGGCACCGAGTTCCTGCGCCAGCGGCTCGACGCGCTTCTTCAGCGCATCTCCCTGCCATGTCAGCGCGATCTCGGCACCGGCTTCCGCCAATGCCTTGGCAATGCCCCACGCAATCGAGCGATTGTTTGCAACGCCCATGATGACGCCGCGCTTGCCATTCATCAGACCCGATGCCTGAGCCATGGAATGTCCCCAATACTGTCTGCCTGCACCGGCTGCCGCCGATGGCAATGTTCAAGAATGTCAAGACGCCGCACCACCCCAGCTGATGCGGGTGCGGCAAATTGTCGAGAATTGCCTATGGCATAGCCGCCAAAGCGGTTCAAGCGCGACGCAGATCAGGAACTGTTAGTCCCCGTAATATTGGTTCACCGTCAAGAAAGCGTCACAAATAAAGGCCGTCGCGCTGGGAGCGCATCAGGTCCGTTACCTTGTCGTCCGGCTTTTCATGAAGGACCAGCCGCAATTCGACGAGGAGGTCGCCGCTTTCGCCATCGGCACCGCGCAACCCCTCGCCGGGCACACGGATCACCTTGTCGGACCCCGACCAGGCCGGCACCGTCACCGCCACCGGGCCGTTCGGCGTGGTGATCGTCGTCTCGCAGCCGAGGACCGCATTCTGAAGATCGAGCGACAGGGTGGTCACGAGATCGAGCCCGCGGGTGCGGAACGGCCCGCCCTGATCGATGCGCAGCGTCGCCACCACATCGCCGCGCGTCATCCCGGCGACGCGATAGCCTTGTTCCTTGAGCCGGATCGTCTGGCCGTCCGTCGCGCCGGCCGGGATCGGAATCCTGACCGTCTCCCCGTCCGGAAGTTCCGCGGAGACGCGCGCCCGATTGATGACCTCCTCGACGCCGACAGGAACGTCGATCGTCAGATCCGGCACCTTTTCCGCCGACTTGACGATGCGGCTGCGAATGCGCTGGACGATTGCCGCCACGAGGTCGGCCGCCGGCGCGATGGAGCGCCGGGCCGGCATCGCCTCGGTCTTCGGCGCTTCCAGTTTCGCTTCCGCGCCAGACTCCGCCCGGGCGTCCGCCGCGCCGGGCTTTTCGGCAGGGCGTGCGGCGGGGTTCGGCTTCGGGGTCGCGGCCTGGGGCTCGACGCCGAAGATCCGCGAGACAGCTTCCTCTGCCGTCTCGGCGCCGACCGGCTCCTCCGCCGGCTCTTCGGTCGGCTGCGGCCCGCGCATCTTCACCTTCATCGCCTCCATTCGCCGGAGTTCCGCTTCGCGCCGCGCCCAGTCGTATCGGCTTCTGCGCACCGGATCGCGCAACAGCTCATAGGCCCGTCCCGCCTCGGCGAAGCGCTCGGTGGCGAGCGGATCATCCTGATTGTGGTCGGGATGGATCGCCTTGGCGATGGAGCGCCAGGCGGTCTTGATTTCCTCCTGCCCGGCATTGCGGCGCACGCCGAGAATTGCGTAGGGATCGCGCATGGCTTCACACCATTTCTTTGATCGGCGGCCCTCTCCCGGAGGCGCGCCGTCCGCTTGACGATATCGGGAAGGCGATCGGAAGGCCTTTCCCCTGCAGCCGATGATCCGGGGAAGTTGCTAAATAACGGTTAGTCGGGAGAGGCGGCAGCGGCCCGCGCGAGAGGTTTGCGGACCTTCGGTCGCCGCTTTGCGGCAACGTGGTTAACAGGCGATTTTCAACTACGCGGGCCGAAGCTCGTCAGGTACCACTCGCCGTTTTCGAGCTGGCAGGTGCTGCCGTCGAACCGCGCGATACCCTCGTAGGAATGGCGCGTCGTCGTGAAACGCCGGCACCGCACCCCGGAGGCTTGGTCCTCCTCGATGCTCATGATCACGCCGGCGCTGCCCGAGCTTGCATTCGCCCAGGGAATGGCATTGGTCCCGCCTTGGCTGATATCGGCGGAGGACACGGCATTGCGCACGGCGAGCGCGTCGGAAAGGCCGTCCGAAGTCTTTGCAACCGGCACGGTCCCGGTCGAGACCGAGCGGTCGACGCCCGAGCCCCCGAAGACGTCGAGACCGGCGCCCATACATCCCGGCAGAACGAGAATCGTCAGGCAAATTGCCGTCCTGCGCAGCAATGCAAAGGAAAAATCCTTCTTACCATCGATCCGCTTTGCTATGTCTTGCACGGCAATCCTGTCAGACTCGCCAGAGCCGCACATGCCGCGCGGAAGTCCGCAGGCAGGCTCTGACATTTTTCGATGCGGAACACGGACCCGAGCTCATCCCGGCGTGTTCCCGCGCCAGATACACGGCATTGGAAGGCAATATGACCGCGAATGAGTTAATATCCAGTGACTTCACGGAAGCAAACGAGCCTTTTTCCCTTTTTGGCACATGGCTGGCGGACGCCGAGAAGAGCGAGGTGAACGATCCGAACGCCGTCGCGCTCGCGACCGTCGACCCCGATGGCCTGCCCAATGTGCGCATGGTGCTGCTCAAGGGATTCGACGAACGCGGCTTCGTCTTCTACACGAATTTCGAAAGCCGGAAAGGCCAGGAAATTCTGGCGACCCGCAAGGCCGCCATGTGTTTCCACTGGAAATCGCTGCGCCGCCAGGTGCGCCTGCGCGGCCCGGTCGAAGTCGTCTCCGACGAAGAGGCGGACGAATATTTCCAGAGCCGGCCGCGCGGCAGCCGCATCGGCGCCTGGGCATCCAAGCAGTCGCGCCCGCTCGAAAGCCGCTTCGCGCTCGAAAAGGCCGTCGCCGAATACACGGCCCGGCACGCGATCGGCGAGATTCCCCGGCCCGAATACTGGTCCGGTTTCCGCATCCGCCCGACCTCGATCGAATTCTGGCACGACCGACCGTTCCGGCTGCACGATCGCGTCGAATTCCGCCGCGAGAAGCCGGAGGGCGGCTGGACGAAGGTGCGGATGTATCCCTGACGGTCGGTGTAGATCGGGATGCGCTCACATGTATTCGCGCCGCCGCTCTATCCTTTGTTTTTGCCGTAGTTGTGCGACGTCAGGTGATTCCACCTGACTGCAAAATGCTTAGCGCGCGAAAAGCCGGAACGGAATGCCGGATGCCAGGGCCGTCACGTAACGGGCGCTCTGGAAATGGCCGTTGAGCGAGATGCGCGGCAGCGCGTGGAGGTTCGCCGAGGCCGAAAGCATGCCCGGCTCGGTCGTGACCGCCACGGCAAAACCGAGGTCGGCGGCAAGCCGATGGTCGCGTGCCGAGAATGCCGACCGGTCGCCATAGGGATAGGCGAAGCTCGACGGGAAACGACCGGTGATCGCCTCGACGCGGGCGGCGGAGGCCTGGAGTTCGCGGCGCGCTTCGTCGTCCCCGAGCCGCGCCAGGGCGCGATGGCTGATCGTGTGGGCCCCGAGGCTTGCGAGCGGGCTCGCCGTCAGCGCGCGCAGCCCTGCCTCGTCGAGCGTCAGTCGCTCCGTGATCGCCAGGGCATCGATGCCGTGCCCGGCCGCGGCGCGGTTCAGCGCGGCGACGGCGCCCGCCTCGTCGCCGCCGTGGATACGTGCGGCAATCCGATCGAAGGCAGCCTGCTTCTCCCAGAGGCTTGCAGCCCGGATGGTCTCCTCACCCGTGCCGAAATCGAAGCGGAGGCTGCGGACGGCCGACAGCGCATCGGCAAGCGTCTCCCACCAGAGCGTGTGGGTGCGGTCGACGTAACCGGCCGTCACGAAGACCGTGAACGGCACGCCATGCCGCTCGAACACCGGCAAGCCATGGTCGAGATTGTTGCGGTAGCCGTCGTCCAGGGTGAAGCAGGCGAAAGGCCGCTGGCCGGCCGAGGCGAGGCAGGCGGGCACGTCCTGCAGCGGAACGAAGCGGTAGCCGTTTCGCTTCAGCGTCAGGATCGCCTCTTCGAGGAACTGCGGCGTGATTTCGAGATGGGCATTGGGGTCGAAGGCGCGCGGAATTTTCGGGCGCACGTGATGAAGGGTGAAGATCGCCCCCCGCCCGCGTGCCGCTCCCATCAGCCGCGCCCGCGCAAGAAGGTGGGCAGCCTCGAGCCCGCCGGTCACGGCAGCGCGCCTGACATGGTTGCGGAAGACCCGCGCCAATCCCTCGTTCATTTTGCTCCGTGTGCCCCGCCCGGATCGTCCGCCCGCAATCACCGCGATGGCCGCCCGGCCACATTTGCTTTACTCTGCGATGGAGGACGGTATGTCGGCGGGGTTAAACCTTGCTGAATCCCCAACGACACGCCGGACAAGCAAGTCTCGGCGCGCGCGGCCGCTTCCACGGTTGCAACAGGGCCGCGAGCCTGTCACAAAGGCAAACCGAAATCGCGGCCAGGCGCGCGTTCGCAGACATTAGGGGAGATCCGATGACAAGATTCCGGTTTGCCTTGGCGGCACTTGTCGCGCTTCTCCTCGGCACCGCACAGGCCGCGGCCGGCAGCGCTTCCCTCGTCCTCGACATGCGCACGGGCAGGGTGCTCTCCGCCGAAAATGCCGATACGCTCAATCATCCGGCGTCGCTGACGAAGATGATGACGCTTTACCTGACCTTCGAGGCACTTCACCGCGGCCGGATCGCCTGGAACACCCCAATCACGATGTCGCCGACGGCTGCGCGCAAACCGCCGACGAAACTTGGGGTCAGGGCGGGTGAAGCGATTACCGTCGAAGAGGCGGTCTACGGCATGATCGTCCGCTCGGCCAATGACGCGGCGGCGGCGATCGCCGCGCAGCTTGGCGGGTCGGAGGAAGCCTTTGCCGGCATGATGAATGCGAAGGCGCGCCGACTCGGCATGAGCCGCACCTTCTTCGTCAATGCCTCCGGCCTGCCGGCCGGCCAGCAGGTGACGACGGCGCGCGACATGGCGAAGCTCGCTGTCGCGCTGATGAGGCACTTTCCGCGGGAATACCGCCTTTTCGCAGCCGAAAGCTTCACGTTTCGCGGCCGCGTGATCCGCGGTCACAACAATCTCATGTATCGCTACCAGGGCATGGACGGGATCAAGACCGGCTATACCAGAGCCTCGGGCTACAATATCGTCAGCGCGGTCAGCGATGGCAACCGCCGCGTCATCGGCGTGGTGCTCGGCGGGCGGAGCGCGAAGAGCCGCGACGACAAGATGGCCGCGCTCCTCGACCAGCACCTGGGAAGGGCCTCGTCGCCCACCGGCGGCACGATGGTCGCAGCCGTGAAGTCGCGCGCGCCCGTCGAAGTCGCCACCTTGCCGGGCGTTTCGCTTTCCTATGCCGGCATCACGCCTGCGCCCGGAAATGCGGCCGCGTCGGCTCTTGCCGCATCCACGAAAACGGTCGTGCCGGCGGACCGGCCCACGGCGCTGAACGAGGCCGCTACCCCACCGGTGGCAAACGGCTGGCGGATTCAGATCTCCACCGCTTCGACCGAGGAAGGCGCGCGCAAGATCCTCATCGAAGCGCAATCGGCCGGCGGCGCGGCCCTCCTCGGCGCCTCTCCCCATACCGAATCCGCCGGCTCGGGCGATGCCGGTCCCTATCGCGTTGGTTTCAGCGGCTTTGCCAGCCGCGAGGCGGCCACGACCGCCTGCAATATCCTGAAAAAGCACTCCTATGCCTGCACCCTGCTTCCCGACCGGGGATAGCCGCCTGCATCGCCTTTGCGCCCGCTGAGACGCGCGGCGCTTTGGAGTCCTATGCCTGCGTGCCGCCGACGGTGATCCGATCCATCCTGAGGTGCGGCTGACCGACGCCGACGGGCACCCACTGGCCCGCCTTGCCGCAATTGCCGATACCGGTATCGAGCTTCATGTCGTTGCCGACCATCGTTACCCGCCGCATCGCCTCCGGCCCGTTGCCGATCAGCATCGCCCCCTTCACCGGCGCGCCGACCTTGCCGTCCTCGATGAGGTAGGCCTCGGTGCAGCCGAACACGAATTTACCGGAGGTGATGTCCACCTGGCCGCCGCCGAACGAGACGGCGTAAATGCCCTTCTTCACCGAGGAGATGATCTCCTCGGGCGTGCGGTCGCCGGCAAGCATGTAGGTGTTGGTCATGCGCGGCATCGGCACGTGCGCATAGCCCTGGCGACGGCCGTTGCCGGTCGGCTTCATGCCCATCAGGCGGGCATTCTGGCGGTCCTGCATGTAGCCGACGAGCATGCCGTCCTCGATCAGGACATTGTAGCCGGAAGGGGTGCCCTCGTCGTCGATCGAGATCGAGCCGCGCCGCGCCTCGATCGTGCCGTCGTCGACGACGGTGACGCCCTTGGCCGCAACCTGCTCGCCGAGGAGCCCGGCGAAGGCGGACGTCTTCTTGCGGTTGAAATCGCCCTCCAGGCCGTGACCTACGGCTTCGTGCAGCATCACGCCCGGCCAGCCGGAGGCGAGCACGACGTCCATGGTTCCGGCCGGCGCGTCGATGGCGTCGAGATTGACGAGCGCCTGCCGCAGAGCCTCGTCGGCGCCGCGCTTCCAGTTTTCCTCGGTGATGAAGTCGCCGAAGCCGCGCCGTCCGCCGATGCCGAAGGTCCCGCTCTCCTGCCGGTCGCCCTCGCCGACGACGACCGAGATGTTGAGCCGCGTCATCGGCCGCACGTCATGGACGCGATGGCCGTCGGCCCTCAGGATGTCCACCACCTGCCAGCTTGCGGAGATCGTCGCGGTCACCTGCCGCACCTTGGGCTCCGTGGCGCGAAGATAGGCGTCGATCTCCTGAAGCAGCGTCACCTTGGTTTCGAAGGCGGGCTCGCCGATCGGGTTCTCGTCGCCATAAAGCTTCTTGTTAGTGCGCTGCGGGGCCGCGGCATAGGAGCCGGAATAGCCGCGCGTCACCTGCCCCACGGCGTCCGCCGCCCGCTTCAGGGCCGCGAGCGACAATTCGCCAGCGTGGGCGTAGCCGACCGCTTCGCCCGCCACTGCCCGCAGGCCGAACCCCTGGTCGGTGTTGAAACTGCCGCCCTTCAGACGGCCGTTGTCGAAGGAGAGCACCTCCGCCTGCGCATGCTCGAGGAAAAGTTCGCCGTCGTCGGCGCCCGAAAGCGTCTCGGAGAGAACCTTGCGGACCGTCGCCTCGTCCGCATCGAAGAGGCTGATCAGGTTGGTGTCCATGGTGCTGCTCCGTGTCGTGAAGGACTATTGGCTCCATTTAGGGAGCGCAACGCGGCAAGCCAAGCAAAAACAGAACATGGACCGGTCAGGAAAGGGCGGCATTCCAGCCTTCGAGCAGATTGACCCTTTCGACGCCGGTGAAGCGGGCGACGCGATCGAGTTCGGCCATGAGCCTTTCCAAACGGCCGGACGACGCCCTGACCCCCTGCTCCAGCCAGAGCCGTCGCACGTCGAGGCTCCCGCCCTTGCGGTCGGCCTTCATGTCGATGCGGCCGATCAGCCGGTCGCTCTCCAGCAGCGGGAAGACATAGTAGCCGTATTCGCGCTTGGCTTCCGGGACGAAGACCTCGATGCGGTAGAAGTAATCGAAGAGGCGCTCGGTGCGATTGCGGTCCCGCAGCAATGGGTCGAAGGGGCTCAGCACGCGCACCCTGGCGGGCGGATCGGGAATGTCGCCGAGACCGTCCAGGAACCCCGCGAAGGCATAGGACGGCCGCGGCTTGCCGCCATTGGCGGACTCGATCACGACGTCCGCGAGCTCGTCGCGATGGGCGGCGACCCAGGCCTTGGCCTCATCGGGCGAGACGAGGTCCCAGAAGGCGGCAATCTCGCCGTGCGTGGCGAAGCCCAACCGTTCAAGCGCGCTGCGGCAGGCCCAGTCGACGAAATCCGCATGCGTCACCTCGCCCTCGAAATGGTGCGGCGGGATGACCCGTTCGGTCAGGTCGTAGACCTTCTGGAAGTTCTCCCGCCGCGCGATCGCCAGCCGGCCCTGCCGCCAGAGCACTTCGAGGGCCGTCTTCGACGGATGCCAGTTCCACCAGCCCCCGGACTGGTGACCATCCTCCTTCAGGTCGCGCGACATCACGGCGCCGTTGCTCGCGATCCTCTCATAGGTTTCGTCGCAGCTCGCATCGAAGCCATCGCCGCGCCACTTGCGCCAGCGTTCCCGGATCGTCTCGCTCTCCCATTGGAAACGGTGCTTCCAATAGATGAAGAAGGCGCTCGGAATGATCGAGGCGTCGTGGGTCCAGTGTTCGAAAAGCTCGCCGTCCTTCTCCAGAAGTTCGGCCAGATGCTCGCGCCGATAGGTCTGGTTGCGTGAAAAGAGGATCTGGTGATGGGCCCGCTCGACCGTGGCGATGCTGTCGACCTGCACGAAACCGATGTCATGGATCAGCCGCAGCAGCCCCTCCTTGCCGAGCGCGCGGTGCGGCGCGGCCGACAGGCCTTGCTTGGCGAGGAAGATGCGCCGGGCATCGCGGTTGGAGAGCCGAATCGTCATGGGTGAAGAGAATAGGCTTTTATTCCCAAATTTCAAATGCAAGCCCAAGGGCAAAGCGCCGTGCAGCCGCATTGCCCTTGCCGATCGACTTGCCCTATAGAGCGAGCGCTGGAGACGAGCACGAACGCGCGAGGAACAAGGATTGGATATCCGCTTTACCGATTGCTCGGTCAGTTTCGGGGAAAGGGTCGCGCTTCATCCCGTGACGTTGGCCCTCGACGAGCGGCGGATCGGCATCATCGGCCTCAACGGCTCCGGCAAGACGACGTTCGCGCGGCTGATCAACGGGCTCGTCAAGCCGAGCACGGGCCATGTGAAGGTCAACGGGCTCGACACGGTCGCGGACGGCCGGGCCGTGCTCGCTGAAGCCGGCTTCATCTTCCAGAACCCGCAGCACCAGTTGATCATGCCGATCGTCGCCGACGACATCGCCTTC
Source organism: Sinorhizobium saheli (assembly GCF_001651875.1). Classification (GTDB taxonomy): domain Bacteria; phylum Pseudomonadota; class Alphaproteobacteria; order Rhizobiales; family Rhizobiaceae; genus Sinorhizobium; species Sinorhizobium saheli. Next base: position 312,836 of record NZ_LNQB01000073.1, read on the forward strand.
GGCCTCAAGAATCGCGGGCTGCCCGTCCATGAGATCTCCTCGCGCACGGAGGCGGTGCTGGCGCGCTTCGGGGTCAGCCATCTCGCGAGACGGCGGGTGCATGAGCTTTCCGGCGGCGAGACGCAGCTCGTCGCCATGGCGAGCGTCGTCGTCACCGGGCCGAAGATCCTGATTCTCGACGAGCCGACCAACCAGCTCGACCTGCGCAACCGGCGCATGGTCGCCGATACCATCGAGGCACTCGAAGAGGACACGATCGTCATCACCCATGATCTGGGCCTCGTCGAAGGCGTCGAGCGGCTGCTGCTCTTTCATGAGGGGCGCCTCATCGCCGACGGGAAACCGGACGAGACCGTCCGATGCTATCACGAGGTCGCCGGATGCTGACGAGCCTCTATGTCGAGGGACGAAGCTGGTTTCACCGCGTGCCGGTGCGGGCCAAGCTGGTCGCGCTGCTGCTGGCGAGCATCGCCCTCTTTGCGACGGACTCGCCCCTTCCGCTGCTGGCCGCCTTCCTCCTCGCCGGCGGGCTCTATCTCTCGCTCGGCCTGACGCTTCGGCAGGCCTTTGCGCGGGTCGGCTTCGTATTCTTCACCATTCTCGTCCTTGCCGCCGTCAATCTCTTCCTCATTCCTCTGCCGCAGGTCCTCGCCCTCGCCCTGCGCCTCACGGCGCTCGTGCTCCTTGCCGCCGCCGTGACCGCGACGACGACGATCGGCGCCTTCATGGACGAGGTGACGGTCCTTCTGAAACCGTTCGAGCGCCTGGGCCTCGTCAGGGCGGCGGATGTCAGCCTGGCGCTTGGGCTTGTGCTGCGCTTCGTTCCCGATATCTTCGCCCGCTATCAGGCGATCAGCGAAGCGCACCGCGCCCGCGGGCTTCCCGTCCGGCCGCTGACGATCATCGGGCCGCTGATCATCCTGACATTGAAAGATGCGGATACGATCGCCGCCGCCATTGACGCCCGCGGATTTCGCCGGCAATAAATTCGCGACCGCTAATAAAGGTAGGACCCCATGAACACCAGAGACCTCGTCCTCGTTGCGCTGTTTGCCGCAATCGTCGTCGTGCTCGGCTTTATTCCCCCGATCACGCTCGGCTTCATCCCGGTTCCGATCACGGCGCAATCCATGGGCGTCATGCTCGCGGGCTGCATCATCGGCGCGAAGCGCGGCGCGCTTTCCTTCCTGCTCGTCATCCTGCTGGTCGCGATCGGCCTGCCGGTGCTCTCCGGCGGCCGTGGCGGGCTTGCAGTGCTGGCCGGCCCCTCCGGCGGCTTCATCCTCGGCTGGGCGATCGCAGCCTTCGCCACCGGCCTCATCGCCGAGTGTTTCGTGCGCGCTCAGAATTCGGAGGGACGCCAGTTCGCCGGCTTCTTCCTCGCCTCCGTGATCGGCGGCATCGTCGTGCTCTATGCGATCGGCGTTCCCTGGCTTTCGGCCGTTACCGGCACGCCGCTCGCGGCCGCCGCAACCGGCTCGCTCGCCTTCATCCCAGGCGACCTCATGAAGGCGGCGATCGCGACGCTCGCCGCCCGTGCGGTCTATGCGGGCTACCCGCTGCTGCCGGCCCGCGCCTGAGGCGATGCCGCTCACCGCAGCGATCAAGCATCATGCGGGCGAACGCCCGGATTGCCCGGCCTTCCGCATGGAGGGCCGGGTTTTCACGTTTGCGGAGCTTGCCGAAGAGGCCGGCCGCATCCTCCATGCGATCGAACGATCAGCGGAGGAAGCGACGCGGGCGAGCGTCCTTGCCGGTCGCACGCGCCTGGTCGCGATCGAAACCGGCAATCATCCGCTCTTCGCCGCCGCCTTTCTCGCCGCGACAGCGGCGGGCAATTGCGCCGCACTCATCGATCCGCACCTGCCGGAAGGGACGCGCCGACGGATGAAGGCGCAGTTGCAGCCCGAGATCGTCCTCCGCGCCGACGGCGACCACCTGCTGCTCGACGTCCCGTCGGCGGAACGGACATATTCGCTCGATGCTTTCGAGGGCTCCTCCGCCCTTCGCGTCGGCAAGGACGCCGAACCCTTCCTCGTCGTCTTCACCTCCGGCACGACCGGCGAGCCGAAGGCGATCATCCGCGACCGCAGGTCCTGGCGCGCGAGCCTCGAAGCCGGGCGGCGTTTTTTCGGGATCGAGCCGGAATTGAGCACCTACGCGCCCGGACCACTGGCGCACGGCCTGACGCTTTATGCGCTGGCCGAAACCTTGGCGGTCGGAGCCGAGTTCATCGCTGCCCGCCATTTCGAGGCGCATGATGCCCTGGCGACGATTGCGGGCATAGGCGCAACGCGGCTGGTGCTGGTGCCGACGATGCTCAGGCGGCTGTGCGAAGAGGCTGGAAGCACAGCATCGCGCTCGGTCGAGAAGATCACGGTCGCCGGTGCCAAGCTTACGCCGGCGGACCGCGAGGCGGCGGACCGCGCCTTTCCCTCAAGCGAGGTCACGGAATATTACGGCGCGTCGGAACTCGGCTTCATCACCGTCGCCGGCGCCGGCGGCGACCCTTCGCCGACCGCCGTCGGCAAGCCATTCCCGGGCGTTCGCGTGGCGATCCTCGACGATCAGGGCCGCGACCTTGCGCCAGGGGAGACCGGAACGATCTTCGTCGAAAGCGCGCTGACGTCGGACGGCTATATCGCCGGTAGCGACGGGGCCGGGTTTCGCCGCGAAGGCAATCTTGCCACCGTCGGCGATCTCGGATTTCTCGATGCGGACGGCACGCTGCATCTCCTCGGCCGCGCCGGCGGCATGGTGCTCTCCGGCGGCAACAACATCTATCCGTCCGAAGTCGAGGCCGTGATCCTCGCCGTCACCGGGGTGCGCGCCGCCCTGGTCTTCGGCCTTGACCATCCCGATCTCGGCAGCGAACTTGCGGCGGTGATCCAGCCGACCGGCACGTTCGACCGCGCGGCGCTGCTACGCCACCTTGCCGCCGCCCTGCCGCGCTACAAGCATCCGCGCAGGATCTGGCTCTGCCGGCAGATGCCGATGACCGCCTCGGGCAAGGTCGCGGCAAAGGAGCTCCGGCAATGGATCGCGGAGGAGAACGGTGCCCTTGAACGCCTTGTCTGATCCGCCTCGAATACCGGTCATCATCGCCGCCCTTCGCACGCCGATCGGCCGCGTCGGCGGCAGCCTCGCCGCAATCGAGCCGGCAAGCCTTGCCGCCCTCCTGATCGAAAGGATTGTCGCCGACAGCGGCGTCGCGCGGGCCGAGGTCGACGACGTGCTCGTCGGCAATGCCGCCAACAGCGCCGGCAACCTCGCGCGCCTCGCGGCGCTCGAGGCCCGCCTTCCCGTCTCCGTCCCCGGCGTGACGGTCGATCGCCAGTGCGGCTCGGGGCTCGAGGCGATCGTGCTTGCGGCGCGGCTGATCCAGGCGGGCGCGGGCCGGTTCTATCTTGCCGGCGGCACCGAGAGCGCCAGCCGCGCCCATCTCCGGCTTCGGCCGCCGCTTGAACGCGGCGGACAGCCGCAACCCGTCAGCCGCGCACGGATGGCGCCCGATTCCATTGGCGATCCGGATATGGGCGTCGCTGCCGAAAACGTCGCTTCGGCCTGCGGCCTCTCCCGCGAGCGGCAGGACCGGTTTGCCCTCGAAAGCCATCGCCGCGCCGTGGCGGCCGAGACGGCGGGCCGGTTCGCGCGCGAGATCGTCGCCGTGCGGACAGCCGCAGGTGCGGTGAGCAAGGACGAATGCCCGCGCGCGAACGCCTCGGCGGAGACCCTCGCGCGGCTGAAGCCGGTTTTCGTGAGGGACGGCACCGTCACGGCCGGCAACGCCTGCCCGATCAATGATGGTGCGGCCATGGTGCTGGTGACCTCGCTCGCCGAGGCGCGCCGGCTCGGTGTTCCCTTCGCGCTTCAATTCATCGACGCCGCGACGGCCGGGGTCGATCCGAACCTGCTCGGGCTCGGCCCCGTCCCTGCGATGGCGAAGCTGCGGTCGCGCAATCCGGCGCTCGACCTCGCCGCCGTCGATTTCATCGAATTCAACGAGGCCTTCGCCTCGCAGGTTCTCGGCAGCCTCGACCGGCTCGGAATTTCGCCGGCCTGCGTCAATCGCGACGGCGGGGCGATCGCGCTCGGCCATCCCTACGGCGCTTCCGGCGCCATCCTCGTCGTCCGGCTGTTTTCGCAGATGCTTGCGGCCGGATCGGACAGCGAAGCCCTGGCGATGATGGGTATCGGCGGCGGCATGGGAATCGTCGCCCATTTCCGCAGCCTGAGGCCGGATCAGCCCGCGTAGGCGGCAAGCCATTCCCGCGTGGCGACGGGCAGCGGCACCGGCTGATGACGAGCGGGATCGACCGCCACCCAGACAATCTCGACCTCCGCCGAAAGCCGGCTCCCGGTCTCGACGGTGACGGCGAAGCTCACCGAACTGCCGCCGATCTTCGCGACGCTGACGGTGAAGCGCGCCGGTTCGTCGAAGCGCAAGCCGCGGTGGAAGACGCAGGACGAGCGGCGGACGAGATAGGCGGGCTCGTTCGCCACCGCCGGCCGATGTCGCCAGAGATTGCCGAGCGCCGCCTCGGCATGCGCGTAGTAGGCCGCATTGTGCATGTGGCCGTGCATGTCTATATCGCGAAACGGAATGCGAATTTCCGTGACGTTTTCCCGCTCCAGGCCGCCCATGCGAGACTCCCATGATGCGCTCCACCCTCGTTAGACAGTTTGGCGATCCCCGGCAAGTCATCGAACTCGTGGACGCCGAGCGCGTCGCGCCCGGCGCCGGCGAGGTCGAGGTGGAAATATCGCTCGCGGCGGTCAATCCGTCGGACCTCATTCCCGTGACGGGCGCCTACAGCGCGCGCACGAGCCTGCCTTTCGTCCCCGGATTCGAGGGCGTCGGCATCGTCCGGCGCGTCGGTCCGGATGTGCGCGGCCTTGCAGAGGGAGACCGCGTCATTCCGATCGGCGCGAGCGGCCTGTGGCAGCAATTCCTCCTGCGCCCGGCCGAATGGTGCTTTCGCGTGCCGGACGATATCGGAGACGAGCAGGCGGCGATGAGCTATGTCAATCCGCTGACGGCGCTCCGGCTCGTCGAGGCCCTGCGCGAGCATTTCGGTTCGCTCAAGGGTTTGAGCGCCGCTGTGACGGCCGCGGGTTCGGCGATCGGCGGCATGCTGATGAAGCTGCTCGCGCTCGAGGGGATGGTGCCGACGGCCATCCTGCGCAGCGATAAAAGCCGCATCCGCCTCGGCGGCGCGCAGCGGATCATCGTGACCGATGGCGGCAATCTTCCGACCGAGACCCGCTTCGACGCGGTGCTCGATGCCGTCGGCGGCCCGCTCGCGGGCGCACTGATCGAGCGGTCCGTCCGTCCGGGCGGGACCTTCATCCAGTACGGAGCCTTGAGCGGCATGGCCGTGCCGCAGGCCGCGATCGCCGCCCGCCCCGATGTCCGCTTCGCCTTCCTGTGGCTCAGAACCTGGGTGCATTCCGCCGGCCGCGATGCGCTGCAGGCGGGCTTCTCTCGCAGCTTCACCGGCCTGCGCGACGGGCTCTTCAAGAGCCCGGTGGCGGCGATCTATCCCCTGAGCAGGCTTGCCGAAGCGCTCGCGCACCAGTCCGATCCACGCCGCGACGGCAAGATCCTGATCGATCCGCGCTGTTGAAATCGCCATTTTCTCGGGTTCCCGCCATGGATTTCGGCGGCGGCGCGCACTAGCTTTCCGCGAATGACCACGCATCTCTACGAGAACCCGATCTTCCTGGAGCACAAGGTTCCCGAAGGGCACCCTGAGCGGCCGGACCGGCTGAGGGCGCTGAATATCGCTCTGGAGCATCCGAATTTCGCGGAACTGAAGCGGCTCGAGGCGTCGAAGGGCGACGAGGATCTGGTGCTGCTCGCTCACACCGAAGACCACCTGCGGTCGATCAAGCGCGCCATTCCGGACGACGACATCAACCAGTTCGAAGCGGATACCTATGCGAGCGCGATGAGCCTGGAGGCGGCATTGACCGGCCTCGGTGGCGCCGTCGCGGCGGTCGACGCCGTATTCGCCGGGGAAGCGGACAACGCCTTCGTCGCGGCACGCCCGCCAGGCCACCACGCCGAGAAGAACAGGCCGATGGGCTTCTGCTTCTTCAACACGGTGGCGATTGCCGCGCGTCACGCACAGACGGTGCATGGAGCGGAGCGCGTCGCCATCGTCGACTGGGACGTCCACCATGGCAACGGCACCCAGGACATCTTCTGGGACGATCCGTCCGTGCTCTTCTGCTCCACCCACCAGATTCCGCTCTATCCGGGCACCGGCGCCAAGGACGAGACGGGCGTCAGGAACAATATCGTCAATGCGCCGCTTTCGCCCAACAGCAGCGGCGAACATTTCCGCGACGCGTTCCGCAGCCGGGTACTTGCGGCACTCGAGAATTTCCGTCCCGACTTCGTCCTGATCTCCGCCGGCTTCGACGCGCACCATCGCGATCCGCTCGCCCAGATCAACCTCGTGGCCGAAGACTTCGACTGGGCGACGGGGCGCTTGCTGGACGTCGCCGGCAGAAGCGCGGACAACCGGATCGTCAGCTTGCTCGAAGGCGGCTACGATCTGCAGGGGCTCGCCGAATCGGCCGGGCTGCATATTCTGAGATTGATGAGAGGGTAATCCATGGACAACAATAACAACACGCAACCGGACGTTTCCGCCCTCTCCTTCGAGCAGGCCGTCGAGGAACTGGAGCGCATCGTCTCGGCGCTCGAACGCGGCGACGTGGCGCTCGACAAGTCCATCGAAATCTACGAGCGCGGCGAAGCCCTGAAGAAGCATTGCGAAGCCCTGTTGAAGGCAGCAGAGGATCGCATCGAAAAAATCCGCCTCGACCGCGCCGGCCGGCCGCAGGGTGTAGAGCCGCTCGACGCGGAGCAGTGACGTTTCGGCGGAGGAGTTGCCAAGATTCGCCCCTCATCCGCCTGCCGGCACCTTCTCCCCGCAAGCGGGGCGAAGGACACTCGCGGCGCCGTCTCAGTCCCCTCTCCCCGTTTTTACGGGGAGAGGGCCAGGGTGAGGGGCGAATCTTGCGCAGTGACCGCGACAGATGGCGCGCAACGAGAAACACAGCGTCCTCCAATGCCCCGCTACCCGCCAGGGGGGATTGGCGCTAGTCTCCGGGGAAACCAACCGGAGCGAGCGCCATGTCCTTCTTCCCTGGTCCCGATCCGCTTGCCGGCGAAAAGCCGGCCTGCGACGCCATCGAGCATCTGATCATTCCGCGCACCAGCGACATCGGCGGCCTGGAGGTGCGCCGGGCGCTGCCGACGGCACGCCGCCGTCTCGTCGGACCATTCATCTTCTTCGACCGGATGGGGCCGGCGCTGCTCCGCGCCGGCGAGGCGATCGACGTCCGTCCGCATCCGCATATCGGCCTTTCGACGGTCACCTACCTCTTCGACGGCGAGATCAAGCACCGCGACAGTCTCGGCACCGAGATGGTGATCCGTCCCGGCGACGTCAACCTGATGACCGCCGGGCGCGGCATCGTGCATTCCGAGCGCTCGCCGGAAAACCAGCGCGGGCAAGAGCGTTCGCTGTCCGGATTGCAGACCTGGCTGGCGCTGCCCGACGACAAGGAAGAGATCGCCCCCATCTTCACCCACACCGAGGAACGCATGCTGCCGCACCTCGCCGATGGCGGCGTGCGCGCACGCGTCGTCATCGGTGCCTACGAGGGCGTGACCTCCCCCGTCTTGACCTTCACCGAAACGATCTACGTCGACCTCATGATCGAGGCGGGCAAGAGCGCGCCTTTCGCCGCCCGATGGGAGGAGCGCGCGCTCTATATCCTTTCCGGCGAAGCGATCATTGCCGGCGACCACTTCGCCGACAACCAGCTTCTCGTCTTTCGCCCCGGGGACGAAATCACCATCACGGCCGGCCCCTCCGGCTGTCACGTGATGCTTTTCGGCGGCGCCGCGCTCGGTTCGCCGCGCCACATCTGGTGGAATTTCGTCTCCTCCTCCAAGGAGCGGATCGACAAGGCGAAGGAGGAATGGCGCTCGGGGCGCTTCGACATCGTTCCGGGAGCCGAGGAGGAGTTCATTCCCCTGCCGGAGCGCTAATTTTGCAATCAGGCTCGTGCGTCAAAATGGGTGATGTTTGAAAGGGCTGGGCCCTTTAGCGGCGGCGGTAGGTTTCAACCGATCCGACCGGAGCTATTGTGTGTCGTGGCGGGGCGCGTCCCGCGACCGCCGTTGGTATAATTGCGTTGGGCCCTTGGTTGGAGCCGCAGGAAAGCCTAATTTTGCATTCAACCGCGAATGCGTCTAAAGAACCCTTTTGACCGACACCACCCAACAAGATCGCGCGCCCGGCCGTTGGCGCGCATGAGGCATGTAGCGTGACACAACTGCCAACCACTCCGATGCCGGCGACCCCCTTGCTCGACAAGGTCCAGTATCCCGCCGATCTCAAGAAGATCGACGAGAGGGACCTGCCGCAACTGGCGGCTGAGCTGCGCGCGGAGATGATCGACGCGGTGTCGCGCACCGGCGGTCATCTCGGGGCGGGCCTCGGCGTCGTCGAGCTGACGATCGCCATCCACAAGATTTTCGACACGCCGAATGACCGGCTGATCTTCGACGTCGGCCACCAGTGCTACCCGCACAAGATCCTGACCGGGCGGCGCGACCGCATCCGCACGTTGCGCCAGGAAGGCGGCCTCTCCGGATTCACCCGCCGCGCGGAAAGCGAATACGATCCCTTCGGCGCCGCCCATTCCTCGACCTCGATCTCCGCCGGGCTCGGCATGGCGGTCGCGGCAGACCTCGACGGCAAGAGCCGCAACGTCATCGCCGTGATCGGCGACGGCGCGATGTCGGCGGGCATGGCCTTCGAGGCGCTCAACAATGCCGGCGCGCTCGATGCCCGCCTCATCGTCATCCTCAACGACAACGACATGTCGATCGCGCCGCCGACGGGGGCGATGAGCGCCTATCTGGCGCGGCTTGCCTCCGGGCGGACCTATATGGGCATCCGCGAGGTCGGCAAGAAGCTCACCGCCTATCTCGGCAAGACGGTGGACCGGGCGATCACCCGTGCGGTGGAACATGCGCGCGGCTACGTCACCGGCGGCACCATCTTCGAGGAGATGGGCTTCTACCACATCGGCCCCATCGACGGTCATTCCTTCGACCACCTGCTGCCGGTGCTGCGCAACGTCCGCGACAACGCCAAGGGCCCCGTGCTGATCCATGTCGTCACGCAGAAGGGCAAGGGCTATCCGCCGGCCGAAGCCGCGGCCGACAAGTACCACGGCGTCAACAAGTTCGACGTCATCACCGGCGCCCAGGCCAAGGCCAAGCCGAACGCGCCGGCCTATACCTCCGTCTTTGCCGACGCGCTCACGCAGGAAGCAAGCCTCGACGACAAGATCGTCGCGATCACCGCGGCGATGCCGTCCGGCACCGGCCTCGACCGGTTCGCGGCCGTGCACCCCTCGCGCTGCTTCGATGTCGGTATTGCCGAGCAGCATGCGGTGACCTTCGCCGCCGGGCTTGCGGCGGAAGGCTACAAGCCGTTTGCCGCGCTCTACTCCACCTTCCTGCAGCGGGCCTACGACCAGGTCGTCCACGACGTGGCGATCCAGGGGCTGCCGGTCCGCTTCCCGATCGACCGCGCCGGCTTCGTCGGCGCCGACGGGCCGACCCATGCCGGCTCCTTCGACACCACCTATCTCGCGTCGCTGCCGGGTTTCGTGGTGATGGCCGCCGCCGACGAGGCGGAGCTCAAGCACATGGTGCGCACCGCGGCCGCCTATGACGAGGGCCCGATCTCCTTCCGCTATCCGCGCGGCGAGGGCGTGGGCGTCGAAATGCCCGAGCGCGGCGAGATCCTGCCGATCGGCAAGGGCCGGCTCGTCAAGCAGGGGAGCAAGGTGGCACTGCTGTCCTTCGGCACCCGCCTCGCCGACTGTCTGCTGGCGGCGGAGGATCTCGATGCGGCCGGGCTCTCGACGACGGTCGCCGATGCGCGCTTCGCCAAGCCCCTCGACCATGATCTCATCCGCCAGCTCGCCCGCCATCACGAGGTGCTGATCACCATCGAGGAAGGCGCAATCGGCGGCTTCGCAACGCACGTGCTGCATTTCCTCGCGAACGAGGGCCTGCTCGACGGCGGCCTCAAGGTGCGGCCGATGGTAATGCCCGACGTGTGGATGGAGCAGGGGAAGCCGGAGGCGATGTATGCCCATGCCGGTCTCGATCGCGCCGGCATCGTCTCGACCGTATTTAAGGCGCTCGGCCAGAAACAGGCCGCCGGCCTCGGTGCGGCCGGCTGAACCGGACTCGACCCGGCCTCTCCCCTTCCCGGCGCCGGGACTCGCAACTGAATGCGGTTCCCCTCATCGGGGTCCCTTGCATTGCGGCGCGCGACGCGCGATGAGGGGCGCATGTCCAGCCAGCCCCCTGCAATGACCCGCCTCGACCAGTTGCTCCTGAACAAGGGGCTGGTCGCCAGCCGTGCCCGCGCGCGCGATGCCATCCAGCGCGGAACGGTCAAGGTCGACGGCCGCGTCGTGACCAAGCCGGCTTCGGCCTTCGCCGAAGGGGTGACGATCACGATCGACGACCCGGCGCAGGCCTATGTGTCGCGCGCGGCCCTGAAGCTCGTGGCCGCGCTCGACCATTTCGGCCTCGATCCCTCCGGCGAGACCTGCCTCGACATCGGCGCCTCGACCGGCGGGTTCACCGAGGTCCTGTTGAAGCGCGGCGCCGCGCATGTGGTCGCGATCGACGTCGGACACGGGCAGATGCATCCGCGCATTGCGGAAGACCAGCGGGTCACCAATATCGAGGGACTGAACGCCCGATCCCTCGGCCCCGACGATCTCGGCAGCCGGGCGGTCACCTTCGTCGTCTCCGACGTGTCGTTCATCTCGCTGAAGCTCGCCTTGCCGCCGGCACTGGCGATTGCCGAACCCGGCGCGCATTGCGTCCTCCTCGTCAAACCGCAGTTCGAGGCGGGCCGCGATGCGATCAGCAAGGCGGGTCTCCTCAAGGATCCGGAGAGCGCTCCGGCCGTCGCGGCCGAACTCAAGCGCTGGCTCGTCGAGGAAATGGGCTGGCGGAGCCTCGGCCTCATCCCCTCGCCCATTGCTGGCGGCGACGGCAACAAGGAATTCCTTCTCGCGGGGCGGAAACCATGAGCACCGAAATCGTCACGATCGGCCGGCTGGGCGCGCAGGGCGACGGCATCGCGCAGACCGAAGCCGGCCCCGTCTACGCGCCGTTCACGCTCCCCGGCGAGCTGGTCGCGCTTGCCGTCAACAAGGCGCACGGCACGCTGATCGCGCTGAAGGAGGCTTCTGCGCAGCGGGTCGAGCCTCCGTGCCGGCACTTCGGACCCGAGGGCGTCAACGGCACCTGCGGCGGCTGTTCGCTGCAGCATGCCGCCGACGGGCTGTACCACGCATTCAAGCGCCAACTCGTCGTCGATGCCCTCAGGGCGAAAGGCCTCGAGCCGGAGATCGCTCCGCTGATTATCGCGCGGCCAGGTGAGCGGCGCCGCGTCGTCTTCACCGCACGGCGAACCGAGAAGGAGTTGCTGCTTGGCTTCAACCAGGCGGAAAGCCACCACATCGTGGCGATCGGCGAATGTCCCATCTCCAGCCCGGGCATCGTCTCGCGGCTGGCGACGATACGCAAGATCGCCTCCGCGATGGCGTCCAACGCCGAACCCTTCCGCATCACGGTGCTCGAAACGGCAACCGGCCTCGACCTTGCCTTCGAGGGGATCAAGCTCGGCGATCGACAGAGGCGCGCGACCGTGGAGGCCGTTCTCGGCGAACGCGGCATCGCCCGCGTCAGCCTCAATGGCGAGATCATCATCGAGCCGGTGAAGCCGTCGATCGATTTTGGCGGCGTGCCGGTATCGCCGCCGCCCGGGGCCTTCACGCAGGCGACGCGTCCGGCGGAAGAAGCGATGGCGAAGCTGGTGCTCAATCATCTCGGCAAGGCGAAACGCGTTGCCGACCTCTTTTCCGGGATCGGCACCTTCGCGCTGAGGATCGCCCGGACGGCACGCGTCCACGCCGTCGAAGGCGACGACAAGGCCCTGAAGGCGCTGGATTTCGCCGCGCGCAACACGCAGGGGCTGAAGCCGGTGACGGTCGAGAAACGCGACCTCTTCCGCCGGCCGATGATGGCGCAGGAACTGAAGGTCTTCGACGCCATCGTCTTCGACCCGCCGCGCGCCGGCGCCGAGGCGCAGTGTCACGAGCTCGCCCGCTCGGGCGTGAAGAAGATCGCCGCGGTCTCGTGCAACCCGGTGACGCTCGCGCGTGACCTCTCGATCCTCGCTTCCGCCGGCTACCGCATCACCTCGGTGACCCCGATCGACCAGTTCCTCTGGTCGGCGCATGTCGAGGCGGTGGCGACGCTGGAGAAGTGATCCTCCTTTCTCCGGGAGAGCTAATCCCTGTCGGGTGCTCCGAGCGGAAAGAAGCTCCGGTAAGGGCGGGCCTCGTCAACGACCCGGGCCACGGAGGGGCGTGACAGGAGCCGCGCCCGGTAGGCCGCAAGGGTGGGATACCGCTCGGCAATCGGATGAACCCAGTCTCCGTAGAAAAGCGCCGGCGCGGCGGCGCAGTCGGCAATCGTGAAGCTGCCGCAGGCAGCCCAATCTTTCCCTTGCAGGCGCGGCTCCAGCCAGGCGTAGCAGCGTTCCATCTGCGCATGCGCATCGGCGACGCCGCGCGGGTCGCGCTCCTCCTTCTTGCGCAGGGCATCGCCGACAATCCGTTGCATCGGCACATGGACGTAATCGTCGAATACGTCGGCCATCATGCGGGCCTCCAACGCTTGACGCCTATCCTCCGGTATCATCGGCGTCCCGTTTCCGTGAAACAGGTCGAGATACTCGATCACGGCGTTGCTCTGCGTGACTTCCCGATCGCCGTCGACCAGTGCGGGAAATTGCCCCGTCGGCGACAGCGCAGCAATTTTTGCCTGGTTCTCGGGGTGATCGGGATCGATCATCTTGAACGTGAAGGAAACCCCGCGCTCGTAGAGCGCGATCAGCGGCTTCCAGACGAATGAGGCAAATGGATGCCCGTAGAGTGCGAGGGTCATAGCATTGCTCCGCAGGATTTGAGGGTCGCTTCGATCATGTCGAACTGAATTCCGGTCCCGTGGCGGCGGTCGGCGGTGCCGTCCCGGCCATCGAGGAAAACGATCTGCTCGGTGTAGGAGACGCGGGTTCCACCGCCTTCCGGTTCGAGCTCCAGGCTCGACAAGGTGACCGAATGGAAGCGTCCCGAGTGATGCAGGTCATAGGTATAAACGAGACGCCGGGCCGGCTCGATCACATGGAAGCGGGCCTCGAAAAGCGTCACCGTGCCGCTTTCCTGGAAGCGCCCTTCCAGAACCTCCTCTCCGCCCACGCGAAAGTCCATCGTTCGGCGCAGCAATGTCCAACGGTCCGGCGGGCCGGTGAACCATTGCGCCTTGAGCTCCGGATCGGACCATGCGTCGAATACCCGCTGCGGAGGAGCCGCCCAGACGCGCTTCAGCGTGAAGGTGCCGTGGAAGAACGGGGCTGGCGTCATGCGTTATCTCCCTTCGTGATGTCGCCGCCTTCGAGCAGCCTGCCGAGCCGGTCGAAGCGACTCTCCCAGAGCTGGCGGCGCTCGCTCAGCCAATTCTCGACACGCTGCACGGCCTCGCCGGCAATGCGGCATTCGCGGGTGCGGCCGCGTTTTTCCGTCACGATCAGCCCGCTCGCCTCGAGCACTTGCACGTGCTGATGGATCGCGGCGAGCGATGATTGGTAAGGCTTGGCCAGTTCGCTTACCGACGCCGGCCCCCGTGAAAGACGATCGAGAATGCCCCGGCGGGTTGCGTCCGAGAGCGCGTGAAAGGCCAGGTCCAGTTGCTTCGAATGCTCAACCATACACTTAAGTAACAGGCTGCCCGACAGAAAGTCAAGCGTCTACTTGAGTTTTGAATTTCACAGAGCTTAAGCGACGCCGGCCGTTTTGGCCTTGCCACGCCAAGGGAGATCGGCTACCTGCATTTTGTTACGTAATAACGTAACGCGATCATTTTCTTCAACACAGGTAGAGGTCCAGAAAAATGCAGTTTGCGGTCACCAGGTACATTGGCGCTTTGGCGATAGGTTCGGTGTTGCTTTTCGCAGTGCAGGCGCAGGGAAACCAACGGGTCGACGACACTGCCGCGCAAAGCCGCTCACATGACCATGACAGAGCGCATGACCATTCTCACGGTTCCGACGACGCCATTTACAAAGGGCATTTCGAAGATGGCCAGGTCGAACCGCGGACGCTCTCCGACTGGGAGGGCGACTGGCAGTCTGTTTATCCTTATCTGGAGAATGGCACCCTGGACCCGGTCATGGCTCACAAGGCAAGAGATGGCGACAAGAGCGCCGAGGAGTACCGTGCCTATTACCAAGCCGGATACGAGACCGATGTCGATCGCATCGTCATCAGCGGCGACAGTGTCACTTTCCACCAGGCTGGCGGCGCCGCCAAAGGCCGTTACGCTGCCGATGGCTACGAGATCCTGACCTACGAAGCCGGCAATCGCGGCGTCCGCTACATCTTCGAGAAGACAGAAGGCGACGAAGCGGCCCCGCGGTTCATTCAGTTCAGCGATCACCGCATCGCGCCGGCGCAGGCCGATCACTACCACCTCTATTGGGGAGACGACCGCGCGGCATTGCTGAAAGAGGTGACCAACTGGCCGACCTACTATCGTTCCTCACTGAGCGGCGAACAGATCGCCAGCGAGATGATGGCGCACTGATCCAGCATCGTTGACGGCACGACGAGGCCGGGAGCACTCGCGGCTTTGTCGAGCGCCCAGGGGGATCCGTGCGGTCTCGCGCAAGCCGGTGACGCTTGCGCGGGACCTCTCGGTCCTTGCCGCCGGCTACCACCTCGATGACCCCGATCGACCAGTTCCTCTGGTCGAGGCGGTGGCGGCGCTGGAAAAGTCAGCCCCTATGGACCACTTCATCTGGCAGGAGCGATGCGACGGCGGCCGGCAGCAGGAAACGCATCCTTTGCTGTCTTTGAACTGGCTTTGAGCCTTTCTCGAGCACCGGTGTCGGAGTCTCGTTTCGCCGGTCGTCTTCCAAGACAGGCAAGCCAGGGAGAACACCGATGACGATCACGATTACCGCCTTTGAACGGTCGCCCGATCGCGGCAAGGGTCTGGCGCGTGACATGCGCGTTCGCTGGGCGCTCGAAGAAGCGGGCCAGCCTTACGGCGTTCGCCTTCTTTCGTTCAAGGCGCTGAAGGAACCCGCGCATCTCGCGCTTCAGCCTTTCGGACAGATTCCGACCTATGAGGAAGGCGATCTCGCCCTGTTCGGATCGGGGGCGATCGTGCTCCATATCGCCGAGCGCCATGGGGGCCTGCTGCCGGAGGATGCGAATGCCCGGGCGCGGGCGATCGCGTGGATGTTCGCGGCGCTCAACACGGTGGAGCCGCCGATCTTCGATCGTGCTCTCGCCCGGATTCTCGAGCGCGACGAGCCCTGGTACGAGCAGCGCCTGCGCGTCCTCGAGGACAGCATCCGCAAGCGGCTCGGCGCCCTTTCCAGCCGCCTCGGCGATGCCGACTGGCTCGATGGCGCATTCAGCGCCGGCGACCTTTTGATGGTGACGGTGCTGCTCAGGCTGAAGGGATCGGCTCTGCTGGACGAATTTCCGACCCTCTCCGCCTATGTCGCACGCGGCGAAGCGCGGCCGGCCTATAAGCGCGCATTCGACGCCCAGCTGGCTGTTTTCACCGCCGCATCGCCCGGCTGACAAAGGTCCGCTCCGGACACTATCGAGCCTTTCGGACGTCACAGACCGGCTCGCCCGTTCAGCGGCGCATGAAAGCCTCGAAGGCGGCACGCGCCTCGGCGCTCTTCAGCTGCGCCGCGAAATGCTTCGCCTCCTCGTCGATGCGGGCGAGCACATCCTGGCGGTCGCCGCGAATGAGATTGCGGGCGATGCGCAGCGCCTCCGGCGGTTTCCGGGCGAGGCGCGCCGCAAGCGAAAGCGTCTCCTCCTCCACGGCCTGCTCGTCGACGATCTTTGAGATCAGCCCGGCGCTGAGAGCCTCGCCGGCTTCCAAGGCTTCGCCGGCGGCAAGGAGGGCGAAGGCGCGTTGATGCCCCATGAGGCGCGGGGCAAGCAGGCTGGAGGCCGCTTCCGGAACCAGCGCCAGGTCGACGAAGGGCGTCTTGAACAGCGAGCGGGCGGAGGCGAGCGTCAGGTCGCAGTGGAGATGCATGGTGGTGCCGATGCCGATCGCCAGCCCGTCGACACCGGATACGATCGGCTTCGTGGCCCCCGCGAGCGCCCGGAGAAATTCGAGAAGGTCGCTCCCCATGCTGCCGCCCGTCGCGACCGCGAGAAAATCGCCGAGATCGTTGCCGGCCGAGAAGCAGCCCGGCGTTCCGAGGAATGCCGTGACGCGGACGGCCGGATCCGTGCCGGCCACCGTCAAGGCATTCGTCATCTTCGCGTACATCTCGCGCGTGATGGCGTTCTTCTTTTCCGGCCGGTTGAAGCGGATTACCTGGACGCCGGGATAGGCTTCCGGCCGTTCGACGAGCACGTGGTCGGTCATGAGGTTCCCTTTCCTCTCTCAGTCCAGAACGGCGCGGGCGGCGGCAAGGCTCAAAGCGCCGTTGACGACGCGGTCCTTGAGCGCCGCCGTTTCGGCAAGCAGGTTTTCCGCCGCGAAGCGGCAGAGCGCGATGCGCCGGTCCTCTCTTCCGTCACCGGCTTCGGCAAGGCCGCCTTTCGCGAGATAGGCGCCGGTCAGCGCAAGGCCGAAGAGGCGCTGATAGGCGGTCGCGCCGGCGAGCGCATCCGCAAGCCTGCCGCCGCCAAGGGTCGCGATCAGCCAGTCGGTCGCCTCGGCGAGGTCCGCAATCGCCGCATCGAGCCGCGCCGCCGTGTCGCCGAAGCCTTCCCTGTTCGACGCCGCCACCGCCGCGGCGATCCGCTTGAGCTCGGCGATGAAGCCGCGCACATGAGCGCCATCGGAGAGCGGCAGCTTGCGGGTGACGAGATCGATTGCCTGGATGCCGTTGGTGCCTTCGTAGATCGGCGCGATGCGGGCATCGCGAAGATAGCGCGCCGCCCCCGTCTCCTCGATGAAGCCCATGCCGCCATGCACCTGGATGCCCATCGAGGCGACGTCGACGCCGGCATCGGTCGCGAAGGACTTGGCGATCGGCGTCAGCAGGCTCGAGCGTTCCTGCCAGTGGCGGGCGTCCTCGCCCACGCAAGCATGCGCCATGTCGACGGCGTGGGCACAGGCATAGGCGATGGCGCGCGCCCCTTGCGTCAGCGCCTTCATGGTCAGGAGCGTGCGGGCGATGTCCGGATGTTCGATGATCGGGCTCATGCCCTCGCCGCTCCATCCGGGCGCCCTGCCCTGCGTGCGCTCCTTCGCATAGGCGATCGCCTTCTGGGTGGCGGCCTCGGCGATGGCGATGCCCTGCATGCCGACGGCGAGCCGGGCATTGTTCATCATCGTGAACATGCAGGCGAGGCCGCGGTTCTCCTCGCCGACGAGGTAGCCGATCGCACCCTTCTCCTCGCCGAACTTGCCGTCGCCATAGATCATCGTGCAGGTCGGCGACCCGTGGATGCCGAGCTTGTGCTCGAGCGAATGGCAGAAGACATCGTTGCGCGCGCCGAGCGAGCCGTCGTCGTTGACCAGGAACTTCGGCACGAGGAACAGCGAGATGCCTTTGGTGCCGGGCGGCGCATCGGGCAGCCGCGCCAGCACGAGGTGGACGATGTTGTCGGTGAAATCGTGTTCGCCCCAGGTGATGAAGATCTTCTGGCCGAAAATGCGGTAGGTGCCGTCGCCGCGGCGCTCGGCGCGGGTCTTGAGCGCGCCGAGATCGGAACCGGCATGCGGCTCGGTCAGGTTCATCGTCCCCATCCATTCGCCGGAGACCATCTTAGGCAGGAAGGCCGACTTCAGCGCGTCGGTGCCATGCTTTTCCACCGCCTCGACGGCGCCCATGGTCAGCGTCGGCCCGAGCGCGAAGGCCATCGAGCCGCTGTTCCACATCTCCATGGCGGCGACGTGCAGCATGTGCGGCAGGTTTTGCCCGCCGAAGGCCTCGGGCGCCGTCAGGCCGTTCCAGCCGCCGGCGATCCAGTTGCGGTAGAGCTCGCGCCAGCCCTCCGGCGTCCTGACTGCCCCGTCGACGAGCCGTGACCCCTGCCTGTCACCCACCTCACCCAAGGGCGCCACCTCTTCCGAGGCGAATCGGCCCGCCTCGACGAGGATCGCATCGACCAGGTCTTCCCCGAGCTCGCCGAACGTTCCGGCCGCGAGGGCTTCAGCCATGCCGGCCACGTGCTTCAAGGTGAATGCGATCTCCTCGACCGGTGCCTTGTACATGGTGCCTCCTCCTGCGCTTGCGGCCAAAGGGCCGCCTTATGCATCGTCCCGCGCCGCAGACTATTGATTTTTACGTAAACGTCAACTTCGTATGGACCGTACCCGTCGCCATCGACCGCTAGAAAACTGCGCGACCTCCTAACATTAAGCATCCGGTGCCCCCCACAATCCAGAGCCGAATTGCCGCACGTTTTGCTGCTCTCGGTCGGTGTACAGAAACGGCCGTCTCGCGCAGATTGGGCCAGGGGCTGGGATTTACGACCTTTTAACGCTAAGTCGGCAATCTCAGAGAATGGAAAAGCGGGGAATCTCGATCTCGGGGATGATCTTGCGCCTGGTGGCCCTTTTGGGCCTGACCTTCGCGGCGGCGAACACACGCGCCAGCGAGTTGGAGCCGTGGAAACAACGGCAGAATGCCATCATCGTCGACGCCTATGAACTGAACAGCATCGACTGGGAAGCGATGCTGAAGGACAAGCGCATTGCCGGCTTCATCGCCAAGGCCTCCGACGGCCTGCCGGAAAGCTTCACCTGCACCGGCGACCATGGCGGCGACACGGTCGCCCATTGCAAGACGATGTGGCGCAAATACGCAGTCAGCCGCGAGCTTTACCAGACGCGCCGGATGGTCGCGCGCTCGCAAGGACTGCTCTGGGGCGCCTACCACCTGGCGCGGCCCGGCAACCCCATCGAGCAGGCCAATCACTTCCTCGACTATGCGGACCCGCGCGAGGACGAATTGATGGTCCTCGACCTCGAAGGCATCGACCCGGAAAAATACATGTCGCTGGAGGACGCGGCGGTCTTTGCCGGGCACGTCAAGGCCCGCACCGGGCGCTATCCGATCCTCTATACCAACCACATCACCGCGAAGCACATTGCCGCCAATCGCTTCAAGCACCGGCTGCTTTCGCGCCTGCCGCTCTGGTACGCGCGCTACAAGCCCGACATCCGCGACGTCTTCCCGATGGGCAACTGGGACGGCTATGCGCTCTGGCAATTCTCGTCGGGGCAGAATTGCGGCAAGAAGCGTTGCCCCTACCGCGTGCCCGGCACGCTCAACGACATCGACGTGAATGTCGCCGCCATGCCGGCTTCAGCGCTCCGGAAGACCTGGGCCCAGGGCGCGCTCCTGCCGGAGAAGCCGCCGGTCCTGACCGTCGTTGCCGCCGCGACGGTCGGCACGGCGCCGGCCGCCCGCGCGCAGGCTCCCGCCGCTGTCCTGCAGCCCCTCTTGATCAGCCGTGCCGAGGCCGAGGGCGGATCGGGCGCCGGCGTCGACATGACGGTCACCGGCACGATCAGCATCACCGCCGCCGAGGCTGAGCTGCCCAACCAGCCGGCGCGGCGTTAGAGCGGACCGCCCGCCCCAACCGCTCACGCCTCGATCTGAACGTCGTTCATCGGCCGCGAACAGCAGGCGAGGATGTAGCCCTCCGCGATCTCGTCATCGAGGATGCCGCCATTGTGGTTCATCTCGACGTCGCCGGCGACCTTCATTACCCGGCAGGTGCCGCAAATGCCGCCCTCGCAGGCGGCGCCGATGCGGACGCCGTTGGCGCGCGCCGTCTGCAGGATCGTCTGGCCGGGAACCGCAGTCACTTCCTTGCCGCTCATGGTGAAGGTGACCCTTGCCGCACCGGCCTCGGCGCCCGCGGCCGGCCCGGCGCGGACCGCCAGTTCCTCGGCCGCGGGTGCCGCCGCCGGCTGGAAGCTCTCCTGATGATAGCGCGCCATGTCGAACCCGGCCGCCTCCAGCATCTCGCGCACACCGCGCATGAAAGGCTCGGGACCGCAGCAGAAGACCGTTCGCTCCAGGAAATCCGGCGCCAGCAGCGGTAGCTTCGTCGCGTCGATCCGCCCGCGCAGGCCGTGCCAGCCGTGGCGCGCCTCGTGCCCCTCGACGAGGAAGCCGAGATGGAGCCGCGGCATCTGGCGGGCGAGAACTTCGAGTTCCGGCTTGAACAGAAGATCCTCCGGCCGCCTTGCACAGGAGATGAAGGTGACGTCCGTGTCCGGCGCGCAGTCGGCCATCCAGCGCGTCATCGACATCATCGGCGTGATGCCGGAACCGGCCGAGACGAAGAGGTATTTCTCGCCGGGATGGCGGACGAAGCTGAAGTCGCCGAGCGGCCCGAGCGCCTTCAGCACCATCCCCGGCTTCAGATTGTCGAACATCCAGCGCGTGCCGATGCTGCCCGGCTGCGCCTTGACGGTCACGGCGACCGAAAGCGGGCGCGAGGGCGAGGACGACAGCGTGTAGGTCCGCATCACCGGCTCCTCGCCGACGGGCAGTTCGAGCGTCACGAACTGCCCGGGCAGATAGCGGAACCAGGCCGGCTTGTCGGAGCGGAAGGTGAAGGTCATCACATCCGCGGTCTCGGCGACCGCCGAAATGCACTCGAGCAGGTGCTGGCGGTCTCTCCATGGCTGGAGCTCATCGAAGTGCTGGAAGGAGCGTGCCATTTCCATGGGTCAAGCCACCCGCGACAGACGGGTGGCGCCACCCTGAAGACGATCCAGCATGAAGCTCGAATACCACTCGACGAACTGCATCACGCCGCCCTCGTGCTCGGCCGAATAGGGGCCCGGCTCATAGGCCGGCGAGCGGATGCCGAAGGCGTTCTCCTCGACGATCTGCCGGTCCTGGTCGTTGGTCTCCGTCCAGACATGGGTCAGTTCCTCGAGCGTGTAGTCGACGCCCTCGACCGCATCCTTGTTGACGAGCCACTTGGTGGTGACCTGCGTCAGCTCCGGTCCGAGCGGCAGCACGCGGAAGGTGATCGCGTGATCGCCGAGGATATGGTTCCAGGTGGTCGGATAATGGAAGAGAAGCAGCGTGCCGATGCCGCCGGCGTTCACCGCGGCGGAGAGTTGCCGGCGCACGGCCTTCTCGCCCGACATCGTATAGCTCTCGGCGCCGTTGATCAGCGGCATTCTCGTCATGCGGAACTGGCCGGCCGGGCCGATCCTGAAGGCGCTCGGCAGGCCCGCCGCCTCGCATTTCGCCCAATGGGCGCCGATTTCCGGATCGTCCATCGCCCCCTTCACGCCCGTCACCGTCGGAGCCTCGGGATAGGTGCGGCAGAGCTCCGGATGGTTTGCGGCGCAGTGGTAGCACTCGCGGTTGTTTTCCCAGACGAGCTTCCAGTTGCCCTTCTCGACGATGGTGCTTTCGAAGGCGACCTTGGTTTCGCCGAGACGATGCGGCGCGAGATAGCCCGTCACCATGTCGCGGAACGGCCCAAAATCCATCGGCTGATCGGCAAGGCTGATGAAGATATAACCGCCGACCGTCTCGCAATGGACCGGCTTCAGGCTGTGCTCAGCGGGGTCGAAACCCTCCGGCATCTGCCGGGCGAAGAGCAGCCGGCCGTCCAGTTCGTAGGTCCACTGGTGATAGGGGCAGACGAGTTTGGCGGAAGAGCCCTTGTGCTGCGTGCAGACGCGCGAACCGCGGTGACGGCAGGAATTGTGCAGCGCCCGGATCGTGCCCTGCCGGTCGCGCACGACGACGATCGGATAATCGCCGACCTGCACCGTGAAATAGTTTCCGGCCCGCGGGATTTCGCAGTCATGGCCGATGAAGAGCCAGTCCTTGTACCAGATATGCTCCAGATCCTGGCGGTAATAGTCCGGGTCCACGTAGAAGGCCCGGTCGAGACTGTAGCCTTCCCGGCGGTTCTGGAGCTTGCGCAGCATGTCGTTCTGAATATCCATGTCCTGGTCCCTCGTTCACCCTTGTTTCGGAGGCAGGACAGGAACCCGCGCCGGCCAGAAAGCCGCGACGTCGATGGTCCCGATCCGGCTGCCCGCCGCAACCTTTACGGTCTATTTCTCGCGTCAAGGCTGGTTTCCGGGCTCTGGAGCCGTCCGCGAAGGACCCGCCCGGCGCCTTCCCGGACGGGACGTCCAGTGACTTTTTGCCGTGGCTTTGCTCCACCACCGTTGCGGGGGCAGCGCCGGGTTTTGACCGGCTTCCCAATTCTCCGCCTCGCTGAAAAGGCGGCACCTTGAGTGTCCGTATCTAAGCCTCGAGACTGCCCGAACAACTGCCGGTCTGCGACATTCGCTTCCAGAAAGACGACAGGGAATGCGCCGTGGAGAGGGCGCACGACGAAGCAAGATTATACATTGTAAACAATGCAATAGGAGAAAACTTGAGCAGTTGCTCATTTTTTCGTCAGCGCCATTCCCGACGCGAAGGCGCCTGACCATTTTGCGACATGGCATCCTAGGTCGCTCGGCCTCGGATGCGCGGCCAACAGTCTGTTAACCCTGATGATTTACCATCTTTCGACTGATCAACCGTTTGCGGGCAGGATGGGGCCGAGACGTCCATGGCGAAGTTCCGATACTACGACGCTGCCGAAAGGGCTCCGGCCGAAGCGCCGAAAGCCGCGACCCATACCGAGTTCCTGCGGACCGGCCGCATCGACCGGCGTCGCCACTGGACGGCCGATGAGCGGCGCTACCTGAGCTATGCCGAGGTTGCCGAGCTTACGGGGCGGAAACTGACGGCCGCCGGCGAGACCACCTACCGGAGGATCAACGGCTTCCACACCTCGATCCAGTTTCCGAAGATGATCTTTCACCGCACGCTCGCCAAAAGCCCCCACCTCGGCTACTGCCACGTGACCGCCGCGAGGACGCACCTTGCAAGGGCGCACGAGATCACGTGGTCGTTCTATTTCGCGAATTTCTTCTCCGACCTCGGCAACGAGACGCATTTCTTCGATCGCATCCAGGCGGGATATTCCCGCATGTACTTCGCCGTCGCCATCGAGCCCGACGCCGAAGAAGGCCGGATCGTCATCAATCGCAACGTTCGCGGCAACGGGCTGATCTTCCGGACGCAGGATCCGAAGGTTGCGCTGAAGAATGTCCTGATGCTCGGCGCGCACGACGACGCGCTGCGCCGGATCATCCGCAGGCTCTGACGGCGGTCCTTGTCCCCGCGCATCTGGTCGCCTCGACATGCGCCGACGAAGAAAATCGTTCTGTTTTTCCGTCACCTCGATTAATACCGACGGCGGAAAAGGAACGTGAAGAGAGCAATGGCCGAGATCATCGACACGCGCACCGAACCGGACCGGGCTATCGAGAAAGCCTGCGGGGTTCTTTCGGACGGCGAACCCGTCGCGATCCCGACGGAGACGGTCTACGGCCTGGCTGCCGATGCCACCAACGCCGATGCGATCAGCCGTATTTACGAGATGAAGGGCCGGCCGCGCTTCAACCCGCTGATCTGCCATGTCTCGGATATGGCGATGGCCGAGGCGCATGTCGCCTTCGACCCGATCTCGCGGCGCCTGGCTGAGTCCTTCTGGCCGGGCCCACTCACCCTGATCCTGCCGCAGCGGCCGCAAAGCAGCGTGCATGCGCTCGCCTCCGCCGGTCTCGATACGCTCGGCATCCGCATGCCCGAAGGCTTTTCTCGGCGGGTGATCGCCCGCTTCGGCCGGCCGCTTGCGGCGCCGAGCGCCAACACCTCGGGCAAGATCAGCCCGACCAGCGCCGCCCATGTCGAAGCCGACCTCGGTCCCAGGCTGAAACTGATCCTCGATGCGGGCCCCGCAGAGATCGGGCTCGAGTCGACGATCATCAAGGTGGAAGGCGGAAAGCTCCGGCTGCTGAGGCCCGGCGGGCTCGACGCTGCGGCGATCGAAGCGCTCACGGGCCTGCCCGTCGAGCGCCCCGAGACCGCCGGCGCGACCATCGAAGCGCCCGGGATGCTTGCCTCACACTATGCGCCGGGAGCCGCGGTCCGGCTGAATGCCGAGGATGTCCGCAGGGGCGAGGCCCTGATCCGCTTCGGCGGCAAGGCGCTTCCCGGCGAAAGCGAGGCGGCGATCGTGCTGGATTTGAGCCCCGGCGGCGATCTCAGGGAGGCGGCCGCCAATCTCTTCGATTATATGAAAAGGGCGGATGCGAGCGGGGCCGCCACCATCGCCTTCGGTCCGGTCCCCGGCGAAGGGCTCGGAGAAGCGATCATCGACCGGCTGCAGCGGGCGGCCGCGCCACGCGGCTGAAGACCGCGATCGAGCGCCCGGAAACGCGTAAAGACAGGGCCATGACGACCATCACTCCTTCCCCCGAACTGATCGCCTCCTTCGTCGACATCGTCGGCCCCGGCAATGCGCTCACCGCGCCCGCGGAAATCGCGCCTTATCTCGTCGAATCGCGCGGCCTCTATCGCGGCACGACGCCGCTGGTGCTGAAGCCCGGTTCGGTCGACGAGGTTTCCCGCATCCTGCGGCTCGCGAGTGAGACCCGCACGGCGATCGTTCCGCAGGGCGGCAATACCGGGC
The DNA here is from genome assembly GCF_001651875.1 of Sinorhizobium saheli. Classification (GTDB taxonomy): domain Bacteria; phylum Pseudomonadota; class Alphaproteobacteria; order Rhizobiales; family Rhizobiaceae; genus Sinorhizobium; species Sinorhizobium saheli. The sequence continues at coordinate 337,541 of NZ_LNQB01000073.1, forward strand.
ATGTGGCGGGGCAGATCCCGCGCGAGGGAAAGGCCGACATGGTCCTCTCGCTCGAAAGGCTGAACCGCATCCGCGACATCGATCCCGTCGGCAATGTCATCGTCGCCGACGCCGGCTGCATTCTCGCCGATATCCAGAAGGCGGCGGACGACGTCGACCGCCTGTTCCCCTTGTCGCTCGGCTCGGAAGGTTCGGCGCGGATCGGCGGCAATCTTTCGACCAATGCCGGCGGCACCGCGGTGCTTGCCTACGGCAACATGCGCCAACTCTGCCTGGGGCTAGAGGTCGTGCTGCCGACCGGCGAGATCTGGGACGGCCTGAGAAGGCTCAAGAAGGACAATACCGGCTATGATCTGCGCGATCTCTTCATCGGCGCGGAGGGGACCCTCGGCGTCGTCACCGGCGCCGTGCTGAAGCTCTTCCCGAAGCCGCTCGGCCATCAGGTCGCCTTTGCCGGCCTCAAGAGCGTCGAGGCCGCGCTTGCCCTTTTCGACCGGGCGTCAAGCCTCTGCGGCCCGGCCCTGACGGGTTTCGAACTGATGCCGCGGCTCGGCATCGAATTCACCACGCGGCACATTCCCGGCGTGCGCGACCCCTTGCAGACGATCCATCCGTGGTATGCGCTGATCGACATCTCCACCTCGGATTCCGCCGAGAGCGCCGAACGCATGGTGGAGGGCCTGCTCGAAGCCGCCATCGCCGACGGCCTCATCGAAAACGCCATCGTCGCCCAGAGCGAAGCGCAACGGAGGACCCTCTGGCACATGCGCGAAAGCATGTCGCCGGCCCAGAAACCCGAGGGCGGCTCGATCAAGCATGACATCTCCGTCCCGATCTCGAGCATCCCCGCCTTCATGGCGGAGGCGGACGCGATGGTCATGGCCGCCATGCCCGGCGCACGCATCTGCGCCTTCGGACACATGGGGGACGGCAATATCCACTACAACATTTCGCAGCCACTCGGCGCCGACAAGGAGGCTTTCCTCGGCCGATGGCGCGAGATGAACGCGATCGTTCACGCGATCGTGCTGAAATACAACGGCTCGATATCGGCCGAACACGGCATCGGCCAGTTGAAGCGCGACGAGCTCGCATCGATCCGCTCCCCGATCGAGATCGAGCTCATGCGGCGGATCAAGCATGCCTTCGATCCGGCCGGGATCATGAATCCCGGCAAGCTGTTGCGGCAGGATTGAGGCGGCCGATCCAGGGCTAAGGCGTTGCTGTACATTGATTTTGCCGCTCACCGCAGGCGGGGAGAGGGTACGAGGTTGGCGCGGCTTGCCCCTTCTCCCCGTCAAGACGGGGAGAAGGTCGCGGCAGCGGGTTGAGGGGCAAATCGCATAGGCCGCTTTCAAAACCGCTACCCGCGCATCCCGCGCTAACCAGGGTCGCGCGTGCCGGTCGACAGCAGGCGTTCGCACAGCACCGCCGCCTGGGTGCGGCTGACGACGCCGAGTTTCTTGAGGATCGTCGAGACGTGCACTTTCACGGTCTGCTCGGCGATTTCCAGCTCGCCGGCGATCTGCTTGTTCAGCTTGCCATCGACTATTCTCGTCAGGATCCGCAATTGCTGCGACGACAGCGAGGCCAGGCGCGCGCTGAAGGCGGCGTCCGGGTCGGCGGCGGTCGAGATGCCGGACCGGGACGGCGTCCACACCTCTCCATCGAGGATGCAACGGATCGCTTCCACCATCTCGGGCAGGTCGAGCGATTTCGGAATATAGCCGGAAGCGCCGAATGTGATCGCCTTGCGGATCGTCTCGCCATCCTGCTTTGCCGAAACGATCGCAACCGGCAATGTCGGGTGATGGGCATGCAAGAGGAACAGACCGGCAAAGCCGTCCGTTCCCGGCATGGTCAGATCGAGAAGGACGAGATCCACCTCGTGCCGATCCCCGGCAAGCACCTCGATGACCTCGTCGACCGACCGGCAGGCGATCAGTTCGAGATCCGGCAGCACCGCGACGAGGGCACTCCTGAGGGCTGCCTGCACCATTGGATGGTCATCGGCGATGACGATGCGCGTGCTCATTCTCTTCCTCCTCCTCCTCGATCCCGGTGCGCTTCGCCAGTGCTGCAGCGTCCAGGTATCGTCTCAAGGCGGCCGGCTTCACCGGCTTCGCCATGATGTCGCAACCGGCAGCTCTCGCCTCGGCGCCGACCTCCTCGCTTCGGTCGGCGGTGATCACCAGGCCCCTTATCTCCCGTCCCCAATGCTCCCGCAGCGCGCCGAGCACCTCAAGACCCGTCGCGCCGTCGTCGAGATGAAAATCGACGAGTGCCAGATCCGGCACCTCACCGCCGGCGGCGGCAAGCGCCGTTTCCGCATCTCGCGCGATGATCGGCCTGTGTCCCCAGCGGCCGATGAGAGCGGCCAATCCTTGCAGGATCGAGGCGTCATTGTCGACACAAAGCACGACGAGCGAGCCCTTTTCATTCGCATCGCCGAGGTAGGACTTTTCCGGGACCAGTGCCGTCGTGGCGCTTTCAGCGAGCGGCACGGTCACGGCAAAGCATGTCCCGCGTCCCGGGACCGAACGGATTTCGATCGGATGCTCGAGGAGGCGACAGATGCGTTCGACGATCGCGAGGCCGAGCCCGCTTCCCTTCTCGTGATCCTGGCCATTCCCGAGCCTGCGAAACTCCTCGAAGATCTCCTTCTGCTTCTCCGCCGCAATACCGATGCCGGTATCCAGGACTTCGATCCGAAGCCGACCCGCCATTCGCCGGCAGCCGAGCACCACCTTGCCCGTGCGCGTGTAGCGGATGGCATTCGACAAGAGATTCTGCAGCACCCGGTGCAACAGCTGTGCATCAGTTCGCACCGCCGCGGAACAGGGAACGACGCGCAGGGTCAGTCCGCGCTGGCGGGCCAGAGCGGCAAATTCGAGCTCCAACTGGGCGAAAAGCGTGCCGATCGAGAAATCGACCGGACGCGCCCGGACTGCACCGGAATCATAGGACGAGATGTCCAGAAGCTCGTCGAGCAGCCGCTCGGTCGAGGACAGCGCCGCCGCCGCATTGCTTGCAAGCGTCCGCTCCTCCTGCCGCTGGTCGCTCACCGCTTCGCCTGCACGCAGGCTCTCGTCGAGTGCCGCGAGATAGAGACGCGCCGCATTCAGCGGCTGCAGCAGGTCATGGCTGGCGGCGGCGAGAAAGCGCGTCTTGCCCATGTTGGCGAGTTCCGCCTCCGCCTTGGCGCGCTCCAGGGCCTGCGTCCTTTCCTGGACGCGTCGCTCCAGTTCCTCGTTGGCGCGGCGAAGCGTCGCCGCGGTACGGTAGCGCCCGGTCACGTCGGTATAGGTCGAAATATAGCCGCCCTCGGCCATGCGGTCATAGGCGATCTCGAGCACCATGCCGTCCGGCCGTTTCCGCTCGTAGACATAGGGCCAGGTCTGGGTCGCGAGATCCCTGTTGACGAGCAGCGCCTTGAGGTCGTCCGCGTCGTATTCCCCGCGCTCGCGGTTGAACTCTACCAGGTTTGCAAGCGGCAGTCCGACATGGATCAGATCCTTCGGCAGGTCGAGCAATGCCAGGAACCGGCCGTTCCAGGCCTCGATGTTGAAGTCCGGATCGAAGACGCAGATGCCCTGCGGCACGCTTTCCAGCGCCCCTTGTAGCAATTTGCGGCTGAAGTGAAGCGCCTGGGAGGCCTCGTCGAGCATCACGGCCGCCTTGCGCGAAAGCGAGCGGCTCTCGAATGCCGCGGCCATCACGACCCGGGCCGAGGCGGCGCCGAGGGCGCCGGCAATGAGGTTCTCGGTAAAGCGCATCGCATCGAGATCGGCCGGATCGTCGCTTCGCTTCCGGGCACCGCCCCTGGAGCCGTAACGCTCCCGGAACTCGCCGAAGGCGCGCGCGCTGCGCTCCGGTCCGACGAAACGGGCGGCCAGCGCCTCCAGGTCGTCCAGCCCGGTGACGAGCGGCAGGGACGCCAGCGAAAACCTTCCGACCGCCGCCTCGCCCACGAAGGCCTCGGCCTGGCGCCGCTCCAGCGGTGAACGGCCCCTGATCAGCGACAGGGCAACGAAGACCGTCAGATTGGCGCCGAGGCTCCAGAGCGTCGCATGTGAGATCGGGTCCAGTCCGCTCAGGCCGAAAAGCGATTGCGGCTTCAGCCAGAGGATTCCCGGCGGCCCGTTGACGACAAGGTCGTCGACGGCCGGCAAGAGCGGCGCGATTGAGGGAACGAGCAGCGTATAGGTCCACAATGCGAAACCGGCGACGATCCCCGCAATCGCGCCGGCCGCGTTTGCCCGACGCCACAGCAATCCGCCGAGGAAGGCCGGTCCGAACTGCGCGATGGCGACGAAGGACAGGAGCCCGATCATGGTCAGCGGATAGGCCTGGTCGACCATCCGGTTCATGAGGTAGGCAAGCAGGAGTATCGCCGCGACCGAGACGCGTCGCACCATGAGCAGCACCGCGGGCGATGGCCAGACGGTGCCGCCGCCGCTGGCGAGAAGACGCGAGCGCAGGAGCACGGGAACGATGACGTCGTTGCAGAGCATCGTGCTCAGCGCGACCGAGGCGACGATCACCATGCCGGTCGCTGCAGACAGCCCGCCGATGAAGGCCAGGAGCGCGACCGTGGGTGCCTCCGCCGCGAGCGGCAGCGAAATCACGAAAGTATCCGGGTTCACCGTCTCCCCGAACGTCGCAAGCCCGGCAATGGCGATCGGCACCATCAGAAGGCTGAAGGCGAGCAGGTAACCCGGATAGAGCCAGGCGGCCGCACGCGCCTGCGACGGCGATTTGTTCTCCACCACGGCGACATGAAACATGTGCGGAAGGCAGAGGAAGGAGATCGCGGCGATGACCGTGTTCGATATCCAGGTCGGATCGGAAAAGTCCGGCGTCAGCAACGGCCCCATGCGCGGATCGGCCTCGGCGCGGGCGATCAGATCGCCGAAGCCGTCGAACATGCCGTAGACGACGAACAGCGCCACGGCCAGGAAGGCCGAGAGCTTGACCAGGCTCTCGAAGGCGATCGCCGCCATCAGGCCCCGATGGTGCTCGCTTGCATGGATGTGCCGGACGCCGAACATGATGGCGAAGAGCGCCATCGAGGCGGCCACTGCGAGGCTGCTGTCGCTGCTGAGCAGCCGGTTGCGCCCATCGGCGGGCAGAGCCGGCGAGGTCAGGATATCGAAGCTGGTGCCGACCGCTTTCAATTGCAGCGCTATGTAAGGCAGGACGGCGACGAGGGCGGCCAGGGTCACCAGGGCCGCCAGCGTATGGCTCTTGCCGTAGCGCGCGGCGATGAAATCGGAGATCGAGGTGATGTTCTGGCTCTTTGCCACGGCGATGATCTTCGAAACCAGCCGCTGGCCGAAGACGAGCACCAGCGTCGGTCCGATGTAGATCGCCAGGAAGTCGAAGCCGCCGAGCGCCCGTCCGACCGAACCGTAGAAGCTCCATGACGTATTGTAGATGGCAAGCGTCAGCGGATAGGCGGCGACCGCCAGCCAGCGTGTCGCAACGGGCAAGCCCCGCCCAGCGCCCCGCCGATCCGTCCACCAGGCGATCAGGAACAGGACGGCGACATAAACCGTCGAGATGAAGAGGACGAGCCAGCCGGCCATAGCACCCCGCTGCCTTGTGCAGCAATTCCGCGGCATTCCCCTCGGCACCGCTGCCGGATCATCTCCATATCGCTCATTGACCGGCAAGGCAAACGGGAGGGATCGGATGACGCCGGCCGCATTCGGCCGGCGTCAGGTTTTGCCTGGAGCGGACTGCGCTCACATGCGTTCGCGCCACCGCTCTACCTGTTTGTTTTTGCCGCATTCGTGCGACGTCAGGTGATTCCACCTGACTGCAAAATGCTCTACTTGCCTGATTCGCCCTCTGCCGCGACAGCCAGCGGTCCCGGTGCCGTCGCCTTGGCGGATACGAACAGATTGACGACCACGGCGACCGCGACGTTGAGCGCCAGAGCCAGAAGGCCCGTATAGATCGAAACCGTCATGCCGTCGAAGGAAAGCGCGTGGAGCGGTTTCAGACCATCCGACCAGACGAGAACGGTGCCGCCGATGAAACCGGCTGCCCAGCCCCAAAGAAGCGCGGGAGCCCGGAACCAGCTCGTGTAAAGGCCGAAGACGAGCGCCGGCAGCGTCTGCAGGATCCACAGGCCGCCGAGGAGCTGCAGGTCCAGCGCAAACTGGGTCGGCAGCAAGAGGATCGCGAGAAGCGCCCCCACCTTGACCAGCATCGAAGTGATCTTGGCGACCTTCGCCTCTCCCGCCGGGGTGACATCGGGATTGACCCAGACTTTCCAGAAATTCCGGGTAAAGAGGTTCGCCGCGCCGATGCTCATGACCGCGGCCGGCACGAGAGCGCCGATGGCGATCGCCGCGAAGGCGAAGCCGGCGAACCAGCCCGGGAACAGGGTCTTGAACAGCGTCGGGACGACGTCGTTGTTGCTCTGTAACTGCAGCCCGGCGGCATGACCCATGTAGCCGAGAAGCGCGAGCAGGCCGAGGAGCAGCGTATAGGCCGGAAGCAGCACGGCGTTCTTGCGGATCGTATTGGCGCCGGCCGAGGCGAAGATGCCGGTCAGCGTGTGCGGATACATGAAGGCGGCAAGCGCCGAGCCGAGAGCCAGCGTCACATAGGGAACGAGCTGCGCCGAGTCGAGCAGGATCCCGCCCTTGCCTTTCGCCTCGAATGCGGCATCTGCCGCCGCGAACACTGCGCCGTAGCCGCCGAGCTTGGACGGAACGACGATGATCGCCGCCAGCACCACGATATAGATCATGATGTCCTTGACGAAGGCGATGAGCGCCGGCGCGCGAAGGCCCGACGAATAGGTGTAGAGCGCGAGCACCAGGAAGGCGAGGATGATCGGCATTTCGCCGGTCAGGCCCAGCGCCTTGATCGCCACCTCCATGCCGATCAGCTGCAAGGCGATATAGGGCATGGTGGCGATGACGCCGGTCGAAGCGACCGCGAGCTCGAGGGCGCGCGAACCATAGGAGCCGCGGACGACGTCGCCGGCGGTCACGTAACCCCGGCTTTTTGCCACCTTCCACAGAAGCGGCATCACGGCGAAGACCAGCGGGTAGACGATGATCGTATAGGGGAGCGCGAAGAAGCCGTAGGCGCCGATCGCATAGACCAGCGCCGGCACGGCGATGACCGTATAGGCGGTGTAGAAATCGCCGCCGACGAGGAACCAGGTGATCCAGGTGCCGAACTTGCGGCCGCCGAGACCCCATTCGTCCAGATGGTCCAGCGATTCCGGCCTGCGCCAGCGCGCCGCGACGAAGCCCATCACGGTGACGAGCAGGAAGAAGAACACGAAGACGGCGAGCGCCGGCATGTCGATGTTAGCCGTCATGACGCACGCTCCTGTAAACGAAATAGGTCAAGAGCGACGTCAGCGGCACCCAGGCGAGCTGGTACCAGTAGAAGAAGGGAAAGCCGAAGAGCTTCGGCTCCGCGAAATTATAGAATGGAACCCAGAGCAACCCGACATAGGGCGCCAGCAGCAGTAGTCGCATCACGCTTTCCTCCCGTAATGGCTGGACAGTTTGGCCGCGCCATCCTCGGCACGCCGCCCCGCATTAGCGTGTAGCGTCCTCTCACTCCCTCCCTACTTTCGCTCCGAAATCCCCTACTTTCGTTCATGCCACAGGACCTCCGGCCGCTCGACTTTGCCGCATTCGTGCGACGTCAGGCGACGCCGCCTGACCGCAAAATGCAAAAGCGGAATGCGCTCACATGCGTTCGCGCCGCCGCTCTATCTTTTTGGTTCTGACGCATTTGCGCGAGTCAGGCGATTCCACCCGACTGCAAAATGCTTAGCCGCCCATCCGCAGCTGCGACAGCTGGAAGAGCATGTCGGCACTGATGCCGATGCTGCTGCCGCTCGTCGAAAGCACCGTCACCGCCGGGTCGATCTCGGTGTTGTTCTCGAGGTCATAGAGCACGGCAAAGCGCGCCAGGAGCTTTTTCAGTTCGGCCGGATCGCTCAGTTTCTCGAGATCGAGATTTTTCTCGACGAACTTCGCCTGCTGATCGATATCCATCGAACTGAACTCGTCGGGCAGGCTGAAGATGGTGCGGAACACCTCGGCGAGAGCGTCGTCGGCGAGGAGATCATAGGCGTCGACGAGCGAGCCCGCCTGCCGCTCGAAATAGAGCGCGAGACGAACCCCCGCATTGTCCTCGCCCGCCTGTTCCTCCAGCGTCTGGTGGAGATATCGGTCGAGGGTCTCGTAAAGCCCGTGGCGCGTCGCGATCGCATCCCTGGCCTCCCGCAACAGCTTTCCTTCGCTGTCGAAATTGAAAGAGGTCACGAGCGAGATATAGGCCGCGGAATTTTCCTGCTGGTTGAGGAAGCTGTCCGGGTCGTCGAGGTCTGAGGTGAAGATGTCGCGAAGGAAATCAGCGGTCACGTCCTCGGGGTCGATGCCGTTCGCCTCGAGCGCGAAGCTCCAGAGACGCGAGTCCGCCAGCAATTCGTCAAGCGAGGAAAGCTTGGCAACCTCGGCGGTGTAATATTTGCTTTCCTCCTCGGCCTCGGTCTTGTCCTCCTCCGACCCAAAACGGGACTTGATGACGATGTAGCTCTTCGCCGTTTCCTGGATCTGTGTCTCGGATTGGGCGAGCGCCGGAGCGCCGATCTCACCCGTTGTCGTAAAGTTGAACAGTTGCGCGAGCTTCAGGTAGCGCTCGTCCTTCAGCGCGTAGACGAAGCTTTTCGGATCGTTGAGGTCGCTCGTCAGCACCCGCTTGATCGTGCGGACGCTTTCGGTCTCCGGATCGAGACCGACGGCCGCCAGGGCGAAATCGTAAATCCTGGCGCTTTTGACGAAATCATCGACGGAGGTCATGCTGGCGACGGCTGTCTTATAGGAACTGATCGCCTTCTCGTCCGCTTCGTCGTCCTCGTCGTTGTAACGCGTCATATAGCGACTGGAGGTGAGCGTCGTCTGCTCCGTCGTCTGGGCCGTGTCACCGGCGGCGAGCGTCCCGTCCTCCTGGAAGTTGAAGGCCTTGGCAAGCGCTATGTAGTTCTCGTCGCCCTTGCCGATCGTATTGACGTAGCTCGTCGGATCGTCCGGATCGCTCGTCAGGATGTTCTTGATGGTGGCGGTGACGACGGTGACGCCGTCGAGATTGAAGGCGGTCCTGATGTAGTCGTAGAGCCGCGTATCGGCGACGAGCTCGTCGACGGTCGCGATGGTGCCGATCGTCTCCTCGAAATAGGCCTTGTTCAGAAGCGCCGCCTGCGGCGTGACGCGGGCGTTGCTGTAGACGTAGCGCTCGTTGATCGCCTGCTTGTTCGCGGCCGTCTGTGCCGCGCCGGCGGTGGCCGTGCCATCGGCGCCGAAGTCGAAGGCCGCCGCGAGCTCGAGGTAGCTGTTGAGCGTGGCGAGGGATTTCTTGTAGGTCGCAATCTTGCTTTCGAGCTCGGCTTCCTCCGCCTCCGAGAGGCCGCCCGCATCGAGCTCGGCCTCCGCCTCGGCCTTGGCCGCTTCGATCTCGGAGATCTGCGGGCCGAGCACGGTATTCTCGTAGCTGTGCGCATCGGCGGAATTGCTGGACAGCACGCTGCGGATCGTCTGGCGGGAATAGGTGCTCTCGTCGACGCCGAAGGCGGTGAAGACATAGGCCCTCAGCCGATCATCGTTCAGAAGCTGATCGACGCCGGTGATCTTGTCGATCATGACGTTGTAATAACGGGTTTCCTCCTTCTGGGTCTCCGCGATGTTGAGGATGCTCGTGTTGTAGAGGCCGATGATCTCGTCGAGCTGCTCTTCCGTCTGCGACACGGCGACGCCGCCCGAAAAATTGAAGGCGGTTGCGAAATCGCGATAGCGCTCGTCCGTCAGCTTGTTGGCGAAGCTGTTGTCGTCGGAGAGGTCGCTTTCGAGGACCTTGCGCATGAAGGCGACCGAATCGGTCATGTCCTCGAGGCCATAGGCCTTCATTGCGTATGAGTAGAGACGGAAGTCGGCGAGAAACGCGTCGACCGAGGTCACATTGCCGATATTCTCTTTGTAGTACTGCGTGTCGCGGGCAACGATCGTCTGCTCCGACACGCGTTTCAGGCTCACCTTCATATCCCGCGCGATGAGATTGTAGTCGAGATATGTCGAAACCATGCGCCGCCCGCCAATAAGGATCGGGGACCGTCGGCATCCCGACATCCCCGCAATCAAGTCGATGAGCCCAAAAATGGTTGAGGAGGCTTGTGTGTGGCTTTTCGCCCGGCCGTCGCCGGCGCGAAAAATTGTCAGGTTTCCGTTGACGAAAGGGAAACCTTGTCGCCTCGGCTTTTGCTAACCATCGGACAACGCAAAGTTTTTTTAACCGCGAATTTTAAGTCGCCCGGAAGAGCGGCCGCCTATCCTGCCCGCCATAGAGGACGAAAAGTCCCGACACGAAGGCCGGATCCGGCTCTCAAGGAAAACAAGGGCGATTGAAATGCGCAACACACTCTCTCAACCGGCGTGGGTCGAAAACACCCTTAGGCTTGACCCGAAGCGTTTTCCGCAGCAAGCGACCTATGCCTTGCGCGGTTCCACGGGCAATGTCAGCATCAACTTGGACCACCGTGGCGCCGTGTTGCGCAAGGTGCTACCATCCAGCGGCCTGCCGCTGTCGATTGCCCTGCCGGCGCGAGCCTTCAGGGGCGTGGCGGCGCGGGCCATCGACCATGGCGACGGGGAGGTTACAGTGACGCTCGAACTTCATCACGACGATCCGGATCTCTGCATCCCGCTGCTCGTCGCGCATGACCTTTCCGACATCGCCGCCGACTGGCGCGCCTGGGCCGAGGCTTACCGCATCCCGATGCTGATGGTGGAAGCGGACGGTGTCGCGCGGCCGCTCGAAGAGCATCTCGGCGACCTGCGCACCGCACCGGCAAAGCCGCGCCGCCGTCACGCCTTCTTCGCGGAGCGCCGCCCGCGCTTCCTGGTGCGCCGCTCCACCGGCACCCTCGGCGTCCAGATGAAGATCGACGGGCGCGAGATCATCGCCCGGAGCTGATCGGCACAAGCATCCCCGATTTCGTCGATCCGCCGGCCGATCACCACGGCCGGCCATTTTATTCGGTGGCCGCGATCACAAGACGTTTCCAAGTCGCGAGAAAGTGTTACCGCCGAAACAAGGCCCTCGCCTCCTTCATGCCATAAGCGGTCCGTAGCCCGGACACAAATGAAGGAGACAATCCGATGCGCAAGTACCTGCTTGATGCCCTCGCCGCCCTCAGGGCTTTGTTCAAGACGCAGATCGCAGCCAAGCGCCGCAAGGCGGACGCCGAGACGAGCTGGGCGTAAGCGACTGCCTCATTCCTCAGGTCGAAATGCGATTTGAGGAATGATGCAGCCGTCGTGCTGGAGATGCGTTTCAGAGGAGGCGCACGAGAAGCGCCAGGACAAGCCCGGCAAACACGATCAGGCCGACGACACTGTTGAACTTGAAAAGCGCCAGGCATTGCAGCGGATCGTGGATGTTGAGCACCAGGATCTGGTAGGCGAGCATCACCGCCGCGACGACAAGCCCGACATAGGCGAAGAACCCGGCACCGGCCGCCACGAAGGCGAAAAACATCAGGATGACGGTGATCCCGTAGAGCCCGATCAGCCAGGGCTTCGGCTCGTCGCCGAAGCGACGCGCCGTCGAGCGGACGCCGATCAGCTCGTCATCGTCCCGATCCTGGTAGGCATAGATCGTATCGTAGCCGATCGTCCAGGCGATGGCGGCGGCGTAGAGGATGATCGCTGCCGGCGACAGGGTGCCGAATTCCGCCGACCAGCCCATGAGCGCGCCCCAGGAGAAGGCAAGGCCGAGGAAGAATTGCGGCCAATCGGTGAAGCGCTTGGCGAAGGGATAGACCGCCACCAGCGCCAGGGAGAGGATGCCGAGAAAGATCGAGAAGCCGTTGAACTGCAGCAGGATGACGAGGCCCGCAAACGCCTGCAGCACCATGAAGGCCTTGGCCTCGAAGCGGGTGACGCGACCGGACGGCAGCGGCCGCGAGCGGGTCCGCGCCACTTCCATGTCGATGTCGTGGTCGACGATATCGTTGTAGGTGCAGCCGGCGCCGCGCATGGCGATCGCCCCCGCGGTGAAGAGGAAGGCGTGGAACAGGAAGCGGCCGGCGGAGAAGCTGCCGCTCGCCGCGGCCGTTCCCGAGGCCAGCGCGGCCGACCAGAGGCACGGCCACAGCAACAATTGCCAGCCGATCGGCCGGTCCCAGCGGGCGAGCTGCGCATAGGGCCACAGCGCCCGCGGCAGCACGCGATAGACCCAGTTGTTGGACGGCGCGTCGTGGACGCGCCCGGAATCGGCTGAGGTTGTCTTCATCGCTTCTGTTTGGCCCCGCAAATCCGGTCGGTCAAGCGCCCGTGATCATCGTCGGCCTTCAAGCCGCCTGGGTGCGAAGATAGAGGCTCGGCGGCGCGCCGAGCATGCGCCGAAACATGGTGGTGAAGGCCGCGACATTCTCGTAGCCGGCATCGAGCGCCACGGTGGTGATCGGCTCGCCGTCGGCGATGCGCGGCAACGACGCGAAGATGCAGGCCTGCTGCCGCCAGGTGACGAAGCTGACGCCCGTCTCCTGTCGAAACAGCCGCGTGAAGGAGCGCCGGCTGATGCCCAGGCGCTCCGCCCACTCGTCGATATTCGCGGCCGCCGAGGGCGCCTTCAGAAACTGCCGGCAGAGCGCGGCGAGCTTGCGATCCCGCGGGAAAGGCAGGCCGAGCGGCCGCTCCGTCAGGCGCGGGATCTCCTCGAGCAGCAGATCCATGATCAGGCTTTCCCGCCGTTCAGACGACGTCGCGCATTCGACGCCGACGAGTTCGTCGATGAGGCTGGCGGCGAGCGGGCTGACCTCGAGAACGAGGGGCCGGCGTGCCTGACTTGCTGTGGGAGAGATATAGATCGAGTGCATCCGGACGTCGCTCACCATCTCGGCCGAATGCTCCATGCCGGCCGGAATGAGCAAGGCGTGGCCGGGCGGGATCATCCACCGCCCGTCCGGCGTGCGGACGAGCACGACGCCGGAGCGCGCCCACCACAGTTGCGTCCGGCTGTGGCTGTGAAGGGGCACGACCAGCCCGCTGCCGTAATCTTTCCCGATCGCCAGGACGGGCGCGTTCGCCTTCTCGATCCACTCCAGACTCCTGAAATGATCGTCGTCCGGCAGTTCCGGCACGTAGTTTCGGTCGGATTTCGCCATATGGCCCACTCACGAAAGAAGTCGACCAAAACACAAAAGCAGGCCAACCGCAAGCCCGTTAAGAGAGGGCCGAAACGGCTCCCGCGGCGAGCCCGGAAGGAGCATCCCCATGGCATCGGTCACGTCGGCAGGCAGCATGCATCCGGAAAAGACAGCCTTCTCCGTCATCCTGGCCGTCAGCTTCTGCCACATGCTGAACGACATCATGCAATCGCTGCTGACGGCGCTCTATCCGGTACTCAAGGCGAATTACGCCCTCGATTTCGTCCAGATCGGCCTCCTGACCTTCACCTTCCAGGTGACGGCATCGATGCTGCAGCCGGCGGTCGGCATCGTCACGGACCGCTGGGGGCTGCCCTATTCGCTGCCGGTCGCCATGCTTTCGACCTGCATGGGCCTCCTCCTTCTCGCCAGTGCCGATCATTTCGGGATGCTGCTTTTGGCGGCAAGCCTGATCGGCATCGGCTCGGCGATCTTCCATCCGGAGTCCTCGCGCGTGGCCCGGCTCGCTTCGGGCGGCCGCCACGGCCTTGCGCAGTCGCTGTTCCAGGTCGGCGGCAATGCCGGCAGCGCCATGGGGCCGCTGCTCGCCGCCTTCATCGTCATTCCGTTCGGCCAGGCCAGCCTCGGCTGGTTCTCGATCGTCGCGATCACCGGCTTCTTCGTGCTCTCCTGGGTCAGCACCTGGTATGTCCGGCACCGCCGTTCGACCATGAGCCGGCCGGTGCAGAGCCGCGCCCTGCCGCTGCCCAAGGCCCGCGTCCTGTGGACGATCGCGATCCTCGTCCTGCTGACGGCGACGAAGAACGTCTATCTCGCCAGCGTCTCCAGCTACTTCACCTTCTTCGTCATCGAAAAGTTCGGGACGACCGTGCAGCAGGCGCAACTGATGCTGTTCCTGTTCCTCGGCTCGGCCGCCGCCGGCGTGTTTCTCGGCGGTCCGATCGGCGACCGCTACGGCGCCCGCTTCGTCATCTGGCTGTCGATCCTCGGCGTCGTTCCGTTCGCACTGCTGCTGCCCTATGCGAACCTGTTCTGGACGGGCGTGCTCAGCATCATCATCGGTCTCGTCTTCTCATCGGCCCTCTCCGCGATCGTCGTCTTCGCGCAGGAGCTCGTCCCCGGCCGCGTCGGGCTCATCGCCGGCGTCTTCTTCGGCTTTGCCTTCGGCTTCGGCGGCATGGGCGCGGCGGTGCTCGGCATCTTCGCCGACAGCCACGGCATCGAGTTCGTCTACAGGATCTGCTCCTATCTGCCGCTGCTCGGCATCTTCACCGTCTTCCTGCCGAAAATACCGTCGCGCTAAAGCATTTTGCAGTCAGGTGAGATCACCTGACGACGCGCAAAGCGAACAGATGGGAGCGCACGCCGCCCTCGCTCGCGCCCCGCCCCGTAAGCATTCCTCAATTTTTGCTGGGTACGCTCGGCAGATGGGGACTTTCTGCGGGGGCAGAGAATGAGAAGACGCACGGCTCTATCCGTCTTCCTGGCAACATTGCTTTGCACAGCTGCAAGCCGCGCCGAGACGCTGAACCTCTTGATCTGGGAAGCCTATATCGACCAGGGTCTCATCGACCGCTGGACGCAGGAGACCGGGGTTTCGATCCGCCAGATCAATTTCGACAGCGACGACGCGCGCGATGAGGTCCTCGCCGATCCGGGCAACAATGTCGACCTCGTCGTCGTAGACGAGAACGGCGCCCATCTTTTCGGCAAGAACGGTGTTCTCCAGGCCGTCGACGAAGCCAATTTGCCGACGCTTTCGGACTACGCGCCAAAGTGGCGCGACCGATGCGCCGGATACGGCCTTCCCTATTTCACCGGGACGGTCGGCATCCTCTATCGCTCCGATGTGATCGCGCAGCCGCCGACATCCTGGCAGGACCTGATGCGTCCGGTATCATCGCTCGAGAAACACATCGCGATGTTCGACGATCACACCGAACTTTTCGTGCCGCCGCTGATGCTGCTTGGTGCCGCGATCAATGCCAGCGACACGGAGACCCTGAAGGCTGCCTTCGAACTGCTGAGGGCACAGGCGCCCGCAGTGCTCACCTATGACTATGTCATCACCGCCGTTCAGGACCAGGCGATCGGTCCCGAGATCCACATGGCGCTCGGCTACAGCGGCGATCAGCACGTCCTCAACGACAAGGTCGGCAAGCCGGGATTGTGGCGCTATTCGGTGCCTGAGGAAGGGACGCTTTCCTGGATCGACTGCGTTTCGGTTCTCGCGAGTTCGCCTCACAGGCAGAGGGCCCTGGAGTTCCTCGATTTCATTGGTTCCCCCGAGGGGGCCGCCGCCAATGCCGTGGCTTTGACGATGCCCACCACGAGCGACGCAGCGTTGAAGCTTCTGCCGGAGGCGATGCGCTCCGATCCGGAAATTTATCCGCCGGCTGCGGCGCTGGCGAAAAGCCAGTTCCAGCAGGAACTTTCAATCAGCTCGGTCCAGGCGCGTCGGCGCATCATCAGCACATTGGCGAATTTTCAGTGACTCTCGGCAAGCGCGCACTCTTCCTGATCTTCCCCGTCGTGCTTTTAGGCTATCTGCTCGCGGCGCTCTCGGTCTATATCGCCCAGGAGCGATCGATCCGCGCGTTGGAACAGGCGAAGCTGTCGCAACGGCTCGAGCACACCGCCGCGGTTTTCCAGAACGAGATCCAGCGCAGCAAGAGTTTCCTCAACGCTCTCCTCAACGGCAACGTCCTGCGCCAATTCGTGGCCGAAACCGACGAGCGCTACCGCATGACCGCGCTCGGCCAGCGCCTGCAGGAGAGCATCAAGTCGCTGTCCGAAGACCCGATTGCGTATATCTCCTTTGCCGTCCTCAACGCGCAAACGGAGCCCGAATACTATTTCGAGAACAGCTGGGACCCCTTTGCCGAGATCGACGGCCCCCAGCGCGATCTGGCGAGACGGTTGATCGCCGGCAAGCGGCTGAGCGATCTGACCTATCTCCAGCCCACCGGCGACCGGCCGCGGATCGTCTACTCGCTCTTCATCGACCCGGTCACCTTCGCCCGCCCCATGCCGAGCAACAAGGCCAACGCGTTGCTTATGCAGATAGCCGTGCTGCCGGACCGGTTCCTCGCCATGCAGGCAGCCCTGAAGAAGGAGTACGGGGCCGACATCGTGCTTCAGCCATGGCCGCTCGCCGTCACCGACGCTCTTTCCGCGAGCGTGCCGCTCGCGTCGCAGCTTTACGCGACGATCGTCGTCCCGGACGCCTATTTGAAAGAGCAGATGCTTCGCCGGATGGCGCTGCTCGCCCTCGGCGCTCTCGCCATGAGCCTTGTGTCCATTTTCCTGATCGTGCTCTTGATCCGGCGCTTCATCACCGGACCGATCGCGAGCCTGGACGCGGACGTCACGGCGGTGATGAACGGCGAGCGCGACGACATCCGGGACATGGACGAGGCGGGTGAGATCGGGCGTCTGACGCACAATATCCGCGAGCTTCACGGCCATTCGGCTCGTTCCCTGCGGCTCGTGCAGGAGAATTCGTGGACGGATACGCTGACCGGCATCAGCAACCGCGGACGCTTCAACACACTTGCGGCGGGCGCCGTCGAGGAAGCCATCGCTTCCGGCGAGAAGTGCAGCCTGTTGTTCTTCGACATCGACAATTTCAAATTCGTCAACGACAAGCACGGTCACAATGTCGGTGACGATCTCCTGAAGGCGCTTGCGGCCCGAGTCCGCCAGACCGTCGACGGCATCACCCGGAAAAGAGGGCGGCAGCCGGCGGTTCTCGCCCGCCTTTCCGGCGACGAATTTGCGGTTCTGGTGCGGTCGAGCGCGGGCGACGGCACCGTCCGCGAGATATGCAACGCGATTTTGGCCCTGTTTGACGGCGGCTTCGAAGTCGCCGGCAAGCGGTATCCGGTGACGGCGAGCATCGGCGTTGCCGTCTGCCCGGACGACGCCAGTACCGTCGCGGAACTGATCTCGAATGCCGACGCCGCCATGTACCAGGCGAAAAGCGCCGGCAAGAACCGTTCGGCGCGCTTCTCCCGCGCCCTCAACGACGAGCGGACCCGGCAGCGGCAGATCCAGGACGAATTGCGCTCACTCGATCCGGACGAGCAGTTTCACCTCGTCTATATGCCGATCGTCAATGCGCGCGGCGAGGTCACCGGCTGCGAGGCCCTGCTGCGCTGGAACTCGCCCCTCCTCGGCCCAGTGACGCCGGACGAATTCGTGCCGATCGCCGAGAGTTCCGGTCTCTTCACCAAGATCGACTGGTGGGTCATCGACAAGGCGATGTCGGACTGCCGTCAATTGAAGGGCCTGTTCGGGCCGGACACCGTGGTCGCGATCAACGTCTCTTCGGCCGAGCTGCATTCGCGATCGATCAGCGACTATTTTTCCGAATGCCTGGGACGCCACGGGCTCGAGCCGCAGTCGATCGACATCGAGCTCACCGAAACATTCGCGGTCAAGATCAGCGACGGGTTGCGCTGGAACATCGAGGAGTTGCGCCAGAAAGGCTTCCGGCTTTCGATCGACGATTTCGGCGCGGGCTACACTTCGGTGCAGCAGATCATCGACTATGCCGCCGACACCATCAAGCTCGACCGGGTCCTCGTCTCGAACCTGACGGCCTCCCATTCCCTGGCGGTGCTCAAGGCCGTCATCGCGCTCTGCCACGCGAAGGACATGGCCGTGGTCGGCGAAGGCGTCGACACGCCGGAGAAGCTTGCGATGCTGACCGCGGCCGGCTGCGACCGGTTCCAGGGCTATCTGATCAGCAAGCCGCTTGCCCTCGACGACCTCGCCATCTGGGCGCTCACGCGAACCGCACGCCCCTACGAGGGCTCGACCGCGGGCCTTGCGGATCGGCCGACGACCAAGCGCCAGGTCTGATGGCGGCCGCACGCAAGGCGCCGGACCGAACGCGAAATTTGCGTGCCCTGGCTGCTTTTTCCTTGACCTTCTGCCGCCTCACGTCCTAACCGCAGCCCAACAATTCCTGAAGGCGGGGGTGGCGATGAAGGTTCTTCTGATCGGATCGGGCGGGCGCGAGCATGCGCTAGCATGGAAGATCGCGGAGTCGCCGGAATTGACCGCGCTCTATGCCGCCCCCGGCAATCCGGGCATCGCCGAGGAAGCGGCGATAGTCGCGCTCGACACCGATAATCACGAGGCCGTCGTCGATTTCTGCCGCGGCCAAGCGATCGACTTCGTCGTCGTCGGCCCCGAGGCGCCGCTGGTCGCGGGGCTCGCCGACGTGCTTCGCGCGGCGGGCATTCCCGCCTTCGGCCCCTCGGCTGCGGCGGCCCGGCTCGAAGGCTCCAAGGGCTTCACCAAGGATCTCTGCGCCCGCTACGGGATCCCGACCGGCGCCTACAAGCGCTTCACCGAGGCGGAGGGCGCCAGGGCCTATGTCCGCGAACAGGGTGCCCCGATCGTCATCAAGGCGGACGGGCTTGCCGCCGGCAAGGGCGTGACGGTCGCGATGACCCTCGACGAGGCGCTTCAAGCGGTGGACGAGTGTTTCGCCGGTGCTTTCGGTTCCGCCGGTGCGGAGGTGGTCGTAGAGGCCTATCTCGACGGCGAGGAAGCAAGCTTCTTCTGCCTCTCGGACGGCAGGAGCGTGCTGCCGCTCGCCTCGGCGCAGGACCACAAGCGCGTCGGCGACGGTGACACGGGACCGAACACCGGCGGCATGGGCGCCTATTCGCCGGCACCGGTGATGACTGCCGAGATGGTCGAGCGGACGATGAAGGAGATCATCGAGCCGACGGTGCGCGGCATGGCCGAAAGCGGCCACCCTTTCACGGGAGTCTTCTTCGCCGGGCTGATGATCACCGCCAAGGGGCCGGAGCTCATCGAATACAATGTCCGTTTCGGTGACCCGGAATGCCAGGTGCTGATGATGCGGATGAAGAGCGACCTCTTGCCGCTGCTCTATGCCGCCGCCACCGGTACGCTCGAGGGCATGAAGGTCGAGTGGCGCGACGAAGCGGCGCTGACGGTGGTGATGGCCTCCCGCGGCTATCCCGGCGCCTACGAGAAGAACACGCCGATCGCAGCCCTGCCCGACGCATCCGCGACGACGAAGGTGTTCCATGCCGGCACGGCAATGAAGGACGGCGTCCTTGTCGCCTCCGGCGGCCGCGTGCTGAACGTCACCGCCATGGGAGAGACGGTCAGCGACGCCAAGGATGCAGCCTATGCGGCGCTGCAGGGCGTCGTCTGGGAGAACGGCTTCTATCGCCACGACATTGGCTGGCGAGCGGTCGCACGCGAAAGGGCCTGAGCACCGTTTGCCGCGCGGCTCTTCGGAAAAACGCCGCATCATTCAATTTTTACCAATTCTCCTGAGGGGACGGTAAGGGAGAACGCCTATTCTCGCCCTTGACGAAATCGAGGAGAGATAGATGCGTTCCCTGCTGCTCACCGCCGCGCTCCTATGTGCCGCCGGCCCGGCTGCCGCCTCTTCGATCGAGGAGATGGCGTCCGGCACGGTGGGCAGTGCCAGCGTCGCGACGATTTCCTGCGCGCGCTGCCCGACCCTGCAGCCGAAGACCAAGCCGTCCTATGTCGTTCCCGAACTCGCGCCGGGCACCGAGCGGGTGGAACTCAAGGAAGTTGACGGCGAATTGAAGTCGCTGCGCACCGAAGCCTGGCTCGGCGGGTCGCCGGTCGTCTTCGTCAACAAGGCATCGCAAGAGGCGATCGAGGCCGCGGCAAGGAACGCCGACCAACAGACGGTTGCGGATGTCTCGGCGGGCGCCGTCCCGGCCGACACGGTCGGCATCGACCGTTCTGCCAAGACCGCCGCGGTCGCGACGATCTCGCATGCAGACCCGGTTGCCGCCTCGATGGCGGCCGACAGTTCACGAAAATTTGATCCGGCAGGTTTCGATCTTCGCCTAGATTGAGCCCATATTAGTAAACGTTCCCTGCCCCAGTCAGCCTGTCCCTGTGTTCAAGGCTGGCGGGCATTCGCTGCAATGGCGAGAGGTTGCGCCCCTGAGAGAAGCAGGGGCGTAATCTTTAGGTGGGTGCCTTTGCCGCCTCACCGTCAACGCTCGCGACCAAGGCCTCTATCTCGCGCTCGGAATAGACCGCGATGCCATTGGCCCTGAGCAGCGCCGCCGTGGCGCCCTCCCCCGCAACGCGCGTGCCGGTGAAGCGACCGTCATAGATGAAGCCGGAGCCGCAGGACGGGCTGCCGTCGATCAACAAGGCAAATCGGCAATTCGTCTCGCGGGCAAGCGCAAGGGCGTTTTCGGCGGCATGGCGAAATTCCGCCGTGACGTCGCCGCCGGTCTTTTCCAGGACACGGGCCTTACCGGCCAGCACGTCGGCACCCGTGCCGCCGCCCTCGATCTCCGCCGGCGGGCGCGGTACCGGCATGCCGGCCGACATCTCCGGACAGATGGCGACGAGGCGGCCTTCCTGGCGCCAGCGATCGATCGCCGGGTGGCGCAGCGGCTTGGCGGCGCCGTCGTAGCGCACCGCATGGCCCATGAGGCAGGCACTGACGAGAATCCTGGCGGTCATGGCGTCCTCCATAGCCGCGGGCGCCGCGACCACGCAAGGGGCGAGGAGGCTATGCGAGGGCCGAGAGAGCAACGGAGGCCAGCAAAAGGACCGCAAAGATCAGGTTGGCGACACGCGCCTTGGTCGGATCGCCGAGGATGGTGGCAATCGCAGCGCCGAAGGCGAGCCAGGTCGTATTCACAGCGATCGCCACCGCCGACAGAATCAGGACTCTGGCAACCGCGGCCCGGGTATCCTGATCGGCCTCGATCAGGCTGCCCGCATAGACGGCGCCAATCGCCGCATAGGCCTTCGGATTGGCGATCGCCAAGATGAAGCCGCCAAGGAACGAGGGAACATGCGATCCCCGTTCGTCAGCCGAAACCGGCGGTGCCGTTGCTATGTGCCATGCCAAGTAGAGCATGTAGACGCCGGCGAGTACCATGGCCGCCGACTTCATCCCGGGTATGCCAAGGAGTACCGCGGTCACGCCCGTGGCGATCAGCAGCACGACGGCGATGGTGCCGATATTGACGCCGGCGGCGTAGCCGAGACTGCGCGCGACGCCATGGGCGGCCCCCATGCCGGCAAGGCTGAGCGTCGCCGGTCCAGGACTGCCCATCAGCGGCAAGGCAGCAAGGACGAAAAGCGCGAGATCGCCGGCGATCGCCATCTCATCATATCCAGATGTCTTGCCGGGCGGTCCGTTCGCCGCCCGCATGGCCGGTGTTCAAGGTGCCGCGCGGCTCGATCAGCAGCATCTTCACTTCGTCCGCCGCATAGGGCTTGTGCTCGACGCCTTTCGGCACGACGTACATTTCGCCGGGGCCGAGCGTCACAGATCCATCGCGAAAATCGATCCGAAGCGTACCGTCGAGCACGATGAAGGCCTCGTCCGTCTCGGGGTGATCGTGCCAGATGAAATCGCCTTCGATGCGCACGATCTTGAACTGATAGTCGTTGAGCTCGGCAATCACGCGCGGCTGCCATTGATCGGCAAACTGCGCCAGCTTGTCGGCAAAATTGATCGGTGCGTAGCTCCGCCTGGACGTGTCCATCGCCGTTTCCTCCAGTCATTTTGGGCCGAGATTAATGCGGCTGCGGCGATCGTTCTTGAATGATCGTGCAGCGCTCCTGTTGAGGAGGAATGGCTGAAAGGCCGTTTAGCAAAGCGCCGTATCTCGCCCCTGACCCTAACCCTCTCCCCGCATGCGGGGAGCGGGGAATGGCGCCGGCGCGGCATCGCCCCTTCGCCCCGCCTGCGGCGAGAAGGTGCCGGTAGGCGGGAGGGGCGGCCGACTACTCGGGGCTGCCGGCCATTCGCAGCCATCGTCCGGGCGAGATACCAAAGGCCTTCTTGAAGTGCCGGCTCATATGCGCCTGGTCGGCAAAGCCGGCATCGAACGCAGCTTCCGCAGCCGGCACGCCTCGCCTGAGTTCGGTCTTCACCGCCTCAAGGCGCCGCTGCACCAGATAGCGATAGGGGCTCGTCCCGAACAAGCGGCGAAAGTCACGGCTGAGGCCCCAGCGATCCCGGCCGCTGATCGCCTCGAGGCGTTCCAGCGTAACCGTGCCTTCGGGCAGATCATGCAGATAGAGGCGCGCGCGTTCGGCAGCGCGATAGTCGAGCGGCCCTCCCGCTTTCGCCGGCCCACCGGCCGCGGCTTCCAACGCGTGGGCAAGTTCGAAGAGGCCGTCCTCGAACTCCAAGGAATCGATTCGGGCATCCGTCGCGGGCAAGAGAGCATGGACCGCGGCGAACAGACGAGGGTCCGATGAAATCCCGCCCTTGATATACGGCAGCGGCCGGCCGCCGAGGACGCCCTGGATAGCGGCCGGCTCGATATAGATCATCCGGTAGCGAAACCCCTCCTCGGCGCCGGCCTGCCCGTCATGCAGCTCGTCCGGGTGCAGCACCATTGTGGTGCCGGGAAGGCTCGTACGCTCGGCGCCGCGATACCGGAAACTCTGAACGCCCGAAAGTGTCTGGCCGACGGCATAGGTATCGTGACGATGCGGCTCATAGGCCCGGCCGGCAAAGAAGGCTTCGATTCGCTCGAACGGGATCGCGTCCTCGGCAAGGGCGATCCAATCGCCGCGCCGCTCGAGGCCCGGAGGTTTGATGACACCTGCACCTGCGCTCGGATGATCGCTCGTCATGCGCCAGAGATAGGATGGAGCCTGTCGGTTGTCGACAGGCTCCCAGCGAAAGTGTCCGGCAAACTCTAACCGGAGATCTTCGAAAAGTCCGCAACCTCGCCCGTCGCCGAACGGATCAGTCCCAAGAGTGCCAAGCGGTTGGCGCGGATCGCCGTGTCCTCGTCATTGACGAGCACGTCATTGAAGAACACGTCGACCGGCTCGCGCAATTTTGACAGCGCTTCCATGGCCGAGCGGAAATCCTCCTTGACGATTGCCTCGCGCGCGTCGTCGGAGGCGACCTTGATGGAGGCGTGCAGGGTGCGCTCGGCATCGAGGCTGAAAAGCTTCTCGTTGACCGTCGCGGCGACCTCCGTGCCTTTCTTCTCCTCGGCGGCGAGGATCTGCGTCGCACGCTTGGTACCGGCGAGCAGGTCCCTGCCCTCTTCCGCGGTGATGAAGGCCGTCAGCGCCTCGACACGGCGGGCGATCATCAACAGGTCGTCGGCCTGTGGCGTCAGCACGGCGTCGATGAGGTCGTAGCGGGCGCCGAGATCGCGCAGATAGACCTTCAGGCGGTCATGGAGAAAGGCCAGGAGATCGGCGGAAATGTCGCCTGCGAGGCCCTCCCGCTGGGCCTTGAGGCCCGCCAGGGCGGCATCGAAACAGGGCAGCAGCGGCAGCCGCGCCCGGCCTTCGAGGATGAGCCGGATGACGCCGAGTGCGGCGCGGCGCAAGGCGTAGGGGTCCTTTGAGCCGGTCGGCTTCTCGTCGATCGCCCAGAAGCCGACGAGCGTGTCGAGCTTGTCGGCAAGCGCCACGGTCGCCGAGACGGGATCGGTCGGAACGCGGTCGGAAGGGCCCTGGGGCTTGTAGTGATCTTCGATCGCATTGGCGACGGCCGCAGTCTCGCCCTGCAGGACCGCATATTTGTGCCCCATGATGCCCTGCAGCTCGGGAAACTCGCCAACGGCCTCGGTGCGCAGATCCGCCTTGGCGAGGACGGCCGCGCGGTCGACCAGTGCCGGATCGGCGCCGGTGACCTCGGCGAGTGCGGCGGCGAGCGAACGGATGCGGGCGACGCGCTCTCCCTGGGTGCCGAGTTTGGCATGGAAGGTGACGTTCAGCGCGTCGAGCTTGGCCATGCGCTGGTCCAGCGGCTTTTTCAGATCGAGACCGAACTTTGCCGCCGACGCCTCCAGCGTTTCGAGGTCCGGCAGGTCGCCCTGGTCGCGCTTCCAGAAGTGCGCCGCGTCCGAGAGGCGCGCACGCACGACCTTGCCGTTGCCGTGCACGATCTCGTTGCCGCCGTCCTTGGCCTCGATATTCGACACGAGGATGAACCTGTTCGACAGCGTTTCGGCGCCCGGCGCGCGGGTGACGAAGCATTTCTGGTTGGTCTTGATCGTCAGCCGGATGATTTCGGAGGGGATTTCGAGATAGCCTTCCTCGAAGCTTCCCATCAGCACCCGCGGCCATTCGATGAGACCCGCGACTTCCTCGAGCAGGCCCTCGTCCTCGACCAGTTCAAGGCCGTTGGCGAAGGCGATGTTGTGGGCGTCGGCGGAGATGATCTGCTTGCGGCGCTCGGCATCGATCACGACCTTCGCCTTTTCGAGCTTCTCGGCATAGTCGGCGAACCGCCGCACGGTGATCGCCTCCGGCGCATGGAAGCGGTGGCCGTAGGTGACGTTCCCGGCGACGATGCCGTCGACCGCGAAGGGGATCACCCTGGTTTCGTCGTGGTCCGAACCGAAGGTGCAGACGATCGACTGCAGCGGCCGCACCCAGCGCAGGCTGCCCGGCCTGGCCGAAGCGGCGCCCGACCGCATGGACTTCGGCCAGGGGAAATCGCGGATGATCGCCGGCATCACGTCGGCGATGATGTCCTCGGCCGCGCGGCCCGGCTTGACGATGTGGGCGACGTAGAAGTCACCCTTCTTCGGGTCGGTGTGGACGTGCGCCTCGCTGATCGAGGAGAGGCCGGCCGCGCGCAGGAAGCCCTCGATCGCCTTTTCATTCGCGTCGGTGCGCGGGCCCTTGCGCTCCTCGCGGACATCGGCGGAGCGAGCGGTGAGGCCGCGGATATCGAGCGTCAGCCGGCGGGGCGTCCAGTATTCGCGCGCCCCCTCGTAGGTCAGGCCCGCCTCGACCAGGGCGTCCATGACGAGCTTCTTCAGGTCGCCGGCCGCCTTGCGCTGCATGCGGGCGGGAATTTCTTCGGAGCGCAGTTCGATAAGAAGATCTGGCATGAATTCGAGACTTTGTTCTGTTCCGGACGGTTGCCGCGGGACTTAGCAAGCTCTGGCGAAAATGTCATCAAGTCCGGCGAGGAAATTGGGCGCTCACCAGCCCCCACCGCCGCCGCCCCCACCGCCGCCGCCGGAAAAGCCGCCGCCGGAGGAGAAGCCCGAAGACGAGCTCTTGGGCGGCGGCGGCAATGAGGAGGTGATGGTGCCGGCCATGGACTCGGCAAATCCGCCGATCGTGTCGGTGAAGGAACCGGGACCGAAGGAATCGCCGTGGTACCAGTTCGGCTGGTAGGCTGCCGCCGCCGCGCCCGCCGAGGCGGCGACAAGCCAGCGCTCGAAGGTCTCGGTCCAGGGCCGTTCGACACCGAGGGCGACGGCATAGGGCAGCAGGGTCTCGAAATGCCGGGGCGACATTTTCGGCGCGCCCTGCATGTTCAGCCGCTCCTCTTCCGCGAGCGTCATATATTGCCGGAGCCCGTCGATCCCATCCATCATGCGCGTGCCGAGCGGCGTCGGCGCTCCCATCAGATAGAAGAACAGGACGTTGACGAGCGCGATGCCGCCGATCGCGAAAAGGAGCGGCAGGTCGTCAGGCTCGGTTGCCGAGAAGAGGAGCACGGCGACGACGCTCGAAAAGACCGTGAAGAGGACGAAGCCGATCGCGGCCAGGACCACGATCGACAGGATGCGACGCTTGAGGCTCGAGCCGCGCCCGACCGATTTGCCGAAGGACACGGCGAAGATGGAAGCGAAGACGGCGAAGAAGACCGGGACGATGACGAACGGAATGCTTTCCTCGGCAAGATCGCCGAAGATCAGCAGCGCCGCGACGGCGGCGATCGACAGCAGGAGGCCGCCGATAATGTAGCCGGTGTTGGCGCGATAGTATTTGCCGCGATGTTCGCGCTCCATCGCGCTGCGGAAGCTCGACCCCGCGGCCGCGACCGTCTTGCCGTTCGCCCGGTCGATCCTGAGCTTGCCGCCGGCGGCCTCGACCGCCTTCATCACCATCGCCTCGCCGGTCGGGAGCTTCTCGCCGCCCTTGCCGGTCGCGGTGACAATGATGGCATTCTTCAGATCGTCGAGGACGACATGGCCCTTGACCGCGAGGTTGAGCATGGTCGCCGACAACGCCGTCCAGCCTTCGCCGGAGAAACCCTTGTTATCGATATAGTTGACGAGCGCGGGCGAGATGCCGTCCGGCGGGTCCCAGCGCGGCACCATGACGCCGCGGGCGGGATCACGACCGACACGCCCCCAGGCGCGCCCGTAATAGAGCGTGACGACGACGAGGCCGGCGCCGGCAATCGCCAGCGCCAGATGGTCGCGCAGCCACCAGATGTTTTCCTGCGACGCCGTCGGCGGCTCGATGCTGCCTTTGGGCAGCATGATCGCGATGGTCAGCCCTTCCTGAGGGCGCAGCCGGCGCGTGGTGGCGAAGAAGATCTCGCCGCCCTCCTCGACCGCCCGCGCATCCTTGCCGGTGGCACCGTAGCCGCCGGTGAAGACGTCGAGCGCCTGCGCCTTGACCCCCTCCGGCAAGGTCACGGTCGCCGTTGCCTCCTCGATCGGGAAGATCCATTCGGTTCCGGTCACGTTCCAGTAGATCTCGTCATGATCGTCGAAGAAGCGTATCTGCCGGCTTGTCTCGTAGGTGATCTGAAAAGTGTGCTCGCCGCGCGGCAGGAAAACGTCGGCGCTGCCGGTATAGACGCGGATGCCGCCGTCGATCGATTCCGTGCGATGCTCCTCCTCCTCGCCGTCGCGTTCGACGGAAACGAGATTGAAATCCACCCGGCTTCGCCGACCGTGCGCGTCGGTGAAGGTCAGCGGGAAATCGCGATAGATGCCGCGCCGGATCCGGTTCCCTTCGACATTCGCGGTGATCGTCTCGGTCACCGTCAACGTGCCGTCCTTGGCGACCTCGA
The DNA here is from genome assembly GCF_001651875.1 of Sinorhizobium saheli. Lineage (GTDB taxonomy): Bacteria > Pseudomonadota > Alphaproteobacteria > Rhizobiales > Rhizobiaceae > Sinorhizobium > Sinorhizobium saheli. The sequence continues at coordinate 364,555 of NZ_LNQB01000073.1, forward strand.
TGACCGAATGAAACGACGAGATGAACTCCTCCGCCGCCGCGACAAGCGGCATGGCGAGGACGAAGAGCACGGAAACAAGCGCCGCGAACGGCCGCATCGCCGCCTTTCCCCTTGAGCGCGCCTTTGCATCCCACATGTCGTCACCCCAAACCGCTGCCCAAGCGACATGCATTTGAATTGGCATGTCGCGACCGCAAAATGCTCTAGAACTTGACTGACGGCACCGCGCGATCGGCCTCGTTGGTGATCTCGAAATAGCTTGCCCTGGCGAAGCGGAAGGCGTTGGCGATCAGGTTGGACGGAAAGCTCTCGACCCTGACATTGAGATCACGCGCCGCACCGTTGTAATAGCGCCGCGACATCTGGAGTTCGCCTTCGATCGTCTCCAGCGACCGCTGCAGTTCGGCGAAATTCTCGTTGGCCTTCAAGTCCGGATAGGCTTCCGCAAGCGCAAAGACGCGGCCGAGCGCCTGCGACAACGCGCCTTCGACGGCCGCGCGAGCCGCGACATCGCCTTCCGGCACCGATTGCGCCCGATTGCGCAAGGCGACGACCTCCTCGAGGGTCGACTTCTCGTGCGCCGCATAGCCCTTCACCGTCTCGACCAGATTGGGAATGAGATCGGCGCGCCGTTTCAACTGCACGTCGATGCCAGACCAGGCCTCCGCGGCCACCTGCCTTGCCTTCACGAGACCGTTATAGACGAAAATGAGATAGAGGATCACGGCGACCCCGATTGCCAGCCCGATCATGGAATCCCTCCTTCAGAACCCGCCGGACATTAGCACCGTCTCCCCGTCCGAGATACCGGGCGCAAGGGCGAAAAGCACGCATTTCCCGCACCATTCCAGGCATTTCTGCAGGAAACGGACGAACGGCCGCAGGCTTACGGTTTGGGATTCCAACCCGAACGGAATCGCTGCCTTGCTGGAAATTTTCATGCGGCCCGCTCAGGACGCCAGGCTGTTCCGCCGGTAACGGCGCGCGGGCCGTCGGTGATCGATACTCAAAGCATCGAACAACCGCAGCACGAAGCCAGGGCCATGAGCGCGCTCGCCACTCTCGTCAACGTCGTCGCCTTTACGGCGCTCTTCGCCGCCCATGCGAGCGCGGCACCGGTCGAGAGGCCGAGCGGCGTCCGCCGCGCCTTGCAAATCTATGCCGGCGAGTTGTCGAAGGGCGCGTCACTGGCATTGGAACCGATGTTACGGCTCGATGGGGGCGAGCTTTTCTGCCCTGACCACGGCGCCTTGCCTGCCGGCGCGCAAGGGTCGGCAAAGCGGCCCGCCACCCTGCCATGTGGACGGGCGATCAGCCTCGTCTCGTAATCACGCCGCGTCCTTTGTCCAGTTGGCGCCGCCCGCATCCGTGAGCAGGAAAGCTTCGCCGCAGGCCTTCGCGAGCGTCCGCACGCGCAGGATGTAGCTCTGGCGCTCCGTTACGGAAATGACGCCGCGCGCATCCAGGAGATTGAAGACGTGGCTCGCCTTGATGCACTGGTCATAGGCGGGCAGGACGCATCTGTGCAGGCGGTCGTTGCTGGCGTCGCCGGGCGCGCCGGCGGCGAGCAGCGCCATGCACTCCTTCTCCGCGTCGATGAAATGCTGGTGCAGCATCGCGGTATTCGCATATTCGAAGTTGTGCCGCGAATATTCCTGCTCGGCCTGCAGGAAGACGTCGCCATAGGTGATCCTTTCGGCGCCCTCGCGGCCGTTGAAGTTCAGGTCGTAGACATTGTCGACGCCCTGGACATACATGGCCAGGCGCTCGAGACCATAGGTGAGTTCGCCCGAAACGGGCGAGCATTCGATGCCGCAGACCTGCTGGAAATAGGTGAACTGGGAGACTTCCATGCCGTCGCACCAGCATTCCCATCCGAGCCCCCAGGCGCCGAGCGTCGGGCTTTCCCAGTCGTCCTCGACGAAGCGGATGTCGTGCAACAGCGGGTCGAGGCCGATCGCCTCGAGCGAGCCGAGATAGAGCTCCTGCAGGTTGGACGGATTCGGCTTCAGGATCACCTGATACTGATAGTAATGCTGCAGACGGTTCGGGTTCTCGCCGTAGCGGCCGTCGGTCGGACGGCGCGAAGGCTGGACATAGGCCGCGCGCCAGGGCTTTGGCCCGAGCGCCCTCAGCGTCGTCGCCGGGTGGAACGTGCCGGCACCGACCTCCATGTCGTAGGGCTGGAGCACGGCGCAGCCCTTGTCGGCCCAATAGTTGTGCAGCGTCAGGATCAGGGCCTGAAAGGAGCGCTTCGGGTTCATGTGGTCCGGGAGGGATGCGGTCGTCATGGGATCCAAGTCCGAATTCTTGCGATTTTGCCGGACAGGTGCCACGCCGCAAGGAAAGGGTCAAGCGCCTTGCCCGGCCGGGCCGGGTCCACCCTCCTCATTCGTCGTCGCGCTTGAGGCGGTATTCTCCCGTTTTCGGATCCTTAACGAGCGTGCCGTCGGCGCCGGTCTCGCGCTCCCGGCGCAGGCGCTCGCGCTGGCGCGTCACCCGCTCGGCATCGGCGATGAACTTGCGGTAGCCGAGCCAGGCGATGAGGGCGACGATCAGGAGCAGGATGATCTGCGGCATGGTTCCTCCTCTGCGGCTCCTCGCAGCAGACCTGGATTTCGGCGAGGAGATGCAGTGCCTCGAAGTGTTACAGCGACCTCGCCCGTCTGACCAGAGGCTGGCGACCGCCGCCCGAAAACGCCGCCCGAAACCACCGTGCGATCGGCGAGCCGCTTCAGAGTCCGAAACGCGACCAAAGCGCCCTTTCCTCGATCGCCTCCATAAGGCCCGCGGCCGCGGCTGCAACCAGGGGCGTTGCGATTTCGCCGGCCACCGCGGCGCCGGGCTGGCGCCGCCCGAAGAGGCTGCGCGCCGGCTGGATCAATTCGAGCCGAGCCTTGTCGCCGTAGCGCTTCCTCACCTCGCCGCGCATGTCGCCGAGACCGTCGACGAGGCCGAGCTGCTGGCCGCGCCGTCCCGTCCAGAACAGTCCGGTGAAAATGTCCGGATCGTCTGCCAGCAGCGAGCCGCGCCGCGCCTTGACCATCTGGATGAACGTGTCGTGAATCTCGAGCTGCAGGCTCTTCAGGAACTCGACGTCACGCTGCTTTTCCGGCTGGAACGGATCGAGCACCACCTTGTTTTCGCCCGCCGTGTAGACCCGGCGTTCGACGCCGATCTTCTTCAGGAGCTCCGGAAAGCCGAAACCGCCCGAAACGACGCCGATCGAGCCGACGATTGAGGTCGGATCGGCAATGATCTCGTCACCGGCAAGCGCGATCATGTAGCCGCCGGACGCGGCCACGTCCTCGACGAAGATCAGCACGCGCTTCTTCTTCTCAGACGCAAGATCGCGGATGCGCTGGTAGATCAGCCGGGACTGCACCGGCGAGCCGCCGGGCGAATTGACGGAAATCGCCACCGCCGGAGCTTCCTTCACCGAGAAGGCCTTTTCGAGAAGCGGCGCCACGGTCGCAAGGTTGAGAACCGGGCGGAACTGGCCGCCGCCGGCCATGATCGTGCCGTGCAGCCTGACCGCCGGAATCGTCACTCCATCCCGGCGGAACCGCCTCGGCATCAGCTTTTTCAAGAACCCGGCCATTTCCACTCCTGCCCGCTCACGAATTCGTCTGTGCATGTATGCATTGGCGCCGCAAACGCAATGCCGTGCCTGCCGTTAATCGTCGCCCGTCGATCATCGGCGATGATAGGCCGTGCGGCCATTGTTGAGATCGTCGACCTCAGGGCAGAAACGGTGGCTTCCCTCGCCATGCATGACGAGCGGCGCGCGCAGCGCCAGCCGCTTGCGGCTCTGCTTGATCGCGGTGACGAGAATCCGCACCGCATTCTCGCCGGCCCGCGGCAGGAGCGGCGTGATCTCGATACCGCCGAAGCGGCGGCCGCAGGCGGCGATGATCTCGGCGATCGATTCCGGCCGGGCGATCAGCGAGAGCTGGCCGCCCGGCTTCATGATGGCCCCGGCCGTCTTGATCCAGGTCTCGAAAAGGTCGTCGCTCATCGCATGGGCCTCGGCCTTGAGGCTGTCCGGCGTCCTGCGGTCGGCGGCATCGTTGAACGGCGGGTTCATGATCACGTGGTCGAAGGCATCGTCCGGAAGCCCGGCGGCGGCCCGCGCCTTGCCGTTCAGCGCAACATCGGCCTCGAGCACCGCGACGCGGGACGCAAAATGGGCGTTTTCCGGCAGGGCAAGGCTGCGGCGGGCGAAGTCCGCCATGATCGGCGAGCGCTCGACGAGAAGCACCTCCGCCTCCTCGATCCGCGCGGCGACGGCCATGCCGGCGGCGCCGGCACCGGCGCCGAGATCGGCGACGCGGCACCGGCCGCTGCAGGCAACGAGGGAGGCGAGCAGCATCGCATCCATGCCGGAGCGATGCCCGCGGCCGAGCGGCTGGATCAGGTGGAACCTGCCGCGATGGAACGCGTCCACGGTCTCCGGCGTTGCTGTCATCGTCGCTTCCGTCATGCGCTGAAAAGAGCGGGCTTCATTGCCGCAGTTCCCGTTCCAGGCCGGCATCGACGAGAATGCGGCGCGCCCGGTCCGCGTCGTCCTCGGCAACGAGGAAGCGCCGCGGCAGAAGGCCGAGCGAGCCTTCGAGGATGCTCATGTCCTGGTCGGCGATCAGGCAGGCAATGCCCGCGTCCTTCATCAGGCTTGCGGCGAAGGAGAGGAGGACGGCGTCGTTGGTGCGGATCAGTTCCTTCATCCGGCTTGAATTTCCCGTTTCAATTTCCAGCGGGCGGGACAAATCGCCTCTTGCCGCCCGATGCCCCAATTTCTATTGTCGAAACCAAGTGAAACAGGAGTCCGGGCCTTGGGCGTAGTGATACCGCTGGAAGACAATAAAAACAAACAGGCGTCGGTGAAGCCGCTTGTCGACCTGACCTTGTCCGACATGGAGCGGGTCAACCAGCTCATTCTTTCCAAGGCAGGCTCCGACGTCCAGATGATTCCGGAAGTCGCCAATCACCTGATTTCGTCAGGCGGGAAGCGGCTGAGGCCGATGCTGACGCTCGCTGCCGCCTCGATGTTCGGCTACGAGGGAGACGGCCATATCAAGCTTGCGACCAGCGTCGAGTTCATGCACACGGCGACGCTCCTCCACGACGACGTGGTCGACGAGAGCGACCTGAGGCGCGGCAAGTCGACGGCGCGGACGATCTGGGGCAACCAGGCGAGCGTGCTCGTCGGCGATTTCCTGCTCGGCCAGGCCTTCCGGATGATGGTCGATGTCGGCTCGCTCGATGCGCTCGACGTGCTTTCGACCGCCGCTTCGGTGATCGCCGAAGGCGAGGTCCTGCAGCTTTCCGTCGCCAAGAACATGGAGACGACCGAGGACGATTATCTGGAGGTCATCCGCGCCAAGACCGCGGCCCTCTTCGCCGCCGCCTCCGAGGTCGGGCCGATCGTTGCGGGCGCCGGCAAGGCCGATCGCAACGCGCTGAAGTCCTACGGCACGAATCTCGGCCTCGCCTTCCAATTGGTCGACGACGTCCTCGACTATGGCGGTTCGTCGAGCGAACTCGGCAAGAATGTCGGCGACGATTTCCGCGAGGGCAAGATCACGCTGCCGGTCATTCTCTCCTATCGCCGCGGCACGCCGGAGGACCGGGCGTTCTGGCGCGAGGCGATCGAGGGCGGCGCGAGCGATGCGGCCAATCTCGACAAGGCGCTTGGCCTCATCCGCCGCTACGGCGGACTGACGGACACGATCGCGCGCGCCCAGCATTACGGCACGATCGCGCGCGACGCGCTCGCGCCGCTGCCCGCCTCGCCCTGGAAATCGGCACTGATCGAGGTGATCGATTTCTGCATCGACCGCGTGAGCTGAGGGCCGGGCGGCGGGTGAGCTCCGGCTTTAGGAATTTCTTGCCGCGCCGCGCCAAAAAAGCCATTCTATTCTTTAAGATTTGCGTCCAGCGATTTCCAATCGATTCCGGACCAACCAGCGGTGGCTCCGCCAGTCGGACCGCCGGCGATGAAAGGTTTGATATGCGGCAGAATACAATCCTTCGCCTTCTCAGCGGCGCGGCGATGCTCGTCCTCGCGTCGGTGGCGGGCGGCCATGCAGTCCTTGCCGAGGAGAAAGCACCTGTCGAGGACGCCAAGCCTTTCGACGCCAGGAAAGTGAATACGTTTGCCGGCGCCTTCCTTGCCGCGCGCACCGCGGACGTCGATCGCGACTTCGCCACGGCAACGGAGCTCTATCGGATCGCGCTCAAGTTCGAGCCCGACAACAACGACGTCAAGCAGCGGCTGATGATCACGCTCCTGATGAGCGGCAAGTTCGATGAGGGCGTCAAGATCGCCGAGGACCTGAAATCCGATCCGGCGGTCGAGCGGATCACAACGGTCGTCCGCGCCATCGAGGCGATCCGCAAGCGCGAATACCGCAATGCCCAGCGGCTGTTGGACTATAAAGGCCCGAACGACCTCGACCGGATGATGAGCACGCTGCTCTCCGCCTGGGCCAAGTTCGGCCAGGGCCGTCCGAAGGAGGCGCTGGCGCAGATCAAGGCGCTGGAGGGCCCGGAGTGGTTCCGGGTTTTCAAGAACTATCATGCCGGAGCGATCGCGCTTGCGGCCGGTGACAAGACGACCGCGCGCAGCAGGCTGAATGATGCCATCCTCGACCGCGAAGGCGGCAGCGCGGCGCCCGACACCTTCATGCGGGCTGTCGAGGCGCTGGCCCGCTTCGAGGCGCGGGAAGGCAACAAGCAGAAGGCCCTGGATACGATTGCCGTCGGCGAGAACCTCGTCAACAATTACACGCCGCTCGAGGCGCTGAGAAAGAGCATCGAGGAAGGCAAGCCGCAGGAACAGCAGGTGCGCACCGCCGTCCAGGGTGCCGCTGCCGTGCTCTTCTCGGTCGGCGGCGCGCTCAATCGCGAGGGCGCCGAGGACATCGTCTCGCTCTATCTGCAGACGGCGCGCCGGCTCGACCCGGAAAGCGCCGACATCCTGGTGATGCTCGGCGGCATCGCCGAAAACCTGAAGAAGACGGAAGAGGCCATCGCGCTCTACAAGAGCGTACCGGAAGATTCGCCGATGCGCCGCCTTTCCGAACTTCAGCTCGGGCTCAGCCTTGCCGATATCGGCAAGGTCGACGAGGCCAAGAAGCATCTGAAGGCGCTGATCGAGGTCGATCCCAAGAACATCCGCAACTATCTTGCCTATGGCACCGTGCTTTCCGATGCCAAGGACTACAAGGAGATGGGCGAGCTTTACGACCGCGCGGTCGAGGCGATCGGCCCGGTGCCGAAGCGCAGCGACTGGACGGTGTTCTTCCAGCGCGGCATCGCCTATGAACGGCAGAAGATGTGGGAGAAGGCGGAGCCGAACTTTCTGAAGGCCCTGGAGCTCAATCCTAACCAGCCGCAGGTGCTCAACTATCTCGGCTACTCCTGGGTCGACATGAACATAAAGCTCGAAGAGGGCCTCGACATGATCCGCAAGGCGGTCGAGCTGAAGCCGGACGACGGCTATATCGTCGACTCGCTCGGCTGGGCCTATTTCCGCATGGGCCGGTTCGACGAGGCGGTGGTCGAGCTCGAGCGTGCGGCGGAGCTGATGGCCGGCGACGCGACGATCAACGATCACCTGGGCGACGCCTATTGGCGGGTCGGACGCAAGCTCGAGGCGGTGTTCCAGTGGAACCAGACACTCGAACTGAAGCCCGAGGAAACGGAAATTCCGAAAATCAAGGCGAAGATCGAAAACGGCCTGCCGCCGCTCAAGCCGCAGGTCCCGGCCGCGGCGGATGCCAAGGAAGGGCTGCCGAAGAAAGTCGACCCGCAGGCGGCACCGGGCAAGAAGTCCTGATTTCAGCATGCAGGCGGACGGCATTCCGGGTTTCGCGCTGACCGTTGCGGCGCCGGCGAAGATCAATCTGGCGCTGCACGTCGTCGGCCAGCGTGCCGATGGCCATCATCTTCTGGAGAGCCTCGTCACCTTTGCCGGTTGCGGCGACCGCATTGGTCTCGAACCGGCGGATGCCGACCGCTTCACGCTGTCGGGCCGCTTTGCGGCCGATGTGCCGCTTTCCGGCGGCAAAGGCGGCAATCTCGTGCTGAGCGCCCGCGACCTCTTGCGGCATGAGCTCACTTTTGAGGGCGCGACCGCCGGGCCCGTTCACCTGCACCTCGAAAAGAACCTGCCGGCCGCCTCGGGAATTGGCGGCGGCTCGGCAGACGCGGCCGCGACGCTTGGCGGACTGCTGATGCTCTGGGGCGCCTCGTTGGCGCCGGCAAGGCTCCGGCGTCTCGCGCTCGCGCTCGGTGCCGACGTTCCGATGTGTCTCGAGAGCCGCCCGCTGCTGGCAAAGGGGATCGGCGAGGAGATCACCCCCCTGCCCGACCTGCCATCCTTCGCAATGGTGCTCGTCAATCCGCTCGCCCCCGTCTCCACCCCAATGATCTTCCGGAGGCTCGTCAAGAAGGACAACCCGCCGCTTGCCTTGCCGGAATGCGCAGGCTTCACGGACGACTGGCTGGCGGCGATCGCCGCCATGCGCAACGACCTGGAGCCGCCGGCGCGCGCCCTCGAGCCGATGATCGCAGACACATCGGCCGCGTTGACGGCCGCGGGCGCCGCGCTCGTCCGGATGTCCGGCTCGGGCGCGACCTGCTTCGGGCTGTTCGATGACGATGCAAGCGCCGCGTCTGCCGCCGAGAGCATTTCCGCCGCGCATCCCAAATGGTACGTTCAGGCGACGCGATCCGCAGGAAAGAGAGGATAATCCCGAGATGCCCGGCATCGACGAAGCACGAACCTTCATTCCCGTCGGCATCGCCGTGCTCACGGTCTCCGACACACGCACGCTCGCGGATGACAAATCCGGCGACACCCTCGAGGCCCGCATCCGCGAAGCCGGCCACCGGCTCGAGGCGCGCGCCATCGTTCCGGACGACCGCCAGAAGATCTACGATCAGGTCAGTGCCTGGACGCTCGATGAGGCGATCGACGTGGTCATCACCACCGGCGGCACCGGATTCACGGGCCGCGACGTGACGCCGGAGGCACTGGAGCCGCTTTTCGAAAAGCGCATGGACGGCTTCTCCGAAGTGTTCCACCGCATCTCCTACGACAAGATCGGTACGTCGACGATCCAGTCGCGCGCCACGGGCGGCGTCGCCAATGCCACTTTCATCTTCGTCCTGCCGGGATCGCCCGGCGCCTGCAAGGATGCCTGGGACGGCATACTGAAGCAGCAACTCGACTACAGGCACATGCCCTGCAATTTCGTCGAGATCATGCCGCGGCTCGACGAGCACCTCCGACGCGGCAGCTCTTCTTAGAGCATTTTGCAGTCGGGTGGGGTCACCTGACGTCGCACAAATTCGGCAACAAAAAGATGGAGCTGTGGCGCGAACGCAAGTGAGTGCGTCCCGCTCCAGCCGCGCAAGTATCGCAACAGCACTGCGGCGTCCGCTCGTACTGTCGGCCGCAGTCAGCCGCGCGAAGGTCGCCACCTGTCGTCGTACCCAACCAGGCGGTTGGAGCCAGCACGCAGTCAAGCGCAACTGACGATTTGTCGTGTTCCATTCGGAACAGCCAGGGCGAGATGAACCCGCTAGATTATAGTGGTCAGCTTCGCTCGAAGCGGGCAAGGCAGGCACCGGTTAGCCGTTTCGAGCGAAGCATGGACGCCTCTTCCCAGCCATAAAGGGCGGGAGGCAACGCATATTACATGCTGCCCATTCGGAAAGGGGGGCATGCATGGCAAGACATTTCACAAGCAAGGTCATTTGAGAGGCACCTGGGGGTACCGCAAAGGTACGCCCCTTCTTGCTTCGGGGATCGTGCTCTGGGCCGATGCTGGGGACCGGCCTAGAGCCGCTCTCCGACGGCGCGATTGCCGGCGGCGACCCAGGCCGGAACGAGCTCGGTCGCGAGCTTGCGGACGGCCCGACCATTGGTCATATCGCTGAGCCGCATGTCGCTCCGCGCGACCGCAACCGCATCCCGCTTTCGCATCAGGAACCCGGCCTCCAGTGGCGCCGGGCGCGACAGCCGCTTGAGAAGCGGGCGCTTGTGCAGGCGCGAGGGAGAAAACCGCGCCGGATTGTCGTTGAGCGATACGTATTCCGCCAGTTCATCCACCCAGCGCCCGATCGGACGAGCACCCGGCTCCAGAAACATCAGCCAGTCACCGCGCGCCGAGCGGACGATCTCGCCGAGGTCCCAATCGACGCAGAAGCGGCAGCCGGCCGCATCCGCAATATGGGGGGAGCCGTCGGTCGACCCGTGATCAAGGATGATGACATCGCTGACGAGCCCCTCCACGGCGCCGGCGACGAGCACGGAGAGCGTTTGTGCAAGCTCCACTTCGTTGTCCCTGGTTTCCATGATGATCGTCAGCATAGCCGTTCCTACCGCATTGCAGCGCAAAATACTACACGCTTGCTGCGCCGGTCCTTCGGCCACTCGCGATGCCGCTTGCGTTGATTTTTGTTCTTGCTTTGTTCTCCGTACTGCGATAGGAAAATAGTCAGTACCAACGGAGTCGAAGATCGACTCCCGGGAGATTCCGATGAACGAGCTGTCTCAACTCAGGCAGGGCGCCTTTGCGCCCGGCAACAACGCCGACATGGCCGAAGCCATCGTCCAGGGAAGCGGCATCCGGATCGAAATCGATCGCCGCCGCGGCCGCGGCGCCGGCCTCAATATGTCGGGGCGCTTCGAGCCGCGGACGCGCGAAGCTTTTGACGACGGTTGGCAGACGATCGAGGAACTGCCGCCATTCAAGACGGAGGTGCAGGTCGAGAAGCCGAGGGCGGTCATCACGCGCAACGAATCCCCCGATATTTCCTTCGACCGTTCGATCAACCCCTATCGTGGCTGCGAACACGGCTGCATCTATTGTTTCGCGCGCCCCACCCACGCCTATATGGGCCTGTCGGCAGGACTCGACTTCGAATCCAAGCTCTTCGCCAAGCCGGATGCGCCTCGCTTGCTCGAGCGCGAACTGGCGAGACCCGACTACAAGGTCCGGCCAATCGCCATCGGCACCAATACCGATCCCTACCAGCCGATCGAAAAGGAATGGCGGATCATGCGCGAGATCCTGGAGGTGCTGAAGGCCGCCAACCATCCGGTGATGATCGTCACGAAATCGGCCATGGTGACCCGCGACATCGACCTGCTCGCCCCGATGGCGGAAAAGGGGCTGGCCCGGGTCGGCATTTCGGTCACGACGCTCGATCGCAAGCTGGCGCGCACCATGGAGCCGCGGGCGTCGACACCGACCAAGCGGCTCGAAGCGATACGCCTGATCTCCGAGGCCGGCATTCCGGCCGGCGTCCTGGTTGCGCCGATCATCCCGGCCCTCAACGATCACGAGATCGAGCGCGTGCTCGATTCGGCGAAGACGGCGGGCGCCTCGGAAGCGAGCTACGTGCTCTTGCGGCTGCCCTTGGAGGTGAGCCCGCTCTTCCGCGACTGGCTTCTGCGGAACTATCCGGACCGCTATCGGCACGTCATGTCGCTCATCCGCTCCATGCGCGGCGGCAAGGACTACGATGCCGAGTTCGGCAGGCGGATGAAGGGAAGCGGCCCCTATGCCTGGCAGATCGGCCGTCGCTTCGAACTCGCCGCGAAGCGGCTCGGCCTCAACCTGACGCGCCGGCAATTGCGGGGTGATCTTTTCGTGCCTCCGCTTGGAATGGGCGTTCAACTTTCGCTGCTCTGATCGGGCAATGCGCCTGTGGTTGACGGCGGACCATCCAAGTGCGTTCCGCATGAAGCGGCAGGCGCGCTTCCAGTCGCAGCCGACGGGTCCGGTTCGCCGCCGGCGGCGAAGGCGATTTCTACCGCCAGCGGATGCGGTGCGGCCGCAGACAATTCGGTTCCAGCACATCCTTTGCCTCGGGATGGAGCTGGTTTCCCCTCGGTGACCGCCGCACCGATACCGAGGGGCTTGAAGGGAATCGGGCGCATATGCGATGGTCCGCCCATGTCACGTCGCAAGCTGCCCGATTCCCCCCTTTTCTCCCTTGATCCGCCCGTTCCGGACTTCAGCTTCGAACTGTCCGCACGGCGGGACGGCTTCTGGCCGGTCGCCGGAGCGGATGAGGCGGGGCGCGGACCGCTCGCCGGTCCGGTCGTCGCCGCGGCTGTCATCCTCGACCCCGACGCCGTTCCCGCCGGTCTCAACGACAGCAAGCTCTTGCGCCCGGACCAGCGCGAGGCGCTCTTCGCCGAAATCCTCGCGACGGCGACGGTGTCGATCGCGTCCTCTTCGGCGACGCGCATCGACACGACCGACATCCTCAAGGCGAGCCTCGATGCGATGCGTCGCGCCGTCCACGGGCTTGCGACCGCAGCAGGCTTCGTACTCGTCGACGGCCGCGACCTGCCGCCCGGGCTCTCCTGCCACGGCAAGGCGATCGTCAAGGGCGATTCGCGCTCCGTCTCGATCGCCGCCGCATCGATCGTCGCCAAGGTGACCCGCGACCGCATGATGGCCCGCGCCGACGCCACCTTTCCCGCCTACGGCTTCGCGCTCCATGCCGGCTATGCGACCGAGCGGCACCGGGTCGCCATCGACAGCCATGGCCCCTGCTCGCTTCATCGCATGAGTTTCCGCCCCTTCCGCCAGGTCTGACCGCACCGAGCGTAGCTGGGCCCAATGCCCGTCATCCCCCTGCCGGGACCTTCTCCACGTCCGCAGGCGGGGAGAAGGGGCACGCCGCACCGCCTCCGTCCCCTCACCTCGGGTGCGGGCGTGCACAGCACCGCCGCCAAATCATCAATGATGCAACAAAAAAGCTCCGCCGGGGCGGAGCTTTCCGATGGTCGATGAGCAATGGACCTGGAACTAGTTGAGGCGCGACTTGACCTCGCCGAGCGCCTTCTTGAAGAGCGCTTCCTGTGCGCTTGCATCGGCCTTGCTTGCCAGCACCTTCTCGGCGGCGCTGATTGCGAGGTCGACGGCGGCGGCGCGAACGGCGTTGATGGCGTCGCTCTCCGCCTGCTTGATCTTCTGCTCGGAAAGTGCCGTGCGGCGCGCGACATATTCCTCGGTCTTCTGCTTGGCTTCGGCGGTCAGCATTTCCGCCTCGCGCTGGGCTGCAGCGACGATGCTCGCGGCTTCCGCCTCGGCATCTTTGCGCTTGCGCTGGTACTCGGCAACCAGGCTCTGCGCTTCCTCGCGCAGGCGCTTGGCTTCGGCCAGTTCATTGCCGATCTTCTCGGCTCGGGCGTCAAGCGCCTTGCCGATCATGCCCGGAACCTTGAGGTAGGCAATGATGGCAAAGAATAGGATCAAGCCGACGAGGGCGTAGAAAGTCGCATCAAGAGCCATGATTTTCCGCTCCTCAGTTGTCGGCCGAGGCTTTGACCGCGGCTGCGATCTCGGCTTTGGTGACGTTGCCGCCGATCAGTTGCTGGACGACAGCGGTCGCCGTTTCCTCGGCGATCGCGCCGACATCGGCGAGCGCCTTGGACTTGATCTCGGCAATGCGCGCCTCGGCGGCGGTGATCTTCTTCGCGAGCTCGGCCTCGACACCGGCGCGGTCGGCGCTGGCTTTCGTCTTGGCTGCTTCGCGGGCGGTGTCGGCGATCGAATGGCCCTTGGCCCTGGCGTTCGCCAGTTCCTGCTCGTAGGAGGCGATGGCGGCGTCGGCCTCGCCCTTGAGACGGGAAGCTTCGTCGAGATCCTGCGCGATCCGGTCATGGCGCGTTTCAAGGATGCCACCGATGCGCGGAATGATGACCTTCGACATCAGGACGTAGAAAAGGCCGAACGTGATCGCAAGCCAGAGGACCTGCGATGCGAAATGGGAAGAATCGAAGGGCGGAAACACGCCGGAGCCATGCTCGCCTTCGTGGGCCACACCCGTTTCGGTGTGCACCTCACCGGCCGTAGCGGCATCGTGTGCTTCGTTGCCTTCGGTGGTGGTTGACTGCTGGGCATAGGCCGCGGTCACAAACATGCTCACCTCCAGGTGCAAGAAAATGCGCGGCCGCGACCCGGAGGGCCGCGGCCGAAAGCTTCAGCCGATATTAGACGGCGAAGAGGAGGAGAAGCGCTACGAGCAGCGAGAAGATGCCGAGAGCTTCCGTAACGGCGAAGCCGAAGACGAGGCGGCCGAACTGGCCGTCAGCAGCCGACGGATTGCGCAGAGCGCCGGCGAGATAGTTGCCGAAGATATTGCCGAGGCCGAGAGCCGTGCCGGCCATACCAAGGCATGCGAGACCTGCGCCGAGGAACTTTGCTGCTTCCGCTTCCATAATTGACTCCTTCGAATGGTGTTGCGGCTTAGGATTTGCGCGCCCGGCGGCTGGCCGACGGGACGCGAGCGACTGTTGTTTCTTAGTGGCTTCCCGGGTGGACGGCGTCGTTGAGGTACATGCAGGTCAGCACCGCAAAGACATAGGCCTGGAGGAAGGCGACCAGGAATTCAAGACCGGTAAGAGCGACGGTCATGAGGAGCGGCAGAACCGCGCCGCCGATGCCGAGCGCACCAAAAGCGCTGAGCGAGGCGACGAAGCCCGCGAAGACCTTCAGCGTGATATGGCCGGCCAGCATGTTGGCGAAGAGACGAACCGAGAGGCTGATCGGGCGAGAAAGGAAAGAGATGATTTCGATCGTCACCACCAGCGGCAGGAGCGCGCCCGGCACGCCATGCGGCACGAAGAGCTTCAGGAAGCCGAGGCCATGCTTGTAGAAGCCATAGAGGACGACCGTACCGACCACGAAGACCGCGAGCGCGAAGGTCACGATGATCTGGGCCGTGACCGTGAAAAAATAGGGGAACATGCCGAGCAGATTCGCCGTCAGGACGAACATGAACAGCGAGAAGACCATCGGGAAGAACTTCATCCCGTGATTGCCCGCCCCTTCGCGCAGCATCGACGCGATGAATTCATAGGACATTTCCGAGACGGACTGCATGCGCGTCGGGATCAGGCCGCGCTGCGAGGTCGTCAAATAGAGGAAGCCGGCGGCGGCACCGACGGTCGCGACCATGAACAGCGACGCGTTGGTGAAGGAAAAGTCAATTCCGCCAATCTCGATCGGGACAATCTTGTTGACCAGGAACTGGTGGGTCGGATCGTTTGACACCGCGCTTCTCTTTCGTTCTGCCCGCCCGCAAGCGGAAACCGTGTTCGTCCGGACGACACCTCAGGCGCCGCCCTCGTCCTTCTTGTCTTTCCCAGCGCCGTCTCTCCGCGGACCGGGTGTCGCCACCAGACCGGCAGAACGCAGCACGTTCAAAACACCGGCACAGAACCCGAGAAGCAGGAGGACGATCATGCCCCACGGCCCTGTACCCGCAAAGTGGTCCAAAAGATAGCCCAGAAATGCCCCGACCACGATTCCGGCGATGAATTCGCTCGAAAGCTTCATCGCCTCGGCGTAGCCTTTGCGGCTTTCCGCACCGCGAAGCTCCACCTCTTCCGAGACATCCTGCCGCTTCGACTCGATGTCCTTGCCAAGGCGCTTCAACCGCGCTTCAAGACTGTCTTCCGGCTTCTCCGTCACATGGCTCCCCTTTGCAGCCCCACGCGGTCTAGAACGCGATCTCGGTCATACAAACGGCCGGCGTTCAAGCCACGTTTCGGCCCCATTTGAAGTCGGGCGCAACATAGTTTTAGGCACCCGCATAGTCAAGGCATGCGAGCACCTTCATCGTGTACAATTTTCGTGTGTTATTTCAAGTGGTTAGCTACGAATACCGGTCGCCTGCGACAAAGCGACAAGGGGAATCTTCGCCATCCGCGCGGCCTTGCGGCCCGGGCTCGACGCTCGCCGATCGATCAGAACTCAAAGCGTGGATCAGCTCCAGCCGCCGCCATAGGTGCGATAGAAGATGTGCAGGCCGATCTGGCCCACCCGTTTCATCGTCTTCGCCCAGGCCGGCTTCACATAGGTGGCGTGATAATGCGTCGCGGAACCGACCTCCGGCAACCAGATCTTGCCGGCGGTCACCGCCATGGCGACTTCCTTGGCGGTCTTCCAGTGCGAGCGCGAATAGATCAGGTCTCGGATCATGTCGCAGGCGAAGGAGAACTGGCAGCGGTTGCGCCAGGCCTTGTTCTGGTAAACTACGCCGCAGATGGTCTTCGGGTAGGTCGGATTGCGGACGCGATTGAGAATCACCTGGGCAACTGCGGCCTGGCCTTTCAGGGGTTCGCTGCGCGCCTCGAAATAGATGCCTTCCGCGAGGCAGGTCTGCTCCTCCTTGCTGAAGACTCCAGGCGGCAGGGGCGTTGCGGCCCAGGCGTGATCGTCGGGCGAGATGTCCGGAATGAAGCGGCCGCCGTTGCTGTCCTCGCGCAGGATCGAATCGAAGGGCGATTCGCGCGCATAGTCCGGCTCGGGCCGGACATAGGCGGTCGCAAGGATATCGGGCTTTTCGTTGGTGACGAGCTTGGCGAGCATCGGCGAAAGGCCGGGCTCGGGCTTCGGCGGCCTTTTCCGGTAGAAGGCCGTGGCGATCTCGATCTCCTTGCCTTTGATCTTCGGCTTGGCGAAGATCATCTTCTCCTGGCTGTCGAACGTGGGCTCCATCAGCGCGCTTGTCCGCTGCAGGATCGAGCCCGCGGTAAAGTCCTTCGGCGGCGTCACCGGGGTGACGGCGACGATGCGCCCCTTCTTGAGCTTGCGGGTGACGCGATCTTCGTCCGGCGTCCCCTGGTGCTTGGTCTCCGCCGTCAGGGCGACGCGGCTGCCGTCCGGCAGCGTTATCCCGGCTCCGCCGTCGAGCGCGCCGGCGGTGATCGGATCGCTGAAGACCATCTCGACATCGTGGACTGAACCGGCCGGCGATTGAGTCAGATACATGCGCCAGCGCTCGCCGCCACGATTGATGCCGGAGAGGAACGTCGCGAGATCCGCATAGGCGGCGACCGAGGGAAAGCCGAGGAAGATCGCCAGGCCGATGATCGCCGGCGCGTGCCAGGCCGCGAGGGACAGGCGAAACTTGCGACGCACTTTCTTACTCTTACGCACCGGTCGGCTCCACGCAACTCTTACTCGGGCACGCGCTCTCGCAGGCCGGCGGCGGCAGGTTTCCTTGAATCGGGGCAGATTCGAGGATGAAGACATGCAGCGACCGACAGCAAGATTCCATGCAGGACGCTTAAGTTTCGGAAGCGACCGGACGGCTGAGCGGACCGCTTCGTTCGAGCCTTGAAAATGAAGCATTAACCTTGATGTTTGGTTAATGCGGAATGGTCTTGTAGCGCCTGGGCGTCAACGCGTGCGGGGTGAGGGGATTGCGCGGCCGACCCTCATCCGTTGCCGGCAGCTTCTCCGCACCCGGGAAGAGGGACTCGCGGCCCCCCCGTCATGCCCTCTCCCGTCCTTACGGAGTCCTTATGGGGAGAGAGTTAGGGTGAGGAGCATTTCCCGGGGGGTTGAACCAAGGGCAATTCATCGCGGAATGGGCGCGCGATCAGATGATCACATGCGAGCCGAGCTCGACCACGCGGTTCGTCGGCAGGCGGAAGTAGTCCGACGGATCGATCGCCGCGCCGGCGAGCGCGATGAAAAGGCGGTCCTGCCAATAGGGCATGCCGGACTCGGCATCGGGCACCAGCTTGCGCCGGCCGAGATAGAAGGAGGTCGACATGATGTCGAACTTCAGGCCCGACTTGCGGAAGAGGCCGAGCGCCTGCGAGACGTTCTGCGTTTCCATGAAGCCGAACTTCATCTCCAGCAGGGTGAACCGTTCCGAAAGCGGCCGGACGCTGACGCGATCCTCCTTCGGGACCTTCGGGGTGTTGGCGGTGCGGATCGTCAGGATGAAATTCTGCTGATGCAGCACGTGATTGTGCTTGATGTTGTGCAGCAGGGCGGCGGGGGTGGAATCCGGATCGCCGGTGAGGAAGATCGCGGTCCCGGGCACCTCGACCGGCGCATGCTCGCTCTTGCGCTCGATCGACTTGATGAAGCTCGCGAGCGGAATGTCGATGTGACGCGTCTTGGCATGCAGCAGCGCCGTGCCGCGCTTCCACGTCCACATGACGACGATGAAGGTGGCGGCGATCAGGATCGGCACATAGCCGCCATCATGGACCTTCAGCATGTTGGCGCCGAGGAAGACGGATTCCAGCAGGAAGAGCGGCAGCAATGCCCCGGCCGCCCACCAGGCCGACCAGTTCCAGCGGCTGCGCAGGAACTCGAAGGAAAGCACCGTGGTCACCACCATGGCGCCGGTGACGGAGATGCCGTAGGCGGTCGCCAGCGCCTCCGACGAACCGAAGACGAAGACGAGCGCCATGACGCCGAACATCAACAGCGTGTTGACGTTCGGCAGGTAGATCTGGCCGGTGTGGGTCTCGGACGTGTGGAAGATCGCCATGCGCGGCAGGAAGCCCAGGTGGATGGCCTGGCGCGTCAGCGAGAAGGCGCCGGTGATCACCGCCTGGCTGGCGATGATGGTCGCCGCCGTCGCAAGGATGACGACCGGCAGCAGCGCCCATTTCGGGAACATCAGGAAGAACGGGTCCGACATCGCCTCGGGATTGTCGAGGATGAAGGCGCCCTGGCCCAGGTAGTTCAGCGTCAGCGCCGGGAAGACGATGACGAACCAGGCCCATTGGATCGGCCGACGCCCGAAATGGCCGAGGTCCGCGTAAAGCGCTTCCGCGCCGGTGACCGTCAGGAAGACGGCGCCGAGAACAACGATGCCCACATAGCCTTCGTTCCACATGAAGGTGGCGGCGTAGAGCGGATTGAAGGCGGCGAAGATCGACAGGTCGTCGGCGATATGGGCGACACCGACCCCGCCCATGACCAGGAACCAGACGAGCGTGATCGGGCCGAAGAAATTGGAGACGGCCCCCGTCCCCTTCGATTGCACCGCAAACAAGGCGAGGAGGATCACCACGGCGATCGGAACGACATAGTCGCTGAGCGCCGGCGTCACCAGCTTCAGGCCTTCGACGGCCGAGAGAACCGAAAGCGCCGGCGTGATCATTGCGTCGCCGATGAAGAGAGCCGCCCCCGCGATCCCCATGAAGAACAGGATCGCTGCATGGCCATTGGCCGTCTTCATCAGGAGCGCGAGCAGCGAGAGCGTGCCGCCCTCGCCCTGGTTGTCAGCCCGCAGCAGGAACAGCACGTATTTGATGGTGACGATGATCGTCAGCGACCAGATCATCATGGAGATCAGGCCGATGACCTCGACATCCGTGACACCGTCGTGGGCGACCGGCCGCAGCGCTTCACGGAAGGCATAGAGCGGACTCGTGCCGATGTCGCCATAAACGACGCCGACGGACCCGAGTGCCATGGCGAGCAGCCGGCGCATATTCTCGGACCCATGGATGGCAGGGGCAGACAATTGAGACATGGACGTCCAACAGGCTCTTAAAGCCAGCCTTTCCAGCGGAAAAAGAAGAAGGGGATGAGGGCCGAAAGCACCATCGCCGCGAGCGCCCACGGATAGCCGAACTGCCAGTCGAGCTCGGGCATTACGCGAAAGTTCATGCCATAGATCGACGCGACCAATGTCGGCGGCAAAAGAACGACCGAGGCGATCGAGAAGATCTTGATGATCGCATTCTGCTCGACGTTGATGAGGCCGAGCGAGGCATCGAGCAGGAACGTGATGTTGCCCGAAATGAAGGCAGCGTGTTCGGAAAGCGACTGGATGTCCCTGGATATCGAACGGCAAAGCTCCCGACTGTCCTTGTCCTCCTGCACGTCGGGAAGGGTATAGACGAAGGTCAGCAGCCTCGATAGCGAAGCGAGACTGTCGCGCGTCTTGGCGACGAGCCGGTGGTGCCCAGCCACATCGCGCAGGCGCGCTTCGAGGAATTGCGGCGGCCGGCGCCGGGCGGAAGTCTTGTCGCCAAAAACCTCGAGCGACAGGCCGTCGATCCTGAGGACGGCCTGCTCGAGAATTTCCGCCGTCCGGTCCGCAATCGTCTCGAGCAACCGGGTCAGGATCACCACGCCGTTGCGGCAGCCGCCGGGGAAGCGACCAATCCCCGCCTTGAAGAGGCCGAAGGCCCGCGGCTCGGCGTAGCGGACGGTGACAAGCCGCTTGCCGGCGAGAATGAAGCCGACGTCGGTCAGGCCCGGCATCTCGGTATCGCTGCGATAGACCAGCGACGCGGTCATGAAGACGGCGTCGTCCGCGATGTAGAGGCGGCTCGACGGCTCGATGTCCTTCAAGTCGTCCCGCGTCGGAATGGTAATCCCGAGCAGGCTCTCCATCATCAGGTCTTCCGCCTTGGTCGGCTCGACGAGGTCGATCCAGACGAGATCGGCGCGCAGGGCCGCCGGCGGCTCCGCTGTCGACAACGTGACAGCATCACCGTTGGCACAATAGCCGGTGATCATGTGGACGCCTTTTTCATGCGGCCGCCGACGATGAACTCTGGGGGTTTGGAGCGATCAGCCGCCACACGATTTCCACATTGCAGATTCATCTGGATCGACGATTTCCCGGCCGGTTGCCGTTGGGCGGAAATCTCCGACGTGACGCGCGGCTCGCCTTGCCTTGTGCGCGCGAGCCAAGCCATATGGCGCAACGCCCGCGCAAAATCAATGGCCTTTGCGCATGCGACGTGCCCGCGGCCTTACGCCTCCGGCACGCAACGGCGCGGACCGCAAAGCATTATTTCCAAGATCGATACCGGATTTACCGGGCCGGCTCGGTTCGGTTCGGCGAAGACCAAATCACTCGAAGACGATGTCGGGCACGGCGCGGCTCTTCTGTGCGGTCGATATCCGCTCCCAGACGCGCACGGCGATGTCGCGGTATATATGCGCGATCTCGCCCTCGGGTTCAGACACGACCAGCGGCGTTCCGGCGTCCGACGTTTCGCGGATCCCCATGGTCAGAGGGACTTCGCCGAGGAAGGGCACGCCGATGCGTTCGGCCTCCTTGCGCGCGCCGCCATGACCGAAGATGTCGTAGCGCTTGCCGGTATCCGGCGCGACGAAATAGCTCATGTTCTCGATGATGCCGAGGAGCGGCACCTCGACCTTGCGGAACATCTGAATGCCCTTGCGGGCGTCGACGAGCGCCAGGTCCTGCGGCGTCGAGACGATGATGGCGCCGGCAAGCGGCACCTGCTGGGCCATCGTCAATTGCGCGTCGCCGGTACCGGGCGGCATGTCGACGACGAGAACGTCGAGCTCGCCCCAGGCGACCTCGCGCAGCATCTGCAGGAGCGCCGACTGGATCATCGGGCCGCGCCAGATCATCGCGACCTCCTCGTCGACGAGGAAGCCCATCGACATCACCTTGAGCCCGTAGTTCTCCATCGGACGGATGAGCCGGCCCTCGATCTGCTGCGGCCGGCCGGAAATCTTCAACAACCGCGGCATCGAAGGTCCGTAGATATCGGCATCGAGGAGCCCGACCTTCAGGCCGTTCGCCTGAAGCCCCAGCGCCAGGTTGACCGACGTCGTGGACTTGCCGACGCCGCCTTTGCCGGAGGCAACGGCAATGATCGCGCCGACGCCCGGAATGCCCGCCTTGGCGGCCGGCCCACCGGCGGCACGGCCATGCGGCTGTCCGCCCGGTGGTGCGGACCGCGGCCGCTCGACCGGGCCGGCCTGGGGCGCGGCCTTGCGATCAGCGGTCAGCGCAACCATCGCCGCCTTGACGCCGGGTATCTCGCGCACGACCCGCTCGGCGGCGGCCCGCATCGGTTCGAGCTCCTTCGCCCGCTCCGCCGGCACGGTGATCGAGAAATAGGCCTTACCGTCGGAAATGAAGACATCGGAGACAAGGCCGAGATCGACGATATTGCCTTCCATCTCCGGGCCGCGCACGGTCCGCAGCTTCTCAAGAACCATTTCCCTGGTCACATCCGGCATATCGGCCTCTCGTCTCTCGTTCCGTTCGCCCGGTTCGCGCCTGGAACTCTGGGCAATCTATTCCCAAATCGAATCCGATTTAAGGAACTACGCAGTAAATAGTCGAGGCGGGCCGCTTCGCCAATGCGACAGATGCGCAAATGAAGGGCCGCCCGCCGATCCGCGTGTCCTTACATCCGGGATCACGGGGATCGGTGGCGGCCCTTTTCGCGACCTTCTTGGGCGCTGTCTTATTTGGCGCAGCGCCATGCGTTCGGACACGCGCGGTCGCTGCATTGCCTGCATGATGTCGTCCCAAATCTATTCCGGTCGCAGCATCATGCAATGTCCCCCTCTGGACACGACGATGGAGATGCAGGATGCGTGCCAGATTGCGGGTACCGCCCGGATGTCAACAATTTCAGTGGGATGAAGAAGGAGACCGCGAAGGTGGGAAGGTTGCCGGTGCCCAGTTTCGGAGCATGCGCATGATTTGGGGACATGACCGAGCCCGGCGATTGAGCAGACCGCCGCCGTGTTAGCTTATGTAGCCCTTCTTCATCGCCTTCACGACCGCCTGCGTGCGGTTGACGGCGTCGAGCTTCTTGGTGACGTGGTTGAGGTAGTGATTGACGGTGTGCTCGGACAGGCCGAGGATGCCGGCGATTTCGGCACTGGTCTTGCCGGCGGCCGTCCAGCTCAGGCACTGGATCTCGCGCTCCGAAAGCACCGTGTTGCTGTTCCTCCAGACCGAGCCGATCTCGGCCAGGCGGTTATAGACGTGGATCGAGATCATCTGCAGTTCCATCGCCGCCGTCATCGGAAGCTCCGCCTCCGGGCCCATCAGGATGACCGCCCCGCGACCGCCTTCGGCGTCATGGACCGGGAAGTAATCGGCCTGGAAGATGCCGTTCTGACGCAGCATCGCGATGTAATCCGCTGCCGACCCAGGCGTGCCGCTCTCCTTCTCCCAGTCCTCGAGCCTGATCTGGAACGGCGTCGTCGTCTCCCTGAGGCGCCGCACGCCGGTGCTGAAGCGCAGCATCGACAGGCTGTCGTACTTGTTGAGGAGTTCGGCCGGCATGTTGGAGATGAGCGTGCTCGTGGACAGGCGCTCGACGTCGATCGCCGGAATCGCGCAAATGAGGAAGGTCTTGAAGCCGAATATCTGCGTGATCCGCCGCATGTAGCGGATGATATCGAACTGGGTCTCCAGCCGTGCGATCTCAGACGCGAAATCGCCGCCCCGGGGCAGATCGGTGTCAGTCATCCCGATCGTCATCGTATCTTGCATGAGCGCGTTCCATGGGATCCATCAGTTATCAAATAGCCTGAGCCCTCGACCAATGCCAACAGGCGATTGACAATCGTCACCTTCCAGACGCAAAAGCCTGTGTATTTCACCGCGCCTTCCGGATACGTGCCACGCTTTCGCGAGCGGTACCGGCGGAGGCAGCCAGATCGTGATTCGCGATCATCATCCCCTCGAGGCGCCCCGATTTGCCGCGCATTTCCGCAGGTCGAGCCGACTTGGGGATGAGAACCTGCACCGATTCGAAAAGTCGCGGCAACGTTTGCCCGTCTTCGACACGCGGCGTGCATGACCCTTGTTCTCGTGCATGTCGTTAGCCCAAACCGCTGCACTCTCTTGGGCGACATGCATTCGCAGGCAATGCCTCAATTGATGAGTCCGGCGCGCATCGCCTTGGCAACGGTCTGAACACGATTGACCGAATCCAACTTGCGGGTCGCGCGGTTCAGGTAATGGTTGACCGTGTATTCCGACAGCGCCAGGATCCGCGCCATCTCCACGGTCGTCTTGCCCGCCGCGGCCCAGCGGAGGCACTCGATCTCACGCCGGGAGAGGCTCGCGGGGCCGCGCCTCCTCTGCGTTCTCAACTCGCTCAACCGGCTGTAAAGAAGCCCGGCCCACAAGTTGAGCGCCTGCAATTCGTCGTCGGAAACGGTTGGCCGGTCGCCGCCAAAGGCGATCGCGGCGCGATTGCCGGCAGCGTCATGCACCGGCAGGTAGACGCCGCGCGGCATGTTGGCCTGCTCGAAGACGCCGACGGCGGCGTCGCCCTTGCCGTCCAGGCGCCGTCGCGCCAGCAGATGCGCGTCATAGGTGAACGGGATCGTGCTGCGCCGCAGCCTCTGGATGACGGGGCTGCCGTCGAACAGGCCGGCACTGTCGTAGCGCCTGAGGAATTCCAGCGGCCAACTCGTCAGCAAAACCTGCGCGGCCAGGCTGTGACAGCCGACGTCGGGAACGGCCAGAACCATGAAGCCACGGAAACCGTAGGCGTCGGATACCCGCTCGAGAGCGCGCCTGATCTCGTCTTCACTGTCGATCGGCTCGCTGACCGAGCGGCCATCGGGAAGAATCAATGAGGATATGTCCGCGCTGAAATTGATCATCTTCCGCCCGTCTCCCGAACATTGCGCCTCGGGCCGCAGCACGGCCCGCGACGTCGTCATCTATCACAGCTTCGGCCAGGAAGAACCTGCAGCCCGCGCGTGTGCAACCAGTCGTGGAGGCGAACTGATCGGTTGTAAACTACTTATCTTGAAGCTTTTCGTCTAGTCGAAACTTCTAATTTACCGTAAAGCTAACGCCCATCCCGCCGCGGGCCGAGACGGATCCTCACTTCCTCCTCGATCTCGGCCGCCGCCCTGCGCACGTCCGCCGCCCAGGCGGCAAGCTGCGCCGTGCTGACGCGGTAGGACGGCCCGGTCACCGAAATGCCGGCAACCAGATCGTGTTCCGGAACGGCGATGGGCGCCGCCACGCAGCAGATCTCGGCCTCATGCTCCTCGCGGTCGAACGCATGCCCGTCGCGACGAATCACCTCGATTTCAGCGAGCAACGACGCCGCCGAGCGATGGGTATGGGCTGTGAACGGGTGGAATTCCATGCGTGCTGCAATGCGCTCCGCCTCGCTTCGGGCAAGCGACGACAGCGCCGCCTTGCCGATTCCCGTGCAATAGGCCGGCGAGGCCTTGCCGATCTGCGAGCTCATGCGCACCGTCTGCCGGCTCTCGACCTTGTCGACATAGATGATCTCCGTCTCGCGCAGCACGCCGAGATGGACCGTCTCGCCGGTCAGCTCGTGCAGGCGCAAGAGGTGCTGCTCGGCAATGTCGCGAAAGCGGTTGCCGGACCAGGACCGGTAGGCGAATTTCAAAAGGCGCAGCCCGGGCTCGTAGGACAGGTCCCGGCGCTGCACCAGCAGGCCCTCTTCGACCAGATGCGCGAGAAGCCGGTGCAGCGTGCCGCGCGGCTGGCGGACCGCCTGCAATATGTCCGTGAAACGCTGGGGCCGATCGGCCATCGCCACCGCCTCGAGCACGGCCATGGCCTTGCCGAGCGTACCGGTGCCGCCGGTCTCCTCCTGCACGCCGTCCGCCCTCGTCCGATTCATTTCATCCGCCTTTCATCGGCCGCGCCACCTTGACAGGATAAAAGCCTTGGCGCGATAATTCCAGATAATAAAACATCGTTCCACATATTGGAACTCCAGTTCCGCATCTGCGGCACCGGGGAGAGGCCCAATTCCCATGACCTTGCCGAGCAGCCAGTTTCCCGACCTGCGCAATCGCGGCGTGCTGGTCACCGGTGGCGGTTCCGGCATCGGCGCCGCCCTCGTCGACGGCTTCCTGCGACAGGGCGCGCGCGTTGCCTTCATCGACATCGCCGAGGAGCCCAGTCGCGCCCTATGTGAGAGGCTCGCCGCCGAGACCGGACGGGCACCGCAGTTCATCGCCGCCGATCTGCGCGACGTCGAGGCGGCTCGGAACGCCGCCGGAGCGGCCGTCGCGGCGCTCGGCGCGGTCCACGTCCTCGTCAACAACGCCGCACGCGACGACCGCCAGCCGCTTGAAGCCGTCACCGAGGAGAGCTGGGACGAGAGCCTTTCCGTCAACCTCAGGCATTTCTTCTTCATGAGCCAGCAGATCGCGCCGCATCTGCGCCGGCAGGGCGGCGGATCGATCATCAACTTCTCCTCGATCGCCTTCATGCTGAACATGCCGGACATTCCCGCCTATGCCACCGCCAAGGCAGGGATCATCGGACTGACCAAGTCGCTCGCCGGAAGCCTCGGACCGGACAATATCCGCGTCAACGCCATCCTGCCGGGCATGATCGTCACCGAGCGGCAGCGCCGGCTCTGGCTCACCGACGAATCGATCGCCCGGATGCAGGAGAAGCAGTGCCTGAAGCGCATGCTGGTTGCCGACGACCTCGTCGGGCCGTGTCTTTTCCTGGCCTCGGACTGCTCGGCGGCGATGACGGCACAGACGATGATCATCGATGGAGGCGTGTTTTGATGATGGCAGGCTATTATGCCGCGGTGGACTGGGGAACCTCGAGTTTCCGCCTGTGGATCATCGGGGAGGACGGGGCGGTGCTGGCCGAACGCCGCAGCGCGGAGGGGATGACGACCGCGGCAAAGACCGGCTTTCATGCGGTCCTCGACCATCATCTTTCCGCCGTCTCGGCGCCCGCGCATCTCCCCATCATCATCTGCGGCATGGCGGGTGCCCGCCAGGGCTGGAAAGAGGCCGGCTATATCGAAACGCCGGCGGCCCTTTCCGCCATTGCCGGCCAGGCCATCCCCGTCCCGGACGTCGATCGCGACATCCGCATTCTCCCCGGACTCGCCCAGCGCGACAGGCAACACCCGGACGTGATGCGTGGCGAGGAGACGCAGCTCCTCGGCGCCGCGGGGATGCTCGGCGGCGGCAGGCATCTCGTCTGCATGCCCGGAACGCACAGCAAATGGGTACGCCTGGTCGACGAGACGGTCGAGGGCTTCTCCACCTTCATGACGGGCGAGCTCTTCGATGTCGTCTCGCGCCACACGATTCTAAGCCACGCCGTCGCGGATGCGGATACCTTTCCGGCCGGGAGCCTCGCCTTTGCCGAGGCCGTCCGCAGCGCGCGCGACAATCCGGCACTCGCGACGAACCTCTTGTTCTCCGTGCGGGCCGGCCAGCTTCTCCACGGCACCGGCGCCGCCGACGCGAGGGCCCGGCTCTCCGGCACGCTGATCGGCCTCGAGATCGCCGGGGCGCTCGCCGCCGCGACGCCGGCGGACAGCATCTGCCTCGTCGCCTCGGGCGGGCTCGGCACGATTTATCGCGCCGCCCTTGAAAGCCTCGGCCTCATGGTCCGACTCGTCGACGCCGACGACGCGGTGCGCGCCGGGCTTTCGGCCGCGGCCCGGGCGATTTGGCCCCTCTGACGGAAAAAAAGAACATGGATCGCATTCCCCTGCCGCCGATGAAATATCCGCTCATCGCCATCCTGCGAGGGTTGAAGCCCGAAGAAGCCGAAGACGTGGTCGGCGCCCTGATCGAGACGGGATTCACCGCAATCGAGATTCCGCTCAATTCGCCCGATCCGTTCCGTTCCATCGAAACGGCGGTGACCATGGCTCCGCCCGGCTGCCTGATCGGCGCCGGCACGGTGCTGACGACCGCCGATGTGGAACGCCTCGCCGATGTCGGCGGGCGGCTGATGGTGAGCCCGAATGTCGAGCCTTCGGTCATTCGGCTTGCCAAGGCGAAGGGCATGGTGACGATGCCGGGCGTCTTCACGCCGACGGAGGCGCTGGCGGCGGCCGCGGCCGGAGCGTCCGGGCTCAAATTCTTCCCGGCGAGCGTCCTCGGCCCCTCAGGCATCGCAGCAATCCGCGCCGTGCTTCCCGCGGATCTCGAGATCGCCGCCGTCGGCGGCGTCTCGGAGGCGAATTTCGCCGATTACGCGAAAATCGGCATCCGCTCCTTCGGCCTCGGCTCCAGCCTCTACCGGCCGGGCATGAGCGGCGCGGATGTCCGGGAGCGTGCGTCGGCCACTCTTGCAGCCTACGATACCGTCTATGGAGGCAGGCAATGACCGAGCTCACACCCTTTTCCGGCCGCATCCTCTGCGACTTCGCCTCCGAGCTCGGCGAGGGTCCGACCTTCGATCCGGCGACCGGCACGGCCTGGTGGTTCAACATCAAGGGCCAGGAACTGCATGAGCTTCATCTCGACAGCGGCCGCAAGACGATCCATCCCCTGCCCTTCCTCGGCAGCGTGCTCGCTGTGATCGACCCGACCCGGCAATTGATCGCCTCCGACCAGGGCCTCTTCATCCGCGATACTGGAAGCTACGCGCTCAGCCTCTTCACCACGCTCGAGGACAAGCCGGGCAACCGCTCCAATGACGGGCGCGTCCATCCCTCCGGCGCACTCTGGATCGGCACGATGGGACGGAAGGCCGAGAAGAATGCCGGCGCGATCTATCACGTCGCCGGCAGCCGGGTGACCAGGCTTTACGGCAACATCACCATCCCGAACGCGATCTGCTTTTCGCCGGATGGCTCGGCGGCCTATTTCACCGACTCGGCCGCCAACCGCCTGATGCGGGTCGATATCGATCCGGCGACCGCGCTTCCGACCGGCGATGCCGTCGTCCTTTCCGACGAAAGTGCCGCACCCGGTGACATCGACGGCGCCGTCTGCGATGCCGACGGGTTGATCTGGAATGCCCGCTGGGGTGCCGGCGCCGTGGAGGTCTACAAGCCCGATGGCCGGAAGGTAGCGCGCTATGCCGTGCCGGCGACGCAGCCGAGCTGCCCGGCTTTCGTCGGGGCGAAGGCCGAGCGGCTGCTGGTGACATCCGCCTGGCAGGACATGGGCGACGGCGCACGCGCCGCCGATCCAGATGCCGGCAAGACCTTCGAGCTCGGCATTAAGGTCAAGGGACGTTTCGAACCCGCCTTCCGCCTCTGATCGCAATTAAGTTCTGGCGCCGCGCCGGGAAAAAGTCATACAATTGATCCATGCGCTGAATCGCGATCGGAAGGAGTGCTCGGATGAGCGAGAAGAAGAAAGAGTTGAGAAGCCGCCATTGGTACGGCGGCACACACAAGGACGGCTTCATTCACCGGTCCTGGATGAAGAACCAGGGCTTTCCGGACCATGTCTTCGACGGCCGTCCGATCATCGGCATCTGCAATACCTGGTCCGAGCTCACCCCCTGCAACAGCCACCTGCGAATCCTTGCCGAGGGCGTCAAGCGCGGCGTCTGGGAAGCGGGCGGGTTTCCGGTCGAGTTTCCGGTCTCCTCGCTCGGCGAGACGCAGATGCGGCCGACGGCGATGCTCTTCCGCAACCTGCTCGCGATGGACGTCGAGGAGGCGATCCGCGCCTATGGCATCGACGGCGTGGTGCTGCTCGGCGGCTGCGACAAGACGACGCCCGGGCAATTGATGGGGGCCGCCTCCGTCGACCTGCCGACGATCGTCGTCTCCTCCGGGCCGATGCTGAACGGCAAATGGAAAGGCAAGGACATCGGCTCGGGCACCGACGTCTGGAAGTTCTCGGAAGCGGTCCGCGCCGGCGAGATGAGCCTGCAGGAGTTCATGGCCGCCGAAAGCGGCATGTCGCGCTCGCCGGGTGTCTGCATGACCATGGGCACGGCAACGACGATGGCTTCGGTGGTGGAAGCCATGGGGCTGTCGCTGCCGACCAACGCGGCGCTGCCGGCCGTCGATGCCCGCCGCATGGCGCTCTCCCACATGACCGGCAAGCGGATCGTCGAGATGGTGCACGAGGATCTCCGACTGTCGAAGATCCTGACGCGGAAGAATTTCGAGAACGGCATCATCGCCAATGCCGCCGTCGGCGGCTCCACCAATGCCGTGGTGCATATGCTGGCGATCGCCGGACGCGCCGGCGTCGATCTCTGTCTGGAAGACTTCGACCGCGTCGGCGGACAGGTGCCCTGCATCGTCAACTGCATGCCCTCGGGCAAGTATCTGATCGAGGACCTCGCCTATGCGGGCGGCCTGCCGGCGGTCATGAACCGCATCCAGCATCTGCTCCATGCCGATGCGCCGACCGTCGTCGGCGTACCGATCGCGAAGTATTGGGAGGGTGCGGAGGTCTATAACGACGACGTCATCCGCCCGCTCGACAATCCGCTGCGCGCGGCCGCCGGCATTCGCGTGCTGAAGGGCAACCTTGCGCCGAACGGTGCGGTGATCAAGCCTTCGGCGGCGAGCGAACACCTGCTGTCCCACGAGGGACCGGCCTATGTCTTCGAAACGATCGAGGACCTCAAGGCGAAGATCGACGATCCGGACCTGCCGGTGACCGAGGATACCATCCTCGTCCTCAAGGGCTGCGGCCCGAAAGGCTATCCGGGCATGGCAGAGGTCGGCAACATGCCGATTCCGCGCCGGCTCGTCGAAAAGGGCGTCCGCGACATGGTGCGCATCTCGGACGCGCGCATGTCCGGCACCGCCTTCGGCACGGTGGTCCTGCATGTGAGCCCGGAAGCCAATGCCGGCGGCCCGCTGGCGATCGTCAAGACCGGCGACCGCATCCGCCTGGATGCCATGAAGGGCGAGTTGAACCTCCTCATCAGCGAGGAGGAACTGGCGGCACGGATGGCGGCCTGGCAGCCGCCGGAAATGAAATGGCAGCGCGGCTACTACAAGCTCTATCACGATACCGTGCTGCAGGCCGACAAGGGCGCCGATCTCGATTTCCTCGTCGGCAAGAGCGGCGACGAGGTGCTTCGCGAGAGCCATTGACCGCCGAAGCTCTGCAGCGACCCTTCGCGCGTCAAACAGGACGCCCGACGCCGAGGCGGCCGGCCCGTATTCATCGCAACTCGACGTCGCAATACGCCGCGTGTTCTCCGCGAACACGCGGCGTATCTGTCGGCCTCGGAGAACTTCAGCCTTTTCTTAAAGTCGGGACGGCACAATAAAGACCGACGACTTGCCGGCGCGACGAACAACCGTCTGAATCGACCCCGCTTCTCCTTTCAGTACTCGCGAACTTCCGCTTCATTTTCGGGAACAGTTTGCGCCCCCGGGCGTTGCTTGAGTGTCCCGGCGCAGTAACGCCGGCCGAATGCTGCACCTACAGCGCCGCACGTCATCGGACGCGGAACGGTGGCTGTAGGACCGTGAAATTGCTGCATGTCTTTGTCCTCAGGTCGAGGTCGATTCGAGAAAACATGCAGTAGTTCGACAACGTCAACGAAAGGCAGTCTGACATGAAAAAGACCCTTATTTCTTCCGTTGCCGCTGGCGCTCTTCTCGTGGGCGTTGCCGTTGCCCCGACGATCTACGCACAGGAGACCACGACGCCGCCGGCCGAAACGCAGCAGATGCAACCGCAACCGGCTCCGACGACACCGGCGCCGGCTGACCAGGCCCAGACTCCGGCGCCTGACACTGGCACGGAGATGGCCAAGGAAACCGATTACCTGACGCAGCAGGCCGATGAACAGATCGCCGCGAGCGCCTATATGGGCCAGTCGGTCTACAATGCCGCCGATGAGAGCATCGGCGAGATCAATGACCTGCTCATCAAGAAGGACGGCGGCGTCGAAGCCGCGGTCATCGGCGTCGGCGGCTTCCTCGGCATCGGCGAGAAGAACGTCGCGGTCCCGTTCGACCGCATCGAGATCGCCGAGCAGCCCGACAGCGGGACGCTGAAGCTGACGACCACCGAAACGGCGGACACGCTGAAGGCCGCCCCGGAGTTCAAGACGAAGGCGCAGTTGATGGCCGAGCGTGACGCGGCACAGCCCGACACCTCGACCACCTCCAGCACGACGCCGACAACCCCGGCGCAACCGGCCCAGCCGCAGCAGTAAGCCACTGAGCGCCGGGTAAAAGTGCCCACCAGGCCTGCCGGCCCCTCTTCCCGTCTCGACGGGGAGAAGGGGTTTGGCAGGCCTCATTCGTTGGATGGGTCAGCGCGCCGCGACGTCGCGGTAGCGTTGCGAGAGATAGCGCATGGTCGCGACGGCGTCGGCGGGTTTGCCGTAGAAATAGCCCTGCCCCATGCCGCAGCCGAGCGCTTTCAGCTTCAGCGCCTCGGAGGAATGCTCGATACCTTCGGCGACGACCTCGAGTTCCAGCCCCTCGCACATCGAAACGATGGCCTTGACGATATGCTCGGAGGCCCGGTCGGCCGAAATCCGAGAAACGAAGGCGCGGTCGATCTTCACCTTGTCGAAGGAAAAATCCCTCAACCGCCCGAGGCTCGACTGGCCCGTTCCGAAATCGTCGAGCGACACGCGCACGCCCGCGGCCCGCAGTTCCGAGACGATCCGCTGGGCGACGTCGGCGTCGGCCATCACGGCGGTTTCGGTGATCTCGAGTTCGAGGCGGCGAGGATCGAGGCCGACCTGGCCGACGATCGCCAGCAGCCGGGTACTCGTCGCCGGGTCCATCAATTGCGCGGAGGACAGGTTGAAGGACAGGAAAAGTTCCTTCGGCCACGACAGGGCTGCCTGGGCGGCCTTGCGCAGAAGCACCTCGGCAAGGGCGTCGATGAAGCCGCGCTCTTCGGCGAGCGGCACGAAGACGGAGGGCGAGACATAGCCCAGATCCGCGTCGCACCATCGGGCGAGCGCTTCGAAGCCGACCACGGCGTCGCTGCGAAGGTCGACGATCGGCTGGAAATGTACATCGACCTCATCGGCGATGATCGCATTGCGCAGCGCCTGCTCGAGCTGCGTCGCGCGCTTCATCTCCTGGGCGATCTCGTGCGAATAGACGGTGATCTGGCCGCGGCCGCGGCGTTTGGAGCGGTAGAGCGCCGTATCGGCGCTCTTCAAAAGGTCCTCGAACGTGTCGCCGGCGAAGGGAAAGACCGCGAAGCCGAAGGATGCGGACAGGCGGACGCTGCGGTCGCCGAGGGCGAAGGGGGCGGAGAGCACCTCCTTCAGCATCTGGCCGAGCTTCTCGGCGCCCTTCCGCTCGAAGACGAGCGGCAGGACGATGGCGAATTCGTCGTCCACCGTCCGCGTCACCGTTGCACCTTCGGGAACGCAAGCCGTCAGCCGGTGGGCCACCTGGGACAGAATCTGATCGCCCGCCTCCGGCCCGAACAGATCGTTGATCGGCTTGAAGCCATCGAGATTGGCAAGACCGATGGTGAAAGGGGCGGGATCGCTTGCCCGTTCGTCCGCCAGCGCATAAAAGCTCTGGCGCAATTGGCGCGCATTGCCGAGTCCGGTCAGCGGGTCGACGAGCGACACGGCATGCGGCCGGTCCGGCTTCTGGCGGCGATCTGAGATCCCATGCCATGTCATCGCCACGCGCTCCCGCCGAGGAGCGAGCCACGCGCGGCAGGTCGACCGCACCGCAACACGCCCCGGTCGGAACCGATGCCCGGCGAGCGGGATGAAGGCGGGTCGGCAGCGGGACGCGACGGGCTCATTTTCTCGAATGCTCTACACTTTGCAGCAATCGAACTTTCGGGCTGTCCACCCTGGTGGGGCGCACAAGTTCACTGCGGTCCTCTGAAACTACACGGTCTTGGGGCGGCGCCGATGGAAGCAACCCTGCCGTAAACGATGACGGTCGACGGTTAACAATTCCATATCGCGGCACTGCGAGATTTACCGTCCGCATTCCCGGAGCTCACGAACTGGCAGAATTCAGGAGCCGCGCATCGCGCATATGGCGGGCGGGCAGGTATTTCCGCAGCACCGCCTCGATCATGTCCGGGCTGACCGGTTTCATGATATGGTCGTCCATCCCCGATGCCCGGCATTGCTGGAGATCGATGTCGAGGGCCTGGGCGGTGACCGCCACGATCGGAACCCGGCGCCCGGTGCGCTTCTCCGCCTCGCGAATGGCCGCGGCCGCTTCGAAGCCGTTCATGATCGGCATGGATACGTCCATCAGCACGAGGCCGGGCTGAAGCTCGTGCCAGAGTTCCACCGCTTCTCTCCCGTCGGCGGCGATCCGATGGGAGACATCAAGGCCCTCCAGGATCTGCGCGAAGACGAACTGGTTGATCTGGTTGTCCTCCGCCACCAGCACCTCCACGGCCGGCGCATTGTCTGCAGCTGCGCCATCGTCGTCGAAGGAAATTCCCCAGTCGGGCTGCGGCAGCGGCGCCTGTTCCGGGCGGCGGTCGGCACAGATGCGGAAGATCTCGGTCAGCAGCGCGGTCGCGTCCATGTCGCGGGCAACCGGCAGCACCGGGCAGGCCTGCCATGAGGCAATGCCCCCCGTTTGCGCAAGCGACGCGTCGACGAGGAGAATGTCGAGCTTCAAGCCGCGGCGCTCGGCGGCACGCGCGAAGGCGTCGAGTTCCTCCGCGTTGCGGACGGCACAGGCGTCGAGGCCGGAGCCGCGCAGGCGCGCCACGAAATGCTCCTCCATCTGCCGATCGGCCGTTGCCAGGAGCACGCGCAGTCCTCGCGCCGGCAGCGTCTCGATCATCGACCCGGCCTCGACGAGCTGCTGCACGTTCAAGGCCCTGAAGGGATCGTAGAAATTCTGGGCGGGGGTGAAGATGTCGTAGTCGCGGATCTGCAGGCCGGCAGCGGCACCGGTCTCCTCGGTGCCGTGATACCAGACAGCGATGTCCGTCACGTCGCTCATGCAGGTGACCACGAAATGACGGCCGGGCATTCCGACACGATACTTGCGCGTCACGACCCACAGGTCGCTGCCGTCCGAACGAACGATGTGCTCGGCCTCCGCATGCGACCGGCCGGTTTCCAGCACCTGGCGATCCGACTGTTCGAATCGCTCCGCAAGCTCCGCATCGACGAGGTCCCAGGCGGAGCGCCCTAGGATGGCATCCGCCGTGAGGTCGTGAATGGTGCAGAACGCCTTGTTGACGGCGATGTAGTTCAGGTTGCGGTCCTTGACGCAGATCGGATTGGGCTGGGCATCGAGGATCGCCTCCGTCAGCTCGACGCGCTCGAGATCGGTCTGGAGCTTTTCGTCGCGCTTCTTCTGCTCGGAGACGTCTGAGACGGCAAGGATGCCGATGCCGCTCGACAGCCGCCGCTTGCGTAGCGACAGCCAGCGCGTCCGGCCGGCCCGCTCGATATTCTCGTAGCGCTCGCGCCAATGAAGCGCCATGTGTTCGGCGATCCAGTCGTCCCGGTTCGCACGGCGCCGGCTCGCCTCGGGCACGGTTCCGGGGCGCACGCCCGTATCGTAGACGGCGCCCAAGAAATCGCGCAGCCGCGTGCCCGGCACCAGCATGCGCGCAGGTACGGGGAAGAACTGCTGGATCGAGGCGCTGGCGTAGATGATCGTGTCGTCGCGGCCGCACACGAGCAGGGCGAGGCCGAGCGCATCGCTGCTCGCCTCCAGAATGGCCCTGCTGATGTCTGCGTCGGCCGGCGCCGCACCCGTCATTGCGCTGTCCTCGCTCCCCGTTGCCGCTACCACTCAGCGTCCTTCGAGACGCCGAGTGGTCGTGGCAACATTTCGAACTGCCGCACGGTCATGGTCATGGCCCCGGATCGATCGCGATCCACGGAACCGTGCGGTAGCGGTTTCATTTCGGGACATGCTGGCCGGCCGTTGACGGCAACTCTTGGGGCGCGGGGTGGGCGGCGTCCAGCAACGCCGCATGGCTCCAAAGACAAAACCCGTGATCATTCAGGTTGTTGTGGAAAATCGCAGCAGAACGTTAAATCCGGATTAAGCCCGTGCGCCGTTTTCCGGGCGCCGGGGCCGATCGCGCGCCACCTCCTCGAAGAAGAAGACATGCGAGGCCTTTTCCTCCCTCGCCGAATCCGGGAAGATAGGCCATGGTCATCAAGCAGCTCTCCGAAACGCTCATCAACCAGATCGCCGCCGGCGAGGTCATCGAACGGCCCGCCAGTGCCGCGAAGGAATTGATCGAGAATGCGCTCGATGCGGGCGCGACCCGGATCGAGATCGCGACCGCGGGCGGCGGCAAGGCGCTGCTCAGGGTTACCGACAACGGCAGCGGCATGTCCCCCGCCGACCTGGAGCTGGCGATCCGCCGCCACTGCACGTCGAAGATCAGCGACAGCCTCATCGACATTCGCACGCTAGGTTTTCGCGGCGAGGCTCTGCCTTCGATCGGGTCGGTCGCACGCTTGTCGATCACCACCAGGACCGCGGGCGCGAGCGAGGGGGCGGCGATTTTGGTCACGGGCGGCAGAAGCGAACCCGTCCGCCCGTCGGCCGCCAATGTCGGCACCGTGGTGGAGGTGCGCGACCTCTTCTTCGCGACCCCGGCACGCCTCAAGTTCATGAAATCGGAGAAGGCAGAGGCTGCGGCGATCTCGGAAGTGGTGCGTCGCATGGCGATCGCCTTTCCAAGAGTGCGTTTCGTGCTTTCCGGGTCCGACCGCTCGACGCTCGAATTTCCCGCGGCCGGTGAGGACCGGCTTGCGCGAATGGCGCAGGTGCTGGGCAAGGACTTCCGCGACAACGCCATCGAGGTCGACGCCGAACGCGAGGGCGCGCGGCTGACCGGTTTTGCCGGCGTGCCGACCTTCAATCGCGGCAACTCGCTGCAGCAATATGCCTTCGTCAACGGCCGGCCGGTCCAGGACAAGCTCATCCTTTCGGCGATCCGCGCCGCCTATGCCGAGACCATTCCGCAGGGCCGCTACCCGGTAGCGGTGCTGTCGATCGGGCTCGATCCCGCCCTCGTCGACGTCAATGTCCATCCGGCGAAATCGGACGTGCGTTTCCGCGACCCGGGCCTCATCCGCGGCCTGATCATCGGGGCGATCCGCGAGGCATTGACGCGCGGC
Source organism: Sinorhizobium saheli (assembly GCF_001651875.1). Taxonomy (GTDB): domain Bacteria; phylum Pseudomonadota; class Alphaproteobacteria; order Rhizobiales; family Rhizobiaceae; genus Sinorhizobium; species Sinorhizobium saheli. Next base: position 400,903 of record NZ_LNQB01000073.1, read on the forward strand.
GGCGATCGGGCAGCCACGACCGGCGCCGAGGCGATGATGCGCGCGTTCCGGCCGGAGGCCTACCGGTCGGAGCCGCAAAGACCGCCGGAGGCCTGGACGGCCGCCGCTTCGCCCTATCGACCGATCCGGTTCGACGAGCCCGGCCGCGGCTTTGCCGAGACGCCGCAGGCTGCATTCGCAGACTTCGCGCGGCCTTCCGCGCGCGCCGCCATGCCCGCTTTCGAATCGACCGAGCCTGACGGAAAACCCGCTCCATCGTTCCCGCTCGGCGCCGCCCGGGCGCAAGTGCATGAAAACTACATCGTTGCCCAGACCGAGGATGGGCTCGTCATCGTCGACCAGCACGCCGCGCATGAGCGCCTCGTCTTCGAAGCGATGCGGACGGCGCTGCATTCGCGGCCGATACCGGCGCAGGCGCTGCTCATCCCGGAGATCGTCGACCTGCCGGAGGACGACTGCGACCGGCTGATGGCGCATGCGGAGGAGCTCATGCGGCTCGGGCTTGCGATCGAGCGCTTCGGGCCCGGGGCGATCGCTGTCCGCGAGACACCGGCGATGCTCGGCGAAATGGATGCAGCCGGACTGATCCGCCAGCTTGCCGACGAGCTTGCGGAATGGGACACGGCCAATGGCCTGGCGGGACGGCTCGAATACCTTGCCGCGACGATGGCCTGCCATGGTTCGGTGCGTTCCGGCCGCCGCATGCGAACGGAAGAGATGAACGCGCTGCTGCGCCAGATGGAGGCGACCCCCGGCTCGGGTCAGTGCAATCACGGCCGGCCGACCTATATCGAGCTCAAGCTCGCCGACATCGAGCGGCTTTTCGGCCGAAGCTGAGGCGCCCCCGACGAAATCCGCTGGTTTTTTGCAAGGCGTCGGGATAATCAGGACATCGACTACAGCGCCGCGCGTCTTATCGGACGCGCAAAGGTCGCTGTAGCATCTTGAATTGCTGCAGTAGGTGACAAGGCACGTGCAGGCATGATGAACCGTTTTGAAGGAAGCTCCTCCCGCGAGGCGAAGATCCGCTATCTCGACGGCGATTTTCAGGTGGTGCTTGCGGGGTCGCACGTCATCTGTGCCGTGACCGGCAAGGCCATCCCGGTCGACGAGCTGCGCTACTGGAGCGTCGTGCGCCAGGAGCCCTATGTGGACGCCGCCGCGTCGCTCGAAGCCGAGAAGCGCGCCGGCGCCTTGCCGAACCAGCGGCGTTAGCCTGACGGACCTCAAATCGCCCCTCATCCGCCTGCCGGCACCTTCTCCCCGCACGCGGGGCGAAGGGACTCGCGGCAACGCCTTCGTCCCCTCTCCCCGCGTGCGGGGAGAGGGTTAGGGTGAGGGGCAATTTGGCAGCACGCGCTTGATTTTAAACTGCCGCAGTTCCTCCTGGCGGCACACCCTCAGCCGCCCTTTGGCGCGCGCAGCCGGCGGGCGCGGGCGGCGGCGAGCGCGGCGTCGATGACCTTTCCCGGCGCTTGGGGATCGTCGAAGCGGATGTCGATCTCGATCACCCGGCTTTTCTCGGCCAGTTCCCCTGCACGCCCGTGACCGGGCTCGAGGCGCACAATGTCCTTCGCCGTGGTCACCAGCGTATAACCCTTGCTTTCGGCGCGATCGATGAGGTCGGCGATTTCGTCCTCGGAGAAATGGTGGTGGTCGGGGAAGCTCCGGGTCTCTTCGATGATCGCCCCGGTCTCGCGCACCGTCCGGTAGAACTTCTCTGGATCGGCAATGCCGGCCCAGGCGAGAACCTTGGTCCCGGCAAGCGCGCCGTCATCGGTGCGCACGGTGTCGGCCACGTAGACGGGCTTGCCGGCCCGGGCGGCGCGGCGGATCAAAGCGTCGGCGGCGGATCCGTGGCCGATCTTCAGGAGCGCCGTCGCATGGCGAAGCTGATCGCCGATCGGCGCCCGCACCGGGCCGGCCGGCACAAGATGGCCGTTACCGATGCCGCGGCCGGAATCGATCACGATGAGGGCGAAGTCGAAAACCAGTCGGGCGCTCTGGAAGCCGTCATCCATGATGATGAGGTCGACGCCGAGCGCGCCGAGCTTGCGGGCGCCGTCGACCCGGCGGCGGCAGACGACTGTCAGCGCCTCGCGGGCGAGCAGCAGCGGCTCGTCGCCGACGTCGCGGGCACGATGGTGGTCGGGGTCGACGACGGTCGTGACATCCAGAGAACCGCCGTAGCCGCGGCTGAGGAAGCCCGGCTTCAGCCCCCTCGCCCGGGCGGCGCGCGCAAGCGCGATGGCCGTCGGTGTCTTTCCGGCACCGCCGACGGTGAAGTTGCCGACGCAGATGAGTGGTACCGGTGCCGCGGCACGCCGCGCCCGGTCCATGCGGATGCCGGCGACGCGGCCATATGCCCAGGAAAACGGCCAAAGGACATAGGCGCGCCAGTCGGCCTTGGTCCACCAGAATGGAGGCGCTTCCGAAACCATCTCTCCCCGCAATGCTCCTGCCCGTCCCGGCCAGAAAGGCGAAACCCCAAACTCTCCGCCGCACGGGGCGCCCGGCGACGGGGTGATCGCCGACAAAGAACGTCAGAACCGAGAAAAAGGCAAGCCGGTCAGGCGGTGAGCACCGCTTCCAGTTCGGTGATGTCGGCGAGGCAATGATCGGAAGCCTCGGCAAGCGATGCGCGCGATCCGGTCCCGGTGAGAACCGCGACCGTCATGCCGACGCCGGCGCTGCGGCCCATATGCATGTCGTGATTGTTGTCTCCGACCACCGCCACCTGCCGCGGTTCGAGCCCCGTCGCCGCGCAGAAGCCGAGCACCATGCCGGGCTCCGGCTTGACGCCATAGCCGCTGTCGTAGCCGGCGACGTAGTGCAGATAGTTTTCAAAACCGAAGCGTTTCGCCGTTTCCCGGATCGAGCGCTCGTTGTCGCTCGAGGCGACACCGAGGCGGTAACCCTTCGCGTGGAGCCCGGCAAAGAAGGCGCCGAGATCGGTCACCGGCACGGCATAGTCGGCGGAGTGCGCGAAGAGGCCGTCGAACAGCGTCGTCAGTTCTTCCACCGTGAAGGGTGCACCGGCGGCGACCATGCCGGCTGCGATCTCCACCGTGTTGCCGGCGGCAAGCAGGCTGTCGGGGGCGACGAAGCCCGTGTCCGGGTCCATGCCGCCGGCGCGGAGAAGCACCCTTGCCAGGTCGTCGTCGCCCCTGGCGGCAATGCGGGCCAGTTCGTAGTTCACCGGCACCCAGCTCTTCACATAGTCGAGAAGAGTGCCGTCCTTGTCGAACAATATGCCGGTGATGGTGTTGCCCGCTCTCATGGTCCGATCCGAAGTCTGGTTCTACTGGTCATCCGCGGGATGCGGGCGGAAAACCGCAAACACTTTTCCTCATCCCGCTCTTGTGGTTAGCCGCGGGATGCGGGCGGAAAACCGCAAGCACTTTTCCTCATCCCGCTCTTATGATTGGCCGCGGGATGCGGGCGGAAAACCGCAAGCACTTTTCCTCATCCCGCTCTTGTGGTTATCCGCGGGATGCGGGCGGAAAACCGCAAACACTTTTCCTCAGCCCGCTCTGCCATCCGCGCGCGGCTCCAGCCGCGCCTTGACGACCAGCGGGTTGATGTAAGGCTCCAGCCCCCTCAGCGTCGCGGTCAGCGCTCCGCGCATCTGTTGCACGGTTTCGAGCCCGGCGTCGATCATCGAGCGACGCATGTCGTCGTTGGCGAGCAGGTAATTCACTCCCTTGGCGAGCATCTCCGTGTCGCGAACGATCTTTGCGCTGCCGTTCTTGGCGAGCATCTGGTAGCTCTCGCGGAAGTTCTGGACATTGGCCCCGGAAAGCACCGCGCAACCGAGCATCGCCGGCTCCAGCGGGTTCTGGCCGCCCTCGGCGAAGAGCGAGCGGCCGACGAAGGCGACCTCGGTCAGCTTGAGATAGAGGCCCATTTCGCCGATCGTATCGCCGAGGAAGACATCGACGTCGGGCGTCAGCGGCTCGCCGCGGGTGCGGCGCGCGACCTTGAGCCCCTCCGACACGAGGGCGGCCTCTATCGCATCGCAACGCTCCGGATGGCGCGGCACGATGATCGTCAACAGCCCGTTGCGGTCCTTCAGCGCCTTGTGCACGATCCCGGCGGCGTTCTCCTCGCCCTCGAAGGTGGAGATTGCGGCCCAGGTCTTGCGCGTCCCGATCTGCTGGCGATATTCGCGCAGCGCCTGCGGGTCGTGCGGCGGCGCATCGGTGTCGACCTTGAGATTGCCGGAGACCATCACGGGAAGCGCGCCGAGCGTGCGGAAACGATCCGCATCCACCTCCGACTGGGCGATGACGAGGGCGAGGTTCTCGAAAAGCGCATCGGCGAGCGACGGCCGCTTCTTCCAGCGGGCGAAGGTCCGGTCCGAGAGGCGGCCGTTGACGAGAACCTGCGGAATGTGGCGCCGGCCAAGCTCGACGATCGTCATCGGCCAGATCTCGGACTCGGCGATGATCGCCAGGTCCGGCTGCCAATATTCGAGGAAGCGGCTCACCGCCGGCTTGAAATCGAGCGGCACATATTGGTGCACGACGGTCTGGCCCAGCCGCTCCGCCGCGACCCTGGCCGAAGTCGTCGTGCCGGTGGTCAGCACCACGGCAATGCCGCGGCGGCGGATCTCCTTGATCAGCGGCGTGACGGCACTCGTCTCGCCGACGCTGGCGGCGTGGAACCAGACGAGAGGCCCAGGCGGGCGCGGCGCGCCGGCATAGCCGTAGCGCTCGCGACGGCGCGCCGGGTCCTCCTTGCCCTTGGCGGCGCGCAGCGCCAGATAGGACCAGACGAAGGGATAGATCGCGGTGCCGAGCCAACGATAGCCGGAGAGCGCCAGCCGGGCGCGCAGGCTGCTCATGAACGGTTGCCCTCAGCTCCGTCCGACGCCATCGGCATCACTGGTTTTCCGGGTCGAGCAGGCGATGCATGTGGACGATGAAATAGCGCATATGGGCATTGTCGACGGTCATCTGCGCCTTCGCCTTCCAGGCGACGTGGGCGGATTCGTAATCGGGGAAGATGCCGACGATGTCGAGATCGTTGAGGTCGCGAAACTGCACGTCGGTGAGCGTCGTCAACTCGCCGCCGAAGACGAGATGCAGCCGTTGTTTATTCGCGGAGTCGTGAGCCATCGGAATTCCATCTGTTTTTTTGGTATGGGCGTTGATTTGCGGCATTCGGCCCTAAAGGTCAATGGGCCTCGAGCGGCCGCGAGGCGGCAAGGAGCGCCGACAGCGCCGTTCCCGAAGCCGCCCCCAGGAAGCCGTGGTGAACAATCGGGCGATTGTAGGACAGCGGCTGCCCGTCGAGGCTGCGGAGCGCCCCGCCCGCGCGCGAAAGAATGAGGTCGGCGGCGGCGAGGTCCCAGTCGTGGGCGTTCCTCTTCACGACCGTGCCGTCGATGCGGCCATCCGCGATCATCGCCAGCCGGTAGGCGAGCGACGGCACGTGCGGGATGCGCAACACCCTGTCGCGATAGGGTCGGTCGAGCTTGCCGAGCAGATCCTCGGCCACCGCCACCTTGAGCACGTCGCCGGCATCGCGCACAGCGATCGCCGCGCCGTTCTTGCGCGCCTCGCCGTCGACGGTTGCCTGGAAGACCTCGCTCAGCGCCGGTGCGTAGAGCACCCCCGCCACCGGCTGCCCCCGATGCACGACGGCGACGCTCACGCACCAAAGGTCCTTGCCGGCGATGAAGGCACGCGTGCCGTCGATCGGATCGACGACGAAGACGGTCTCCCGGGTAAGACGGCTTTCGTCATCATCCGTCTCCTCGGAAAGCCAGCCATAGTCGGGACGCGCGGCAAGCAGCCGGCCCTTGAGAATGTCGTTGGCGACGAGGTCGGCCTCGCTCACCGGGGAGCGCCCCTCGTTCTTCCAGCGAACGTCCATCGTCTTGCGGAAATATCCGAGCGCCGCGTCACCAGCCGTGACCGCGGCGGCGAGGATGAGCTCCAGATCCTCGTCCCAGGCCGGCACGATCGAAAAGGCTGTTTCTGACATTCGAATCCTTACGCGCGGGGGGATCGGTCCGCGCCTTCAACTCCTGGCGGAACGCGCCGCCCGCATTCATGTTCCGGCGAGCGTCATGCCCTCGATGGCAAAGGTCGGCGCGGCGATACCGAATTTCCTGTCGATGTCGTCAGCCGGCGTCAAGGCCATGAACATCTGCTTGAGATTGGAGGCGATGGTAACTTCCGACACCGGGAAAGTGATCTCACCGTTCTCGATCCAGAAGCCGGAGGCACCCCGGCTGTACTCGCCGGTGACCATGTTGACGCCCTGGCCGATGAGCTCGGTGACGTAGAAGCCGGTACCGACGCCGCGGATGAGGTCGTCGCGCGAGATCGAGCCCGGCTCGAGCGCGAGATTGGTCGAGCCCGGGTTGACCGTCGGTCCGCCGCGGACGCCGCGGCCGTTGGTTTCGAGCCCGAGTTCGCTAGCCGCGGAGGTGGACAGGAACCAGTGCCTGAGCACGCCATCCTCAACCATCGACAGCCTCTCGCCGGTGACGCCCTCGCCGTCGAAGGGGCGCGAGGAGGCGCCGCGAACGATCAGCGGATCGTCGGTGACGGCAATGCCCGCCTTCATGATCTGCTTGCCCATCATGTCGCGCAGGAAGCTCGTCTTGCGCGCGACGGAAGCGCCGTTGATCGCACCGGCGAGATGCCCCACGAAACCGCGCCCCATGCGCGGGTCGAAGACGACGGTCACGTTCTTCGCCGTCGGGACCTGGCGCGGATCGAGACGTGCCACCGCCCGCTCGCCGGCGACGCGGCCGATGTCCTCGGCGGTCCGAAGATCGCCGAAATAGAGCCGGCTGTCGTAATCATAGTCCCGCTCCATCTTCGTGCCTTTGCCGGCGATCGCACTTACCGAGCGGCCGAAGCGGGTCGCCATATAGGAGCCGGAAAAGCCGTGCGACGTGACGAGCACCAGTCCGCCCATGCCGGCCGAGGCGCCGGCACCGCTCGAATTGGTGACGCCCGAGACCGAAAGCGCCGCCGCTTCGGCGGCAAGTGCCGCCTCCGTCAGCGCCTCGGTCGATACATCGCTGGCGTCGAAGAGGTCGAGGTCGGGATAGGACTTTGCCAGCCGCTCCGGATCGGCGAGCGACGCATAGGGGTCCTCTGGCGAAGCCTTGGCCATTGCCACCGCCCGCTCCGCAAGGGTCTTCAGATCGAAACCGGGATTGGCGGAAACGCTGGCGACGCGGCGGCCGACGAAGACTCTCAGCGAGAACTCGTCGCTTTCGGAGGCCTCCGTCGCCTCGACCTTGCCGAGGCGGACCGAAACGGAACGGGAGCGCCCGCGCACGACGACCGCGTCCGCGGCATCCGCACCGGCCGCACGCGCGCGGTCGACGAGCTCGGCGGCACGTTTTTCCAGGACGGCGGAATCGATCATCTCAGACATGAATTTGGCCTTTCTTTCCTGCCCCATTTATTGTGCACTGAAACATGCATCAAGGGCATCGAGATGATTCCCGTCCCACCATCTAAATGATATCCGGCCGAGCGGTCCATTTTGGGGCCTTCTGCCGTTCGTGAAAGCGCCGAGCATGGAAACGACAACGATATTTTATTCGCAGGCGCTCATGCTGCTCGGCGGCGCGGTGGTTGCCGCACCGCTGTTCAAGCGCCTCGGGCTCGGCACGATCCTCGGCTATCTCGCAGCCGGCATATTGATCGGGCCCGTCGCCCAGCGGATCACCGAAGGCGAGGAAATCCTGCATGTGTCGGAGCTTGGCGTCGTCTTCCTCCTGTTCATCATCGGGCTGGAGCTGAAGCCGTCGCGGCTGTGGCAGATGCGGCGCGACATCTTCGGGCTGGGCACGGCACAGGTGGTCTTCACCGGCCTCCTCCTGTCGTTCCTGTTCACCTTCAGCGGCCTTCTCGAAGGCGCGGCCAGCGTCGTCGCCGGCTTCGGCCTTGCGCTTTCTTCCACGGCCTTTGCCATGCAGATCCTGGACGAGAACAACGACACCAACACGCGCTACGGCCAGCGCGCCTTCTCCATCCTCCTCCTGCAGGACCTGGCGATCGTTCCCCTGCTCGCGCTCATCCCGTTGATGGCGGCGCAGGCGCCGGAAGACGCGACCACGCCGGTCGAGGATTTCGCCATCGCGGTCGCGGCCATTGCCGCGCTTTTTGCGGCCGGCCGCTATCTGCTCAATCCGCTCTTCCAGGTGATCGCGCGCACCGGCGCCCGCGACGTCATGATCGCGGCAGCATTGCTCGTCGTCATGGGGGCGGCAACGATGATGCAGCTTGCGGGCCTGTCGATGGCAATGGGCGCCTTCCTCGCCGGCGTGTTGCTGGCCGAATCCTCCTATCGCCACGAGCTCGAAGCCGACATCGAGCCGTTCCGCGGCATTCTTCAGGCGCTCTTCTTCATGGCCGTCGGCCTGTCTTTGGAGCTCGAGGTCGTGGCGGAGCACCTTCTCGAGATCATCGTCGCGGTACCGGTGCTGATGCTCGTCAAGAGCGTCGTGCTCTACGGCCTCTGCCGGGCGACCGGCTCCCGCCACAACGACGCCCTTCGCATCGGCCTGCTTCTGCCCCAGGGCGGCGAGTTCGGTTTCGTGCTCTTCACCGCGGCGGCTGCGGCCGGGGTGTTCTCGCAGGGAACCGCCTCGCTGCTCGTCGCCATCGTCACGCTCTCCATGGCGCTGACGCCGGTCGCAGCGATGCTGTCGAAGCGGCTGATGCACGAGCAGGACGAGATGGCAGAGGAAATCGAGGAGGATTTCGAAGGGGCGGGTGCCGACGTGCTGATGATCGGCTTTTCCCGTTTTGCCCAGATCGCCTCGCAGATCCTGCTTGCCGGCGGCCGCGACGTGACGATCATCGATCACTCCGCCGCGCGCGTGCGCCAGGCCGCGACCTTCGGCTTCCGCATCTATTTCGGCGACGGCACCCGGCTCGACGTCTTGAGGGCCGCCGGCATCGAACGGGCGAAGATCGTCGCCGTCTGCACGCAGAAGAAGGAAACGACCGACAAGATCATCGCCCTCGTCCAGGCGGAATATCCGAATGCCCGCATCTTCGCGCGCTCCTACGATCGCCTGCACACGCTCGAGCTGCGCGCCAGCGGCGTCGACTACGAGTTGCGCGAGACGTTCGAGTCGGGACTGCTGTTCGGCCGCAAGACGCTCGAGGCGCTGGGCGTCAACGGCGACGCGGCGATCGCCATCATGGACGACATCCGCCGCCGCGACGAGGCGCGGCTGGTGCTGCAGGAGGCCGAGGGCATCACGGCCGGCCGCGACATGCTGCATTCAAGGCCGGTCCGGCCTGAGCCGCTGGTCAAGCCGAAACGGGACGTGAACCACACCGCCGAGACCGAGGAGCGAATCCTGCCGAGGCTTCCCGCCGACGATCAGTCGCGCGGCGACGAGACGCTGGAAAAGGCGGAGTGAGAGCGGGCGGAAGAGGCGTGTGCTGGCACCGCGGCTTGCCCCACTGCGCGGGCTTGCCCCTCACCCTAACCCTCTCCCCGTTTTGACGGGGAGAGGGAACTTGGGCGCCCGCTTGCGGGGAGAAGGCGGCCGGCAGGCCGGATGAGGGGCGGCTTGGGGGAGACCGCTCACCTCAGCGCTCCAAGTCAGGCTCCCTCCTTCCACTGATCGATGCGCGCGGCGAGCGCACGCTTCATCTCTCCCTTGGCGCCCTCGGTGGCGGCGAGCAGTTCCTGGGCGCGGAGGAAATCGAGGACGCGGTAGCGGCCGACGTCCGGACGCAACAGGATATCCGGCGCTCCGGCCTTCATCTTCATGGAGATGATCGACTGCATCATCAGCTGGCTTGCGCCGAAGAGACTGTCGATGCGGTTGGGGATCGTACGTCCGTCGCCGTCCGGGCCGCCGACGACGTCGACGGCGACGACGATATCGGCGAGCTCGCGCAGATGATCGAAGGGAACCGGGTTGTAGATGCCGCCGTCGATCATCACGCGGCCGTCGATCTTCACCGGCGTGAAGAACGCCGGCAGGGCGCAGGAGGCGGCAAGCGCCCTATAGAGGTCGCCGTGTTCGCAGACGCGCTCCGTCTGGCCGTAATAATCGGTGACGATGACCTTGAGCGGAATGATGAGGTCGGAGAAGCGTACCGGCACCGCCTCCGGCATGAATGCCTTCAGCACCCGCTCGATATTGAACTGGCCGAAACGGAAGCCGCTCGCCATGGCCTCCGCGAGGCTGGTCGGCCTCATTCGCCACAGGCGGTTGAGCACTTCGCCGCGATGTCCGACCGTCGAGAGGACATGATGGCGGATCTCATCGCCCGTCATGCCGGCGGCCATGCCCGCGCCCATGAGCGCACCGATCGACGAGCCGGCGATGGCCACCGGCCGGATGCCCATCTCGTCGAAAGCCTCGATGACAGGGATATGGGCAATGCCGCGCGCGCCGCCGCCGCCGAGGGCGAGCGCAATCGCCGGCTCGCCCTTCGCCCTCCGCAGATCGGGTCGTGAGGACAGGCTTCGCTCCACCGACATGCTCCGTTCCGTTCGCCACCGCCTGGATGTGTCCTTCGATCGTTGCCGTTTCAAGGACAGACAGGCAGGAATTCAGGCTGCTGCAGCGACCCCGGCCATAATCGAGACGGCATCGCAGCCATCTCAACGCGCCTCAGGGGCCAGGGAAGCGGTAGAAATGCATTTTCGTGTCGCCGAAGGCGCGGGTGTCGAGCGGCTCGAACGCAGCGGACAATTGCGGCCGCACGTCGGCTCGCTCCTCCAGTATCGCCAGCGCACCGGGCACGAGCCACCCTCCTCGCACCGCCGCTTCCAGCGCGCCTTCGCCGAGGCCCCTCCCATAGGGCGGATCGGCGAAAAGCAGATGAAACGGCTCCATCGTGCCGATCGGCCCGAGGTCGGTCGCGTCGCGGCGAAAAATCCTGGCGCGGCCCTGGAGGCCGAGGGCCTCGATATTCACCCGGAGCAGCCCGCGCCCCTCCACTCCCTGTTCAACGAACAGCGCCTGCCGGCAGCCGCGCGACAGGGCCTCGAGGCCGACGGCGCCCGTACCGGCGAAAAGGTCGAGAAAACGCGTGCCGTCCAGCGCCTCGGGATAGCTGTGGCTCAGGATGTTGAACAGGCTTTCGCGCGTCCGGTCCGTGGTCGGGCGGATGTCGTTGGACTTGGGCGTCGCCAGCGCACGGCCGCGGAATTCTCCACCGACGATACGCACGGCCGCTTACTTCCCCTTGCGCGGCTTGCCGCCGTTCCGACCGACGGGCTTGCCGCTGCCGGGTTTGCCGCCGCCGGGCTTACCGCGCGGAGCCGAAGAGCGGGGAGCGGAGGACTTTGCTCCGGCCGGCTTGCCGCCCGCGGGCTTGGCGCGGGCCTTCTCGCCGCCCGGCCGCGCCTTGCCCTCGCCGCCCGGCCGGGCCTTGCCCTCGCCACGCGGGGGTCGGGCCGTTTCGGCGCGACTGTCGGCACGCGCGGCGCGTTCGCCGCGGCGAGGCGGATTGTCGCCGTGGTCGCGCGATTTCCGCTCCGCATTTTCAAGCGGGCGGCGCCTTTCGAAGCCGCGGCCGCGTGCCTCCGTGTTGCCGGAGGATTTGCCCGGCCTGCCCTTGCGTTCGGCGTCGGCGGAGCCCGCCGCCTTCGCGGCGCCATCCTTGCTGCGGCCACTGCGCTTGGTTTCCGCCGGTGCGCGGCGGGCGGCCTTCGGCGAAAGATCGTCCTCGGCCGCCTTCGGCTTCTTTTCGACGACGGGACGCGCGCCCGGCGCCATCCAGACGTTCGAGGCACGGCTGCGCCGCACCGGAGCTCGGCTCGGACGCTCCTCCGACTTGGCGCGGCCACGCCCGGCCCGCTCATGGCCGTGGCCATCGTCACGGCGCGTATCGAGGCGGGAAAGGGCGCGCGCACGCTTGTCCTCGGGCTTCTCCCGCCGCCCGCCGCGTTCCGGCTTTGCCTGATCGGGCGCATGCGCCGCCTCGGTCATCGCTTCGGCCGCTACGGGCTGGTCGTTGTAGATCGGCGCATCGAAATTCGCCTTGGCGTCGGCGATCAAGCGGGGGCCGAGCTGGTCGCGGAGTGTACGGCCGCGGATTTCCTGAACGTGCCCCTCCGGCAGGTCGCCGAGCTGGAACGGGCCATAGGAAATGCGGATCAGCCGGTTCACGTCGAGGCCGAGTGCGCCGAGCACGTTCTTGATCTCGCGGTTCTTGCCTTCGCGCAGGCCCATGGTGATCCAGACATTCGAGCCCTGGACCCGATCGAGGGTCGCCTCGATCGCGCCGTAGAGGACGCCGTCGACGGCAATGCCCTCCTTCAGCCGGTCGAGGTCGGCCTGGTCGATCTCGCCATGCGCGCGAACGCGATAGCGCCGCAGCCATCCGGTCGACGGCAGTTCGAGCACGCGGGCAAGGCCGCCGTCATTCGTCAGGAGCAGCAGGCCTTCGGTGTTGATATCGAGCCGGCCGACCGACAGCACGCGCGGAAGGTCGTCGGGAAGGCTGTCGAAGACCGTCGGGCGGCCTTCCGGGTCGGCATTGGTCGTCACCAGGCCGGCCGGCTTGTGATAGAGCCAGAGGCGGGTGCGCTCGATGCCGCGGATCGGATGGCCGTCGACCTCGATCCTGTCGGCAAGCGTCGCATTGACGACGGGCGTGTCGAGCACTACGCCGTTGAGCCTGACCCGCCCTTCCATGATCATCCGCTCGACGTCGCGGCGCGACGCCACTCCTGCGCGCGACAGGATCTTCGAGATGCGCTGCGGCTCGTCCGCGCCGGCGGCAGGCGCCGCGGACCGGTCCGCAAACGCCGGTGCCGCGCCCTTGCCGGCACTTGCATGGGGTTTCCTGTCGCGGCCCTTGGCCTTGCCGCCGGGCTTCGTGGGCTTGTCTTTCGATGTCATTTGTGTTGCCTGCCTTTTGCGGCTGTCCTATCAGGTCGAAGGCCGTCGGTTAAGAGAAATATTGATCGAGTCATGGCGGAAGTGGCGCAGTTCATGGATGCGGCCCTCGAGGAGGCCCGGAAGGCGGCGGCACGCGGCGAGGTGCCGATCGGCGCCGTCGTCGTGCTCGACGGCAAGGTCGTCGCCGCCGCCGGAAACCGTACCCGCGAACGCAACGACATCACCGCTCATGCCGAGATCGAGGCGATCCGCGAGGCCGCGGCCACGATCGGCGACGAGCGGCTGACGGGCGCCGACCTTTACGTGACGCTGGAGCCCTGCACCATGTGCGCCGCCGCCATCTCCTTCGCCCGCATCCGACGCCTCTATTATGGCGCGGAGGACCCGAAGGGCGGCGCCGTCGAGAACGGAGTCAGATTCTACGGTTCGCCCACCTGCCACCATGCGCCGGACGTCTATTCCGGCCTCGCCGAGCGCGAAGCTGCGGATATCCTTCGGGAGTTTTTTGCCGCCCGGCGCTGAGGCACGACCGTGGTTAGAGCGGGACGCACCCCTCCCACCTGAAACCACCGCGATCTGAAAGATCAGTCCGCCGCGAACGTCTCCAGCGCCTCGCCGGCAAGCCGGTACCGCGTCCACTCCGACATCGGCTCCGCCCCGACCGCCTCGTAGACGCGGATCGCCGGCTCGTTCCAATCGAGGACGCTCCATTCGAAACGGCCGCAGGCTTCGGCGACGGCAATCCGTGCCAGGTGCTTCAGGAGCGCCTTGCCCGCACCGGAACCGCGATATTGCGGCGAAACATAAAGGTCCTCGAGATAGAGCCCCTTGCACGCCTGCCAGGTGGAATAGCTGTAGAACCAGATGGCGAAGCCGGCGGGCGCACCGTCGACCTCGCAGATCACCGCGCGCGCCACGGCATCGGCACCGAAGAGCGATGCATGCAGGCGTTCGACGGTCGCCTCGACCTCATGCGCGGCCTTCTCATAGGTCGCGAGTTCCGTGATGAAGCGCAGGATCGTCGCGGCATCGGCCGGGACTGCATCGCGAATGCTGAGGGTCATGGCATAGCTCAGAACGGCCACCACCACTTGGTGCCGGAGTTCTTGATCTGCGCCTCCTTCTTGCGGCGGCGCTCCTTGTCCTTTTCCGGTTCGCCGAGATCGGTTTCGGCTCCCTCGGGCAGGCGACGATATTCAAGAGGCGGGTCGCTCAGGAAGCGGCGCTTGTCGGAATAGGCGCCCTGCTCGATCTTGCGGGCCTCGCGGTAGGCTTCCTGCTGTTCCTTGGCCGAAAGCTGGCGGCCGTTGGCGCTCGCCTTTGCGAGCGGCGAGACGTAGTTGGGATTGTCCTTGTTGGCATCCGCCTCTTCGCGCAGGCGCTGCCGGACCTCCTCGGGCGACTCGACCCAGGCGGGGTTCGTCTCGCGGTTCGCGAGCGACTGCTGCGGCTGGATCAGCGCGGTCTGCTGCTCTTTCGGCGGCAATACGAGCGACGGGCGCGGCTGGTACTTGACCGGGTCCCTCTTAGGCGGAGCGAGGCTCACGGCGCTGCCGAGGTCGTCCATCAACTGTTCGCCCGCCGTCTTGTCCGTGCCGTAGGTCGGGCCGCCGATGCAGCCGGAAAGCACAAGGCCGGCCGCCATGATTGCGGCCATGCCGGCGACCAATCGCAACTCTCGCGTCATTCCCATGAGATTCCTTCCAGCCGGCCGCACCTTGCCTGCCGCAGCCACTCAGCGCCCCCTTGGCGGAGAATTCCGCCAAATTTCGGGCAGGTTTTACCGGATGAAGAGCCTCAGCGCAATTCATCCGGCAAACGTTCGGTCAAGGCTTGAAACCGAGTTCCCTGAGCGCTGCCGCGTCGCGTGCGGACACGTCCGGATAGAGCGGGTCGGAACCGACATCGGTGGTGATTCGCCAGGAACGGGCGCATTTGCGGCCTTCCGCCGCCTTCGGCACGACGCTGACCTTGGCGACCTCCGGCAGCGTGAAGGCGCCGGCCGGCCCTTCGTTGCCGTCGATCTCGATCGCCGAGGTGATGCAGATCTCCGCGAAGTCCTGGCCGTCCAGCGCCTGGCGCAGATCCGGATCGGCGACATGGACGACCGGAGCCGCCTCGAGCGAGGAGCCGATGCGCTTGTCCTTGCGCTCGATCTCGAGCGCGCCGGTCACCACCTTGCGCACTTCGCGGATCTTCCGCCACTTCTCGGCAAGCGCATCGTCGCGCCATTCCGCCGGCACGGCCGGGAACTGTTCGAGATGCACCGAGGCCGCGTCCGGGTTGCGGGAGAGCCAGGCCTCCTCGGTGGTGAAGGGCAGCATCGGCGCCAGCCATTTCACCAGGCAGTCGAACAACGTGCGGATCACCTGCAGCGCTGAGCGGCGCCGGACCGACGAGGGCGCATCGCAGTAGAGCGCATCCTTGCGGATATCGAAATAGAAGGCCGACAGCTCGACATTCGAGAAATCGATGAGGGCGCGCGCGATCCGCTTGAAGTCGAAGGCGTCGTAGCCTTCGCGCACCAGCCGGTCGAGCTCGGCGAGGCGATGCAGCATCAGCCTTTCGAGTTCCGGCATGTCGGCAAGCGCGACCACGTCGCCCTTGTCGTGGGCGAGCGTGCCGAGCATCCAGCGGATCGTGTTCCTGAGCTTGCGATAGGCGTCGATATTGGTCTGGATGATCGTCTTGCCGAGGCGCTGGTCTTCCCAGTAATCGGTGGTCATCACCCAGAGCCGCAGGATGTCGGCGCCGGCATCCTTCATCACTTCCTGCGGCGTGACGGTGTTGCCCTTCGACTTCGACATCTTCTCGCCCTTCTCATCCATGGTGAAGCCATGGGTGACGACGGACTTGTAGGGCGCGCGGCCGTGCGTCGCGCAGCTCTCGAGCAGCGAAGAATGGAACCAGCCGCGGTGCTGGTCGGAGCCTTCGAGATAGACGTCCGCCGGCCATTTCAGGTCCGCGCGGTCTTCGAGCGTGAAGGTGTGCGTCGAGCCGGAATCGAACCAGACGTCGAGAATGTCCATGACCTGGTGCCAGCGGGCATGATCGTGCTCGCTGCCGAGGAAGCGCTCCTTCGCGCCTTCCGCGAACCAGGCGTCGGCGCCCTCCTTCTCGAAGGCCTCGAGGATGCGGGCGTTGACCGCGTCATCGACGAGGATCTGGCCGTCATCGTCGGCGAAGATCGCGATCGGCACGCCCCAGGCGCGCTGGCGCGACAGCACCCAGTCCGGGCGCTGCTCGATCATGGCGCGCAGCCGGTTCTGGCCGGCGCCGGGCACGAAGCGGGTCTCGTCGATCGCCGCGAGGGCGCGCGAACGCAGCGTCGTGCCGTCGCCGAAGTCCTTGTCCATGTAGACGAACCATTGCGGCGTGTTGCGGAAGATGACCGGCTTCTTCGACCGCCAGGAGTGCGGGTAGGAATGCTTCAGCCGGCCGCGGGCAAACAGCGCGTGTCGGGCGATCAGCGCCTTGATGACGCGGTCGTTGGCGTCGCCCTTCTTGCCCTTGTCGTCGATGACGCGCGCCGCGCCGCCTTCAGCATCCGGGCCGAAGCCGGGCGCGTCGGCGGTGAAATAGCCGGCATCGTCGACGGTGAAGGGGATCGCCGAGGAGATGCCGCGCGCTTCCAACGCCCGCGCACCGTCCATCCAGGCCTCGAAGTCCTCGCGGCCATGACCGGGCGCCGTATGCACGAAGCCGGTGCCGGCATCGTCGGTGACGTGCTCGCCGTCGAGGAGCGGCACCTTGAAGGCATAGCCGCCGCCGAGCCCGTGCAGCGGGTGGGCGCAGATGACCGCCGCCAGTTCGCCGGCCTCGATGTCGCGGACGAAATTGAAGGTGACCTTCGCCTTGGCCGCCGATTCTTCCGCGAGACGCTTGGCGAAGATCAGCCTTTCACCCGGCTGCGGGCCGTAGTCGTTCTCCGCCGTCGCGACCTCGTAGAGGCCGTAGGCGTAACGCGATGAATAGGCGATCGCGCGGTTGCCGGGGATCGTCCAGGGCGTCGTCGTCCAGATGACGACAAAAGCACCGGCAAGCGCATCCGGACCTTCGGTGATCGGGAACTTCACCCAGATCATGTCGCTCTCGACGTCGGCATATTCGACCTCGGCCTCGGCGAGCGCCGTGCGCTCGACGACCGACCACATGACCGGCTTCGAGCCGCGATAGAGCTGGCCCGACTTCGCGATCTTCATCAACTCGCCGGCGATGCGGGCTTCGGCATGGAAGTTCATCGTCGTGTAGGGATTTTCAAAATCACCCTCGATGCCGAGCCTCTTGAACTCCTCGGTCTGAACGCCGATCCAGCCGCTCGCGAAGTCGCGGCATTCCCTGCGGAACTCGTTGACCGGAACGTCGTCCTTGTTCCTGCCCTTCTCGCGGTACTTCTCCTCGATCTTCCATTCGATCGGCAGGCCGTGGCAGTCCCAGCCGGGGACGTAATTGGCGTCGTATCCGCGCATCTGGAACGAGCGGTTGATCACGTCCTTCAGGATCTTGTTCAGCGCGTGGCCGATGTGGATGTTGCCGTTGGCGTAGGGCGGGCCGTCGTGCAGCACGAACTTCTCGCGGCCGGCGGCGGAAGCGCGCAGCTTCTTGTAAAGCTCCATCTTCTGCCAGCGGGCGACGATTTCCGGCTCCTTCTGCGGCAGGCCGGCGCGCATCGGGAACTCCGTCTGCGGCAGATAGAGCGTGGAGGAATAGTCGATCTTTTCAGCGGTCTCGGTCATGGTCTTTTGCATTCGTCATTTCCGCGCGGGTATCGTCACGCAGGCGGAAGGGTTCGGTAATCTCAGATGAATGGGGGCGTTGAAACGCCGAAATCCCGGACCCTCCGGCGCAGCCTAGAGCGCGCGGAGGGCCGGGCCAATAATTCGCTGATCGACGATCAATCGACGGTGCCGGGTCATGGTGGCCGGTTCTTTAAGGCGTTTTCGGCCTTTTGAAAAGGTCCGCGAGGGTCGCGCCGCCGAAATCTTTGGCGCGAAAGGCGCCCCCTCAGCCGAAATTGAGCCTGCGATCGATCTCGCTCAGGGGCTGAACGCCTGCAAGGCGCGCACGCGCTTCCTTCTCGTCCTGTCGCATCTGCACCATCAACGGCTCCAGTCCGTCGAACTTGAGCTCGTCGCGCAGCCGGCCGAAGAAGGAGACGGCGCAGACCTCGCCGTAGAAGTCGCCGGAAACGTCGAACACGAACGTCTCCAGCAGCGCCTCGCCATCGCTGTCGACGGTCGGACGACGGCCGAAGCTGGCAACGGCGTCATGGAGCGAACCGTTCGCCCGGCGGAACCGCACGGCATAGATGCCGGTCTTGAGCTCCGCCTCCGGCGGCAGGCGCATGTTCGCGGTCGGATAGCCGAGCGTGCGGCCGAGCTTCTTGCCGCCGATCACCTCCGCTTCGACCGTGTAGCGGTAGCCGAGCAGGCCCGCCGCGTGGGAGACGTCGCCTTCTGCCAGCAAAGAGCGGATAAAGCTCGAGGAGACCACCGAGGCGTTCTCGTCGCGGAACGCATCGACGAGGGTCACGCCGAAACCCTCCCGTTCGCCGGCCGCCATCAGGAAGGCCGGCCCGCCTTCCCGGCCCTTGCCGAAATGGAAATCGAAACCCGTGACGACATGGGAGGCATGCAGCCATTCGCGCAGGATGCGGTGAATGAAATCGGAGGCGGAGAGCTGCGAAAAAGTCCGATCGAAGGGATATTCGATGACGGCGCCGAACCCCATGCCTTCGAGGATGCGGGCCTTGAGCGGCGCCGGCGTCAGCCGGAACACCGGCTGGTCGGGCCGGAAGACGGTGCGCGGATGCGGCTCGAAGGTGAGCACGAGCGCGGGAACGCCGCGGTCCCTCGCCACCTCGAGCGCCCGGTTCAGGACCGACTGGTGGCCGCGATGGACTCCGTCGAAATTGCCGATGGCGACCACGCCGCCATGCAGGCGCTCCGGAAGCGGATCACGGGTTTCGTTGCGATGAAAAACCGTCATGTCCGTGTTCCCGTCATGCCAGCCGCGGTATCCACCACTTCGGCGTCGCCCCGTTCTGTCTCAGAAAGGCCGCGAGCTTGCCTTCGTCGGTGCGGCTTTCCTGCATATATTCCTGCGCGTGGATGCCGGCGCTCACATAGAGCAGATCGAAGCCGGCGTCCTGCGCCCCCTTGACATCGGTCGGCATGCCGTCGCCGATGGCGATGACGCGAGAGAGATCGAATCCGCCCCTGGCCGCCTTCGCCTCCGACAGCGCGGCACGATAGATCGCGACATAGGGCTTGCCGGCGATACGCGCCTCGCCGCCGAGCTCTTCATAGAGCTTGGCGATGGCGCCGGCACACGGGATCAAACGGTGCCCGCGCTCGACCACGAGATCGGGATTGGCGCAGATGAAGGGTATCCTGCGTTTGGCGAGCCCGGTGAGCGTCGCGCGGTAGTGTTCGGGCGTCTCGGTCTCGTCGTCGTAGAAGCCGGCACAGACGATCGTCTCGGCCTCTTCCGCCGAAACGATCTCGGTGCCGAGGCCTTCGAGAAGCGGCAGGTCCCGATCGGCGCCGATGAAGAAGATCCGCTTCTCGGCCGCGGCGATCAGCGCCCGCGTCACGTCGCCCGAGGTGACGATGCGGTCATAGGCCTCGTCGGGAACGCCGAGGCCGCGGATCTGCACCTTGACGCCCGGATGCGGCCGCGGCGAATTGGTGATGAGGACGACGGTCAGCCCCTGGGCGCGCGCCTCCGCAAGCGCCTCGCAAGCGGACGCGAAGGCCTGAACACCGTTGTGAAGCACGCCCCAGACATCGCAAAGCACCACGTCGTAGCGGCTGGCGATTTCCCGAAAACTGTTGATCCTGACGGCCATACCGGCTTCCTGCAAACTCAGCTTCCCGGCTGACATCGCAAGGAAGGGGCAAGAATACAAGCCTCGCCCGCAGAAAAACGCCGCCCTTCCCACGGATTCCGAGAAGAGCAGCGCGCCTCATAACAGCAGGAGCAGCCAGCCGGTGGCGGCACAGATCGCCAGCGTCTGGATGATTCCGCGTTTCCACCAGAACAGCGAGGCGGCAGCCAGGATCGTCAAGAACAGCGCGGCAGGCTCGAGCGTCGCCACATCCGGATAAGGCAGCGATAACGGCCCCGTCTCCAGCCGCTCGACGCGACCGAAAAGCACGTGAAGCCCGAACCAGACCGCGAGATTGAGGATGACGCCGGCAACCGCCGCGGAGATCGCCGAAAGCGCGCCGGACAGCGCCGCGTTGGTGCGCAGCCGCTCGACATAGGGTGCGCCGAGAAAGATCCATAGAAAGCAGGGGACGAAGGTGACCCAGGTCGCAAGCGTCGCGCCGAGCAACCCGGAGGTCAGCGCATCGACCCCGACCGGAGCGCGAAAGGCGCCCATGAAACCGACGAAGCTCAGGACGAGCACGAGCGGCCCGGGCGTCGTTTCAGCGAGCGCCAGGCCATCCAGCATCTCGCCGGGCTTCAGCCAATGATAGGTCTCCACCGCCTGCACCGCGACATAGGAGAGGACTGCGTAGGCGCCGCCGAAGGTGACGACCGCCATTTGCGAAAAGAAGAGCCCGATGTCGGTGTAGACGGTCGCGCTGCCGGCAAGGGCAGCGATCAGGATGAAAGGCGCAATCCAGAGCGCGCCGGACACGGCGATGACGACCGCCGACCGCCGCCACGAGGGCTTGCAGTCCGGGAAGTCAGCCCCGATCACGGAAGGAAGATCGGCTGCCCTCGCGGCATGGGCAGCCTGGCGCTGGCCGGGCGAATGGCGGGAGACAAAGAAGCCCACCAGGCCTGCCCCCAGCACCACTAGCGGGAACGGCACGGCGAAGGCGAAGAGCGCCAGGAAGGCGACCAACGCCAGCAGGCGATCGAACCCCGTCCTCAAGGCGCGCCGCGACAAACGGACGAGCGCCTCGACGACGATCGCCAGAACGGCCGCCTTGAGGCCAAAGAACAGGATCGCAAGCCAGTCGGTCTCCCGGAAGAGAGCATAGGCCGAAGAGAGGGTGAGAATGACGAAGAAGCCCGGGATCACGAAGAGCGTGCCCGCGACGATACCGCCGCGCGCACCATGCAGCAACCAGCCGATATAGGTGGCGAGCTGCTGCGCCTCCGGTCCCGGCAGCAGCATGCAATAGTTGAGGGCATGGAGGAAGCGGCTTTCCGATATCCAGCGGCGCTCCTCGACCAGTTCCCGATGCATGATCGCGATCTGGCCGGCCGGGCCGCCGAAGCTCAACAAGCCGATTTTCGCCCAAACCCTCGTCGCCTCGGCAAAGGACGGATGGGCGGGCACAAGGCCCGCCGGATGTTGTTCGTTCACGTCCGCTTCCCCTTGCCGCCATGCGATACCCAATCGTGCTTCTCCTCTCTCGCATCGCGCGCCCAGCGGTAAAGCGCGTCATAGAGCGTCATGCCCGCCTCGAGCTGCTCGAGGTCGTCGGCATACATGCGGGAAAGGCCGAGCGAAAGGGCAAGCAGGCCGGCGGCTCTCGGCTCCAGATCGAGCCTGTCGGTGTCGGCGCCGCGGACGATGCGGGCGAGATGCTCGAGCGCGGGGAAGGCAAGACGGAATTCCTTGACCATCGTATCGAAGGTACAGTCCTCGCCACGATGGCTCCAGAACACGCCTTCGACGTCGAAGGGCGTCGCGCCGAAGCGCTCGCCGACCGCTTCGACCTCGGCTGGCGTGACGTACAGGAACCGGGCATTCGGGTCGATGAACCGTCGGATCAGCCAGGGACAGGCGATGCGGTCGATCTTCGGCCGCGAGCGCGTGACCCAGACGGAGCCGCCCGACGGATCGGCGTTGGGAAGACTTGCGACGGGAACGAGAGGCAGGCCTGCCTCGCGCCACGCCTCGATCCCGCCCTCGAGTGTTTCGGCGGCGGCGCCGGCATGGCGCAGCCATGCGGCGGCACCTTCGCTGAGCTTGCCGCCATGCCGGCAGAGCGCGACGACCCACCGGCCGCGATATTCTTCGGCCCATTGCGGCGCACCGGCATGGGCACGACGGCAGGAGCTCGGCACGAGATGAGGATCGTCCGCGAAGTCGTCGTCATCGCGAACGTCGATGAGGATCGGCCCCTTTGGGGTGCCGATGAGCCGAGCGAGTTTTTCAGGGGAAATGGAGTTGAACGAAGCCATGATACGACGTCCTTTAGGTTGCTATCGGACGCGAAATTCCGGCCTGACGCCTCGTGAGGCATTCGCTCGCCCCATGCATTCATGAAACAAAAACTCGCCTCGACTGTCAACGACCAGCGTCGGCAAAAAATCTCGCCGTCGATCCTTGACTCGATCCCTGGGCGGTCTTATCTCGGCTGGCGCTGGCACTCCTGAGATATGAGTGCTAACACCCATCCGGCGGGTCCATCAGCGACCCGCAGTGTCATTTGATCGAGGGATTAGACAATGGCAAGCACCAATTTCCGTCCGCTGCACGACCGCGTTGTCGTCCGCCGCGTCGAGTCTGAAGAAAAGACCAAGGGCGGCATCATCATTCCGGACACCGCAAAGGAAAAGCCGCAGGAAGGCGAAATCGTGGCTGTCGGTTCGGGTGCCCGTGACGAAAGCGGCAAGGTTGTTCCGCTCGACGTCAAGGCTGGCGACCGCGTCCTGTTCGGCAAGTGGTCCGGCACCGAAGTCAAGATCAACGGCGAAGACCTTCTGATCATGAAGGAAGCCGACATCATGGGCATCATCGGCTGATCGGCCGGCACCCCCTCCAACTTCCGTAATTTGAAGCCGGGCATTCCCCGGAATTTCGAAACCAGGAGCTTTCAAACATGGCAGCTAAAGAAGTCAAGTTCGGCCGTACTGCGCGCGAAAAGATGCTGCGCGGCGTCGACATCCTCGCCGATGCAGTGAAGGTAACGCTCGGCCCGAAGGGTCGCAACGTCGTCATCGACAAGTCCTTCGGCGCTCCGCGCATCACCAAGGACGGCGTTTCGGTCGCCAAGGAAATCGAACTTGAAGACAAGTTCGAGAACATGGGCGCCCAGATGGTCCGCGAAGTCGCTTCGAAGACCAACGACATCGCCGGTGACGGCACGACGACGGCAACCGTTCTCGCCCAGGCAATCGTTCGCGAAGGCGCCAAGGCCGTTGCTGCCGGCATGAACCCGATGGACCTGAAGCGCGGCATCGACCTCGCCGTCGCCGAAGTCGTCAAGGACCTGCTCGCCAAGGCCAAGAAGATCAACACCTCGGACGAAGTCGCCCAGGTCGGCACGATCTCGGCAAACGGCGAGAAGCAGATCGGGCTCGACATCGCGGAAGCGATGCAGAAGGTCGGCAACGAAGGCGTCATCACGGTTGAAGAAGCCAAGACCGCCGAAACCGAACTCGAAGTCGTCGAAGGCATGCAGTTCGACCGCGGCTACCTGTCGCCCTACTTCGTCACCAACCCGGAAAAGATGGTCGCCGACCTCGAAGACGCTTTCATTCTCCTGCACGAGAAGAAGCTCTCGAACCTCCAGGCGATGCTCCCGGTTCTCGAAGCCGTCGTGCAGACCGGCAAGCCGCTCCTCATCATCGCTGAAGACGTCGAAGGCGAAGCGCTTGCTACCCTCGTCGTCAACAAGCTGCGCGGCGGCCTGAAGATCGCTGCCGTCAAGGCTCCGGGCTTCGGCGACCGCCGCAAGGCCATGCTCGAAGACATCGCCATCCTGACGGGCGGCACGGTGATCTCCGAAGACCTCGGCATCAAGCTCGAAAACGTCACCCTCGACATGCTCGGCCGCGCGAAGAAGGTCTCTATCTCCAAGGAAAACACGACGATCGTCGACGGCGCCGGCCAGAAGGCCGACATCGAAGGCCGCGTTGCCCAGATCAAGGCCCAGATCGAAGAAACCACCTCCGACTACGACCGCGAGAAGCTGCAGGAGCGCCTTGCCAAGCTCGCTGGCGGCGTTGCCGTCATCCGCGTCGGCGGTGCGACGGAAGTCGAAGTGAAGGAAAAGAAGGACCGCATCGACGACGCCCTCAACGCGACGCGCGCTGCCGTCCAGGAAGGCATCGTACCGGGCGGCGGCGTTGCCCTGCTGCGTTCCTCCGTCAAGATCACCGCCAAGGGCGAGAACGACGACCAGGAAGCCGGCGTCAACATCGTTCGCCGCGCTCTGCAGGCTCCAGCCCGCCAGATCGCCGAGAACGCCGGCGATGAAGCCTCGATCGTTGTCGGCAAGATCCTCGAGAAGAACACCGACGACTTCGGCTACAACGCCCAGACCGGCGAATATGGCGACATGATCGCCATGGGCATCATCGACCCGGTCAAGGTTGTTCGCACCGCGCTCCAGGACGCAGCCTCGGTTGCTTCGCTGCTCATCACCACCGAAGCCATGATCGCCGAGCTGCCGAAGAAGGACGCTCCGGCAATGCCGGGCGGCATGGGCGGCATGGGTGGAATGGACATGATGTGATAAGGCGATAAGCCTTGGCACGATCCATCCGGATCTGAAGGGCGGCTTTCGAGCCGCCCTTTTTCTGTTTGTCAGGTCGTGCAGCCGCCCCTTCTGCATCGGCGGGCGGTCAAATCCGGAAGAGCACGATATACGGTAGCGCAACCGGGATTGGCGGATGCTTTCTCGCCCTCATGCCAGTGCGTGTCAGGACTCCAGCAGCAGCCCCGTCTGCGGCGCGGAAGAGGCTTTTGAGCCCCAGGACTTGGGCTGGCTGGATTCCTGTGCCAGGCACGGAATGACGATCGGCGGAGAGCCCTGCCGACAATCGACGCGGCACAGCAGGCTGCTGTCGTGTCCTGTGCGTATTCACGCGGTGCGCACGCTTTAGCGCGGTTCATCCCTTGGAGCTTCAGGCGGCCTGGGTCCGCACGCCGATGACCGCGCCGATTGGGGCCGGCCGGCCGAGGAGATAGCCCTGGGCCTCGTCGCAGCCCTCCTCCTGGAGGATGTCGAGCTGCTTCTGCGTTTCCACTCCTTCGGCGAGAACGGGGACGGAGAGGCTCTGCCCGAGGGCGAGGATCGCCCTCACGATCGCCTTCGCCTGCGGATTGCCTTCGACTTCCCACATGAAGCTCTTGTCGAGCTTGATCTTGTCGAAGGGGAAGGAGCGGAGCGTTTCGAGCGAGGAGTAGCCGGTCCCGAAATCGTCGACCGCGATCGTCACCCCGAGCGCCTTGATCTCGCGAAGCGTCTGGAGCGCCCGCTCCTTGTCGTCGATGATCGTCGACTCGGTGATCTCGAGCTCGAGACGTTTCGGATCAAGGCCGGTTTCGTCGAGGATTGCTTGCACGAGGCTGACGATGTCGCCGTTGGCGAGCTGCACCGGCGACAGGTTGACGGCGATCTTGTATTGGCGATCCCAACTCGCCGCTTCGCGGCAGGCCTCGCGCAGCACCCACTCGCCGATCGGCAGAATGGCTCCGCACTCCTCGGCAAGCGGGATGAACTCGTTCGGCGGAACCATGCCACGTTCCGGATGGGCCCAGCGCAGCAGCACCTCGTAGCCGGTAACGTCGCCGGTCATGACCGATTTCTGCACCTGGTAGTGCAGCGTCAGCTGCCTCTTTTCGACCGCATCCCAGAGATCGTTGGCGAGCGCCCTGCGGCTGCGGGCGGCTTCGTCCATCGACACCTCGTAGAAGCAGACCGATTGCCCGAGGGCGGCCTTGGCGCGGTACATCGCCAGGTCGGCATTGTTGAAGAGCGTGTCGGCGGTCTCCGCGTCCTGCGGGTAGATCGCCACGCCCATGCTGCCGCCGGACTTCAGCTCGAAATCGCCGAAACGCATTTCCTCGTGCAGGCAGTTCTCGAGACGCCTGAGGAAGTCGTGGAGCTCGGCGAGGTCCTCGAAGCGTTTCACCGCCGCGAACTCGTCGCCCCCGAGGCGGGCAACGAACTCGCCTTCCTGAAGGAGGCCCTTCATCCGTTGCGCGATGGTGACGAGGACGAAGTCGCCGGCGGCGTGGCCGTGCAGGTCGTTGACCTCCTTGAACTTGTCGAGGTCGATGCCGACGAGCGCCACCTTGCGCGAGAACCAGGCGGCCGCATCGAGCTCTTCGTCCAGGTAACTGTTGAAATGCAGCCGGTTGGGCAGGCCCGTCAGGCTGTCGTGGCGGGCGAGGAAGGAGATCTGCTCCTCGGAGTCGAGCCGCTCGGTGATGTCCTCGTAGGTGGAAACCCAGCCGCCATCGGGGAGCATCCGATGTTTCGTCAGGATCGAGCGGCCGTTGGGCAGCTTCTCGATGAGGTCCGCGCCGCCCTTGGCAACGATGTCGGTTCTCTGCCTGCGGTAAATCTCGCCGGCCTTGGCCTTGGCGACCGCGGGATCAGGATAGGCGCGGGCGCAGACGCGCTCGAGCACCTGGCGGAAGGTCATGCCCCTGCCGGCCATGGATTCGGGCAGATCGAAGATCTCCAGGCAGCGGCGGTTGGAGATGAGCAGGCGGTCGGCGTTGTCGAACAGGCAGATGCCCTGCGTCATGTTCTCGAGCGCGACGTCGAGATTCTTGCTGACCTCGGCGATGCGATCGGCAACCTTCTTCTGCTTGGTGATGTCCTTGGCGATCTCGATGAAGCCGGTGTGCCGGCCATCCTCGTCGACCAGCGGATCGATGATGACATGCGCCCAGAAGCGCGTGCCGTCCTTGCGGTAGCGCCAGCCTTCGATCTCGTACTTTCCGGCCTCCAGGGCGATCTGCAGCGCGCGCCGCGGCTGACCCGCGGCCTGTTCCTCCGGCGAAAAGAAGCAGGCGAAGTTCCTGCCGATGATCTCCTCGGCCTTATACCCCTTGTTGGCCTCGGCTCCGGCATTCCAGCTCGCCACGCGTCCATCCGCGTCGAGCATGTAGATGGCGTACTCCTTGACGCTGCGCACGAAGCGGGAAAACTCCTTCTCCGAAGCGGCGGCGAGGATTTCGGCCTGGCGCGCGAAACCGGCGGCGACCAGCACGACGGAAGTGAGGAAAAGCGCCGTTCCGGCGATAACGAAAGCCAGGAGCTGCGGCGCGATCATGCCGTCTTCGACGCCGCTCGCCAGATCGACCTCGACGGTGACGGCACCCATGGCGGTGAAATGCAGCACGAGGATGCCGAGCGCCAACGCCAGGGTCGCGAGCAGCCTCGCCGTGCCAGGAGCATCGCTGCGCCTGGTCGCCAGGAGCGAAACCATGTGGAAAAGCGAGCCGGAAAGGATCGACGCGGCGACGAGGACGGCGTCCCAGCGGATGACACCCGGCACATCGAGCGCGGCCATGCCGAGGAAATGCATCGAGGCCACGCCGGCGCCGAGCACCGCGCCGCCGAGCAGCCATGAGGGCAGCCCCCGCAGATAGGTGGCGATCGCCAGCGCCGAGGTCGTCAGCGCGATGGCGACCAGCAGCGAGAGCGCCGTGAGGTTCAAGCGGTAGCCGAGCACGACGCCTGGGTCGTAAGCGAGCATGGCAATGAAGTGGGTCGCCCAGATGCCGAAGCCGCTGGCGGTCCCTGCCGCCGCCACCCAGATCGCCCGCGGCCTGCCGGCTGCGGCACGCGCGCGCCGCAGCAAGGTCACGGCCCCGTAACTGGAGAGGAGGCAGACGGCCACGGCCAGCGCCAGCAAACGCGGATCATGCTCCACAACGAGGCACGAAAGGATCTTCAACATCGCAGGTCGCCCCAATAAACGCGCACACCCGGAAGTCGCTCGTCGCTTGCCGGATCGCTATGTGTTGGCTTTGCGCGTTTAACGAAGCGTGAAAATCGCTAGCAAGTCGCCGCTGCGCGCCGGAACAGTGCTTTTTGCGTTAATGAATTCCGAAGGATGCGGCCAGGGAACGCCCCTCACCCGACGGGGAGAAGGGGTGTGCCGCGCCGTTGGGCGTTACGCCAGCAGCGATTTCAGGTCGGTCTGCGGGTCTGCCAAGGCGGCGCGATCCGGGGTGATCGCCGCTTCGAGCAGCTTCTTGCCGGTCACATAGGCCTTGGCGTCGTTGATCGCGTCGACGGCGATCAGCTTGCCCTGGCGGAAATACCAGACAGAGACGCTGCCTTCGCGCTGGCCGGGGCGGACGAGCGTCTCGTCATGGCCGAGGCCGAAGCCGGCGATCTGCAGCTTGACGTCGTACTGGTCGGACCAGAACCAGGGATTGGGATCATAGGGGTCGGATCCGCCGGCGAGAATGGCGGCGATCGCCTCCGCCTGATCTACGGCGTTCTGGACGGATTCGAGGCGGATGCGCATGTCCTGCCAGGGCAGAACCGCGCAGTCGCCGATCGCGAAGATCGACGGATCGGAGGTCCGCCCGAATTTGTCGACGACGATGCCGTTGGCGGTTTCGAGGCCGGCATCATGGGCGAGCGCGTCGTTGGCGGTCACGCCGATGCCGACGATCACGATGTCGACCGGAATGACCGAGCCGTCCGAAAGCTCCGCCGCAGACACGTGGCCGTTATCGCCGATCAGGCGATGGAGGCC
This sequence comes from Sinorhizobium saheli, assembly GCF_001651875.1. Taxonomy (GTDB): domain Bacteria; phylum Pseudomonadota; class Alphaproteobacteria; order Rhizobiales; family Rhizobiaceae; genus Sinorhizobium; species Sinorhizobium saheli. Next base: position 429,182 of record NZ_LNQB01000073.1, read on the forward strand.
CATGCCTTCGCGAATATCGACGCCGTGCGAACGGTGGATGTCGCGAACGATCGCCGAGGTGGCGGCGGAGGCGACGCGCTGAAGAATGCGGTCGGCCATTTCGATGACGGTCACGTCGAGCCCGCAACTGCGGGCGACCGCGGCCGCCTCGAGGCCGATATAGCCGCCGCCGATCACCAGGACATGCCGCCCGGGCCGCATTTCCGCGGCAAGCCGGTCAGCATCGGTAAAGTCGCGCACGACGAAGACGCCCGCAAGATCGCCGCCGATGGCCGCCGGCAGCCGGCGCGGCGTGGCGCCGGTCGCAAGCGCCAGTGCCTCATAGCCAAGCTTCGAGCCGTCGCTGAGCGTCACCTCTTTCGCCGCGCGGTTCACCCGCGTCACCATCGTGGAGAGGCGAATGTCGATATTGTGCTCCGGATACCAGGCCTCCGGGCGGTATAGCAGCCGATCGAGGGCCATTTCGCGAAGCAGGTATTTCTTGGAGAGCGGCGGCCGCTGGTAGGGCAGGCAAGCCTCGGCGGCGACGACGGTGATCGGGCGGGTGTCCTTAAGGGCGCGCAGCTTGGCGACCAATGCAAACGCGGCCTGGCCACCGCCAACAACGACAAGTCTTCCCGTCACCTTTTCCACCCGTCTCGAGGTCTTTTCTCACCCGTATCCGCCGGCCCGAGCCTCGTCAACTCGGGCCGGCGCGCGATGCGACTCTATTCCTTCCTCGGAATTTCCATGCCCCGCTGCGCGGCCGGGCGTGCGAGGCCGCGCTCGACCCAGGCCATGACATTGGGAAAGCTCTTGTAGTCGAGCTCCTCGGCACCGCCGTAGAACTTGCGCGCCCCTTCGACCCAGGGATAGGTGGCGATGTCGGCGATCGTGTATTCGTCACCCATCAGCCATTGCCGGCCTTCGAGCCGCGCCTCGAGGACGCCGAAAAGGCGCTTCGACTCGTCGCGATAGCGCTGAACCGGATAGGGATTGTTGGCGACCTTCTCGGGTGCCCATTTGAAGAAATGGCCGAACTGCCCGAGCATCGGGCCGACGCCGGCCATCTGGAACATCACCCAGCACAGCGTCTCGTAGCGCCCGGCGGCATCGGCCGGAATGAGCTTGCCGGTCTTTTCCGCGAGATAGATGAGGATCGCGCCGGATTCGAAAAGGCCGATCGGCTTGCCGTCCGGCCCGTTCGGATCGATGATCGCCGGGATGCGGCCGTTCGGGTTGAGCGAGACGAACTCGGGCGACTTCTGCTCGTTGGTGTCGAACGCGATGCGGTGCGCCTCGTAGGGCAGGCCCAGTTCTTCAAGCGCGATCGAAATCTTCACGCCGTTGGGCGTCGGCAGCGAATAGAGCTGGATGACGTCGGGATTTTTTGCCGGCCAGCGGGCCGTGATCGGGAAGGAGGAAAGATCAGCCATGACGGTTGCCTCGAAGGTGGGATGGGAGGGAAATTGTCTGCGGGGCCTACAGCGCCACGCGTCTGGCGGACGCGCAAAGGTCGCTGCGTAGCACTTTGAATTGCTACATGTCTTTGTCCCCTGAGCCGAAGTCGATTCAAGGGGACGTTCGGTAGATAAGTCGCGCCGGTTGCAGTTATCAGGGGCGGCAGCGAAATTTTTGCCGGCGTGGCACGACCGTCTCAGAGCGCGCCGCGAACCGCCGCAACGATCCGGTCGACAACGGCATTGCCGTCGTGACTCGCCTTGCGGGCCCTGACGAGGCAAGCCTCGGAGCGCAGGATCACGCCGTCCGACAGGATCTTCAGGTGGTTCGCCTTGAGCGTCGAGCCGGTCGAGGTGATGTCGACGATGATGTCGGCCGAGCCGGAAGCGGGCGCCCCCTCCGTCGCGCCCAGGCTCTCGACGATGCGATAGAGCTGGATGCCGTGGCTGCCCGAGAAGAACTGCTGCGTCAGCCGCCAGTATTTCGTGGCGATCGCGAGCCTTCGCCCATGGCGGGCGCGGAAGTCGGCGGCGACATCGCCGAGGTCGGCCATGGTGTCGACGTCGTACCAGACCTCCGGCACGGCGACGACGACATCGGCATGGCCGAAGCCGAGCCGGGCGGAAAACTCGACGCGCGCGTCGGCGTCGGCCAGCCCCTCGCGCACGAGGTCCTCGCCGGTGACGCCGAAATCGACGGCGCCGCTGCCGATCTCGCGGGCGATTTCGGACGCCGACAGGAAGGCGATCTCGACACCATCCCAGCCCTCGACGCGGCCGCGATAGGAGCGGTCGTTGCCGACCGCGGTGATCTTCATGCCGGCGCGTTCGAAGATCGCCGAGGCCTCGTCCTTCATCCGTCCCTTGGAGGGCAGCGCAATGGTGATCGTCATTTCGCCCTCCCCGAAGCGGCGATCGCCTGCTCGATCCGGTCGAGCCAGAGCGAGAAACCAACGGCCGGAATGTGCTCGCGTGCGCCGAGCAGCGTCAGCAGCCGGTCGAAGCGTCCGCCGCCGGCAAGAACCGCCGGCGTTCCCTCGACCACGATCTCGAAGACGAGACCGGTGTAATAGTCGAGCGGCCGCCCGAAGGCGGCGCGATAACGGATGAGGCCGGGATCGGCGCCCACCTCGGCAAGCGCGGCGACGCGCGCATCGAAGAGCGCGAGCGCGTCTCCAAGCTCGAGTTGCGCCTTGCCGGCGAAGGCATGGAGCGCGGCCGAGGCGTCAGTAAGGGGCAGATCAAGCGCGAGGAACTCGCGCATGAGCGCAAGCGTCGCCTTGTCCAGCCGCGTGGCGGCGAGTTCGACCTTCTCCTTCAGCCGGCGGGCGATGTCGCGCGGCGAGCGGCTGGCGTTGGTCGAGTAGCCGGTCGCCTTCATGGTCTTGCCGATATGGGCGACGAGACGCTCTTCATCCTCCAGCATGCCGAGGATCGCGACCCGCTCGACCTCGGGGCCGAAGACGCCCGGCGACCTCTGATCGGCGAGCTCCGCCAGCAGCCGCTCCAGCTGCTTCTGGTCGCCGAAGGCATGAATGAGCCGCTTCTGCCACCCGGCCGGCAGGCCGCAGGCGGCGATCACCGCCTCGAAGACCGATTGGTCGCCGAGCGTCACCGTCAGCCGCTCGCCGGGCAGGCGGTTAGCGAGCACCAGCATCGCGTCGCCGATCGCCCGGGCGTCGGCCATGGCCGTATCCGGATCGCCGAGATCCTCGATGCCCGCCTGGTAGAACTCGTTCGGGCCCTCGCGGCGCTGGCGGAACACCTCGCCGAGATAGGCATAGCGCTGCGGCGTGCCGGTGGCGGTCTCGATATGGCGGAGACAGACGGGAATGGTGAATTCCGGCCGCAGACAGAGGCTCTCCCCGGTCTCGCTTTCGGTCATGAAAATCCGCCGGCGCAGGTCTTCACCCGCCATGTCGAGGAAGGGCTCCGCCGGCTGGATGACCGGCGTGTCGACACGCAGCGTCTTCAGGCGCTCGAAATCGGCAAGCAGGTCACCGGCAAAGGCCGGGAGATTGATCAGCGGCATCAGCCTGCCCTTTTCCGGTCCTCGGCCTGGCTCGCCAGAATTTCGCGAACCTTCGCGATGAGGTCGCTCTCCGGCACCGAGACCTGAGCCACGCGCGCCTCGCGCCACGTGACATTGTCCTTGATCTCGCCCGAGAGCCGCTTGCCTTCGATCAGGTCCTTGATCTGGACGACGCCGGAGGCGCGCTCGTCGCCGCCCTGGATGATGGCGATCGGGGAACCACGACGGTCGGCATATTTGAGCTGGTCGCCGAAGTGCTTCTTGTTGCCCTGGTACATCTCGGCGCGGATGCCGGCATGGCGCAATTGCTGCACGAAGCGCTGGTAGCGGCCCATGCTGTCGAGGTCGCGGTCCATGACGCAGACGACGACCGGCGCGACGACCTCTTCCACGCCCAGCTTGCCGAGGTTCTTCAGCGCCGTCATCAGCCGCGACACGCCGATCGAGAAGCCCGTCGCCGGGACCGGCTGGCCCATGAAGCGCGAGACGAGGCCGTCATAGCGGCCGCCGCCGCCGACGGAACCGAAGACGACCTTCTCGCCCTTCTCGTTCGTCACCGCGAACTGCAGTTCGGCCTCGAAGACCGGGCCGGTATAATATTCCAGACCGCGCACCACGGAGGGATCGATCTTGATGCGATCCGCCTCGTAGCCGGCGCTGAGCACGAGGCTGCGAATGGTGTTGAGCTCGGAGACGCCTTCCGCGCCCCTGGCGGTGCCGGCGACGAGTCCGGCAAGCTCGTCGGCGCTCCTGGCATAGTCGGTGATGCCGACGAAGAACAGGATCTTGCCGATCTGCTCCTCGTTAAGTCCCGCGCCCTTGGTGAAGTCGCCGCTTTCGTCCTTGCGCCCCTCGCCGAGCAGCAGCCGCACGCCGTCCGGCCCGAACTTGTCGAGCTTGTCGATGGCGCGCAGCACCGTCAGCCGTGCATTGGCCTGGTCGTCGCCGCCGAGCCCGATCGCCTCCAGCACGCCATCGAGCACCTTGCGGTTGTTGACGCGGATCACGTAGTCGCCGCGGGCAATCCCCAGCGCTTCCATCGTGTCGGCCATCATCATGCACATCTCGGCATCGGCCTGGACGCCGGCGGCACCGACGGTGTCGGCATCGAACTGCATGAACTGGCGGAAGCGGCCCGGTCCCGGCTTCTCGTTGCGGAACACGTAGCCGGCGCGATAGGTCCGGTAGGGAAGCTGGATCTCGTTGAAGTTCTCGGCGACGTGGCGCGCGAGCGGCGCCGTCAGGTCGTAGCGCAGGCTCATCCATTGCTCGTCGTCGTCGGTCAACGAGAAGACGCCTTCGTTCGGCCGGTCGCTGTCGGGCAGGAACTTGCCGAGCGCGTCGGTATATTCGAACAGCGGCGTTTCCACCGGATCGAAGCCGTAGCGCTCATAGACCTCGCGAATCTTCCCGAGCATTTCGTCGACGGCGCGGATATCGGCGGCCGAACGGTCGACGAAACCGCGCGGCAGGCGCGCCTTGAGCTTCTGGGTCTTCTTCGGTTTGTCGTTCATGGAAGGCATTTCCAGGCTTCAAGCTGCCGCATGATTCCTTGAATCGGAACCAATCAACATCATGCAGCGGTAAAAGTGATACAGCGACGCGGCCGGTTGGACCTGCGACGCTGCAGGGTCGGTGCCTTCCCTACCGGATCATGTCAAATGCGGCAAGGGCAGCCGCGACAAAGGGGATCGCCGCGGCGCAGAGTCGTCACGCCGCCGGCCCCGACATGCCTGCTTCGCGGGAAGCGATCACAAATCTTTGATTGTGGATACGCCAATACACCCTTATAAGTTAGGGGGTCACGAGGGCTTCAACGGAGAATTTGGCACTATGCTGACTTTAATGACGCCTGGCGCGGGTACCATACAGCCCCTGAACCTGAGGTGCCACGAGGCCTGGACCCGCAGCCTCAAGGGGGCACGCTATCTGGTCGAGCCCTGGCGCTGCGACATTGCCAGCGGCGCCTTCATCGTCGGCTCGCAGACATCCTCGCTTCTCGGTCTGCGGCACAATCCCTGCGGCGTCGTCGATCTGGTCAGGGCCTATGACCAGGGTGACCGGTCGACAATCCTCACGATCCTGGAACAGGCGACGGCAAGCCCATCCTCCTTCTGCTTCTCGACGACGGTACGAGGCTCGAAGGGACGCTCCTCGCCGCTTTACTGCATCGGCAAGTCGACGCTGAGCGACGAGGGAGCGGAAGGCTCGCTCGAGGGGGTGTTCGCGGTTCCCCGGGCAGCGCCGACGATGAGCGCGTGACGATCCTCACCTTTCCGCTCGCGCACTTGTCATTCGCGGGCCCTTCTCATTCGTGACCGATCACCCTATCTTGCCCCCATGCTGCGTTGCCTCGCGATCGTTCTTCTCTTCCTGTCGGCACCTTTGAGCGGCGGGCTCGCCACCGCCGCGCAGGTTCACGACGCAGCCGCAGCGAGCATCGGCGAGCATCGCCAGGCCGCGATGACGGCCCACCATCGCCACGCTCCCGAAAGACCGAGCCTTTCCTGCGAGCAAGCGGAGCACTGCAAGCACCCTGCGACGGCCGTCCACCCGTTTCTCTGTTCGGCCTGCGTGGCGATCGGCGCGACGCCGGTGGGGCTGACGGGCGCTGGAAGCGTCTCGGAGCGGCTTCTGCCGGGCCCGCAGCACGCGCTTCAGACGCTGCGTCTGAGGCCGCGGTCGCCGCCTCCCAAACCGCCCTTCTCCATCTGACGACGCATGTCCGGTCGGATAGCGAGCAACAGGCCGCTCCCTCGAGGGAGGCCCCGGCCTTGGCGCCCGCGGTCCGCAGCCGGACATTCCCTGGCGCGGACAAGGCTCCGCGCCACCAGGACAACGATGGAAAGGAAATATCATGTCCCTGAAAGGCTTCACGGCCGCCCTGCTGCTGGCCGCCTTCGCCGCTGCCCCGGCGCTGGCGCAGGAAAGCGGTCACGAGAATATGGATCACGGTTCCATGGAGATGGCGGCGGGCGACGCATCGCCGTCGAGCAAGGCCTTCGCCGAGGCAAACGCGAAGATGCACAAAGACATGGACATCGTCTTCAGCGGCAACGCCGACGTCGATTTCGTGCGCGGCATGATCGCCCACCACCAGGGGGCGATCGACATGGCAAAGGTCGAGCTTCAATACGGCAAGGACGAAGCGATCCGGAAGCTCGCCGCAGACATCATCAAGGCCCAGGAGGGCGAGATCAAGGTGATGAAGGAATGGCTTGCCGAGAACGGCGGCTAGAGCTGGATGCGCTCACATTTCGTTCGCGCCACCGCTCTATCCGTTTGTTCTTGCCGCATTCGTGCGACGTCAGGTGATCCCACCTGACTGCAAAATGCTTTAGCTCAATCGAGAAGCGCCCTCCCCGCTCGATCACGGGGAGGGCGCACGAGTTCTCCTGCATCCGCTGCGGGGGCTTATCGCGCCTTCGGCCTTGCGAATTGCCGCCGCATCTCCTCAATGGCCGGGCGGCAGAAGCAGCCTTCGAGGTGATCGTTGACGAGGCCCATGGCCTGCATGAAAGCGTAGACGGTGGTCGGCCCGACGAAGGTCCAGCCGCGCTTCTTCAGGTCCTTGGAAATCCTGGTCGACGTCGGCGTGGTCGGATTGGCGATCAGCGTCTCGTGGTCCAGCACCTTCGGACGCTCGCTGCCATCCGGCTCATGCGACCAGAAATAAGCGGCCAACGAACCGAATTCGGACCGCAGTTCCCTCGCCCGCCGCGCATTGTTGATGGTCGAGACGATCTTGCCGCGATGGCGGACGATGCCGGGATCGGCGAGGCAGCGCTCGATGTCGGCTTCGCCGAATTCGGCAACCGCCTCGAAGTCGAAGCCGGCGAAGGCGGCACGGAACGCCTCGCGCTTCCTGAGGATCGTCAGCCAGGACAGGCCGGATTGAAATCCCTCCAGGCAGATCTTCTCGAACAGCCGATGGTCGTCCACCACCGGCCGGCCCCATTCCTCGTCGTGATAGCGGCGGTAATCCTCGAGATTGCCGTGCCAGGCGCAACGGTCAAGTCCGTCGCTTCCGGTAATCAGGCCCTTTGCTGCCATGCTTCGCCTCTCCTGATCGTTTCCTTTTTGTTCTCTTTACCATTTGCAAACCAGGTTCATAAAGGGCCGAATAACCCTACCCAAAGCTTTCTTGGATCCACTGCCTTTTATCGAAGCGCCGTTTACCTTTCGGTGGCGGACGGATGCGAGCATCGCGCCCATTGCTGGAGCGGGGAAAGGACAGCGCATGCGGTTCTCCCCCCCGCATCCCCTTGCAAATATTGGAATTGAGCGTGGCGCCGGCCCGAGAAGGTCATTCGGTCGCGGCGCCGTTGAAGATTTCGGGGTAGTAACGAGTCCATCCGATGATGAAAAAATCTCTTTTTCTTGCCACATGCTTCCTCTCGATGATCTCCGGCGGCACGGCCGGTGCGCAGGATCGGTATCAGAATCGTCCGCCGGTCATCGTCAGCCCGGACTTGACCGCACCCTGGGTGACGCAGCTGACCGGCGAACGCGTCCGCCCGGCCGTCTACCGGCCGCAGGCCCCGGCAGCCACCCGAAAACAAATCGATCGGCGCGCCGCCGAGCGGCGCCAGATCAGGCGCCGCCCGGACACGGGCGTCGTGCAACCTGCGTCGATCGCGCGCCGGCAGAAGCCGGTCAAGCAAGGCCTCGACCCGCAATTCCTGCCCCAGATGGTGGCCTATGAGACGGCGGAGAAGCCCGGCACGATCGTGATCGACACCAATCAGCGCTTCCTCTACCTCGTCACCGGCGAGGGGCAGGCCCGGCGCTACGGCGTCGGCGTCGGCAAGCCCGGATTCGAATGGGCGGGCGAGCACAGGATCACCCGCAAGGCCGAGTGGCCAGACTGGACGCCGCCCGAGGAAATGATCGCCCGCGAGGCGGCCAGGGGCCACTACCTGCCGGCCCGCATGGAGGGCGGCCCGGAAAATCCGCTCGGCGCCCGGGCGATGTATCTCGGTTCCACGCTCTACCGCATCCACGGAACCAATGCGCCTTGGACGATCGGCTATGGCGTTTCCTCCGGCTGCATCCGCATGCGCAACGAGGACGTCGTCGATCTCTATGAGAGGGTCAAGGTCGGCACCAAGGTTATCGTCCTTTAGCGCGAGGCGGAGAATAGAATATTTCCTCCGCATACTGGCCTTTTCTGTCAGCCAAGCGTGGTTTTGAAGCAACAGCCGCTACCTGAGATACAAGATCCGCCGTTGTCCCTGGTCTATGGGAGATACCGCGGGCTTGCTCTTGCGTGTAGATAGCATAGCGTCCCCGCGATGAGGGTTTAGAGGGAATCGTAAATGAAGTTACATGCCACCAGGCTGGCCGCGCTCACCGTCGCGACCGCTGCTTTTCTTGCTGCCGCAAATGCGTCGGCCTTCACCGCGGCCGATCCCGTCGGGTCTAGCGTCAAGCGCTCGGACGTGGTGCTGGCCGCCAGTCAGAAGAAGCCGCCGCAGAAATATTGGCGCACCAAGGTGCGTTTCCGCACCGACGAGGCGCCCGGCACCATCATCGTCGATACGAACAACAAGTACCTCTACTACATCGACGGACCGAACCGCGCCACGCGCTACGGCATCGGCGTCGGTCGCGAGGGCTTCGGCTGGTCGGGCGTCGTCAAGGTCGGCCGCAAGGCCGAATGGCCGGCATGGACGCCGCCGGCGGAGATGCGCGTGCGCGAGAAGGCAAAGGGCCGCATCCTGCCGATCACCCAGCCGGGCGGCATCGACAATCCGCTCGGCGCCCGTGCGCTCTACCTCTACAAGGGCGGCCGCGACACGATCTTCCGCATCCATGGCACCAACCAGCCCTGGACGATCGGCCAGAACATGTCGTCCGGCTGCATCCGCATGATGAACGAGGATGTCGAGCACCTCTACGAGCGGGCCGACATCGGCACCAAGGTCATCGTCATCGGCCCCGGCAGCAAGCCCGGCGACACCTATTTCGACGACCGCGGCATCGACATCTTCCGCCAGATTTTCGGCGGCTGACGGACTGCCCCTTACCAATTGCTCCTTAACGCTCTCCCCGCATGCGGCCGCATGCGGGGAGAAGGTGGCCGGGCAGGCCGGATCGGGCAGACGCGAGCAGTAAGCTTCACAACGCCGTTGGCCTCGGCCCGCCATAGGCCCAGTCGAGCAGTTCGACCGTGTGCAGGATCGGGATCGTCGTCCCGCTCGCAATCTGCGTGATGCAGCCGATATTGCCGGTGGCGATGACGTTCGGCTTCGTCGCCTCGATGTTTTTCACCTTGCGGGCCTTGAGCTTCGCCGAGATCTCCGGCTGCAGGATATTGTAGGTGCCGGCCGAACCGCAGCAGAGATGGCCCTCCGCCGGATCGCGGACCGTGAACCCGGCCCGCTTCAGGAGTTGCTTCGGTATGTTGGTGATTTTCTGCCCGTGCTGCATCGAGCAGGCGGAATGATAGGCAACCGTCATGCCGCGGGCCCGCTGCTCGGGCAAGCCCAGTTCGGCGAGATATTCGGTGATGTCCTTGGCCAGCACCGAAACCTTCGCTGCCTTCTCGGCATAGGCGGGGTCGAGCCGCAGCATGTGGCCGTAATCCTTGATCGTCGTGCCGCAGCCCGAGGCGGTGATGACGATCGCATCGAGGCCGTCCTCCTCCGCCACCTTCAGCCAGACGTCGACATTGCGGCGGGCGGCCTTCAGCGCCTCTTCCTCGCGCCCCATGTGGTGGACGAGCGCGCCGCAGCACCCCTCGCCCGCCGAGACGACGACCTCGATCCCCTGGCCGGTCAGCAGCCGGATCGTCGCCTCGTTGATCTCCGGCTTCAGCACCGGCTGCGCACAGCCGGTCAGCAGCGCGACGCGACCGCGCGGCACGCCCCCCTTTGCCGCGTAAACGGCCGGTTTCGCCGCGCCCGACGCCGTCGGCAGCGCCCGCGGCGCGAGATCGAGCATGACGCCGAAGGTCTTCAGGAACGGAATTCGCTTCAACAGGTCCGCGAACGGCCGCGCGACATCGGCAGCCCTGAGCGCGAGGCGGAAGCGCGACGGATAGGGCAGCGTCGCCGCGATGACGGCGCGGGCAAGGCGATCCTTGAACGGCCGCTTATAGGTCTTCTCGATGTGCACGCGGGCATGGTCGACCAGATGCATGTAGTCAACGCCCGAGGGACAGGTGGTCATGCAGGAAAGGCAGGAAAGACAGCGGTCGATATGGGCCACGGTCTCGGCATCGGCCGCGCGCCCGTTCTCGAGCATGTCCTTGATCAGATAGATCCGCCCGCGCGGACTGTCTAGCTCGTCGCCGAGGACCACATAGGTCGGACAGGTGGCCGTGCAGAAGCCGCAATGCACACATTTGCGCAGGATCTTTTCGGATTCGGCGACGTGCGGATCGGCGAGCTGCTCGGGGGAGAAATTGGTCTGCAACCGGATACTCCAATATCGGGCCTGCAGCGCCGCGCGTCCTATCCGACGCGCAAAGGCCGCTGTGGCACTTTGAATTGCTGCATGTCCTTGTCCTTGGATCGGCTAGGATTTAAGGACGAAGACTGCAGTAGACCTACAGTTTGGAGCGGGATGCGCTCACATGCGTTCGCGCCACCGCTCTTTCTCTCTGTTTTTGCCGCATTTCCGTTTCCTCTACACCCACCAGCTTTCCGGATCGGTGATCGGCTCCTCGCGGGCGGCCTTCTGGAGCCCGACGACGCAGCGCACGACGATCCACACGGCCGTGGCGATGAAGCCGAGCACGCCGATGAGCAGCATCGTCAAGATCGCCGAGATGATGGCGAAAAGCAGGGCGATCCAGAAGGTGCGGATCGCCCATATGTAATGCGTCCGCGCCCAACCTTCCGCCTTGTCCCGGTTGAGATAGGCAAGCACGATGCCGACGAGCACGGTGATGCCGAAGGCGAAGGCGACCAGATAGAGGAGGTAGATGATCTGGATATTGACCTTACCCGGCTCCAACCAGCGATCGGTCTCACGGGAAGGCGGCGTCTGCGAACCTGGATCGGTCATCGGGTTCTCCCTTGGCACGTCGGACGAGCGGCGGTCGACGAAGGTGGCATGCGCGTATCGACAAGCGACCGCCCGGTCAGGCGAACGGCGCCATCCGCCCCGGATTGAAGATCCGCGACGGATCGAATTGCGCGCGGATGCGCTCCGACAATTGTGCCACAGCGGGGGCCTGCGGTTCAAAGGCCGGGATCCGGCGGCGCGCTTCCTCGCCGGCGCGCACAAGTGTGGCGTGGCCGCCGCCGAGCGCGCCGACATAGCGGCGAAGGAGCTCGGCCTCGGGCTCGGCCTCCATGCGCAGCCAGACGAGACCGCCCTGCCAGTCATAGAAGGCGTCGACGCCGGTTTGCAGCCGCAGCGCGGCAACGAGCTGATGGCCCGAGGAAGGGGCGACCGACACCCGCCACAGCGGCCGCGGGGTGCCGTCGGCATAGGGTTTGACGTCGCGGATCTGCGCCCAGAGCGCCTTGGTCTCAGCCGCGTCGAGCCGCGAAACCGGCCCGAAGCGCGACAGCGAAACGCCGAGCTTTTCGGCGCGCATGGCGACGGAAGCCGAAAGTCCCTCGAGCCGCAGCACGGTCGCGGCACCCTCGGGCAAGGTGCCTTCGACGAAGCGGCCGCGCACGCTTTCCGGCAGGTGCGCCGCCCCCGAGACCTCCACCGGCTGCGCCATCGCCTCGGCCATGGCGGCGGCGGCCTCCGCATCGTTGAGGCCGGAGACGACGATGGTTGCGGCCGCCGGCGGCAGCGGCAGAACCTTGAAAGTTACCTCGGTCAGGATTCCGAGCGTGCCGTATGACCCCGCCATCAGCTTGACTAGATCGAGCCCCGTGACGTTCTTCATCACCCGGCCGCCGGCCTTGATCAACTCGCCGCGGCCATTGACGAAACGCACCCCGAGCAGGCTGTCGCGCGCGGCCCCGGCGACATAACGGCGCGGACCGGAGACATTGGCGGCAAACACGCCGCCGATCGTCGGCTCGCCGGACGTCGCCAGGACCGGCCGATGGTCCATCGGCTCGAAGGAGAGCATCTGGCCCTTCGCGTCGAGCGCCGCCTCGATCTCGGAAAGCGGCGTGCCGGCGAGTGCGCTCATGGTCATTTCGGCCGGATTGTAGGTGACGATGCCGGCAAGGCGCCGCGTCGACAGTGTCCGGTCCGCCCGCACCGGATTGCCGAGGCCGGAGCGCGTGCCGCCGCCGACGACCGCAAGCGTGACGCGTTCGGCCGCCGCCGAGCGAACGACCGAGGCGATGCCCTCCTCGCTGGCCGGTTCGAAATGGACGATCATGCGGCCGGCCGCCCTTCGAGCGGGAAGACCTTCGAGGGGTTCATGATCCAGTCGGGATCGAAGGCCGCGCGCGCCGCCATCTGCTGGTCGAGATCGGCTCTGCTGTATTGATGCAGCATCAGGTCGCGCTTCTCGATGCCCACGCCATGCTCGCCCGTTAGGCACCCCCCGGCATCGACACAGAGCTTGAGGATGTCGTTGCCGGCGGCTTCGGCCCGGGCCGCATCCTCCGAGTCGTTGATGTTGTAGAGGATCAGCGGGTGCATGTTGCCGTCGCCGGCATGGAAGACGTTGGCGACGCGAAGGCCGTAGCCCGCGACGATCTCGCCGGTCCGCCGCAACACATGGGAAAGCTGGCTGAGCGGCACGGTTCCGTCCATGCAGATGTAATCGGCGACGCGGCCGGTTGCGCCGAAGGCGGATTTCCGCCCCTTCCAGATCAGCGCCGCCTCCAGTGCCGACTGCGACTCCTTGATCGTGGCGACGCCATGGCGGCGGGCGATCTCGATGATGCCCTCGAGCATCGCATCCATTTCCGGCTCGGAACCCTCGACCTCGACGATCAGCAGCGCCTCGACGTCGAGCGGATAGCCGGCATGGGCAAAGGCTTCGCAGATCTCGATCGCCGGCTTGTCCATGAATTCGATCGCGACGGGGATGATGCCCGACCCGATGATATCCGCCACGCAGGAGCCCGCCGCCTCCGACGAGGCGAAGCCGAAGAGGACGGGGCGCGCGCCCTCGGGCTTGGCAATCAGCCGGACGGTCGCCTCCGTGACGATGCCGAGCTGGCCTTCCGAGCCGCAGACGAGGCCGAGCAGGTCGTAGCCGGGAGCATCGAGCGCCTTGCCGCCGAGTTCGATGACGGTGCCGTCGAAGAGCACCATCCTGACGCCGAGCAGGTTGTTGGTCGTCACCCCGTATTTCAGGCAATGGGCGCCGCCGGAATTCATGCCGATATTGCCGCCGATGGTGCAGGCGAGCTGCGAGCTCGGGTCGGGGGCGTAGAAGAAGCCGTCGGCGCCCACGGCCTCGGAAATGTTGAGATTGGTGACGCCCGCCTGGACCGTCGCCGTCCGGTTGAAGAGGTCGATATCGAGAATGCGCGACATTTTGGAAAGGCCGATGACGACGGCATCCTCCTGGGGAATGGCGCCGCCGGAAAGCGACGTGCCGGCGCCGCGCGGCACGACGGGAACGCCGTAGCGGCTGCAATATTTGAGCACCGCCGCCACCTGCTCCGTGGTCTCGGGAAGCGCGACGGCGAGCGGCATGCGGCGATAGGCGAGGAACGCATCCGTCTCGAACGGCTTCAGCCCGCGCTCCTCGCTGATGAGACAGCCTTCGGGCAGCAGATCGGCAAGATCGGCGATGATTTCCCGCCGACGGTCGAGGACGGCCTGCCTGGGCTTCAGAAAGCCGATCGTCTCCGGCATGAGTTCCTCCAACCTGATGCATCCGGTGGTATTTTTTGTTTACCACTCGAAAGGTGACGCGGCAAATGCTAATGATCCTTTCGCTTTTGGAAACAATGGTCAAGATTGATGACGAATCTCGGCGATCTCGAAATCTTCGCGCGGGTCGTAGCGGCCGGCAGCATGTCGGCGGCCGGCCGCACGCTCGGCTTTTCCGCAGCCGTGATTTCCAAGCGGATCAAGCGGCTCGAGGACAGGCTCGGCACGAGGCTCCTGCAGCGCACGACGCGGCAGATCTCGCTGACGGAGGCCGGGCAGGGCTTCTATGATCGCGTCCTCGGCATTCTCGCCGGCATCGAGGAGGCGGAGGCCTATGCATCGGGGCGCTCGTCGCAGGCGCAAGGGACGCTGCGCATTTCGGCCCCGACGTCCTTCGGCCGCATGCACATCGCACCGCATCTGACCGGCTTCATGAAGGATCACCCGGACCTCAAGCTCCACATCGTCCTCACCGACGATTTCACCGATATCGTCGCCGAAGGCTTCGACCTTGCCGTCCGCATCGGCGAACTGACCGATTCGAGCCTCGTCGCCCGCAAGCTGGCGCCGGTCCGCCGTCTGCTCTGCGCGGCGCCGAGCTACATTGCCCGCTACGGCATGCCGAGAGAGATCGGCGATCTCTCCGGCCACATCTGCCTGCCGGCACACAACAACGACAACTGGAAACTGGAAGGCCCCGAAGGCAGCCTCTCCTACCGGCCGGAGGGGCCGCTCGTCACCAACTCGTCGGAGATCATCCGCGAAGCGGTGATCGCCGGCGCCGGCATCGCGCTTCGCTCCACCTGGGACGTCGGCGCGGAATTGCGGGACGGACGCCTGGTGCAGGTGCTGCCGCAATGGGAGGGCTCACGCAACCTGACGCTTTCGGCGGTCTATCCGAGCCGGCAGTTCCTGCCGGCCAAGGTGCGGCTCTTCATCGACTATCTCGCCGCGCTCTACGGTCCCGTTCCCTATTGGGAGCAGTAAAGATCGTGCAGTCAGGCGGCTATTTGTGGGCGCCTTCCTCGTGATGGCGGCGAATGCGCCGCACCACGAGCCAGACGCTGACGACCGCGAAGGGTACGGCAAGGCCGGTCAGCACGCCGGGATCGATCGGGAGCTCGTGGCTGACGGCCTTGGCGAGATAGCCGAGGAGCCCGACGACGTAATAGGAAATCGCCGCCACGGAGAGGCCCTCGACGGTCTGCTGCAGGCGCAACTGCAGCTTCGCGCGGCGATCCATCGAGTTCAGCAGCGCGCCGTTCTGCCGCTCGAGCTCGACGTCGATCCAGCTTCTGAGAAGCGCCGTGGCGCGCGCGAGCTTGCGCGACAGGTTCGCCTGCCGCTCCTCGACCGACTGGCAGGTGCGCATGGCAGGCGCCAGCCGGCGTTCGAGGAAGGTGCCGATGGTTTCGTAGCCGGGCACGGGCGTTTCGGCGAGCGTGCGGATGCGCTCCTGGACGATGTCGTGGTAGGCGCGGCTGGCGCCGAAGCGATAGAGGCTCAGGGCTGCCCCGGCCTCGACGTCGGCGGCAAGCCGGGTGATTTCGGCAAGCATCTCGTCGGCCTCGTCGCGCACGTTTTCCTTCATCCGCTGCGTCACCGCGGTGAGGCCGTCCTCGGTGCGGCGGATTTCCGGCGACAGGGATCGCGCCAGCGGCAGGCCCAAAAGGGCGAGCGTGCGGTAGGTCTCGATGTCGAGAAGGCGCTGCACCAGGGCGCCGGTGCCGGCCTCGGTCATGCCGCGGTCGATGACGAGGATCTGGGTGAGCCCGTCGCCGTTCTGGCGAAAATCGGTGAGCAGCACCGCCTGGCCGTTCTTGGTTTCGCTGTAGCAGAGGCTCGTCGGGTCGAAGGCCTCGATCGCCTCGCGCGTCTCCGGCGTATCGGGGCGGATCTCGAGCCGGATGCCGGAGATCAGCGACCCCGGCGGCGAAAACCCGTCGCCGAAGGGATGGATGGGCACCTCGCCGCCGAAGCGTTCCGGCGCCGGCGCGTCCCAGAAATAGGTGGAGAATTCCGTGTGCCGTTCCCAGCGCAGCGTCCCCTGCCCCCAGGGCAAGGCATGATGGTTGGCATCGCGGCCCGGCGGCGCAACCCCACGCGAACGCGACAGTTCGGAGAGCACCGCATGATCGACGGCCGAGCCGCCCTCGGTCATGAAGGCCAGCTGAAAGATGACACGCGGCGTCGTCACCAGGGCGTAGGGCCGCGCGTGAACCTCGCCGAGCGCCTGGGAGCGCAAGGTTGCCGCCGGAAATGCGAAATTCCCTTTTGCCATGAAGCGTTTCGTCCCCCTCGCGCGTTCATCACCGCCTTCTTATCAACGAGTCGAGCCAAATGAACAGGACGCATTGACGCAGTTTGACTTTTGTCAGCATGGCCGGCAAGTGGACAATCGATTTGACCACTTGCCGGAGACTGCTAGATTGCCGCCTGAGCGGCAAGGACGATTTGCGAAGGCGACTTCCGGTCCGCGAGGAGACAGGCCGTGACGGAAGACCAGACAGACCTCTATGCGCGTATCAGCCACAGCCGGACGGCGGACGAGGTCGTGCAGCAGATCGAGCTCCTGATCCTGGAGGGGGTGTTGCGCGACGGCGACCGCCTGCCGGCCGAGCGGGAGCTGTCGAAACGGTTCGACGTCTCACGCCCGATCCTGCGCGAAGCGCTCAAGGAATTGGAAGCGCGCGGCCTGGTCGAGAGCCGGCACGGCGGCGGCACCTTCGTCGCCGACGTGGTCGGACGGATCTTCTCGAAGCCGTTGATCGACCTGATCGGACGCCACCACAAGGCGACGCAGGACTATCTCGAATACCGGCGCGAACTCGAAGGCCTGACGGCGGAGCTCGCAGCGACGCGCGCCACCGACTTCGACCGCGATATCCTCACCCGCGTCATCGAACGCATGCGCGCCGCCCACGAGAGCGGCGACTTCGACGCGGAGCTCGAAGCCGACGTCGAGCTGCACAATGCAATCGGGGAAAGCGCGCACAACATCATCCTCCTGCACACGCTTCGCGCCTGCTATCGGCTGCTGACGCAGGGCATCTTCTTTCACCGCAGTTCGGTCTTCCGCGCTCCCGGCGCGCGCGACCAGCTTCTCGCCCAGCACGAGGCGATCTACGCCGCCATCATGGCCGGCGACCCGAGGGCGGCGAAGGCCGCGGCGCAAAGCCATATCGACTTCGTCGCCGCCGCCGCGCGCGAAGCGGAGCGGAGCGGCGAATGGGCCCGCATCGCCCGCCTCCGGCTGCAGCAGCGCGATCGCGCCGGCGCCTGATCCCTCCCGCAATAGCGGTTCCGTGACCGGGAACCCCGTTTCCTGGCATGCCGCCCATCGACGCATTACATCTGGTCACGAGCGGAACCGCCGCGGAACCCACAGGGCGCTCGGCGGTTATCCGCGCACGGAAATCATTTACACGCAGGGCAGGCAAGCCATACATTTAGCAATGGCTGATTCCCGCTGATTCGAGATGAGGAGTGTTGGTCCCGTTGAATATCCTGCACCGGATAGCCTCTGACGTGCACCTGATGCTGCGCCGCCCGGCGCGCATGCAGTATGCCGCGCTGTGCTACCGCGTCGGCAAGAAGGCGGCACCCGAAATCCTGTTGATCACCAGCCGCGATACCGGCCGTTGGGTCATCCCGAAGGGATGGCCGATGCAGGGGAAGAGCGCGTACGAAGTCGCCGAGCGCGAGGCCTACGAGGAGGCCGGCGTCAAGGGCAGGACACAGAAGGCCTCGATCGGCTCCTATGTCTATCGCAAGCGCATGGACCATGGCGTGGCGATCTCGTGCAAGGTGCAGGTCCATGCGCTCGAAGTCGAGGATTTCTGCAAGAATTTCCCCGAGAAGGGCACGAGGCGGCTCGAATGGGTCGACTACCGGGAAGCGGCAAAGCGCGTTGCCGAGCCTTCGCTGAAAGAGCTGATCCTCGGCTTCGGCAAGCGAATGAGCCCTCCGCCTGAGCCGCGGACGGCAAACGGCTGACGGCTCCGGCCGCGTCGATGCCCGCCAGGCCTGGAAAGATTTCCGCCGGCACCGTCCCTTTCCCCTTCCTTGAATTTCGCTTGAACGCCCCGGCCCGTGCGGCTACTGGCGACCTGACAACAGAGAAAGACCGGTGGGGAGAACGATTGGTGGCCAAGCCGCGCCCGCGCCTCGAAAAGCTGACGCTCGACAAGGATCTCGACAAGGTCAGCCTTGCCGAGGAGGCGTCGCACCATGTGATGCGCCGATTGGCGGCTCCAGGCCTGGCGGCCCTCTTCCTCCTCCTCAGCATGGGCTTTGCCGCGACCTATTTCACCGGTGCGTCCGGCGGCGCCGTCGTTGTCGTCGCGGCGGCAGTCGCGGCCTACATGGCGATGAACATCGGTGCCAACGACGTGACGAACAACGTCGGCGCGGCGGTCGGCGCAAAGGCCATGTCCATGGCAACGGCACTGGCGATCGCCGCCATATTCGAGATCGCGGGTGCGCTGATCGCCGGGCGCAGGGTGACGCTTACCATCGAGGCCGGCATCATCCACGGGACGCAGGTCATGCGTGCCGACGAACTGGTCTGGGTGATGATGGCGGCGCTGCTTTCGTCAGCGATCTGGATCAACGTCGCCACTTTTGCGCGTGCGCCGGTGTCGACCACGCATTCGGTCATCGGCGGCATCGTGGGCGCCGGCGTGGCCGCGGCCGGGCTCGGCAGCGTCAAATGGTGGGCGATCGCGGGGATCACGGCGAGCTGGTCCGTTTCGCCACTGCTCGGCGGCGCCCTCGCCGCCCTGTTTCTGGCATTTCTGAAGGAATTCGTCACCTACCAGGACGACAAGATTGCGGCGGCGCGGCGCTGGATGCCGATCGCACTCGGCGTGATGGCCGGCGCCTTCACCGCCTACGTCGCCGTTTTCGCCCTCGTGCACCTCGCCGTGATCTCGCTTGCGGCCGGCCTGTCGATCGGCGTCGCCACCGGCACCGCCTGCTATATGCTCTCCAAGCCATGGATCCGTCGCCATTCGGAAGGGCTCGACAATCGCAACCAGTCGCTGCGCAAGCTGTTCCGGGTGCCGCTCATCTTCGCCGCCGCGCTCCTCTCCTTCGCGCACGGCGCCAACGACGTGTCGAATGCCATCGGCCCCCTGGTGGCGATCGTCTCGGCTGTCGATGGCGCGGTATCGACGGCGCGGTCGGAGGCGCCGTTCTGGGTGCTGCTCATCGGCGCGCTCGGCATCTCGCTTGGCCTCACCCTTTACGGCCCGCTGCTGATCCGCGTCGTCGGCGAGGAGATCACCCGGCTCAATCCCATGCGGGCCTTCTGCGTGGCGCTGGCGACCGCGGTCACGGTGCTGATCGCCTCGGCGCTCGGGCTGCCGATCAGTTCCACCCACACAGCGGTCGGCGGCGTATTCGGCGTCGGTTTCTTCCGCGAATGGTACACGCGCCGCTCGACCCGGCGGGTCGATTATGTCCGGCGCAAGACCGGCCAGGCCGATTTCATGGAGAAGGTGGAAACGAATTTCGCCGAGGTGCGCCGCCGCCGGCTCGTGCGCCGGTCCTATTTCCTGACGATCGTCGCTGCCTGGGTGATCACGGTGCCCGCGTCGGCGCTGCTCTCGGCGATCGTCTATCTCCTGCTTTCCAGTCTGTTTCTGTAGAGGTGGTCCATAATGCGCGCCAACTTCCGCATGCAGCGCCTGTTCATCGAGAGTCCGCTTCACGCCGGCGCCAGGCACGAGACCACGCGAGAGCAGTTCAACTACCTCGTCAATGTGCTCCGATTCGACGAGGGATCGGCGCTTCTCGTGTTCAACGGCCGGGATGGCGAGTGGCGCGCGGAGTTCACCATGCCCTCGCGCAAGCAGGCGGTTCTCGTCGCCACCGAACAGACCCGCCCCCAGCCGGAGCCTTCGGACCTCGTCTACCTGTTCGCGCCGCTCAAGGCCGGCCGGCTCGACTATCTCGTGCAGAAGGCCGTCGAGATGGGGGCGGGCGTGCTGCAGCCGGTGATGACGCAGCATGTGCAGGGCAAGCTCGGCAATCTCGAGCGCGTGCGCGCCAATGTCATCGAGGCAGCCGAGCAATGCGGCGTACTCGGCATTCCGGCCGTCGAGCCGCCGCGCAAGCTCGAGGAGCTCGTGACGACCTGGCCGCGCGACCGGCGCATCATCTTCTGCGACGAGGGCAATGAAGGCCAGAATCCGTTGCCGATCCTCAAGGGGATCACGGAACGCCGCCTGGCCCTGCTGATCGGTCCGGAGGGCGGCTTCTCGGAGGCCGAGCGGACGCTTCTCAGAAGCCTCGATTTCGTGACGGCAATTCCGCTCGGCCCGCGCATCCTGCGCGCCGACACGGCGGCGGTCGCCGCCATGGCGGTCATCCAGGCTGCGGTCGGCGACTGGCGATAGCCCCTGCCCGACGGCGCCGCTCGTGTCGTCAGATGCGCCGAAGGTCGCTGTAGCGGTTTGAATTCCTGCGTGATTTAGTCCGCAAGCCGGTTGCGATATAAGGGACCGGGCAGCGGCACGCCGACACGGAGTTTTTTTGACGCCACCTTGAAAGAAATTGACTTGCACCGCACTTGAATCCGGTCCAAGCACCCTCCATCCACTCCTGCTGACCGCCGGGAGCCGTCCAGACAAAAGAAGACGAATACATGGCCCGAGACACCACCGACCAGACGCCGGTTACCTCCGTTGCCGACCTGACCGCCTATCTGGCATCAGGCTCGAAGCCGAAGGAGAAGTTCCGGATCGGCACCGAGCACGAGAAATTCGCCTTCTTCAGGGCAGACAACAGCCCCGTGCCCTATTTCGGCGACGCCAGCATCCAGGCGCTCCTGAACGGCATGGCCGAAAGGAACGGCTGGGAGGCGATCGTCGACGAGGGCAACATCATCGGGCTTGCCGACCACGACGGCAACGGCGCGATCTCGCTGGAGCCCGGCGGACAGTTCGAGCTTTCCGGCGCCGCACTCGAGAACCTGCATCAGACTTGCAAGGAATCCAACCAGCACCTCGCCGTCCTTCGCGAGATCGCCGAGCCGCTCGGCATCCGCTTCCTCGGCATCGGCGGCAGCCCGAAATGGACCTTCGAAGAGACGCCGCGCATGCCGAAGTCGCGTTACGCGATCATGACGCGCTACATGCCGAAGGTCGGCTCCAAGGGCCTCGACATGATGTACCGCACCTGCACGATCCAGGTGAACCTCGACTTCTCCTCCGAGGAGGACATGCTGCGCAAGATGCAGGTGTCGATGAAGCTGCAGCCGCTCGCGACCGCGCTCTTCGCAAGTTCCCCCTTCACCGACGGCAGGCCGAACGGGCTGCTTTCGTGGCGCGGGGATATCTGGCGCGACACCGACAACAATCGCGCCGGGCTGTTGCCGGCCGCCTTCAAGCCGGATTTCGGCTTTGCCGACTACGTCGAATGGGCGCTCGACGTGCCGATGTATTTCGTCGTGCGCGACGGCCATTATCACGACTGTACCCATGTCACCTTCCGCCAGTTCATGAACGGGGCGCTGAAGGGTGAGATCGCCGAGTGGCAACCGAACATGGGCGACTGGACCAACCACCTTTCGACCCTCTTCCCCGACGTTCGTCTCAAGCGCTTCCTCGAGATGCGCGGCGCCGACGGCGGTCCGTGGCGGCGGATCTGTGCGCTCCCGGCCTTCTGGGTCGGGCTGCTTTATGACGACGAGGCGCTTTCGGCGGCCGAAGACCTGACCCGCGACTGGAGCTATGAGGAGATTCTGGCCCTGAGGAACGCCGTCCCGGCGCAGGCGCTCAACGCCACGTTCAGGGCGAAATCGCTCTTCGACGTCGCGCGCGAGGTTGTTGCGATTTCACGCGACGGGCTGAAGCGCCGCAACCGCCTAAACGGCGACGGCATCGACGAAAGCCAGTTCCTGGCGCCGCTCGACGAAGTGCTGGCGAAGCGGGCGACGCTCGCCGAGGACATGCTCGCGCTCTACCACGGCCGCTGGAACAAGTCGGTCGAACCGGTCTTTGCCGAATACCAGTACTGAGCAGGCGGGAGGGAAGGCACGCCTTTCCTCGATCCGCTGCTGCCGGCGACGCATAAAAGCGGTTTCCAGCCTCCGGATTCGCATTATAGTGCAACGACATGGTCGTTCGCCGGGAAGGAAGGGCAATGGCACCGCTTTTTGACATGTTCGCACAGGCGCAGAACGGCCATGCCATCGAACTGATGGCGAAACAGTTCGGCCTCGCCCAGGAGCAGATGGCGAAGGCGGCGGCGGCGCTGATGCCGGCCTTCTCCACCGGCTTCAAGCGCAACACCGCCGACCCTTATGATTTCGGCGCGCTGCTGACGGCGCTCTCGACGGGAAACTACGCTAAGTACTTCGAGGATATGAGCCAGGCGTTCACGCCCCAGGGCGTCGCGGACGGCAACGGCGTTCTCGGTCAGCTTTTCGGCTCGAAGGAGATGTCGCGCGCGATCGCGGCGCAGGCGGCGCAGATGACCGGGATCGGCCAGGAGATCTACAAGCAGATGCTGCCGGTGATGGCGAGCACGCTCATGGGCGGCCTCTTCAAGGAGACCGCGGAGCGGGCCGGCGACGCGCTCGCCAACAATCCGTTCATGGTGCTGATGCAGCAGTGGATGGAGGCGACAGGCCTCGCCAGGAAGCCGGCACCGCCGCCGAACCCCTTCGACAATCCCTTCACCCAGGCCATGCAGGGCTTCTTCGGCGCAGCCAAGGCACAGGAGAAGCCGAAGGCGCCCGATCTTTTTGCCGACAATCCGTTTTTCAAGGCATTCCAGGACATGACGCGAACCGGCACCGGGACGCCCGAGAAGTCGCCCGAGCAAAACCCGGGCTTCGCGCAGTTCTCGCAGGTGATGAACACCATGTTCGACACCGGCCTGGAGATGCAGAAGGAATACCAGAAGAACATCGACGCCCTGTTCGAGAGCTACAGGAAGGATTCCGGCGGCAAGGCTTGAGGCTGGCGGAAGGCCGCAGATTTGCAGCGATTTGCAAGGGACGAAGACGCCGCCGCGAGCCCCTTCTCCCCGTCAAAACGGGGAGAAGGTGCCGGCAGGCGGATGAGGGGCGCACCCCTCCTCCGTCGCATAAAAAAGCCCGGTACATGTCTTGGCATGTACCGGGCAAGCGGCAGGGTCTATTGGCTCATACCCTGCGGGGAACTCTTCGGTGCGTCTTCATCACCGTAATTCGAAATTTCGCGGCATGACCCGCGCAAAGGCGACAAGCTTTCGCGGATCATGCCGCAATGGCGCATCCGAGGCGGCGGGATGCGCCACGGGGACTTTCAGTCGTGGCGAACGCCCCGGTAAAAGAGGGTCGCCCGATTGCGCGAGGCGCGCGTCAGATAGCTGCCCGGATTGTCGAAGAAGGCCGAAGTCAACGCCTCGTGCAGGTCTTCGCGTTTCAGCCCCATGTCGAGCAACTGACGGTCGTCGAGATCTTGCAGACGGGCGATCTGGCTGCGGTTTCGGTAGAGGTGCCAGACCGCCGTCAGCACGCCGACGACGCCAGCCGTGCGGGACGCAAGCGACGGCTTGCAGGCAACGGGGTCGAGATCGAGGGCGTGGGGGGTCGTGCGCATGACGGAACTCCTTCTCTCAGGCACGAAGAGACCTTTCCCCTGCGGGGAGGTCTACGCAGGGGCAGGCGGCAACGATTTGGTTGGATCGGCGTGGGAGGGCGCCGGGGGATTGACGTAATTTGCGACTTATCAATCGCAAATCCTTATTGATCAGTCCAACGAATGTTTTTAATGATATTCATCAAACAATCTTATGGGTATTCCGGCCATGTCCGCACCGCTCGATATTGATCAGTTGCAAACTTTCGTCGCCATTGCAGACACGGGCAGCTTCACCAAGGCCGCCGATCGCGTTTTCAAGACCCAGTCCGCCGTTTCGATGCAGATGCGCCGCCTGGAGGAACGCATCGGCAAGGCGCTGTTCATGAAGGACGGCCGCGGCAACCGGCTGACGGTCGAGGGCGACAGGCTCCTGAATTTCGCCCGGCGGATGATCCGTCTCAACAACGAGGCAATCGCATCCTTCGACGACAATCGCCTCGAAGGCACGCTCAGGATCGGCACGCCGGACGACTATGCCGACCGCTACATGCCCGAGATCATCGTTCGGTTCGCCAAGACGCATCCGAACGTCGAGCTCTACATCGTCTGCGAACCCTCGGCCGATCTTGCCGAGAAGATGGCGAAGGGCGATCTCGACATTGCCCTGGTGACCCACAATCCGCGGGCGCGGGCCTCGGACGTCGTGCGCACCGAGCCGCTCTGCTGGGTCGCCTCGATCAACCACCCGCTGCCGGAAAATGCACCGATCCCGCTTGCCGTCGGCCGCCGCGACTGCCTGTGGCGCCAGGCGGCCTGCGCCGCCCTCGATGCGACGGGACGGGAGTACCAGATCCTGTTCACGAGCTGGTCCTCGACGGTCGTCGCCGCCGCGGTGCTCGCCGGCATGGCGGTATCGGTTCTGCCGGAGTCGGCGCTGCGCCCCGGCATGAAGGTGCTGACGCTGGCGGACGGTTTCCCGGCGCTGGCCCCGGTCCAGATCGGCATCATGAAGCGACCCGGGCTTTCGCCGTCGCTGTCGAACGCCATCACCAATCACATCACCGCCTGCCTCGACAACATCACGCCGATCGCCGTCAACGACGATCTCGACGGCGATATCAAGGGCTATCCGCGTTATCCGCGCCTGCGCCAGAGCCACATGCTGCCGGGCTGGTGAGCGGGTCAAGACGCGAAGGCCGCGCCCGGACGAGGCGCGGCCTTCATCTTTCGTGCGGGCGGTTCCCGGCGGCGTTTCAGCCAAGCTTCGCCTTCAAAAACTCGACCGTCCGCTGCCAGGCAAGATCGGCCGCCTCCTTGTTGTAGCGGGCTGCCGAGGTGTCGTTGTTGAAGGCATGGTTGACGCCGTCATAGACGTGGATCGTGGCGTCCTTGCCGTTCTCCGTCAGCGCCTTGCGATAGGCGTCGATGCCGGCATTGATGCGCTCGTCGAGCCCGGCATAGTGCAGGAGCAGCGCCGCCTTGATCTTCGACACGTCCTCGGCCTTCGGCTGGGCGCCGTAATAGGCGACGGCGGCCTTGAGATCGGGAGCGTTCACCGCAAGCCGATTGACGAGGCCACCGCCCCAGCAAAAGCCGATCGCGCCGACGCTGCCGGTGCTGTCCGCATGCCCCTTCAGGAAGGCCACGGTGTCGACCGCATCTTCGGTGGTCTCGGCCTGATCGAGCGCGCCGATCATCTCCCGCGCCTTGTCCTCGTCCTCCGGCGTCCCGCCGCTCGGCGACAGGAAATCGGGCGCAAGCGCCAGGAAACCCTCGACCGCAACCCGGCGCGCCACATCCCTGATGTGCGGATTGAGGCCGCGATTCTCATGAATGACGATCACCGCCGGGAGCTTGCCCGACATGTTGGCGGGCCGGACCAGATAGCCCTTCATCTCTCCATCGGCGCCCGGGTAGGTGATGTCCTCGCCCTTGATCCGCTCGTCCGTCGCGGCGATCATTTCCGCCTTGGCGCTGTTGGCGGCGAGCAGCGGCGCGATTGCCGCCGCGGCCGCCGCGGAACCGGCGAGCGCCGTGAGGCTTTCCATGAAGCGGCGGCGATCGAGAGTGAGGTGGGTGTATTCGTCATATGCATCGATCATCGCCTGGGTGATGACAGGCTTCTCCATGACGGCCTCCTTGGCAATTGTTCCGCTCGGCGGCCCGGCAACGGCAAACCGCCCGTTGACAAGATAGGTCAACGGGCGGCCCCTGGCGTACAAAACTGCGTTACTGCCGGTTGAACTCAACCATTGAGATCGAGGACGATTGGACTGCCGCACGCGCGTAGGTCGGCCCGGCCCAGCCGATGCCATCGGCGTCTGTCGCGTCAGATCATCAGAAGCCCTGATCGGGACGCATCCGGCGCCCCGCAGGGGGACACAAAGGTGTATCAGGCGGCACCCGGATAGTTCGGGCTCTCGCGGGTGATCGTGACGTCATGCGCGTGGCTCTCGCGCAGGCCGGCGCCGGAGATGCGCACGAAGGTCGCACGCTCCTGGTATTCCTTGATGGTCGCGCCGCCGACATAGCCCATCGACGCCCGGAGGCCGCCGGCAAGCTGGTGCAGAACGCCGCCCACCGGGCCCTTGTAGGGAACCTGGCCCTCGATGCCCTCCGGCACGAGCTTCAGCGTATCGCGAACCTCGGCCTGGAAATAGCGGTCGGCCGAGCCGCGCGCCATGGCGCCGACGGAGCCCATGCCGCGATAGGCCTTGAAGGAGCGGCCCTGGTAGAGGAAAACCTCGCCCGGGCTCTCTTCGGTGCCGGCGAGCAGCGAGCCGATCATCACGGCCGAAGCGCCGGCGGCAATCGCCTTGGCGAGGTCGCCGGAATATTTGATGCCGCCATCGGCGATGACCGGCACGCCGGAGGCCTGCGCCGCCTCGACCGCCGCCATGATCGCGGCGAGCTGCGGCACGCCGACGCCGGCGACGATGCGCGTGGTGCAGATGGAACCGGGACCGATGCCGACCTTGACGGCATCCGCGCCGGCATCGATCAGCGCCCGGGTGCCCTCCGCCGTCGCGACGTTGCCGGCCATGATGCGAACCGAGTTCGACAGCTTCTTGATCCGGCCGACCGCGTCGAGCACGCGCTGGGAATGGCCATGGGCGGTATCGACGACGATCAGGTCGACGCCGGCGTCGATCAGCCGCTCGGCACGCTCGTAGCCGTCGTCACCCACGCCGACCGCCGCGGCGGCGCGAAGCCGTCCCTGCGAGTCCTTCGAGGCGTTGGGGTTCAACTGCGACTTCTCGATGTCCTTCACGGTGATCAGCCCGACGCAGCGGCCGTCCGGATCGACCACCAGAAGCTTCTCGATGCGGTGCTTGTGCAGGAGACGCTTGGCCTCCTGCTGGTCGACGTTCTCCTTGACGGTGACCAGGTTCTCCCGGGTCATCAGTTCGTAGATCTTCTGGCCCGGGTCGGAGGCGAAGCGGACGTCGCGGTTGGTGAGGATGCCGACGAGGCGGCCCTGGGTCTGCCCGCCGACGCCACCGTTTTCGACGACCGGAATGCCGGAGATGCCGTGCGCCTTCATCAGGCTCAGCGCATCGGCAAGCGTCGCGTCCGGGCCGATCGTCACCGGATTGACGACCATGCCGCTTTCGAATTTCTTGACCTGGCGCACCTCTTCGGCCTGCTCGGCAGGCGTCAGGTTGCGGTGGATGACGCCGATGCCGCCGGCCTGGGCCATGGCGATCGCGAGCCGCGCCTCGGTGACGGTGTCCATGGCGGACGAAAGGATCGGGAGATTGAGGTCGATGTCCTGCGCGATGCGGGTGGCGATATTCGTCTGGCCCGGCATCACCTCGGAATGTCCCGGCTGGAGCAGGACGTCGTCGAAGGTCAAAGCCTCCAGACCGGTTGCCGTTTCGATGATGCGCGCCATGGCCAGCTCCTCTTCAATAAACGAAAATCCCCGGGGACTATCTGTGACTTGTCCACCGGGTGACTTCAAAGCTTGTCTTGGAAGTTGGCGAGGGCTCGTAACACGGATATATCGGAATGAAAATAGTCAAGGGCCGGAAATCGCCCGCGCCTCGCATAATTTTGTTGCAGGGCAACAAAGGTCCTGCGCCCGGACGTCGAACGGACAGGTTGACGGCAGGCGGGATCACAGGCTTTTGATCTGCAATCCCCGGTTTCGCCGCGGTAAAGCCATCGCAGGCGTTTACGCGCGCCTCCACTTGCCATGCCCGAAGGCCCCGCTCCCATGAACCGCATCGTCCCGCTGATTCTCGCCGTCGCCTTGTTCATGGAGCAGATGGATTCGACCGTCATCTCGACGTCGCTGCCGGCGATCGCGCACGACATCGGCGTCGGGCCGATCACGCTGAAGCTGGCGCTGACCTCCTACATGGTGGCGCTGGCGATCTTCATTCCCTTGAGCGGCTGGATGGCGGACCGCTTCGGCGCCAAGCGCATCTTCCGGGCGGCGATCCTCGTCTTCGTCGCCGGCTCCGTGCTCTGCGCCTTGTCGGGCAGCCTCGTCGCCTTCGTCCTCTCGCGCTTCCTGCAGGGCATGGGCGGCGCGATGATGACGCCGGTCGCGCGCCTGGTACTGGTGCGGAGCGCACCCCGCAGCGAGCTCGTCTCCGCCATGGCGCTGCTCACGATCCCGGCGCTGGTCGGCCCGCTGGCGGGCCCGCCGCTCGGCGGCTTCATCACCACCTATTTCTCCTGGCACTGGATCTTCCTCATCAACGTGCCGGTCGGCGTCGTCGGCTATGTCCTCTCCGGCATCCATCTCCCCGAGATGGAGCGGCGAAATCCGCCGCCCGTCGACATTCTCGGTTTCCTGCTCGGCGGCATCGCCGCCGCCGGCGTCGTCTTCGGCCTATCGGTCATCAGCCTGCCGGCCTTGCCGCCGGCCGTCGGGCTCGCTTCCGTCTCGGCCGGCATCGTCGCCTCGCTTCTCTACGTCTTCCACGCCCGCCGGCATCCGGCTCCGGTGCTCGACCTCAGCCTGTTTCGCGACGGCGCTTTCCGCGCGGCCTCGATCGGCGGCACCATCTTCCGTATTTCCGTCGGCGCCGTGCCCTTCCTGATGCCGCTGATGCTGCAGGTCGGCTTCGGCCTCAACCCGTTCGAGTCGGGCCTCATCACCTTCATCGGCGCGGTCGGCGCCATCACCACCAAATTCCTCGCCCGTCGCGTGCTCGCCTTCGCCGGTTTCCGCACGACGCTGATCGTCGCAGCCGTCATCGCCGCCGTCATGACCTTCGCCAACAGCTTCTTCACGCCTGCGACGCCCTATCTGGTGATGCTCCTCATCCTGCTCGTCGCCGGCTTTGCCCGCTCCTTCTTCTTCACCAGCGTCAACGCGCTCTCCTTCGCCGATATCGCGGATGCGGATGCCTCGAAGGCGACGTCGATGAGCGCCGTCCTGCAGCAGATCAGCCTTGCGCTGGGGGTCGCCGTCGCCGGCGCCATCCTCGAAATCGAGACGACGGTGAGCGGCGGACCGCTCACCGTCCGCGATTTCCACGTCGCCTTCATGCTGATCGCCATCGCCAACCTGCTCGCGGCGATCCCCTTCCTCACCATGGCGAAGAATGCCGGCGCCTCCGTCTCGGGGCACCGGCTGCCGATACCGGCAGCCGAGACGACGGCGGGCAAGTAGAGCCGAACAAGAGGAGATGCCGGCGAGCTATTCCGGCCGTTCGCAGACCGCCGAGAGCTTGTTGCCGTCCGGGTCGCGGACATAGGCGGCGTAGAAATTCGGGTGGAAGGGCCTGAGGCCCGGCGCGCCCTCGTCCGTTCCCCCGCCCGCCAGTGCCGCCGCATGGAACGCGTCGACGGCGGCCCTCGTCTCCGCCGTGAGCGCAATCGAGGTGCCGTTGCCGAAGGTTGCCGGTTCGCGGTTGAACGGTTTCGTCACCCAGAAGCGGCAACGCACGTCGAGATCGCCGCCATAGCCGATTTCAGTGTCATCCTGGCGCTGCCGCCGGAAGCCCAGAGTCGCGAGAACGGGATCATAGAAGGCGCCGGCGCGCTCGAGATCGTTGGTGCCGACCGTCACGTAAAGCAGCATGGTCTATTCCGTCGCGGCGTCTTCCGCCGCCTCCTCGCCCTCGACCGCACGCCGCCCCTTGAAGCCCTTGGCGAGCAGGAACATCTCGACCGATTCGGCGCGGGAGGAGGCGGGCTTCACATGCACGACCTGGCGGAAATTCTGCTTCAGCATGTTCAGGAGGTCGCGCTCGGTGCCGCCCTGGAAGGTCTTCGCCAGGAAATGTCCGCCCTCGGCGAGCACGTCGACGGCGAAATACGCGGCCACCTCGCAGAGATGCATGGTGCGCAGGTGGTCCGTCTGGCGATGGCCGGTGGTCGGCGCCGCCATGTCGGACAAGACGAGATCCGGCTCGCCGCCGATCCCTTCCTTGAGCCTTTCCGGCGCTTCCGGATCGAGGAAATCCAGCTGCAGGAAATTGACCCCCGGGATCGGGTCCATCTCGAGAAAGTCGATCGCCGCCACGCGCGGATCGGCATCGGTCGACTTCGTCACCTTGGCGGCGATCTGCGACCAGCTTCCGGGGGCCGCTCCGAGATCGATGATGCGCCTGGCGCCCGAAAGGATCTTGTGCTTCTCGTCGATCTCCAGAAGCTTGAAGGCCGCCCGGGCGCGATAGCCCTCGAGCTGCGCGCGCTGCACGTAGGGATCGTTGATGTGGCGCTCGAGCCAGCGGCGCGACGATGCCTTGAGCTTGCCCTTCTTCACCTTCTGGCCGAGCTTGCGGCCGGTGCGGTTGCCGCCGATCGGGGATTTCGTCATGCCTTGTTTCCTTCGTGCGGCTTCGGCCGCTCCTCGCCCGCCGGCGGCGGAGCAAAGCCGCGCTGGAAGCGGCGCGGACGCCCACGCCGCCAGGCCCCGTCATCGGCCATCATGTCGGTGAGCAGCCCTTCGCGCAGCCCCCGGTCGGCGACGCGCATGCGCGCCGAAGGCCAGCGGCGACGGATCGCCTCGAGGATGGCGCAGCCGGCGAGCACGAGATCGGCGCGGTCCGGCCCGATGCAGGGATTGGCGGCCCGGGCGGCGAAATCCCATGAGAGGAGCCGCGCCTGCATGGCCGAGACCTCTTCGTCGGTGAGCCACAACCCATCCACCCGGCGGCGGTCGTAGCGCGGCAGGTCGAGATGGACGCCGGCAAGCGTCGTCACGGTTCCCGAGGTGCCGATCAGATGGAAGCCGCTGCCCGAAACGCCGCTGGCGAGCGCCTCGACGGAGGGACCGTCGAAACGCTCGAGCATACCTTCGACCTCGCGCACCATCCTCTCGAAACTCTCCGGCGTCACATGCTCGCCGCCGTGGCGTTCCGAAAGCGTGACGACGCCAACCGGCAGCGACGTCCAATGGGTGATGTGGTTGGCAAGCCGGCTCGAGCGGTTCTCGCCGATGCGGATGACCGCAATCTCCGACGAGCCGCCGCCGATATCGAAGAGCACGACGGACTTCGTATCGCGGTCGACGAGCGAGGAGCAGCCGGAAACCGCAAGCCGCGCCTCGGTCTCGCGGTCGATGATTTCGAGTACGAGGCCGGTCTCCTCCGCCACGCGCTTCAAGAACGCCTCGCCATTGGCGGCCGCGCGCGCCGCCTCGGTCGCGATCAGCCGGCGACGGCGGATCGAGCGGGCGTTGAGCTTGGCGGCGCAGACCTTCAGCGCCTCGACCGACCGCTCCATGGCATCGTCCGAAAGCCGGCCGCTGGCACCGAGCCCCTCGCCCAGCCTGACGATGCGCGAGAAGGCGTCGACGACGCGGAACTGGCCGGGCCGGGTCGGCTGCGCGACGAGCAGGCGGCAATTGTTGGTGCCGAGGTCGAGCGCCGCATAGAGCGGCGCCGGCGGCTCGCTCGGCGCCAGATGGGGGGCACTGACCTTGTCGGACCGCGTCGGTTGCAGCGACTGCGGCGCTGCGGCGGCATCGCCGCTGCGCGCCCGCGACGCGTCGCTCGCGCGCTCGACGGAAAGCGGCCTGCCCGCCGGCGCCAGCGGCCGCCCCTGCAGGCCGCGCCGATGACGGGCCTTCTTGCTGCGCTTGTGGCCCTTCTTGTCGGAGATCGTCGTATCGGGATGCGCCGCGCCCTGGCCGGAAGCACCGGCCGCGGCCTGGCCCTCGGGCCTTGCGGATTTCGAGCGCCGGCGCCGTTTGCGCTTGCGCGCCGGCTCCGCCTCATCCAATGCTGCGGGACGCCCTGCTTCTCCGGGAAGCCCGGATCGGCTGGCAATTGCAGACGGCAAGCCCGACGGCTTGCGCCGTCTCCGCTTGCCCTTGCCGCCGCGCGGTGCCTTGCGCGCCTCGCCGCGACCTGCTGCCGACGCCCCGGATTCAGACGGCTTTTCGCCGTGATCGGGGTCTTTCACGTGTCTCAACCATGGCGCCGCGCTAGCCTTCCGGCCGCTCAAGGCGCTCTCTCGATTTTGCGTTGGCGCGACTGTACCAGCGCCACCCCTTTTCGCCAAACCTTTTTTGAGACGACGCGGAAAGCCCGCGGCCGGATCGAACGCCCCCTTTCGAACGGGAGCGCCGAACCGCGCCTTCCGGCCCGCCGCGGCGGCCGCAAAGGAGATGCGTTGACCACGACCCCGCCGCATTTTTTTGCCAAAAGGTATTTGCATCCGCCGTTCTTTTGTTTATAAGCCCGCCACACCGACGCGGCGGCACACTCCGCCAGCAGGCCTTGGGGAATAGGTTAACGGTAGACCAGCGGACTCTGACTCCGTTAGTCCTGGTTCGAATCCAGGTTCCCCAGCCACTTTCCTCCTTATCGTAACCTCGATGCGCGACACCGTGCAGGACGGGATCGATCTCTGGGTGACGATCGCCTCGGCGAGCCGCGGGTCGCGATCGTTTCGGCGGTGGAGACGGTCATCGCCAAGATCCCATCCACCATCGACGCGGCGGCGCTGGCCAGGGGCTGCGGCGTTGCGACTTTCACGGGCTTTCCTTCGAATTCGCCGCCGAGCGCCTTGTCGAGATCGCGCCCGAAGAGGCGTTCGGCAAGGTCATCGTCTCGCATCTTGGAAGCGCCGTCGGTGTGCGCGCTGCGCGACGGCCTCAGCGTCGAGAGCATCAGGGGCTTCACGGCACTCGACGGAAAGCTGGTGCCGAACCGAAAGCAGCACTTGACCGGCGCATATGAACTAGGTAGATCGGTCTACACATCATCGGGGACGACACGCCATGACCGAGAAAACGCCTGCCAGGGAACGGCTCCTCAGGGCGGCAGCGGAATTGTTCTACCGGGACGGGGTTGGAGCGACGGGGATCGATGCGATCACCGCGCATGCCGGCGTCGCGAAGATGAGCCTGTACAACAACTTCGCGTCCAAGGCCGAGCTCGTCAGCGCCTATCTGGAGGGGCGCCGTGCGGAGTGGCTGGAACACTACCGGGAGCGGCTGAAGCAGGCGACGACGCCGCGGGAGCGCGTTCTGGCGGTCTTCGATTCCTACGTCGATCATGCGGAACGCGCCTACGAGTGGGGCTTCCGCGGATGCGGCCTGCTCAACGCCGCCGCCGAACTCCCCGTCGGCGAGCCGGGCCGGGCTACCGTGGCGCTGCAGAAGGACGAGGTGGAGCAGTTCTTCCGGCAGCACCTGCAGGAAATCCAGCCGGAAGGCGGCCCATTGATCGATGAAATAGCGGCGCATCTGTCCTTCCTGCTCGAAGGGGCGATGTCGCGGGCGGGCCTCGACGGACATGACGCCCGGCTGAAGACGGCGCGCCGGATCGCCATCTCGATCATGGATCAGCTAACGAGCCGCCAGGACCCGGAAGCCTGATCTCATGACGGACATTGCGACGCCGTCCTGTCGCCGCACGAACCGAGTATGGCCGGTTTTCGTCCTGGTCCTGCTCGAGGCGGCACTGGTGATTTCCTGGAGCGCCGGCTTCGTCGGCGTCCGGTTTGCGATCGATCACGCCCCGATCTTCCTGATCCTGCTATGGCGCAGCCTGGCCTCGGGATTGATCCTGCTCCCCTTTGCGCTCGCCATCGGGCCGCCAATCCTCTGGAGAGACGCCGTCTCGCAGATGATGTTCGGCGCGCTCGCCATGTCCGGCTACCTCGCGGGCTTCGCCTCGGCGATCTCGTTCGGCGTTCCGACGGGCCTCGTCGCCCTGATCACGGACATGCTGCCGCTCGCGGTCGCGTTCCTGTCCTGGCCGATCCTCGGACAGGCTCTGACCCTGCGCCAGTGGACCGGCTCGGTCATCGGGCTGGCGGGTGTCCTGATCGCATCCGGTTGGTCCCTTGACATGGGCGACGTGCCGCTCTGGGCCTATGGCCTGCCCGTGCTCGGCACGCTGTCCCTGGCGCTTGCAACGCTTCTGCAGAAACGCAGCCCGACAAGCACCATGCCGGTTTACCAGAGCCTCTGCATCCAATGCCTGTCGGCGGCCGCGATCTTCGCCCTCTTCGCCTGGCACGAAGGAGGCGTCCTGCCCGTCCTCGATGCCGGCTTCATCGGCGGCATTCTCTGGCTCGTCTTCGTTGCGACCTTCGCGGCCTGGAGCCTCTATTACCTCGCGCTGAGGAAATCCTCCCCGGCCCGTGTCACGGCAGTCCTCTATCTCAGCCCGCCCGTGACGATGATCTGGGCCTGGGTGATGTTCGGCGAACCCTTGTCCTGGGGAATAGCCGCGGGATTGGCCGTTTCCCTTTTCGGGATCATCATCGTCGCAAGCCCGCAGAAGAAAGCTCACGTGTAACGTCGCGCAAGGCTGCCGCCGGCTCGAGCGATCGGCCGACGGTCCGGTCGCGATCGGCGCCGGACCAATCGGGATCCGGATCAAGATCGCGCTCGACACCCGTTTGCTCCGTGAGCATTCTGCGACAGGCCCGGACAGGGAATCACGCACAAAAAGTCGAGCTCTACCCGGAGGAAACATGCTGACCTTGCGCCAGATAGAAGTGATCCGCGCCATCATGGTCACCGGCACGATTGCCGGCGCGGCCAAGCTGCTGGGGGTTGCGGCACCGGGCGTCAGCCGGCTGATGAAATATACGGAGGACAGTCTTCGCATCCGGCTCTTCAATCGCAGCCATGGGCGATATGTGCCCACGCCGGAAGCACGACACATCTTCGGGTTGCTCGACAATGTCTACCGGCAGGTCGAAGATCTGCAATACGCGGTCCAGCGGCTGGAAAGGGGGGCGGGGCTCGAACTGAGCGTCGGCTCCGTTCCCAGCATCGCCAACGTGATGGTGCCGCGGGCGATTGCAAAGCTTCGGCAGCAATATCCGGAGCTCTATGTCGACATCAACATCCTGAAGATAGAGGAGGCGATCGACTATCTGCTCGTGGGCCGGGGCGAGGTCGTGGCGATCAGTTCATATCTCGAGCACTCGATCATCCATTTCGAACCCTTGTCGACCGGACGGCTGCTTTGCATCGTTCCGGAAAACAGCCCGCTTTCCGAGAAGGATACGATCGCGCCGGCCGAGATTGTCCGCCACACCCTGATCGGCATCGATCCGAACGATCCCTACGGACGGGTGATGACCGAAATCTTCCGCCGCGAAAATCTGTCTTTCGACATGCGGATAAAGGCGCGCTTCGGCACCACCGTCTGCGCCCTGGTCGGGGCTGATCTCGGCATCGCCATCATCGACGAGTTCACCGTAGCCGACGGCCGGGTGCCGGGGATCAAGTGCCTCGAGATCGAGGCCGACACGACATTTTCGACCTATGTCGCCTACCGCCGCGACGTGCCGCTGTCGATCTTTTCGGAGCGTTTTGTCGAAACCTTGCGGAGCGAAATGAACCGGGCAAAAAGATAACATGACGTTACGGAGTCCGCATAAATTGGTATTTGCCGTTACGTTACAGATCGGACACTATGCCGCAATCGGGGTCCGGGAGGTGTGCCGCTCCGATCGAATGAAATGAGGAGGAGAACATGAAAAGCAAAACCATTGCGCCGCTTGCAATTGCGTTGGCGCTGTCGGCCGGTCTGCCGAACGCGTCCTGGGCCGACACTCTCAAGATCGCCGACGTGATCGAGCTTTCGGGCGCGGGCGCAACTGTCGGCGCCAACTGGCGCGACGCGCTGAAGCTCGCCTTCGAGGAGATCAACGCTGCAGGCGGCATTCTCGGCCAACAGGTCGAAGTGACGGATTACGACACGCAGACCGACCCGACGACATCGCGCGCCATGGTGCAGAAGGCGATCGACGACGGCGCCTACGTGATCATGGGACCGATCTATTCCGGTTCCGTCAAGGTCAACATGATGGTCGCCCAGCAGAACGGCATACCGCAGCTCACCGGTGCCGAAGCTCCGTTCATCACCGACATGGGCAACCCCTACATCTTCCGCACCTCCTTCGGCGCGCAGCAGTCCATGCCCAAGCTCGTCAAGTATCTCGCCGAGGACCTGAAGGTGAAGTCGGTCGCGGTCGCCTGGGTGAATGATGATTTCGGCAAGGGCGGCCGGGATTCCTTCGTCGGCGAGCTGGAAAGGCGCAACATCGCCGTCAACGCCGACGTCTCCAGCGAAGTCGGCCAGGCGGATTTCGCCGCCGATGTGATCAAGCTCAAGTCGAGCAATGCCGATGCGGTCTTCGCCTATCTCCATGAAGAGGAAAGCGCGCGGTTCCTGAAGGAAATGCGCAAGCAGGGCGTGACGCAGCCGATCTTCGGTGAGACGACCTTGATGAACCAGAAGGTGGTCGACCTCGCCGGCGACGCCGTCAACGGCGTGCGCGGGCATGTCGGTCTCAGCGCGAACGCGCCGATCCCCGGGATCCAGGAGTTCGCCAAGAAGTTCGAGGCGAAGTACAATTACAAGCCCGACCACAATGCCATCAAGGCCTATATGGGCGCCTACGTCGTGAAGTATGTCATGACCAAGAACGGCACGGCCGATCCCCAGGCCTTTGCCGACACATTGCACGGGCTGACGATCACGCCCGCCGACGAACCCGGCATCCTGATGGAGACCAGCTGGGACGACAAGGGCGAAGTCAACCGCGACAGCTTTCTCGTCGAGGTAAAGGACGGCCAGCAGACCGTCGTCTCCACACTTCCGAAACTCTGAGCGGGAGGCGGTCCGGCCCCCATGCCGGACCTTCCCTTCCTTGGGACATTTTCGATGAATACGTTCTTCCAGTTGTTCGTCTCCGGACTGGCAACAGGGTCGATCTATGCGCTCGCGGCGATCGGCTTCACCCTTCTCTGGCAGGCGTCGCAGACGATCAATTTCGCCCAGGGCGAGTTCATCATGCTGCCCGCCTTCTTCGTTCTCGCCGGGACGCAGTTTCTCGGCCTGAGCTTCCCCGTCGCCATGGCGATCGCGCTCGTCCTCTCGGTCCTGCTTCTCGGCCTGGGCTTCAAGCGCGTCATCATCGATCCGCTGCTGCCGCACGGCGTGCTGCCGATCGTCATCGCCACCATCGCGCTCGGCATCCTGGCCAAGGAAAGCGTCAAGCAATTCTACACCGCCGAGGCGCAGCCGTTCCCGGCCCTCTTCTCGGACCGGACGCTCAACATCCTCGGCGCCGCCATTTCGGTGCAGGACATCGCCGTTCTCCTGATCGCGCTCGGCGCGGTGGCGCTGCTGCAATTGTTCCTGAACGGGACGAAGATCGGCCGCTGCATGCAGGCGACGGCGCAGAACCCGCAGGTCGCCGAAATCCTCGGCGTTCCGGTCCGCCGGATGATCCTCTTCACCTTCCTGATCAATGCGGCGCTCGCCTTCCTCGCCTCGGTCCTGATCTCGCCGATCTATCTGGCGAAGTTCTCGAACGGCGAAACGCTCGGCCTGATCGCCTTCATCGCGGCGATCGTCGGGGGCTTCAACCAGATCCGCGGCGCGCTGGCCGGCGGCCTGCTGATCGGCGTCGTCGACAATCTGGCGGCGGCCTACATCTCCGCCTCCTACCGATCCGCCGTGCCGTTGATCCTTCTCATCATCATCATTCTCGTGCGGCCGCAGGGCCTGCTCGGAAAGGCGGAAGGACGCACCGTATGAGCACCCGCACCTCTTTCTCCCTGGTCGCCGGCCTGGCGATCCTGATCCTCCTGCCCTTCACGCAGTCCAATTACGGCGTGTTCGTGCTGTCTTCCTGGATGGTCTATTCGATAGCAGCGATGGGCCTGAACCTGACGCTCGGCTATGCCGGCCAGGTCTCGCTGGCGCAGGCATCCTTCATGGGCATCGGCGCCTACACGACCGCTCTGATGACGATGGCCGGCATTCCGTGGCCGCTCGCGATGCTTGCGGCGATGGTCCTCTGCTTCGTCATCGGGCTTCTGCTCGGCTACCCCGCCTTGCGCGTCCAGCACCACTTCCTCGCCTTCGTCACGCTCGCCTTCAACGCCCTCGTCGTGCTCGTCCTGCGCAACGAGGAATGGCTGACCGGCGGCACCTACGGCGTCGTCGGCATCCCGCGGCCGGAAATCCTCGGACTGCCGACGCAGAAACCGCTCGCCTTCTATTTCTTCGTCCTTGCGCTGTTCATGCTGACGGCGGCTGCACTCTACGGGATCATCCGCTCCCCCTGGGGCCGGGCCTTCAGGGCGCTCCGGGAAAATCCGATCCGCGCCAACAGCCTCGGCGTCGACATCCGCAAGACGACGCTTCTCGCCTTCGCCATCGGCTCGGCCTGTGGCGGCCTTGCCGGCGGCCTCGTGGCGCAGCTCACGCAGTTCATCGATCCGAATTCCTTCGGCCTGACCATCTCGCTGAAGGTCCTGCTGATGGTGATCGTCGGCGGCGCGGGCTTCTTCTTCGGCCCGATCCTCGGCGCGCTGCTGATCGTGCTCGCGCCGGAATTCCTGCGCTTCACCGAGGGCTATTACCTCATGCTCTACGCCGCACTCGTCATCGTTCTGATGGTCTTCTGCCCGAGCGGCCTGCTCGGCCTCGTCGAGCGTGCCCGCACGGCGCTGAAGCTCCGGCAGAACCCCAATGCCACGACCTGGGAGGCAGGACGATGAATCCGGTTCTTTCCGTACGCAACGTCAGCAAATCCTTCGGAGGATTGAGAGCGGTCGACGACGTCTCGTTCGACGTCCACCAGGCCGAAATCCTCGGACTGATCGGGCCGAACGGCAGCGGCAAGTCCACGCTCTTCAACTGCGTCCTCGGGCAATTGCCGGCTTCGGCAGGCACCGTGCTGGTGGACGGCAAGGATGTCGCCGGCAAACGCCCCTGCGACCTCAACAAGCTCGGCGTCGGCCGCACCTTCCAGATGCTCCAGGTCTTCCCGGAGATGACGGTGCTCGACAACATCATCCTCGCCGGCCAGGAGCACAAGGGCACGATGCTGTCGCGCCTGTTCGGCAAGCCGGATGCGGGCCTCACCGAAGAGGCGCTGCGGATGATCGACTTCTTCCGGCTCGGGCACCAGACGCACGAAAAGGCCGGCTCGCTCTCCTACGGCCAGCAGAAGCTGCTCGACGCAGCCATGGCCTTCATGGCCGGGCCGAAGCTGGTGATGCTCGACGAGCCCGCCGGCGGCGTCAACCTGACCATGCTTGCCGACCTCAAGGAGCGGCTGAGGGCCTTCAACCAGGAACGCGGCGCCACCTTCGTCGTCATCGAGCACAACATGGAGTTCGTGATGTCGCTGTGCACGCGCATCATCGTTCTCGCGAACGGCAGGATCATCGCGGAGGGCGACCCGGAAACGGTGCGCAACGATCCGACCGTCATCGAAGCCTATCTCGGAGGTTGAGCCATGCTGGAACTCAAGCAGGTCTATGGCGGCTATGGCAAAATGACGATCCTGAACGGCACCTCCTTCAAGATCGACAAGGGCACGATCACCACCGTGATCGGCCCCAACGGCGCGGGCAAGTCGACTGTCTTCAAGGCGATCTTCGGGCTTTTGAAGATCCGCTCGGGCAACGTGCTCCTGAACGGCGAGGACGTGACTTCCCTGCCGCCGGCAAAGATGCTCGCCAAGGGCGTCACCTACGTGCCGCAGGGGCGCAATCTCTTTCCGATGCTGTCGGTGCGTCACAATCTCGAGATCGGCGGCATCTCCTCCAATGACCAGTCGCGGATCGCCAGGCGCATCGACGAGGTGATGGAGCAGTTTCCGATCCTCAAGGACAAGGCGAAGGAACAGGCGATCACGCTTTCGGGCGGGCAGCAGAAACAGCTCGAGATCGCCCGCGCACTGCTGCTCGATCCGTCGCTGATCCTCATCGACGAGCCGTCGATCGGTCTTTCGCCGCAGATGATCAACGAGACCTTCCGCACGCTGATCCGGCTGCGCGACGAGGGCGTGACCATCCTGATGGTCGAGCAGAATGCCAAGGCGGCGCTTGCCATGTCCGACTACGGCCTCGTCCTCGAACAGGGCCGGAGCCGCATGTACGACAGGGCCGACAAGCTGCTCGCCGATCCGCGCGTCGGCCAGCTCTTCCTCGGCGCCCATCTCGAGGAGGCGTGAATGCAGCCCGTTCCGGAGATCACCGGAAGAACCGTCTTCATCCCGCTCATCGGTCACCCGGTCGAGCAGGTGAAGTCGCCGGGGCCGGTGAATGCGTGGTTTTCCGAAAACCACGCGGAGGCCGTGCTCCTCCCGGTGGACATCCTCCCCGAGAAGGTGTCGGCTTTTCTCGACGCAATCCGCGGAACGCCCAATTGCGCGGGCGTTTCGGTGACGATGCCGCACAAGCAGGCGGCCTTTGCCAGTGTGGACGAACTGACGGACCGGGCCCGGAGGGCCGAGGCCGTCAACATCATCCGCAGAAGGCCGGACGGCACCCTCCTTGGCGACATGGCCGACGGCGACGCGATGGTCACGGCGCTGGCGAAGAACGGGGTGAGCGTCCGCGGCAAGTGCGCGCTGGTCGTCGGCGCCGGCGGCGCGGGTACGGCCATCATCCATGCGCTTGCCGAGGCGGGTGCGGCAACCATCGTCGTCATCGAACGCGATCCGGCGAAGTCGGCCCGCCTCATCGGACAGCTCAGCGACGCCTACCCGCTGCTTCAGGCCTACGACTTTCTGCCGGAAGGCGTCGAAGTCGGCATCGCCATCAATGCCTCGCCGGCGGGGATGGATCCCGCCGACCCCCACCCTTTTCCGCTGGAACGTCTGATGCACGCGGAAATCATTGCCGACGCCGTGACCAAGCCGGCGGTGACGCCGTGGCTCGAGGAAGCCCGGCGCCGCGGCATCGCCATCCAGGCGGGTGCCGAAATGACGCTCGCGCAGCTGCCGGCACAGATCGCCTTCTGGGGGCTCGACAGGGCTGGCGGGGAGGCCGGCGCGG
Organism: Sinorhizobium saheli; assembly: GCF_001651875.1. Classification (GTDB taxonomy): domain Bacteria; phylum Pseudomonadota; class Alphaproteobacteria; order Rhizobiales; family Rhizobiaceae; genus Sinorhizobium; species Sinorhizobium saheli. The sequence continues at coordinate 470,222 of NZ_LNQB01000073.1, forward strand.
AGGCCGACAGGGACGAAGGGAAACGGGAATGAAGACATCGATCGCAACGGTCTCGATCAGCGGCGAGTTGCCGGACAAGCTTGCCGCGATCGCCGCCGCCGGCTTCGACGGCGTCGAAATCTTCGAGAACGATTTTCTCGCCTTCGACGGCAGCCCGGCGGATGTCGGACGGATGGTGCGCGACCATGGTCTCGAGATCACGCTCTTCCAGCCGTTCCGCGATTTCGAGGGCATGCCGGAGCCGCACCGCTCCCGCACTTTCGATCGGGCCGAGCGCAAGTTCGACGTCATGCAGCAGCTCGGCACCGAACTCCTGCTCGTCTGCTCCAACGTCTCGCCGATCTCGCTCGGCGGCATCGATCGTGCGGCGGCCGATTTCCATGAGCTCGGCGCGCGCGCCGCCCGGCGCGGGTTGAAGGTCGGCTTCGAGGCGCTCGCCTGGGGCCGGCACATCAATGACCATCGCGATGCCTGGGAGATCGTCCGCCGCGCCGGGCACCCGAACATCGGGCTCATCCTCGACAGCTTCCACACGCTGTCGCGCAAGATAGAAGTGAACTCGATCCGCTCCATCCCGAAGGAAAAGATCTTCATCGTCCAGCTCGCCGATGCGCCGTTGATCGACATGGATCTGCTCTACTGGAGTCGGCATTTCCGCAACATGCCCGGCGAGGGCGACCTGCCGGTCACGGAATTCACCCGCGCCATCGCCGAGACCGGCTATGACGGCTATTTCTCGCTGGAGATCTTCAACGACCAGTTCCGCGGCGGCGCCGCCAAGCCGATCGCCGCGGACGGGCATCGTTCGCTGATCTATCTCGGCGACCAGGTTCGGCGGCACCCGCATGCCGGCTCGCTCAGCGTCAAGCCGATGCCGGAGCGCGCTCCGGTCCAGCGCGTCGGCTTCGTCGAATTCGCGGCTGCGGACGAAGACGCCGCGGCGCTCACCGCCATCCTGAAGACGCTCGGCTTCCGCAAGACGGCCACGCACCGCTCGAAACAGGTCGACCTCTACCAGCAAGGCGATATCCGCATCCTGGTGAATACCGACGAAAACGGTTTCGCCAGTTCCTCCTATGCCGTCCACGGCAGTTCCGCCTATGCGCTTGCCCTCGTGGTCGACGACGCCCGGCAAGCCATGGAGCGGGCGCTGGCGCTCGATGCCGAGCCGTTCATCCAACCGGTCGCGAAGGGCGAGGTCGAGCTGCCGGCGATCCGCGGCGTCGGCGGCGGGCTTCTTTATTTGCTCGACGACAAGAGCGATCTCGGCCGTATCTGGGAGATCGATTTCGAGCCGTCCGGGGACGAGGGCGATGGGGTGGAAGAGGCCGGGCTCCGCTCCGTCGACCACGTCGCCCAGACGGTCGCCTACGAGGAAATGCCGACCTGGCTCTTGTTCTACACCTCGATCTTCGCGGCGGAGAAGACGCCGATGGTCGATATCATCGATCCCGCCGGGGTGGTCCGCAGTCAGGTGGTCGAGAATGCCGCCGGCACCTTGCGCCTGACGCTCAACGGCGCCGAAAACCGGCGGACGCTCGCCGGCCACTTCATCGCCGAGACCTTCGGCTCCGGCGTCCAGCATCTCGCCTTCGGTACCGACGACATCTTCGCGACAGCCGCCGCGCTGCGCCGGAACGGCTTCCACCCACTGCACATCTCTCCGAATTACTATGATGACGTCGAGGCGCGCTTCGGACTCGACCCGGAGATGACGGAACGGCTGAGAGCCGAGAACATCCTCTACGACCGAGATGAGCACGGAGAGTTTTTCCAGCTCTACAGCCCGACCTATGGCGAGGGCTTCTTCTTCGAGATCGTGGAGCGCCGCCAGTATTGCGGTTACGGTGCCGCCAACGCCATATTCCGCATCGCCGCTCTCAGGAAGCACCTGCGGCCGGAGGGGCTCCCCAAGATAACCGGCTGAGCGGCGGGCGGCAGCCCGTGAACTGCTGTATGCTTCGACAGCTCGACGGGGCAGGCTCCGGCAGCCTCTCCGTCAGGCAGGCGCACATTTCAGGAGAACTCATGTTCGACCACGTCAAATTCGGAGTGAGCGACTATGCAGCGAGCAAAGCGTTCTTCCTCAAGGCACTCGAACCTCTCGGCGTAGCGGTTGTCGCGGAAGGGTCGCCGGCTTACGGCATCGAGCTCAGCCCAAAGGGCAAGGCTTCATTGTGCCTCTACCAAACCGATGAGAAGCCGGCGCATCTTCACCTGGCGTTCACGGCCGAAAATCGCCGGCAGGTCGAAGCCTTCTATCGCGCCGCCCTGGAGGCGGGCGGCAAGGACAATGGTGCGCCCGGTCTGCGGCCGCACTACCACGCCAACTACTATGCGGCCTTCGTCATTGGCCCGGACGGGCACAATATCGAGACGGTTTGCCACGAACCCGAGGCCTGACACTTCCTTCCACGAACGTTTGCATTGGAGCGGGATGCGCTCACATGCGTTCGCGCAGCCGCACTATCTTTTTGTTTTTGCCGCATTTGTGCGACGTCAGGTGATTCCACCTGACTGCAAAATACTCTAGTCCTGCTGCCCCAGCTCTTGCCGATGCGCCTTGACGAGGTCCGCCATGCTGTTGAAGCGAAAGTCGTATCGGGGCATCTCCCCCGGATGCATGGTGGCGCCGAAACCCTGCTGATCGTGGCGGCGGTAAATCCAGCAGGACGCCAGACCATGCCTGTTGGCCGGGCCATGGTCATGGAACATGCTTTCGGCCGTATGCAGGATTTCATGCTTTTGGATGCCGAGCGTTTCGAGCTTGTTGAGCATGTACTCGAAATTGCGATCGGACGGCTTGTAGGAACCGCAATCCTCCGCCGTGTAGATGGCGTCGAAATCGACCTCCAGCCGCTCGTTGCTGCCCGCGAAGCTCTCGTTGTCGACGTTCGACAGGATCACCAGCTTGAAGTGCTTCTTCAGATACTGAAGCGCTTCGGCCGAGTCGCTGAAGGCCGGCCAATCCTTGACGCTGCGGCCGTAGGCGACGCACTCGGCCCAGGTGACGGTCACGCCCCACTCTTCAGCCAGCCGCTTGTAGACGATCGGCAGCAGATCCCGGTAGTTCTTCGCGGGCGTCTGCAGTTGCTGAGAGGATTCGTGGCGGGCATGTGCCTCGAGAATTTCGTTGCGGCTGAGCTCCCTGCCGACTTTCCTGGTTAGCGGCTTCAATCCTTCGACCATGCCGGATTCCCAGTCGATGAGGGTACCGTAGCAATCGAATGTCAGTGCTTTGAAGTCGGTCAGTTTCATTCCTTGTCTCCTTGGTCTTGGACACCGATCGGGGCGCCGGCACGGCCTTCCAGGTGGATGTACAAGGCGGCGGCCGTTGCCAGATCGCTCCTGATCAATCATGCCGCCGGGAGCCGGTTGAGGTCTGTCGATGCCGCCGGATTGTGCCCTTGCGCCTGGGCATAGTCGCGGGGAAAGGCGACGAAAAACAGCAATTTATCTCTAACTACACCCTTATTGCAGCATAAAATGTCGAACACCAAAAAACGGTCTTCGGTCACGCCCGTAGCGAATATCCATGCTACTTGGCCTTATGGACGCGATTTCCATGGGGAATGCCAAAATCTAAAGGACGAACGTCTACTCCGCTTGCTGCAGGGTAGAGCGGCATGCAGACCGGAAGTGGCGAGGTTTGCCAGAGCTCATGAACAAAGCGGGCCCATGCTTTCGGCACGGGCCGGCCAGTCCGCAAATCGGCCTGAAAATAACTAGGTCATTGTAGCTGATGGGTAGGATTCTAGAGCATTTTGCAGTCAGGTGGAATCACCTGACGTCGCACAAATGCGGCAAAAACAAACAGATAGGGCGGTGGCGCGAACGCATGTGAGCGCATCCCGCTCTAGGGGCCGGAGACGCCAGGCCATTGACCTAAGTCCCAGGCGGCGACGCTAAAGGTCCTAGGACCGTTGCGCGCCGTTCCCATTGGCGCATATTGCTGCGAGCGCTTGCCGGCGGCATCCTCGTCTGCCGCCTCAAGCGCCCTGAAGGTCCCAGGGCCAACGCGATTGTCCCTTCAAACCGCTCTGGGGCCTTCCTGTCCCGGCTTCCGCCTGTCGGCCATCTGGGTTCATCTTGGCCGGCGCACCGCTCTCACCTTGCCGCTATTGCCGCCGCCACAGAAGAACTCATCGCCGCCGTCGGATTCAAGCCCGGAAACCCCCACTCCGGCCGGCATCGTCAGCATCTCCAGCACCTCTCCCGTTGCCGGATCGAGGCGCCGCACCTCGCTCTCGTCGCCTTCCCAGGTGCCGTGCCAGAGCTCGCCGTCGACCCAGGTGACGCCGGTCACCATGCGGTTGGATTCGATGGTGCGGAGGATTTTTCCGGTATGAGGATCGATCTGATGGATCTTGCGTGCCCCATGCTGCCCCACCCAAAGCGAGCCTTCGGCCCAGGCGAGCCCGGAATCGCCTCCGCTGCCTGGCGCCGGGATCGTGGCGACCACGCGGCCGCTCTCGGGATCGACCTTCTGGATGCGGTCCTCGGCGATCTGGAACAGATGGCGGCCGTCGAAAGCCGTTCCGGCATGCGCGGCGACATCGATCGAGCGCAGCACTTCGCCGCTCTCCGGATCAAGAGCGCTCAGCTTGTCCCCGCCTGCAAACCAGACCTGCCTGCCGTCGAAGGTCACCCCACCCACGTGGTCGGTGCCGGGAAAGGGTCCGTACTCGCGGAGAATTTCCGCTTGAGATCGTTTCATGCTCTCGTCCTCATTGGTGGTAAGCCGTCATCCTAATTGGTCGGCAGCGGACCCGGGAGTAACAAGCTCGTCGGGAATCCCGGCACCGGCGGGGTCATCCAGCGGCGGGCTCGCCCGCGACCGAAGGCCTGCACCTTGCCTGCCTGAGCGAGTTGCTCCAGTGCCCGCTGCACGGTGCGGGGGCTTGCTCCGAGCGCGATCGCCAGGGCCGAACTCGACCAGGATTCGCCGTCGGCGAGGAAAGCGAGCACGGCCGCGTGCTGCTCCTCGACGGGCGGCGCCAGCACCACGACGCTGCCGGCGCGCCGCGGCGCGAGTGCAAAGCCTCGCTTCGTCGCCTTTATATCCGCCAGCGCGTGGAGCTCGCCGCGAAGCCGGCCAATTTCGACACGCAGGCGGGCGCGATGCGATTCATCGGCGTGCTTCGCCCGAAAGGCGCGCGCGAGAAGGGTGCTTCTCGGAACATCGCCTGGCCAGGCTTCGGCCAGCGCGCGCAGAAGGGCGAACAGGACGGGGCGCGTCGCGAGCGGGATCGCATGTCTCTCGTCCCGCAGGACATTGCGGCACGCGTCGACGACCAGCGCACCGGAGCCCATCAGCGCTTCGACCTCCTCCAGGAGCAGGGGACGCTCCTCTCCGCCCGCGATCAGCCGCGCCGCCGGTGTCTCAAGCACCAGCGATGCGCTCTCCACCTCGGCGGCGAGCGCGGGGATGGCTGCTTCGCGCGAAGCTTGCTCGGCCCGCGTGAACGCGGCCCGCGCCGCCTTCGTCTTCAGCCGCCGAATGGCAATCCCCGCGACCGCCAGCTCACGGGCTGCCCTTAAGGCGGGCGGGAGGGGCATCGTGGGGTCGGCGTCGGCGAGCAAGCGTTCGGCCTCGTCGAGGCGGCCGATCAGGAGCAGCCGCCGGACCTCGAGGTTCAGCGCATGCGCCGCATTGGCGCGGTCGCCATGCGCTTCAAGCGTCGCCCGCGCCGCGTGCAGTGCTTTGGCCGGCCAGGAGAGATCGCGGGAAACCAGCGCGATCTCGGCCTCGGCCGCGACGCACCTTGCGCGGGCCATCGCCTCTTTCTGGCCGAAAGCGCGCGCCGCGCTCCTGAGAAGTGCCTTTGCCCGGACGAAGTCACCGAGCTGCGCCATCGCTATGCCTCGAAGTGCGAGCGCCGGCGCGTCGTCACGCAGCGCAACCCGCTTCAATGCGCCGAGGGGATCGCCCCCCGCCAGTGCACGCGCCGCAGCGGTGATCATCGAGTCCATCGGAATCCCGTCACACTTGTAACTCCCGGCATCACCGCACCTCGCCCTACTCTGTTCACGACCGGCAAGCGACCTGTCGCGCCGGAATGCTACGACGACAGACAGCCAAGGAGAAGATTGATGACTGCACATGCAACGGGAACACGCGAAGAATGGCTGGCGGCGCGGCTCGATCTGCTCAAGGCGGAGAAGGAGCTGACGCGGATGAGCGACGCGCTTGCGCGGCGACGCCAAGAACTGCCCTGGGTCAGGATCGACAAGGAATACCGCTTCGAAACCGATGCGGGGAGCGCCTCGCTCAAGGACCTCTTCCGCGGGCGCTCGCAGCTTCTCGTCTACCACTTCATGTTCGGGCCCGACTATACCGCCGGCTGCCCGTCCTGCTCTTCGATCGCCGACGGCTTCAACGGCATCGTCGTCCATCTCGAGAACCACGACGTCGCCTTTTCCGCAGTATCGCGTGCGCCGCTCGCAAAGCTGCAGGGGTTCAGGGAGCGGATGGGATGGAGTTTTCCCTGGGCATCCTCGAACGACGGCGACTTCAACCGTGATTTCAGCGTCTGGTTCACGGCGGACGAGCAGCGGGAGGGCGGCATCGAGTATAATTATCGCCGCGAGCCGCCGGCGCCGGAGCCGCTCGCCGGCAAGACCGTGCAGGAATGGCAGCTAAAGGGCAGCGAAGGACCGGTCGCGCAGATCGCCGCCATGACGGGGACCGATATCGCCACCTATACCCGCGACAGACCGGGCGTCAGCGCCTTCGCGCTCGACGACGGCATCGTCTATCACACCTACTCGACCTATGCCCGCGGCCTCGACGGTCTCTGGGGCATGTACCAATGGCTCGACCGGGCGCCGCTCGGGCGCAACGAGAGCGGTGTCTGGTGGCGCCACCATGACCGGTACGACCGGGGTTGACGTTGCGATGGCACCGCGGTCAGCGCCCCGTAACGGAATGCCGCCTGCGGTCGAAGGACCGACCGCAGGCAGTGCGAAGGCGCAAGGGATGGCCGGCTGGCTCTCCCTCGCCGCCACGCCGGCCTGCATCGTCATGGCGGTGATGACGGTCGTCACCGGAGGCGCGACGATGGTCTGCTCCTCCCTGCAGGAACCGTCACCGCTCAACGAAATGGCGACGATGTACCTGCTGATGGCGGCTTTTCATTCCCCACCCTGGCTGAGGCTCGTCGCCAACCGTAGAAACCGCGCCGGCATGCACGCCCGCGTCACTTCGCCGAATAGAACTGCAGGGTAAACACCGTTCCTGCGATCTCGTCGGCCAGTTCCTTCGAGAATTCCAGCGGCCCGCAGTTCTCCAGAGCCGCCGTTGCGGCGGCCACGAAGGCCTTCCGTTCATCCGCCCCGCCGGTGACGCGGCTCGCCGTCGGCTGGGGCGGACCCATCAAGGTGCCGTTGCCGCGGAAGGCGAATTTGAGTGTGACGAAGGAATCCCTGACGCCGGCCGGCGGCGTCCAGCACTTGCTGAGCGCGTCGCTCAGTTCCTCAACGCTCCGCAAGGGTTCCGCGCGCAGCGGTGCGGCTGCGGCAACAAGAAACGTGCCGGCGGCAGCCAGCCCGATGAAGGTTTTCATTCTCGACCCAGCCCGTTCTCCCAAGAATTCCGCCCAAGAATGCGTGGCGCCGCCCCCGGAAGCAATCCGGTCGGCACCCTCGCCGCGGAAAAAACCGCAGTGCACCCTTCCGAGGAAGCCCTGTTAGAGCAGCCCCCGCTTTGCCAGATTGCGCATCAGCGCCGTCGTGCCGAAGGTCCAGGGCGGGCAGTCGGTCGACAGCCGCACGGTGTTGACCAGGCTGCCGAGCCCCGGGCTCGAGATCGTCACTACGTCGCCGATCTTATGGGTGAAGCCCTGGCCCGGTTCGTCGCGATCCTCGACGGGGGCGAAAAGCGTGCCCATGAACAGCATCAGCCCGTCGGGATATTGGTGATGCGGGCCGATCGTCTGGGCGACGAGGTCGAGCGGGTCGCGGCTGATCTCGCGCATGGTGCTCGCGCCCTTCAGGCGAAAACCGTCCGGCCCTTCGATCATGAGATCGAGATCGGCCTGGCGCACGTTGTCGATCGAGTAGGTCTCGTCGAACAGGCGGATGAAGGGGCCGATCGATGAGGAGGCGTTGTTGTCCTTGGCCTTGCCGAGCAGCAACGCCGAGCGTCCCTCGATGTCGCGCAGGTTGACGTCGTTGCCGAGCGTGGCACCCCTGGCGCGCCCGTCGGAGGCAACGGCCAGCACGATCTCCGGCTCCGGATTGTTCCAGCGGGAAATCGGATGAAGCCCGACGGCGGCGCCCCATCCGACGGAGGAGAGCGGCTGTCCCTTGGTGAAGACCTCGGCGTCGGGGCCGATGCCCACTTCGAGATATTGCGACCAGACGCCCTCCTCGATCAACGCCGCCTTGACACGGGCGGCTTCGGGCGAGCCAGCGTTCAGGTTCCGGAGGGCCTCGCCGATGATCGCGGTCACCCGCCTGCGAATTCCTTCCGCCCGCGCGGCATCGCCGGCGGCGCGCTCCTCGATGACGCGCTCGATCATCGAGCGGGCGAAGGTGACGCCGCAGGCCTTGACCGCCTGCAGATCGCAAGGGGCGAGCAGATGGATTTCCTCCCTGCCCCGCGGCTCCGCCGACGCCATGACGACGGCGAGCGAAGCAAGCGCCTCGCCGCGGGCCGTGCGCGCATAGTCGACGGGATCGTCGAGTTCGAGAAGATCGCGCATCGTCGGCACCTCGCGCGAGGTGATGTCGACCACCTGCCCTTTCCGGACGGTCACCAGGCTCGGGCCCTCCGCATCCGGCCGCCATGCCCGTCCGACGAAGGTTCCGACGTCATAGGTCTCGCTCATTTCTGTCATCCTCTGCGCTGGCGGCGCGTCGGCCGCGTCCCGGATCGTTTTCGCAGTTAAGGCGGCCCGCTGTAAAGCACCTTGGCGCGTGAACGCGGGCTGCGCCGGAAGTCGTGCGCCGGAACCTTGAAAGATTTCGAGCGTTTAACTTTCGTCGCGGGTCAACCGGGCCGCGGCACGGCCACAGCTATACTTGCCCAGCACGGAACCCATTCTTAAGCTTTTGCTGAATTAGGGAGCCATACACAGGCGAGTGCATTCGGAACCGTGGCCGGAAAGGATGTGGATACAATGAATCAGCAGGAACAAATCAAAGAACAACCACCGCTCGATCCCGTGACGGGTCAGCCGACCCCGCGGGAACCGGAAGCGCCGGCGCCGAGGACGAGCCGCAGCGGTTGGCCGTTGCTGATCATTCTTGTCGCCGCCGTGGTGCTTGCGCTGATCGCCTGGCTGCCGGCGGAACTCACAGGGGACGGGGAGAACGAGCCCGCCCCGGCTCCGTCCACGGCGACAACGCCGGCCGACGAACCGGCGCCGACCGATCAGGCAACGCCTCCGGCCGGAGGAGCGACACCGCCGGCACCGACCGCGCCCGCGCAGCCGCAGAGCCAGCCGGCGCAGTAGGCCTCCACGGCACCGCGTCCAATCGGACGCGGTGAAGCACTTCGTGCTGCTGCATGATGAATGGTTTCGATTGAAGCAATCCTGCGGCGGGAGGGGAGGTCCGCCTCACCCCCTCCGTGGCTGAAAAGGCATTTCCGACCGGGGGGCACCATTCATGAACGAGATCGTTGCCGACATTCTTGTTGCCACGCATACGCCTTACACGGTGATCTTCGCGCGGTTCTGCGGCGCCATCCTGCTTGGCGCGCTGATCGGCATCGAGCGGGAGAAACGGCAGCGCCCCGCCGGCCTCAGGACCCACATTCTCGTCTGCCTGGCGTCGGCGATCTTTGCCGTTATCGCGATCGAAAGCGTGCACAAGGTCAGCCTTTCCGGCCCCGAGGTGCGCATCGACCCGATCCGGGTGGTGGAGGCGGTGACGGCGGGGGTAGCCTTTCTCGCTGCCGGCATGATCGTGTTTTCCAGGGGCGAGGTCAAAGGCTTGACGACCGGCGCCGGAATGTGGCTGGCCGGCGCCGTCGGGCTCTCGATTGGCTTCGGCTTCTGGCCGATCGCCATCTTCGCCACGCTCGCGAGCCTCGCCGTCCTCTTCATCCTTGGACGGCTGGAGGTAGCGCTGCTGTGGAAGAGCCCGGAAGGCTCCCACCAGGAAGAAGCGCTGAAGCGGAGGGAGGACAATTCCGCGCGGCGGGGCGAGGCGAAGCAGGGATAGCGGATCTCGACTACGGGTTGGCCGGAGCCGACCCATCAGGGCGGGCTTGCGGACGGGGAGCGGCCTTGGAGGCCGGGGCGTGATGGCGAAGACCATGCAGGGCTGCGATCGCCCGGATGGCAGAGTCAGCCGTCGCAAAGCGCCGGCCGTCCAAGGACCAGACGCTGTATTTGACGGCAATGAAGCGCAGTTGCCCGTTATCGGGGACCAGCGCGCCAACGGCCTCGCCGGCAAACTCTACCGCCTGTTTCCGCATTGAACTTGAAACTCCTCCCGTCGCCGGGCAAAAGCCCAGCGGGCCGAACCTCGACATCAGCCGCCAGAAGAACGCGCCAACCGCCGTCGGGTTCCGGCGGACGCGAAAAAAGCGTCACCCTACTGCATGTCTCCTGACCTCGATTTAAGGACAAGGACATGCAGCAATTCAAAGTGCTGCAGCGACCTTTGCGCGTCTGATGAGACCCGGTGCTGTGGGCGGGCGCTTTTGCGTCAGGCGAGGAAGCGCTCCGGGCGATAAGCGGCGATGTCGATCACCGTCTTCTCGCCGGTCATCGCCTCGGCGAGCGCGCGGCCGGTGACGGGGCCGAGGGTCATGCCGTGATGCGCATGGCCGAAGGCGAACCAGAGCCCCTCATGGCGGGACGCCTTGCCGATGATCGGCATCATGTCGGGCGTGCAGGGCCGCGCGCCCATCCACGGCTCCTCGTCGCGGCGTTCGGCGAGCGGGAAGAACTCGCGCGCGACGCGCTCCGCCCGGGCCAATTGCACCGGCGTCTTCGGCGCGTCGCGGAGCGCGAATTCGGCTCCCGTGGTCAGGCGGATGCCGCGCAGCATCGGCGCCAGGAAGTAACCCATCTCGGCATCGAGCACCCAGTTGTTGAGCTGGGCGCCGTCCCTGGCGCCGTAATGCATGTGATAGCCGCGCTTGACCGCGAGCGGGAAATGGTAGCCGAGCTTGCGCGTCACCGTGTCGGCCCAGGGGCCGAGGGCAACGACGACCTCGCGGGCTTCGAGCGGCCCTTCCGGCGTCGCGACGCGCCAGCCGGCGCCTTCCAATATATGCTCCAGCGTTGCCGCATCGCCGGAAACGAGCCGGCCGCCAAGCGACTCGAAATAGGCGAGATAGGCCTTGTTGAGACTATGCGGATCGCGGATCGACCACGGATCGTTCCAGCGCAGGCCACCGGCGAGCTCCACCTGGATGAACGGTTCGATCGTCTTCAACTCGCTCGCCGAAAGCTTCTGGTGACCGACGCCGAAGCCGGCCGAGAGCTTTTCCGCGTCCCGGTAGGCCGCATCGCGCTCCTTCTCGGTGCGGAACACCTTCATCCAGCCTTCCTTGCGGATGAGGTCGCCGGCGCCGGAAGCCGCGATCAGGTCCGCGTGCTCGGCGATCGAGTGCTCGATCAGCGGCGCGTAGAGATGCGCGATCCGCTGGTGCTGGGTGAAGCCGGAATGCCACCAGTAGCGCGCCAGGAACGGCACCAGTCCCGGCAACGCCCGGAAGTGATAGCTGGCATCGATCGTGTTGTTCAGCGCATAGCGGAAGAGCGCGCCGAAATCATGCGGGAAGCCGTAGGGGAAGACGCCCTCGCGCTGGATCAGGCCGGCATTGCCGTACGACGTTTCCTCGCCGGCGCCGCGCCGGTCGAGAAGGACCACCGCCTTGCCGCGCCGCGCCAGGTGGATGGCGGAGGAAATGCCGACGATGCCGGCGCCGAGAACCACTACATCCGTCTTCATGTGCGACGCTCCCTATGTCCGCTGGATGATTTGTTAAACCGGAAGCGGATTAAGAAACCATGCAATCGCCACAGGCGGCCGACAAGAGGCGCCCGGCCCGGCGCCGCAAGCAAAAACGAGGGCGGAGCCCGGGCTCCACCCTCGCGGTCATGTCAATATGTTGCCCGCCCGCTCGGGACGAGCGATGCGTCACGTTCGGCGGATGAAGCCGGCGACGAGCGAAATCACCAGGAGTATCAGGAATATGAAGAACAGGACCTGCGCGATCTGCGCCGAAGCGCCGGCAATTCCGCCGAAGCCGAGAATGCCGGCAATGACGGCGACGACCAAAAATAGGAGAGCGTAGTAGAGCATCTGTCAACTCCTTGCCTCATTTGCTGAAATCCAAACGTGAGGCAAGGCGCCTTTGTTCCGGCGCGACGATCTGCCGTGGCGCGAGCGGAGATCGGGCCGGCCGTCGCCGCAACTTGGAAACCATTGATTAACCAAAGAAACCGTGAGCCGAGGACCGGGGGCACCGCAAGCAGGGCGGGCAGGAACCTTCGACAGGTCTCGGCGTTGTTCGAATAGTTGGCGTAGTCCCGGGCGTTGTCCTGGTAGTAGCAGAGCTTCTTGGGAAAGAAATGAAGATTCCCTCGCGACATATATGGAAGACCGTGAACGAGATCAGCCGGCAGAGGGCCGGTCTCCGCAGTCAGAACCTGCATATCGGCAGAACCATACGGGATCTTCAGAGCCACACGGAACAGAAAGCCAATAAGAGGCTGGACGCTCTCCTCGAGAATCTGGAGCGGGCCGAACGCAACGCGGGCAAGTAGGCGACGCCGCCGGTGCGGAGTGCCGGGGACAGTTTTCAGGTAAGCCCGGCGGGCTCGCGCCACGCGCTTCGTTCCCTATCCGCAGGCCGGATCGATGGCAACAATCATGCGCAAGCCCGGCGGCCCGCGCGGAACAAAAGGCGCCAGTCGGCGTTCTGGCGACAATAACAAGCGCCGAAGGGCGGCATGCGTCTGCCGTTTTCCAGTCGCTCTCAGGTGGCGGCGATCGGACGGCATCACCCGCGGTTCGTAACCAAGCTCGGATAGGAACTTATCATGAAAAAGATACTTATCGTCGCTAGCCTCATTCTTCCCCTGGCAGCCTGCACGGCAACGGAAAGGGGTGCGGGGATCGGCGCCGCTTCGGGCGCAATTATAGGTGGTGCCGCGAGCGGCAACGTCCGCGGAGCCGCGGTCGGCGCCGCTGTCGGTGGTGTCGCGGGCGCCCTTATCGGCCGCGCCAGCGAGCCCGGTTATTGTGTCTACCGCGATCAGTACGGACGCCGCTACACCGCCCGTTGCTGATAGCCTCGCGCCAGATATCTTGGCTGTGGGACGCGATATCGTTCACGCCGCGTCCCGCGAGCCGGCTCACCCAAGCGCGCCGGCGGGCGATCACTTCGTTCGCACGCCAGCCAGCACACTACAGCGCCGCACGAGTTCTATTTAAGGGATATGCATGAGGTCAATCGCGTGAGCGTTCCCGCTCCGCCTCATCGAGCCGCCGCAGCAGGTCCACGAAATGCTGCGGCACGGGCTCGTTCTCGACGGCCTGATACAGTGCCTTCAACTGCGAACCAATTTGCGTGTCGGGCTCCGTCTTTCCGGCGGATGCGTTGCGCCGCCCCTTCTGCCCACCTGAGAATTCGTTCATGTTCCGCTTCCACGCGGCGAAGGTCCTGCTCCCCCGGTCCCGACCGCTTTCAAATCCGTTGCTGCCATCTGTTAATCAAGTCTTTCCACAATCCGAAAGACGTGCTCAAAACTTTGACGTATTCTGCTACGCGCCCCCATCGGCACAAACCCTATGCACAATAGTTTAGGAAGGTCTAAATGTCACTTTCCATGAGGATTGCGCCACATCTGCCCTATGTCCGGCGTTATGCCCGCGCCGTCACCGGCTCGCAAGCCGCCGGCGACGCCTATGTCGCTGCAATGCTGGAAGCTCTGATCGATGACATCGAGCTCTTTCCGGCGGCCTCCAACGATCGCATCGGCCTTTACAAGCTCTTCTGCTCGCTCTTCGAGAAGCTGAAGGTGGACCTTTCCCAGTTCACATCGCCCTTCGCCTGGGAACAGAGGGCCGCGGCCAACCTGTCGCTGATGGCACCGGCGGGACGACAGGCGTTCCTGCTCATCGCGCTCGAGGGTTTCTCGACCACTGAAGCCGCCGAAATCATGGGTGTCGACCAGAGCGCCCTCGCCGAGCTGGTCGCCGGCGCCTCCGAGGAGATTTCGCGCCAGGTGGCAACCGACGTGATGATCATCGAGGACGAGCCGCTGATCGCGATGGACATCGAGGACATGGTGACGAGCCTCGGGCACCGGGTCACCGGCATTGCCCGCACGCGCGCCGAGGCTCTCGATCTCTACCGCGAAACATCGCCGAAGATGGTGCTTGCCGATATCCAGCTCGCCGACGGCAGTTCCGGGATCGATGCGGTCAACGACATCCTGACGCAGGCGACCGTTCCGGTGATCTTCATCACCGCCTTTCCCGAACGGCTCCTGACAGGCAAGAAGCCGGAACCGGCTTTCCTGGTGACCAAGCCCTTCAACCCGGAAACGGTGAAGGCACTCATCAGCCAGGCGCTGTTCTTCGACGAGCACGCGCATGCAGCAAGCCGATAAGGCGTCATCTCAATCCGGCAACTGCGGCTCCGACGGCTCGCGGACCTGTTCGAAGATGGTCATCGCGATCAGCGACAGCGGCAGGGCGAGGATCGCCCCCACGGCGCCCCACATCCAGGTCCAGAACAGGATCGCGACGAAGATCAGGAACGGATTGATGGCGAAGCGGTGGCCGAGGACCGCCGGCACGAGCAGGTTCTCCATGGCGAGATGAACGAGGAAGAAGGCGGCCGCCGGTGCGAGCGCAGCGGCCATCGCATCATGGGTCATCAACCCGCCGACGATGAGCGACAGCGTCATGGCGGTGACGCCGAGATAGGGAATGAAGCTCGAGACGAAGGCGAAGAGCCCCCAGAGCGGCGCCATCGCCAACCCACCGACGAGCGCAATGACCGTGGTCACCGCACCGAGCGCGAGATAAATCAGGCTCGCGGTCGAGAAATAGCGGGCAAGGGCGTCCTCGAGGGCATTCATGACCCGGATCGCGCTCAAGCGGCCGTCGCGGCTCGGAAAAGCGAGCACGATCGTGGCGCGCAACTGGGCGCGCCCGAGCAGGAAAAGAATGAGCGATGCCAGGAAGATCAATGTCTGGATGAGGGCCGGCGTCAGGCTTGCCGCAACCGTCCCGATCAGCAGCCCCGCATTCTTGACGATCACGTCGCCGAAGGCGTCATCGCCGGCGCTGCGCGCGAGCGCCCTGTCCAGCCATTCGACGCGCTCGGCAAACGGCAGCAACCGTTGCATGACGTCCTCAGCCAATTGAGGCGCCCGGGCCGCAAGGTCGGTGATCGGACCGAGAAGCGCATTCACGAGGGACGATAAGCCGAGCACGAAGAACAGCGCCAGCAACAGGCCGCCGAACATCGGATGAAGCCCGAACCGCTCCAATTCATCGGCGGCCCTGCCGAGAACGATGCCGACGACGATCGCGAAGGCGACGGGCATCAGGATCGCTCCCATTGCGTAGACCGCGGCGGAGCTGGCAATCACGAACATCCCGATCGCGCTCCCGGCGACCAGAAGATCTATGCCGTCGCGCTTTCGGGCAGGCGCCGTCGACACCTCGACCAGGGCCCTTTCGGCGTCGCGCTTGCGGCCGGCCGTCACTCGTCTCACTGAATCCATCGGCACCTACCTTTCGACCGATGTTTGCGAACGTCTTCGTCTCCGGGGAGCATTCGTCACGCCTGACCGCAGGCGGGCTTCTGCAGGCGGCGCCGGGCGGCTTGCTCAAGATTTCCCGGGCGGGAACACGTAGAGCGTGAGGGAAAGCAGCCCCAGGCCCAGAACGATCACCAGCAAGGTGTAAGCCAGGCCTTCCGCTGTCTCAGGAAAAAAGCCGAAGCCCACCACCACCCCCGCCAGCACCAACAAGCAAAGCCGAGGCAGCCAGTAGAGCATGTGCCATCCTCCGCGTGCGGAAACGCAAGCATAAACGTTCCAACAAGGAATTCGTTCCTGCGCGGCAGGGCCTGCGGCAGACGGCGAAACGCCGCCGGCCTGGCGGCCGGCGGCGTGAACGGTGCAGAGGATTGCCCTGCATCTGAGATGGAGCGAAGGTCTCAGAGAGCCGCCGTGACGATGACTTCGACGAGATATTCCGGCGTTGCGAGCTTGGCCTCGCCGGTCGCGCGGGCCGGGGTGTGACCCTGCGGCACCCAGGCGTCCCAGACGGAGTTCATCTTGGCGAAATCGGCCATGTCGGCGAGCCAGACCGTAGCCGAGAGGATGCGCGTCTTGTCCGTGCCGGCGAGCGCGAGCAGGCGATCGACCTCGGCGAGCGCCTGCTTCGTCTGGGTGACGACGTCGTCGCCGGCCTTGCCGACCTGGCCGGCGAGATAAACCGTGTTGTTGTAGACCACGGCCTGGCTCATCCGCGGGCCGGTTTCAATGCGCTTGATTTCCATAATCGTCATCCTGCTGTTTGGGCGAACAAGCCAGCCATAAGGGCTGCCGCCGCCAAGGCTCACATGGCGGCGGGCAACCTCTACACGACGGAGGCGAGAACGCCAATAAGCCGTGCTTGCGTTTCGCGGGGTTTGTGCCGGCCGGCGAGCGGGGCGGCACGCTTCCGGCGCGGCTCAGGCGGCGTTCTTCCTGGCAAGCCGGGCCTTGATGCTGGCGACGTCCGCCCTCGGCGTCGCCGCGAACAGCGTCTTCGTATAGCTGTGCTGCGGGTTGGAAAACACCGCGTCGCGGCTGCCGTACTCGACGGCTTCGCCGTAATACATCACCATCACGTCGTCGGCGATATAGCGAACGACCGAGAGGTCGTGACTGATGAAGACGTAGGTGAGCTTGAACTCGTCCTGAAGATCGGCGAGCAGGTTCAAGACCTGCGCCTGGACGGAAAGGTCCAGCGCGGAAACAGGCTCGTCCAGCACCAGCAGCTTGGGGTTCAGCATCAGCGCGCGGGCGATGGCGATGCGCTGGCGCTGACCGCCGGAGAACATGTGCGGGTAGCGGTTGTAGTGCTTCTCCTCGAGGCCGACCTTCTTCAGCATCGTCATCGCCCGGTCGCGGCGCTCGGCTGCCGGTATATCGGTGTTGATGACGAGCGGCTCGGCGAGGATGTCGCCGATCTTCTGGCGCGGGTTGAGCGAGCCATAAGGGTTCTGGAAGACGATCTGCACCTTGCGCCGCATCTCCGGCGTCAACCGCTCGCGGGCGATATCGACCGTCCGGCCGTCGATCAGCAGCTCCCCGGAGGTCGCCGGATCGATCAGCGTGATAATGCGGCCGAGGGTCGACTTGCCGCAGCCGCTCTCACCGACGATCGCAAGCGTCTTGCCCTCCTCGACGGTGAAGCTGACGCCCTTCAGCGCATGGACGGTGCGCGCCTTGCGGAACAGGTTGCCCGGAATGTGATAGTCGCGCACCAGGTTGCGGGCTTCGAGCACATGGGTCATCGCGCGGCTCCCTCGAGCATCTGCTGGTCGTTGAAGAGTTCGGAGATCGTCGGCAGCCGGTCTCCCGTCGCGTTCTCCGGCAGCGCGGAAAGAAGCGCCCGCGTGTAGTTGCTCTTCGGCGATTCGAACAGCGACAGCACGTCCGCCTCCTCCACCTTGCGGCCCTTGTACTGCACGATGACGCGATCGGCCGTTTCGGCGACCACGCCCATGTTGTGGGTGATCATGATGAGACCCATGCGGTATTCCTGCTGCAGCTTCATCAGGAGGTCGAGGATCTGCTTCTGGATCGTCACGTCCAGCGCCGTCGTCGGCTCATCGGCGATGAGCAGCTTCGGATTGCAGGCAAGCGCGATGGCGATCATCACGCGCTGGCACTGTCCGCCCGACATCTGATGCGGAAAATGCCGGAGGCGCTCGGCCGGTTCCGGGATGCCGACCGCCTCGAAGAGCTCGATCGCGCGCTTGCGCCGCGCCGCCCGGTCGAGGCCCATGTGGATGCGCAGCACTTCCTCGATCTGGAAGCCGACGGTGAAGCAGGGGTTGAGGCTCGCGATCGGCTCCTGGAAGATCATGGCGATCTCCTTGCCGACGATCTTGCGGCGATCGGAAGGCGACATATTCAGGAGATCCCGCCCGTTGAAGGCGAGCTTGTCGGCAGTGACGGTCGCGGTCCAGGGCAGAAGCCCCATCGCCGCAAGCATGGACACGGACTTGCCCGAGCCCGATTCCCCGACGATCGCCAGGACTTCGCCCTCGTGGACCTTGAGCGACACGCCGTCGACCGCGCGGAAGGGGCCGGTTGCGGTCTGGAATTCGACGACGAGGTTTTCGACTTCGAGAAGCGCCATGTCAGGACCTCTTCAGCTTGGGGTCGAGCGCATCGCGCAGTCCGTCGCCCATGAGATTGATTGCCAGGACCGTCGCGAGGATGGCGAGGCCGGGGAGCGTGACGACCCACCAGGCGCGCAGGATGAATTCGCGCGCTTCCGCCAGCATCGTTCCCCATTCCGGGGCCGGCGGCTGCGCGCCCATGCCGAGGAAGCCGAGCGCTGCGGCGTCGAGGATGGCGCTCGAGAAGGACAGCGTCGCCTGAACGATGAGCGGCGCCATGCAGTTCGGCAGGATGGTCTTGAACATCAGCCTGAGGTGCCCTGCTCCGGCGACCTTGGCCGCCACGACATAGTCGCGGGTCTTCTCCGTCATCACCGCCGCCCGTGTCAGGCGAACGAAGTGCGGCTGATAGACCAGAGCGATCGCGATCATCGCATTGGTGAGGCCCGGGCCGAGTACCGCCACCAGCACGAGTGCCAGCAGCAGCGACGGGAAGGCCAGGATGATGTCCATGATCCGCATGATGAACGTGTCGACCCATCCGCGGAAATAGCCGGCAACGACGCCGACGAGGATGCCGCCGATGAGCGCCAGGGTCGTGACGATGACGCCGACGAACAGCGAAAAGCGCGCCCCGTAGATGAGGCGGGAGAGCATATCGCGGCCGACGGCGTCGGTTCCGAGAAGGAAGCCGGCACGGCCGCCCTCCTCCCAGAAAGGCGGAAGCAGGACGGCTTCGCGGAACTGGATGGTCGGGTCATGCGGCGCAACGAGCGGTGCGCAGATGGCCAGTGCGACCAGCAGCAGGAAGAAGGTAAGGCCAATGACGGCGCCACGGTTCTCCGAAAAATAGAACCAGAACTCGGCGAGCTTCGCCCGGCGGGAGGGGTCCCTCGAAACGGGGCTTGTCGCGGTAACTTCAGTCATGTCGCCCCTCCTCAATGCCGGATGCGCGGGTTGAGCAGGCCGTAGAGCAGGTCCACGGCGAGGTTTACCAGCATGATGACGGCGGCGATGATCAGGAGCCCGCCCTGGATCACGGCGTAGTCGCGCCGGGAGACCGAGTCGACCATCCACTTGCCGATGCCCGGCCAGGAAAAGATCGTTTCGGTGAGGATCGCCCCGGCCAGCATGACGCCGACCTGCAGGCCGATGGTGGTCACCACCGGGATCATGGCATTGCGCAATGCATGTATGCCGACCACGCGGAAGGTGGACAGGCCCTTGGCACGCGCGGTGCGCACATAGTCCTCCGACAGCACCTCGAGCATCGCCGAACGGGTCTGGCGCGCGATCACGGCGAGCGGAATCGTGCCGAGCACGATCGTCGGCAGGATCAGGTGACTGACGGCCGACCGGAATGCGCCGTCCTGCCCCGACAAAAGGGAATCGATCAGCATGAAGCCTGTGACCGGCGGGAAGAAGAACATCAGCGAGATGCGCCCCGACACCGGCGTCCATTGCAGGATGCCCGACACGACGATGATCAGCAGCAGGCCCCACCAGAAGATCGGCATTGAGAAGCCGACGAGCGCGGTGCCCATGATGATCTGGTCGAAGATGGAGCCGCGCTTGATCGCCGCAACGACGCCCGCGGGGATGCCGACCACGACGGCGAAGATGATGGCGCAAAGCGAGAGTTCGACCGTTGCCGGGAACAGCTCCAGGAACTGATCGATCACCGGCCTCTTGGTCACGATCGACACACCGAAGTCGCCGCGCAGAACACCCCAGAGATAATCGAGATACTGCACGACAACCGGCCGGTCGAAGCCCAGTTGATGAGAAATTTCGGCGTGCCGCTCGGGCGACATCACCCGTTCGCCGGAAAGCAGCGCCACGGGATCGCCGGGAAGCAGGCGGATGAAGGAGAAGGCGATGATCGAAACCCCGACGAAGGTCGGGATCAGCACCGCCAGGCGCCCCAGAAGAAATCGGAACATAGTCAAACCTCTTGCCCCGTGGCCGCTCGTTCGCTCAGGCGGCAGCACCGGCAATAAGGAAGAGGGGCGCTCGCCCATGGCAAACGCCCCCTTCGGGTCAGTCGATAAGATTACTCTACAATGTCGACGCCGTCGAAAGCAAAGTCGCCGAGCGGGCTCTGGACGAAGCCTTCGACGTTCTTGCGCATCGGGACGATCGAGAGCGAGTGGTCGATGGTCGCCCAGGGCGCTTCCTTCTTGAAGACCACCTGAGCCTCCTGGTAGAGCTTGGTGCGCTCGGCGACGTCGGTCGCCTCCTTGGCCTTGGTCACCAGGTCGTCGAAGTCCTTGTTGCACCACTGCGCGCGGTTGTTGCCGCCGACAGCGTCGCAGCCGAGCAGAGTGTCGAGGAAGTTGTCCGGGTCGCCATTGTCACCCGTCCAGCCGAGGATCACCGCGCCGTCGCGGTCCTTGGCCTTGGACTTCTCGAGATATTCCGCCCATTCATAGGAGACGATCTCGACCTTGACGCCGATCTTCGCGAAGTCCGCCTGGATCATTTCGGCGGCGCGACGCGCATTCAGCATGTAGGGCCGGGCGACCGGCATCGCCCAGACCTTCATGGAGAGGTCCTTGACGCCGGCATCCTCGAGCATCTTCTTGGCGACTTCCGGCTCGTAGGTGTCGTCTTCGACCTGCTCGTTATAGGACCACATCGTCGGCGGGATCGGGTTGATTGCCGGCTGCGCCTGCCCCTGGAAGACGGCGTCGACGATCGCCTGCTTGTTGATCGCCTTGTTCAGCGCCTTGCGGACTTCGACCTTGTCGAAGGGAGGCAGGGTCGTGTTGTAGGCGAGATAGGCGACGTTGAGGCCGGCCTGTTCCATGACCTTCAGGTTCGGATCCGCCTTCATCGACTCGACGTCGGCCGCGTTCGGATAGGGCATCAGGTGGCATTCGCCCGCCTGCAGCTTCTGGTAGCGGACGGCGGCGTCGGTGGTGATCGAGAAGACGAGATCGTCGATCTTCTGCTTTCCGCCCCAATAGTCCGGATGGGCCTTGTAGCGGATGACGGCGTCCTGCTGATAGCCGACGAAGGCGAAGGGGCCGGTGCCGAGCGGCATCTGGTTCAACTGGTTCATCTTGCCTTCGGCCTGCAGCTTGTCGGCATATTCCTTCGACATGATCGAGGCGAAGGGCATGGCAAGGTTGGCGAGGAACGGCGCTTCCTTGCGCTTCAGCTTGATCTTGACCGTCATGTCGTCGACCTTCTCGATCGACTCGAGCACGTCAGGCAGACCCATGCCGGCGAAATATTCCCAGGACGTGCCGGTCACGTAGGTGTGCCACGGATTATCGGCCTTCCACTGACGCTCCAGGGAGAAGATCACGTCGTCGGCGTTCAGCTCGCGGGTCGGCGTGAAGAATTCGGTGGTCTGGAACTTGACGCCCGGGCGGAGCTTGAAGGTGTATTCGAGGCCGTCGTCGGAGATCGTCCAGCTTTCGGCGAGCCCCGGCTCGGTCTCGGTCGTGCCCTTCTTGAATTCGAGGAGGCGGTTGTAAACGGTATGAGCCGCAGCGTCGAACGTCGTGCCGGCCGTGTAGAGTCCGGGGTCGAAGCCCTCGGGCGACCCTTCCGAGCAATAGACAAACGTCTTCGACCAGGCGGCGCCGGCCATCAGCGTGGCAAGCGCCGTCGCTGCAAACAGAGTTGTGAGCTTTTTCATGAGCTTGCTTCCCAGATTTGTTTTTTGTTCTCGTGTTGTGATGACGCGGGGTCAAATTTTCCCATCCGGTCAAGAATGGATGGAACGACATTTGGCGTCGCAATGCAATAAGTCGCTGCAGAATTTTGTCTATGCGAAAAATTCTTCCCCGGACGGCGTCGAACCGGCCGCTCCGCACCGGCACGCGAATCGCCGCGCCCCCGCCCGCGATTGCGGCTTTTTGCGCCGTCGATCGGACACGGCCGCAAGCGACGACCGGCGAGCCGGACGGCTGTCAGCGCACGGACGACCCCAAAAAAGTGTGTGATAAAGTCCCGCCGGCGATAGATTCTAATAGATTAGAGCGGTGCGGGCGGAAAACCGCACCCCTTTTCCTCGTCCTGCTCTCAGGCAACTGGCGGCGATGACGACGAGGGGAGCGTGCGCTGCATCACACGGCGCTTCCGATTCAGACTTTCGCGCCGTCGACGCGAAGAGGCGGCTGCCCCGGAACGGCAGACTCAGGCGGCGGAGGTCTGCGGACGGGGCGCTTCGTCGAGGCCCAGAAGAAAGTTGATCTGCGGACGGGCCTTGACCAGATCGTCGATCGTATAGCCCTGCAGGACCTCGAAAAAGGCGTTGAGGGCCTTGCGCAGGGCGGCATTGAGGCCGCAGCTGTCGACCAGCGGACAGTCGATCTCGCCCGCCTCGAAGCATTCCGCCATCGCGAAACTGTCTTCGGTCACCTTCACGACGTCGAACAGGCTGATCTCGGATGCCGGACGCGGCAGCCGGACGCCGCCATTGCGGCCGCGCACGGTTTCGACGAGCCCCGCCTTCGTCAGCGGCTGCAGGATCTTGAACAGGAACAGCTCGGAAACGCCATAGGCCTTGGCGATCTCAGGAATGCGGCTGAGCTTCTCGCCGTTCGCAGCGCAGTACATCAACATGCGAACTGCGTAGTTTGTTTGCTTCGTCAGACGCATACTCGGCTCCGGAATTGGAAAAAAATCGTTCCCCCTCATATAGGACGGTTCGTAGTTTGGAACAATTCCAAAAACCTCAAAAATGTACCGGCAGCATCAACTTTATCGGTTTGGCGATTGACTGTCGCCCTCTCCGGGGCCAAAAAGATGACCGGCTTAGTAAGGTTATCAATCAAGAACGGAGAGAACCCATGCATGCCTCGAAAGCGCTGATCGGCACCCTGTCGGTCGCGGCGGCCTTCCTCAGCTTGACGGCACCGGTGCGGGCCGACGGCGAGGTCAACATCTATTCCTATCGCCAGCCCGACCTCATAGAGCCGCTGCTTGACGCCTTTACCAAGGAAACCGGCATCAAGACCAACGTCCTCTTCCTCGACAAGGGCCTGGTCGAGCGCATCCAGGCGGAAGGCGCCAACTCTCCCGCCGACGTCATCCTGACCGTCGATATCAGCCGCCTCACCGAGGCGAAGGACGCCGGGGTGACGCAGCCGGTCGTCAACGAGACGATCAACAAGGACATCCCCGCCCATTTCCGCGATCCGGACGGCAACTGGTTCGGCCTGACGACGCGCGGCCGCGTCGTCTACGCCTCCAAGGAACGCATTGCGCAGAACGATATCACCTATGAGGAACTCGCCGATCCGAAGTGGAAGGGCAAGATCTGCACCCGCGACGGACAGCACTCCTACAATATCGGCCTGTTCGCCTCGATGATCGCCCATCACGGCGAAGCCGAGACGGAAAAATGGCTGACGGGGCTCAGGGACAATCTCGCCAGGAAGCCCGACGGCGGCGACCGCGACCAGGCAAAGGCCATCTTTGCCGGCGAATGCGATCTTGCGCTCGGCAACAGCTACTATGTCGGCCTCATGCTGACCAACGACAAGGAACCCGAGCAGAAGGAATGGGCGTCCGCGATCAAGGTGCTGTTCCCGAACGCCAAGGATCGCGGCACGCATGTGAACATCTCCGGCATGGCGCTCGCGAAGAATGCGCCGAACAAGGAGAACGCGCTGAAGCTCATGGAATTCCTGTCCGAGGGCGAAGCACAGAAGATCTATGCGGAGCAGGTCTTCGAATACCCGGTCCTTGCCGGCGCCGAGCCTTCCGAGGTCGTCAAGTCCTTCGGGTCGATCAAGCCGGACACGCTGCCGCTTGCCGAGATCGCCGCAAACCGCAAGAAGGCCTCCGAGCTCGTCGACAAGGTCGGCTACAACGACGGTCCGCAGGATTGATCGGGTGATCCGACAAAGGGTGCGAAACAGCGGGCGAGAGCCCGCTGTTTTTATTTCGGCGATCCGAAACGCAAGCGGCGCCCCGCCGCCACCGCCCTATCGGTTCTGCGTCCGAAGTTCGGCAATCCAATCCAGGATCGCCTGGCGCCGTTCCGGCGTTCCGGGGTGCGTGGAGAAGATGCTGGTTTCGGACTGGTCGTCGAGCTTCGTCTCCAGCAGCTCGAAGAAGCGGGCGATCGCGGCCGGGTCGAGCCCCGCCTTCATCATCAGCTCGACGGAATGCCTGTCCGCTTCGGCCTCGGCCGATCGCGAATAGGAGAGCGACAGGAGACCGCCGCCCTGCACCAGCAGGTCCTCGGCTTCCGAGCCGATGTCGCCGGTGATGAGCATGATGAGCGCGGCGACGCCGGCGGCGCGATAGACCTGCCTGAGGCTGTGCTGGTGCTCGACATGGCCGATTTCGTGCGCCAGCACGCCGACGATCATCTCGGTGTCCTCGCCTGCAAGCTCGACAAGTTCATCGGTGAGGATCAGCGTTCCGTCCGGAAGCGCGAAGGCGTTGGCGCCGACCGCACCACCTTCGCGGAAGTTGAGCGTATAGCCCGCCTCCCCGCCGTTGGACTGCGCCGCGATGCGATGGAACGCCTCGACGATCCGGTCGCGCCGCGCCTCGTCGAGCTTCGATTCACCGAGCACCGTCTGGTCCATCGTCTCGAGCGTGCTCGCCGACATGATGCGCGGGACGATCGGCGGCGTGACGGCGACGGCGACCTCGACCAGGGCCGGCAGGGCGAAGCGATAGATCATCGCGCCGAGCAGGATCGCCGCGGCGACGAAGGCGACCAGCCGCGGGCGGAACCGCTCCAAGCCGTGGATGATCCCCTCGCGGGCCCTGCCCTTGCCGGCGAGGAACCGGTCGATCGCGTCGTTGTCGACGGTCTCGAACAGCGAGCCGTCGGGAAAGGTAATCCGGCGCGCTATGCGGCCGACCCGCGACGAGATCTCGACTGAGGCAAGGCTGCCACCCGCAAGCTCGGCGTCGGTTTCGCCGCGCACGACCAGCCGCCCGCCGATGTCGAGAAGGCTTGCGGGCAGCGAGCGGCTCGATCCCGGAGGGTGCCACTCGCCCGAGGCAATGGCGGGGCCGTCAGAAGCCAAAGTCGAAACCTTCAATATCCATGAACTCGGAGCCCACGGCCGAGCCTTCCGCGGCGATTGCCGAGAAGAGCTCGCCGACATTGCCGTCGAAACGTACCGCCGTATGCTCGTTGACGTAACGCGCCATCCGGACGGCCGCCCAGGGCCGCATCAGCCCGAGTGTAACAATGGTGACGAGGACGTTCGAGATGGCGATCCAGGTGTAGCCCAGGCGCGGCAGGTCGCTGAGCAGCCTGTGCCTGCCGTCGAAGGTGGTGGCGGACCAGGCGGCGTTGCGGACCCCCGCACGATAGACGAGCGCGGCGACGCCGAAGATCGTCAGGACCAGGACGTAGCCGAGCACGATCAGAACGGCCACCGACACCTGCATCCCGACCGCTTCGGCGAGATCGGGGCTCTCGAAGGCCGTGACGATAAGCGCGCTGTTGAGGGCGACGACCACTGCAACGATCACGACGCCGAGCACGATGATCGCCGCCGAAAGTCCCCAGGTCCTGTAGATCGTTCCGACGGATGGATCGGTCGAGAACGCCTTCTGGCCATAGCGCAGGTTGTTGCCGATATAGCGGTAGGTCCAGCGGCTGGCGAGCGGCGCCAGAATGCCGAGGGTGAGTGCGGCAAGCACCGGCCCGACGATGAAGGCGAGGAAGGCGCCGCCGGCGCGGCCGACGAAGTCGAAACGGACGTTGCGGTAGCTCGTCACCCTTGCGCTGAAGCGCAAACCCCGGGCGATCAGCCAGGGCAGGAAGCAGACAAACAGCACGGCGAGCGCGATGCCGGCGGGCGGCACGAAGGTCAGCAGAAGGTTGTAGAGGATCAGATAGGCGAACACGATCAGGCGCCCGATCAGGATCTGCCCGCCTTTCGCGTGATACTCGAAACCGCGGCCGAGAAGCACCGTGTTGCCGTAGAAATAGCGGTTGCGGCGGACCTTGGCCCAGGCGGAATAAATGCCGAGCGTCAGGATCGTCAGCAGGATATTGACGAGCCAGATACCGAAATACTCGCTGGCGCTGCCGGTAAAGGAGAGACGCTGGAAATCGCCCTCGGCCGCACGTCCGAAACTGCCCTGCCCGACACCCTGCGCCGGCAACGGTTCAGCCAAAACCATGATCTTCCCCCTCAATCAAAGACCGCCGACCGCCTCCCCCGGGAGCATTCAGCGCGCCGAACTCGACCAATGCGCGAATCGCCGACCGTTGCACCGTCTACCCCGACGTTAGAGCATTTTGCAGTCAGGTGGAATCACCTGACGTCGCATAAATGCGGCAAAAACAAACGGATAGAGCGGTGGCGCGAACGCATGTGAGTGCATCCCGCTCTCGCCGTATCGCCGCCACCAATGCAACAAAAAAGGGCCTCCGGAAGGAGGCCCAGCGGGGAGGATCCGTACGGTCCGTTACTTCATCGTCGGGATGGAGAACTCGGCACCGTCCTTGATGCCCGAAGGCCAACGCGACGTGATGGTCTTCGTCCGGGTCCAGAACTTGATCGAGTCCGGGCCGTGCTGGTTGAGATCGCCGAAGGACGAGGACTTCCAGCCGCCGAAGGAGTGGTAGGCGAGCGGAACCGGGATCGGAACGTTGACGCCGACCATGCCGATGTTGATGCGCGAGGCGAAGTCGCGCGCCGCATCGCCGTCACGGGTGTAGATCGCGACGCCGTTGCCGTATTCGTGCTTCATCGGCAGCGACAGCGCTTCCTCGTAGTTCCTGGCGCGGACCACCGACAGGACCGGTCCGAAGATTTCCGTCTTGTAGATGTCCATGTCGGGGGTGACGTGGTCGAACAGGCAGCCGCCGATGAAATGGCCGTTCTCATAGCCTTGCAGCTTGAAGTCGCGGCCGTCGACGACGAGATTCGCACCCTGCTCGATACCGCTCTCGATCAGGCTCCGGATGCGCTGCTCGGCCTCCTTGGTGACGACCGGGCCCATGTCGGCCTTCTCGTCCGTATAGGGGCCGATGCGCAGGCTCTCGATCATCGGCGTGAGCTTGTCGACGAGGCGGTTCGCGGTTTCCTCGCCGACCGGGACGGCGACCGAGATCGCCATGCAGCGCTCGCCGGCGGAGCCGTAGCCGGCGCCGATCAGCGCGTTGGCGGCCTGGTCGAGGTCGGCGTCGGGCATGATGATCATGTGGTTCTTGGCGCCACCGAAGCATTGCGCGCGCTTGCCGTTCATCGCCGCGGTACCATAGACGTAACGGGCGATCGGGGTCGAGCCGACGAAGGAGACGGCACCGATATCCGGATGCGTCAGGATCGCGTCGACCGCGCCCTTGTCGCCGTTGACGACGTTGAGGATACCGGCCGGAAGCCCGGCTTCGATCATCAGTTCGGCAAGGCGGATCGGCACGGACGGATCGCGCTCGGACGGCTTCAGGATGAAGGCGTTGCCGCAGGCGATCGCCGGCGCGAACATCCACATCGGGATCATGGCCGGGAAGTTGAACGGCGTGATGCCGGCGCCGATACCGACCGGCTGGCGGATCGAGTACATGTCGATGCCCGGACCGGCGCCTTCGGTGAACTCGCTCTTCTGCAGGTGCGGAATGCCGATGACGAATTCGCAGACCTCGAGACCGCGGACGACATCGCCCTTGGCGTCGTCGATTGTCTTGCCATGCTCGCGGGAAAGCATCTCGGCCAGTTCGTCCATGTTTTCGTTCAGGAGTTGCACGAACTTCATGAAGACGCGGGCGCGGCGCTGCGGATTGGTGGCGGCCCACTTCGGCTGAGCGGCCTTGGCGCTTTCGACGGCGGCGGCAAGTTCCGCGTCGCTTGCGAGCGCCACGGTGCCCTGAACTTCACCCGTTGCCGGGTTGAAGATGTTGCTGACGCGGCCGCTCTTGCCGGCGACGCGCTTGCCGTCGATGAAATGTCCTACTTCATACATGGATGTTCCTCCTGTCTTGATCTCGGGCGGATCATCGCACTACGATTTCCTCAAATCAATTTCCGATACTCAGGAACCGTTGTGCAAAATTTGAAGTCCAAAGGAGCCCGGCATGGATTGGGATGATGTCAGGGTGTTCCTCGCGGTCGCTCGCACGGGCCAGATCCTTGCCGCTTCCAAGCGGCTCGGCATCAATCACGCGACCTTAAGCCGCCGGGTCACCGCGCTCGAGGAAACGCTGAAGACGCGGCTCCTCATTCGCCGCCCGAACGGCTGCGAGCTGACCGCCGAGGGCGAGGTCTTCCTCGCCGCGGCCGAGCGCATGGAAACCGAGATGCTCGCCGCGCAGTCACAGATCGGGCGGATCGACACGGCGATCGCCGGCACGGTCAGGATCGGCGCCCCCGACGGCTTCGGCGTCTCCTTTCTCGCGCCGCGTCTCGGGGCGCTGACCGCGCGCCATCCCGAGCTGAAGCTCCAGCTCGTGCCGGTGCCGCGCTCCTTCTCGCTGTCGCAGCGCGAGGCCGACATCGCGATCACCATCGAACGGCCGGAACAGGGACGGCTCGTTTCGTTCAAGCTGACCGATTATACACTCGGGCTCTATGCTTCGGCAGATTATCTTGCCCGTCACGGCACGCCCGCGACGATCGACGACCTCAAGAACCATCGCCGCATCGGCTATGTCGAGGACCTGATCTTCACGCCCTCGCTCAATTTCTCCGCCGAGATCATGCGAAGCTGGGACGCCTCCTTCGAGATCTCCAGCGCCACCGGCCAGACCGAGGCCGTCCGCTCCAGCGCCGGCATAGGCATCCTGCACAACTACATCGCCCGGCAATACCCGGAACTCGTCCGCCTCCTGCCCGAAACGACGATCCGCCGCGCCTATTGGACGACCTATCACGAAAGCGCGCGCGAACTCGTGCGCGTGCGCACGGTCGTCTCATTCCTGCAGGAACTGGTGACGGCGGAGCATCAGATATTCGTGTGAGGGATATCGCGGACTTCACGCCGGCGAGGATCGATCCGGAGAATCGTGCCTCTCGCCCGATGGCATAGAGCCAAAGCGGCGCACACTGTTACTACGAACCTGGATTCGGGAAAAATGGTACGGTTGGGTGGTCTCGAACCACCGACCTCAGGTGCCACAAACCTGCGCTCTAACCAAC
The DNA here is from genome assembly GCF_001651875.1 of Sinorhizobium saheli. Classification (GTDB taxonomy): domain Bacteria; phylum Pseudomonadota; class Alphaproteobacteria; order Rhizobiales; family Rhizobiaceae; genus Sinorhizobium; species Sinorhizobium saheli. The sequence goes on from NZ_LNQB01000073.1 coordinate 499,622, forward strand.
TGAGCTACAACCGCACTCGGTGCGCAACCCGCCAATCGCTTGGGTCGTTGCTTGGCGGCTCACATACGGTCACTTGGCCCGATTTGCAAGCCTTAACTGCAAATTATCCAGCAAAAAGACCGGATGGCAAGCCACCCGGTCTTCTGATGATTCCGATCGGCTGCGCCGGGGGCGATCAGGCCTTCCTGAAGGTGGAAACGACCTTCTCGGCGGCTTCCTTGCCGGGCTTGACGACGTTTTCGGCGACCTTGCGGGTGGCTTCCTGCATGGTCCGCGCCTGCTCGACGGCGAGTTCGGCCTGCTTGCGTATGAAGGCGGTCTGCAGCTCGACGAGCTCGGAGAGCGACTTCACGCCGAGCAGCGCTTCGGCGTGCGACAGCGAGTTTTCGGCATTGGTGCGCAGCGCATCGATGGCCTTGAGGCCGAGTTCGACGGTGCCGGTCTGGGCGCTCTCGAGCGTCGCCTCGACGGTCTTCGTCGCCTCTTCGGCGGCGGTCTTCATCTTGGCGTAGGCGTCCTTCGACTGGGCGGCGCCCTTCTCGGCGAAATCGCGGAAGCTGTCGGCGAGCCTGGCCGGGTCAAAGGAAAGGGAAAAGGCGTCTTCGGTCTTCTTGGTAGCCATTGCATGCGCTCCTTGGTGTGGCCCTCTTCAGAGGCGCCGTTCGGTTGATGACGGCCTTATAGCCGAATGCATTGTGCATTGCAACAAAAATTGTGCATTGCACAAAAGTCGCATCCGTTAACCTTGCGCGGCGAAAGCGGCTACCGAAGGGGCGCCGTTGCTGGACCCTCGCTGGTGGGGCAGGTATTAATAGAGTGTTAACGCACGAGCGATCCGTCAATAGGCCAGCCCATGCCCGTAAGACAGTATCCCTTCATCGACATTGCCGTGCATGCACGGGTGCGGGAGCATTTCGCCCGCGGGGATGCGTCCGTCCTTTTCTCCAAGGATCTCGCGCGGGTGCTGTGGGCCAATGATCAGGGCGCGAAGCTGTTCGGCGTTGCCTCGGTCTATGATTTCATCGACAGCGCATTGGCCCCGGACGACCTGTCGCTTCGCCAGCTCAGGGCCGCGGCCGCGCAGCTTGGTCAAGTCGGCGATCGCCGGCAGCTCCTGATCCGCATCGCCTCCGGCTTCCGGCGGCTGCCGCTCAATGCGGCCGTCGAAATGATCCGCATCCGGCCGGGGGAAGAGGCCGTTCTCTTCACCGCACCGCGCAACGGCAAGACGCTTTCCACCGAGGAGCGCGCGGAAGCGATGATCGCCGGCCTCGACGGCCCCGACACACACATGGCCGTGCTCGACGGCGACGGCGCCGTCATTGCCGGATCGCCGGGATTCGAGGCTCTCGGTCTCTCGGCGGATATCCGCCGCATGCTCGTTTCGGCTGTCGCGGGCGACCGGGATCGGCTGATCAAGCGGCCGGTCGCGACCGAAAAAGGCCCGCTGCCGGCCGCGATCGGCAAGATTGCCGACAATCCGGCACTTCACCTCCTCTTCGCGGTGGAGGCTTTCCTCGAAGAGGCGGAAGCCGCGGAACCCGTCCCGGAGGCTCTGGCCGAGGCGGATGAGCGAGACGACCTGTCGTCGCCCGCCGCATCGGTGGAGGACGTCCGGCCGTCCGAACCAGAGGACGCTTCCGAACCTGCCCCGGCGGCCGGGCCGGCCGATGCGGCGAGCGGTGAAGAGACGGCCGCAGAAGCGGTGACGCTGCCGCAAGGCGAGCTCGATCTCGGCGCCGGCCAAGAGGAGATGGCCGAGGCGACGGAGCCGGAGGGCCGCGAGGCACGCTCCGAGCCGGCCGGACCGGCGACCGATGCCCGGCAGGCCGACCAGTCGGCCGCGCCCGATTTCGTTTTCAAACCCGGCGCGCGCGCCGTCCGCTTCGTCTGGAAGATCGACGCGGAAGGGCGCTTCAGCGAAATCTCCGAGGAGTTCGCCTCCGCAGTCGGCCCGAAGGCGGCGGACGTGATCGGCGTGACCTTCGCCGACCTTGCGGCACGCTACGATCTCGACCCCGACCACAAGATCGACGAGCTCCTGCATCGCCGCGACACCTGGTCCGGCAAGACGATCCTGTGGCCAATCGAGGGGACCAGCCTCAAGGTGCCGGTCGATCTCGCCGCCCTGCCGACCTATTCGCGCTCGCGCGAGTTCGACGGTTTCCGCGGCTTCGGCATCGTCCGGATCGCAGACGCTGTCGCGGACGAAAGGGCGACCGGCCTGTCGCTCGGCCGCGTCGCGCTTTCTCGCCCGGACGAAACGCCCGCGGCAATCGAAGGGGAACCATCCGACGCCGCCGAAAGCATCGACGCGCCTCGCGGCGAGGCCGAGGAGGACGTCGCGATCGAGCCGGATGTAGCGGCAGACCCCTTCCGCGGCGAACAGCCGGCGCTGCGCCTGGTCGACACGCCCTCCCGGCCGTTGACCGACAAGGTCATTGATCTCGACGAACGCCGGCCGGCGGGGCCCGGAACGCTGACCCGCGGCGAACAGGCGGCCTTCCGCGAAATCGCAAGGCAGCTCGGCGAGCATTTCGCGCCGGTGCCGCCCACGGAAGCCGAAGGCGAGAGTGAGTCGCCCGCCGAAGCGGAGGAGCCGCTGGACACGTCCGCCGCCGCGCCGGATGGCGGGCGGGCCGACCTGCCTGCGGCCGGGAGCGAGCAGGAGGAAACGGCAGGCGAGCCCGCCGCAGCGGCTGGTGATGCCGGCAACGCCCAGCGCACGGCCGTCGGCATGAGCGGCGAGGTCCTCGACAGCCTGCCGGTCGCCCTTCTCGTCCATCACGGCGACGAGCTGTTCCACGCAAACACGGCCTTCCTGCAGCTGACCGGCTACGAGGATCTCGAAGCCTTCGCGCGCGAAGGCGGCCTCGAGGCGCTTTTCGCGCATGGCGGCGACGGCGGCCGGGAACAGCCGGACGGAACGATGACGATGATCCGGGCGGACGGCGAGCGGCTGGCGGTCGGCGCGCGCCTGAACTCGATCCGCTGGGAGGGAAGAAGCGCGCTCATGCTGGCGCTGACCCCGGCGGCCACCGGCGATGCCGAAGTGCAGTCGCGCGAAGGCGATGACGCCGCCCGGGAGGCAAGCCGCCTCAGGACGGAGATCGACGAACTCCGCTCGATCCTGGAAACCGCGACCGACGGCGTCGTCATCCTCGGGCAGGACGGCGACATCCGCACGATGAACCGCTCGGCGAGCGCGCTCTTCGACTATGACGAGGAGGAGATGCGCGGCAAGCCCTTCGCCGCCCTCTTCGCCCACGAGAGCCAGAAGGCGGTCATCGATTATCTCCAGGGCCTTTCCGGCCACGGCGTCGCGAGCGTCCTCAACGACGGGCGCGAGGTGATCGGCCGCGAGGCCGGCGGCGGTTTCATCCCGCTGTTCATGACGATCGGCCGGCTCTCCTCCTCCAACGGCTACTGCGCCGTCATCCGCGACATCACCCAGTGGAAGCGGACCGAGGAGGAACTGCGCAACGCCAAGCGCGCGGCCGAAACCGCCAACGCCCACAAGACGGAGTTCTTGGCGAGGGTCAGCCACGAGATCCGCACGCCGCTCAACGCCATCATCGGCTTCTCCGACATGATGGCGAGCGAACATTTCGGGCCGATCGGACACCCGCGCTACATCGAATATGCCGGCGACATCGGCCGCTCGGGGCGGCACGTCCTCGACATCGTCAACGACCTGCTCGACATCTCGAAGATCGAAGCCGGCGAGATGGACCTCGATTTCAGCGCCGTCGACCTGAACGAGGCCGTTTCCGAGGCCGTCTCGCTGGTGCAGCCGCAGGCCAACAGCCAGCGCGTCATCATCCGCACCTCGCTTTCGGGCTCCGTGCCCGAGGTCGTGGCGGATGGCCGTTCGGTCAAGCAGATCGCATTGAACATCCTGGCAAATGCCATCCGTTTCACGCCGTCGGGCGGTCAGATCGTCGTGTCGACGTCCTACGAGGCCAATGGCAGCGTCATCCTCAGGATCCGCGACACGGGCATCGGCATGACCCGCAACGAGCTCGACCAGGCGATGAAGCCTTTCCGGCAGGTCACCACCGGCGGCCGCAAGCGCGGCGACGGAACCGGTCTCGGCCTGCCGCTGACGAAGGCGATGACGGAGGCCAATCGCGCGCTCTTCGCCATCAGCTCCGCACCGAACGAAGGGACGCTGGTGGAAATATCCTTCCCCTCACAACGCGTCTTGGCGAATTGAGGACGAATGCTGTAAGGAAATGTTGAGTTACGGGAGCCAGTTTGCCGGTTCCCGACCAGCACTTCGCTTCGGACGGATCGTTTGCACTTCACCCCCAAAAGCCTCAAACGGCGCCATGCCATTTCCGGCACCGGTCTTCACCATCCGATGCTCACCACCTGGGCCGGGCTCGCCTCCGCGATCGTGCTGATGCCGATCCTTGCGATTGCCTGGCTTGCCGTTTCCGGCGGCAGCGCCGACTGGCCGCACCTCGTCGAGAACGTCATCCCGCGCGCCACCGGGCGGACGCTGCTGCTCGCGACGCTGACGGGAGCTGCGACCGCCGCCGTCGGCATCCTCACCGCCTGGCTGGTCGCGACCTGCGAATTTCCGCTGCGCCGTCATCTCTCGGCGGCCCTCGTGCTGCCGCTCGCGATCCCCGCCTATCTTTCGGCCTATGCCTTCGGCGAGCTCTTCACCTTCACCGGTCCGGTGCAGGGGCTCATCCGGGCACTGTTCGGCTATCAGACAAGCCGGGACTACTGGTTTCCCGACATACGCTCGCTCGGCGGCGCGGTGCTGGTGCTGAGCTCCGTGCTTTATCCCTATATCTATCTCGCCTGCCGATCGATGTTCCTGATGCAGGGCCGTGCCGCCGCGGATGTCGCGCGCACGCTCGGTGCGGGACCGCTCAAGGTCTTCTTCCGGATCCAGCTGCCGATGGCGCGGCCGGCGATCATGATCGGGCTCACCCTCGTCGCCATGGAGACGTTGAACGATATCGGGGCCGTCGAATTCCTGGGTGTCCAGACGCTCACCTTCTCCATCTTCGACACCTGGCTCAATCGCGGCAGCCTGGCCGGCGCCGCGCAGATCGCCTGCATCATGCTGGTCTTCGTCGTCGCGCTGATGATGGTCGAGCGCGCTGCCCGCCGCCGGCAGCGTTTCTCCAGTCAGAAGACCACGGCCGCCGTTCACGACATCGCCAGGCTCACGCTTTCCGGCTGGAAGAAATGGGCGGCGACGGCCGCCTGCCTGCTGCCGGTGCTTTCGGGCTTTGCGGTGCCGTTCTTCATTCTCGGCAACTACGCGCTGAAACGTCTCGACCAGTTCCTCGCGCCGCGGCTCCTGAGCGCGCTCCTGCACAGCGTTCTCGTCTCCGGCCTGACGGCGCTCGCCAGCGTGCTGCTTGCCTTCGTGCTCGCCTATGCCGCCCGCACGGGACGCTCGCGCCTCACCGATGTCGCCGGCCGGCTCGCCTCCTTCGGTTATGGCGTGCCCGGTACCGTATTGGCGATCGGCGTGCTCTTTCCGCTTGCCGCCGTCGACAATCTGGTCGACGCCGAGATGCGGGGGCTCTTCGGAATCTCCACCGGGCTCCTGATGAGCGGCACCGGCTTTGCGATCGTCTATGCCTGCACGGTGCGCTTCCTGACCATGGCGGAAGGGACGCTCGAGGCCGGATTCCAGAAATTGTCGCCGCATCTCGACATGGCGGCGCGCGCGCTCGGACGCACCAGCGGCCAGACATTGCGCACGGTGCTCCTGCCGATGATGCGGCCGGCGGTGCTGACGGCGGCGCTGCTCGTCTTCATCGAGACGATGAAGGAGCTTTCGGCCACGATCATGTTGCGGCCCTTCAACTTCAACACGCTGGCGACGCTCGTCTACGAGGACGCATCCCGCGCGAAGGTGGAGGATGCCTCGGTCGCGGCGATGATCATCGTCCTCGCCGGGATGATCCCCGTCATCCTCGTGTCGCGGTCGCTCGAGCGGCGCCCCTGACCGCGCGTCCCTCGCGGCAAAAAAAGAGGCGGTTCAGGGCCGCCTCTCAAAGTCAATGCTAACCAACAAATGCTCGAGAACTCTTGACGTCATGTCGGCGCCGGCATTCCTGCCGCGCCACCGCCCCTGGATCGGTCGGCCTCAAGTTGCCTCGACCATGCGCCCGCAAATCTGAACAACACCTTACTTTTTTGTCCGACAATTTTAGGGAATGTCCGACAACTCGGCGCTCTTGGTTAATTCCGCAGGGGCGAAGTGGTTAACGCAAGCTCGCCCTTGAAATTAGGGCATGGTCAGCTCTTCAGCGCCTCCAGACCGGCAAAGAGGTCGAGCGCCTCGGGGTTCGCCAACGCCTCCTTGTTCTTGACGGGGCGGCCGTGCACCACGTCGCGGACGGCGAGTTCGACAATCTTGCCGGATTTCGTGCGCGGAATGTCGGCGACGGCGATGATCTTCGCCGGCACGTGCCTCGGCGAGGCGCCGGTCCGGATACGGGTCTTGATCGCCTTCTCCAGGTCACCGGTGAGTTCTACGCCCGGCGCCAGCCGCACGAACAGGATGACGCGGACGTCGTCCTCCCAGTCCTGGCCGATGCAGAGCGCCTCGATGACCTCGGGCATCTGCTCGACCTGGTTGTAGATCTCCGCCGTGCCGATGCGCACGCCGCCGGGGTTCAGCGTCGCGTCGGACCGGCCGTGAATGACGATGCCGCCGTGTTCCGTCCACTCGGCGAAATCGCCATGGCACCAGACGTTGTCGAAGCGCTCGAAATAGGCGGCGCGATACTTGGCGCCGTCGGGATCGTTCCAGAACATCACCGGCATCGACGGAAACGCCCTGGTGCAGACGAGCTCGCCCTTCTCGCCGCGCACCGGCCTGCCCTCGTCGTTCCAGACGTCGACGGCAAGGCCGAGGCCCGGCCCCTGGATCTCGCCCCGCCACACGGGCTTCAGCGGATTGCCGAGCACGAAGCAGGAAACGATGTCGGTGCCGCCGGAAATCGAGGCGAGCTGGACATCCGCCTTGATGCCCTCATAGACGAAGGAGAAGCCCTCCGGCGACAGCGGCGAGCCGGTGGACGTCATGAGCCGCAGCGACGTGAGGTCGTGCGTCCTGGCCGGGGTGAGGCCGCCCTTGCGCACCGCATCGATATATTTCGCCGAAGTGCCGAACACGGCAAAACGCTCGGCGGCGGCATAATCGAAAAGCACGTTGCCGTCGGGATAGAAGGGCGAGCCGTCATAGAGGCAAAGCGTTGCGCCCGCGGCGAGGCCCGAAGCCAGCCAGTTCCACATCATCCAGCCGCAGGTGGTGAAGTAGAACAGGCGCTCGCCCTCCTTCAGCCCGCAGTGGAAACGGTGCTCCTTGAGGTGCTGCAACAGGGTGCCGCCGGCCGAATGGACGATGCATTTCGGCACGCCGGTCGTGCCCGACGAGAACAGGATGTAAAGCGGCTGGCCGAACGGCAGGCGCTCGAAGGCAAGCGGCTTCGGCGCGAAACCGGCGATGAAATCGGCGAGCGTCACGCCGCCCTCGACCGTTGCCGCAAGCGCGGCGCCGTCGCCGGCATAAGAAACGATGACGGTCGGGATACCGAGAACGCTCGCCACGGCGCGCACCTTCGCATCCACGTCCTGGCGCCTGCCATTATACCAATAACCGTCGCAGGCGATGAACAGCTTGGGGCCGATCTGGCCGAAGCGGTCGAGCACGCCCTGTTCGCCGAAGTCCGGCGAACAGGACGACCAGATGGCGCCAATCGACGCCGTGGCCAGCATCAGGGCGATCGTTTCCGGCATGTTCGGCATCATCGCGGCGACACGATCGCCGACGCCGACGCCCTTTGCCTTCAGGGCCTGCTGCAGTCGCGACACCAGCGCGCGCAGCTCGTCCCAGGAAAGGCGGTAGCTCGCCTTGTCCTCGCCGCGGAAGATCAGCGCGTCGCCGTCGCCGCTCTTGCGCAAAAGGTTCTCGGCGAAGTTGAGCCTTGCATCCGGGAAGAAGCGGGCGTCGAGCATCCGGTCGCCATTGAGAACCGCTCTCTCGCCACGCTCGCCGACAACCCCGCAATGCTCCCAGACGGCGGTCCAGAAATCGCCGCGCTCCGTCACGGACCAGTCGTGAAAGGCATCATAGTCGGGAAAGGTCCGACCGAAGCGCCCTGCGCACCACGCCATGAATTGCGCCATTGGGCTATGCTTCAGAATTTCGCTGCCGGGAACCCATAAAGGTCGATCTGATTGCATGCTGTCCTCCACTCCTCTGCCCTTTCTATATCATGCTGCAACGCAAAATAAACAGCATGCGGGCCACTGCAGCGCATCCGTGACAACGACATTTCCATGTCAGCCGCATTTGCTTTATGCAAGCCGAAAGCCTATCCAGACGGCTTCACTCGAGGCGATGGCAACCCGACCGCAATGACGAGACATATCCTGCAGACACTGCGCGGTTCGCGCCTATGGTCGCGGCTTCAGCGCCGGCACCTCGTTTGGTCGGCCGCGGCCGGCATCGCCCTCGCCATCGCCTATAACGCGGCGCTGCCGCTCATCTTTTCGACGACCGACGCCCGCATGACGATGGAGCGGATGCTCGACGCCTGGTCGGGCGGCAAGAGCAGGATCGGCGGCGAGCCGGAAATCCGGTTCTGGCCCGAGCCCCTGCTGACGCTCCCGGCCGTGACGATCGTCTCCAACGGCCCCAACGCGCGTCCGCTCGCCGAGATCGGTCGCATCACAGCCACTTTCAGCCTGCTCTCCGCGCTGCGCGGCGAACAGGCCTTCGACGAGATCACGCTCATCGACCCGGTCGTGACGATCGAGCGCGGGGCGGAGGGCGCCCTCAACTGGCAAAAGCCGCACTGGCTGGCATCGCCAGAGGGGGCGACGCCCGAGGCGGAGCCGGCCATCGGGGACATCGCCATCGAAAACGGCCGCCTGCGGGTGCTCGACCATGGGACGGGCAACGGCGTCGACGTCCCGGGCATGGCCGGCACCGTCAAATGGCCCGCCTTCGCCGGCCGCCTCAGCGCGCAATTCTCGACGACGATCGGCGGCGAGGAGCTTGCCTGGGCCTTCGTGTGCGACGAACCGCTCACCCTCTTCGCCGGACACATTGCCCCCCTCAAGACGTCGCTGACGTCGGCACCGCTCATCTTCTCCTTCGAAGGCACAGGCAAGCTTTCGACGCAGCCCTTCGCCTCCGGCCATCTGCAGATGTCGGCGTCCTCGCTCGCGGCACTCGTCGCATGGTATCGCGGGACATCGGAAACGACGCTTCCCGCCGGCGAGTTCAGCATCGACACGCGGCTGACGACCGGCGACGAGACGCTCAAGCTCGACGATCTGCAACTGACCCTCGGCGGCGCAGCCGCGACGGGCGTTCTGGACGTTGGGCTGCCGGCCGGCGAAGCGCCGCAGATCGACGGGACGCTCGCCTTCGATCGCATCGACCTCAACGGCCTGCCCGCTCTTGCGCTGGAACCCTCCGAGCACGACGACCGGCTCATACGGATGGCGCGAAGCCTCGCCGGCGGTTGGCGCGCCGATATCCGGCTTTCATCCCAGGAGGTTCTCGTCGGGCCGCTGCATCTGACCGACGTCGCCGCCGGGGTGATGATCGACGGCAGCCGGGCGTCGCTCGACATTGGCGACAGCACCTATGCAAACGGCACCCTGAGCGGCCGCGCCGTGCTGTCGGAAAAGGGGCTGGAGCGAGGCGGCAAGCTGCAGCTCAGCCTGAAGAATGCCGACTTCGCCGCCGTGCTCGAAAGCTTCGGGCTCAAGGGCCCCGTTCCGACCGGCAACGGAAGCCTCAACATCGACATCGCCACCGGCCGCCCCTTCTGGGAGACGGGCATTACCGACGTCTTCGGCGAGCTCACCTACTCGTTGACGCATGGCAGCGTCGCCGACTTCGACGTCCATGCCTTCACCGACCTTGTCCGGAAGGGGGAATTCTTCTCGCTTTCCGAGGCAAGCGACGGTGCCTTCGACTTCCGGACCGCCGACATCGAGGCAAGCTTCGGCAACGGCACCGCCCGGCTCGACCGGGCGGACTTCCTCGGGGCCTCCGGCACCATTTCGGTCACCGGCGTCATCCCCTACCGGAGCGGCAGCCTGGCGCTCGCCGGAACGCTCGGCACCCCTGATGCGGCCGCGGAGCCGCTGCAGTTCTTCGTCGGCGGCTCCTGGCCGAACGCGGTGATCTCGCCGCTCTCCGTTCTCGTCGGACCGAAGTAGGGCCGCCTCACCCGATTGCGGCGAAGGCGGCGCGCTCGTCCCGCTCGCGCTGGGCCTCGCGCCGCTTGGTGACGATCGACGCGATCAGCACGCCGACGGCGACGATGCCGATCAGGATCGTGCAGATGGCGTTGATTTCCGGCGTCACGCCGAGCCGGACCTGGCTGTAGATCTTCATCGGCAGGGTGGTGGCGCCCGGCCCCGTGGTGAAGCTCGCTATGACCAGGTCGTCGAGCGACAGCGTGAACGCCAGGACCCAGCCGGAAAAGACCGCCGGCGCTATCACCGGCAGGGTGATGGCGAAGAACGTCCTGACCGGGGTCGCGCCGAGATCGAGCGCCGCCTCCTCGATCGACTGGTCGAAGCTCAAGAGGCGCGACTGCACGACGACGGCGACGAAGCACATGGTGAAGGTAATGTGGGCGAGCGTGATCGTCCAGAAGCCGCGGTCGAGCCCGATCGCCACGAAGAGCAGGAGCAGCGACAGGCCGGTGATCACCTCCGGCATGACCAGCGGCGCGTAGACCATGCCGGAAAAGAGAACGCGGCCGCGAAAGCGGGTGTAGCGCACCAGCGCGAGCGCCGCCAGGGTGCCGAGAACCGTGGCGCAGGTGGCGGAGATCAGCGCCACCCGGATCGTCACCCAGGCGGCATCGAGCAGGCCCTGGTTATGCCAGAGCTCGCCGTACCACTTGGTGGAAAAGCCGGCCCAGACCGTCACCAGCTTCGATTCGTTGAAGGAGAAGATCACCAGGAGCACGATCGGCAGGTAAAGAAAGCCGAAGCCCAGGACGACGGAGGCGATGTTGAAGCGGGACCATCTTTCCATGGCTCACCTCCCCTCGTTCTCGGCCTTGGTCTGGATGTTCTGGAAGTAGACGATCGGGAGCACCAGGATCAACAGGAGGATTGTCGCCACCGCGGACGAGACCGGCCAGTCGCGGTTGGCATTGAACTCGTTCCAGAGCGTCTTGCCGATCATCAGCGTCTCCGAACCGCCGAGGAGATCGGGGATGACGAATTCGCCGACGGCCGGGATGAACACGAGCAGGGAGCCGGCGATGACGCCCGGAAGCGACAGCGGGAAGGTCACGCGCCAGAACGCGACGACCGGCGGGCAGCCAAGGTCCTGGGCCGCCTCGATCAGCGAATGGTCCATCTTCTCGAGCGCCGAGTAGATCGGCAGCACCATGAAGGGAAGATAGGAATAGACGATGCCGATATAGATCGCCGAATTGGTATTGAGGATGATCAGCGGCTGATCGATGAGCCCGATCGTGATCAGCAACTGGTTCAGGAGACCCTCGGGCTTCAGTATGGCGATCCAGGCATAGACGCGGATCAGGAAGCTCGTCCAGAAGGGCAGGATCACCAGCATCAGGAGCATCGGCCGGAGCGAGCGCGGGGCCCTGGCCATCCCATAGGCGATCGGGTAGCCGATCAGAAGGGTGAGCAAGGTCGAAACGGTCGCGATGATGACGCTCGAGACATAGGCGTTGAAGTAAAGCACGTCCTCCGTCAGCCAGACGTAGTTGTCCATGGAGAAGCCGCGCATCTTGTCGAGAATGCCGGCAAGGCCGCCGGCGAGGTCGAAGACCGGCGTATAGGGCGGCATGGCCACCGTCGTCTGCGACAGCGAGATGCGGAAGACGATGAAGAAGGGAATGAGGAAGAAGAACAGGAGCCAGGCATAGGGAATGATGATGACCAGCCGGCTGACAAGGGCTGAGGCAAGCTTCGCCATGGCTTCAATCCTTCAACACGACGCCAGCATCTTCGCCGAACGAGATCCAGACCTGCTGGTCGTAGCCGAGCGGGTCCTCGACCGCACGCACGGCATTGAGCGACGACGCCTTGACGACCTTGCCGTCCTTCAGCCTGACGTGGAACACGGTCATGTCGCCGAGATAGCCGATGTCCCAGATCTCGCCCTCGGCCGCGTTGATGGGGGCATGGGCGGGCGGCTGGCGGCTGATGCGGATCTTTTCCGGCCGGATGGCAGCGGCGGCCTTCGCACCGTTTGCGAACCTCTCCGGCGAGGCCAGGCGGATCGGGATGCCGCCCGTGGTCTCGAGCCGGACCGAGCCGTTTTCGTTCGAGGCGACCGTTCCGTCGAAGAGGTTCACGTCGCCGATGAAATCCGCGACGAAGCGCGAGTTCGGCGCTTCGTAGATCTCGGCGGGCGTCGCCACCTGGATGACCTTGCCGTGGCTCATGACCGCGATGCGGTCGGCCATGGTCATGGCCTCTTCCTGGTCGTGGGTGACGACGACGAAGGTGAGGCCGAGCTGCTGCTGCAGGTCCATCAGCTCGAACTGGGTCTCCTCGCGCAGCTTCTTGTCGAGCGCCCCGAGCGGCTCGTCGAGCAGGAGCACCTTCGGCCGCTTGGCGAGCGAGCGGGCGAGCGCCACGCGCTGGCGCTGACCGCCGGAAAGCTGATGCGGCTTGCGCCTGGCGAATTTCTCGAGCTTGACGAGCTTCAGCATCTGCGCGACGCGCTCGGCGATGTCCGCCTTCGGCATGCCGTCCTGCTTGAGCCCGAAGGCGATGTTGTTCTCGACCGTCATGTGCGGGAACAGCGCGTAGGACTGGAACATCATGTTGACCGGGCGCCGGTAAGGGGGAATGCCCGCAAGGTTCTGGCCGTCGAGGATGATCTCGCCGGAGGTCGGCTGCTCGAAGCCGGCAAGCATGCGCAGGAGGGTCGACTTGCCGCAGCCCGAGGCGCCGAGAAGCGCAAAGAATTCACGCGTGTAGACGTCCAGAGAGAGATCGTCGACGGCGATGAACTCACCGAACTTCTTGGTCACGTTCCTGAAGGAAATAAACGGTTTGGAGGCCGGGTCCGCCCAAGGGGCGAAGGAACGCCGGATACTGCCGAGAGACTTCATCATCTAACCCCGAATGACACAGCCGACAACGTGGCGCCGCCCGCGGCGCCGTGCGTCCGCCGCGCGGGACGAGAAAACCTGACGCCGTGCTCGTCCCGCTCAAGCAATTGCCCGGATTTGAGGTCCGGGCAATTCGTTTCCGCTCCTACTGGCCGGTGACGATCCTGGTCCAGAGCCGGGTCAGGACCCGCTGCTGCTTGGACTCGTACGGCGTGACCGTGAAGAGCTTCTGCATCACCGCCTCCGTCGGGTAAATCGCCGTGTCTTCGAGCACTTCCTTGTCGAGGAATTGCTGCGAGGCCTTGTTGCCGTTGGCGTAGAAGACGTAGTTCGAGGCCTTGGCGATGACTTCGGGCTTCATCAGATAGTTGATGAATTCATGCGCCTCGGCGACATGCGGGGCATCGGCGGGGATCGCCAGCATGTCGAACCACATCTGCGCCCCTTGCGCGGGGATCGAATAATCGACCGTCACGCCGGCCTTCGCCTCCGCCGCCCGGTCTCGCGCCTGGAAAATATCGCCGGAGAAGCCGACCGCCAGGCAGATGTCGCCATTCGCCAGCGCATTGATATATTCCGACGAGTGGAACTTGCGGATATAGGGCCTGACCTTCATCAACAGGTCGGCCGCCTTTTCGAGGTCGGCCTGTTCATGGCTGTCCGGGTTGAGGCCGAGATAGGCCAGCACCGAAGGCATGATGTCGGTCGGCGAATCGAGGAGGTGGATGCCGCAATCCTTGAACTTCGCCGCGATCTCCGGATTGAAGATGACATCCCAGTTCGGCTTCTCGTCGGTGCCGAGGATTTCCTTCATCTTGTCGACGTTGTAGCCGATGCCGGTGGTGCCCCACATGTAGTCGACGGCATATTCGTTGCCCGGATCGTACTGGGCCGTACGGTCCATGATCACGTCCCACATGTTCGAGAGGTTGGGCAGCTTCGACTTGTCGAGCTTCTGGAACACGCCCGCGGCGATCTGGCGTTGCAGGAAGTATGCGGTCGGAACGACGACGTCGTAGCCGGAGCCGCCGGCGAGCAGCTTGGTTTCGAGAATCTCGTTGGAATCGAAGACGTCGTAGACGACCTTGATGCCGGTCTCCTTGGTGAAATCTTCGAGGATGCTGTCGTCGATATAGTCGGACCAGTTGTAGACGTTGACGACCCGCTCCTGGGCGGAAGCGAAGGTGGCCGATCCCGCCAGCATTGCGGCCGCCAGGGTTGCGACGATGAGTTTGGACATACAACTCCCCTCTTATTGTCGGTTCGAGACAAGCCGCCTGTCGACGCGCGGTCGCGCCTGTCTGTTGATCGTTGCGCTGCCGAAGTTAGGCATGTTTGCCGATAAGCTCAAGCGCTTTCGCGCGTCGCAGAGCCGTCGTCCCGGGTCGGCTTGCGATATGGCAAGTGCAAGCAAAATCGGACACTTATCGGCCGGCTCGACGCACTGCCTCGGCTTCGCTCGGCGCGCAAGGCCTGCCGCTACTGGAAATCGAAGACGCTCAAGCCCGTCGCCATCTCGTCGAGGCCGAGCGGCCGGGTGACGGGCGGCTCGGCGCGCGCGAGACAACCCTGCCTTTCGCAGAGACGACAGGCCGGCCCGACGGCGACGGCCGGGGTCCGTGGCGTGCCGTAGACTGTGTCTTCCGCGAAGCCGGCGTCGCAGCCGATCATCAGCGCCGTGCGCCTGACCCGCTCCTCGAAGCCCGCCTGAGGGCCGTCGATCGTCCGGGCGATGACGAGGTATTCGCCGCCGTCCGGCATTTCGACGCGGTCGACCAGGACCTGGCCGGGCACGGCAAAGGCGGCATGAACGTTGAGCTTCGGACAAGCGCCGCCGAAACGGGCATGGGGAAAGCCCTGCGCCCCGCCGCGGCGCAGTCGGTTGCCGGCGCTGTCGATCTCCATCAGGAAGAACGGAATCCCGGTGGCGCCGGGCCGCTGCAGCATCGTCAGGCGATTGGCGGCCTGCTCGAAGGACACCTGGAAGCGCGCCCTTAAAATATCGACGTCGTATTTCGCGCGCTGCGCCGCGGCGAGGAAGGCCGCATAGGGCATCATCAGCGCGTGGGCGGCATAGCGCGCGAGCTCGAAGCGGGCGATGCGCCGCGCCTCGGCCGTGGAGAAGCGAAGCGTCTCGAGTTCGGCCGCGATCGCCTCGTGGCAGGCGATCGACGCCACCTCCATGGCGATCTCGCGCAGCTGATCGAAGGGCGAGAGGCGCTCGGAAATGAACAGGCGCATGGAGTGGCGGTCGAAGCGGCGGCGCAGATTCGGCATCACATGCACCGGCAGCGCCCGCACGACGAGGCCGTGCTCCCGTTTCAGCCATCCTTTCAGCGCCCCGGCAAGATCGTCGCCCGCCACGAGGCTGGCGTGGAACGCTTCCGCCGCCTCCTCGATCCGGGCGAAGTGGCTGGGTCGCGCCTCGAAGGCCTCGCGCACCTCGTCGATCGGCAGCCGCGTGTCGGAAAGCGCCGCCATGTGCCCCTCGCCCGCCAGCAGGTCCGCCAGGTCCTTGAGGCGCGAGGCCTGCTCGCGATAGGCGCGATAGAGCTTGACGACGCCGCCCGAGACATTGGGCGCCGCCTCGGCAACCTCGATCAGCTCCTGGTCCCCCGGCAGCTCGCCGGCGAGCAGCGGATCGGCGAAGACCTCGCGCAGCTGCTGAAGACCGCCGCCCGCCTCGCCCTGCAGCTCGTCGAGGTCGACCTTGTAGACGGAGGCGAGTTTCAGGAGCAGCTGCACCGTCAGCGGCCGCTGATTGCGCTCGATGAGGTTGAGATAGGACGGCGAGATGCCGAGCGCCTCGGCCATCGCCGTCTGCGTCAGCTGCAGGCCGTTGCGGATTCGCCTGACCCGCGGCCCGGCAAAGATCTTGTTCTCGGCCATTTGTAACTCCCTTTACAAAACTGGGCGCGGCTGCGTCTTTGACATCTTTTACATTTTTACCGCGCGGCATTGTCAAACACAATACAAGATAACTCTTTTGATCTGCGCGAAACTGCGAATTTTATGGCGCTATTTTGCGGCGCAATGTAAAAACTGTCACATGATCTTGCGGCAGGAAGCACCGTAAGACGAAAGTCTAAAGACGAACCGATTTTGACGTGGAGGCAAGCATGACCGATTTTTACAATCTTGTTCCGAGCGCGCCGAAAGGCCGCTTCGACGGCATCGAGCGGCCTTACAGTGCCGCGGACGTGAAGCGGCTCAGGGGCTCGGTCGAGATCCGCTATTCGCTTGCCGAAATGGGCGCCAATCGCCTTTGGAAGCTCATCCGCGAGGAAGACTTCGTCAACGCGCTCGGCGCGGTATCCGGCAATCAGGCGATGCAGATGGTGCGCGCCGGCCTGAAGGCGATCTACCTCTCCGGCTGGCAGGTCGCGGCCGATGCCAACACCGCCTCCGCAATGTATCCGGACCAGTCGCTCTATCCCGCCAATGCGGCGCCGGAACTGGCGAAGCGCATCAATCGCACGCTGCAGCGCGCCGACCAGATCGAGACGGCCGAAGGCAAGGGCCTCTCCGTCGACACCTGGTTCGCGCCGATCGTCGCCGATGCGGAAGCCGGCTTCGGCGGACCGCTCAACGCCTTCGAGATCATGAAGGCCTTCATCGAGGCGGGGGCGGCCGGCGTCCATTACGAGGACCAGCTCGCCTCGGAGAAGAAGTGCGGCCATCTCGGCGGCAAGGTGTTGATCCCGACGGCGGCGCATATCCGCAACCTGAACGCCGCGCGGCTTGCCGCCGACGTGATGGGCGTGCCGACGCTGGTGATCGCCCGCACCGACGCGGAAGCGGCAAAGCTGCTCACCTCGGACATCGACGAGCGCGACAAGCCCTTCGTCGATTACGATGCGGGCCGCACGGTCGAGGGCTTCTATCAGGTGAAGAACGGCCTCGAGCCCTGCATCGCCCGTGCGATCGCCTATGCGCCGCATTGCGATCTCATCTGGTGCGAGACCTCGAAGCCGGACCTGGAACAGGCACGCAGGTTCGCCGAGGGCGTGCACAAGGCGCATCCGGGCAAGCTGCTCGCTTATAATTGCTCGCCGTCCTTCAATTGGAAGAAGAACTTGGACGACGCCACGATCGCCAAGTTCCAGCGCGAGCTCGGAGCCATGGGCTACAAGTTCCAGTTCATCACGCTCGCCGGCTTCCATCAGTTGAACTACGGCATGTTCGAGCTGGCGCGCGGCTACAAGGACCGGCAGATGGCGGCCTATTCGGAGCTGCAGGAAGCGGAATTCGCGGCCGAAGCCAACGGCTACACCGCGACCAAGCACCAGCGCGAAGTGGGCACGGGCTATTTCGACGCCGTGTCGATGGCGATCACCGGCGGCCAGTCGTCGACCACCGCCATGAAGGAATCGACCGAGCACGCTCAGTTCAAGCCGGCAGCCGAGTGAAGGAAGCAAGAATGAAAGACCGGCGCGCGGCATCCCTGCTGGCCCGCGCGCCCCCAGAACGAAACCTCGAACCGAATGCTGAGACGGGAGGAGACAGTCTCCGCATTCGGCTCTAACGCCCCAAAGGAGCACGACGATGACAGTACAGACACGCGTCAAGGAACGGGCCGAGGAACAATCGTCGGCCATGACACCGGAACAGCAGGCGGCGATCCGCATGGTTGCCAACGACCTGCACCGCCTCAACCAGTCGGTCATGAAGGCCGTCGATGCCGGCGTCTCCGTCGAACTCGTGCGCTCGGCGCGCCATCATGGCGGCGACGGCAACTGGGGCGACCTGCTGATCCCGGTCATCGTCACCCAGGGACGGCCGTGATGCTGGCGCTGGCGGCGGCAATGATCGGCTTCGTGCTCGCCGCAAGCTGGTACCAACTCGGAAGGCCGGCGGCTCGCCCGATCCCGGTCTGCCGCCGGCACCAGCGACGCTGAGAGAAAAGGGAAAGCCCGTCGGCCGGCGCCACGCCGGCCGATGGGCATTTTCGCAGTCAAGCAGCGTTGCGCCGCGGGCGCTTGCCGGCGAAGAGATCGGCGTGGCTGCGAAAGAGACGCGTCATCCGGTCGACGACGGTGCGGATGTCCCGCCGATGGCGGTCCTCATTGTTCATGACGATCCATTGGCGATGCCTGAGCGCCTCGATCTCCTCGCCCGCCCGCTCGAGCAGCGGATCGAGGTCGCCGACGAAACACGGCAGTATCGCGAGGCCCGCCCCTGCCCGGGCAAGATCGAGCAGCGAACGGGGACGCGTGACGGTCGCGACGATGCGCGTCTGCGCATGCTCATGCGGCCAGCGCAGATAGGCCGAAATCGCATCTTCCCTAGCGACGGCCACGAAGCGCTCGGCTCCGCCGGGCGCGTTCTTCTGGCGATAGGCGGCATAGGCGACCTCGCCGATCAGGCGCGAGGCGAGATAGGCCTCTTCCGGTTCGAAGGCGCGAATGCCGACGTCGCTCTCGCGATAGGCGAGATTGGCCCGCGCCTCGCCGATCGAAAGCGCGATGCCGAACGAGTCCCGCTCCGTGCAGATGGCGGGGAAATTTTCGGCGATCAGCCAGGCGCCCCATGTGCCGGCCGCAATGCGGACGACCGTCGCCCCCTCGCCTTCCTGCCGCCAGCTTTCGACCTTCCGGGCGGCCGCCTCCATCTCCTGCAACTGTTCGAAGAGGAAGCGGCCATCGCCGGTGAGCTCATAGCCCGTCTGGCTGCGGACGAACAGCGCACGGCCGGTGCGCTCCTCGAGCTCCAGCATGCGGCGGCCGATGGTTGCGGGGCTGAGCCCCGTCGCCTGCGCCGCGCCGGTCAGGCCGCCGGCGCGCGCAACCGTCATGAAGCAACGATAGGCGTCCCAGTCCATGTTTTTCATGACTGAAAAACATATGGGGAAATCGGCCGTATGTAAAACAATTCCGGATGCATAAAAGGGAGATGCCCGAAAAAGAGGAGCATCACCATGGACATGATGGCAATGGCATTCCTGTTCGACATGGCCTCAAAACAGGCCTCGCGAAATCGCCGCGCAGATGACTTCTTTGTGCCTCCGCGGCCAAGCCGCACCAAGGTTGTGGCAAAATGGCTCGTTGCCGCACTCTTCCTGAAAAGGCGGCCGGCCGGGACCTGCGACCACCCTTCCGCCGGCACCTGGACGGCTTGCCGGACCGGCATCAAATGAAGACGCCGCGCATCGGGGGATGCGCGGCGCTCTCTTCCTTCGGCATCATGCGACGTGCCGCATGATTTCGATGACGAACTCTTCCCGCTATGCGGCGCGGTAAACTTGGCCGGCGACCGTCTCCGGCTCGAGCCGGAACTGCTCGACGAGCATCATCAGCGTGTCGGCCTGGTCGGCGAGCGCGCGGCTCGTCGCCGTCGCCTCCTCGACCATCGACGCATTCTGCTGGGTCATCTGGTCCATCTGGTTGACCGAGCCGTTGACCTCGTGGAGCGCGGTTGCCTGGTCGCGGCTGGCGGTGGCTATCATCTCGACATGCTGGCTGACGGTGACGATCTGGGCGCTGATCGAGGCGAGCACCGCTCCCGTCTCCTTGACGAGAAGCGAGCCGGAATTGACCTCGTCGGTCGACTTGTTGATGAGGCCCTTGATTTCCCGGGCCGCCTCGGCCGAACGCTGCGCCAGTTCGCGGACCTCCTGTGCGACGACCGCGAAGCCCTTGCCGGCCTCGCCGGCGCGCGCGGCCTCGATGCCGGCGTTCAGGGCGAGCAGGTTGGTCTGGAAGGCGATGTCGTCGATCACCTCGATGATCTGCTCGATCTGGCGCGAGGCCTCCTCGATGCGGCCCATCGCGGCGATCGCATTGGTGACCACGACCGCCGAGCTGTCGGCGCTCTTCTTCGTCTGGGACACGGACTGGTTCGCCTCATGCGCCCGCTCCGCCGAAGACCGCACCGTCGCCGTGATCTGGTCGACTGCAGCCGCCGTCTGCTCGAGCGAAGCGGCTTGCGCTTCCGTGCGCTTCGACAGCGCGTCGGCGGACTGATGCATGTTCGCGCCGCTTTGCTGGATCGACTGCGCGTTGGCGCGGATCTGCGCCAGCGTGTCCTGAAGGCGGATCAGCGAGCCGTTGAAGTCCATCCGCAGCTGTTCGAGCCGGCCATGGAACGGAATCTCGATCTGCCGCGACAGGTCGCCCTGCGCCAGCCGGCCGAGACCGGCGGCGAGCTCGTTGACCGCCAGATCGATCTGCCGGTCGAGTTCCCGCTTATCGGCGTCGTTGCGGCTGCGTTCGGCTTCGGCGCGGGCGCGCTCCTCGGCACTTTCCGCTTCGATGCGCACCTTGGAAAGGGCGTTTTCCTTGAAGACGCCGAGGGCGCGCGCCATGTCGCCGATCTCGTCGCGGCGCGCGTCGCCGTCGATCGCCGTGTCGAGCACGCCATCGGCGAGCCGCCGCATGGCGGCGGTGATGTGGCCGATCGGCCGCTTCAGCGTCAGCGTGAGTGCGATGCCGGCCAGAAGAGCGATCACGACGCCGGCGACGGTCGCCGCCACGGATATCTGATTGGCTTCCTCGCGCTCGGTGCCGGCGGCAACCTTCTGCTGCTCGGCAAAGCCGGTGAGGTCGCTCCAGATCTCATTGATCGATGCACCCGCGGTCTCGAATTCGGCGGTCCGCTTCTCGGTGATTTCGACCAGCGCGACGCCGTCCTTCTTCATCGCATTGATGGTCGGCAGAAGCGTGTCGGCGGTCGTATCGAAGAAGGTCATGCCGACCGCAAGGCCGCGCAGGGTCGTCAGGTTCGACTGGATCGCCAGGAACTTGTCGAGGAGCTTCTGGCGATTCTCCTCCGTCGTGCTGCCGAGGAAAGCGGCAGCGGCAATCTGGATGTCGGTGATCGATGTGGCAAGCCGGCGCGTGGCGGTCAGTAGGGATTCGGTGCTCGCGATCTTGCCGTCAAGCTCGGCGAAGATCCGCGTCGCCTCGCGCATCTTGCCGACGGAGGCGGCCTCCAGGCGGAAGCTCGCCGTGCGGAAGCGATCGACATATTTCGAGAGGCCGACGAGCGTTTCAGGGCCGGGCGGCGCTTTGATGAGCGCGCCGATCTGGCTCGAGGCAGAATTGACGGTGTCGGCCACCGACTTCTCGTCCTTCGGCAGCAGCGAGAAAATGTCGCGCTGGGTGCGACCGAGCAGCGGGAAGCGTTCCTTCGCAGCCTTCAGCTTCTCCTCGATCGTTATCCCCTTGCTGACCTCCGTGGCGAATTCCGTGTAGAAGCGGCTGGCGCGCAACAGCTTCTCGGCGTTGCGCAGCATTGTCTTCGCCGCATTCTCGTCCTTGCGAACGGCGTATTGCAGCCGGTTCGCCTCGTCATTGATCTTCAGCTGCTCGGCCGCCAGGCGCTCCAGATTGGCCTTGGTTGCGGCACGGAGCTTCTGCTCGCCTTCATGCAGCGTCCAAAGGCCGTCGATGCGCGCCTCGATATCGTTCGTCGCGGTGATGGCGGCGTTGAGCTCATCTTCCCCGCTGCGGCCCGCAACCTGCGCCGCCGTGTCGGTGAGGACCTGCTTCTGCGCGGCGATCGTGGCCTGGACGGCATTGCGGCTTTCCTCGGTCGTCTTGTGCAGGAAGTTGTTCATTCCGGCATAGACATCCTTGAAGCCGCTCAGCGTCTGCAGGACGCTGTTCGAGATTTCCATGCGGCCCTGCAGCAGGCCCGAGGCATAGAGACCGGTGATGCCGACAGCGGTTATGCTGACGACGAACGGCAGGATGAAGAACAGAACCTTCGTCTGAATCTTGAAGCGCGCAAGAATCCTGTCAATGAACATGGAACACACCTTGGCTTCCAGCTCGCATTTCGCCTCCCCCGGTGGCCGGAACGTCCGCCTCGCCTCGAACGGATATGCGAGGCCGGACGTTCGGGTGCCACCCCGATGCGCAAACAGGCTGATGTTTTTCGGAAAGTCATGCGGCGCACACCGCCAGCCCGCCGGCAATCATTGCAGGCCCGTGCCGCCCCCTTGGCAGCGAGAACCTGGCGGACTCAATTCACGGCCATATTCGGGTCAAACGTTTAAGAATTCCATAAGCCGGCCTGAATGCGACACGCGGGCGGGCGCGCGGATCTGCGTCGCGGGCGACGCCAGGCGGCCGATGAGGCAAGCGCCTCCTGCTCAGAAGGAGCGGAACAGGAGAATAGCGACGATGGCGAAAAATGCGAGCGTCGCGCCATAGGCAAAGAGTTCGCTCTGGGAACGCACCTTGTCGGCGCGGGCAATGGCGATGGCGCGGGGACGTCGGCTTTTCTGGCTCATGGCATGTTGTCCTTGTCCACCACAGCGCCGCCTGTCTTGCGACGGTCACTGCAGCACTTCGAGTTGCTGCATGTCATTAATCCATCGACCGGCTGCGACCGGAGGGAACATGCAGTAGCTGGCAAAGACATCCGCCTCTGCCATGCACATCATGGTGCATCCGTGCTGCGGCTGAAGAAAGTCCCTGAAATGGAAACAATGTGGTTTCCGTTCGTTGACCGTCTCGCCCGTGCCTCTTGCCGGTCATGCCCCATGAAGAGCAGGTTCAATTATTTCCATTAACAATGGCTGAAGACGCAAATCACCATTTTTGCCGCGCCGTTACACGTCTTGACCGGCGGCGAAGCCGGACGCCCATGCCCATTGGAAATTATAGCCGCCGAGCCAGCCCGTCACGTCCACGCATTCGCCGATGAAATAGAGGCCGGGAATGCTCCTTGCCTGCATCGTCCGGGAATCGAGCGCGCGGGTGTCGACGCCGCCGAGCGTGACCTCCGCCGTGCGGTATCCCTCCGAGCCCGCCGGCTTCAGCGTCCAGGCCTGCATGGACGCGGACAAGCCATCAATGACCTTGTCGGAAAGGTCCGCGAGCATCCGCCCCGTGAGCTTCGCCTCCTCGACGAAGAAATGCGCGAGGCGGCGGGGCAGGATGTCGCCGAGCGCGGTCTGCACCGCCTGGCGGCCGTTCGTCCGGCGCATGCCCCTGAGGATGGCGGCGATGTCGATGTCCGGCATCAATCTGAGCACGATCTCGGCCCCCTCGCGCCAGTAGGAGGAGATCTGCAGGATCGCCGGCCCGCTCAAGCCCCGGTGCGTGAGGAGCACCGCCTCACGGAAGGCGGTCTTGCCGAAGCGCGCCTCGGCATCGGCCGCGACGCCGGCAAGCGCGCCGAGCTTTTGAAGCTGCGCCGGGTCGAGCGTCAGCGGCACCAGCGCCGGCCGCGTTTCGACGACCGGCAGGGCGAACTCCTCCGCGATCCGGTAGGCGAGACCCGTCGCCCCCATCTTCGGGATCGACTTGCCGCCGCTCGCCACCACCAGCGAGGCGGCCTCGACCGTCCCGGCAGCGGTCGTCACGCGGAAGCCGGAGGCGGTCCTCTCGACGGCCGAGATCGCCGTCTCGAGCCGGAGCTCGGCACCGGCCGCCTTCATCTCGGTGACGAGCATCCGGACGATGTCCTTGGCCGAGTGGTCGCAGAAGAGCTGGCCCAGCGTCTTCTCGTGCCAGGCGATGCCGTGCCGCTCGATAAGGGCGACGAAATCCTGCGGCCGGTAGCGGGCGAGCGCCGATTTGGCGAAATGCGGGTTTTCGGACAGGAAGTTCTTCGGACCGGCATGGATGTTGGTGAAGTTGCAGCGGCCGCCGCCGGAAATGCGGATCTTTTCGCCCGGCGCCCGTGCGTGGTCGATGACGAGCACGCGGCGCCCGCGCTTTCCCGCCTCGATGGCGCACATCATGCCGGCGGCACCGGCCCCGATGATCACAACGTCCTGCTTTTCGGCCACGGCCCGTTCCTTCCGTCAACTCGCCTTCCCTTTCCCGGCGGGCGAGGCGAAAGTCAATCGCTGGCATCTGCAGCGCCCGTGCGTCTTGCCAGACGCGCAAAGGTCGCTGCCGCACTCTGGGTTGCTGCATGCTTTTGTCCTCGGCTACGATTTAAGGAAACATGCAGTAGCCAATTGCCAAACTGCGGCTATGATTGCGCTATCCGAGGCCAAATCCGGTGATTTATGTCTTCCAAGAGAAGTGTTGCCCAGCAGACAGCAAAGGTTAGCAAGAGCGCGAAAATTCCCCTCAGCCTCCACTCCGCCCGGGGTGTGAAGACCTGGACCGAGGCGGTCGATTGGCTGAGAATCCGCGACATCGAAGATATCGAATGCATCACCCCCGACCTTGCCGGGGTGCCGCGCGGCAAGATGATGCCGACCTCCAAATTCACCTCCAACACCTCGCTCGCATTGCCCTCGGCGATCTATCGCCACACGATTTCCGGCGAGTATCCCGAGGAGACGGGCCAGTTCCGCTACGATTCCCGCGACAGCGACATCAAGCTCGTTCCGGACCTTTCGACCATTTCCATCGTCCCGTGGGAGAGCGACCCGACGGCGCAGGTGATCTGCGACATCGTCGGCTCCGAGGGCGAGCAGATCAGCTACACGCCGCGAAACGTGCTGAAGCGCGTCGTCGAGCTCTATCGCCGGAAGGGCTGGAAGCCGGTCGTCGCGCCCGAGATCGAATTCTATCTGGTCGCCCAGAACGACGACCCGGACTATCCGCTGCGCCCGCCGAAGGGCCGCTCCGGCCGTTCCATCCTCGGCGGCCAGGGCTATTCGATTGCCGGCATCAACGAGTTCGACGAGCTCATCGACGACATCTACCATTTCTCCGAGAAGCAGGGCCTCGAAATCGATACCCTGATCCACGAGGAAGGGCCGGCGCAGCTCGAGATCAACTTGAGGCACGGCGATCCGATCGAGCTTGCCGACCAGGTGTTCCTGTTCAAGCGCACGATCCGCGAAGCGGCGCTGAAGCACGGCATCTATGCGACCTTCATGGCCAAGCCGATGCAGGGGCAGCCGGGCTCGGCGATGCACATCCACCAGTCTGTGCTCGACATCAAGACCGGCCGCAATATCTTCTCCAATCCGGACGGTTCGCCGTCCCAGGAGTTCTTCTCCTTCATCGGCGGCATGCAGCATTACGTGCCGAAGACCCTGTCGATGATGGCGCCCTACGTGAATTCCTACCGGCGCCTCACCCCCGACATGTCGGCGCCGGTCAACACGGCCTGGGGTTACGACAACCGGACGACCGCATTCCGCATCCCGGTCTCCGATCCGGTCGCCCGCCGCATCGAGAACCGCCTGCCGAGCTCCGACGCCAACCCCTATCTGGCGCTCGCGGCCTCGCTTGGCTGCGGCTACCTCGGCATCATCGAAGGCCTGCAGGCGAGCCCGCCGAACGAACACACCGCCAACGAGGGCGAGATCGAGCTGCCGCGCGGCCTGCTCGAGGCCGTTTCGCTCCTCGAATCGGAACCCTCGCTCGCCGAGGTCTTCAGCGCCGAATTCATCGCCATCTATGCCGGCGTGAAGCGGGGCGAGTTCGAAACCTTCATGCAGGTCATCAGCCCCTGGGAGCGCGAATTCCTGCTCCTGAATGTCTGATCCGAGACGCGTTCCATGACCTGGCAAAGCCCGATCTCGCCCGGAATCTCCTGGTATGAGGCAACCGTTCCCGAGCGGCCGGAATATCCGGCCATGCCCGGCTCGCGCAAGGCCGACGTCGCCATTGTCGGCGGCGGCTATACCGGCCTGCAGGCCGCCTGCAACCTCGCGCGAAACGGCACCGACGTCACGCTCATCGACGCCTGCCGCTTCGGCGACGGCGCTTCGGGGCGCAATGGCGGCCAGTTCGGCACCGGCCAGCGGACCTGGGCGGAGGATCTCGAGGAACTGCTCGGCCATGAGCGGGCGCAGCAGCTCTTCGACATGGCGGAGAACGCCAAGCGCTTCGTGCTCGATTTCGCGCGCGACCACGGGATCGACATCGACTTCGTGCCCGGCCAACTCTCCGTCGGTCACAAGCGGAGCTTCGAAAAAGACTATCGCAGCCATGTCGAGGCGATGACCGAGCGCTTCGGCTACCCGCATCTCTCCTTCATGGATCGCGACGAAACCGCATGGCGGCTGGGCTCGAGCCACTACGGCTTCGGCATTCGCGACACTGGCACCGGTCATATCCACCCGTTTAAGCTGCTCATCGGCCTGGCAAGGCAGGCGGCGCTCGCCGGCGCCAATCTTTTCGAGCAGACGAAGGCGCTGAAGATCGAGAAGAAGGGCGGCGCGGTCGTCATCGAGACGAGCCGGGGGACGATAACCGCCGACCGGGCGCTGATCGCCTGCAACGCCTATATCGGCGAGCTCGAACCGCAGACGGCGAGCCATGTCATGCCGATCCGCTCCTTCATCGGCGCGACGACGGTTCTCAAGGACCATCCCGACATTCTTCCCGGCGGCGAATCGGTCGATGATTCGCGTTTCGTCGTGCGCTACTTCCGCAAGTCGAAGGACGGCCGGCTGCTTTTCGGCGGCCGCGAGGCCTATACCGCCGACAATCCCCGCGACATCTCGGCGCATATCCGCCGGCAGATCAGCGAAATCTACCCGGCGCTCGCCAATGTCGAGGTCACCCATGCCTGGGGCGGATCGGTCGGCATCACCATGCCGCGACAGCCCTTCTGCCGCGAGGTGATGCCGGGCGTCACGACGATCGGCGGCTATTCCGGCCACGGCATCATGCTCTCCAACTATTGCGGCAAGCTCTATGCCGACCTCGCGCTCGGCAGGACGACGGAGCTCGACCTGCTCAAGGAACTGAAGATACCCGCCTTTCCGGGCGGAACGCGCTTCCGCTCCGCCCTCCTGTTTCTGGCGCTCAGCTGGTACGCGCTGCGCGACCGGTTCTGACCGACCGTCCCGCGTATTTTCCCTTCCCGCTCCGGCTGCAGAGGCAAGACAAGCCTATACTTTGCCTCGTGCTGCCCTATCGTAAGAGGAGGCAAAATGCCGTGTGGCGCTATTTTGTTGCAACGCACCCTAGCGCTTTTAAATCGATTAGATTATACCTGCCCCGAACTGAACGAGATCGAGATATCCCATGAGCAGCCAGATCATTCCCGTAGAGCCGTTCGATTACGTGGTGTTCGGGGGCACCGGCGACCTTGCGGAGCGCAAGCTTCTGCCGGCGCTTTACCACCGGCAGATCGAGGGCCAGTTCACGGAGCCGACGCGCATCATCGGCGCGTCGCGCGCGAGCCTCACCCACAACGACTATCGCAAGTTCGCGACCGATGCCCTGAGGGAGCACCTGAAGCCCGGCGAGTTCGACGAGGCGCAGGTGGAGAAGTTCACGTCGCGGCTTCATTACGTCTCGGTCGACGCCAAGTCCGAGCAGGGCTGGGATGAGCTGAAGAAGATCCTCGACGAAGGCAAGGAGCGCATCCGCGCCTTCTACCTCGCCGTCGGCCCGGCGATCTTCGGCGACATTTCGGAGAGGATCCGCGACCACAAGCTCATCACCAAGAACACGCGCATCGTCGTCGAGAAACCGATCGGGCGCGACCTCGCTTCGGCGACGGAGCTCAACGACACGATCGGCCGGGTCTTCCGCGAAGAGCAGATCTTCCGCATCGACCACTATCTCGGCAAGGAGACGGTGCAGAACCTGATGGCGCTGCGCTTTGCCAACGCGCTCTACGAGCCCTTGTGGAATTCCGCCCATATCGATCACGTGCAGATCACGGTTTCGGAGTCGGTCGGTCTCGAGAACCGAGCCGGCTACTACGACAAGGCCGGCGCGCTGCGCGACATGGTGCAGAACCACATCCTGCAACTCGTCTGCTTCGTCGCCATGGAAGCGCCGACCTCGATGGATGCGGAGGCGGTGCGCGACGAGAAGCTCAAGGTGCTTCGGGCGCTGAAGCCGATCACGGAGGCCAATGCCGAGCAGGTGACGGTGCGCGGCCAGTATCGCGCCGGCGCCTCGGCCGGCGGCCCGGTCAAGGGCTACCTCGAGGAGCTCGAAGGCGGCGTTTCCAACACCGAGACCTTCGTCGCCATCAAGGCCGAGATCAGCAACTGGCGCTGGGCGGGCGTGCCCTTCTACATCCGCACAGGCAAGCGCATGGCCGGCCGCATGTCGGAGATCGTCATCACCTTCAAGCAGATCCCGCATTCGATCTTCGATCAGGCCGCCGGGCGCATCTCCGCCAACCAGCTGATGATCCGCCTGCAGCCGAACGAGGGCGTCAAGCAGTCGCTGATGATCAAGGATCCGGGGCCGGGCGGCATGCGGCTCAGGAACGTGCCGCTCGACATGAGCTTCGCCGAGGCATTCGCCGTGCGCAATGCCGACGCCTACGAGCGGCTGCTGCTCGACGTCGTCCGCAACAACCAGACGCTGTTCGTGCGCCGCGACGAGGTGGAAGCCGCCTGGCAGTGGGTCGATCCGATCCTCAAGGCCTGGGAAACGACGGGACAGCCGGTGCAGGGTTATACCGCCGGAACATGGGGCCCGAGCCAGTCGATCGCGCTCATCGAGCGCGACGGCCGCACCTGGAACGACACAATCTAGGACAAGCCCCCACCAGGACCAGCCCCCACCAGGACCAGCCCAATGAGCACAACCCTGCACACATTCGAGAACGGCGCCGCCCTCGCCGAGGGGCTTTCGGATGCGGTCGCCGCGAGGCTCGCCGCCGCCATCGCCGCCCGCGGCACGGCAAGCCTCGCAGTATCCGGCGGTTCCACGCCGAAGGCTTTCTTCCGGGCGCTGTCCAGGCGCCCGCTCGACTGGACGAACGTCACGGTCACGCTCGTCGACGAACGCTTCGTGCCGCCGGAAAACGAACGGTCCAACCATGGCCTCGTCGCCGCGAACCTCTTGCAAGATCAGGCGGCGAAGGCGCGCTTCGTTCCGCTCTACCATGCCGCGCCGACGGCCGGGGCCGCCGCAGCCACGGCAAGCGCGGCGACGGCAGCGATGGGCGCCCCCTTCGACGTGGTCGTGCTCGGGATGGGAACGGATGGTCACACGGCCTCGTTCTTTCCCGGAGGGACGCGTCTTGAAGAGGCGCTCGATCCGGCGACGCCGCGCGGCGTGATCACCATGGATGCGGAAGGCGCGGGAGAGACCCGCCTCACCTTCACCTTCTCGAGCCTGCAGGATGCGGGCCTGCTCGTGCTGCATATCGAGGGCGACGGCAAGAAGGACGTGCTTGTCCGGGCGGAAGCGCCCGGCGACGAACTGGAGATGCCGATCCGCGCCATGCTCCGGCGCGCCGCATCGCCGCTAGAGATCTATTGGGCGCCCTGAGAAGGCCGGACGGCGTCCCGGAATGAGTGAGCCGCTCGCGCGGCTCGACGGCTCCACCCTTAATTCGAGTTCGAATCAAGGGTAAATTGAACAGGAATTCAAGGCGTTGCAGCGTCACCCGCGGGGCGCCGCTCAACGCCGATGACAGATGAAGAGGAGTCCCGCGACTCCGGAAAAGGATGTGCCCATGTCCGCCGATTCCCGCATTGCCGCAATCACCGCCCGTATCGTCGAGCGCTCGAAACGCTACCGCGAGCCCTATCTCGAGCGTGTCCGCAGCGCCGCAGCAAACGGGCCGCACCGCACCGTGCTCGGCTGCGGCAACCTCGCGCATGGGTTTGCCGTCTGTTCCCCCGCCGAGAAGGCGGCGCTCGCGGGCGACCGCGTCCCCAATCTCGGCATCGTCACCTCCTATAACGACATGCTCTCGGCCCACCAGCCGTTCGAGACCTATCCGGCGCTGATCCGCGAGGCCGCCCGCGAGGCGGGCGGTATCGCCCAGGTCGCAGGCGGCGTGCCGGCGATGTGCGACGGCGTGACCCAGGGACAGCCCGGCATGGAACTGTCGCTCTTCTCGCGCGACGTCATTGCCATGGCCGCCGGCATCGGCCTTTCGCACAACATGTTCGATGCGGCCGTCTATCTCGGCGTTTGCGACAAGATCGTGCCCGGCCTGGTGATCGCGGCGCTGACCTTCGGCCACCTGCCCGCGGTCTTCATTCCCGCCGGACCGATGACCTCGGGCCTGCCGAACGATGAAAAGGCCAAGGTGCGCCAGCTCTTCGCCGAAGGAAAGGTCGGCCGCGACGAGTTGCTCGAGGCCGAGTCCAGGTCCTACCACGGTCCCGGCACCTGCACCTTCTACGGCACCGCCAACTCCAACCAGATGCTGATGGAGATCATGGGCTTCCATCTGCCCGGCGCCTCCTTCATCAATCCCGGCACGCCGCTCCGCGATGCGCTCACCAGGGAGGCGGCGAAGCGGGCGCTGGCGATCACCGCGCTCGGCAACGAGTTCACGCCCGCCGGCGAAATGATCGACGAGCGCTCCATCGTCAACGGCGTCGTCGGGCTGCATGCGACCGGCGGCTCGACCAATCACACCATGCACCTCGTCGCCATGGCGCGCGCGGCCGGCATCGTGCTCACCTGGCAGGACATTTCCGAGCTCTCCGACATCGTGCCCCTCCTCGCACGCGTCTATCCGAATGGCCTTGCGGACGTGAACCATTTCCACGCGGCCGGCGGCATGGGCTTCCTGATCGCCCAGCTCCTGAAGACGGGCCTCCTCCATGACGATGTCCGCACCGTCTACGGCCAGGGGCTCGCGGCCTACGCGATCGATGTCAAGCTCGGCGAAAACGGCAGCGTCAGGCGCGACCCGGCGCCCGAGGCGAGCGCCGACCCGAAGGTGCTGGCAAGCATCGACCATCCCTTCCAGCACACCGGCGGCCTGAAGATGCTGACCGGCAATCTCGGCAAGGCGGTGATCAAGATTTCCGCCGTCAAGCCGGAGCGCCATGTCATCGAGGCGCCGGCCAAGATCTTCAACGATCAGGCCGAGCTCAACGCCGCCTTCAAGGCGGGCAGACTCGAGGGCGATTTCGTCGCCGTCGTGCGCTTCCAGGGACCGAAAGCCAACGGCATGCCGGAACTGCACAAGCTGACGACGGTGCTCGGCATCCTGCAGGATCGCGGCCAGAAGGTGGCGATCGTCACCGACGGCCGCATGTCCGGCGCATCCGGCAAGGTGCCGGCGGCGATCCACGTGACGCCGGAGGCGAAGGACGGCGGCCCGATCGCCCGCATCCAGGAGGGCGACATCATCCGCATCGATGCGATCGCGGGAACGATCGAGGTCAAGGTCGAGGACATCGCCCTGAAGACGCGCGTGCCGGCCCATATCGACCTTTCCGACAACGAGTTCGGCATGGGCCGCGAACTCTTCGCCCCGTTCCGCCATGTGGCCGGCGCCGCCGACAGCGGCGCGAGCGTTCTGTTTCACTGAGGGGCCGCACAGCTCAGGCCTCGGGCCATGCGGAAAAGCGCGTCGGTCGAACCCGGCGCGTCAGCGATAGATGTCGAGCGTCCGGTTGCGATGGTTCGGATGGGTGCTGTAGACGAAGATGCGGTTGAGGTCGCGATCGCTCAGGAGCCGCAGGAACCGGGCCTCGATGAGGTTGTTGGCGTGGACCCGCTTCAACAGGCAGCCGATCAGAGGGATGCGGGCGCTCGGGATGTCGAGATAGAAATTCTGCGGCAGCTGGAACTGGGTCAGGATGCCGATCACGGCGCTGCTCTTCGACAGCTTGATGATCTCGCAGCGGCGCGACGAGAGATGCTGCATCCCCTTCTCGGTGAATTCGATGCGCGCCTCGTTCCGGGTGTCCTCCATCGGGAAATTCGCTTCCCGATCGTACATGAAGGACTCTTCCTTGTTGAGAAAATGCCGGTTGATCGCGGGTACCGCGCTGCTCATCGAGTTCGCCTTTCATCTCATTCCGAGACAATGCTAGCCCGTGAAATTTAACAGAGTGTTTGGACGCTGCGGGTATGTGGAGCTTGGAGGAGCGGGGCGCTTTCGTCTGAGGCTGCCCTCGTCGCTTTAAGGCAGCTTCTCCCCCGCAAGCGGGCGAAGGGGACCCGCGGCGCCGCCTCAGTCCCCTTTCCCCGTCAGAACGGGGAGAGGGTCAGTCCTCGGGTTCGCGTAGCACTGCGGCGAAGGTCTGTTGATCAGACGCGATAGCTGCGCCCCTCGGCGTCGAAGAGATGGAGCTTCGCTTTGTCGGCGGTAAACCGCACCTTGTCGCCGCGGCCGACCTTGAGGATGCCGGGGATCTTGGCGATGATCGGCTCGTTCTCGACGAGCCCCTCGATATAGAGCAGCGTCACTTCGCCGAGTGCTTCGACGATCGAAACCGTTCCCTCGAACAGGAAATTCTCCGATTCCGTCACCTCGAGGTCTTCCGGCCGCACGCCGAAGCTCGCCTTCTTGCCGTTTTCGGAAGCGGCCGTCGGAATGTCGAGTGTGACGGACTTGCCGCGCACCAGCGTGACGGTCGTCTCCGCGCCCGTCGCGGTGATCGTCGCCGGGAAGACGTTCATTGCCGGCGAGCCGATGAAGCGGGCGACGAAGAGATTGGCGGGGCGCTCGTAGAGTTCCAGCGGCGCGCCGACCTGCTCGATATGGCCGGCGGACAGGACGACGATCCTGTCGGCAAGCGTCATCGCTTCCACCTGGTCGTGGGTGACGTAGATCATCGTCGTGTCGGACATCCGCTCGCTGAGCTTGGCGATCTCGATGCGGGTTGCCACGCGCAGCGCCGCGTCGAGGTTGGAGAGGGGCTCGTCGAACAGGAAGACCTTGGGATTGCGGCAGATCGCCCGGCCGATCGCCACGCGCTGCCGCTGGCCGCCGGAGAGCGCCTTGGGCAGGCGGTCGAGATACTGGGTGAGCTGGAGCATGTCCGCCGCCGCGCGGACGCGGCGGTCGATCTCCTCCTTCGATTCCCTGGCGATCCGCATGCCGAAGGCCATGTTGTCGTAAACCGTCATATGCGGATAGAGCGCATAGGACTGGAACACCATGGCGATGCCGCGCTTCGACGGCGGCACGTCGTTGACCCGCTCGCCATCGATGAACATGTCGCCGCCGGTGATTTCCTCGAGGCCCGCGATCATGCGCAGAAGCGTCGACTTGCCGCAGCCGGACGGCCCGACGAAGACGACGAATTCGCCCTCCTTGATGTCGAGATTGATGCCATGAATGACATCGACCGCCCCGTAGGACTTGCGGATATCTTTCAAGAGCAGACCTGTCATCGCACCCTCCCCTCGGTTTGTCAGGCCAGGCGCGCGAAGAACGCGCCCCAGGCCGGAAGACTGATCCTGTTGTCCCTTATATCAGAGATGAAGCCGTGCCCCTCGAGGGGCTCCAGCCGATCGCCCGGCCACTCCATGCTCGCGGGCTCCTCGCCCATGTTGAAGAGGCAGAAAAGCGTCTCGTCGCCATGGGCGCGCCGGAAGCCGAGGAGCGGCGTCGGCGTCTCGACGAATTCGATCGTGCCCTTGGCGAAAACCGGATGCGCCTTCCGGAAATGCAGGAAGCGGCGATAGTGCTCGAGCACCGAGGCCGGATCCCCTTCCTGCGCGGCGACCGCCTGCGGGAGATGGCTCTCCGATATCGGCAGCCAGGGCTTCCCGTCGCTGAACCCTCCGTCCGGCAGGCTCTCCCAGACCATCGGCGTGCGGCAGCCGTCACGCCCCTTGTAGTCGGGCCAGAACTGGATGCCGTAGGGGTCGCGCAGATCCTCGTAGGCGAGCTCCGCCTCGGTCAGCCCCAGTTCCTCGCCCTGGTAGATGCAGACGGAACCGCGCAGCGACATGAGCAGGCTCGCGAGCAGCTTGGCATGCGCATGATGATCGGCGACGCGATCTCCCCAGCGGCTGACGTGGCGGACGACGTCGTGGTTGGAGAAGGCCCAGCAGGCCCAGCCTTCCGGCGCCGCCCTGTCGAAATCGATGAGGACTTCGGCGACGCGATGGGGCGTCAGCGGATCGGCCGCCAGGAATTCGAAGGCGTAGCACATCTGCACCTTGTCGTCGCCGGAGGTATATTCGCCGGCGATCTCGAGACCGCGCTGGCTGTCGCCGACCTCGCCGACCGCGGCGATCGCCGGGTATTCGTCCATCACCGCGCGGAAGCGCCGCAGGAATTCCAGGTTCTCCGGCCGGTTCTTGTCGTAGATATGTTCCTGATAGTTGTAGGGGTTGACCGCCGGTGCGGTCGACGCGTTGCGCCGGTCCGGCGCGAGCGCCGGATTGTCGCGCAGTTCCTTGTCGTGAAAATAGAAATTGATGGTGTCGAGGCGGAAACCGTCGACACCGCGCTCGAGCCAGAAGCGGGCGACGCCGAGGAGCGCGTCCTGCACCTCGCGACTGTGCAGGTTGAGGTCCGGCTGCGAGGTCAGGAAGTTGTGCAGATAATATTGCTGCCGCGTCGGATCCCAGGCCCAGGCGGAGCCGCCGAAGATCGACAGCCAGTTGTTCGGCGGCGTGCCGTCCGGCTTCGAATCCGCCCAGACGTACCAATCGGCCCTGGCATTGCTGCGGCTCGACCGGCTTTCGACGAACCACGGATGCTGGTCCGACGTGTGCGACAGCACGAGGTCGATCATCACGCGGACGCCGAGGCGGTGCGCCTCCGCGATCAGCGCGTCGAAATCCCGAAGCGTGCCGAAGATCGGATCGACGTCCTTGTAGTTGGAGACGTCGTAGCCGAAGTCCTTCATCGGCGAGGTGAAGAACGGAGATATCCAGATCGCATCGACGCCGAGGGCCGCCACATGCGGCAGGCGGGCGGTGATGCCCTTCAGATCGCCGATCCCGTCGCCGTTGGTGTCCTGAAAGGAACGCGGATAGATCTGGTAGATCACCGCTCCGCGCCACCAATCCCTGTCGGGCGCAAGAAGGGAGCTCGTGCTTTCGGTCGTATTCATATGTGTTGGAGGTCCTTGTCTTGACTGGATCAGCCGCCCTTGACCGACCCCGCCAGCAGGCCGCGAACGAGATAGCGCTGCAGGGCGAAGAAGACGATCAGCGGAACGACGATTGTGATGAAGGCCGAGGCGGTGAGGATTTCCCAATTGCCGCCGCGAGAACCGAGAAGATTGACGAGCCGTCCGGTCAGCACCAGCTCGTCGTCGCCCGCGCCGAGGAAGACCAGAGCGACGAGAAGATCGTTCCAGGTCCAGAGGAACTGGAAAATCGCGAAGGAGGCGAGCGCCGGGAAGGATAGAGGCAGGACGATCTTGACGAAGATCTCGAAATCGCTGGCACCGTCGACGCGCGCCGATTCCATGATCTCGCGCGGCAGCCCGGCCATGTAGTTGCGCAGGAGATAGATCGCCAGCGGCAGGCCGAAGCCCGTATGGGCGAGCCAGATGCCGAAATAGGTCTTCGCGGAGACGCCAAAGAACGCGCCCACGCCATTATAGAGCTTCAACAGCGGGATCAGCGACATCTGCAGCGGCACGACCAGGAGGCCGACGACCACGGCGAGCAGGATCGCCCGGCCCGGGAAGGGCATCCACGCAAGTGCGTAGGCGGCAAAGGCCGCGATCAGGATCGGGATGATCGTCGAGGGCACGGCGACGGTCAGCGAATTGAGGAAGGATTGGCCGATGCCTGCGGCGCTCAGCACTTCGACATAATTGTCGATGGTGAACCGCGGCGGCGTGGAAGCCGTAAAGAAGATGCGCTGGCCGCGCGAGCCTTCCATCCTGGTGTCCGACACGATCTCGAAACTGCCGTCCGCCTGGACCGTCAGCCTGTCGCCGTCGTTGAGCTCGGCCGTCTCACCCGGCTTGAACCTGGCGGGCTCGCGGCTGGAGAAGCCGAAGGCGGAAACCTGGCCGCCCTGCCCCTCGAGCAGGCTGCCGGAGATCACGAACTTGCCGTCGCGCTCCACCTGGCTCTCGGCCGAGGGCGCGCGGGCGACCGCGTTGCGCGACGAACTGGAAAGCGCCGTCCACCAGCCGGATACGGCGAGTTGGTCCTTGTCGCGAAGTGACGAAATCAACAGGCCGGCGGTCGGCAGGGTCCATAGAAGGACAAGAAGCAGAACCGACAGATGCACGGCCCAGGTGAGCGGGGAACGCGTTGACGGGCTCATCTCAGCGGCCTCCCATTTCCTTGGTGGCGTTGCGGATGTTCCAGATCATGATCGGAATGACGAGCACCATGATCACCACGGCGATCGCCGCGCCGCGGCCGAAATCGCCGCCGCCGCGGAACATCCAGTCGAACATCAGGTTGGCGAGCACCTGGCTCTGCCATTGACCGTTCGTCATCGCCAGCACGATATCGAAGACCTTCAGCACCAGGATGGTAATGGTCGTCCAGACGACGGCGATCGTGCCCCAGATCTGCGGCACCATGATCTTGAAGAAGATCTGCCAGCCATTCGCACCGTCGATCACCGCGGCCTCGATCGTTTCCTCCGGGATGCCGCGCAGCGCAGCGGACAGGATGACCATGGCAAAGCCCGTCTGGATCCAGATGAGGATGACCATCAGGAAGAAGTTGTTCCAGAAGGGCAGCGTGATCCAGGCCTGCGGCTCGCCGCCGAAGGCGACGACGATCGCGTTCAACAGGCCGATCTGCTCGGAACCCTCGGCGCGGTAGTCATAGATGAACTTCCAGATGACGGCCGCACCGACGAAGGAGATCGCCATCGGCATGAAGATCAGGGTCTTGGCGATATTGCCCCACCAGATTCGATCGGTCAGTGCCGCGATGACCAGGCCGAAGAAGGTGGAGAGCGCCGGAACCACCAGCAGCCAGAGGAAATTGTTGAAGATCGACTGCCGGAATTCGCCGTCATTGACCATCCATTGGTAGTTGCGCACACCGACGAAATTCTGGCCGGCTCTGTCGTGCAGGCTCAGCCATACGGATTCGACGACGGGATAGACCAGGTAGATCGTCAACGCGAAGAGGGCCGGGGCCAGGAAGAGCCAAGGCCGAATGGCATTGGCGGTGCGCAGGTTGCGCGAAGCCGCAGCGGCCGTCGGTCCCTTGGGAGGGAATATCCGGTCGAGTATGAAATTGGTGCCCCAGAAATAGGCCACGCAGGCCAGGACACCGCCAACTATCGTCAGGACAGCATAGATCATCTGCTGCATGACACATCCCTCCCCTCTCGTCTCTCCGGAGCAGGCTGCACAGGCACATCGCGGGCGACCGCGGCCGCGCCGGACGGGACCGCCCGCCCGGGCGGCCGTCCGCATCGAGCAGAACGGCGGACGATCAGATCATCGTCCGCCATGCGCCGTTACTTGATGGCGTCCCAGGCCTTCTGGACATCAGCCGCAACGTCGGCGGAAGACTTGCCGCCGACGAAGTCGACCATGCCGGTCCAGAACGCACCCGCACCGATCTTGCCCGGCATCAGGTCGGACCCGTCGAAGCGGAAGGTCGTGGCATTGAGCAGAATCTCACCCTGCTTCTTGAGCGGCGGATTGCCGTAGACGTCGACATTGACGCTCTTGTAGGGCGTCAGGAAGCTCGTCTGCGCCATCCAGACCTCGTGCGCGATCGGCGTCTTCAGGAACTCGATGAAGGCGCGCGCGGCCGGCGTATCCTTGGTGATCATCGCGAGCGTACCCGCGCCGAGCACCGGATTGCCGAGCTCCTTCTTGCTCTCATAGGGCGGCATGTAGAAGAAGTCGGCGTCCTCCCCGACAACCGTGCCCTCCGGGAAGAAGGACGGAATGAACGAAGCCTGGTGGTGCAGGTAGCACTTCGGCGGCGAGGCGAAGAGGCCCTTGGGGCTATCGCGGAAATCGGTGGAGGCGACGGCCGCCGCACCGCCGTCGACGAACTTGTCATTGCGGGCGAACCAGCCGAACTCGTCGAGCGCCGCGGTGACCGCCGGATCCGAGAAAGGGATCTCGTTCTTCACCCACTTGTCGTAGACATCGGCCGGCTGCGTGCGCAGCATCAGGTCCTCGACCCAGTCGGTGGCCGGCCAACCGGTCGCGCCGCCCGAGCCCAGGCCGATGCACCACGGCTTGTCGCCATCCTCGGCGATCTTCTCCGTCAGCGCCTTCAATTCCTCCATGGTCTTCGGCACTTCGTAGCCGGCATCCTCGAAGTTTTCCGGCACGTACCAGACGAGGGATTTGACGTCGATCTTGTAGGGGAAGGCGTAGAGTGCCGGCGTGCCGTCCTTGCCGTTGTAGGTGGAAAGGTCGACCCAGGACTGGCCGGCGGCGTAATTGTCGAGGAGCCATTGCTTGGTTTCGTCGCCGAGCGGCGTCAGATAGCCCTTGGCGGCGAGGTCGGCGATCAGGCCCGGCTGCGGCAGGATGGCGATATCCGGCGGGCTGCCCGCCTGCGTGTCGATGACGATCTGCTGCTCGTAGTTTTCGGAGGAGGAATATTTGACTTCCACGCCCGTCGCCTCGGTGAAATAGGCATAGACGCTCTTGAACAGGGCCTCGTCCTCGGCGCGCCAGGGTCCGA
This sequence comes from Sinorhizobium saheli, assembly GCF_001651875.1. Taxonomy (GTDB): domain Bacteria; phylum Pseudomonadota; class Alphaproteobacteria; order Rhizobiales; family Rhizobiaceae; genus Sinorhizobium; species Sinorhizobium saheli. The sequence goes on from NZ_LNQB01000073.1 coordinate 537,873, forward strand.
AGATGGTGAGCGTCTGCGCCTTCAGGTCATGGCCCTTCCTGAACTCCTCGAAGCTCCCCCAGTTGAACTTGGAGTCCTCGCCCGGCTTGAACTTGAGGTCGGCGGCGGCAGCTCCCCCTGCAAGCAATGCGAACGCGGCCACGCCTATCAGCAATGATCTCTTCACGTGTCGTCCTCCCCAAAAAGAAGCCCGGGCATTGCGCCACGGGCGGAACGTCAAGGCGCCGATTCAAAGCGCTTTGAATTAGCTCACACTCCATTGCCGCAAAGAAAGAGTCAAGAGGCTTTGCACAACCATCCTCAGCGGGCCGAATTTTTGCTCTGCGGCAGCATTTTTGCGGCGCAAACAGCCGGTTTTCTGCTTCTTGCGTGCCGGCATGAGTGCTACAGGACGAAGAAAGCGCTTGTTCGGTGGCTCAAAAACGAGAAAAGTATTCAAAGCGCTTTGGAAGGATACGCATCATGGCGGTCAACCTCAAGCAGTTGGCGGAGCTGCTCGGCCTGTCGCAGACGACCGTGAGCCGGGCGCTCAACGGCTATCCGGAGGTCAATGCCGAAACGCGCGAGCGGGTCCTGCAGGCGGTGCGCGAGACGGGCTATCGGCCCAACCGCGCCGCTCAACGGCTCGCCACCGGCAAGGCCTACTCGATCGGCCTCGTCATGCCGATCGCCTCCGGCATCGATTCCGACATCCATTTTGGCGAGTTCCTGGCCGGGCTGGCGGAGGAGGCGGTGAAGCACGACTTCCACTTCGTGCTCAATCCGAGCGCCCCCGACGACGAGGAAGCGACCTTCCGGCGACTGGCGGCAAGCGGCAACGTCGATGCGCTCTTCCTTGCCTATATGCGCGCCAACGATCCGCGCATCGCCATGCTGAAGGCGCTTTCGATCCCCTTCGTCGTACACGGGCGGTCGATCGGCGGCGCAAAGGACTACCCCTTCGTCGACATTGACAATACCGCCGCCTTCTACGATGCCGCCAGGCTTCTGATCCAGCTCGGCCACCGCCGGATCGCGCTCATCAACGGGCCGGAATATCTCGCCTTCTCCCTCCGCCGGAAGAAGGGCCTGACGCGGGCACTGGAGGAAAAGGGGCTCCGCCTCGACGAGACGCTGGTTCACCATTCGGCGATGACCGACGAATACGGCTACCGCAGCATGCAGCGCTTTCTCGACCGGCCGGACCCGCCGACCGCCGTGCTTTGCTCCAGTACGGTGCTGGCGCTCGGAGCGGTGCGCGCGATCAACCAGGCAAGCCTCGTGATCGGCAGCGACATCTCCGTCATCGCCCATGACGACGTCTTGCCGATGCTGAAGCCCGAGAATTTCAGCGTGCCGCTGACGACCACACGCTCGTCGCTGAGGGCCGCCGGCGCCCGCATCGCCAAACGGCTGATCGGCGGCATTCTCGACCGCGGCGACTATCCGGAGCAGGAACTCTGGCGGGCCGAACTGATCGTGCGAGCCTCGACGGGACCGGCGCCCGGGAGATAGGCGGGCTGTATCCGGTAGCCGCGCTGCGGGTGTCCCAATTGCCCCGGGTTTGACCCTCCCCACAAGGGTCCCACAAGGGTCCCACAAGTGGGAGAGTTTTGCTTCTTCGCTCTAATCAAATCGCCAGCCGCTCAGAACTTCGGTGGCGTGCGGCCGGCCTTGCGATAGGCGGTGATGATCGTGTTCGCCATCAGCATGGCGATCGTCATCGGTCCGACGCCGCCGGGGACCGGCGTGATGACGCTCGCGACCTTGGCGCATTCCTCGAAGGCGACGTCGCCGACGAGCTTGGTCTTGCCCTCGCCGCGCTCGGGCGCCGGGACGCGGTTGATACCGACGTCGATCACCGTTGCGCCGGGCTTCACCCAATCGGCCTTGACCATCTCCGGACGACCGACCGCCGCTACCAGGATGTCGGCGTTGCGGCAGACGGCGGCCAGGTCCTTGGTGCGCGAATGCGCCGTCGTGACGGTCGCGTTCGCCGCGAGAAGCAGCGCCGACATCGGCTTGCCGAAGAGGTTGGAACGGCCGATGACGACGGCGTTCAGTCCGGAAAGATCGTCGCCATGGGTGCGGCGCACGAAGACCATCGCGCCGGCCGGCGTACAGGAGACGAGCCCGCCTTCGAGATCGCCGGTCGCGACCTTGCCGGCATTGACGACATGCAGGCCGTCGACGTCCTTTTCCGGAAGGATCGACTGGATGATCGGCTCGGAGCGAAGATGCTTCGGCAGCGGCAGTTGCACGAGGATGCCGTGAATGGACGGATCGGCGTTGAGGTCCGCGACGAGGCCCGCGAGTTCCTCCTGCGAGGTCTCCTCGGGCAGAGTATGCTGAACCGAAAGGAAGCCGCATTCCTTGGCCATCCGGCTCTTGGCGGAGACATAGGCATGGCTTGCCGGATCGTTTCCGACGATGACCACCGCCAGCCCCGCGCGAACGCCCGCTTCGCTTTCCAGCGCCTTGGTGGCGGATTTCACGCTTTCGATGACCGAAGCGGCAACGGCCTTGCCATCAATCACAGTCGTCACGACGATATCTCCCGGTTTGTCTCGAACGCGGCACACTTTAAGTCACGCGGCATCGAGCGATTGCCTGCATGCGCCCTATGCTGTTCCAAACGCATAAATGCAAGTGCCTCAGGCGATCGAACCGCAACCGGGCCCGAGGTGAGCCGGATTTCCTTGCATCGCTGAAAGGTCGCGGCCGGTCGGCGCGGCTTTCTGAGAGCTTGCCTCTCGGCTGGCGAAGTGCGCGAAGCGGCCTTTTGCAATGTGCCGGGTCCGGGCGTAAACTTCGCTTATAGGCCGTTTTGAGGATCCGAAGTTTGTTCAGGAAGATATTTTCCAGTAATTGCCAAAATTCGCGCGAGCTTTGACGATGACGGCGGACGGCGAGGATTGCTCCCTTTATTTCCAGCGACGGCTGGAAGACGCGGCGGATATCGAGCTTGTCGTGGTGGTGCCTACGTTCCGCCGCCCGGTTCGCCTGGTCAAGACGCTGAAGACCATCGTCTCGCAGCGGCCCGACCTGCCCCTGGCGACCATCGTCGTCGAAAACGACGCGGAGGGCCTCGCCGGCGCGCAGGCGGCGAAGAGCTTCTTTGCCGGCCGCTCGTCCGATTCCGCCATTATCGTCACCCGCCACCCGGGGCACGCCCATGCGTGCAATGCCGGTTGGGCAGGGGCCCTCGATCTTTATCCCAACCTCAAGGCGCTCGCGGTCATCTATGACGATGAAGTCGCCGCTCCCGAATGGCTCGATTGCCTCCTGGCCGTGCAGGAGGCCCATTCCGCCGACATCGTCGGCGGGCCGCAGCTTCCCGTCTTCGAGGATCCGCAGGAATACAAATGGAAGCGGCACCCGGTTTTCACCCCGCCCTACGACAGGGCCGGGCCGGCGCCGATCCTCAATTCCGCCGGCAACGTCCTCATCACGCGGCCGGTTCTCGAGGGAATGGCCAAGCCCTATCTGGATCCGGCGCTCAACATCGTCGGCGTCGGCGACGCGGATTTCTTCGATCGATGCAAGGCCAAGGGCTTCTCCTTCGCCTGGGCCGCGGAGGCCTGGGTGGCGGAAACGGTTCCGGCCTACCACACCACGGCGTCGTGGATCCGCGCCCGCAGCCTCGAAAACGGCGCGATCTCGGCACTCCTCGAGCATCAGCGCGACCCGACGCTCTTTGGACGGTTGAAAACGTTCGGCAGATCGCTGGCGCTGCTTGTGACGTCCCTGCCGCTCGGCATCAAGCTCTGGGCGGAGACCGGCCTTCCCGCTGCAAGCCTCTATCCCCTCTACGTCGCGGTCGGCCGGCTGACCGCAAGGATCGGTTCCGCCGAGGGCCGGCACCGCGGCGGCGCCGCGCGCTGAACCGTCAGAAGTTCAGTGCGCACCGCCGTCGGCCTTCACCGCCCCTTCGGGTATCCTGTCGGCGGCAACCTTGCCGTTCCTGTCGACGATCGGCACCGGCTTCTGATGGGGCATGTTCTGGCTGTTGGCGACGCGCTGGACGTCGTCTTTGGTGAGGTACTCGAGCTGCTCGACCAGGACCTCGGTGATGACTTCGCTTCCGAGCTTCTTGTTGAGACCGTCCTTGACCGCACCCTTGAAGCTCGGCAGGTCGAAGCTCCGCGTGTCGGCGACGTCGATCAGCTTCGAACCGAGGAGCATGTCGTAGAGCTCGTCCGTGACGAGCTGGCGAAGCGGCGCGTGGAGATCAGCGATCCCCTCGCGCGTCGCCGAGAAGGACAGCTTGGCCAGGAAATAGCCCTGAACGGCCCCGTCCTTGATGACCGGGACGGTGATGATTTCCCCCGGGACATACTCCTCCGACGCGCGGCGAGCCGCTTCGGCCTCCGAGATGACGGGCGCCGAGGCATATTGCATCGAGAAATAGACGGATCCGAGCGTGACGGCGCAGACCCAGATACCGGTGAGAACGAGCTTCAGCATCAGAAATCGCTATAGCGGAATTGCGCTTCGGTGTAGATGCCGTCCGCATCGGCATCCTGGGCGGCCGTCTTGAGGATGTCGACGACGGAACGCACCGCCTCCAGATGCGCGGCAACCTTCTGGGAGTTCAGCTGCAGCTTCTTGCGAAGATGGCGGGTCTGCGAGGTGAAGGAAGGCGATATCTCGCCCGACGCCGCGTCGCGATGGAGCATCGTCAGTTCGTAGAGGCAGCGGCTCTTGTGAGCGTTCGAGGTCTTCAGGTCGAATGCGGGGTCAATGCCGATACGGCTGTTCTCGTTGTCGATGATCATCTCCAGCCGACCGAGAACATTCTGTATCCGCAGGTCATTGGATGCCACAGCTTCCATAATTCAACTCCCAAATGCGCTTGGCGCAGGATGGCCGGTCAGGCCCAAACATTGTTCTGCTCAGTTCTTATTCGGAGCGGGGCGCGGGGCGGAGAACCGCACGCACCTGACCCCGCTCAGGCCTGCTTCTTCTTGTCGTCGTCGGTCAAAAAGGCGGAGAACGTCTTGCGCTCGTATTCCTGGACCATGCCGGCGGCGAGGTTCAGGCTGTTGCCGTCGACGGAGGCCTTGACGCGGTCGGCGGGATCGTCGCCGGCCAGTTGCTCGGCAATGCCGATGCCGCCGCCCTTGGCCAGAACGTCGCCGATCTGTTCCGACATCATGCTTTTCCAGACGTCGCCGGCGGTTCCCTTGCCGTAGACGTTTTCGCTGTCGCTCGGCAGCATCGATTTCACGAAGTTCTGGAGCACCATCGCCTCGAACTTGCGATAGGTCTCGGGAATCTTCTTCGGTCCGACACGATTGTCGATGTCCCCAAGGCCGCTCGATCCTTCGGACGCGTTGAGGACCGAGACGGCGGCGGCAAAGCCATTGCCGTTTTCCGCGAGGCTCGTCGCCTCGAAGGCGGCGCGATTGGCCTTGAGCCGCGCCTGCGCCTCCTGAATTTCCGCCGGATCGGCCGCGCGCACGACATCCATCACCAGATCGCTGGGCGGGGAAATAGCCATGTCAGGTCCTCTTAAAGCCGGAGCCGCCGCCGTCTCTCACCGGCAGCGCAATCAGTGTCGGAGCCGGGCCTCCACCCTTCGGCAGGGGGCCCGTATCACCCCACTATCGCCCGTCAACCTTACGGGAAGCTGGCGGTCCGGCCGAGACATGCTGATCGATCAGGTCGAGGATCGAATTGTCCGCCGCCTCGCGCTCCTCCTCCAGGCGCGCGTCCTTCATGCTCTCTTCCAGGCGATCGCCTTTGGCACGCTCCTTCAGCATCCGCGATTCATGCACCTCCTGGATGCCGAGCAGCATCTGGTCCTTCTGCACGAGCCGCCCGAGCTGGGAGGCGTAGTGGCCCGAAAACATGCGATGCATCGGATGGCCGGACCCCATCGCGTCGACGACGACATCGATCGTTTCGGCAAGCGTCGTGCGCTGGCGGGCGATCTCGGCGAGTTCGCTCTCGGCCATCTGCTCCAGATGCCGCTGGACGGCGACCAGGCGTTTCAGTTTTTCCGACCGGGTCTTCATCGGCTCCGATTCGCTGTTCTAGCCGCCCTGCATCACCGGCGCGAAGCCGTCGGCGAAGAGGTGCAGCATGGCGGCAATGCCGAGATAGAGCAGGAACAGACCGCCCATGATGAGATAGGGTTGGGAAATGAAGTAGATTGGGATCTGCGGCGCCAGCTTGTTCACCATGCCGATCGCCACGTTGAACAACAGGCCGTAGATCAGGAAGGGGCTCGCGAGCCTGAGCATGACCATGAAGGTCTGCCCGAGCGAATTGGTGAGCGTGATCAGCATGCCCTGCGGATCGAAGCCGGTGCCGATCGGCATCACCCGGTAGGACTGGGCGATCGCCTCGATCATCACATGGTGGAAGTCCAGCATGAAGAGAAGCAAGAGGCCGGCGAAACTGATCATGCTGGTGAGCTGGTTTTCCGTCGTGTCCTCGAGCACGTCCGCCGCCGGCGGCGGATTGAAGCCGATCAGCATGGTTATCGCCGTCCCGGCAAACTGCAGGCCGAGCACGTAGTAGCGGGCGACGAGGCCGATGATGACGCCGACGACCGTCTCGGCCGCGACGAGATAGATGTAGGTGTGGCCCTTGCCCGTCACCTCCGGATAGATGTCGGTCCACATGACCGGCAGGATCGCCATCGAGATCGCGACGGCGATGAACAGTCTCACCTGCAGGGGAACACGCGCGGCCGAAAAGCCCGGCATCACCATGATGCAGCCGCCGATCCGGCAGAAGGCCGCAAACAGCGCCAGCACCGTGCCCTCGGGGTCGCTGATCATGAGATCGAGCCGATGATCTTGATCTCCAGTCCCTTGGCAAGCTCGACATGGGAGAGCACCGGGAGTGTGGCGAAGAGGCGTTCGATGATCATGCGGACATAAGAGCGGGATTCGGGCGAACTTACCAGCACGAAGGGCATGCCACGGTCGAGATGTTCACGGATAACCTTCGTCGCCTGCTCGGTGAACTCTTCGAGGTGGCGCGGGTCGATGTCGAATTCGACGATCTCGCCCTTGGCGTCGCGCTTCAGCGCCTGATGGAAGACCATGTCCCACTTGTTGCCGAGCCGCAGAACGCGGAGCACCCCGTTGTCGGCGAGGTCGCCGCAGAGCTGCTGCGACATGCGCACGCGCACGTGCTCGACGATCTGCTCCGTCTTGCGCACATGCGGAGCGAGTTCAGCCACGGCCTCGAGGATCAGGTGCAGGTTGCGGATCGAGACCCGCTCGGCAAGCAACAGCTTGAGCACCGCCTGCAGGCCGGAATAGGACATGTGCGAAGTACAGATCTCGTCCGCGAGCTTGCGGTATTCGGGGTCGAGCCGCTCGATAAGCACCTTCACGTCCTTGTAGGACAGAAGCTGCGGCAGGTTGTTGCGGATCACTTCGCTCAGGTGCGTCAGGACGACCGAGACATTGTCGATCGGGTGGAAGCCTTCGCGCTTCAGGTCTTCCGTGAAGGTCTCGAGGATCGAGACGGCCGGCATGCCGAAGGCGGGCTCGCGGATATCGTCGCCGGGCACGCTCGGGCGGCGGGCGCCGCCGGTGACGACCAGCACCTCGCCGACGCGCACCGTGTTGGAGGCGATCGTCGTGCCGTGGATACGGACCTGGTAGGCCTTGTCGGGGATGGTGATATCGTCCGATACCTTGATCTCCGGAACGACGAGACCGTATTGCAGGGCGAATTTGCGGCGCATCTTGCCGACGCGGAAGGCAAGCTCCTGGTGGGCGCCGAGCAGCCGCGTCGAGACCTGCTTGCCGAGGAGGAGTTCGATCTCCGCCGTCTTCAGGACGGACTTGACGGAGTCCTTGTCGCTCTCCTTGGTCTGCTGCGCCTTCATCGCCTCCTCGGCCCGCTTCTCCGCATTCGCCGCCTCGAGCTGGCGAGGAATGAGCCAGCCGAGGAAGGCCATGCCGCCGCCAAGCGCGGCAAAGGGAATGAACGGCAGGCCCGGCATGACCGAGAGCAGGATGATGAGGCCGGCCGCCACCATCAGCGCCCGCGGATAGCCGCTGAGCTGACCGACGACCGCCTGGTCGGTGGAACCGGCGGTGCCGCCGCGCGAAACGAGCAGGCCCGCCGCGAGCGAGACGATCAACGCCGGGATCTGCGAGACGAGGCCGTCGCCGACGGAAAGCTTGACAAAGACGTCGGCCGCCTCGCCGATCGGCATGCCGTGACGCAGATAGCCGATGATGATGCCGCCGAAGACGTTGATCGCCGTGATGATCAGGCCGGCGATCGCGTCACCGCGAACGAATTTCGACGCACCGTCCATCGCGCCGTAGAAGGAGCTTTCCTCTTCGAGTTCGCGGCGGCGGCGCTGCGCCTCCTTCTCGTCGATCAGCCCGGCCGAGAGATCGGCGTCGATCGACATCTGCTTGCCGGGGATCGCGTCGAGGGTGAAGCGGGCGCCGACTTCGGCGATGCGGGTGGCGCCCTTGGTGATGACGATGAAATTCACCGTGATCAGGATCAGGAAGACGATCAGGCCGATCACGAAATCCCCGGACATGACCAGGCTCGCAAAGCCGGAGATGACGCCGCCGGCGGCGCCATGCCCCTCATGGCCGTGCGAGAGGATGACGCGCGTGGTGGCGATGTTCAGCGCCAGCCGCGTCATGGTCGAGATCAGCAGGATCGTCGGGAAGGACGAGAATTCGAGCGGCCGCTGGATCCAGAGCGCGACCATCAGGATCAGAACCGAGAAGGAGATGGAGAAGGCAAGCCCGAGATCGATCAGGAAGGCCGGAATGGGCAGGAACAGGATCGACAGGATCATGACGATCCCGAGGGCGAAGCCGATGTCCCGGCTCTTGGGTGCGAGTTTCGGGATGGTCAGCGCTGCCTGTTGTGCCATGTCTCTTCCGTCTCTTCATGAGAGGCGGGCAGCACGACGCGCATGCTGCCCAAGCTATAGCGGAAGAACTAAAGACCCAAGCTTGCGCGAAGGTGGTATGGCAGAGGGGGGTGCCCGCCCGCCTCAGAATCCGGACTGGATCCGCGAGAAGACGATGTCGGTGAAGATGGAAATCTGCGCGCCGACGAAAGGTGCCGAGATCGCTGCCGTGATCATCACGGCGAGAATCTTCGGGACGAAGGTCAGCGTCATTTCCTGAACCTGGGTCAGCGCCTGAATGAAGGCGATGGCGACGCCAACGACCATGGCCGCCAGGACGGCGGGGCCCGAGGCCACGATCACGGTCCAAATCGCGGCCTGCACGATATCGAGGGCGTCCGCCTCATTCATGGGACTATCACTTCACCTTTACGCCGGGACCGATGACGAGCTCCTTGCCCGTATCGAGCACGGCAATGATTCCATCGGAGTATAGTTTGACCTCCTTGACCACGCCAGTCGTCTTGCCGTCCTCACTGGTGACCGTCTTGCCGATCACCGCGTCGGCCTCGGAGAGCGAGGTGCGCTGAAGCAGGCTTTCGAGATTCTTGTTGGTCTTGATGGTCTGCTCGACCTGCGAAAAGGTCGCAAGCTGCGCGATCTGCTGCGTCGCGTCCATCGGCTCGGTCGGATCCTGGTTCTTCATCTGCGCGACCAAGAGCTTCAGGAAGCTCTCGTAGTTCAGCGTGGCGGCGCTCGCGTCGCTCGTCGCGCTTGTGGTCGTCGCCGTCGACGACGTGGTATTGCTCGAAGTCGTGTTGACGCCGCTTACCGCCATGGCGCTATTTCCTTGCGAATCTGTTCCACCGTCGCCGGCGCGATTTCCTGAGCATTGAGGATGCGATCCTCGATCGGATAAAGCGCGCGGATCGCCTTCAGCGCCTCGAAGGCACGGCCCTGGGTGACGAGGCCGTCGATGCGCTTCAGTTCCGCCAGCACTTCCTCGTTCTTGAAGCAGGTGAGCAGCATGACGATCGACTTGCGGAACATCGCCGTCGATTGCTCGGCGCCTTCCGGATTGATCAGGATCATCTGGGCAATGAAGTAGAGCTGCCTGAGCGGCGTCGTTGCGTCTTCCGGTTGCAGGACGTGGTTTTCCAGGAGGAAGGTGACATCGTTCAGGAATTCGATGGCGACCTTGCGGTCAACGCGAAGCACCGCGCCATTTACAAAGATCCTTTCGCCCGATTTCAGCGAGATACGCAGTGTGCTCTTCATTTCAGTCCATCCCTGATGATGGTGGTGATGTCTATGATGCCCTGGAAGTTGGAAGACTCGCGTTTGCGGATCTTCTCCGTCTCGTTCAGAATCCAGATGCCGATCGAGATCAGATTGGCGCGCAGTTCCTCGTTGAGCTGGTTGTCGGGCGCGCGCAGGTCATCGATGAAGCGGATCCAGAGACGCCGGGTGAAGTAGACCGCCTCGATCGCCTCGCGCGAATAGCCGCTCTTTTCCTTCGCCGCTTCGAGGAGCGCGATGGAACGATCGAGCACCTGCCGCTCCCGATCCTTGGAAACGGCTACGCCTCCCTCCATGATCTCGGCGTAAGCAAACTGATACATTCAGACATCCCTCATGCTTGTCTTCGTCCCCTAGTCATTAGAGGAAGTCTATCAAACTCAACTGCTGGATCCGCGCCGTCAGCGTGTAGGACGTCTCCACCTGCGTCAGCAGCGTGTTCATCCGGGTCGAGGCCTCGTAGGTGTCGATGCCCTCGAGGTCGGTGATATGGGTGTTGATCAGCTTGATCTGGACCTCGAGCGACGTGTTCGCCTTCTCGACGCGGGCCTCCGAAATGCCGAGCGTGCTGCGCTCGGCGGTGATGCTGGTGTTGCCTTCCTCCACATAGCCGAGCGCCGCTTCGCCGATATAGGTGCGCACTTCGGAGCTCACGTCCTGGTCCATGAGTTCCGAGGCGATCACGCTGGCGAGGGCAAACTTGCGGAAGCCGTCGGTCGTCGCATTCGTCGAGCTTTGCACCACTTCGGTCGTGCTGATGCGGCTGGTCATGTTCTGGCTGGAGGCCTGGGACCAATCCGCCGCCCATTGGGTATCATCCGCATAGAGCGGCTCGAGCGTATTGGTGATGAAGTCTTCCATCTGGGCGACGGTGAAGTCGCTCATGGAAGCAATGCCGTTTGCCGACATGTAGTTCGCAAGCTCGGCATCGAAGGTCGCCTTCGCCGCCGACCCCGCGGCACTGTAGTCCTCGAAGGGCTTCACGTCGGTGTTGATGCCGGCAAAGAGGAATTCCCCATTGAAGGAGAGGTTCGCCGCCGAGGTGAAGAGCGACATGGCGCTCTCGATTTCCATCTTCTGGATGGACAGCTGGTCGGCGGCATCATTGCCCTTGAAGGTCACCAGCGTGTCGCGCACCTGCTCGGCCGCCTCGGCCATCTGGGAGAGAGCCTCCTGCGAGGCCGAGAGCCTCTGGGTGACGATCGAATTCGTGTCGACCAGGGTTTCGAGCCGCGCCAGCTCCCGCCGCAGGTTGACCGAGCGCGACGTCGAGGAGCCGAGTTCAACGCCGACATCCGCGAACCGGCCCGTCGAGACTTCCGTCTCGAGCTTCAGAAGTTCCGCCTGACCCTGCTGGATGGTCAGGCGCATGGCATTCTGCACGGCCAGGTTCGAAACGAAGGATGTCTTCATGATTACCTCACGGCTTCCAGAAGCGACGCCATCATGGCGTCGACGGTGCTGATCAATTTGGCCGAGGCCTTGTAGGACTGCTCCAGATCGAGGAGCAGCGAGAGCTCTTCGTCGATGCTCACCCCGGTCACCTTGCCGAGCGCCTCTTCCGTCCGCGCCAGAAGCGCCGTCTTGTTGTCGTCCGCGGTGGAGGCGCCGCTGCGCAACTGCTCGAACCAGCCGATCGACGAGGCGGCGAATTCCATGATCGAGCTCGTGCCGTCGAGCCCGGCCGCGGCGTCGAAGGTCATGTCCTCGTCCATCGCGGTGATGAAGCCGTCGAGCAGGTCGGTGAAGCCCGCGTCGCCATCGGTGTTGGCCACCACGCCGTTGAAGCCGCCGTCGCGCAGCAGAAACGGATCGGCCTGCGCGGCCGGATTGACCGCGAGCGAGGCGGCGATGCCGGGCTCGATCGTGCCGTCCGCGGGAACGGTTCCGTCCGTCCAGGTGAAGAGACCCGGGGCGCCGCCTTCCTGGAACAGGCTGACCAGGCCGCGCGCCATCTCGTCCAGCTGGGACTGGAACGTCGGGGCGACCTCGTCGCGCAGTTGCACGAGGCTCGCAAGCTTTCCCTGCGCCGTGGTATCCGCGCCGCTGCCGGCGGCAAGCGGCACGGCGTCGATGAAGATGGCGCTGCCGGTGACGGTCGCGTCATAGGCCGTCGTCGGCGTGAAGGTGACCTGCCGCGGCTGCGTCTCGAAAAGCACCGTGCCGTCGGCCGTATAGATCACCGTGTCGTTGTCGGCCCGCGTCACGGTCGAGATGCCGACGAGCTCCGCGATCTGCTTCAACAGGCTGTCGCGGTCGTCGAGCGCCGCGGTTGCGTCCGTGCCGGCGGCCGTCGCCTGCTTGACCGCATTGTTCGCCGTCTCGAAACTCGCGAGCAGCGCGTTCAGATTGGCGACTTCCTCGGCGATCTGCTTGTCGGTGTCGAGCCGGAGGTCCTGCACGGCGGCCGCGGTGCTGCTGATCGACTTGGCGAGATCCGAGGCGTCCGACACGACGGTCGCGGCGATCGTCGAGTTGCCCGGTGTCGAGGCGAAGGTCTGCAGGCTGTCGTGAAAGGCCGAAAGGTAAGTCGACGGCGACGTCTCGTAGTCATTGCCGCCGAGCGCGGATTTCAGGATCTCCAGGCCGGAAAGCAGGCTCGACTGCGCGGAAGACTGCGAAATGCTGAGCAGGTTCTGCTTGAGCAGCGCCTCGTTTTGCGCCCGGTAGATCGATGCGACCTGGGCGCCCCCGGGAGTGGTCCCGAGCATCGCCATGCGCCGGGAGTAGTCCGCATTGCCCGCATTCGCAATGTTCTTCGACACGGTGGCGGTTTGAACCGCCGTGGTACTGAAAGCGGATTGCGCAATGGAGATTGCAGAAGACAGCGACATGCCGGGACCGTTTCTTGGGGATTACCGCTTCAGGTTCACGAGAACTTCGAGCAACTCGGAACCGGTCTGGAAGACCTTGGAGTTCGCGGTGTAATTGCGCTGCGACTCGATCATCGAGGTCAGCTCGTCGGCGATATCGACATTCGAGCTTTCAAGCGCGCCGGAGAGAATGGTGCCGAAGCTGCCGGAGCCGGCAAATCCCGTGATGATGACGCCGGAATCGACGCCCTGCGAGTAGACGTTGCCGGATTCCGGGATCAGCTTGTCGGGGCTTTGAACATCCGCGAGAGCGATGCGATAGCGCGGCTCGAGATCGCCATTGGCATATTTTATGTAGACGATGCCGTCCGTGTCGATCTGATAGCCGGACACCTTGCTCGGGGCGTTGCCGTCGATCTTGCCGCCATCGGGCGTGAAGGCCGTGCCGAGCTGCGTCGTCTCCGAGAAGTCGATGACGATATCGTTGAGTATGGCGCCCGTCCCCGCAATTGGGCTGATCGCGGTACCGTCCAAAGTCAGGTTTGCCGGCGACGTAGTCAGGACGCCATCTTCATCGAAATCCAGCGTCGCGGTGCCGAGGGAAGTGCTCGACGTCCGGTCGATGATTTCGAGTTCCCACTGGTTGTCGGCAACCTTGGTGTAGTTGAAGTCGAGGATGCGGGTGTTGCCCTGGCTGTCGTATACGATGAGCGAAGTCGTCTTAACGTCGCCGTTCGAGGCGCCGGAAGGGAGGTTCGCGCCCATTGCCCCCGTGGTCGAACCAGTCGCCGTCAGGCCCTCCGATGCGAGATTGACCTCGGTCAGTCCGTCGAAGCCGTTGACGACGACCGTCGGGTCGGCGCCGGCCTCGTATTCGTATCCCATCAGGGTGAACCCGGCCGTATTGACGAGGTTGCCCTGGTCGTCCTCGACGAAAGCCCCGGCGCGTGTCAGGTATTCCTGGCCATCGGCGCCCTGGACGATGAAGAACCCGCCGCCGCTGATGGCAAGGTCGCTTGCCGACGTCGTGTAGGTGGTCGCCCCCTGGTCGGAAATGCTGTAGCGGACCTGGGTCTGGACGCCGCCGGAATTGTAGGAACCGCTGCTCGACGGCAGGATCATCGATGAGAACTCGGTCGATGCGCGCTTGTAGCCGACCGTGCTGGAGTTTGCGATGTTCTCAGCCACCGTGCTCAGGCGGTTGGCCTGGGCGTTCATGCCGGACACGCCCGTTCTCATGGTACCGTAGAGACTCATTTCCGATCCTCATTTCCTTGTTGCAGCGACACTAGGAGCCGGGCCTTGCGTGAACCTGTCTTGGACTGCCCGGCGTCCGGTCCTCACGCGCTCAATTCCAGTCGATGCAGTAGCCAAGGAAACGCTTGGAATCGATCGGGTCGAAGCCGAGCTTCTTGCGCAGCTTCTTGCGCAGCTTGCTGATGTGGCTTTCGACGACGTTCTCTTCCACGTCTTCGTCGAAGATGCCGTAGATCGCGTTGAAGATCTGCGCCTTGGAGACCCGGCGGCCGCGGTTGGCGACGAGATATTCGAGGATGCGCCGCTCGCGGCGCGGCAGGGCAAAAACCTCGCCGTTGATCTCCGGATCGCGACCGTCGGCGAAGACGCGAATGGGCCCGATGTCGGTGTAATTGGCGATCGCCTTCAGCCGCCGGCGGATCGCGGCGACGCGGGCGAGGATTTCCCTCGGATGCACCGGCTTGCGCACCACGTCGTCGACGCCGCAGTCGAAGAGGGCGAGCGTGTTTTCGAGGGAGGGCGTATCGCTCATGGCGATGACCGGCGCCTCCGAGCGGTCGCGGATCGCGCGCGGCAGGCTGAATGCGCTCTCGCCTTGCCCGATCAGGAACGCCTCTACCGCCTCGATGTCGGAATCGGCGGCGGTGCTCACCCACTCGCCGAACTCCCTCGGATCAAAACCCGTCGAGGGAATGCCCTCGCGCCCGAACAGGGACGCGTAGCCGTCCTTTACCAGCTCTCTCTCATCAACCACCACGATCATTCGTCCGCCTCCGAATCAATATGGGTTGCCTCGTTGAGACAGAGGTACGAATCGTATGATTCATGGACAATTAGAGGAAGTTAATGGGACATTTTAATAGTTGATTAAGGATTGCGTGCCGATTTGATCTATATCTAGTAGGTGGCCGTTAATCATGACACTAATATCGTGTGGAAAAGTTAACGCTCCATGACGAAATCGCTTGCAGTCACAATCTACCCGCATTGTTGCCACAATGCGACGCGACCGCGCCGATACAACTGACGATTGATTATTGACAGAACTGCGTGGCGTTCGGCGTCCACTTGCCGTAGCCGGTCGCGACCAGGTTCGCGATGACGCGGCAGACATATTTCTTCTGCGCCGGATCGTTGTTGGGACCGGCATGATAGCGCGCCACCGCCATCGTCCAGCTCTCATGCCTGGAGCGCAGATTGGCGAGGAAGCGCGCGGCATAATCGACATTCTTGCGCGGATCAAGCATTTCCTCCGGAGAGCTGAAATGCTCGCCGTGGAAATGGTAGTTGATCTGCATGCAGCCGAGATCGATGAGCTTGGCGCCCTGCGCCCGGGCCGCGCTGAAGCGCGCCAGGACGTCCGCAACGCTCGTCCCGAAATAGGCCTTGCCCTCGATGTTCATCGCATAGGGCTGCAGCGACCCCTTGCGCCCCGTCTCGGTCAATCCGACGGAATAGAGGATGCCGGTGGGGATGCCGTATCTGGCCGCCGCGGTAACGATCTCACGCTCGCAGACGCCGGCGCTTGCAAAGGCGCTACATGTAGACGTCGCCAGCGCGACCGCGCTCGGCACCAGTCGCCGCGTCATCCATTCCATCATTGCCCGCCCACCTTTCCGTCGCAACCTGGCCGCCTTCCTGCCTTTGCCGCCGCTCGCCGCCCTCGTTGCCCGCCGGCCCGCGGCCGTCATTACCGAACGGCGTCTGGGCCTGCTGCTGCGAACCGTTCGCACTCGCACCGTCCCCCCCCGCGTTGAAGACGATGTTCACCTGGTCGACGGCGAATCCCTGGGCGCGGAGCGCCTTCACCATCTCGCTCTGATCGTCGCGCAACTGGCGGAAGGCCTCGCCGGTTTCGACTTTCAGGTCGACCTGAAGCTCGTCGTCCTTGAGCCTCAGCGTTGCCGTTACGGTGCCGAGATCGATCGGATGCATCTGGATCTTCAGCGTATTGAGCGTCTTGCCGGCCTGGCTCCAGGCCTCGGGCTGCGCCGTGGCGGCCGTCGATTGCAGGGCGGCGGCCCATTCGCCATCGGCGGCGATCGCACCCGTCACCGACGCCGCATTCGCGGTCATCGCCACCCCAAGGTAGCGCCGCGCCTCGAGGACACTGACGGTTTCGGCCTTGGAGCCACCCGGCGAATTCACATTATCGACCGTCACCTTCTCGCCATCCTGCGAGATGCTCATGGAAACGGCCTGCCCCTTGCCATCAGCGCGGGCGAAGCGGAAGAGCCGGTCCGCCCCACCATCGTCGACGGGCTTCTCGGCCTGCAACAGAGGCTCGTCGTCTTCAGCCCTACCGCCCGCATTCGTCACCGACCTCAGGGAACGCGCGTGATCGCCCTCCGCCGGTCCTGCCTTGCCCTCCGGCTGCGTCGCCACGGTGGTCGCCGCCACGCCGCTCCCGAGCATCGTCAGGAGGTCGGCGACCGTACCGCTTCCCGGCTCGTGGGAACCGGTGTCGCCATCGGGCATGTCGGCGGTCGTCACCTCCTCGGCGGAGCCGGCGTCGGCCTGCATTTTTCCGCGCCACGCGCGCGTGGCGGAAGCCGCCGGATCTCCTAGCTCGCGCTCACCGCTCCTCTGGTCGCCCTTCGAAGAGACCTGCACCTCGGCGATCGACGGCGCCTGTTGCGGCCGTTTCGCCGCGCCCTCGCCGGGCGCTCTCGCCCCGTCGGGCAAGGGCGTCTCGTCCTTGGCCGTGGCATTGGCAGCCGTCGTGATCAGATTGCCGGTGCCGACGCTCGGTTGGCGATCGCCGATGGCGCGTGCCGGCGGCGGCGCTTGCTCGCCGCCTTTTCCCTGCGCCTTCGGGCGACCGGCATCCGCGATCGCCTCCTCGAAGGCGCCGGGCGCGGTGTCGGCCTGGTCGCGGCCGCCCTGGCGCGCAGCCGGCCTGCCCGTGACGGCGGCGGCCGGCATGCGCAAACTCTCGTCAAGAGGCCTCATTGTCCCTCCTCCTTCAGGAGCGCATCGATCTCCTCGATCTTGGAGCGCCCGCTGGCGAGAAAACCATCGAGAGCCGGATCGCCGGATTGCGCCACGTCGGCGGAAATCGCGCCGCCATCGTCCGTTGCCGGCGGCGTCTCGACGGCCTGGCCGAAGGGGCTCATGCCGCTTCCGGTCTCCTCGGCCTCCGCATGGCTCGACTCCCCGGCGGGTTCTTCCGGTATAGAACCGGGCGCTTGCGCGGAGCTTTCATCGGCCGGGGGCCGCACAACCTCTTCGGCGACCGCTTTCGCCGCTTCGCGCAGTGCGCGATCGCGCGGCGAGAGATCCTCGTCGGGAATGGCGCTGATCGTCTTCGTCGCGGAGAAGACGTCCGCTGAGGGCACGGCGGCAAGCCCCTCGTAGAAGCTCGCCAGCACCTGCGATTGCGCGCCGCCGTCGTCCGCCAGTTCTTCGGCCCGCTTCGAGGCGAGACGCGCCAGCGTCTGGTTGCCGCCGATCGCGGCACGCCGCGCGACGCGCAGATAGACTTCGCGCTGGCGCGACCGGTCCATGAAGGCCAGGACCTCGGACACCCTCTCTTCGGCCGCCGCGTCGAAATGCGCGACCGCGAGCTCGACGAAGACGTCGGCGAACTGGCTCGCGTAAGGCGAGGTCAGATAGCGCCGCGCATAGTTCAGCGCGTAGCGAAAGCCTTTGTCCGGGTCGTTGGCGCGCACCGCGAGGTACACCGAGCGGCGAAGCGCTGCCTCCTCGATGATGGTGCCCGGCGCCGTCAGCCGCGCCCAGTCGTAGTATCTCATCGCGGCGACGGGATCCTGCTGCGACGTGGCATTGCCGAGAATGAGAAAAAGATAGGGGCCGATGCGCGCGTTCTTGTATTCCGGCGCGGCCTTGGAGAGGTTCTCGACGATCAGCGGACCCTTGCCGTTCAGGTACTGCCTGAGAGCGTCGGTCACGCGGGAATCGAAATTGCCTTCGATGTCGCGGCCGACGAGGTAGTCGAGCGTATCGGGATTGCCGCCGCTCATGACGTAGACGAGGGCGGCGTCGACGTTGCGGGGATCGCGGAAGGCCGCCGGATCGGCCGCCCGCAGCCGCTCGTCGATCGCGCCGAGCATGAAGCGCTGCATCTCGATCGCCGAATGGTCACCGAGCACCACCGAATCCTGGACGAATTGCAGCGACCTTATCATCTTGAAAGGCGCGAGCTCTTCCGGCCCGTTCGCGCGGGCGACACCCACCGCAAAGGCAACCGTCAGGGCCGTTGTCGCAAGAATGGCGCCGAGCCGCTTCAACATCTCGTTCAGCCCTGCCCCGACTGCAACAGGATTTCGATCCGCCGGTTGGCCGGCGCGTAAGGATCGCCCGGCACCTGCAGGCGCCGATCCGCAAAGCCGCTGATCTGCTGCACCCGTTCTTCCTTGAGGCCGCCGCGGACGAGCATGTAATAGGCGCTCTGGGCGCGCGCCGCCGACAGGCGCCAGTTGTCATAGGTGCCGTCCTTGAAGGGGCGCCCGTCCGTGTGGCCACGCACCACGACCGCGCCCTGGCGCTCGGCCAGGAGCCGGCCGATCTTTTCCATGGCGAGCACCAGTTCCTTCTGCGGGACGGCGGAGCCGACCGCGAACATCGACTGATCCGTCTGCTCGCTGATCGTGAGCAGGAGTCCGCCTTCGGCGGGCGTCACGACCAGTCCCTCGAGAAGCCGCCCCGCCTTCCCCGCGACTTCCTTTTCAATCTCGGCCTTCAGGGCATCGGCGTCCTTCTGCCGGTCCTTCGCCCCGTTGCCGCTCGCGCCCGCATCCGCGCCCTTTGCGGGTTCGGCTTCGGCCTTCGCCGGTGTGGCGCCTTCGGCCGGCTTCTGCTCCGCGGTGGCTCCGCCCGCGTCATTCGCCGCGAGCGCCACATCGCTCTCGACCGTGTTGCCGGCATCCTTCACTTCGACCTGCTTGGTCCAGAAATCCGGATCGAACGGGTCGCGATAGGCCTCGCCGCCGGCGGCGCCCGTCGCCGGGCCCGACTGCGCGGCCCCGCCGTCGCCCTTGACGCTGATATTCGCCTCATGGCCGACTTCCCGGGCGATCTCGGACAGGACCGAATAGGGATTCTCGAAGAAGTCGGCATCGGAATACTTGGTTTCCTCGCCCGAAGTCGCCGTCAGTTGATCGCCCGACTTGGCGGAGCCGCCGGACTTCGTCTGCTCGCCATCGACCTTCGACCGCTGCTGCGTCTCTTCGCCCTGGGCGTCCTTGGCGGGATCCTTGAGGCCCTTTTCCGAGGGCTTCTGATCGGTGAGCTGCACCGGATTGAAATAGGCCGCGATCGCCGCCTTCGTCTCCTCATTGGCGGCGTTGATCAGCCACATGACGAGGAAGAATGCCATCATCGCGGTCATGAAGTCGGCATAGGCGATCTTCCACGAGCCGCCGTGGTGACCATCGTGGCCGTCGCCCGAGCGCCGGACGATGATGATCTCATTCTTTCCGTTGTGATGACTTTCGTCACTCATGCCAGAACCTTCCGGACAGTATCGGACCACGCCGCCAACCGGGTGACCAGGATGGTCTCACCCATTTCGACGGTGAGATCGACATCGCCGCTTTCGACGTGGCGGAACACGGTCGTCTCGGGCAATCGCGCCTGCAGGGCTTCGAAAAGCGCAAGCGGCCCGCGCACCGTTATCGCGAGGCCCTCGCCTTCGGCGAGCCCCTGCCGGAGCATCGCGGCCAGGTTCTCGATCGCCTCCCTGCGCAGCGCCTCGTCCAGGACCGGCGCCAGCACGCGCGCCGCCTGATCGCCGATCGCGAGCGCCAGCCGTTCGGTCATGGCGCCGAAGCCCTCGGCGAGCTTCCGGGCGACCTCTTCCTCCAGGCGGCGCGTCAGCGCTTCGAGTTCCTCGGCGTGACGCGCCTTCAGTTCGGCGATCTCCCTCTGGTGCTCGAAAGCGAGTTCGGCGCCGGCCTCGGCGCGACCCTCGGCGAAGGCCCGCCGGCGTTCGGCTTCGACGTCGATTTCCGGCATGGCGGGTTTCACGGCTCGGTCGGCATCGGTCAGATCGACATCGATATCCGCAAAATACTTCGGCGGCGGCGGCATCCGCGTGAGCTCGATCTTCGGGGCGCTGAAATCCTTCAGATAACGGGAAAGCGACGCGCTCATCGGCACGCCTCCACCTTGCGCGCGATCCGCGTCGATACCCCCTGCCCCGCCGGCAAAGCCTGCCTCATGGCCCGCAAATCCATAGAGCCTGACACGTCTTAAATGTCTCCTTCGGCCCGGAACGCCCGAGACAGCGCCAGGACCAGCATTCTCGATTCTGCAGCGGTCCGCGAAAGGGGAGACCCCTCCGGACAGCGGTGCAGGCGGCGGCCGAAACCATCTCGGCCGGCAGTCGGACTACGGCGCCGCGCGTCTTATCGGACGCGCAAAGGTCGCCGGAGCACTTTGATTCGCTGCATGTTTTCATCCTTCAAACCGGCTAGGATTCAAGGAAGCATGCAGCGAGACCGCCAAGGGAGGCTAGCCGGTCAAACTTGTGCGAAAATGAAGGTGTTGGACCGCGCCAGGGCAATAGCGCGGTCCAACCAGCCTCCGCCAATGCCGATGACCGGCGGCACGGCGGAAGAAGCGCTCGAGGCCCTGTTTCGTTCTTTTTTCAGGGTCGAGGCCGGATGTTCGCGCCCGTCGAAGCGGGCGGAACCCTTATTCCTGGAACAGGCGGAGAATGTTCTCGGAGTTGGTGTTGGCGATCGACAATGACTGGATGCCGAGCTGCTGCTGGGTCTGCAACGCCTTGAGCCGGGTCGATTCCTCGTTCATGTCCGCATCGACGAGGCGACCGACACCCTTGTCGATCACGTCCATCAGGTTGGCGACGAAGCCCTCCTGCATTTCGATGCGGCTGGTGATGGCACCGAGAGTGGAGGCGGAGTCGGTCAATTGACTGATCAGGTCGTCGACCACGCTGATCATGTCGTCCAGGTCGCTGTCGGCGGTTGTGTCGTCGAGCGCGATCTCCGTCGCGCCGGCCGGCGGGCTGCCGGCATCGATGAGATAATATTCGCGGGCCGTGCCCGTCGGGCTCGACGTCAGCGCATCCGCGTCCACGGCCTTGGTGAGCATGCCGCGGCTCTCGTCCTGCACATCCACCAGAATGGATGCGGAGGTGTCGTAGTCGAGCGTCGTCACCGACACGCTGCCGTCGGCGCTGCGGTTGAACGAGGCGACGACCGATTTCATTCCGACGGCCGCGGAAGCGTCGTTATAAAGCCAGTTCTCGCCCGAGAAGGACGCCGATTGCGCGGCCGACACCAGCTGATCCTTGAGCTGTTCCAGCTCCTTGTCGATCTTGTCCTTGTCGACGCCGGGCTCCCGGGCCGCGACCAGCTTGGCCTTGATCTCGCTCATGAGATCGATGACGGCATCCATCGCGGCATAGGCGGTATCGACCTTTGCCGCGCCCAGGCCCAGCGCATCCTGAACGGTGGAAAGCGCCGTATTGTCCGATCGCATGGTCGTCGCAATGGACCAGTAGGCGGCATTGTCGGCAGCGGTTTCGACACGGTAGCCGGAGGAAACGCGGCTCTGGGTTTCATCCATATTTCGGGTAATCGCGCGCAGGGTCTGCAGTGCAGCCATGGCGGCAGCGTTCGTCAGGATGCTGGTCATCGGTTGTCGCTCTGTCTGATGAGAATCGAAAACATTCCGGAGGCGACCGGCAACGATGGTAAGGCGTCATGCGCACTGCCACTTGTTTGCCCTGAGTGGACAGACCATCGGTTCTTAACCATTCGTTAACCGTAAATGGTTAACAAATGGTTAATACGGTTAACGGCCTGTTAAGATTGATAAACACAAAGTAAAGCCTTGGCGGATTATCTCGCCTCCGGCGGCGCAGGCATGAGATGCGTGCGTTACCTGGGCGCAAAAGCACCGAAGGCCGCGCAGGAGCTGCGCGGCCTTCGGGCGATAACGATAACGATTGCGGGGAGACGCAGCCCGGGAAGGCTGCCTGACCTGCTACTGACGGAAGAGCTGGAGGATGTTTTCCGAATTGGTGTTGGCGATCGACAGCGACTGGACGGCGAGCTGCTGCTGCGTCTGCAGGGCCTTGAGGCGGGTCGATTCCTCGTTCATGTCGGCATCGACGAGACGGCCGATACCGGAGTCGATCGAGTCGGTCAGCGCCGCGACAAACTCCTCCTGCAGGCCGATGCGCATGGAGATCGACCCGAGCGCGGAGGCAGCGCTGGTCATCGCCTGCAGGGCGCTCTCAACCAGGGTCAGCGATTCGGCCATGTTCGTCGCAATATCCGGGTCAGCGAACACGGTGATGTCGAGCGTGTAAACCGATGCAGCGGGCGCGGTCGTGAAGGTCCCGTCCGTCCCGAGCACCCCGGTGGTGTCATCGATCCCGCCGGCGCCATCGCCGCCGAACAGCAGGTTGCCGGTCGCCGTGTCATCCAAGGTGTAGGTGGTCGTCTTCACCGAAACGGTGCCGTCGGACGCCCGCACGAAGCCCGAGACGACGCTTTTCGCGACCGCGTCGCCAGCGACCCAATTCTCGCCACTGAACGAGGCCGATTCGGCGATCGACATCAACTGTTCCTGAAGCTGGTCGATCTCTTCCTGGATCTTGCTCTTGTCGACGCCCTCTTCCGTAGCGGCTACGACCTTGGCCTTGATTTCCTTGACGACTTCGATGGCGCTTTCCATCGCGGCATAGGACGTGTCGACCTTGGCGGCACCGAGACCGAGGGCGTCCTGAACGGCGGATAGCGCCATATTGTCCGAGCGCATGGTGGTCGCAATCGACCAATAGGCGGCGTTGTCCGCAGCCTCGCCGACGCGCAGCCCTGATGAAACTCGGGCCTGGGTCGTCTCCATGCTGTCGTCGATCGAACGGAGAGTCTGGAGCGCAGCCATTGCCGCCGTGTTCGTCAAGATGCTGGTCATAGTCTAGGTGCCCCTTGGATAAGCATGTGATGAAGGGACATACCGGATCGCCGCCGGCAACGATGAGCGGCGTCATGCCTGTTAACCCGCTGGTCACCTTGGTTAACTCATCGTTTCGATGCGGCCAGCTAACGCGACTATGGTTAACAAAAGATAAACCGACGTTAATGAATTTAAGAAAACCTAACGATTCCTTGCCAAAACGCGAAAGCCGCACCTTTCGCAAGGTGCGGCTTCAGCGCGGCGGATATCCGCCCCCGAGCTTGTGGTGCGCTGCCGATTAACGGAAGAGCTGGAGAACGTTTTCCGAATTGCTGTTGGCGATCGACAGCGACTGAACGGCGAGCTGCTGCTGCGTCTGCAGGGCCTTGAGGCGGGTCGATTCCTCGTTCATGTCGGCATCGACGAGACGGCCGACGCCGGAGTCGATCGAGTCCGACAGCTTCGCGACGAAATCTTCCTGCAGGCCGATGCGCATGGAGATCGAACCGAGCTCGGCGGCGGCGCTGGTCATGGCCGAGAGCGCATCGTCGACGTCCGAGAGCACGTCGTTCATGTTCGCCGTCGCCAGACCGCTGATGTCCAGCGAGTAGACGGCATAAGCACCAGCCGAAGCGCCGCCGGTGCCGAGGATTCCGGTCGTGGTGTCGAGGGCGCCGGAGCCGTCATCGCTGAACAGGAGGTTGCCGCCGGTTACGCCGTCGACCAGCGCATAGCTCGTCGTCTTGACGGAGACGGTGCTATCAGAGGCGCGCACGAAGCCCGAGACAACGGTCACGGTGTTGCCGGCAATGCCGCCGATCCAGTTCTCGCCGCTGAACGAAGCGGATTCGGCGATCGACAGAAGCTGCTCCTGGAGCTGATCGATTTCTTCCTGGACCTTGGCCTTGTCGACGCCTTCTTCCGTTGCGGTAACGACCTTGGCCTTGATTTCCTTCACGACCTCGATGGCCGATTCCATGCCGGCATAGGCCGTGTCGACCTTGGCGGCGCCGAGGCCGAGCGCGTCCTGGACGGCGGAAAGCGCCATGTTGTCGGAACGCATCGTGGTTGCAATCGACCAGTAAGCGGCGTTGTCCGAAGCTTCGCCGACGCGCAGGCCGGAAGAAACGCGGCCCTGGGTCGTTTCCATGTTGTTGCCGATCGACCGCAGGGTTTCGAGTGCGGACATGGCTGCGATGTTGGTGAGAATGCTTGTCATGTTGTGGGTGCCCCTTAGTGGCTGATTAAGAAGGGACATTCCGGAGTTCACCGGGAAGCGACGGTCAGCGTCATGCCTGCTAACCAATTGATATTATTGGTTAACCCGCCAGTTCGATGGTGTTAGGAAACAGCAATATGGTTAAGGAATGTTGAAGCGGACAAAAAAATGCGAAAAGCCGCGACCGAATACGGTCGCGGCCTTTTCCAGCGTTGCGGCACGGTCAGCCTCCGTGCCGTTTCGCCGATTAGCGGAAGAGCGACAGGATGTTCTGCGAGTCGGAGTTGGCGATCGAGAGCGCCTGGATGGCGAGCTGCTGCTGCGTCTGCAGGGCCTTCAGGCGCGTCGATTCCTCGTTCATGTCGGCGTCGACCAGACGACCGATGCCGGCCTCGATCGAGTCGCTGAGTTCGGCGACGAAGTCCGACTGCAGGTCGATGCGGGTCGACATGGAGCCGAGGGACGATGCCGCGCTGGTCATTGCGGTAAGCGCGTCTTCAACGTCGGAGAGAGCGTTGCCGAGCGCGGTGGCATCCATGGAGGAAATATCGAGGCCATAGACCGTATTGCCGTTCGTGCCCGCGGTGCCGAGGATGCCGGTGCCAGTGTCGAGACCGCCCGAGCCATCGTCAGCGAAGAGAAGCGTACCGTCGGCGGCGTCCGTCAAAGTGTAATCGGACGTCTTGACCGACACCGTACCATCCGAAGCCCGGACGAAGCCGGTAACGACCGTCTTGGTGCCAGCCTCGCCGGCAATCCAGTTTTCGCCGTTGAAGGACGCGGATTCGGCGATGCTCAGGAGCTGGTCCTGAAGCTGATCGATTTCTTCCTGAACCTTGGCAGCGTCGACGCCTTCTTCCGTCGCGGCGACGATCTTGGCCTTGATTTCCGTGACGACGTCGATAGCCGCTTCCATACCGGAATAGGCGGTGTCAACCTTGGCGGCGCCCATGCCGAGTGCGTCGGTTACCGAGGAAAGAGCGGCATTGTCGGAGCGCATGGTCGTCGCGATCGACCAGTAGGCGGCGTTGTCGGAAGCCGAGCCGACGCGCATGCCGGTGGAAATCCGGTTCTGCGTATCTTCCATCGAGGAGGAGATGGAGCGTAGCGTCGAGAGTGCCGCCATAGCGGAGGTGTTGGTGAGAATGCTAGCCATATTCGTTGTCCCTACGAAATACTGATTGGGGGACATACCGGGTTGAAAACCTTACCGGTCACGACGGCCCGGCATCATGCCACTCGGCTCCGCTCAACTTTTGAAGGACACCAAACCCGCCGTGTGAGAACGAAACTCGCAGCCATTTCTTGCCAACTACTTAATCCGCGGGGGTACCTCCGGCCCCGCCCGAGAATGTGGTGAATCGCCCGTGAAATCTTATGTTTAACGGATTCTTATCAAGGCGGGAGCCAGGGAAGGGAGCGCGGGTTTGCGCCCCTCGAGAGCCTGTCCGGGCTTGTCCCGTTTCGGCTCAGACGAACGATCGCACGAGGCTTCCGACGAGCAGGTTCCAGCCGTCGATCAGCACGAAGAAGAGGATCTTGAACGGCAGCGAGATCGCCGTCGGCGGCAGCATCATCATGCCCATGGCCATGGTGATGGTCGAGACGATGAGGTCGATCACCAGGAACGGCAGCATGATCAGGAAGCCGATCTCGAAGCCGCGGCGGATCTCCGAAATCATGAAGGCGGGCACGACCGCGCGCAGGTCGACCTTGTCGTCGACGACGACCGTCTGGCCCTTTTCCTTGGCGATGTCGATGAAGAGCTGCAGGTCCTTGTCACGCGTGTTGGCGAGCATGAATTCGCGGAACGGCTCGGACACGCGTTGCACGGCATCCGTTTCCGAGATCTCGTTCTTCAGGAGCGGATCGATGCCTTCGCGCCAGGCGCGGTCGAAGGTCGGTGCCATGACGTAGAAGGTCATGAACAGCGCCAGCGACACCATGATCATGTTGGACGGCGTCGTCGCCAGCCCCATGCCCGATCGGAGGATCGCGAAGGCGATGACGAAGCGCGGGAAGCTCGTCACCATGATAAGGATGCCCGGGGCCACCGAAAGAACGGTCAGGAGGCCGAAGGTACGGATGATCCACGAGGCGGCCGAACCCTCTATCGGCGTGTTCAGAATATCGGCGGGAAAGCTCTGCGCCCCGGCAATTCCCGACATCGCCATCATGGCGACTATGAAGGTGGCAATGCGAAGCATCGAGGGGTCAAGCCTGCCGAATCACTGGATGACGAAGGTTCGGAACATCACCTTCGTTACGCGGCCCTCGGAGCGCAGGTCAACCCGCTCCTGAATGTCATCCCGGAGATATTGGAAGCCGCGCGGACCCTGGATTTGCTGCAGCGATACGGTCTTCAGGTAGGCTGCAATGTCCTGGTGTATCGCCTCCGCCATGCTGACGTCCGGTACGCCCTTGAACTGAAGCGCGACCACGATGCGAAGCCAGTTCTCCGAGGGATAGGCGAGGTTCGTCGTGATCGGCTCGAGCTCGACGATGCCGTTGGCTTCCGTGGCAATCTTCGGCAGCGGCTCCTCGCCCGTGGCGCCCGCCGGCACTTCAACCGCCGCGGCCGTTTCCTCGGCCGGCGGGGGCGCGAGGAGCTCACCGACGAGCCAGCCCCCGGCGGCGGCCACGAGCGTGAGCACGGCCACGGCGGCAATGGTCATCACCAGCGAGGGGGATTTCGACTCTTTGCTATCGTTTTCTTCCATCGTGCCGTTCCGTGGCGAGGATGCCTGATTGTGCCGCCCGTCAGATCGGCGAGACGAGGTCCACGACCTGCTGCCCCCACGGCGGCTGCTGCACCTCCATCAGGCGGCCGCGGCCGCCGTAGGAGATGCGCGCCTCGGCGATGCGGTCGTAGGAAATGACGTTGTCGGCATCGACATCGCGCGGGCGGACGATGCCGGCGACGTTCAGGATGCGCAGCTCGTGGTTGACGCGCACCTCCTGCGAGCCGCTGATCAGCAGATTGCCGTTCTCAAGGACACCGGTGACCACGGCGGCGACGAGGAGCCTGAGCTTTTCGGAGCGCTCCGTCTTGCCGTCGCCCTCGGTCTTGGTGTTCGAGCCGTAGTCGAGATCGCCGGACCAGGAGAAGTCGCTCGTCTGCGACTCGCCGCTGGCGCCGAGATTGAAGCCGCTCGAGTTCGTGCGGCTGCGGTCCGTCTCGTTTTCGAAGGAGGCCTTGTCGTCGATGCGGATGTCGACCGTGAGGATGTCGCCGACATTGATCGCGCGGGCATCCTTGAAGAGCGCTGACTGCTGGTCGTTCCAGAGCGAATATCCGTGCGTGACCTGATGCGGCTGCTTCGGATAGGCCGCGAGCTGCGGCGTCTGCGTGTATTGCAGGCCGCTGCCGATCGGGCTCATCGACGGCGCCCGTCCGATCTCGTTGAACGCCTGGTTCTGGCACCCCGCAAGGAGACCCGCGGCCAAGACGGCCGTAAAATGCTTTCTCATGATGGCTCCTTCGAGGTATTCGGGTCGCTGGCGCTCGAGATGATGTTGGTCAGCACCGCCGCCTTGTCGTCGCTCATCTCGCCGAGGATCAGCGAGGATTGGCGCGCCGGCAGCTTCATCACGATCGCCGCGGCGATCTCCGGGCGCACCATCTCGAGCTTGCCGGCGGCGTCGTCCGGCTTCATCGTCTTGTAGATGTCGACGAGCCCGAGTTCCGCCTGCTTGAGGAAATCGTTGCGGCGCTTCAGCCAGTCCTCGTATTCGGCGCGGCGCTTCTCGAGCGTCGCGATCCGCTCGTCGACGCTTGCCCTCAGCGCCTCAAGATCCTTGCGCTGCAAGAGATAGCGCTGGTCGCGCGCGGCATCGGCGATGTTGGTGCAGAACTTCTCGATTTCGCTGGCGGTGGGGTTCTCCGCGGGCGGCGCCGTCACGTCCTGGGCGAAAGCGCCCGGCATCGCCAGCATCAGCGCGCCGGCCGCCGAGGCGAAGAGGATGCGGAGCGCCTTGCCGCGAAGATGGTCGAGATTTCCGGTCATTGCAGGACAAGCTCCGCCTGTAGGGCACCCGCCGTTTTGATGCTCTGGAGGATCGCGATGATCCCGTCCGGCTTGACGCCGATGCTGTTCAGGCCGGCGACGAGCGAGCGAAGGCTCGACCCGTTGAGGATCGCCACCGTGCCGCCGTCGGCCTGGGCCTCGATCGTGGTGTTGGGTTCATAGGCCGTCTCGCCGCGCGAGAACGGCGCCGGCTGCACGACCGTCGGCGTCTCGCTCACCTGCACCGTCAGCGTGCCGTAGCTGACCGCGACCTCGGATACGCGGACGTCCTGGCCGATGACGATCGTGCCCGTCCGCTCGTTGATGACGACGCGCGCCGGTGCGTCGGTTTCGATCACGAGGTTCTCGACGTCCGCCATCAGCCGCGCGAGATCGGCCATCTTCGGCTTCTGAACCAGGACGGATTGCGAATCCAGGGCCTCGGCGATGCGGCCGCCGAACTGCGCCGCCGCATATTTGTTGATCGCCGCGGCCATGCCGACGGCGGTCGAAAAATCGGGATTGCGGAGCTGCAGCACCAGGTTGAAGCCGTCCTTGAACTTCGACGGCAGCTCCCGCTCGATGATCGCGCCGTTCGGAACACGGCCGGCGGTGGTCACGCCTTGCGACAGTTCGGCGGCTTCGCCTTGAGCGTTGAAGCCGGTGACGACGACGGAGCCTTGCGCGACGGCATAGATCTGGCCATCAGCGCCGGAAAGGGAGGTCATGACGAGCGTGCCGCCGCGCAGCGACGTCGCATCGCCGAGCGAGCCGACGGTCACGTCGAGGCGGCTGCCGGGGCTGGCAAAGGGCGGCAGCGTCGCGGTTACGAGCACGGCGGCGACGTTGCGCGTGCGCGATTCGCCGCCCTGGGTCGAGATGCCGAGATTCTGCAGCATTGCGCGGATCGACTGCTCGGTGAAGGGCGAGGAACGCAGGCTGTCACCGGTTCCCTGCAGGCCGACCACCAGGCCGTAACCGATGAGCTGGTTGTCGCGGCCCGACTGCAGCGAGGCGACGTCCTTGATGCGCGATGCGGCATGCGCGGAGTTCAAGGCCGCGGCGAAAGCCACCGCGAGGGTCAGGAGCCACTGCAATGCACGCATCTTCATTTCGCCACCACATGGATCGTGCCGTCCGCCATCACCGTCCCGGAAACGATGACGCCGGTGTCGATATTGCGCACGCGGATCAGGTCGCCGATCGCGGCATCCTGCAGCGGCGAGCCGGCGGCGGTGATCGTCAGGCCGCCATTGCTGAAGATGAGCCGGGTCGTCGAACCGCGCTCGACCGCGTATTGATCGCGCAGCGCCGAGGCGAGAATCACGCGCCCTGGAAGAAGGGTCCGCTTGGTGACCTTGCCCTGGATTTCCTCGATAGAGCGGACATAGCCGTCGCGCAGGTCCGGATTGGTGACGTCGACGACTTCGAGCATGCTCGCCTCGAGCGTTTCCCCGGGATAGATCGTCTGTTTCGGAATGACCGCCGTCGGCGGCTCGGCAGAGGCGGCCGAAGGCGACAGGAGAGCGATGGCCACCGCCGCGGCTGCAATGGCCCGCAGGCGGGCGAGGCCGTTTCCGGCAACTGTCCCTTCCGATCGGCGAAACGTCATGTTTGCCTCCTCTTGCCCTTACCTCAGGTTCTTGCTCACCGTGGCCGCCATCTCGTCCGCGGCCTGAATGATCTTGGAATTCATCTCGTAGGCGCGCTGGGCCGAAATCAGGTCCGTGATCTCCTTGACCGGATCGACGTTCGAGGCCTCGAGGTAGTTCTGCTTGATCTGCGCGAAGCCCGGGTCGGCCGGCGTACCGACGATCGCCTCGCCCGAGGCCGGCGTCTGCTTGAACAGGTTTTCGCCCATCGGCTCGAGGCCCGCCTCGTTGATGAAATTCGCGATCGTGAGCTGGCCGATCTCCTGCAGCTCCGTATCGTTGCCGATGCGCACCATCACCTGGCCGGACGAGGTGAAGGTGATCTCCGTGGCGTCCTGCGGCACGGTGATGCCGGGCACGACCGTGTAGCCGTCGATCGTCACGAGCTGGCCGGTGGCGTTGGTGTTGAAGGCGCCGGAGCGGGTATAGACCGTCTCGCCATCCGGCGTTTCGACCTGGAACCAGCCGCGGCCCACGAGCGCCAGATCGTAGTTGTTGCCGGTGTTGACGAGGCTGCCCTGGATGTGAAGGTTGCGCACCGCCGAAGTCTGCACGCCGAGGCCGATGATCGCGCCTTCGGGGACGATCGCCTGGTTGGAGCGGTTCGGCACGCCCTGGGCGCGCTCGGTCTGGTAGAGCAGGTCCGAAAACTCGGCGCGCGCCCGCTTGTAGCCGGTCGTGTTGATGTTCGCGATGTTGTTCGCGATGACTTCGAGATTCAGCTGCTGGGCGTTCATGCCCGTGGCGGCGATGGAAAGGGCCTTCATGTCTCGTTCCCTCAGATCTGCATGCGCGCGATTTCGAGATAGGCGGTGACCACCTTGTCTCGGATGGCGATCGCCGTCTGCAGCGACTGTTCCGCGCTCATGACGGCATCGACGACTCCACGGGTGTTGGCCTCGCCGCGGATCGCCTGCAGCGATATGCCTTCGGCGGACTTCATGGAGCGGATCGCGTCGGTGGTCATGTTGCCGAGGACTTCGGCGAAGCTCTGGGACGGGGGCGTGGCGGCGCCGGCGCCCGGCATGACGAGCGAGGCGGAGGAGGTCGCGTTCGCTCCCTCGGTCTCCTTCAGGGCCGAAAACGCGCCGACGGACTGGATTGCATCGATCATTATTGCGAAGCCCTCAACAGGTCGATTGTCTGGGAGATGAGATCGCGGGACTGCTTGACGGTCTGCAGGTTGGCCTCGTAGGCGCGGTTCGCCTCGCGCATGTCGGCCATCTCGATCAGGATGTTGACGTTCGGCATCTTGACCATGCCCTTTTCGTCGGCCGCCGGATTGCCGGGGTCGAACTCGATATTGAAGTCCGAATCGTCCGTGCCGAGGCGCTGCACCTCGACGAGCGACGCGCCGCTCGCCCGGTCGACCTCCGCGGCAAAGGAGATCGTCTTGCGGCGGTAGGGGTCGGCGCCGGGAACGTCGCCGGTCGAACGGGCATTGGCGATGTTTTCCGAGACGATGCGCAAACGGGTCGATTCCGCCTGCAGGCCGGAGGCCGAAACTTTGAGCGCCGAGGTCAATGGATCCATGGGTCTTACTTCCGTACCGTCATGAGCATCATCCGGTGAAAGGCCTTCACGAGCCCGGCATTGAGCTCGTGGTCGCGCTTGATCTCACCGGTCTTCATCATTTCCTCTTCGAGCGCGACGGTATTGCCGGATTGCTGCACCGCGACATCGTCGAGGGTGCTCACCTCCGTCACCTGCGCTGCTTCCGGGCTCTCGGTGAAGTGGGCGCGGTGGGTCGCGGCCATCTGGATGCCGGTGTTCTGGAGAACGCTTTCGAAGGGCAGAACGTCCTTCGCCCGGTAATGCGGCGTATTGGCATTGGCGATGTTGCCCGCCACGATGTTCTGGCGAACGGTCAGCCACTGGGCCTGCCGCGACGCGAGTTCGAAAAGCTGAATCGGTTCCATCAAGAGCTCCCGCTGATGATGGCGAACCTAGGCGGGTAATCTTGCGTGGGACTTGTCGAGAGGAGGCTTGTGCGGTTTTGGTCGGTGATGCCGCGGCAAACCCTTTGGGGCAGAACCCCTCTTCACAACGGGGAGGAGCTTGCCGCTCGCGGAATCGTCCGCATCTTCAACGGCTTGGCTTATGATCGCAGCGGCGGCACTTGGAGCGGAAGCGGGCGGCAGGCCAAACCCCCTTGTGGGCCCGTGTGGGGAGGGGCCTCCCCGCCAACCTCGTCGCCTGCTGGCTACTTGTCCTGGTAGACCTCACCCTTGGAGGTGATCATCACCCAGCGGCCGCCTCGCTCCTCGAAGGTTGCAAGCCGGCTGTTGTCCGGCAGGACCGAACCCACGCGGACGATGTACATGCCGCTTGCGTCCTCGATCAGGGCGCGGCCCTTGGCGACATGCATGAGCTTGAAGCGCGGCACGGCCGGGAAGGGCTGGTTCGGGCCGGCCGGTGCTTCCTCGCGCGCCTCGGCGGGCTTGCCGTCGAGGCCGGGCACGGTGGCCGTCGTCAGTCGATCGACCGCGGCGGCGGTCTCGTCGTCCATGTCCGTCATCGCGAGCGGCGAGACCGACACGACCGCGGGGCCGGTACGTTCCGGCAGGTCGCGCGTCGTTCCCTGCCAGAGCGAGGGCATCGAGAATTTCTCCGGGTGCAGATAGACGTACCACGGCAGGAAGGTCGCGAAGGCGGCCATCGCCAGTCCGACCGCACCGAGGATCCTGTCGATCAACGGCGTCTTGGCCTCGCGCCGGCGCTGGCGGACGATTTCGTCTGCGTCGAAGTCGGTCATATCCTATCCCCTGCCCCGCGCGCCGGCACCGGCGCCCGGCTGATTGCCCATCGCTGCCGCCTTCAGCGCATTGGCGAGGTCCGTGAAGGCGTCGAGGGCCGGCCGCTCGCCGGGCGTCTGCTTCAGGACGTCGTAAATGACCGGCACCTGCTTGATCGCCATGTCGAGATCGGCATCGCCGCCGGCGCGGTAGCCGCCGATCAGCCGCAGGTCGCGGGTTTCCTCGAAGCGGTGGATCAAGGATTTCAACCGGGCGACCAGTTTCTCCTGGTCCGGCGTCCAGGCCTTTCTCGCCAGGCGCGAGATCGAGGCGAGCGGGTTGATCGGCGGATAGCGCCCTTCCTCGGCGAGGCTGCGGTCGAGCACGATGTGCCCGTCGAGAATGCCGCGGGCCGAGTCGGCGACCGGGTCGTTGTGGTTGTCACCGTCGACGAGGATCGAGATGATCGCGGTGATCGTGCCCGTGCCTTCCGCGCCGGGGCCGGCGCGTTCGAGCAGGCGCGGCAATTCGGTGAAGACGGATGCCGGATAGCCGCGCGCGATCGGCGGTTCGCCGGCGGCTGTGGCGACCTCGCGGATCGCGTGGGCGAAGCGGGTGACGCTGTCGACGATCAGGAGCACGTTGTCGCCCTTGTCGCGGTAGTGCTCGGCGATCGTGACCGCCGTCAGCGGCGCCATTTTCCTGAGCATCGGGCTCTCGTCGCTGGTGGCGACGACCGCGACGGATTTGGCGAGGTTGTCGCCGAGCGTGTCCTCGATGAACTCGCGCACTTCGCGGCCGCGCTCGCCGACGAGCGCGATCACCACCTTGTCGAAGGCGTCGGCACGCGCCAGCATCGAGAGCAGCGTCGACTTGCCGACGCCGGAGCCTGCGAAGATGCCGAGGCGCTGCCCGAGGCAAAGGGGCGAGAAGATATCGATGGCGCGCACGCCGGTCTTGAACCCCTCCTCCACCCGCCGGCGCGTCATGGATGGCGGCGCGGTGTTGGAGATCGAGCGACGGACGTCCCCCTGCATCAGCGGCCCCAGCCCGTCGATCGGCTCGGCGAGCGCGTTGATCGTGCGGCCGCACCACTTGTCGGTCGGGGCGACGCGGAAGGCACCCTTGCGGATAACGACGTCATGGATGCCGATCGGATCGCCAGGCTCGATCGGGCAGACGACCACCCGTTCCGGCTCGACGCGGACGACTTCGCCGAGATGGGTGCCGGTCGCGCTCTTGTGGGCGACGAAATCCCCCAGCCGGACATGGCGCGAGAGACCCGTGACCGTATAGTGGCCCGGCGAGATCGTCTGGACATGGCCGCCGGGGGCGATCGCAAAGTGGGGATCCGCGTAACGCTCGACCAGCCCGGCAAGCGCCGCAAGCGAGGTCGATGCCGCGGGTGTCTCAGAGCCGTGGGGTGCCATCCGGGGTCCGTTTCACACGCGTTGGGTCAGCGTTCGCCGCCGAGCGTCTTGATCGCTTCGTCGAGCGATCCCTCGCTGTCGCGCATCAGCGCGGTGATGTTGTCGAAGGCGCGCGTGACCATGATGAGCTGCGACATCTCCTGGATGGCGTTGACGTTCGATTCCTCGAGGAAGCCCTGCATGACGCCGACATCGAAGCGGTCGACGACGGGCTCGGGCTGTACGCCCGGCATCACGGCGCTGTTGTCGTAGCGCATGAAGCCCTTGCTGAAATCCGCCTCATAGAGGCCGAGCAGCGCGACCTGCACGCCGTTCTGATGGATGGCGCCGTCGGCGCCGACGGTGATGTCGCCCGCGCCGTTCAACTGGATCGGTGCGCCGCCGGCGTCGAGCACCGGATAGCCCTTGATGGTCACCAGTTCGCCGGTCTCCGTCAGCGTGAACCGGCCGTCGCGCGTCAGCGCCGTTCCGCCGGGCGTCTCGATCGAGAACCAGGCGTCACCCTTGATGGCGAAATCGAGCGCCGAGCCGGTGCGCGCGAGCGCGCCGTTATTGGTGTTGAGGAACTCCTCGCCTTCCGAAACATAGGAAACCCGGGTCGGCTTCGTGTCGCCGAGCACCTGGTTGAACTTCACTTCCGTGCCGCGAAAGCCGACCGTGTTGGAATTGGCGATGTTGTCGGCAAGCGTGTTCAGGCGCTTTTCGAGCGCCATCTGCGACGAAAGCGCTACATAGAGGCCGGTCTGCACGTCAGCTTCCCCCGAGTTTCAGATTGTTGATGGAGAGCAGCAGGTCGGGCGAAATCCCGTAACCGCTCGACGAACCGAACACGGCCAGCGGATCGTAGCCGTCCGTGGAATTGTTGATCTCCCAGAGGGCGGTGAACCGATCGAGGAATGCGGCGAGTTTCTGGGGATCCTTGAAATCCTTGAAATCGATCGCGGCCTCGTAGGCCTGTGCCTGGTGGTCGACGTCGGCGGCCGCGAATTCCTCGGGCAATTGCAGGGCGGTCCGCACGACCTGCGCAAGCGCCTCGTCGGCGATGATCTCGTAGCCGTTGGCGATCATCGGTGCCATGCGCTCGAAATAGAGGGCCAGGCGCACGCCGGTGTTCTCTTCGCCGGCACTCTGCTCGAGCGTCTGGCGCGTGTACTTGTCGACGACACCCTTCTGCGCGCGCTCGAAGGAGGTCGCGGTTTCGCCGTGACGGGCGAAGTTCAACGATTCGACCAGCGCCTTGTAGCGGCTGTCGGCGAGCTTGTTGGCGAAGGCATCGTCGCTGTCGATGCCTTCGGTCAGCACCTTGCGCATGAAGGCCTTGGCGTAGGCCATGTCCTCGAGACCGTGCGCCTTCATCACGTAGTTGTACAGCCGGTTGTCGGCGAAGAAAT
This sequence comes from Sinorhizobium saheli, assembly GCF_001651875.1. Lineage (GTDB taxonomy): Bacteria > Pseudomonadota > Alphaproteobacteria > Rhizobiales > Rhizobiaceae > Sinorhizobium > Sinorhizobium saheli. The sequence goes on from NZ_LNQB01000073.1 coordinate 573,401, forward strand.
CGTCGATCGTTGTGATGCTGCCGATCTTCGACAGGTAGTATTCAGTCTCGCGGGCGACATCCGGCTTGGCGGAGACGCGTTCCAGCGATCGCGTGAGATCGGCGGTGATCAGCTTGTAGCTCGTGTAGGTCGTGGTCACGATCGGTTCGCCCTGTCGCACTGAAGCGGATTTCGGAAAAGCGTGCGCGGTTTTTCCGCACGCATCCCGCGCCAAGTTTCGAGAATCGGGCGTGGTGGCCCGACCTTTTAAAAATCCTGACCGCACTGGCTTGCGCGAACCTGTCTCGAACACCGCTTTGCGACCGGGCTTTGCGGCCAGCCTCACGCAAGGATCAAACCCTATCCATCGGAGGGAAAACCACGATCGCGACAGGTATCGGCAATGAATATCATCATCGGGCTTCTTGTGACTTTCGGCTGTATCCTCGGCGGATACATGGCGATGGGCGGCCACCTGGAAGTCTTGAACCAGCCTTTCGAGCTGATGATCATTGGCGGGGCCGGCATCGGCGGCTTCATCATGGCCAACTCGATGAAGGTGGTCAAAGACACCGGCCGGGCGCTCGGCGAGGCTTTCAAGCACAAGGTGCCGAAGGAGCGCCACTATCTCGACACGCTCGGCGTGCTCTACAGCCTGATGCGCGACCTAAGGACCAAGTCGCGCAACGAGATCGAAAGCCACATCGACAATCCGGACGAATCCTCGATCTTCCAGTCGGCGCCGACGGTGCTGCAGAACAAGGAGCTCACCGCCTTCATCTGCGACTACGTGCGGCTGATCATCATCGGCAACGCCCGCTCGCACGAGATCGAGGCGCTGATGGACGAGGAGATCCAGACGATCACCCATGACAAGATGAAGTGCTACCACGCGCTGACGACGATGGGCGATGCCCTGCCGGCGATCGGCATCGTCGCCGCCGTTCTCGGCGTCATCAAGGCCATGGGCGCGATCAGCGAAGCGCCGGAAGTGCTCGGTGCGAAGATCGCGGCGGCGCTCGTCGGCACGCTGCTCGGCGTGTTCCTCTCCTATTCGATCGTCAGTCCGCTCGTCTCCAACATCAAGGCGGTGCGGGAAAAGCAGAACCGGCTCTACGTCATCGTCAAGCAGACGCTGCTTGCCTACATGAACGGCTCCGTTCCGCAGGTCGCCCTCGAATACGGACGCAAGACGATTTCCGCCTATGAACGGCCGTCGATCGACGCGGTCGAGCAGGAGATGATGAATCCGGGCGGCGGCAGCGAGAGCAAGGCGGCTTGACGATGAGCACGGCATCGAACGTCCACGCATTCGACAAGAGGCTGCTTGCGCGCATGGTCGGCGCGCTCGGCGACGACAAGGCGATCGGCCGCATCGCGCTGGAGCTCGGCCAGGTCCTCAGCGAATTCCTGCCGGATGTCCTCCAGTCGGAGACCGGGTCGGACATCACGATCGCCTATGCAGGCTTCCGCACGGGGCTTCGCAACGCGCTCATCGCCGATCTCGGAGACGCGGCCGTGGTCGCCGACGTTTCGCTGCACAACTGGTGCCCGGAGTTTCAGATCGGCTGTGACAGCCCGGTGCTCGTCACCCTGGTCGAGATCCTGCTCGGTGCCGAGCCGACGACCATCGATGAGCCGCAGCCGCGATCCCTCTCGAAGATCGAGATCGACATGGCCCTGCCGGTATTCCACGGGATCGCCGAGGTCGTCTGCAGCGCGGTTCAGGCTGGGGCAGGCGCCGAACCGGTCGTCGCTCGGCCCGTGAACGGTGCGGAACGGGCGGGACCGGACCCGGCAATCGAGGACGTCCATGCCGCCGCGATCGACATGACTATCGGTCTCGGTCCGGTGCTTTCGACCTTCTCGGTGATCGTCCCGCAAAGCGTTCTCCTGAAGACGAAAATCGTCTCGCCCGACGGCGCGGGCGGGAAACAGAAGATGAAGACCGAATGGACCGAGCATCTCGAAGAACAGGTCCGCCGGTCGGCGGTAACGCTCGAAGCTCGCATCCGGCTCGAAAGCCTCACCCTGAACACGATCAGCCGCCTGCAGCCGGGAGACGTCATCCCGTTTCACGACGGCCAGGATGTCCGCGTCGAGGTCAATGCCAATGGCCGCGACCTCTATGTCTGCGAGTTCGGCCGCGCCGGGTCGAAGTACACGGTGCGGATCAAGGATACGCACGGCTCCGAGCAGGACATCCTTCGCCACATCATGAGTTAATCAACCCTCTCCGGCAGAATGCCTGAGGCAAGGTTCAACTGGAATATTCCGCACATGGCACCCAAGAAAGCAGCACCCATCGCAGAACCGGCCGCATTCACGGCGGACGCCGAGCTCGACCAGGCGATCGACGACCTGCGCGGCGTCCTCAAGAAGGATGGCGGACCGGCCGATTTCGGCGCCGACTTCGCGGCCGCCGAGCCGCTCGGATCGTCGGATTTCGGCAGCGAATTCGGTTCGGCCGAGGGCGCCGGCTTCGGCGGCGATTTCGGCGCAGGCGGCTTCGGCGGCGATTTATCCGATACCGGCAATGCCGACTTCGGCGCCGGCGCGGATTTCGGCGGCTTCGATGCTGCGGGCGGCGGCGTCGACACACCACCGGGAAGCGGCATGACGGCCAATATGGACCTGATCATGGACATCCCGATCGATCTCCAGATCGTGCTCGGCACCAGCCGGATGCAGGTTTCGGGCCTGATGGGCCTGACCGAGGGCGCGACGATCGGGCTCGACCGCAAGATCGGCGAGCCGGTCGAGATCATGGTCAACGGCCGGGTGATCGGCCGCGGCGAAATCACCGTGCTCGAGGGCGATGTGACCCGCTTCGGCGTCAAGCTCATCGAGATAATTGGCAGCAGGAAATAGCAGCCCGATGATTGGGCGAGGGATGAATCCATGACGGATTTCGAAAGTTTCGGGGCACAGGCACTGGCGCAACCGCTGAGCCAGACGGAAAAGGCGGCGGCCGTGCTGCTCGCCATGGGCAAGTCGGTCGCCGGGAAACTCCTGAAGTTCTTCACGCAGAGCGAGCTGCAGGCGATCATCGCCGCGGCGCAATCGCTGCGCGCCATCCCTCCGCACGAACTCGAATCGCTCGTCAACGAGTTCGAGGATCTTTTCACCGAAGGCGCGGGCTTGATGGACAACGCCAAGGCGATCGAGAGCATTCTCGAGGAAGGCCTGACGCCGGACGAGGTCGACGGCCTGCTCGGCCGCCGTGCGACCTTCCAGTCCTATGAAGCCAACATCTGGGACCGGCTCCTCGATTGCGATCCCGCCGCCGTCGCGCAATTGCTCGTCGAGGAGCATCCGCAGACGATTGCCTATGTGCTGTCGATGATGCCGTCGAGCTTCGGCGCCAAGGTGCTCTTGCAGATTTCCGACCGGCAGCGACCGGACATCCTGAACCGCGCCGTCAACATCAAGAACGTCAGCCCCAAGGCCGCCGCCATCATCGAGGCACGCGTCATGGAGATGGTCGACGAAATGGAGGCGGAACGCAATTCGCCCGGCCCGGCCAAGATCGCGGAGGTGATGAACGAGCTGGAGAAGCCGCAGGTGGACACCTTGCTCGCCTCGCTCGAAACCATCAGCACCGATTCCGCCCAGAAGGTGCGCCCGAAGATCTTCCTCTTCGACGACATCCTCTACATGCCGCAGAGAAGCCGCGTGCAGCTCTTCAACGACGTCTCCACCGACGTCATCACGATGGCGCTCAGGGGCTCCGCGGCGGAGTTGCGCGAATCGATCCTCGCCTCCATCGGCGCGCGCCAGCGGCGCATGATCGAGTCGGATCTTGCGGTCGGCGATGCCGGCATCAACCCGCGCGATATCGCCATCGCCAGGCGCTCGATCACCCAGGAGGCGATTCGCCTGGCCGCCGGCGGCCAGCTGGAGCTCAAGGAAAAGGAGGCGCAAGCCGCCTGACGCTTGCTTCCTCGCGCGCGGCAACCGGCGTCCCGCGCCTGATTTCTGTTGAGCCGGTCGCATTGCCGGCCCTCGCCCCTTGCGCTCGAAGCCGCCCGGGTTCACCACGATAGCAGAGCGTCGGCCGGTTGGCCGCCGAAGCATCATGCGCGTGGGCGGCGGGGGCATCCTCCTTCATGTCGGAAGAGCAGGACAAGGAAAGCAAAACAGAAGCGCCGTCGGAAAAGAAGCTTTCCGACGCGGCCGAGAAGGGTAACGTTCCTTTCTCGCGCGAGGTGACGATGTTCGCCTCGACGCTGGCGATCTACATCTTCGTCGTCTTCTTCCTTTCGGACGGTGCGGCGACGATGGCCGAAGCGCTGAAGGACATCTTCGAGCAGCCGGAGGCCTGGCGCCTCGACACGGCAAGCGATGCCACGGCGCTGATTTCCCATGTCCTCCTGAAATCCACGGCGCTGCTCGTGCCGATCTTCGTCCTCCTCATCCTCTTCGGCGTCGGATCGTCGATCTTCCAGAACCTGCCGCGGCCGGTCGTCGACCGTATCCAGCCGAAATGGAACCGCGTCTCGCCGCTGAGCGGCCTGAAGCGCATCTACGGCCTTCCGGGGCTGGTGGAATTCGGCAAGTCGCTGTTCAAGATCATCGTGGTTTCGATCGTCGTCGTGCTCGTGCTGTGGAACGATTACTTCGCGACGCTCGACCTCATGTTCTCCGACCCGGTGTCGATCTTCACGGCGATGATCTCCGACCTCAAGCAGATCATCATCGTCGTCCTTCTCGCAACCGCGGTGCTTGCGATCCTCGACCTCTTCTGGACCCGGCACCACTGGTACACGGAACTGAAGATGACCAAGCAGGAGGTCAAGGAGGAACTGAAGCAATCCCAGGGCGACCCGATCGTCAAGTCGCGGCTGAGATCGATGCAGCGCGACCGCGCCCGCAAGCGCATGATCGGCTCCGTTCCCCGTGCCACGCTGGTGATCGCCAACCCGACCCACTATGCCGTCGCCCTGCGCTACGTGCGCGAAGAGAACGACGCGCCGGTGGTGGTGGCGATGGGACAGGATCTCGTCGCCCTCAAGATCCGCGAGATCGCCGAAAAGAACGGCATTCCGGTTTTCGAGGATCCGCCGCTCGCGCGCTCCATGTTTGCACAAGTCTCGGTGGATAGTGTCATTCCACCGGTGTTTTACAAGGCAGTCGCCGAACTCATTCACCGGGTCTATGCAGCTCAGCCGCAACAAAGACGGGTGACTTAATCTTGAAAAAAAGCGAATTCTCCGAAAGACGCGAACAGATAGTGGCAGAGGCGATCCGCCCGGTCGCGACGGAACTGCGCCTCATCGACGCTGCGGATTTCGTCGCGCTCCTGCGATTCGAATCCTATGCGAGCCTCGCCGATCTGGTGGAATCGGCGGCCGAGCTCTACTTCCTGCCCGGGACCGTGAATTTCGGCCTCGGCGGCAACTATAACCTGGACTGGAACAGTTGCCCGGAGATCATCCTCGACCTCGAACTGAAGCCGCGCGGCGTCACCGTCTATGCTCGCCTCGTGCTCGCGGCCGAAACGGCCGGTGTCGAGATCAGCCACATCAATTTCCAGCACCCTTCGAGCGACCCGGACGAGAACACCGCCTTTCTCGCCAGGAGCCTGGAGGAGGCGAAATTCGTCAAATCCTACCCGCTGCCGCTGGCGAGTTGATCGGATGCGGGGTCTCACCCGGGATTGCCCCTCTCCTCGGGTTTACCCCGGGAAACAACCCTCTCCCCGCTCTGACGGGGAGAGGACTTAAGCGGCCGCCGCGCGTCCCCTTCGCCCCGCTCGGAGTCCCCTTCGCCCCGCCTGCGGAAAGAAGGTGGCCGGCACGCCGGATGAGGGGCAGGTTCAACGAAAAACTAGCTGATGTAGCCGAGCCTTATCGCCTTGGCGATTGCCTGGATGCGGTTGACGGAATCGAGTTTCGTCGTGGCCGCGCCGAGATAGGCGTTCACCGTGTGCACGGAGAGGCCCATCTTCTCGGCGATCTCTTCGCTGATATAACCGTCGCCGGCCATCTGAAGGCAGGCGATCTCGCGATCGCTCAGGGACTCGGTCTTGAACAGGCGCTTTTCGTCGGCTGCAAGCATGTCGGTCATGATATGCGCGCTGCGGCCATGCAGGTCGACGATCTGTTCGCCCGAGGCGTCGATATAGCTGCCGGTAAACACCACGTAGCCGTTGCCTTGCGCGCCGAGCCTGATCGGGAGAGCGATTCCCGAACAGGAGAGCTTGCGGCCCTTCAGCCGGTGGGTGAACTGGGCAAAATCCGTCGCTTCCGCCGTCTGGTGTTCGCCCTGGCCGTTCCAGAGCACCGGCAGCAGCGATCGATCGAGATGCTGCAGCAGTTCCTCGCCATAGACCTGGATCAGTTCATGTGCGTTCGCCTCGGAGGCGGCGCCCCAATTGTGGAGGACGCAGGTAAGCTTGCGGGTCGCCGGCATGCCCCGGCCGTTGATGCGCAGCACGGCGAAGTTCCGCGCATTGATCTGCCGCTGCATGGCCTGCAGGCGCGTCACCAGCGTCGCCGCTCGCGCCGCGCGCCCGCCTCGCCCCAATCGGCCGGCGTCGTCGCGGTCTTCCGTCACGAATGGAAGCATCCTCGTCGCTCCTATACCAGATTGTTGCGAACCGCGTGGGCGATCGCTTCCGACCTCGTTCGCGTCGCCGTCTTTCGCATCACGCTGGTGATGTAGTTGTTGATGGTGTTGCGGGAGATGCCGAGGATGACCGCGATCTCCTCGCTCGTCTTGCCTTCGGCGATCCAGAACAGGCATTCGAGCTCGCGCTCGGTCAACTCGAATTCACGGTCCTGGCGCACCTCGACGGCAGTCTTCAGGCTTGCGGTATAGGCTGCCAGCACCGCCACCTCGCGCAATTCCTCCTGCGAGAGGATGACGTCCTCCGGAAACAACAACATCAACGAAAATCGCGACCGCCCGACATTGAAGGTGACGGCGCAGTAGGTGCGACTGATGCCGCGCGGCGGATCGACGTCGTCGGGCATCAGATGGAAGGACGGCTGCAGGACGGAAAGGCATTTCTCGAGTTCCGTCGTCTTCGCCTGAAGCCCGGCGACGATGCCCGACAGGCGCCGGACGATATCGAACGGCCAATCGGAACAGACGACAAAATCAAGGCCGCCGTCCTGGGAGAGATCATGGCGGGCGAGGAGATAATGCGTTGCACCGACATATTCCGTCAGCGCCGCCAATCCGCCGCCGAGCCCGTTGTGCCCGGCTGCCTCTCCCAGCCTTCGGATCAACTGCTCCCGCGAAATTCCCCGGCCACACACACGCGCCGGAGCGGCCTGTGAGGACCAGACTGCATCAGCCCGCAACATTTCCATGACTTCCAGTGCCCCCATGCGCGATCCACGCCCCGAAAATCACGTTGCCCTGCCGCGACGGCACATCGGCCCGAGCCGACATATCTGTGCCACAATTCGCAGATCAGGACGCGAATCAATCGTTTAAACTTTACATCGCCTCCCCCAAAAAAACACGGGCATCAGCGAGGGCTTACTTCCGAAAGCATCTCTGAAAACGAACCGGCAAGCTCCACTTTTGCGTGCCTAAACTCACCAGAAGCAACCGTGGGGAGATTCGAGCAAGATTCTGATTCAAAAGTACTATTTTCTCTTTCGGTGCCGACCGGGCGGTTGTCCGGCGTTGAAATGGCGGCATGCCGCCCCGCAAAAGCAGCCAGGCGCCTCGCCTCCTTCCCGAAAAGCAACGGCGATCCATTTACTTTAATATTCCGCATGTTGCTAAAATGCATCAATCCGAATCCAGCCAGAGAGCAGCAACGAAACGAATAACATAGCCAACGCCGCAAAATTATATTCACCCCACTCAAGGCTATATTTCGAAAGAACTGCGGATCAGCCAAGAAGCAATCAGTAACCGGCCGCGCCCGCGACGGGCCGGAACGCCGGTGGAATCTAAAACCGTTAAATTTCTATTAAACTTCGCGAGCGACGCACCGGACATGACTCGAATGCGCCGGACGGATTCTTGACGCGGAGTCCACCCTGTCGTCCGCCGCATTTATTAGACTCGAGCAATACTCGTGAACGCGACAGATTCCAACGGGGATGCGTCAGGGCCCCGATGCCCGGAAATCTATCCTGAAAGCGGAAAATCCCGCCACCAGGGCGGGATTTCTCGTGCGATCGTTCCGGCGACCTGCCTCAGGCGGCGCGGTCGAGGGCCCATTTGCGCAGGATCTTGGCGGCCCGTTCCTCGCTGATCTCCACCATCCGGGCGAGCCGGCGCTCCGGCCCTTCCTTGACGCGGCGGTTGAAGCTGCTTTCGTCGCCGAGATTGAGCAGGTCGTCGGTGCTGTCGAAGCCGAAGTCGGAGCCGAAGCCCTCCATGAGGGCGCCACCCGAGGCGGCGCCGGCCGGCGAGAAGTCGGGGAGTTCCAGCCCGGCCGCCTCGCCTTCGAGCTGACCGGCCTTGCCGCCGAAGCCGAGCTGGCGTGCGAGCGGCCGCATGCCCATCCAGACGACCAGGAAGGCCACCGCGACGAAGGCGAGCGCGTTGATGATGCCGCCGAGGTTGCGGGTCAGCATTTCCATGATGCCCGGGCCCGGCACCGGCTGGTCGAGCAACTGGGTCTCGACGAAGTCCATCGCGTTCAAGGTGACGACGTCGCCGCGGTTCGCGTCGACGCCGGCGGCCGAGGAAACGATCTTCTGCATTTCCTTGAGATAGGCATCGATCTTCGCCTGGTCGGCCGGTTCGCCGACCATGGCGGCGAGCCGGCCGCGGTTGACGACGACGGCGATCGACAGCCGCTCGATCGAATAGCTGTTCTTGACGGTGGCGATCGTCTTGCTGTTGATCTCGTAGTTGGTCTGCTCTTCCTTCTTGGCCGCCTCGTCGCTCGATTGCGGCCCGGCGCCGCCGCGCGGCGCCGCCTGGGGCACGTTCTGCTGCACGGTCGCGGCATTGTCCGGCTGCTGCTGGCTGGACTTCTGCTCCTCCTTGATCACGCGCGTCGAGCGTTCCACCCGCGACTCGGGATCGAAGACGGTTTCCTGGATCTGCTGCGCATCGGTGTTGAGTTCCGCCGTGACGCTGGTGCGGAAGTTGTCCATGCCAAGGAAAGGCGCGAGCGCATTGTCGATCTTCTTCTCGAGATCGGTCTGGACGTTCTGGACGACGCCGAGCGACTGGTTGAGGACGCTGTTCGCGGGGTCGTCGCCCGAGGCAAGCAGCTGCCCGGTCGAATCGAGCACGGTCACGTCGTCGACGTCGAGACCGGGCACGGAGGAGGCGACCAGATGGCGGATCGAGGCTGCGGCGCTGCGGCCGACGGTGGCGCTGGCGCGGATCATCACCGACGCCGTCGGCGTCTGCTCGGCCTTGCGGAAGCTGCCCCGCTCCGGCATGACGATGTGGACGCGGGCCGCGGCAATGCCGGAGATCTGCTGGATCGTCCGGGCGATTTCGCCCTCGAGCGCGCGAACGCGGGTGACCTCTTGCATGAAGGAGGTGAGCCCGAGCGAGCCGACATTGTCGAAGAGCTCGTAGCCGGCATTGGCACTGCTCGGCAATCCGCGCTCGGCAAGCAGCAGCCTAGCCTTGCCGGTCATGCCCACGGGCACCTGGATACTGCCTCCGTCGGCACCGACCTCGAAGTCGAGATTGGCCTCGGCGAGCGCAATGCTGATCTGGGTGATGTCGCTGCGCTCCAGCCCCACATAGAGCGTCTCGAAGGACGGTCTGTTGACATAGATGCCTGCGCCGAGGACGAAGCCGACCGCCACGATACCGGCAACGGCAAGCGCAATCAGCTTGCCCTGCCCGAGATTGCTCAGGTTTTTCGTGAACGTCGAGAATTGATCGAACAGATTCATTCTGTTTCCGCACCCAGTATCGCAAGGCAATCGAGCCGATTATCCGCCCGCCGCCATGCGCAGCTCCAACATTCGGGTTTGCTGGACATCGGCTTTTCGCATAGCCGAATGCATTCCGCGCGAATCTACCAGCCCCGGAAGCGAAGCTAGGCGGCGAAACTTGCGCGAACTTGACGAAGAACAGGGAGCGTGCGTCGAAAGGTGCGGCCACCCCTCATCCGGCCTGCCGGCCACCTTCTCCCCGCAGGCGGGGCGAAGGGGACTCGCGGGGGCGCTCAAATCCCCTCTCGCCGTCAAAACGGGTAAAGGGCTAGTCCTCGGGTTAAACCCGAGGAGAGGGCAATCGGCTGCATTCCTGCGTCAGAATGCCTCGAAATCGCCGGAGGCCTTGGTCAGCGGCTGTGAGTGGCCGTGGCGCAGCATGCCGCTGGCGAGCGCCCTCTTCATGTCGGCGAGCTTGACCAGATTGACGGCGGTGCTGATGTCGACCAGCCAGGTGTCCGGGATGGCTGCGGTGATCGTATCGATGAACTCGGCGAGCCCGCGCGTCTTCTGGACGGCAAGGTCGATGCCCTGGATGACCATCATCTTGTCCGTCGCCGCGCCCTCGCCGGCAAGGAGCTGGGGTTCGATGCGTTCGATGAGGTAGGCGACGTCGTGGAGTTCGGTGACGATACGCATCAGCACGTCCGGCAGCGATTCTTCCGCGTGAGGCATGTGGTTGTAGTCAATCTGCATCGTTTCTCTCACGTGGCTTGCGGGACGCGGTTTTGGTTTGAAGTGCCGGCGGGCCGGCGCGGTCAGAAGAATTCGATAGAGCTTTCCACCGGTTTCGGCGCGGGCGCAGGCCGCTGGTCCATCTGGATCGCCCGCTGGGCTTCCGTGCCCGTCAGGGCATATTGGCGGGCACGCCCCGAAAGCGGCCAGTATTCGAGCTTGCGCCCGTGCTCGCCGCCGGTGCTTTCGCCGACGATGCGGATGCCTTCGTCCAACAGGAACTGGCGTGCGAAGGCGGCATTCTGCTCGCCGACGTTCGAGAAGCGCGCGATCGTCCTGGCACCGCCAAAAATCTTCGCTTCCAGCCGGTCGCGCCGCGCACCCTGCTTCAACAGCCCGTTGATGAGCAATTCCATCAGATGCACGCCGTAGCGCGTGGCATCCCCGCCCGAGTTCGGCGAGGTCGCCGAGCCCGGCAGCAGGAAGTGGTTCATGCCGCCGACACCCGCCACGGGATCGCGCATGCAGGCAGCCACGCAGGAGCCGAGGATGGTCGAAAGAACGACATCCGGATCGTTGACGACCTTGAACTCGCCCTGAATGACATGCACGCGCCTGCCGGCAGCCTCAGCGTTCATTTCAATGCCCCGAACACGGCCTCGATCGCCGCTTTCATCTTTTCGATCGTGAAGGGCTTCGCCAGCACGTTGTTGGCGCCGAGCGCGGCCGCCTTCTGCACCAGCGCCCGGTCGCCCTGGGCCGTCAGAATGATGAAGGCGGCCTTCTTGGTCGTCGGGTTCGAGCGCACCGCCTGCAAGAGGCCGAGGCCGTCCATCTTCGGCATGTTGAAATCCGAAATGACCAGGTGATGGGGGTTCTGGGCCATGATCTTCATGCCCTGCTCCCCGTCACCCGCCGCAGTGATCTGCTTGAAGCCGAGCTGCTGCAAGGCATCGCCCAGGAGCAGGCGGCTCGTGACCTGATCGTCGACAATCAGAACTTTAATCTTTTCGGCGAGGGACATTATTCGCTTCCTTCTTTTCGGGCTGCCGCAGTCTTCAGTATCTCTTCCCCGATCGATCCGAGGGGTAGCTGGGTTTCGACGGCACCCAATTCATAGGCGACTCTCGGCATGCCGTAGACGACACAGGTCTTTTCGTTCTGTCCGAAGGTGCGTGCTCCGGCATGCCGCATCTTGAGGAGACCGGATGCGCCGTCGCGACCCATGCCGGTCAGAATGACGCCGATGGCGTTGCGACCCGCCACTTCGGCGACCGAATCGAACAGGACGTCGACCGACGGGCGATGGCCGTTGACCGGATCGCGATCGACGAGCCGGCAGCAGGGTGCCGAGGCATTGGCGACCTGGAGATGGCGTTCGCCGCCGGGCGCCAGATAGATCTTGCCGATCTCGAGCCGCGCGCCGTCCGTCGCCTCCTGGACGCTCGGGGCGCAAAGCCGGTTCAGCCTCTCGGCAAAGCTGCGCGTGAAAGTGTGCGGCATGTGCTGGGTGATCACCGTCGGCGGGCAGTTGGCCGGGAACTTCTGCAGAACCGTGATCAGGGCTTCGACGCCGCCGGTCGAGGCGCCAATGGCGATGATCTTGCGTCCTGCCCTGTAGTCGGAAGCCGCGGCTGCAGCCGGCGCGGCAGCCTTGTTGCTGGTGATCATCGACTTGCGCTGCGAGCGCGCCGCCGCCTTGACCTTTTCGGCGAGGTCGCCGAAGGGGCTAGGATCCCCCGGATGGGGCTTGCCGACACAATCGAAGGCGCCGATCTCGAGGGCGGCGATCGTCGCCTCCGCGCCCTTGTGGGTGAGCGTCGAGACCATGATGACCGGCATCGGTCTCAGCCGCATGATCTTGTCGAGGAATTCGAGGCCGTTCATGTTCGGCATCTCGATGTCGAGGGTCACTACGTCCGGGTCGAGCTGCTTGATCGCCTGGCGCGCCTCGAGCGCGTCGGCCGCCTGACCGACGACGGTCACTTCCGGATCGGAATTGAGCACGGCGGAGATGAGACCGCGCATGGTGGGAGAGTCATCGACGACGAGGACGCGTGCTGGAGCGCTCATGCCCGAACTCCATGGAATCTGCCGGTATGGCGATAGGTGGTGATGCCGATATTGTCGAAGAGTGCCTTGGCGTCCCCGGACACGCGTTCCGAGTGGCCGATGTAGAGATGGCCGCCGGTGTCGAGGACGCTGGCGAAGCGCGACCAGATCTTCATCTGCGTCGGCTCGTCGAAATAGATCACGACGTTGCGGCAGAAGATCACGTCGAAAGGCCCCTTGACCGGCCACTGCGCCATGAGATTGAGCTCGTTGAAGGTGATCAGCCGCTTGACGCGGTCGTCGATCTGCCACTTCAGGCGGCCGCCGACCTCGATCTCGCTGAACCATTGCTTGCGCATGGCGGGGTTGACGGTTTCGAGCGCGGTCGCGTCATAGGCGCCGGCGCGCGCCAGTGCCAGGATCTTCGGATCGATATCCGTCGCGAGGATACGGAAATCGTAATCGGCCGCATTCGGCAGGAGCGAGAGGACCGTCAGCGCGATCGAATAGGGCTCTTGCCCGTCCGAGCACGCCGCCGACCAGATGCGGACGCGGCCGCCCGCCTTGGCGCGGGCGATCAGCTCCGGCAGGACATCCGTCTTCAGGTGCTCGAAGTGATGGTTCTCCCGGAAGAAGCGCGTGAAATTCGTCGTCAGGTGCGAGAGCATGTCGCGGCGCGCCGCAGCGCCTGCCGGAGAGGCCACGAGCTGGCAATAGTCGCGGAAGCCCCTGAGCCCGAGATTGCGGATATGCTTCGACAGCCGCGAGTAGACGAGCGAGGCCTTGGATTCGTTCAGATAGATGCCGGCATCCGCATAGATCATCGCGGCGATCTCGTTGAGGTCGCGGCGGGTCAGCGGATATTCGCCGCTCGCCAGACATTCGTCCGACGGGAGCTTCGGTTCCTGCACTGCCAGGCCTCTCATGCGGCTTCCCTCTCTTCGCTCGGGAAGACCGAGTCGAGCTCGACGAGGCAGATCATCCGCCCCTCGATCGCCAGCACGCCGCGCGCGAAGGTCCTCTCGAAATCGGAGGCGATATCGGGGGTCGGCTGGATGTCGCTGTCTGCAACGGTCAGTATGTCGGAGACGGCATCGACCAGCAGTCCGACGACCTGGCTCTTCACCTGGGCGACGATGATCACGTGCCGGACCGTCGGCTCCGACGGCTTCATGCCGAGGCGGGCGGAGAAGTCGACGATCGGCAGCACCGCGCCACGCAGGTTGATGACGCCGAGCATGTAGGGCGGCGCATGCGGCATGGCGGTCGCCGGCGTCCAGCCGCGAATTTCGCGGACCGACATGATGTCGACGCAGAATTCCTGGTCGCCGACGCGGAAAGCGATCAGCTCCCGTCCGCCAGTGGTCAGATTCTTTGCGGCATTGGTCATGAGGATTATCCGGCAGCAGCAAGAGACATTTCAGGTTTCAGGGATTGGCCGCGCGACGCGGCGACGATGGCGTCGACATCGAGGATGAGCGCCACGCGCCCGTCGCCGAGGATGGTGGCCGCGGCGATGCCGGGAACATGGGTGTAGTTCGCCTCGAGGCTCTTGATCACCACCTGGCGCTGCCCCTGGATGGCGTCCACCATGAGGGCGCGCTGCCCGCCGCCCTCGGATTCGACGAGGAGCGCCACGCCGTCGACCGGATTGGCCTGGCTCGCGCGGAAATTCAGGATGCGGCCGACATCGACGAGCGGGCAGAAGGAGTTGCGGATCGAGATGAGCCGCTGGCTGGCGCCGAAGCTATGGATCGCGGAAGCCTCCGGCTGCAGGGTCTCGACGATCGCCGTCAACGGCACGACGAGCGTCTGGTTGGCGACCGTGACCACCATGCCGTCGAGGACGGCGAGCGTCAGCGGCAGGCTCATCGTGAAGACCGAGCCATGCCCCGGCTTCGACGAGATGTTGATGCGGCCGCCGAGCGCCTGGATCGAGCGCTTGACCACGTCCATGCCGACGCCGCGGCCGGAAATGTCGGAGATCTTGTCGGCGGTCGAGAAGCCCGCATGAAAGATCAGGTTGTCGATCTCCTCGTCGGAGAGATTGGCGTCGGCGGCGATCAGGTCGTTGTCGATCGCCTTCTGGCGGACCTTCTCGCGATTGATGCCGGCGCCGTCGTCGGCAAGTTCGATGACGATGCGGCCGGAGCGGTGCTTGGCGGTCAGCCGCACCGTGCCTTCCGGGTTCTTGCCGGCGGCAACGCGTTTCTCCGGCGTCTCGAGCCCGTGGTCGACCGCGTTGCGGATCATATGGGTGAGCGGCTCGGCGAGCTTGTCGATGACCGTCTTGTCGACCTCGGTGTTCTCGCCCTCGGTGACGAGGCGCACCGACTTGCCGGTCATGTCGGCGATTTCGCGGACGATTCGGGACATGCGCTGGAAGACCGGCTTCACCGGCTGCGCACGGATCGCCATGACGCTGTCCTGGATCTCGCGGGTGAGCTGCTGCAGCTCCTCGAGCCCCATATTGATCGACGAGGTGCCGTTCGTGTCGTTCTCGATGACGCTCTGCGACAGCATCGCCTGGTTGATGACGAGCTCGCCGACGAGGTTGATTAGGCGGTCGACGCGATCGAGATCGACGCGGATGGTCGGGGTCGCCGCCGAGGCAGCCTGCTGCGAGGCGCTCGCCTGAGCGGCGGCTGACGTCGACGCGCTCCGGCCGCCGTCCCCGGGCGCCTGGGTCGCGGCCTGCGCCATCCGCACGACGTTGCTTGCCGTTTCCGCCGCCGACACGGCGGCATCCCGGACTTCGCGTTGCCGGGCAACGGCCTGGTCTTCCTCCTCGTCCGCGCCGGCCTGCGCGGCCGGCTCTTCGTCAAGCATGGAGAGATCGAAAGGCACCGGCTGCATCGGCAGCTCTTCGCGCGCATCGCCCGCGTCGCCGCCCGCAAGCGTCACTTCGAGCTCGCAGTCCCATTCGGCGAATTCGAACACGGACCGGATCGCGTCTTCGCCCTTGTCGGTCTTCAGCGAAACCTTCCAGGCGAAATAGGCGGCCTCCGGGTTCATGCGGTCGAGCGGCGGCAGATCGTCCGTATTGCAATGAATGCTCATTTCGCCGAGGCGCGAGAGGTCGCGGAGCAGCAGCGTCGCGTCGTTGCCCTTGGCGTAGAGGTCCGACTTGGGCCTGAAGGCAATTTCATAGGTCGAGGGCTCGATCGTCGGCTCTTCGCTCGTCTCGAACTCGTCGAAGGAGAAGGCGACGGGCTGGAAGCCTTCCTCGGTCGCCGCGGGCGCAGGCGCGGGCGCGGGGGCAGCAGCGGCTTTCTTCGGCGCGGGCTCGGCCGCCGCCTGCGGCAACTCGCCATTGGCCAGCGCCTCGAGTTCCTTGATCAGTTGCCGGCTGCGCCCCTCGTCGACGCTGCCGCCGTCGCGGGCGGCGTTGGTGAGGTCGGCAAGCACGTCCGCCGATCTCAGCATGACCTTGAGGACATCCTGGTTGGGTTCAAGCCGGTTGGATCGAACGCAATCGAGCGTCGTCTCGAACACATGCGCGAACGAGACGAGATCATCGAGCCCGAACGCGCCGGCGCCCCCCTTTATGGAGTGGACCGCGCGAAAAACGGCGTTGACCGTTTCGGGATCGCGGTCGCCGTCATTGAGCTTGAGGAGACCCGACTCCAGTTCCGCGAGCTGCTCCTCGCATTCCTGGAAGAAAATCTCTTTGATTTCGTTCATATCCATTGGAGGCTGTCCCCGGATTTCAGGCCGTTACGCGCTCGATCGCATCGATCAGCTTGGTGGGGTCGAACGGCTTGACGATCCAGCCGGTGGCACCGGCCTGCCGCGCGCGGTTCTTCTTTTCGGCGTCGCTTTCCGTGGTCAGAACCAGGATCGGAACCGCGCGGTAGCGGTCGTTCTTGCGCACGCCCTCGATGAAGCCGAAGCCGTCGAGGCGCGGCATGTTGATATCGGTGACGATCACGTCCGGATTGGCCGTCTCGAGCACTTCGAGGCCCTCGACGCCATCTTCCGCCTGGATCGTCTCGAACCCGGCATTGTTGAGGGTGACGAGAAGCATGTTCCGGATCGTCCGGGAATCGTCGACAGTCAGAACTCTCTTCTTCATTTTCTCAAATCTCCTTCGCCATCAGCGGGGCGAAATCCACGCCGATGAGCTGTGTCGTTTTAACGAAGGCGTCCGACACCTTGGCAAAGGTGAAAGACGAGTGGTCTTCTTCCCAACTTCTTGCGGCGGCCATCAGCACCTGGATGCAGAGCGCGCCGACGCGTTCCACCGCCGAAGCGTCGATCGCGACGGCGCCGCCCCTCAGCGCCAGGAGCTTTTCATGCAGCGCCGTCGCCTCGTTCAGGTCCAAGACCGGAGCGAGCTTCAGCGTTTTTCGAGCGGTGTTCTTGCTGGCCATATGTTCCCTGCCTGATTTCCCCTGGACTAGCGCCGCCATCCCGCGACATGGCGTTCGGAGACGGTGTCGTTGCCGAAGGGCATCGCCGGTTCCTCTTCATGTGTTGCCGCCGGCAATGCGGGCGGCGGAGAGACGCTGGCGCCCGAGGAACGCGCCTGCCGCTCGAAGCGGAAGCGGCGGATCGTCTGCCCCAGTTCCACGATGACGTTGTGCAAGTCGTCCGAGGACGCCGCCGTCTCGCCCGCGAGCCCCGCGCTTCGGCTCATCGCCTCGGAGATGCCGCCGATGCCGCAAGCGGCGGCGGCAAGGTCGCTCACCTGGCCTTCCGCATCGCGGGCAATGCCGGTCACGGCGTCGTTGATGGAGATCACCTGTTCGGCGATGCTGCTGATCGCATCCTGGGTGCGGCCAACGATCTCGACCCCGGCCTCGACCTGGGTCTTGGTGCCGGTGACGAGCTGCTTGATCTCGCGCGCCGCCTCGCCGGAGCGCTGGGCGAGGGCGCGGACTTCCTGCGCCACCACCGCGAAACCCCGGCCGCTGTCGCCGGCGCGCGCCGCCTCGATGCCGGCATTGAGCGCCAAGAGATTGGTCTGGAAGGCGATCTCGTCGATCACCCCGATGATCTGGCCGATCTTCTCGGCCGAGGCCTCGATGTCCGCCATGGCGGCGATCGCCTGGCCGGCGATCTCGCCGCTGCGTTCGACCGCCGCGCGCGTTGCGCTCGCCTTGGCCTCCGTTTCGCCGATGCGGACCGATCCGGAGCGCATGCGCTCGGCCATTGCCCCGAGGGTCGCGACATGCTCACCAAGCGCTTCCGCCTCGCTCCCGGCCTTCCCGGAAAATTCGGCGGCGCTGCCGCGCAGGGCCGAGACGATCGTCTCGGCGGCGGCGGTGCGCCTGTCTGCCGCGAGCAGGGCTTGCTGAACCCCGTCCAGAGCCGCATTGAGCCCGGCAACTATCGGCCGATAGGCCTCCGGCGCGTCTTCCGGAAGACGCGCGGCGAAATCGCCATCGCCGAGCGACCGAAGGAAATCCGAGAACAGCGCCGCCACCTCGGTCTCATCGCCTCGGCGCTGCTCGGAGAGTTGCCGCTGATGCTGCTGGCGGAGCGCGTTGAAACGCAGGGAAACGGCGATCTCGGTGTCGACGAAGGCGGCGCGGACGACGGCGGCGACGAGGTCCGAGAGTTCCTTCCTGCGCGCTTTCCCGAAGGGCAGCAGCGATTTCGGCCAGTCGTCCTCGATGGCGCCGACGATCAGATGCTCGAGCACGACCGCATGACTCGCGATCTGCCAGCGCGGGTCGAGGCCCATGCGGGCTTCGCTATCGGCGAGCACCTTGACGCGCTCGGCATAGAGCGCGTCGAAGCGGGCGTCGGTCAGGACGTTCCAGTGGGAGGATTGAAGGTCGTGCAGGCGGTCGAGCTGGCGGTCGCTGTCGAAGTGGCGCGCCGCGTCGGGATTGCTCTGCAGGCGGTGGAAAAGGTCGCGCAGCGCCAGCTCGATGCGCGGCGACAGGCCTTGTCGACGATCGCGAAGCAGCGCGCAGGCCTCATCGTCGAGGCCGGCAAAGCGCAGGCGCTCCAGCAGACTGCCTGCCTGGCCCCTCCTTGCCTGTTCTGACGCTTCCTGGTTCACGCTTATCCCCGGCTGCTGACGCGCGGCGCTCAAAATTGCGCAATCGAAATCTGCCCGAGGGAGGATCGCCCGCCGGCGACCGGCCGCGCCAGATCGATGAGATCAGCGCGCGCTAAGCGTCTGCAATCGTCCGCCCCACAAGTAATTTCGTGAATGCATACCGGACCGGAACCGGTACGGCGGCGCGGCATCATGCCTGGTGAAGACCTGAAAACTTCCCATTCCGACGTGTTGGACCATGTTTATGGTTAATTCCTTGCTTGAAGGTTAACGGTCCCTGACCCGTAATCGGAATCGCTAAAATTCAACCCTACAGCGCCGCGTCTTTTGAGACGCGCAAGGGTCGCTGCAGCACTCTGAATCGGAATCATGAAAGGCGCGTTCTCATTGCTGTCGCTGCACGGTTTTATTCGAGCGCCGAACAACAGGTTTTCAATCACAAGAGTTTAGAATTGCGGTTCTACTTGCCGTCCAGTATCGAGGCGGAGATGTAAATGGCGCGAACTGCGCGTCAGGGCATTCTGCAGGTGGAATCACCTGACGTCGCACAAATGCGGCAACACAGACAGATAGAGCGGTGGCGCGAACGCCTGTGAGCGCATCCCGCTCCAAGTACCATCGTCGGGGTCAGGGCGGCATCATGAGGGTGCGCCCACGGGAAGTGAACAATGATTGTTCTTGGATTGTGTGCCATTGTCACCGCAACGCTCGCAATGACGGCAATATCGATCGTCGTCAATATCGAGCATAGCCGACCGGCAGGCAGCAAAGCCGTATTCTGACCTCGGCTCCTGCCCGCGGCGTTCAGCCGTACCTCATTGATCGGCCGCTCGTCTATTCGTCACCGCCGCGGAGATGCACGGCGGTCAGCCGCCGCCATTCGTCCGCATAGGCGACATAAGCATCCTCCATCGCATCCCTCACCGGCTCGACGCCCGTTCTGACGCGGGCGCCCGCGACGAGGCAGGCGGCGCCGAGACTGGTTCCGGTGCTGCTCTGCCTGTTGGCGAGAACCGGCCGGCCGGTGGCAGCGGCAAGCATCCGCAGATAGGCGTCGTTCGCGGCAAACGGGCCCTCGACGACGGTGTCCCCCCGCGCGCCGATGAGATCGAGGCAGGTCGCCGTCATCAGGGCGAGATGGAAGGAAACCGCGGCGAGCCGTTCGGCGGGGGCGAGCTTGTCCTCGTCCGTCGTCCAGCGGGGGCTCGCCGTTGGGAAAGGGCCGGAGCCGCCGGGCACCGAAGGCAGCAGCATATGCCCTGCCGCCAGCACCCCTGCCTCGGCCTCCGGCGCGGCCGGCGGCGGCTCGTCGCCGATCAGCAGCGAAAAGGCGCGGCCGCCCATGAAGCGGGCCGAGGGCACCGGTTCGCCAAGCGCGTTGACGTTGATCAGCGTGTCGCGCCGCTCGTCGAGTTCCACGGGCTCGCCGCCAACGGCCATCATCACGACCCAGGTGCCGGTCGAAACGACGGAGAACGGGGCCCGCCGCGTGACGAGATGCGGCAGCAGCGAGGCGTTCGAATCGTGGATGCCGCAATGGACCGGCGTTGCGGGCCGCAGGCCGGTCTCTTCCGCCAGCGGCTGCGATAGACTGCCGAGCACGTCGCCCGCCTTGCGCACCGGCGCAAAGAGCTGGCGCCACCCCTCGGCCTCGACCATCGATGAAAAGCTGCCGGCCTTCGGATTCCAAAGATCGGTATGGCAACCGAGCGAGGTCAGCTCGTTCGACCTGACGCCCGTCAAGCGATAGGACCAGTATTGCGCATAGGTCAGGATCGCGGCTACGCGGGCGAAATGCTCGGGGAAACTCCGCTGCTGCCAGAAGAGCTGGGCGCCGAGATTGAGCCCCATCGGCAGGCGCGCAGAACCGGTCTCGGCGAAGGGCGGCCGCGCCTTGTCATATTCATCGGCGAGCGCATCCGGTCCGGCGAATTCATAATCCAGAACCGGCAAGGCGAGGTCGCCCGCCTCGTCGAGCAGAACGGCGGTGGCGCCGTGCGTCGTCACGGAAATCGCGTCCACCGGGCGCTCGCGATTGAGCGCGGCGAGGCTGTCGAGGATGAAACGCCACAGCCGCTCGGTGTCGAAATGCGGATAGAGCCCGCCATCGACCACTGCGTTCGCCGTCCTGCGGACGGCGATTTCTTCGAACCGGTCGAGATCGACCAGCGCGACCTTGGCATTCGTCTTGCCGATGTCGATGACGGCGACGGTCTTCATCGTCGCACCGTCAGCTCATGTGAAAGACGGTCGTGAGCGGCACGGCGACCGGCTCGTTATCGGCGCGGGTTTCCATGATATCGGCCATGTGGGCCCACCATTTCTGCATCACCGGATGCGAAGGCAGGTCGGCCATGCTGTGGTCGTCGGTGCGCCAGAGGACGCCGAAGAGCAGATTGGTCTCCTCGTCGAGATGGATCGAATAGTCGGAAATACCGGCGTCCTTCAGGAGCTCGACCAGCTCCGGCCAGATCGCGTCGTGACGCGCCTTGTACTCTTCGGCCATTCCCGGATTGAGCCGCATGCGGAAGGCGTATTTTTCCATGGGGGAGACCTCAATGCGCAAGCCGGCGGCGGGCGCGCTGCCAGAGAATCGGCAGCGCAATGACCGAGATCAGCAACAGGCCGATGAAGATCGACATGACGATACCGGGCACGTTCAGGAGACCGAAGCCGAAGGTGACCATGCCCATGATCAGCGCCGCCAGCACGACACCCGGTATCGTGCCGGAACCGCCGAGGATGTTGACGCCGCCGAGCACCACCATGGTCACGATCTCGAGCTCCCAGCCGAGCGCGATCGAGGGCCGGGTCGAGCCGAGCCGCGAGGTGAGGCAGATCGAGGCGAGCCCGGCCATCAGGCCGGTCAGGAGGAAGAGCGTGAACTTCACGCGCGCCACCCGCACGCCGGAAAAGAGCGCCGCGGTCTGATTGTTGCCGATCGCATAGACAGCGCGGCCGAAATTGGTCTTGTGCAGCAGTACGCCGTAGATCACCGCAAGCAGAAGGAAGAGCGCGAACTCGAAGGAGAAGACCCACCAGACATAGCCCTGGCCGAACCAGGCGAAGCTTTCGGGATAGCCGGTGAAGGCCTGGTCTCCGAGCACGATGAAGGACAGGCCGCGAAACAGGCTCATGGTGCCGATCGTCACCACGATCGAGGGCAGGCCGAGGCCGGTGATCAGGAGGCCGTTGACGGTGCCGCAGAGGAGCCCGACGCCAAGGCCGATCGCGACCAGCGCCGGCGTGTCGAAGCCGAGCTGGACGGCATAACCCATCGCCGTCGAGGCAAACGCGATGATCGAGGCGACCGAGAGGTCGATCTCGCCGGAGATGATGACCAGCGCCATGGCGAAGGCGATCATCGCCTTTTCGGTGAAGTTGAAGGTGGCGTCGGAGAGGTTCCACGGGTCGAGGAAATAGGGCGAGGCCAGCGAATTGCCGAGGAAGATGGCGGCGGCAACGACGACCAGCAGTGCTTCCCAGCTCTTGAGGAGGCGCACGCCGCGCCCCTCGAGGCGGTCGGGAATGTTGCGGGGAGAGATTTGCGCGTCCGCCATCAGACAGCCTCCGCTTTCTTGAGAATGACCCTGCCCTTGCGGCGCTCGGCGCGGGCATTGACGGCGACGGCGATGATGATGACCGTCCCGGAGATCGCCATCTGGGCGAAGGGCGAGATGTTGATGACCGGCAGCGCGTTCTTGATCACGCCGAGGAAGAGCGCGCCGAGCACGGCGCCCGGCACCGAACCGATACCGCCGGCAATCGAAATGCCGCCGATGACGCAGGCCGCGATGATGTCGAGCTCGAAGCCGGCTGCAATGTCGACATAGGCGACCGCATAGCGCGATACCCAGAGATAGCCGGAAAGGCCGGCGAGCGTGCCGGAGAGGCAATAGGCGAAGAAGCGGGTGCGGCCGACGTCGATGCCGGTATAGACGGCCGCGTGCGGATTGCCGCCGACGGCATAGAAGGCGCGGCCGAGCGGCGTGCGGCCCATGACGAGGACCATCAGGGCGATCATCAGGAGCGACAGCCAGGAGAGCACCGGCGTCCCGGCGAGCTCCAGCCGCGGCAGCGCCTTGAAGGCGTCGCTCATCTCATGCGCGTTGATCCATTTGCCGTCCGTCAAGAGGAAGATCAGGCCGCGATAGATCGTCAGCGTGCCGAGGGTGACGACGATCGGCGGGATATCGAGCTTCCAGACGAGCGCGCCGTTGATCGTGCCGAGCAATGCGCCGAGCGCCATCGCCGCGAGAATGATCAGCGGGATCGGCAGGCCGGGAAAGGCGGCGTTGAGCATCGCGGCGACCATGCCGCAGAGCGCGAGGTTGGCGGCCATCGACAGGTCGATGCAGCGCGTGAGGATCACCGCCATCTGCCCGAGCGCGAGGATGACGAGGATGGAGGTGTCGTTGTAGACGCCGGCGAGGTTCGCCACAGTCACGAAGGCCGGGAACCGCAGCGCGATCAGCGCGACGAGCACGGCGATCGCGGCGAGGAGCAGGAGTTCACGATTCTTGAGGAGGAGCTTCGCCATCATGCGGCCCTGCCGTTGACTTGCGTTTCGATGCCCGCCGCCGCGCGCACAAGCTTTTCGGCCGTCAGTTCGGCGCGGTCGAAGCGCCCTGCGATGCGGCCCTCCCGCATGACGATGACGCGGTCGGACATGCCCATGATCTCGGGGATTTCCGAGGAGACCATGATGACGCTCAAGCCTTGCGAGGCGAGTTCGCTCATGAAGGCGTGGACCGCCGCCTTGGAGCCGATGTCGATGCCCTTGGTCGGCTCGTCGAGGATGATGACCTTCGGCTTGGTCGCCAGCCACTTGGCGATCACCACCTTCTGCTGGTTTCCGCCGGAGAGCGTGCCGACGTCCTGGTCGAGCGAGGCGGCGCGCAGATCGAGGCGCGCGGTATATTCGCGCGCCAGCGCGAACTCGTTGGCGAGCTTCAGGAAACCCGAGCGCGACGTGCGCGAAAGCGACGGCAGGGTGACGTTCTGGAAGATCGGCATGCCGATGATCGCGCCCTGGCGGCCGCGCTCCTCCGGCACGTAGACGATGCCCGCACGGATCGCCTCTGCCGGGCTGCGGATCACCAGCACCTCGCCGTCGAGCCTGACGGCGCCGGCCGACGGCCGGGTGATGCCGATCAGCGATTGCATGAATTCCGAGCGGCCGGCGCCGACGAGACCGTAGAAGCCGAGGATCTCGCCGCGTCTCAGTTCAAAGCTGATGTCCTCGAACTCGGTCGGATGACGGTAGCCGGAGACGGCCAGCACCGGCTCGCCGATCGCGACCGCCTTCTTCGGATAGACGGAGCCGACGGCGCGGCCGACCATCATGCGCACGAGATCGTCCTGGCTCACATCGGCGATCAGTCCCTCGCCGACCAGGGTACCGTCGCGGAAGACCGTGTAGCGGTCGGCGATCCGGAAGATCTCGTCGAACTTGTGGCTGATGAAGAGGATCGCCTTGCCGTCGGCCTTCAGCCGCTCTATCAACGCATAGAGTTCATGGATTTCCTTGTGCGACAGCGCCGCCGTCGGCTCGTCCATGATGACGACCTGCGCATCGACGGAGAGCGCGCGGGCGATCGCCACCAGATGCTTCTTGGCGATGCCGAGATCGCGCAGCCGGATCGTCGGGTCGAAATCGGCACCGGCGCGCTGCAGCAGGGCCTGGGCGTCCGCATTGAGCTTCTTCCAGTCGATCAAACCGAAGCGGTTGCGCGGCGCATGGCCGAGGAAGATGTTTTCCGCAACCGAAAGCTCGTCGAAGAGCACCGTCTCCTGATGGATCGCGGTGACGCCGGCGCGCGCCGCGGAAAGAGCCGTCGGAAAGGTGACGTCCTCATCCGCGACCCGGATGACGCCGGAATCCGGCTGATAGATGCCGGTCAATATCTTGACGAGCGTCGACTTGCCGGCGCCGTTCTCGCCGATCAGCGCCGTCACCGAACCGGGATAGAGCGCCAGAGAAACATCGGAGAGAGCCCGCACGCCCGGAAAGGACTTCGATATCCCCTCGAGCGTGATGGCGGGCTTCATCCGCGATGTGGTCGTATCCTGCAACAAGAGAGGGTCCACCAGTTTCAGTCGTTTCATTTGGGCGGCGGTTTTCGCGCTTAGGTGCTTCTCAAAGCCCCTCACCCGAGCCCTCTCCCCCCGCGCGCGGAGAGAGGGGACAGCGTTGGCGGGCGCCGCGCGCACTAGCGTTCCTAAGGGGCGAGGCGGCGCCGCGAATTCCCTTCTCCCCGCCTGCGGGGAGAAGGTGGCCGGCAGGCCGGATGAGGGGCAATTCGCCCCTCCCCTCAGATCAGAAGATCTTCGCGAATTCCTCGACGTTCTTGGCATCATAGACGAACGGGTCGGCCATGGCGCCCTCGTTGTTGTCGTCGAGCTTCACCGTGCCCATGCGGCCCATCTTCAGTTCCGCACCGGGCTTGGCTTCGGCACCGTTGATGAGGTCGTAGGCGATCATCGTGGCCGAGTAGCCGAGGTCGATCGGGTTCCAGATGGCGAAGGACTTCGAGGCGCCGGACTTGACGTGGCCGGCCATTTCGGACGGCAGTCCGAGACCGGTGACGTTGATCTGGCCGACCTTGCCGGCGTCGGTGACGGCCTGGGCGGCGGCGACGATGCCGACCGAGGTCGGGGCGATGATCGCCTTCAGGTTCGGATAGGACTGGATGAGCCCCTGAGTCTCGCGGTAGGACTTGTCGGCAAGGTCATCGCCGTAGACGGTGGCGACGACGTTGATGCCCTTGTAGTTCGCCTGGACCTTCTTCATCTCGGCGATCCAGGTGTTCTGGTTGGTCGCCGTCGCCGAAGCCGAAAGCACCGCGACGTCGCCGCCTTCCGGCAGGTTATCGGCGGCAAGCTTGATGATCATGTTGCCGATCAGCGCGTTCGAGGACGGATTGAGGTGCATCATCCGGCCTTCCTTGGCCACGCCCGAATCCCAGGAGATCACCTTGATGCCGCGGTCCATCGCCTTCTTCAGGGCCGGGACGAGCGCGTCGGTGTCGTTCGCCGAAACCGCGATCGCATCGACCTTCTGGGCGATCAGCGAGTTGATCACCTCGATCTGGCCCTCCGCCGTCGTCGAGGTCGGACCGGTATAGATGACCTCGACGTCACCGAGTTCCTTGGCCGCTTCCTGGGCACCCTTGTTGGCGGCCTCGAAGAAGCCGATGCCGAGCGCCTTGACGACGAGGGCGATCTTCTTGTTCTCCGCATGCGCAGCATTGGCCATGAGCGCGACCGCAACGGCCGCCGTGACCATCAATGACTTCAGGATCTTCATAACTTTCTCCTCCCTTGGGCCCTGCCTCCGGATTGGTGCAGCCTGCGGCCCGACAACTCATCCACCGGCCTGCCGCGGTCTTCCCGGGCACGACCGTTTCCCCTCTCCTCATCCGCCCCCGGCGGATGTTGAAGCAGTCTCGGCGTCGCTCGCGGGCTTCGCATTGGCGATGATCAGATTGACGCCGGCATTTTCGAGCATAGAGGCATGCCTGTCCTCGATGCCCGAATCGGTGATCACGGTGGCGATGCGCTTCAGGCCGCAAAGGATGAGGCTCGAACGCTTGTGAAATTTCGAGGAATCGGCGAGCACCACGAGCTCGTCGGCCTGGTCGATGAGCTTCTGCTCGGCCTGGATCAACAAAGGATCGGCCTCCATCAGACCGAGCGGCCCGAGCCCCTGGGCGCCCATGAACATGCGCCGCGCATAGAAATTGCGCGTCACGTCGTTGTCGAAGGGGCTGAGGATGATGTTCTGCTCGCGATAAATCGTGCCGCCCGAGAGCATCACCGTATTCTTCGAGTGCTTGAGCAGGTGCTCGGCAATCGGAAAGGAATTGGTGAAGACCTGCATCCGCCGGTTGGCGAGGAAGTGCACCATCTGGAAGGTGGTCGTGCCGCCGTTGATGATGATCGGCTCGCCGTCCTGGCAGAGCGCCACCGCCTCCCGCGCGATCGCCTGCTTCTCGCGCGCATGCAGGCCTTCGTTAACGCTGAAGGGCCGGCCGGCGAGGCCAACGAATTGCGGCGGGTTGATCGCCTCGGCGCCGCCGCGCACCCGCCGCAGGCGCTTCTGCACATGCAGGGCGGCGATGTCGCGCCGGACGGTGGCTTCCGAACTGCCGGTCAGATCGACCAGCTCGGGCACGGTGACGACCGGCTTTTCCTGCACCGCCGACAGGATGATCCTATGTCTTTCTTTCTCGTGCATGCGCTCCTCCGATGCCCCGCATGCTTCCACCACTCCCAAGCATTGTCAATCAGTTTCGATCATAAATTTTCATTGTGCGCTGCAATATGAACGTTTTTGATCGTTTTTGATTGACATCTGCGCAACGACCGTGTGATCTGATGCCAATCATATCGTCGCGGCCCGAGTGCCGGCGGCTAGCTTACCGGGAGGAATTCGAGATGCTCGACAAGCAACAGGGCGCACGGCTCGCCAATCTCTGGGATGACGCGAAGGCGGCGGCAATGAGCGAGCCGGAGCGGCTTCTCTATCGCTCGAATCTGCTCGGCTCGGACAAGCGCATCACCAATTACGGCGGCGGCAATACCTCGGCCAAGGTCATGGAAAAGGACCCGCTGACCGGCGAGATGGTCGAGGTTCTCTGGGTCAAGGGCTCGGGCGGCGACGTCGGCACGATCAAGATGGACGGCTTCGCGACGCTCTACATGGACAAGCTGAAGGCGCTCAAGGGCATCTATCGCGGCGTCGAGTTCGAAGACGAAATGGTCGGCTACCTGCCCCATTGCACCTTCAATCTAAACCCGCGCGCCGCCTCGATCGACACGCCGCTGCACGCCTATGTGCCGAAGGCCCATGTCGACCACATGCATCCGGACGCAATCATCGCGATCGCCGCCTCGAAGAACAGCCGCGAACTGACGCAGAAGATCTTCGGCGACGAGATCGGCTGGCTGCCGTGGAAGCGGCCCGGCTACGAGCTCGGCCTCTGGCTCGGAAAATTCTGCCTCGACAATCCGGGCGCGCGCGGCGTCGTGCTTGAGAGCCACGGCCTCTTCACCTGGGGCGATACGGCCAAGGAAGCCTACGAGACGACGATCGAGATCATCAACCGGGCCATCGCCTGGTTCGAGGCCGAGAATACCGCACCCGCCTTCGGCGGACAGGCAAAGCCGGTGCTCGCCGCTGCCGAGCGCGCGGCCGTCGCCAGGAAGCTGATGCCGGTGATCCGCGGCCTGATCGGCGCGGAGGAGAACAAGGTCGGCCATTTCGACGACAGCCAGGCGGTGCTCGATTTCGTCACCTCGACCAATCTCATGCCGCTCGCCGCTCTCGGCACGAGCTGCCCCGACCATTTCCTGCGCACGAAAATCCGTCCGCTGGTGATCGATTTCGACCCGGCTGAGCCCGATATCGACAGGACCCTTGCCGGCCTCCCCGAGGCGGTCGCCGCCTATCGCGCCGACTACGCCGCCTATTACGAGCGCTGCAAGCGCGCCGACAGCCCGGCGATGCGCGACCCGAACGCGGTCGTCTATCTCGTTCCCGGCGTCGGCATGATCACCTTTGCCAAGGACAAGGCGACGGCCCGCATTTCCGGCGAATTCTACGTCAACGCCATCAACGTCATGCGCGGCGCCTCGGGCGTCTCGACCTATGTCGGCCTGCCGGAACAGGAGGCCTTCGACATCGAATACTGGCTGCTCGAGGAGGCCAAGCTGCAGCGCATGCCGAGGCCGAAGAGCCTTGCCGGGCGGATCGCGCTCGTCACCGGCGGCGCCGGCGGCATCGGCAAGGCGACGGCCGACCGGCTGATGCAGGAAGGCGCCTGCGTCGTTCTCGCCGATATCGACGAGACGGCGCTCGACACGGCGCACAACGATCTCGCCGCGCGCTACGGCAAGGATTTCGTCCGCTCCGTCAATATGAACGTTACCAGCGAGGCGGCGGTCGAGGCAGGCTTCGGCGACGCGCTGCTTGCCTTCGGCGGCCTCGACATCCTCGTCTCCAATGCCGGGCTTGCCTCGTCGGCGGCGGTCGAGGACACGACGCTGGCGCTCTGGAACAAGAACATCGACATTCTCGCGACCGGCTATTTCCTGGTGTCGCGCGAAGCCTTCCGGGTCTTCCGCAACCAGAAGGCCGGCGGCAACATCGTCTTCGTTGCCTCGAAGAACGGCCTTGCCGCCTCGCCCGGCGCCTCGGCCTATTGCACCGCCAAGGCGGCGGAGATCCACCTTGCCCGCTGCCTGGCGCTCGAAGGCGCGTCCGCACAGATCCGCGTCAACGTCGTCAATCCGGATGCGGTGCTGCGCGGCTCGAAGATCTGGACCGGCGAATGGAAGGAGCAGCGGGCCGCCGCCTACAAGATGGATGTCGACGAGCTGGAGGCGCATTACCGCGAGCGCTCCATGCTGAAGCGCAGCGTCTTCCCGGAGGACATCGCCGAGGCCGTCTACTTCCTGGCGTCCGAGATGTCGGCGAAATCGACCGGCAACATCATCAATGTCGACGCGGGCAACGCCCAGTCCTTCACCCGCTGACCGGGAGGCAATCATGACAGGGATGATCAGCACGTCCGTCCTCGATGCCGACAACGCAAGCCGGGAGCCGGCGCTGCGGCGCGACTATGACAGCCTCGGCGAGCGGCTCTCGGGCCGCGGCATCGACATCGACGCGATCAAGCAAAAGGTCGCCGCCTATGGCGTCGCCGTCCCCTCCTGGGGGGTCGGCACCGGCGGCACCCGCTTTGCCCGCTTCCCCGGCCCGGGCGAGCCGCGCAACATCTTCGACAAGCTCGAGGACTGCGGCGTCATCCAGCAACTGACGCGGGCGACGCCGACCGTTTCGCTGCACATCCCCTGGGACAAGGTCTCCGATCTCAAGGCGCTGAAGGAGAAAGGCGCGGCGCTGGGTCTCGGCTTCGATGCCATGAACTCGAACACCTTCTCGGATGCGCCCGGCCAGGCCCGTTCCTACAAGTTCGGCTCGCTCACCCATACCGACGCCGCGACGCGCCGGCAGGCGATCGAGCACAATCTCGAATGCATCGAGACCGGCAAGGCGCTCGGCTCGAAGGCGCTCACCGTCTGGATCGGCGACGGCTCCAACTTCCCCGGCCAGAGCAATTTCACCCGCGCCTTCGAACGCTATCTCGACTCGATGAAAGCGGTCTATGCGGCGCTTCCGGACGACTGGCGCGTCTTCACCGAGCACAAGATGTACGAGCCGGCCTTCTATTCGACCGTCGTGCAGGACTGGGGCACCAACTACATGATCGCCCAGGAGCTCGGAGCGAAAGCCTTCTGCCTCGTCGACCTCGGCCACCACGCGCCGAACGTCAATATCGAGATGATCGTCGCCCGGCTGATCCAGTTCAAGAAGCTCGGCGGCTTCCATTTCAATGATTCGAAATACGGCGACGACGACCTCGACACCGGATCGATCGACCCCTACCGGCTGTTCCTCGTCTTCAACGAGCTCGTCGATGCCGAGATGCGCGGCGCCGAGGGCTTCGAGCCGGCGCATATGCTCGACCAGAGCCATAACGTGACCGACCCGATCGAGAGCCTGATGACGAGCGCCATGGAGGTCGGCCGTGCCTACGCCCAGGCGCTCCTCGTCGACCGGCGGGCGCTCGAGGCCTATCAGCAGGATAACGACGCACTGATGGCGTCGGAAACGCTCAAGGCCGCCTTCCGGACCGATGTCGAGCCGATCCTGGCCATGGCGCGCCTCGAAAGCGGCGGCGCGATCGCACCGGTCGCCGCCTATCGCGCGAGCGGCTACCGCGCCAGGGTGGCGGCAGCGCGGCCGGCGGTTAGCGGCGGTGGCGGCGGCATCGTCTGAATTGGCCTTGAGCTTTCCCGTTCATGATCCCGGGTCGCTGCGGCCCGGGATCGCCGGTTTCAGGCGAGCCGGCCCCGGCTCGCCCGGTATTGCGTAGCGACGGCAGACCCGGCGATAGCCGAACCGCGGCGGGCAATCCCGTTTGCGCAGAAAAATTGCCGCGCGATCGAATTGCCCTCCACTGATCCAGGATCATCGGATATCTTTTTCCTAGAGCATTTTGCAGTCAGGTGGAATCACCTGACGTCGCACAGATGCGGCAAAAACAAGCAGATGGGGCGGTGCCGCGAACGCAGGTGAGCGCATTCCCGCTCTCGGGATACAACCGAAAGGAACATCGATGGGTATCGAAAGCATTCTGGTTTTGCTGATCGTCGGCGCCGTTGCCGGCTGGCTCGCCGGCCTGATCGTCAGCGGCTTCGGATTCGGGCTGATCGGCAACATCGTCGTCGGCATCATCGGCGCCCTGATCGCCGGCTATATCTTTCCCGCGATCGGCATCACCCTCGGCAACGGCATCATGGCGTCAATCTTTCACGCGACGATCGGCGCCGTGATCCTTCTGGCGCTCATCCGTATCATCAAACAGGCCTGAAATGGCGCTGCTCCCGATGAGGATTCGCCTATCATCGGAACCGGTTTGAGGACAAAATCATTGAGCGGCTAAACCGCTGCGGCGCCTTTTCGCCCGCCCCTTGGGGCGCGGTCGGGGAAGCCCACGCAATGACGAAGCGGAGGAGAAGATGACCGAGTTCTATGCCGAGAAGATCGAAACGGCGCTGCAGACCTATATCAGCGATCACCCCGGCCCGCTGACGCGCGAGCAGGCGATCTCGGCGATCCTCGAAAACTGGTTCGCGAGCCATGGCTACCTGCCGCCGCAGCAGGAGGGTCGGCGCCCCGAAGACCTTGACGCCTCCAACGACGACTGAGACATTCGCTTCCCTTCACACTTCCCTATTGCATGTCTCCTTGAATCGACATCGATTTAAGGACAAAGACAGGCAGCAGATCAGAGTGCTACAGCGGCCTTTGCGCGCCTGATAAGACGCGCGGCGCTGCAGAGACAGCCGAAGCGGCGTTCCGTCGACGCCTCGTTTTCGTTCAAGAGCAAAGATCGCCCGAAATGAGTCTTGCCTCCGTCAAACAGTTCTTTTCCCGGCACGCGCCCGATATCGACGTCATCGAACTCGAACAGAGCACCGCCACGGTTGCGCTCGCGGCCGAGGGCCACGGCGTCGAACCGGCGCAGATCGCCAAGACGCTCGCGCTTCGCGTCGGCGACGACGTCATCCTGATCGTCACGCGCGGCGACGCGCGCCTCGACAACAAGAAATACAAGGCGCGCTTCGGCACCAAGGCTCGCATGCTCGACCTCGACGAGGTCGAGGAGGAGACGGGCCATCCGGTCGGCGGCGTCTGCCCCTTCGGGCTGGCGAAGCCGCACAGCATCTATTGCGACGAATCCCTCAAGGCTTTCGACGTTGTCGTGCCCGCCGCCGGCGCGACCAACGCTGCGGTTCACATCAGCCCGAAGCGCATCGCCGAACTGACCGGCGCGGAATGGATCGACGTCTCGGCGCTGTGATTGCGTGCTGTTTGTTTCGGCCGCATTTGTGCAACGTCAGGTGATTCAACCTGAGTGCAACGAGCCTTAGAGAACGGCGACGAGGAACATCACGGAGCCGAGCGAAAGTGCGGCAATGATGCTCATCAACACTTTCATCATGTGATTCGTCATTGCGTACATCCTCGCCTCAACTCCCCAGGAAGACGAATGCGGCTTGCGCGCCTTGATAAGACGCGCGCGGCGCCGTAGAGCCCCATCGAACGCCGACAATTTTGTGACAAATTGCTTAAGAAAACATCGTGCCTATTGGGAGTAGCCCGACGGCGCAACGCCGTCCCTCCAACGCGCATCGTGGGGCGGCGCCTGGACGATAGGAGGCTTCAAGGCTTTCCGGACAGCGAAAAACGGCGCCATGCATTCAGCCGCATGGCGCCGCGGATGGACGTGCCGCTCGCAATGTTTATCTGAGGATGCCGCCGGACTTCGAGCCGCTTTGCGACTGCCCGCCGCCCGGACCGCCATGCGACACGCCGCCGCCATGGAAGCTCCCGGGATTGGTCCCGTCCGGTCCGTTGCCGTATCCGTTATTGCCCTTGATGTGGCCACCACCACCGCCGCCGCCTGACTTGGCGATCGCCTTCGAGTTGAGGCTCGTAGAAAGCAGCATCGTGACGGCCGGCGGCGTCACCACCGCAAAGCGTCCGCAGCTTTTCAGGAATTCGCGTCGGTCTTCCTCGCTGCGCGACGGCAGTTCGCTCTGGCTTTCGGGTTTCATAACGCCTCCCCTTCGCGTCGGTAATCGTGGTGAACGATACAGTAATCGTCGACCGCTTGACAGTGATGCTGCTTGATTACTTCTCTTGATATCAGTACAACTATAATTCTTTGGGATTAATCATAAATACTTAATCCGCCCAATTTCCGCAATATTACAGTTGTTTAGCGCAAAAGGCAAAAATACAGGCGCTAATTTTATTTGATCGGCATTAGAGCGGGATGCGCTCACATGCGTTCGCGCCACCACGTATCTGTTTGTTTTTGCCGCATTTGTGCGACGTCAGATGAACTGCAAAATGCTAGAGCTTCCCCAACGGCTTCGGGCGGAAAATGCGCCATAACTCACGCAGTTTGCGCTTTGCTTCGAGCCGCCGCGAGGGATAGGGCTCGCCGCCGAAGCGATCCCAGGAGGCGTAATGGGCGATCTCGGTCAGAAGCGTGAAGAGCGTGAAAGGGACGGCGAGGCTGTCCCTTCCGATCTGCAGTCGTCGGCGTGCCAATTGGAGACGCGGCAGCCTGCCAAAGGATAGGTCGGATATCCGGTCGATGCCGAACAGCGCCTGCGCCGTCAGGATCTGCGTGTCGGCGGCATTTCTTTCGTAGCCCGGCGCGAAGAGCGATCTCAAGGCCTGCCAGTCGATGTCGCCGGCCCGGGCGAGCTTCGCCATGTCGAGGAGGTGACGCAGGTCGATCAGGCCGCGCCAATAGTCGCCGTCCTGGAACTGGTCGTGCAGGATCAGGAAGACGATCTGGGCGAAGGGCGAGGGTACGTGGACATATCCTCCGTCGAGCGCGATCCGCCGGCTGTTGCCGTAAAGCCATTCGATGTCGCTGAAGGAGGCCGGGCCTCTCGGGCGGCATTGCAGATCGATGCTGCCGGCATCCGTCGGGCGCTCCAATACGGTCGGCAGATGGAACCTGGGGTTTCCCGGCCATGAGCCGCGGCCGGCGGTCAGCCGGACCTCATAACCGATGCCCTGAAGCGCCCCGATCGAAGCCTCCACGTCGGCCGGGCGGACGAGAATGTCGAGGTCGGTCAGGATCCGCGCCCCGACGTCGTCCCGCGGCTCGCCAAGCAAAATCGCAGCGCCCTTCATGACGAGCGGCTCGATGCCGATGCGATTGAGGCAGGTCACCGCCTCCGTCGCCTGCGCCATCAGCCTTCTATTGCGCTCCGCATTCCTTTCGTGGATCACGGAAAGGTACTGACGCACATCGTCCGGCAGGTCGTTCGCGCCCGCGGATTTCCCCATCGCCACGGCGAGCGACGGAACCGTCAGGCTTTCATTCGCCAGGGCTATGACGTTGTCCCAGTCGACTCCGGCCGGAGGGCGGCCATCGAGACAGGCGGCAAGCGCAAGGAGGTTTGCGTAGCTATGGCGCTTCATGATGCCTGCTCAGCGTCTCCACGGCCTCGTCGAGCCGGGAATAGGACAACTCGACGGCGCGGGCGCCGCGGATGGCGCCGAGCAGGGTCTCGAACTGCGCCAGGCCGAGGCGCTGCGCCGGCGTGAAGGCGCCGGCGAAGAGTTCGGAAAGGACCCGCGCCGGCTCCGCCTCGCAAATGGCGACGGGGCCCGTCCTTCGGCGGCGAAGAAGCACGATCGTGCCGAGCGGCACCGCTTCGCCCGGCGCATAGGGGATCGACGCGATGTAGCGGACGCGCTTGCCGTCGAGGCGGCG
The DNA here is from genome assembly GCF_001651875.1 of Sinorhizobium saheli. Classification (GTDB taxonomy): domain Bacteria; phylum Pseudomonadota; class Alphaproteobacteria; order Rhizobiales; family Rhizobiaceae; genus Sinorhizobium; species Sinorhizobium saheli. Next base: position 607,873 of record NZ_LNQB01000073.1, read on the forward strand.
ATGGATCGGAGCGGCCCCGATCGTCTCGCGCATGCCGTCGACGAGATCCCACGAGCCGCGCTTGAGTGCCGGAGCGAAGGGCACGCCTTGCACCCGTCCGTCCGCACCGAGGAGCGCGATGTCATCGCCGCCGCAGGCAAAGCCCGCTTCGAGCAGCGCCAGCGTCAGCGTCGTCTTGCCCGCGCCAGGCGCGCCGCAGATCAGCAGGCCCTTCGCGTTCCGCACGAGAAGGGCCGCATGGAGCGCAATCTTCGCGCCGAGGCTTGCGAGCATGTCCTCCGTCAGCAGCGCCTTCAGCGCCGGCACCGCCTCGTCGGCCGCGACGATCATGCCGCGGGAGCGGTTGCGGCTGATGCAGGCACGGTCGTCGAACCTCGCCAGCTGATAGGAAATCGAGGCTTCGAGCCCCGGCGACGCCTGATGCTCGAAAACCGGCAGGGAGAGATCGAGGAGGCGTCGGTCGTGATAGGCTATCGAGACCGCCGTTCCCGACAAATCGAGCACCTGGATGTGCAGCGGCTCTCCCTCCTCCTCGTCGAGCACGATGTCCACGAGACCCCGGCTCGACCAGGAAAGGAGATATTTCCGCACGACCGCCCGTGCCCGGGACCGGCCGGTGCCACGCGCCACGAGGTCCGCCTCCAGTTGCCGGGCCGACGCCGGCTCGACAAGCACGCAGGTGAGATAGGCGGTGAGGTCGTCGACCTCAAATATCTGCTGCGACGATTCGACGAAAATCGTCTTGCGCTGCCCAAGCAGGAAAAATCGTGCCCCCTCCGAGACGCGGAACTTCATCCCAAATCCCCTCGCCGCTCAACCCAAGCGAGCGGTTCCCGGACATGCCGGCATGCCTACCTATTTGTGATCGAAATTTCGGCTTCCCGCCAGCCCCGGTGCGGTCTAAACGGCAGGGAACTCAAGGGGATAATGCGAAAGATATGTGGTTTGCGGGGGGGCTTAAGCAACTTTGAGTATGGTGCCCGGAGGCGGATTCGAACCACCGACACGCGGATTTTCAATCCGCTGCTCTACCAACTGAGCTATCCGGGCATCCGCCTTGACGGCGCCGCTTCCTGGAGAAACCGTGGGGCTCGCTGTCGTTCGCCCCGGAAGCGAGCGGGGTTATAGCATCTTGTTCGGCGGTGTCCAGCACCAAACGACTCTTTTTTGAAGGAAATTGGCAGGCGGTGGGAAAAGCCGCGAAAAGCGAACGGATTCAGGAGGATCGGAGAGACACGGCGCATCGAATCGGAACCGAGGCAGGACGCCGGGGCGGAGGTCTCGTGCGGGAAGCGCGGTGATTGCCGGCGACCTTACCGGTCGTCCTCGTCGGCCTTCGACTCGTCGTCCGTGACGGGGATCGCGTAGGAGCCCGACAGCCAGCGATTGAGGTCGACGTTGCGGCAGCGCTCGGAACAGAAGGGGTAGTGCTCGCGCGCGGACGGGCGGCCGCATTCCGGGCAGGGGCGCGTCGCGCGCAGGGGCTCGACATTGGAACCCTTGTTTTTGCCTTGACCGCTCACTTCCTTCAGCCTTCCAGCCAGCGATCGTGGACGTCATAGCCCTCGCCGACGAGGAGATTGACGGTTTCATGGAGCGGCAAGCCTACCACATTCGTATAGGAGCCGACGAGCTTTACGACGAAACTTCCGGCAATGCCCTGGATCGCGTAGCCGCCGGCCTTGCCGCGCCATTGGCCCGAGGCGAGATAGCTTTCGATGTCGCGGCCGGAGAGGCGCTTGAAGCGCACCTTGGTGTCGATCACCTTCTGGCGAAGCGTCCGGTCGGGCGTGACGAGGCAAATCCCGGTATAGACGCGATGGCTGCGGCCCGACAAAAGATGCAGCGCGCTCGAGGCCTCGCTCACCAGGTCCGGCTTCGGCAGAATTCGGCGGCCGACGCAAACAACGGTGTCCGCGGCCAGGATGAAGCTGCCCTCCCAGGCCGGGTCGCCCTTGATCGCCGAAAGCGCCGCCCTCGCCTTCTCGGCGGAAAGCCTGCGCGCGAGCGAGCGCGGGTGCTCCGAGCGCTTCGGCGTTTCGTCGAGGTCCATCGGCAGAAGGCGCGCGGGCTCGATGCCGGCCTGGGCCAAGAGCTCGACGCGGCGCGGCGATCCGGACGCCAGTATCAGTTTTTTGGTCACTGCCATCGAAGCGCGCCGTCAATCCCGGAAATTATCGCTGCCTTTTTCTTCACGCATGTCGTCCGCCCTGAACGCTCGGCATTCCGGGGCGACATGCATTGCCGGGGCCTACTTGAAGCGGTAGGTGATGCGGCCCTTCGTCAGGTCGTAAGGGGTCATTTCGACGAGCACCTTGTCGCCGGCGAGGACGCGGATGCGGTTCTTGCGCATGCGGCCCGCCGTGTGGGCAATGATCTCGTGTTCGTTTTCAAGCTTCACGCGGAAGGTCGCGTTGGGAAGCAATTCGGTGACCACGCCTGGAAATTCGAGGACTTCTTCTTTCGCCATGCAGGATTGTTCTTTCTCGTGTTCGTACCGGATGCCTCACGCATCCTCAAAAGTTGCCGGAAACTACACAATCGCCGCGGCTTTGTGAACCGCCTTGATTCCGCTTTTTCCGCGAATTCAACCCGAGCGGCGATCTACGCAGCGCGGGACCGCGCCGTGCCTGCGGTCAGGCGCCCTTCCGCTGCTCCTTTGCGACGAGCCGGCTGGCAATCAGCGTCGCCAGGTGGTCCCTGACTGCCCGATAGGCCGCGACGATCTGCTCGCGCGTCCCGGTCGCGACCGTCGGGTCGGGTGTCGGCCAATATACCACGTCGACGGCCATCGACCGGGTCAATTCAAGCGCCTTGTGGTGCGCCTCCGGCGCGAGCGTGACGATGACGTCGAAATAGTCGTCCTCGAGCTCCTCGAGCGTGCGCGGCTGATGCCGGCCGATCGACAGCCCGATCTCCTCCAGCACCACGTCGACGAAGGGGTCGCGCTCGCCCTGGCGGACGCCCGCGGAGGCGACATAGGTCCCCTTCGGCAGCGCGGCTCTCGCAAGCGCCTCCGCCATCGGCGAACGGATCGCATTCATGCCGCACATGAAGAGGACCGAGCGCGGCGAATTCGGATATGGCGCGGCGGTTCCGGTCATCTCCGCTCCGTCACCCTCGCCAGTACAAGACACAGACGAGCGTGAAGAGCCGCCGCGCCGTATCGAAATCCAGCCTGATCTTGCCGGACAGCCGATCCATCAGCGTCTGCGAGCCTTCGTTGTGAATGCCGCGGCGCCCCATGTCGATCGCCTCGATCTGGCTCGGCGTCGCCGACCGGATCGCCTCGTAATAGCTTTCGCAGATCATGAAATAGTCCTTCACGATCCGGCGGAAGGGCGTCAGCGACAGGATATGCGTGGCGACGTCGGCGCCGCCGTCGGTCGAAATCGCAAAGACGAGTTTCGAATCCACCAGCGACAGCTTGAGCCGATAAGGTCCGCCCGGATGCCCGAGGGGTTCGAACAGGTTCTCCTCGAGCAGGTCGAAGATCGCAACCGCGCGCTCGTGCTCCACGTCCGGCGTCGAGCGGCCGATCGTCTCGTCCAGGACGACATCGCAGAGGCGCAGGTTGCGGTCTGCCTTCATCCCTCGCCCCCGAGATTGAGGCGAATGGCGACGGAACGGGCATGCGCCTCGAGCCCTTCCGATTGCGCCAGCGCGATCGCCGCGGGGCCGAGCGCGCGCAGCTGGTCGGAGCCGAGTCTCAGGATCGAGGTTCGCTTCATGTAGTCGAGCACGCCGAGGCCGGAGGAGAAGCGGGCCGAGCGCGCCGTCGGCAGCACGTGGTTGGAGCCGCCGACATAATCGCCGATGACCTCGGGCGTGTGGCGGCCGATGAAGATCGCGCCGGCATTGCGGACCTTCGGCACCATCGCGTCCGGATCGGCGATCGCGAGCTCGAGATGCTCGGGCGCGACGCGGTTGGCGAGCGGCACCGCCTTGTCGAGATCCGGCACCAGGATGATGGCGCCGAAATCGCGCCAGCTCGCTGCCGCCGTCTCGGCCCGCGGCAGGGTCTTCAGCTGCCGCTCGACAGCCTTCTCGACCGCATCGCCGAAGGCGGCGTCGTCGGTGATCAGGATGGCCTGGGCGCCGGCATCGTGTTCGGCCTGCGCCAGAAGATCGGCGGCGATCCAGTCGGGATCGTTGTCGCCGTCGGCGATGACCAGCACCTCCGAGGGGCCGGCGATCATGTCGATGCCGACGGTGCCGAACACCTGCCGCTTGGCGGCCGCGACATAGGCATTGCCCGGGCCGACGATCTTTGCCACCGGGGCGATCGTCTCGGTGCCGTAGGCAAGCGCGGCCACCGCCTGAGCGCCGCCGATGCGATAGATCTCCTCGACGCCGGCGAGCCGCGCCGCGGCGAGCACGGCCGGATTGATAGCACCGTTGCTTGCCGGCACGACCATGACGATGCGGGGCACGCCGGCGACCTTGGCCGGCAGCGCGTTCATGAGGACCGAGCTCGGATAGCTTGCCGTGCCGCCCGGCACGTAGAGGCCGACCGCATCGATCGGCGTCCAGCGCGAGCCGAGGCCGACGCCCATCGCGTCTTCATAGAGATCGTCCTTCGGCAATTGCCGCCGGTGATGGGCCTCGATGCGGATGGCCGCGACCTTGAGCGCGCCGAGCACTTCCGGCGCCACCGCCTGGATCGCCTGGTCGATCTCGGCCGGGGTGACCGCCATGCCGGTCGTATTGAAGTCGATCCGGTCGAAGCGCGCGGAATAATCGGCGAGCGCCGCGTCGCCGCGCGCGCGGACATCGTCGATGATCGCGCGGACGGCGGCGTTGACGTCTTCGGAAACTTCCCGCTTGGTTGTCAGGAACGCGGCGAATTCGCGTTCGAAGCTCGTGTCGAGATAGTTCAGCCTGATTGCCAATGCGATGATCCTCTGGTGGTGGCCGGCGGGTGCTCAGGCGCCTTCGGGATGGCGCGGCCTGAATGCGGTTTCCCAGGCGCCGCCGGTATCGGCGAGCTGCGCCTCGATGCATTCCACGTCAAGCGCGATCGATGCCTCGCCGGCGAGCACGAGCTCGATCGTGCCTTCCGGGCCCTCCGCCTTGCGGGAGAAGCTGAGGGCGAGGAGATCGAGCACCGCTTCCGGGTCGGCGCGGTCGAAGCCGACGGAACGAACGGCCGAGACGCATTTGAAGAGCAGCACCGCTCGCCGCCGCTCGAAATTCCGGCGCTTGCCTTCCGCCTTTTCCCAGACAAAGCGATTGATCACCACGCAGAACTGGTGTCGACGGGCATCATAGGAAAGGCCGCCCACCTTGAAGACTGCGTCCTGCACGTGGGCGGAGACGACGGCAAGGTCTTCCTCGTCGAGTGCAAGCAGTTTCAAGGCATCCATGCGGTCCATCCCCGTCCATCCCTGCTGCATGTCTCCTTGAATCGCGGTCGATTCGAGAAGACATGCAGCAATTCCAAGTGCTACAGCGGCCTTTGCGCGTCTGGTAAGAGGCACGGCGCTGTAGGCCCGCATATTAGCGGGTAACCGTCAAGGACATAGGACGTCGCGCCGGAAACCGCAACGCTCCCGCACGCGCCAAGCGGTTTTTGTTCATCCGAAAACGGCTCGAGCGGTGCTCACCGGCATGCGTCGAAACTCAGTCGCTGACACGCTCCACATGGGCGCCGCAGCGGGTAAGCTTCTCTTCCAGGCGCTCGAAGCCGCGATCGAGATGGTAGACGCGCGAAACCATGGTTTCGCCCTCCGCCGCCAGCGCCGCGATCACCAGCGAGACCGAAGCCCTGAGGTCGGTCGCCATGACCGGAGCGCCCTTCAGCCGCGACACGCCCTCGACCTTCGCCGTCTGGCCGGAGAGCGAGATCTTCGCGCCGAGACGCGCGAGCTCCTGCACATGCATGAAGCGGTTTTCGAAGATCGTCTCGGTGATGTGGGAAACGCCGCTCGATTTCGTCATCAGGCCCATGAACTGCGCCTGCAGGTCGGTCGGGAATCCCGGAAAGGGATCGGTGACGATATCGACCGGCTTGATGCCGGCGCCGTTGCGAACGATGCGGATGCCGCTATTCGTTGCGCTGATCTCGGCGCCGGTGCGGCGGATAGCCTCGAGCGCGGTCTCGAGCAGGCTCGCGTCCGTGTCCTCGAGGATGACGTCGCCGCCGGTCATCGCGACGGCCATGGCGTAGGTGCCCGTCTCGATGCGGTCGGGCAGCACGCGGTGACGGGCGCCCGAAAGCGAACGCACGCCCTCGATGGTGATCGTGCCGGTGCCGGCCCCGGAGATCCTGGCGCCCATGGCGTTGAGGCACTTGGCAAGGTCGGCGACCTCCGGCTCGCGGGCGGCATTGCCGATCACCGTCGTGCCGTTGGCAAGGGTCGCCGCCATCATCAGGACATGGGTCGCGCCGACGGAGACCTTCGGGAACACGTAGCGCCCGCCGACGAGCCCGCCTTCCGGCGCGGTCGCGTTGACGTAGCCGCCGTCGATCTCGATGTTGGCGCCGAGCGCGGCCAGGCCCTCGATGAAGAGGTCGACCGGCCGCGTGCCGATGGCGCAGCCGCCCGGCAGCGACACCCGCGCCTTGCCTTCGCGCGCAAGCAGCGGCCCGATCACCCAGAAGCTCGCGCGCATCTTCGAGACGAGCTCGTAAGGGGCGGTGGTCGAGACGATGTTGCGGCTCGTGAAATGGATCGTGCGGGCATAGCTCTCGCCCTGGCGCTCGCGCCGGCCGTTGACGGAGATGTCGGCGCCGTGATTGCCGAGGATGCGGATCAATTGCTCGACGTCGGCGAGATGCGGCACGTTTTCGAGGGTCAGCGTGTCGTCGGTCAGGAGCGACGCGATCATCAGCGGCAAAGCGGCGTTCTTCGCGCCGGAAATGGGGATGACCCCGTGGAGTTCATTTCCGCCTACGATCCTGATGCGATCCATGAGACCTCTCGCACGGGCGCTGCCCGCCTTTCTGAAAATCCGGTACCGGCAATTCCGGGTGTTGCTAAAGGGCGTCTCTTAGTGGAGATGCTGTGAAATTAGAAGTGCCTCGAAATGCGGGCGCAGGAATAATGCGGCAGGACCCGGAATGGGTCCTGCGACATCCGTCCCCGCAACCCGGCGGGCCAGGACCTAATCTTCCGATTCGTCCGTTTTTGCGGCAGGCAAGCCGGAGGTCTCGTCGGCGCCGCCGGCGCGGCGGGCACGCATCTGCTGTTTCCGGCGCTGGAGATTGTCGCGCAGAGTCTTCGCCAGCCGCTGGCGCCGCACCTCCGCCTCGCTCGGATGCGCGTCGCCCTTCGCCGGGCCCGGCGCATGCTTGTTGTGATCGTCGTTCCGCATGCGCTTCCATTAGCGCAAAAACGGAGCCTCCGGAAGGCGTGAGGCCGTCGGCGCGCGGGTCGAACGCGGAAAAATGCACTGCCGTCGCCCGCCGGAACTTCGCCGCAACGCCTTGAAATCGCTATTTTCCCTGACTCTTCTCCCGCCGCGCTCGACACCATGACGATCCGCCCCGATCAAAAACTTCGAAATGCGGCTTGCGCTCTCCCTCAAGCTATGGCAATAGGCCCCTCGCCTGCTGCGGCACGTCACCAGACGCCGCCGGAATGCTGCTATAGCTCAGGGGTAGAGCACTCCCTTGGTAAGGGAGAGGCCGAGAGTTCAAATCTCTCTAGCAGCACCAGTTTTTCCAACGAAATCAATGGTGCTATCAGCACCTTAGTCACTACCTACCGACGGCCGGAAAGATCAGAGCCGACCCTTACCGTTGCTGTTTACCATCTGTTTGCGTCACGTTGGCGCTCCTCAACTGCCCGGCGCATGGCGTCCTCGCGATTACATTCGAACTTCTCCATGTAATAGCGGATCAGTGACTGTCGGCGGCCCTCATCCATTATGGCGAAGACGTTCCTGAATTGCCGCTCGACTGCCGGCGTGACCTTGGTCGACCGACCGTAGCCGATCAGTTTTGACACTGCAAAGTACGCCAGCAGTCCGACGAAGATTCCAACCAAAAGACCGAAGCCTGTTTCCTTGTCGATGAAATCTCCCACAAGAATCAGAATCGGGCCGATTGGAAATTCATCCTGCACCTAAGCACCTCGTGATTGCTCTTGGAACTCGTGATTGTATCGGAGGAGCGGCAGCTATCACATTAGCCCGTTCGGGCAGCGCCTTAATCCTTGACTGAGACGTCCCCTGTGAGACGCTTCAAGCTCTTCGGTTGCGGCGCGCAGGGGAGTGATTATGAAACGCGCGGCTGCGCTGGTCGGCGTCTGCGTTGTCCTTTCAAGATGCTTGCCGGGGGAGTGCGATCGCCGCCTACCTCCGCTACTGCTCAACTTGTCGGCTGTGGACGAAGGGGACGCGTGGCACCCCGGATGCGGACTTCCCGAAGCGGAACAGCAGCCCACCGCTTTCTCGCCGGAACTCACGAGACGCCTGCAGGTGCTCTTTCCCGCCGGCAGTGATGCGGCCGCTGTAGAACGGGACCTTAAATCAATGGGATTCAAGGTGGTTCCACCCTGTCCGACCGTCCCGAGTGCGCGTCTTGCGCAGTTTCTCCAAAAAGGGTGTCCCTTCCCAATGAACGCCAGGCTAACATGGCACCGAACGGACGACGGAAAAGTAGCAGGTCTTAGAGGGTACGTCTTCTTTAAGCCCGGCGGCGAATACTAACTTCACGCCGACATATCGTTACCCCGCCGATTGCTGCTAATGGCCTGCCCCTTTGGCCTGCAACCCGCAGCGCCGCGAAGGCGATGATACCAAAGCTGTGCCCAGGTCCCTCGGCGCAGCGTCGCCCGAGAAGCTGCCATACCCCATTCGAGTGACGTCATTAATCCTTGACTGAGACGTGTGCTGTGACAGTCTGCACCGCCATGGTTGTGGTCGAAGAAACGGTGCAGGGATGCCGGCAAAGGATAGAAAACGTCGTGATGCCCATGTTCCCTCCGGCAGCTGGCCGGCACGCATGATGGCGGAGATGGCGGCAGGCTACGTGGGTGAAAAGCACGTGGAGGATTTCCTCGAGCGCATCGGAAAAGCCTACCCACAGCCGCGCGTCGTCGAGAGCCCGCGGCGCAAGTTCTGGTACAAGGATGATCTCGACAGGGCGATGAATATTGCGCTGTCCAGTTCGAAGCGGCCGGGCGAGCTTCAGGCGAAAATGGCGGAACGACGCGCCATGCGGCGAGCCCGCGCCAAGGCTTGACTACGGGACGTGCCGGCGCTCCAAGACACCGTCGCTAAACCCATTCTTAACCATGTCCTACGTTTCCTTCGGAACAGCCAGATCGGCGCCACAGGAATAACTCCATTTCGCGCTCATTCGGCCAAGGGGCCGGCAAAACACGCGTTCTGGAGAGATGGGAATGATCAAATCGGGTCTTGGCGTCACCGTCGCGGTTCTTGCCCTCTCGATCGCCGTCAGCGGTGTCCTTCACTTCGCCCTGTCCCAATATCGGCCGGAAGGGCACCCCACCGTGTCCGGCGAGATCACCTCGTCGATACCGCGATGAACGAGGTCGCGCGCCGCCGGCCCGGATCACAAGCGCGATCGATCGCCCGTCGACGCCACGCTGCGGCACTGAGGCCGCAGGAGCGCGAGCGACGTCACCAGCGCTCATCCGCCTTTGCGAAGGAACGTCTTACGCGCTCAAACTGTTCGGGAATGCCGCTCGCCGGGTCAGGACAACCGGTGACGCGGTTCGGGCCGGAAGTCTCCGAGTTGAGCCAGAAGCTCGTCGCAGGAGCACTTCCTCTTGCTCATCAGGTCAAGGATGCGTCTGGCGGCCCTGTTGGCCTCCGCACCGTCCTTGCCGACATTATGCAGAGCGCACCAGACATCGAGCGCTCCGCGCATCACATCGACATCATCCGGAGAATAGGCTTGACGCACGAACCCCTCCCAAGGTGTACCTCAATGGCGTCATCATGGGGCATTCCGGGGGAAATTCAAGGAAATAGTGAGGTACCGCAATAAGTCATACCAATGAGCGCCAGCAGGGCGTCGATCCCGCCTCTCCGGCTCGCGGCGGATGTGCGCTCCGAAGCCTGAACCTGGACGAGCAAAGTGCGCGGCCTTCCCCCGCGGCCCTGCCTGAGTCTTCGCCAGACGCATCGTTGTTTTCGGCTTCGTTCGCGGCCCGCGGAAAGCCGATCCCGGCCGTTGCCCCCGCGGCAGGTACTGAACCGGCCGGCCGTCAGACGCGGACGGTCTGCTCGACGAAATCCTGCGTGCCGAAGAATTTCAGGTAGCGCTCCACTTCGGCGGGATCGCCGGTTGCCTTCAGCGGATTGTCGGAGAGCTTGACCGCCGGGCGGCCATTGGCTTCGCTGACCTTGCAGACGATCGAGATCGGGTGGAGGCCGCTGATCTCCGTCGGGGCGCAGCCCGCGAAATCATTGGTGAGGTTGGTTCCCCAGCCGAAGCTCATCCGCACGCGTCCCTCGAAATGGCGATAGGTGCGGATGATCGTGTCGACGTCGAGGCCATCGGAAAAGATCAGCAGCTTCTCGCGCGGGTCCTGGCCCATCTTCTTCCACCAGGCGATGATCTTCTCGCCGCCCCCGATCGGCGGCGCGCTGTCGGGCCGGAAGCCGGTCCAGTCTGCCACCCAGGCCGGCGCATCGCGCAGGAACGCTGCGGTCCCGAACGCGTCCGGCAGCACGATCAGCAGGTTGCCGCCGTAGAGCTGGTTCCAGTCCGTGAGGACCTTGTAGGGCGCGGCCGCGAGCTCGCGGTCGTTGCGGGCAAGCGCGGCGGCGACCATCGGCAGCTCATGCGCATTGGTCCCGACGGCCTCGAGATCGTTGTCCATGGCGAGGAGCACGTTGCTCGAGCCGGTGAACGAGGCGCCGATCCCCTCCTTCAGCGCCTCGACGCACCAGCGCTGCCACAGGAAGCTGTGGCGCCGGCGCGTGCCGAAATCGGAGATGCGCAGCTTCGGAAATTGCCGCAACTGCTCGACCTTCGACCACATCCTGGCCTTGGCGCGCGCATAGAGCACGTCGAGCGTGAACGGTCCGAGTCCCTTCATCGCCGCCCGCGAACGCAGTTCGTTGATGATCGCGAGCGCCGGGATCTCCCACATCGTCGTCTCGACCCAGCGGCCGCGGAAGGCGAGCTCGAACTGGCCGTCACGGCGCGCCAGCTCGTATTCCGGCAGGCGGAAATTCGCGAGCCAGGCGAGGAACTCCGGCGAGAAGATCTGCTTGCGTCCGTAGAAGGTATTACCCGCGAGCCAGATCATTTCCTTCTTGGTGAAGCGCAGGGTGCGCGCGTGGTCGAGCTGGTCGCGCAGTTCCTGCTCATCGATCTCCTCGGCGAGACGCACGGTCTTCGTCCGGTTGATCAGCGAGAAGGTTGCATCGATCTCCGGATAGAGCTTCCAGATCATCTGCAGCATCAGGAGCTTGTAGAAGTCCGTGTCCAGCAGGCTGCGGACGATCGGGTCGAGCTTCCAGGTATGATTGTAGACCCGCCGCGCTATATCGGTTTTCGGCATTTGGGCGATGCTCCTCCTCGATCCACGCCTCTGATCAGATCAGCCGGACGCCGGCCTCCTGCATGCGCTTCATCATCGCCGCGAGCGAACCGTTGAGATCGATGCCGCGGCAGGCGTCGAGAACCACGGATGTTGAGAAGCCTTGGGCGACCGCGTCGAGCGCCGAGAAGGCGACGCAGAAATCGGTCGCAAGGCCGCAAAGCGACACCCTGGAGATGCCGCGCTCGCGCAGGTATCCGGCAAGGCCGGTCGGCGTCCGGTGATCGTTCTCGAAAAAGGCGGAGTAGCTGTCGATCTCGCGCCGGAAACCCTTGCGGATGACGAGTTCGGCGGTCGTCCAGCGGAGCGCCGGATGAAAATCGGCCCCGGGCGTTCCCTGCACGCAATGGTCCGGCCAGAGCGTCTGCTCGCCATAGGGCATCGCCACCGTCTGGAAAGGTGCCTTGCCCGGGTGGCTCGAGGCGAAGCTCGAATGACCGGCGGGGTGCCAGTCCTGCGTGAGGATCACATGCGGCGACTGCTCGATGAGGCGGTTGACCGCGGGCACGATCTCGTCGCCGCCGCCGACGGCGAGGGCGCCGCCCGGGCAGAAGTCGTTCTGCAGGTCGATAACGATCAGGGCGTCTTCAGCCATGGCGTCCTCGCAATCCGGCCGAGCGCTGCGGCCACCGACAAATCGGGTCAATCCAGATCAATCATAGAACGCAGGAGGCGGCAAGCATGTTCATGGGGTCGGGCGGCGATCCCCTTCCGGCCAGCGCGCCCGCCTCTCGCGGGAAGGCATGCCCGCGCTCGGAACGGGACTATCAGTTGCCGAAATCGTTGATGTTGTCCGCCATGTTGACGCCGGTATTCGCAATGCCGATCGGGCGCGCGATGAACTCCAGGAACTTGGAGATGTCGACCGAGGGGTGGCGCGAGGCGTAGATCACGTCGCGGTTCTTGATCGGGAAGGTCTGGCCGACGATCAGGCTGTCCGGATTCGTCATGTTGAAGCGGTAGACGATCGGATAGCGGCCGACCCGGTCGGCCTTCATGCCCTTGCTCAGCATGTCGTGGAACCGCTGCTGCCCGAGCAGGCTCATCACGATGTCCGGCTCCTCGTAACGGAAGACGAAGTAGCCTTTGGCATCGACCGTGCGGTCGGCGCCACCGCCCGCAAGCGCCACCGCTTCGAGCAGGTTGAGGTCGTTGGCGCCGAACTCGACGCGCTGGTTGGCCCGGACCTGGCCGAGGATCGTGAAGGTGCGCGGATCGCGCGTCACGAAGATCTGGTCGCCCGGCTTGACGTGAATGTTCTCCGACGGGCTCTCGATGATCGACTTCAGGAGGACCGTGCCGGTCTTCTTGCCGCGCACGAGCGTGACATAGGTCTCGTAGGGCGGGGCCGACGGACCGCCGGCCTTGGCGATGACCTCGTTGATCGTTTCGCTGACGAGATTGAGCGGCACCACCGAAGGACGCCCGACGGCGCCGGAAACGGTGACGATGCGCGAGGCGGTCGACGTCGATGTCACGATCACGTCCGGCTCCACCGCCTTCTGCTTCAGGGCGTCGAGGATCGCCTGGCGCGCCTGTTCCAGCGTCAGGCCGGCAAAGCGGACCGAGCCGACATAGGGAATGGCCGCCTTGCCGTCCGGCTGGACGACGAGATCGATGCTCGTCTGCTTGGATTCCGTTGTCGAAAAGAGACCGTCGCTGCCCGCTTCGAAGATCGTCACCTTCAGCTGGTCGCCGACGCCGATCACGACCTGGCCGACGCCGCCGCCGATGCCGAAACGACGGCTGAGCGTCGTCGCCACATATTCGGAAACGAGCCGCGCCGACTGGCCGTCGACATCGACGATATCGAAGACGGTCGCGTTCCTTCTGCCGATCTCAGTCCCGGACTGGCCGGCGTCCGCGAGGATGTCGGCGGCCAGCGGCCCCTCGCCCGGTACGGCTTGGCATCCCGCAAGCGCGGCACAAAGCAGAAGGGCAGTCACTCGTTTCACTACGACACTCCGTATTCGGCACAGCGATGATTCTATTCAGATATCTGCGCCGCATTTCTTTTGGCAGGGAATCCACCGGTCTCTGAAAAGCACAAAGGCCGTCCCACAACAAGCCACCTCACCGTCGCTCCAGCCAAAATATTAGGGACTGCGCCTTTCCGGCCATACCGCCACGATCCTGTTTCGGACTGTCGCCGTAATTGTGTTGGATGAGTGACGCCGGACGTATATCTGAGCCTTCGGGGTTGAAAGCTAGGCGCTATGAGTTAAAAGCTCGCTAATACAGCAGAGGGGATAAAAACCGGGGAAAGCCACCTCAGCGGAATGTTGTCGATTGCAATTTACGTTCAATGTTGCAATCGGCTAAGACAATTTTAACGGCAGTTCAGAGCGTTCGATCTTACATGACGGTTGAAATCATAGGGCGTGCATGCCTTGCCCCTGGGGCGAAATCTCCGCAGGCACTGTTCAAAATCCTTCGTCAGGGCAAATGCACCGTGACCCGCGTCCCCGCGGACCGGTGGGACCTCGCGCGCTTCTGGCACCCGCTGATGGGGACGCAGGGCAAGACCTACTCCTTTGCCGCCGGCGTGCTCGACGAGCTCTATGACTTCGATCCCGCCGTCTTCGGCATGTCGCAGCGCGAGGCCATGTACATGGACCCGCAGCAGCGCGTCCTTCTGCAGCTCGCCTGGCGCGCGCTGGAAGATGCCAATATCTCGGTCGTAGCGCTGCACGGCGAGAAAGTCGGCGTCTATGTCGGCGCGTCGAGCCTCGACCATGCCAACCTTTCGGCCGACGACCCGGCCGCCGCCGGCCCTTATTTCATGACCGGCAACACCCTCTCGATCGTCTCCAACCGCATTTCTCACGTCTTCGGGTTGAGCGGCCCGAGCATGACCGTCGACACGGCCTGTTCCTCCTCGCTCGTCGCCCTCGACCAGGCGATGCGGGCGCTCAACGCCGGCGAGATCGACACGGCGATCGTCGGCGGCGTCAACATCCTCGCCCATCCGCTGCCCTTCGTCGGCTTCGCCCAGGCGCGCATGCTGTCGCCCGAAGGGCTCTGCCGCGCCTATGACAATGACGGCGCCGGCTATGTGCGCGCCGAAGGCGGCGTCGTCTTCATCCTGCGCCGAACCGACCGGGCGCGCCGCGAGCGCGACCGCAGCTACGCGCGCATCATCGCCTCGGGGGTCAATTCCGCCGGCCGCACCAACGGCATCTCGCTGCCCTCGCGCGAGGCCCAGGCCAACCTGCTTCGCAGCATTTACGAGGGCAACGGCATCGACGCCAACGAGGTGGCCTTCATCGAGGGCCACGGCACCGGCACCAAGGTCGGCGACCCGGCCGAGGTGTGGTCCATCGGCACGGTGATCGGTGCCGCGCGCCGGGCTCCGGTGCCGATAGGCTCCATCAAGTCGAACATCGGCCACACCGAGCCGGCGTCCGGCCTGTTCGGAATGATGAAGGCCGTCCTGGCGCTCGAGAACAATTATTTGCCGGCCTCGCTGCATTTCGACACGCCGAACGAGCAGATCGATTTCGATGGCCTCAATGTTCGCGTCACGGCCAATCCGATCGAGTTGCTCAAGGGCAAGCGCGCGCGGCTCGCCGGCATCAATTCCTTCGGCTTCGGCGGCGCGAACGCGCATGTCGTCATCAGCGATCCGGAGCCGGTGCAGGAGGAGAAGAGCGCGGCTGCGCCGGCGGGACACGTGTTTCTCGCAAGCGCCCATACCGCGTCGAGCCTCGAGAACCTGCTCAAGGACTACAAGGCCGCCTTCGCCAATGCCTCCAAGGAAGAGACGCGCGCGCTCATCGCCGCCTCCGGCGCCAACCGGACGCATATGCGCCACCGCTTCGCGGCGCGCAGCGACCATCCCGACGAGATCGTCAGGGCGATAGCGAACCATCTCGACAGGCCCGGCTCCGACATCGGCGAAGTGGGCGAGGCGGCCGTCAAGGATGCGAAGGTCGCCTTCGTCTTCTCCGGCAACGGCTCGCAATGGGCCGGCATGGGCGTCGAGGCGTTCCGGGAGAACCTGCATTTCCGCCAGTCCTTCACCTCGGTCAGCGCCCTCTTCAAGTTCCATTCCGATATCGCGCTCGACGAATTGCTGACCGACCCGGAACTGGAACGGAAGCTCGCCGACACGAAGATCGCCCAGCCGCTGCTCTTCGCAATCCAGGCCGCACTCTCCGACTCGCTCGTGGCGATGGGCATCAAGCCGGTTGCCGTCTTCGGCCACTCGGTCGGCGAGATCGCCGCGGCTTACGCGGCGGGCGCGCTGTCGCTGGTCGATGCCGTGTCGATCGTTGCGAAACGCTCCCTGCATCAGGACCTGCTGGCCGGCCAGGGCACGATGGCCGCCGTCATGCTCGGCGAGGAGGCCGCCAATGCCTTCGCGCAAGCGCGCGGCCTTACCGAGCTCTGCGTTGCAGCCGTCAACGCCCATAATTCGGTGACGATCTCCGGGCCGGCGCACGAGATTTCCGCCTTCCGCGACGCCGCCCGCAAGGCGAAGATCCCGGTCCAGATCCTCGACATCAACTACCCGTTCCATCACCCCATCATCGACCAGGCAAAAGAGGCGTTTCTTTCCGACATCCCGGATATCGCGCCGCGCCGGACGGAGCTCGCCTATCTCTCGACGGTCACAGGCTCCGCGCTCGACGGGACCGAACTCGACCCGGAGTATTGGTGGAAGAACGTCCGCGAGCCGGTACGCTTCCAGGCGGCCGCCGAAGCCGCGCTCGAACTCGGCTGCCGTCTCTTCATCGAAATCTCACCGCGGCCGATCCTGTCATCCTATGTCAAGGAGACCATCAAGCAGGCTGCAGTGCCGGCGACGGTGGTGCCGACCTTGCTTCGCGACGTCGCCGAAAGCGGTCATGACCCGATCTCGGCATCGATGGCGCGCGCGGTCGCGCACGGCGCAGCCGTCGACCGGCCGCGCGTCTACGGCAAGCGCAATGCGTTCGTCGCGCTGCCAAGCCTCCCCTTCGAGCCGGTCGAACTGCGCCCCGCAACCACGACCGATGCGACCGACCTCTTCGGCCGCGCGGCCAGGCAGCCCTACCGCCTGAACGGCTGGCGCAGCGACCCCAATGCGGGAAGCTGGAAGAACCACGTCGACGCACACCTCTTCCCCGACCTCGCCGAGCACGTCGTCGACGGCAAGGCCATTCTGCCCGGGAGCGGCTTCATCGAGGTGGCCGTCTCCGCCGCGCAGCGGTATTACGGCAGCGACGAGGTCGAGATCACCAATCTCGAAATCGTCCGGCCGCTCGAACTCAGCGACAGCCGCATCATGGAGCTCTCGACCATCCTGTCGCCGGAGACCGGCGACATCGAGATCCGTTCGCGCGAGCGCCTCACGGAGGACGACTGGACGGTGCATGCGGTCGCGCGCTCCCGCAAGCCCGTGCCGGGGTCAAACGGGAAATGTCCCTCCTTTGCCGGCATGGCGAAGTCGGCGACCGTGACGCCGGCGAAGGCCTATGAAACGGCGCGGCAGTTCGGGCTGGACTACGGTCCCCGTTTCCAGCTCCTCTCCAAGGCGGTGGCCTATGGGGACCGACTGATCGACGTCGAATTGAAGGCGCCCAAACCGGCGGGACATCCGCTCGTCTCCTACGCCCTTCATCCGATCTCGGTCGACGCGACTTTCCATGGCCTGGTCGCGCTCTTCGACCGCTTCAGCGGCGACAGGGGCGGCGCGCCCTATATTCCGGTGCGCTTCGGCTCGGTGCGCGTGGTCAATGCCGGCCGGCCGATCGCCCGCGCCACGATCGAGATCGAGCGCGTCAGCGCCAATTCGATCAAGGCGAAGTTCCATTTCTTCGACGAGACCGGCACGCCCATCGCCCATTTCGAAGACTGCCGCTTCCGCCGCACCTATTTGCGCAAGCACAAGACGCTGGATGGGCTTTCCTTCCACTACGAGACCGTGCTCGCCGACGTGAGCCTTCCCGGTGCAACGCCGAAGGCGGCCATTCCGGCAAGGCTTACGGATCGGGCAGAGGCTGATGGCGTCGACAATGCGACGCTGCTCTTCAATGCCGCCATCTACCGCGCCTGCCAGGAAATCGCCCTGAAGCTCGGCAGAGGAAAGGCAACGATCCAGGGCAATGCCCTGCCCGGCGATTTCGCCTTCCAATGCTTCCTGACGAGTTGCCTCTATGCGCTCGAGGATGCCGGGCTCTGCGAACACCAGAACGGTAGCTGGAAGATCGCGACCGAATTCACGCTGCCGAGCGTGCCGGAGATCCTCGGCGAGCTCTATGGCGATCGGCCCGATCGCGCCGTGGAAGCGGTGCTGATCAACAACGCCCATGCGGAGGCGCTCGGCCGCCTCGACGCGCTCTTTGCGCTGACTGCAGGCAGTGACCCGTCCGCCTCCTTCAATGCCGCCTTCATGAGCGAGGCGACGCTCGATCACCACGCCGTGCATTCCGTCGCGAGCCGCTCGCGGATGGACGAGGTCCTCGCCGCCGTCGAACGGGCACTCGCCGCGCAGAGCGCCGGGGCGCGCTTGCGCATCGTGGAATTCGGCAGCGTCTCCGCCGGTTTCACCCGCAGGCTCGCCGATCTCGCCGCCCGGCACGGGGCGAGCCTCGCGGTCGTCGAACCGCGGGACAACGCCCAGCGTAACCTTGAGATAGCCTTCGAGGAAGACCCGCATGTGCAGGTTCTCAAGAAGGGCGAGTTCGCGGCGATCGCGCCTTTCGATCTCGCGGTCAGCGCTTCGGACAATCTCTATCACCTGATCGAAGAGGACGCTGCCGTCCGCACCGCCTTGCGCTCCATGCTCCGCCCGGGCGGCGCCCTGGTCGCGGCGGTCAGCGCGCCGTCGGTCTTCGGCGACTTCGCGCTCGGCCTCTCCGATGGCTGGTTCGCACGCAGCCAGACGGCAGAGTTCCCGATCGGCAGGATCGCGGCCGTGCCGCACTGGCAGAAGTGCCTTTCGGATCTCGACCTCGGCGACATCACCGTCACGGATCGCGAGTGCCCGCACGGCAGCACGATCGTGATCGAGGCGCGCGGCGCGGCGACTGCCGCGGGCGCAGGCGCGGAAGAGGCGGAAGCCAATGCCCTCCCCTACCTGCTGATCGAGCTCGCGGACGCCCGGAAGCCGGCGCATGCCGGCGCCCAGGCGATCCCCGTCGCCGTGACGGGAGAGATACCCGCGGATGTCGCGACGCTGCGCACGGCCCTTGAAGCGCTTGGCGGAAGGCCCATCCGCGCGGTGCTCGCGTCCCCGGCTGACCGCGCCGGCGAGGAAGAGTCGGCCCTGCTGCAGGCCCGCGTGCTGGCGCTCAGCGCCTTCGCCGAGGCGCTGCGGCAGCACCTTGCCGATGCAGAGCCCGCCGGAGACGACCGCCCGCGCCTCGTGCTCGTCGCCCCGGGCGGCATGCCGGTCGCCGCATCGGCAAGCTCGGGGATAAATTCCGGGCTATGGGCATTCGCTCGCGTTTTGCAGAACGAATATGAGTTTCTCGACGTCCACGCGCTCGATCTGGTCAACGGATCAGGCGCGGGATCAGGCTTGAGCCGCGAGGACATGCTCGCCTCGGCGCTCCCTCTCCTGACGGTGTCGGGAACGAACCGCGAATGGCTGCTCGACCGCGCTTCCGGGCTTCTTTCGGAAATCCGCGCCGTGCCGGGAGCAACGAACAAGGCCGAAGGCAAGACCAGCGCCTTTGCCGCCGCGACCATCCGCCAGCGGGTCGCCTCGCAGGTCGGCAGCATCGCCTGGGAAGAAACGGCCGTGCCTCGGCCGGGCCCTGGAGAAGTCGTCGTCGCGGTCGCGGCCACCGGCTTGAACTTCCGCGACGTCATGTGGGCGATGGGCCTTCTGCCCGAGGAAGCGCTGGAGGACGGTTTTGCCGGCGCCACGATCGGCATGGAGCTTTCCGGCCACGTGGTCGCCGTCGGCGAAGCGGTCGACGACCTCGCCATCGGCGATGCGGTGATGGCGATCGCCTCGTCCGCATTCTCGACGCATGCGGTCGTCGCCCGCGCCGGCATTGCCAAGCTGCCGCGCACGATGAACCCGGTGGCCGCGGCAACCGTGCCCGTCGCTTTCCTCACCGCCTACTATGCCATGGTCGAACTCGGCCGCATCCAGGCGGGCGAGACGATCCTCATCCACGGTGCCGCCGGCGGCGTCGGCCTCGCCGCGCTGCAGGTGGCCAAGCTCAAGGGCGCCAAGGTCATCGCCACGGCGGGAACGCGCGAGAAGCGCCGCTTCCTGACGATGCTCGGCGCGGACCACGTCTTCGACTCGCGCTCGCTCGGCTTCGTCAACGATGTGCGTGCGGTCACGCAAGGCGAAGGGGTGGACCTTGTCCTCAATTCGCTCTTTGCCGAGGCGATGGAGCAGAGCCTCGCGCTGGTGAAGCCCTTCGGGCGGTTCCTGGAACTCGGCAAGCGCGACTACTATGCCGACAGCAAGATCGGGCTCCGGCCGTTCCGCCGCAACGTCAGCTATTTCGGCATCGACGCGGACCAGCTTCTCGTCAATCAGCCGGGTCTCACCAGGCGCATCTTCATGGAAATCGGGGCGCTCTTCGAGGAAGGCAAGCTCAGCCCGCTTCCCTATCGCGCCTTCGATTTCGACGAGATCGGCAATGCGTTCCGGCTGATGCAGAATGCCGGCCATATCGGCAAGATCGTGGTGCTGCCGCCCACGGCCGGCAAGCACGAGGTCACGGCGAAGCGGGACAAGCGGATCAAGGTCGATCCGGACGGCGTCCATCTCGTCGTCGGCGGCATCGGCGGCTTCGGTCTCATGGCGGCCAACTGGCTCGTCGAGAAAGGCGCGCGCCGGATCGCGCTCTGCTCGCGCCGCGGCCAGCCGGATGCCGAGACGCTGGCGATGATCGGGCGCTGGGAGAAGGCGGGCGTCGCGGCCTCCGTTCACGCCTGCGACATCACCGACGCCGCAGCCGTCGAAGGGCTGCTCGCGACGCTTCGGGCCGAAGCGCCGCTGCGCTCCGTCGTCCACGCGGCGATGGTGCTCGACGACGCGCTGATCAGCAATCTCAACCGCGAGCGCAACCGCCCGGTGATCGACACGAAAGCCAAGGGCGCGGCGATCCTCGATCGCCTCACCCGCCGCGACGAACTCGACAACTTCATCCTGTTCTCGTCGGCAACGACGCTCGTCGGCAATCCCGGCCAGGCGAACTACGTCGCCGCCAACGGCTATCTCGAGGGCCTTGCCCGCGCACGGCGCGAGCAGGGTCTGGCGGGGCTCGCCGTCGGCTTCGGCGCGATCGCCGATGCCGGCTACCTGACGCAGAACGCCGACGTCAACGACCTGCTCGCCAAGCGCATCGGCAAGACGGCGCTGAAGGCGCAAGTGGCGCTCGACATGGTCGAGAGCCACATCGCCGCCGATCCGGGCACGGTCGATGCCGCCGTGGTGATGATTTCGGAGATCGACTGGGCGGCCGCGCGCAACCTGCCGGTCGCCCGCTACGCGCTGTTCGAGGTCATCCTGCGCAGTGCCGACCAGCATGCCTCGGGTGCCGAGGGCGCGAAGATGGATCTCGTCGCGATGATCGAGGGCAAGTCGCCGCAGGAGGCGGAGGATATTTTGTTCGATCTTGTGGCCGGCGAGATCGCCGCGATCCTCCGGGTCTCGAAGGATACGGTGACGCGCAGCAAGATATTGAAGGAGATCGGCCTCGACAGCCTGATGGCGGTGGAACTCGGCATGAGCTTCCAGCAGAACACCGGCTTCGACATGCCCTTGAGCGGCGTCGCCGACAACACGACCGTCGGCGACGTTGCCCGCAAGCTCTATGAGAAGGTAAGCAAGCGCGACCAGGGTAACGACGGTGAGAGCGGCGACGACAAGCTCGTCATCGAGCTGACGCAGCGCCACACCGGGCCGGCCAAGGATGCGGTCAAGGAAAAGGCACTGAGCCAATGAGCGACGGAAACGGCCAGACCTTCCCCAAGATGAACAGCGGCCTCAAGGAGAGCCTGCTCGACCGAATGAGGAACACGCATCAATCGTCCGAGCGCAACCGCATGGCGCGCTCCGAGCGGGAGTTGCCGCCGGCCCCTCGTCGCCAACAGGCCCGCTTCGAGGACCTGCCGGAATATAAGCAGGTCGTTGCCCAGAAGGTCGCCAGCGAACAGCTCGGGATTGCCAACCCGTTCTATCGGCCGCACCAGACGGCGGCCGGCGCGACGACGGTGATCGACGGCCGCAAGCTCATCAACTTCGCGTCCTATGATTATCTCGGGCTGAACCGGCATGCCCATGTCCTCGACCGGGCGCGCGAGACGATCGGCGGCTTCGGGATTTCCGCCTCGGCGAGCCGGCTCGTCGCCGGCGAGCGGCCCCAGCATGTGGAGCTCGAGGAAAGGATCGCGCGTTTCTACGGCGTCGATGCCAGCGTCTGCTTCGTCAGCGGCTACCTGACGAACGTCGCCGCCATCAGCTGCCTGATGGGGCCGAAGGACCTCGTCATCCACGACGAATTCATCCACAACAGCGCCCTTGCCGGAATCAAGCTCTCCGGGGCGACGCGCCGTCTCTTCAAGCACAATGACATCGCCGATCTGGAGCATGTGCTGCGGACCGTCGCAGGCGACTACCGCCACATCATGGTCATCGTCGAAGGCATCTATTCGATGGACGGCGACGTCGCCAACCTGCCGGCGCTGCTGAAGCTCAAGGCCGAGTACGGTTTCTGGCTGATGGTCGACGAGGCCCACTCGCTCGGCGTCCTCGGAAGGCACGGCAAGGGGCTCGCCGAACATTTCGGCGTCGATCCGCATGAGGTCGACATCTGGATGGGGACGCTGTCGAAGACCACTTCGAGTTGCGGCGGCTACATTGCCGGCAGCGAGGCGCTGGCGGCGGTGCTCAAGGCAGCCGCCGGCGGCTTCGTCTACAGCGTCGGCCTCGCGCCGGTGCTTGCCGCATCGGCGGTCGCCAGCCTCGACATCCTCGAGCGCGAGCCCGAGCGCACGGGCGCGCTGCGGCGCAACGGCGCGCTGTTCCTGAAGCTCGCCCGGGAAGCCGGTCTCGACACCGGCTTGAGCGGCGGCTTCTCGGTCGTGCCGGTGCTCGTCGGGGATTCGCTGCGCGCCGTCCAACTCTCGAACGATCTGCTCGCGGCCGGCATCAATGTGCTGCCGATCATCCATCCGGCGGTGCCGGAAGGATTGGCGCGCCTGCGCTTCTTCATCACCTCGGACCATAGCGAGGAGCAGATACACCGTACGGTGACGCTGACGGCCGAGCGGCTGAAGGATCTGACCGATCGGAATTTCGGCCTCGGCGGCGTCGACATCGAGAAGATGATGAGGGCGCTCTCGGCGCGCTGATTACTGTCGACCGAAGGTGCCGCGATCTTGGACGTCGATGCGTGGAAGAACAAGGACCTGAAGTGACTGCAAGGCGCGTCAGGGGCCGGTTACCGACAAGCTGCGGCCGCAGGCGGATTTCGCTATGACACACGTGATCATCACCGGCGGCTCGAGCGGCATAGGTCTGGCACTCGCATCGACATACGCGGCGCGCGGTGCGCGGCTCTCGCTCATCGCCCGCTCCCCCGGACTGCTGGAACAGGCGGCGGCGAAGCTGATGGCGGAACACGGCATCGAGGCGCAGGATATCCGCATCGAGCCTGCCGACGTCTCCAGAGAGGGGGAGATCGGGGCGGCGATTTCCCGCTGCGTGGACGCGCTCGGACCCTGCGACATTCTCGTGACCTCGGCGGGCGTCGTCGAGCCGGCCGCGTTCGAGGAGATGAAGAGCACGGCCTTCCGCCGCCAGATCGACACCAATCTCTCCGGCACCGTGCACGCAGTGCGGGCCGTCTATCCGGAGATGAAGCGGCGCCGCCGCGGCCATATCATGATGATCTCCTCCGGCGCCGGGCTCATCGGCATCCACGGCTATACCGCCTATTGCGCATCGAAGTTCGCGCTGCACGGTTTCGCCCAGGCGCTGCGCAGCGAGGCGCGGCTGCACAATGTCGGCGTGTCGATCTCCTTTCCGCCCGACACCGAAACGCCGCAGCTCGAGCGCGAACTCGCCTTCCGGCCGCTCGAGGCGAGCGTCGTGATGGGGGCGGTCCGGCCCTGGACCGCGGCTGCGGTTGCGCGAAAGATCGTCCAGGGCATCGAGCGGCGGCGCTTCGAAATCTACTTCGGCCCGACCTTGTATCTGCTTGGCCGCTTCGGGCCGGCGGTGCGGCCGCTGATCAACTGGTGGTTCGACAGGGCGATCACGCGCCGCGGTCGACGGTGATGCCGGCGGCCGCCGGACGCGCTTGTGCCGGCCGGCGTCAGGCTCGACGGCGCCGCAATCTTTTAGACGCGCAAAGGCCGCTGCGGCGCTTTGAAAGCTGCATGTATTTTATCCTCAAATCGGTTCCGATTTGAGGAAACATGCAGTAAGTGTCGACACGGCCCTGCTGCCGAGGCGGCGCCGGCGGTGAAATGGCTCAAAGGTATCGGCTTGGCGCGTCTTCCCTTCCAACTGCATGACTATCCGACAGCGTTGACCCTCGGCTGCTATCTCTTGTCCTGCGCGGTGATCTTCCACACGGATCGCTTCGCGCTGCCGGCGCGCGAGCGCCGGAAGAACGCACCGCCCTACGGGCGCAATCAGCATATCGTCGACGCGCTGGCGCGGCTTCCGGTCATAGCGCTCGTCTTTGCCGGCTTCTTCGCGATCTCCTGGCGCCCGCTTTACGCGGCCGCCGGAACGATGAGCTTCTTCATCATCTTCACCGGCATTTCCCGGGCAAAGTTCAAGTTCATCCGCGAGCCCCTGGTCTTCTCCGACATCGCCCTCGTCGCGGACGTCTTCAAGTACAAGACGATCTTCTACGCGACCTCGCTGAACATCGTCTTCTGGATCGTCGCCTTCGCATACGTGTTCGGCGTCTCGGGAATGTACATGTACTTCGAGCCGAGCGTACTGCCGGCACGCGACAAGCCGTTCTGGATCCTGGTGATGATCCTGATCGCCGCCGGGCCGTGGCTGCTGCTCTTCTACGGGCCGGTGAACCGGCCGACGGCGGCACTCGTCCAGCGGCTCGTCGGCAAGAAGGTCAATGTGAAGATGAGCACGGTGCGCTTCGGCACCTTCGGCTCCGTCGTCTTCCACTTCATCATCTGGCTCGGCGTCAAGCGCGAGAAGATCGTCGCCGAGCTTTCCGAGCGCCTGCGGGCCGCGGTCCATGACCTCATCGGTCATGAGGAAGCGCCGCTGATCGTCGTCTGGCAGTCGGAATCCTTCATCGACATGCGGCATTTCGGCGTCGATTCGATCAAGCTCCCGACCATCGACCGGCTGCGCAAGCAGGCGGTGCAATGGGGGCGCCTCAGCAATGTCTTCGAGGGCGGCTATACGCTGCGCACCGAGTTCGCCGTCTTGAGCGGGCTCGTCCCGGACGACATTCACGTCGATGCGAGCTATCCCTACCTTCGCGCGGCGCATTACGCCGACGTGGTCTGGCCGGGAAAGCTGAAGCGCGCCGGCTGGCGCACGCATTTCATTCATCCCTACGACCGGACGTTCTTCCTCCGGCACAAGGCGATGCCCGTCCTCGGCTTCGACAAGCTCACCATGCTCGACGCCTTCGACCACGTGCCCGAGCGGGACGGGCTCTACGTTTCCGACGCGACGCTTGCCGCGCGGGTGCTTGCCGAAGCCGAGATGTTGCCGGAAGATGACAGCGGCTTCTTCTTCATCGCCTCGATGGCCAATCATGGCCCTTGGGAACCCGGTCGCGTCGGCACGCTGACCAACCCGGTCGACATCTATCTGGCGATCCTCGAACAATCGGACGCCGCGCTGAAGCAGCTGATCGACGGCTTGAGCCGGCTCGACCGGCCCGTCTGGCTCGTCTTCTACGGCGATCACGCGCCGCTCCTCAAATCCTTCGCGGATCCCTTCCCCGATCCGCGCACGGATTATTTCATCGTGCCGCTGGCGAAGGCGCGGCCCTCGGGCCACAGCCCGAAAACCGCGCAGGACGAGGACCCGTGGAACCTCATCCGCTCCCTGCTCAAACACGCCAACCTGCACAAGGACGCGCTGCAATAGCGCGGCCGACGGGGAAATTCGACCCATGACCGCAGGGACGATCAGACATCCTCAACGACGCACATTCCTCTTCCTGCAGGGGCCGTCCTCGCCGATCTTCGCCAAGATCGCCGCGCGGCTCGAGGTTCTCGGGCACCGCTGCCTGCGCATCAACCTCAACGCCGGCGACCAGATCTTCTGGCGGCGGCGGGGCGCCCATAACTATCGCGGATCGATCGCCGAGTGGCCGGGCCATGTCGAGGCGTTCATCCGCCGCCATTCGGTGAGCGACCTGATCCTCCTCGGCGAAGAGCGCCCCTACCACCGGATCGCCATCGCCGCCGCCCGAAAAGCCGGGGCCGAGGTCTTCATCGTCGAGATGGGATATCTGAGGCCGGATTGGCTGACGCTCGAGCGCGGCGGCATGTCGTCGAACTCGCATTTCCCGACGGACGCCGAACAGATCCTGAAGGCGGCCGAGGGGCTGGCCGAGCCCGACTGGCGGCGGCGCCATCAGCAGACCTTCGTCACCGAGGCGGCCTGCGATCTCCTCTACAATCTGCCGAACGTCTTCCTCTGGTTCCTCTTTCCGGGCTATCGGAGGCACGGGATCTTTCATCCGCTCGCCGAATATGCGGGCTGGCTCCGGCGGCTTGCGACGAGCCGGAGCCGGAGCCGCGCCGCCGATGCGGCGATCCGGTCGCTGCTTTCAGGCAGCGACCCCTATTTCGTCTATCCGCTGCAACTCGAGACCGACTATCAGCTGCGGGCCCATTCGCCCTTCGGCAGCCAGCGCGAGGCGATCGACGAGATCCTCGTCTCCTTCGCGCATCGCGCGCCGCCCGCAAGCAGGCTCGCCGTCAAGGTCCATCCGCTCGACAACAGCCTTATTCCATGGCGCAGGATCATCGACCGCAAGGCGGCGATGCTCGGGATCGGCGACCGTGTCCTCTGTCTCGACGGCGGCAATCTCGACCTTCTCACCGAAAAGAGTGCCGGCATGGTGACGGTCAACTCGACCGCCGGCCTTCATGCGCTGAGGCAAGGCAAACCCGTGAAGGTTCTCGGCACGGCGGTGTTCGACATTGCGGGTCTCACCGACCAGCAGCCGCTCGACGCGTTCTGGTCGGCTCCCGAGCCGCCGGAGCCGTCGCTGAGCGCGGCAATGTTCCGATTGATGGCGGCCTCGATCCAGGTCCGCGGCAACTTCTATTCCCGCGCGGGCACGGATGCCGGCGCCGCGGCG
This sequence comes from Sinorhizobium saheli, assembly GCF_001651875.1. Taxonomy (GTDB): domain Bacteria; phylum Pseudomonadota; class Alphaproteobacteria; order Rhizobiales; family Rhizobiaceae; genus Sinorhizobium; species Sinorhizobium saheli. Next base: position 634,667 of record NZ_LNQB01000073.1, read on the forward strand.
ATCGCCGAGCGACTGCATCGCAACGACGTCAACCAGCCCGGTGCCTTCGTCGATCCGCCGCCCCGGCGCAAGCCGGTGAAGCGGGGCCTTTCCGCCGATTAAAGCATTTGCAGTCAGGCCGATTCACCTGACCGTTCTAGTTGCCGCATTTGTGCGACGTCAGGTGATTTCACCTGACTGCAAAATGCTCTAGGCAACGCCGGCGCGCAGCAGGTCGTGAATGTGGAGGATGCCGACCGGAGATCCAGCATCGTCGACGAGGAAGAGTACGGTGATCTTGTGCTCCTCCATGAACTCCATGGCGGCGCTTGCGAGCACGTCGCCGTGAACGACGCGCGGGTTGCGCGACATCACCTCTTCGACCGGCTGGCTCAGCAGGTTGCCGGCCATATGCCGGCGCAAGTCGCCATCGGTGATGACGCCGGTGAGCACCCCCTTCTCGTCGACGATGCCGACGACGCCGAAGCCCTTCGCCGACATTTCGATGACCGCCTCGCTCATGGGGCGACCGACTGCAAGCAGCGGCACCTGCTCGGCGACATGCGCCAGTTCATGGACCAGGCGCAATTGCGCGCCAAGCTTGCCGCCGGGGTGGAAGGTCTTGAAATCCTCGGCGGAAAAGCCGCGCCGCTCCAGAAGCGCCATTGCAAGCGCATCGCCGACCGCCAGTTGCAGCATCGCCGAGGTCGTCGGCGCAAGCCCGTGCGGGCACGCCTCCTGGACCTTCGGCAAGACGAGGGCGATTTCGGAATTGCGCGCAAGCGTGCTGTCGCGATTGCAGGTGATCGAGACGACCGGCACCTTGAAGCGCTTGGCATAGGTGAGCATGTTGGCGAGTTCCGCCGTCTCGCCGGACCAGGACAGCAGGATCAGCACGTCCTCGGCGGTGATCATTCCGAGGTCCCCGTGGCTTGCCTCCGTCGGATGGACGAAATAGGCGGAGGTGCCGGTGGAAGCCATCGTGGCGGCGATCTTGCGGGCGATATGGCCGCTCTTGCCGACGCCGGAAACGACCACGCGACCCCGTCCGTCGCCGATCAGCGCAATGGCGTCGACGAGGCCCTGCGCAAAGGCTGCATCCGTCGCCAGGTGCGCGGCGAGCGCCTCGATGCCGTTCTTCGCCGTCGTGATCGTCCGACGAATCGAATCCACCACGGCAGCGCTGGAATGCGCGTCGGCCTTCACATTTCTCAAGCCCATCATCGACCCCGGTTCTTCAAGGAAAGGCCGCCCTTCTCGGCGGCGCGGCGAATATTGAAGGCAGATAAGCTCTTTTTTCCGGCAAACCAAGCCTGCCGCCGCATGAATCTCAGCTGGCACGTTTCTCGACGGACACCTCCGGAGGCATCGCGCCGTCCGCGGCAAACTCGGCGAGCGTCATCGAATCGAGGATCGACGCCATTGCGTCACGCACCGACGTCATCGAGATGCGCACCCGACAGGTCTCCGGATCGCTGCAATCCTCGCAAACCTCGTAAGCCGTCCGGCTGGCACAGCGTATCGGCGCCAGCGGCCCGTCGAGCGTGCGTATGACATGGCCGATGCGGATTTCGGATGCCGGCCGCGACAGCGAATAGCCGCCTCCCGGACCCTTCTTCGACCGCAAGACGCCGGCATTGCGCAATTCGAGCAGGATGGTGTCGAGAAATTTCTTTGGAATATTGTTGCGAACCGCAATCTCGTTGATGAAGGCGGTTTCACCGGGTCCGAGCCGTGCCAGATCGACCAGCGCCTTCAGGCCGTATTTTCCCTTCTTCGTCAGCATTCGAGCCAATTCTCCAAGGTTCCGCTTCAGGCGGAAACCGTCCATGGACAAACCTCTTCCATGGCATAGCACAAGAATGCGCCGTCAATATACAGTTATAGTCGACAATCGGCGAAGAGAGGGGCAGCGAAGACTGGGAACAATCCCGCGGGCCGCTTCGACGCGCGGGATACGGGGCTTTGAAGCTTTGGCCACAAAAAAATCAGGCCGAGCGGCACGGCATCATGCGGCCGTGATGCCGGCCGCATGATGCCGCTGATTTTGACCGGATTGTCCGGCCAGCAGATGGCGGATCGCCGCGCGGGCTTCATCGGCCGAGCGGAAATGTTGCTTGTCGAGATCCCAGACGTGGTACTTCACGGCCAGGAACTTCAACCGGTCCTGGTCGGGGACGACGACACCGACGGCTTCACCGCCATATTCTATGACTTGCTTGCTCATGCAAATAACGCTCCTCCGCGGCTCAAAGCGCGGATCATCCAATTCTCGGGCACAGGGTGAATTCGGGAAATTCGATCCGATCACATTCGCCAAAGCGGGCGAATGAGACCTTTCACCGTTGCACGACAACGGGAACGCGAGCCGCAGAAAGCGGCGGTCGAGACGTTTTCGAACATGTCACTCTCCTTTGGCTTGGCCCGGCGCTGCACGCCGGGGCGTTTCATGAACAATGCGAAGCGGAGTCCCACTCCGTCGCGATTCGCAAACTAGAATAATCTACCAATTAAGTCAACTACCAAGCGCCCGCACGAAAAATAATTCTCTTCGCTTCGTCTGCGCAGTTACCTTGGTGACAATTCCGTTCGCCTGCCCATCGCGGGCCACAACGCTATCTAGGGAGCGCCGAATCGACCTGCAAGGGACGGTTCGCATAAAGGCAGCACTTTCGGACGAAAAAGGGGCAGCCGGCTGGCTGCCCCTTGGGCTGTTCTTCACTTTTCACGCGAAGGCGCCGATCAGTTCGTCGGCGTTCCCGCCTGCTGAGCGCTGGAGCGGCCGGCTTCCCGGTCCTTCCACCAGCGGCTCAGGAACAACAGGATCGGGCCACCGATATAGATCGACGAGGTCGTCGCGACGATGACGCCGAAGATCATCGGCCAGGCGAAGCTGCGCACCGTCTCGCCGCCCCAGATCGCCATCGGCACCAGCGAGAGCGCCGTTGCCATCGAGGTGAAGATGCATCGAGCGATCACCTGATTGATGCTCATGTCGATGAGATCGGAGAAAGGCATCGACTTGTACTTGCGCAGATTCTCGCGCATGCGGTCGTAGACCACCACCTTGTCGTTCACCGAATAGCCGATCATCGTCAGCAGCGCGGCGATCGCGGTCAGGTTGAAGTCGACGCCGGTGAGAGCGAAGAAGCCGACCGTCTTGGTGATGTCGAGCAAGAGCACGGCGATCGCCCCGACGGCGAAGTGCCACTCGAAGCGGAACCAGATGTAGAGCAGGATCGCCACCATGGCGAGGCCGACGGCAAGGAAGCCGGAGCGCTGCAGCTCGCCGCTCACCGTCGGTCCGACGACCTCGGTCCGCTCCAGGCTGGCGCCCGGCACGGCGGCCGTCACCGCATCCTTGACGCGGTTCAGCGCGGCCGTCTGTTCCTGCTCACCGCCGGGCTGGCGCTGTACGCGGATCAGCACCGACTGGCCGCCGCCGAAGTCCTGCAGCGCGACCTCGCCGAGATTGAGCTCTTCGAGGCTGTGCCGCAGCGTCGCCAGGTCGATCCTGTCCTTGGACACCGCCTCCACCTGGATGCCGCCGACAAAGTCGATGCCGTAGTTGAGGCCGGGGGTGAAGAACAGCACGACCGAGCTGATCGACAGAAAGGCCGAGAAGCCGATCGCCTGGAAGCGGCGCTTCATGAAGGAGATGGTCGGCAGATGCGGTACCCGGCCGAAGAGCGACGGGATCTCCAGCTTCTTCATCTTGCGGCGGATGACGACCTCGCGCATCAAGAGGCGCACCACGGTCACCGAGGTGAACATCGAGATGACGATGCCGAGCATCATGGTCACGGCGAAGCCGCGAACCGGGCCGCTGCCGAGCCAGAACAGGAGCACCGTGCCGGAGAGGGTCGTGACGTTGGAGTCGAGGATCGTCGCATAGGCCTTGTTGAAGCCGACGTCGAGCGCCTTCATCGCACCGGCGCCCCCTTCCGTCTCTTCGCGGATGCGGGCGTTGATGAGGATGTTGGCGTCGACCGCCATGCCGATGCCGAGAATGATGCCGGCGATGCCGGGCAGGGTCAGCGTCGAGCCGATCAGGCCGAGCACGCCGATCGTCATGATCGTGTGCAGCACCAGGCCGACATTGGCGATCATGCCCCAGGCGCCGTAGAGGACGACCATGAGCGTCACGACGAGGCCGAAACCGGCAAGGCCGGTGTAGAGCCCCATGCGGATCGAATCGCTGCCGAGGTTCGGACCGACCGACCGCTCCTCGATGATCGTGAGCGGCGCCGGCAGCGCACCGGAGCGCAGCAGCGCCGAAAGGACGGTCGCCTCCTCGACGGTGAAATTGCCGCTGATCTGGCCGCGTCCGCCGAGGATCGGCTCGTTGATGACCGGCGCCGTCAGGACCTTGCCGTCGAGCACGATGGCAAAGGGCCGGCCGACATTCTCACGCGTGATCTCGGCGAACTGGCGTGCGCCGAGCGAATCGAAGCTGAAATCGACCACCGGCTGGTTGGTGCGCTGGTCGAAGCCGACCTTGGCGTCATCGAGACGCTCGCCGGAAATGGCGACGCGGCTTTCGACCGGATATTTGCTGTTGTCATTGGCGCCGGGAAGAATGTCGACGCCGCGCGGCGGCGGCTGCGTCACGTCTGCGGTCTGATCGAGCATATGGAAGCTCATCTGCGCGGTGGAGCCGAGCAGCTCGCGCAGGCGGGTCGGATCCTGAAGGCCCGGCAGCTGAACGAGAATACGGTTGGAACCGATGCGCTGGATCAGCGGCTCGGCGACGCCGACCTGGTCGACGCGGTTGCGGATGATCTCGAGGCTCTGCTCAACCGCCTTGGTCATGCGGTCCGCGAGGCCGGCCTCGGTGATTGCCAGCGTGACCACGTCGCCGTTTGTCGCCACCTCGACTTCGGCAGCGGAGGCACCGAAGCCGACGGTGCTGACCGGGGTCGCCAGTTCCTGCAGCTTCGGCAGCACCTTTTCCCGGTCGGCAGCATCCGGGATGCTGACCGTCACGGCGTTGCCGCTGATGCGTGCCGACGAGGCGGAAACGCGCTCGCCGCGCAGCACCCGGCGGGTATCGTCGAGAAGCGTGTTGAGCCGCGCCTTCTGCAGGCCGGCGCCGTCGACCTCGAGAACGAGGTGCGAGCCGCCCCTCAGGTCGAGGCCCAGGGTGACCGGCTTGAAGGGCAGAACGGCGGTGAATTGTTCTCTCAAAGCCTGCGGCAGCACGCTCGGCACGGCCGCGAGGCATCCGAAGACAATGATCGCGACATAGGCGAGAATCGCCCATCTGGATGTACGCATGTGGAAATTCCATGAATGCCCGAGCGCGCCTTGCCGGCGGCATCTGGCCAGGTTTCAGCTAATGAAAGAGGCGGAAGCGAGCAGCTTCGGCCTCCCGAATTCTCCAGGCTATCAAGCCTCGGGCGGCGCGCGGATGCGCTCGCTGCGCGGCGGCGTTCCGACCACGATCTCGGCGCGCGCAAGCGACGGCGGCCGAACCTTCTCGTGGGCGGGCAAAGGCAAGAACTCGACGGGCAGCGCGGCGGCCGGGTCGCCGCCGGCGGTGGATTTCCCATCCGCCCGGTCGCTGTTGAAGCGAAAATCCGGCAGGGGCACCGCCCGGGTGATCTGGCGGGCGACGGGACGGTCGGAGGGCCCGGTATCGGGTGACGAGACATCGCCGGCCGGCGCTCCCGCCGCGCGCGCCGAGGCGCCCTGGCCGACCGCAATGACCTGCATGGCAAGCGAGGCGCAGAACAGCCACAGCACGGCCAGGAGCCGGCTGGCCTGCATGCTCTTGCTGCCACCACCCAGGAGGTCCATCGCGGACGCGGTTCCTTTCTCTTCGGCGCCGATCCCCGGCGCCAGCGAGACGTTTTTCAGCCCGAAGTCCGACCCTAACGGAAGAACGTGGCCGGATTCGAGCATTCGCGCCCTTAACACCACTCCAGGCCGGAAAAGTCAAATCGGCGACGCGATGAGCGACGGCCCGGAACCGTCGTGATTTCAGCGGTCATGCGCGCCGCTCCCTGCGGCCGGCGCAGCGTTCGGCGAGAGCCGCGATGCGTCGGCACGCTTCGTCGATGGCGGCATCGGGGACGGTGAGGCTCACGCGCAGGAAGTCGCGCGCTTCCTCGCCGAAGGACGAGCCCGGCATCACCGCCACGCCCTCCTCCTCGAGAAGGGCCCAGGCGAAAGCCTCGCCCGAGAGGCCCGTGGCGGCGACGTCGATCAGGGCGAACATGCCGGCCTCGGGCCGCAGGACGGAGACGCCCGGTGCCTTGGCGAGGCCATCGACGATCCGGCCGGCGCGGCGCCTGTAGGCCTCGCGCATCTGCCGCGCCGTGTCGATCTCATGCGTCAGCGCATAAGCCGTCATGTCGGCGATGAACGGCTGCTGGCCAAAGAGCATCGTCTCGGAAACCGCCAGCAACCGCCCGGTGAACTCGGCCGGGCCGACGGCCCAGCCGCTGCGGAAGCCGGGCGCGGCGTGCGACTTCGAGATGGACGAGACGACGACGGTGCGCTCGGCGAGATCCGGATCGTCGAAGGGCGAGGCAAAGGTTCCGTCGAAGACCAGCTGCTCGTAAACCTCGTCGCAGACGATCCAGAGGTCGTGGCGACGCGCGACCGCACCGATCGCGGCGATCTCCGCCGCAGTCAACACCGCGCCGGTCGGATTGTGCGGCGTGTTCAGGAGCAGGACGCGGCACTCGGGCGTGACCGCCGCTTCCAGATCGGCTGCGCGCATGTGAAAGCCGAATTCCGGCTTCAGCGGCACGAAAACGGGATGGGCGCCGGTGGCGCGGATGACGCCCTCATAGGTGGCATAGAGCGGATCGCCGACGAGGACGCCCTGCCCCGCCTCGGCAAGCCCGAGCATCACGGCGAAGAGCGCCGTCTGCGTACCGGGAAAGCACAGGACGTTTTCCGCCGTCACGTCGCTGCGGCGGCGACGGTACTTTTCCGCAAGCGCCGCCACCACGCTCGGCTCGCCGCGGCCATTGGAGTAGCGATAGCGCCCGGCATGCAGGGCGCGCCGGCACTCGTCAAGAAGGGCGCGATCTGGCGCCACATCGGGTTCGCCGATGGTGAGCTCGATCACGTCGGCCCCGCTCGCCTTCAATTGCCGCGCGCGAATGTGCAGCGCCCATTTGCCGGAACCGAGGCCGGCAAGTCGTGACGTGATCGAGGCGTAGCGCAAGTGTTCGCTCCCTTCTTGTCCTGTTTCATGCATGTCGTTTGCCAAGACCGCGGCGCGGCCACAGACATCAGCTTTCTATAGGCAGGCCGAGCAGGGCCTCCACCGACGCCATGGCAATGCTGACCAGCTCCCCCTCACGAAAGAGATCGCCGGCAAGGCAGCCTTCCACCCACAGTCCATCGACGAGGCCGTTGATGGCGATCGCGTAGCGGCGACACTCTTCCGGACCGGCGGGCCTGCCCTTGAAGGCCAGGAAGTCGCTCAACAGGTCCTGGAGCGCGTTGCGGAAGGCGAGATAACCTTCGCGGTGGATCGCCGCGAGCACCGGGTCGACGCGCACCTGGCTGATGAAGGCCGCCCAGAGCGAGACGCTGCGGCTGTCGGCGACCGGCTCGGTCAGGTTGATGGCGATGAAGTCCTTGAGGCGCGTCACCGGGTCGCCCTCGACGTGTGTCGCCTTGTCCGTGAGCGCCGCGATGACGGCGCGGTAGGCCTCCGCGATCATCTGGTCCTTGGAATCGAAGTAATGACGCACGAGCCCGGCGGTGACGCCGGCGCGGACCGCGATCTGCCGGACGGTCGCCCCCTTGAGGCCGTACTCCGAAATGCAGTCGAGCGTCGCCTCGATGAGTTCCTGCCGGCGTTCGCCCTCCGGCGCACGATGAAAGCTGCGGCGGCTCATGCCCGCCTCCGGACCGGAGCGCCCGGCCAAAACGTCATTGCCTGCCAGGCGGATAGGCGCATGCGGCTCTCCTGCGGAAAATGAAGCGAAGGTCGCGTCAAAAATCGGCGACGGAGTTATTATACACCTGGATAATAGCGGCACAAGTGCAACCATGCCGCCCGAAGCGAGCAGGGCGGCAGTTTCCGTTCAAAATGCCGCAGGCGAAAGATTGCCGCAGTGCGACAACGTGGCGATCCCACGCGACATTGACCTTTGGCAATTCTGGGCCAAATTCAATCACAAAATGAAACCGCCGGGTTCCGACGTGTGATCGCCGATGCTTGACGGACTGCTCGTCCGTCGCGGCGGCTCCCGCGTGAAAGGATTGCACCGTGTTTGAAGCCTTCGATGCGACGATACTCGCGCGCCTGCAATTCGCCTTCACCGTCTCCTTCCACATCATCTTTCCCGCTTTCTCCATAGGGCTCGCCAGCTACCTGGCGGTCCTCGAGGCGCTGTGGCTCTGGAAGAAGGACCAGGTCTATCTGGAACTCTTCAACTTCTGGAAAACGATCTTCGCCGTCACCTTCGGCATGGGCGTCGTTTCCGGCATCGTCATGTCCTACCAGTTCGGCACCAACTGGAGCGTGTTCTCGGACAAGGCCGGGCCGATCATCGGGCCGCTGATGGGCTATGAGGTGCTGACCGCCTTCTTCCTCGAGGCTGGCTTCCTCGGCATCATGCTCTTCGGCATGAACCGTGTCGGCCCCGGCCTGCATTTCCTGGCGACCGTCATGGTCGCGCTCGGCACGCTGATCTCCGCCACCTGGATCCTCGCCGCCAATTCCTGGATGCAGACGCCTGCCGGCTTCACGATGAGCGAGGCCGGGCAGTTCGTGCCCGCCGACTGGTGGGCGATCATCTTCAATCCGTCCTTCCCCTACCGGCTCGTGCATATGGTGCTCGCCGCCTATCTGACAACCGCCTTCGTGGTCGGCGCCTGCGGCGCCTGGCACCTCCTGCGCAGGACGGCGCCGCGCCGGGCCAGCACGATGTTCTCGATGGCCATGTGGATGGCGGCGCTCGTCGCGCCGATCCAGATTTTCGCCGGCGACCAGCACGGCCTCAACACGCTGGAGCACCAGCCGGCCAAGGTGATGGCGATGGAGGGCCATTACCGCAGCCATCCGGAAGGCGCGCCGCTGATCCTCTTCGGCATGCCCAACGCCGCCGAGAAGCGGATCGACTATGCGGTCGAAATCCCGAAGCTCTCGAGCCTGATCCTCAAGCATTCGCTCGATGCGCCGCTCGCCGGCCTCGATACGATCCCCGAGGAACTGCATCCGCCGGTCGCCGTCGTCTTCTGGTCGTTCCGGGTCATGGTGGCGATGGGTTTCGCGATGCTCGGCATCGGGCTTTGGAGCCTCTGGTGCCGCTATCGCGGCACGCTCGCAACGAATGCCTCGCTGCACCGCACGGCGGTCGTCATGGGGCCCGCGGGCTTCGTCGCCGTGCTTGCGGGCTGGATCACCACCGAGGTCGGACGGCAGCCCTACACCATTTACGGCCACCTCCTGACGGCGCAGTCGATCTCGCCGATCGAGGCACCGGCCGTCGGCGCCTCGCTCGTCGCGTTCATCATCGTCTATTTCCTCGTCTTCGGCGCCGGCACCTTCTACATTTTCCGGCTGATGGCCCGTCTGCCGCGCGACACTATGCCGGAACTCGGCGAGGGCCCCTTGCGCAGCGCCGGCGTCACGCCGGGCCCGGCTGCGGCCAGACCTCATGGAGGCGAGCATGGACTTTGACCTGCCGTTCATCTGGGCGGCGCTGATCGCCTTTGCGGTTCTCGCCTATGTCGTTCTCGACGGCTTCGACCTCGGCGTCGGCATCCTCTTTCCGCTGTTTCCGCAGAAGCATGACCGCGACGTGATGATGAATTCCGTGGCGCCCGTCTGGGACGGCAACGAGACCTGGCTGGTGCTCGGCGGCGGCGGCCTGATGGCCGTCTTCCCGCTTGCCTATGCGACCGTCCTGCCGGCGCTCTACGCGCCGATCATCGCCATGGTCATCGGCCTCATCTTCCGCGGCGTCGCCTTCGAATATCGCTGGCGCACGCGGCGCGGCGAATTCCTGTGGAACTGGGCCTTCGCGGCCGGATCGATGCTGGCGGCCTTCGCGCAAGGGCTGGCGCTCGGCGCGCTCGTCCAGGGCATTCCGATCGAGAACCGCGCCTATGCCGGCGGCTGGTGGGACTGGCTGACGCCCTTCTCGCTGATGACCGGCATCGCCGTCGTGGTCGGCTATGCATTGCTCGGCGCAACATGGCTCATCATGAAGACGCAGGGCGAACTTGCCGAACGGGCACGCGACATCGCGCTCATTTGCGCCGCTGCGACGGTCGTGGACATGGGCATCGTCAGCCTCTGGACGCCGTTTCTCGAGCCGGCCTATCTCGAGCGCTGGTTCGGCTGGCCAACCGCGGTCTTCAGCATCATCGTGCCGCTGCTCGTGCTCGGCTGCCTGTACCTGCTGCTCAAGGGCATTCGCGAACGGCACGACGTGCAGCCCTTCGTCGCGGCGCTCGGCCTTTTCGTCCTCGGCTATGCCGGCATCGGGATCAGCTTCTACCCCTATATGGTGCCGCCGTCGCTCACCATCTGGGACGCCGCGGCGCCGAATGAGAGCCTCGCCTTCCTGCTCGTCGGCGCGCTCGTGCTGGTGCCTATCATTCTCGCCTATACCGGCTATGCCTATTGGGTCTTCCGCGGCAAGGTCGATCCGGAAGAGGGCTATCACTGATGCGGGTGGACGGGTTGACGCGGAAGCTTCTCTGGTTCGTCGGCCTCTGGGTCGCCGGTGTCGTCGCGGTCGGCATCGTCGGGGCGGCGATCAAGCTCGCGCTCGGCGGCTGAAAGCCTCGCTCAAGCTTGCACGCCTAACGTCATCGCACACGTCGGCGGGCGATCACCGGAAGAGACAGGACCGCACCCTCCTCCCCGGGCGATCGCCTGCCGAAGTGACCATTTCCGCACGTCGTTCAGACGCGTGAGGTTTTCAAGGCGTGCCTCAGCTCTGTCGGCCGCCCCTCCATGTTGCGGCCGTTTTACCTCTTCTCAGTAAGCGTCCCCTTTGCTAAAGCCCGTGGCACTCAATCGAATTCGTGTGACGCGCTTCAGGTCCTTGTTTTCGTGCATGTCGTCGTTCCAAAACCGCTGCACACTTCTGGGCGCCATGCACGAGCACTGCGCCGCAACGAACCGCCGGGCCGAAGCGGCCGCGCGAGGAGCCGGACGACCATGCAGAAGACCCCCGCAGAATGCACGACGATGGCGGATGTGCGCGCCGAGATCGATCGGCTCGACCGTGCCCTGATGGTGCTGTTTGCCGAGCGCTGGGGCTATATCGTTCGCGCCGCGGAGATCAAGCGGCCGTTGAAACTGAAGGCGGACATCCCGGCGCGGGTGAGCGAGGTGAAGGAGAACGCCCGCAGGAACGCGGTCGACCTCGGCCTCGAGCCTGAGTTTTACGAGCAGCTTTGGGCGCAACTGATCGAGCAGGCGATTGCGCATGAGAAGCGCCTGCTCGGCGAGGACGAACGGTGAGCCGCTCCGGCCGAGGGGACTGACCCTTCAGCCGCTGGCGATCAGCCGGCCGTCTTTGCCGCGATCGTCGTCGAAGCTGTTCTTGCGGCTCAGATACCCTTCCCAGTCGAAGGCGCTCTGGACGATGTGTTCGAGGCTTGCATGGGTCGGCACCCAGTCGAGCTTCAGCCGGGCGAGGGAAGGATCGGCGACGACCTGCGCGGGATCGCCCGGACGGCGGGGGCCGTAGGCGACCCGGAAATCGCGTCCGGAAACCTGGCGCACCGTATCGAGGACCTGCAGCACCGAGAAGCCGCGGCCGTAGCCGCAATTCGTGACGAGCGGTTCACCGCCGCGCCGGAGATAGGAAAGCGCTTTACCGTGGGCGGCCACCAGATCGCTGACATGGATATAGTCGCGAACGCCGGTGCCGTCCGCCGTCGGAAAGTCGGTCCCGAAGACATCGACCTTGCGGCGCTTGCCGAGCGCGGCCTCGCAGGCGACCTTGATGAGATGCGTCGCGCCGAAGGTCGACTGGCCGGCACGCCCCTGCGGATCGGCGCCCGCCACGTTGAAATAGCGCAGGACGACGAAGCTGAAATCATGCGCCGCCGCGGCATCCTGCAACATCATCTCCGACATCAGCTTGGAGCGGCCGTAGGGGCTCTCCGGGCGTAGGCCAACCGTTTCCTTGACCGGATCGGGCGTGTCCTGCGTGCCGTAGACGGCGGCAGTGGACGAAAAGACGAAGTGGCGTATGCCGGCCTCTATGGCCGCCGCAATGAGCGTGCGGGTATTGGCCGTGTTGTTCTCGTAATAGGCAAGCGGATTGGCGACCGAGTCCGGCACCACCGCCGATCCGGCGAAATGCACGACCGAATCGATCTCGTTTTCGGCAAAGATCCGCTGAAGCAGCGCGCGATTGCCGACGTCGCCAAAATAAAAGCGCGCCTCCCGCGGCACTGCCCAGCGAAAGCCGGTCGACAGATAATCGAGCACCACCACCGCTTCGCCCGCATCGAGCAGCGCCCATACCATGTGGCTGCCGATATAGCCCGCTCCGCCTGTCACCAATACGGCCATGCCTGCCCCCTGCCCTTAGAACATGGGAACAGAAAAGCCGCCTCGTGCTTTCAGAATTGGTAAATCCGGCCGTCTCCCGGAGGCGAACACCACCAATTCTCGGTTGCGTGGTTAAGGGTCCGCCTCGCCGATCCTTCGCATTTTATCGATCGCCCGATCGGGGCGGGGCTGGCAGCCCTTCGCGACGGTCAGCGGCCGAGGATATAGCCCTGGAGCCGTTCCGCAGCTTCCGCGATCTGAGCCGGGTGGCGCAGGAAACAGGCGCGCAGGAAGAGCGCGCCGCCCTCGCCGAAGGCCGTCCCCGGGGCGAGCCCGACGCCGGTCTTGTCGACGATGTCGAGCGCCGCGGCCCGCGCGTCGGTAACGCCGTCGATCTTCAGGAAGGCGTAGAGCGCGCCGTCGGGCTTCAGCGTTTGGACGCGATTGGTCGCAATCAGCGCATCGCAGAGCATGTCGCGGTTGCGCCGCGCCTTGGCGACGTTCTCGTCGACGAAGCCATCGCCGTGGTCGAGGGCGACGGCGGCGCCGCGCTGCATGAATTGCGCGACACCCGAGGTCGAGTACTGGATCAGGTTTTCGAGCACCTGCCCCATCGCCGGCGGCGCGACGATCCAGCCGACGCGCCAGCCGGTCATCGACCAGTTCTTGGAGAAGGAGTTGACGAAGAGAATGCGGTCGTCCTCGTCCATGATGTCGAGGAAGGACGGCGCCCGTGCGCCGAGGTAGCAGTAAAGCGCGTAGATCTCGTCGGCGATGATCCAGAGGCCGTGCTTGCGCGCCAGCGACAGGATGGCCTTCAGATCGTCGCGCGTCGCGGTCCAGCCGGTCGGATTGGACGGCGTGTTGATGAACAGCGCCCGCGTCCTTTCCCCGATCGCCGCCTCGAGCCGGTCGAGATCGAGCTGCCATTTGCCGTTCTCGAAGCTGAGCGGCACCGCGACGGGCCGAACGCCGGAGAGGTCCGCGGCGGCAGCGAAATTCGGCCATGCCGGCGTCAGGAGCACCATTTCGTCGCCGGGCGAGCCGACCGCCTCGATCGCGAGCTTGATCGCCTGCATCCCCGAACCGGTGACGTAGAAATGCTCGGGCGAAAGCGCCTTCTGGAAGCGGCGCCGATAGTAGCGCGACAGCGCCTCGCGCAGCGGCGGGATGCCGCGCTGCCAGGTGTAGAAGGTCTCGCCGGCGACCAGCGCTTCGGCCGCGGCGCGGCTGACGAAATCCGGCGTCGGAAGATCGCCCTCGCCAACCCAGAGCGGGATCAGCCCGTCGCGGCCGCGCGCATAGTTCACCACTTCGACGATGCCGCTTTCGGGCGCCGAGAGAGCGCGCGGGCTGAGGCTGGTCATGATCGTCATCGGCAGGCTCCTATGCATGTCGCCCAAAAGTGCGCAGCGGTTCGGGAACATGCAGTAATCGCTTTGGCGCCCGCGATCACGCGATTTTCTCTGACGGATTTATCGATTTCTGTGATGTTTTCGCGGGCACGGGAAGCGTGCCCGCGATAAACAGCGCAAGGTCGTTCAAGCGCGCTGCTTCAAGAGATCGCGAATTTCCGACAGGAGCTGAATGTCCTCGGGCGGCGGCGCGGCCGGTGCCGGTGGCTTTTCCCTCTCGAGCGATGTGCGCGCGCGATTCACCAGCTTGATCAACAGGAAGATGATCCAGGCGAGAATCAGGAAGTTGATCAGTACCGTGATGAAGTTGCCGTAGGCGAGGACGGCGCCTTGCTCGCGAGCCGCGGCAAGCGTCGGAGCCGTCACGTTCGCCGACAGCGGCAGGAAATAGTTGGAGAAGTCGAAGCCGCCGCCGGTGATGGCCCCGACGACCGGCATTACCAGGTCGTTGACGACCGAATCGACGATCTTGCCAAAGGCGGCGCCGATGATCACGCCGACGGCGAGGTCCATCACGTTGCCGCGCGCGATAAACTCTTTGAATTCGTTCAGCATGCCTCTCTCCGTGAAGTCCAGTCGAGAATGATCGCCCGCAGTTTCGATGCGGCAACCGGTGGTAGGAATTTAAACCAAAGCCGGGCGCTATGGAACCACTCTTTGCCTTTGCTCAAGCCGCGCTCGGCCGATCGCCCTCATGATTCGTGCACGCAAAACCGGTCGGCGGAGAGATGGCTCGGTCTTGGACTTAAGACTGATACTACAGGCAATTTCCAAGCAAATGGACTTGCCCTATGCTGCCCGTGGAGGAGTGAGGCATGCTTTCGGGTTCGGTTATTTTTGCCTCTGCCTTCGCCTATCTGCTGCTGCTCTTCGCAGTCGCAAGCTATGGCGACCGGCGAGCGAGACGAGACAGGATTGCCGAGAAGGGCAGGCCGCTCGTCTATGCGCTGAGCCTTGCGATCTACTGCACCTCCTGGACCTATTTCGGCGGCGTCGGGCTTGCGGCGGAGCGCGGGCTCGAATTCACGGGCATCTATATCGGTCCGATCCTGATGTTCACGCTCGGCATGCCGCTCATCCGCCGCATCGTCCGGCTCGCCAAGACCGAGAAGCTCACCTCCGTCGCCGACTTCGTGGCGGCGCGCTACGGCAAGAACCCGGCGGTCGCGGCGATCGTCGCGCTGATCTCGCTGGTCGGCGCCGTCCCCTATATCGCGCTTCAGTTGAAGGCGGTCTCGAGCTCGGTCGCCACGATGATCAACACCAGCGACTACGGCATAGGCGCAGGTGAGAACTTCATGGACCTGCCGCTCCTGGTCACGCTGTTCCTCGCCTGTTTCGCGATCGTTTTCGGCACGCGCCACACCGATGCGACGGAGCACCAGGACGGCCTGATCCTCGCGATCGCGATGGAGTCGGTCGTCAAGCTGCTGGCGATGGTGACCGTCGGCGTCTACATCATCTTCGCGCTGTCCGGCGGTCCCGCCAATCTGTGGGCCGAGGCCCGTGAGAGCCCCACCGTGCTTGCCGCGCTCCAATACGAGACGCCGGTCGCGCGCTGGATCCTGCTGATCGGCCTGTCCGCCGTGGGGATCATCATGCTTCCGCGGCAGTTCCACGTCACCGTCGTCGAAAACCGGACGGACAACGAACTGCGCACCGCCGGCATTCTCTTCCCGCTCTACCTGATCGCGATCAATCTTTTCGTCCTGCCGATCGCAATGGCCGGCATCCTGACATTCTCCGGCTCCGGCAACGCCGATCTCTACCTCCTGACCCTGCCGCTCGCGGGCGACGTGCCGGTCATCACGCTGATCACCTTCATCGGCGGCTTCTCGGCGGCGACGGCCATGGTCATCGTCGCTTCCGTCGCACTTTCGATCATGGTCTCCAACGACATCGTCATGCCCGTGTTCCTGCGCCGCCGGCTCGGCAGGCGCGGTTCGCTCCAGGAGGACATGGCCGGGACGCTGCTGAATATCCGCCGCACGGCCATCTTCGCCGTCCTGCTGCTCGGCTACGGCTATTATCGCGCCGCCGACATCAGCGCGGGGCTCGCCTCGCTCGGCCTGCTCTCCTTCGCCGCGATCGCGCAGATGGCGCCGGCGCTGCTCGGCGGCCTCGTCTGGCGGCAGGCGAACGCCCGCGGCGCGATCGCCGGAATGGTCAGCGGCTTTCTCGTCTGGGCCTATGTCCTGTTCCTGCCGAGCCTCGGCGGGCCGGACAACTCCCACATCGCCTCGACCGTCCTGAGCTTCATCTTCCCGTTCACCGATCTCTTCTCGGGCCCGCAATCCGACCCGCTCGTCAACGCGACGGCCCTCAGCATGCTCGTCAATGTGGCGGCCTATGTGCTGGGCTCGCTGACGCGCGCGCCAAAGCCGCTCGAGCGCTTCCAGGCCGGCGTCTTCATCACGCGCCGCTCGCGCACGGAGCGGACCTTCCGCGGCCGCAAGACCAAGGTGACGGTGCGCGACCTCAAGACGACGATCGCCCGCTACATGGGCGAGGAGCGTATGCAGCGCTCGTTCCACACCTATGAGCGGCAAAGCGGCCGCTGGCTCGACGACAACGCCTCCGCCGACATGGCGCTCGTCCATTTCTCCGAGCAGTTGCTGGGCAGCGCGATCGGCTCCTCGTCGGCCCGGCTCGTCCTTTCACTGGTGCTGCAGCGCATGGACGACGCCTCGTCGGACACGGCCTGGCTGCTCGACCAGGCGAGCGAGGCGCTCCAATACAATCAGGACATGCTGCAGACGGCGCTCTCGCAGATGGACCAGGGCATCGCCGTCTTCGACAACGCCAACAACCTGATCATCTGGAACCGCCGCTTCCGCGAGCTTCTCGACCTGCCGGAGGCTGCCGGCCAGGTCGGCTTTCCGCTGGCCGACATCGTCGCGATGCTCGCCCGGCGCGGCGACATCGGCAAGGACGAGGAAAAGGCGCTGGTCGCCAACTTCCTGACGCTCGACAAGCCCTTCCTGCTCGAGCTTTCGGGCGGCGCCCGCATCATCGAAGTCAGGACCAACGCGATGCCCGACAAGGGCATCGTCACGACCTATACCGACATCACGCAACGCGTGGCCGCCGACATGGCGCTCAAACAGGCGAACGAGACGCTGGAGCTGCGCGTCGCCGAGCGGACGGGAGAACTCACCCGCGTCAACCGGGAACTCGCCGAGGCGCGGGCCGCCGCCGAGGAAGCCAATATCGGCAAGACCCGCTTCTTCGCGGCCGCCGGACACGACATCCTGCAGCCCTTGAACGCGGCGCGGCTCTATTCCTCCTCGCTCGTCGAGCGCCTCGGCGATTCCGACAACAGCGCGTTGGTCCAGAACATCGACTCCTCGCTCGAATCGGTCGAAGCCATCCTCGGCGCAGTGCTCGACATCTCGCGGCTCGACACCGGCGCGATGAAGCCGCGGCTGCAATCCGTGGCCCTCAACGAACTCCTCAGGCGCATCGAGACGGATTTCGCGCCGATGGCGCGGGCGAAGAACATCGAGCTCATCGTCATGCCCACTTCGCTCATCGTGCGCAGCGATCCGAACCTTTTAAGGCGCGTCGTCCAGAACCTGGTGTCGAACGCCATCAAATACACGCTCGAAGGAAAGGTGCTCGTCGGCGCACGCCGGCACGGGCAGGCGGCGACGATCGAGGTGCTCGATTCCGGCATCGGCATTCCCTCCTCGAAATTCCGGACGGTCTTCAAGGAATTCGCACGGCTCGACGAGGGCGCGCGCACGGCTTCGGGGCTCGGGCTCGGCCTCTCCATCGTCGACCGCATCTCCCGCGTGCTCAATCACCCCGTGAGCCTGCAATCGAAGCCGGGCAAGGGCACGGGCTTCAAGGTCGCCGTGCCGCTCGACGCGAGCGCCGGCGAACGGGTGAAGCCGCAGCCGCCGGCAGCAACGAAGGCGAGTGACGCGCTGACCGGCCTCAACGTCGTCTGTATCGACAACGAACCGAAGATCCTCGAAGGCATGGCGGTGCTGCTCGGCGGCTGGGGCTGCGCCGTCACGACGGGCGAATCGCTTGCGGCCTCATCGGACATGGGGCCGGAGAAACTGGAGACCCGCCCCGATGCGATCGTCGCCGACTACCACCTAGGCGACGGCACCGGCATAGAGGCGATCGCCTCCATCCGCGCGCTCTGGAAGGAAAGCATTCCGGCCCTGATGGTGACCGCCGACCGCTCGCCGGAGGTCCGCGCCGCCGCCGAGCGCGACGGCATCTCGCTGCAGCACAAGCCGGTGCGCCCGGCGGCAATGCGTGCCTGGCTGACGCAGCTTGCCGCGGCGGCACGGGCGGCGGCGGAGTAGGGCGCGGAAGGCCCCCCTCATCCGCCTGCCGGCACCTTCTCCCCGCAGGCGGGGCGAAGGGGACTCGCGGCACCGCATCGAACCTTCTCGGCATTCGGGGGGTGCGGGTAGGTCGCGGCAAAATCCCTTCTCCCCGTCAGGACGGGGAGAAGGTGCCGGCAGGCGGATGAGGGGCGAAAAAAGCCTATGACGGAGGCGCCGCCTCAGGCAGCAACCGATCCGAGCTTGGAAAGCTGGATGACCGCCTGGGTGCGGCTGTCGACGTTGAGCTTCAGGAGGATTGCCGAGACATGCGCCTTGATGGTCGCCTCAGAGACGCCGAGCTCATAGGCGATCTGCTTGTTGAGCAGGCCCTCGGCGAGCATCGAGAGCACGCGCGACTGCTGCGGCGTCAGCGTCTGCAGCCGGTGCATGAGGTCGGCGATCTCGGGCTCGTAAGGCTGGCCCTGGTCGTAGCTGGCCGGGACGAAGACCTCGCCGGCCATGACCTTGCCGATCGCCTCACGGATTTCGTCGATGCCGGCGGACTTGGACAGGAAGCCGGCCGCGCCGAGGTCGAGCGCGCGATGGACGGTCTCATGGTCGTCATGGGCGGAGACGATCATGATCGGCAGGCTCGGGAATTCGGCGCGCAGCGCGATCAGGCCGGAAAGGCCGCTGACCCCGGGCATGGTCAGGTCTAGCAGCATCAGGTCGGCATCGGGGTTTTCGGCGGCGGCGTTGCGCACGGCGGCGAAATCCCCGGCCTCGACGATGGCCGGCGTGCCGGGCGTGCCGCTCAGTGCCTGGCGCATCGCACCACGGAAAAGCGGATGGTCGTCCGCGATGATGATGGTCATTTCCGGCATGGTGACGCCCCCTCCCAAGAGCCTCAATCTGCGATCCCGCAGTGCCGCCTTGTCGGGATCACTGCAATATTTCCAATCGCTGCACGATTTCAGCGCCAAATCAATCCAGATCAAGGACTCATGCAGCCGCGCGCCCGCGAGCTCGCGATCATGGTGCGCCGATCCCGTCAGGTCTTCTGCGGCACTCCGCCCTGGTCGGCGGGGTCGTTCCCATAGAGCTCGAGCTCCTTCGCGATCTCCATGAACTTGCGCATCATTTTTTCCATGATGCCCATGGCGCGGTCAATCTCCTCGTCGTCGGGAAGATCGGGTTTGCGAGCGGTTTCACCGCTTTCCACCGCCCTCTCCAGGGCTTCGACGCGTTTCGTCAGCAGGTCGAGCTCCCGCTCGAAGGCTGCGCGCTCGTCCGCGGCCATCCGGCAGACGAGTTCTCCATTGTTCTCCCGGCAGAGCGAGACCTCGCCCGTCTCGGTGTCGAGGCGGGCCAGTCCCGTCTCCGATTTCTGCATGCTGTAGCGGCCGGGCGATACCTCTTCGGCATGGACCGGCACCATCAGCCCGAGTCCCAGGCCGACCGCGAGCGCTGCGATTGTCTGCCTCATGACATTCTCTCCTTTGATGGCTCACGGAAATCCGCTTCGATCTTACGCTCCGCGGTGGACATGCGCCAATATTTGCGGCAAGGCCAAGGCTCGGTTTCTCGAGACGGACGGGCGAAAGCGGACTGGGCACAAGATGAACGCTACCATTTACAAGATCGTCCCCGCACTTTTGTGGCAGGAGGCGCGGCGCACCGGGCAATTCGCAGGCGCGCCCGTCGACCTCACCGACGGCTTCATTCACTTTTCGACCCGGGAACAGGTGGTCGAGACGGCGGCGCGCCACTTCGAGGGACAGGAAGACCTGCTCCTCGTCGCGGTGGACGGAAAAGCGCTGGGCGACAGGCTCGTCTACGAACCCTCCCGCGCCGGTGCGCTGTTTCCGCATCTCTACGCGCCCCTGACGCTCGATGCGGTCCTGTGGGAGAAGCCATTGCCGCTCGGCGCCGACGGTCGGCATGTCTTTCCCGAGCTTCAGCCATGACCGGCCCCCTCGCATTTCTCGCGCGCCGCGGCCTCTTCCTCCTCGATCCGGAGACCGCGCATGGCCTCTCGATCAAGGCGCTGAAGAGCGGGCTGGTGCCGGCTTGCGCCGCGCCGGCCGATCCGCGGCTCGAGCAGACGATCGCCGGCCTCACCTTCCCCAATCCGGTCGGCATGGCCGCGGGCTACGACAAGAATGCCGAGGTGCCGGAGGCGCTTCTGCGGATCGGCTTCGGCTTCACCGAGGTCGGCACGGTGACGCCGCGCCCCCAGCCGGGCAACGACAAGCCGCGGATTTTCCGGCTCGTCGAGGACGAGGCGGTGATCAACCGCCTCGGCTTCAACAATGAGGGGCACGGAGCCGCGCTGGCGCGGCTCAAGGCCTGCTCGCGCCAGGCGCTCATCGGCGTCAATATCGGCGCCAACAAGGACAGCTCCGACCGCATCGCCGACTATGTGGCGGGGATCCGCACCTTCTATCCCGTCGCCCGCTATTTCACCGCCAACATCTCCTCGCCCAACACGCCGGGCCTGCGCGACCTGCAGGCGCGCGAAAGCCTGGCGGCGCTGCTTACCGCCGTCCTTGCCGCCCGCGACGAGGAGGCCGGCAAGAGCGGACGGCGCGTCCCGATCTTCCTCAAGATCGCCCCGGACCTGACCGAGGAAGGCATGGACGACATCGCCGCCGAAGTGCTGGCGCATGATCTCGACGGGCTGATCGTCTCCAATACGACGCTCTCGCGCGAGGGGCTCGGGGACCGGCGGCAGGCGGGCGAGGCCGGCGGGCTTTCCGGCAAGCCGCTTTTCGAGAAGTCGACGGCGGTGCTCGCGCGGATGCGCAAGCGCGTCGGCCCGGCCCTGCCGATCATCGGCGTCGGCGGCGTGAGCTCGGCGGAGACCGCGGCGGAGAAGATCCGCGCCGGCGCCGATCTGGTGCAGCTCTATTCCTGCATGGTCTACGAGGGGCCGGGCCTGCCGGCCCGGATCGTGCGCGGTCTTTCGGCGCTCTGCGACCGCGAAAAGCTCGGCTCCATCCGCGACATCCGCGATAGCCGGCTCGACTACTGGGCGGGGCGGAACGCCTGAGCCGCCCGGCGCGGCACCAGGATCAACAGGAAGAGCCCGCGCATCAGCAGGAACAGGTTGAGCCCGGCCCAGAGCCCGTGATTGCCGAAGAGCGGCACCAGAACGGCCAGCGCAGCGACGTAGCCGAGGAAGGCCAAGAGCATCATGTTGCGCATGTCGCGCGACCAGGTGGCGCCGATGAAGACGCCGTCCATCAGGAAGGCGAGCGCGCCGGTGAGCGCGGTCAACGCAGCCCAGGGCATGTAGTCATAGGCGAGCGCGCGCACGTCCGGCGCCGTCGTGAGCATGTCGATGATCGCATTGCCGAAGGCAAGGAAGGCGGCCGTCGTCAGCAGGGCGAGCCCCAGCGCCCAAGCGGCCGTCATCCGCAGCGCCCGGTCGAAGGCCGGGCGCCAGCCGGCGCCGATCGATCGTCCCGTCAGTTGCTCGGCCGCATTGGCAAGGCCGTCGAGGTAGTAGCCGGCCACCAGGAAGATGGTCATCAGCACGGCATTGGCCGCAAGCGTCACCGGACCGAGCGCGGTGCCGATCCGCGTCATGAGTGTGAAGGCGCCGAGGAGCACGAAGGAGCGGATCATGATGTCGCGGTTGAGGCCGAAGAGTGCCTTCAGCCGGTCGCGCGCAAGAACCGTCGCCCAGCCGGGGGCCTCCTTCTTGTCGAAGCGGCCGTAGACGATCGCAAAACCGGCGAGCGCCCCGATCGCCTCGCCCGCCACGGTGCCGATCGCGACGCCGGCGACGCCCCAGCCGAGGACGAGCCCGAGCAGGATCGAAAGGACGATGTTCGTCCCGTTGATCAGCGTCTGCAGCAGGAGGCCGATGGCGCCCTCGCCGCGGCCGAGGACGAAGCCGAGGATCGCGTAATTGGCGAGAGCGGCCGGACCGGACAGGATGCGATAGAGGAAATAGGTGCGCGTCACCGCCGCGACCTCCGCATCCGGTCCCATCAGCGAGAGCCCGATCGCCAGCAGAAGCGGCGACAGGAGGACGAGGCCAACGCCGGAGGCGAGCGCGATCGTGAGCGAGCGCCAGAAGACCGCCTGCTGCTCACGCCGGTCCCCGCGGCCATAGGCCTGGGCGACGAGGCCGGTGGTGGCGGCGCGCAGGAAATTGAAGGTGGTGAAGATGAGGTCGAACATCACCGCGCCGATCGCGAGACCGGCGATGAGCTCGGCGCGGCCGAGCCTGCCGACCACGGCCGTATCGACAAGGCCGAGCAGCGGCGTCGTCAGGAATCCGAGCGTCATCGGCAAGGCGATCGAGAAGATCAGCCGATTGGTGACGTGAAACGGACCCGCGTCGCGGGCGTCCCTGTCGCATTCGAGGTTTTGCATGGCGGTCGTCATCACGGTCCCTGCGCAGCTTCCGCAAGGAGACCTTGGGAATCAGCTCAACTGCAAAGCACCATGGCCCAATAGGGGCGGTTTCCGGAAGCGGAATTCTGCGCCACGGCGACGCCGAGCCCGCGATAGGTGCCGAGCATGTTTTCGAGGTGCTTCGGCGAATGGAACCAGGCCTCGTAGGCCGCTTCGGCATCGTCCTGGCCCATGGCGATGTTCTCCGCCGCCGGAAGGGTGACGCCCTGTCCCTTCATCCGGTCGCGGAAACTGTCGCGCCAGCCGATCGTGTGCTGCATCTTGCCGGCACGCGCCATGCGGGCGGCCTGATGCATGGCGGCGACCGAGGCGACGGGATCGCCGACCAGGGTCGAAAGCCCCCTGCCCTGGCGCAGCCGGTTGACGTAACCGAGCGTCGCCTCGGTCTGGTCGCTGCCTTTGCCGTCATCCGGGGCAAGGATGTTGGCGGTCGTACAGCCGGTGATCACGCCGAGGGAAACCACGGCACCGGCACGCAGGAGAAGCCGCCTGCGGGCGAAAAAGACCGGATGCTGCATGCTTATCGCCGATAGCTCAAGAGACGAAGGATGAGGAAGACGGGAATGACCACGGCGGCGCCAAGCAACAGGTAGTCGCCGACGCGCCCGAGCGCCGCAAAGCCCTTGTGCCAGATGTCGAGCAGGAAATTGCGGATGGCGTAAAGGATATCGGCCGGATACCAGTCGAAGACGGTCATGACGAAGCCGACCAGGATCGAAACCACGACCAGCTTGACGAGCACGCGGAGCGGCGAATCACCGAGGAATTTGTTTATTCCGTCCGACATTTTGTTCCGTTCGATTCATTTCGTTCGAGGGGCGGCCTGCCTGCCTTCACATAAGCCGCCGTTCCCAAGCCCGCAAGACGTGACGCAAGGGAGGCCCGCCCGTTCCTCAGATTCCCCTTGTATTTTGCCTTGCCCGGCGTCAGATGCGTCAACCGCAACCAAGCCGTCAAGCCGATGTCCCTCAACCAGCTCTCCTCCGGCGACCTGATCGCCGACCGCCGTGCCGACTACGCCAAAATGCTCGCCGAATCCGGCGATAGCCTGGGCGCGGCCGAGTTGATGGCCCAGGCGCTGGAACTCGCGCCCGGCTGGGCCGCCGGCTGGTTCCGGCTGGCGGACTATGAGGAGAAATCGGGCCGAAAAGAGGCGGCGGTCGCCGCGCTCCGCGCGACGCTCCGCCTCCACCCGGACGACATCTTCGGCGCCAGCCTCAAGCTCGCCCTGCTCGGCGCCGAAGAGACGCCGGAGCAGCCGCCGAGCACCTATGTCGAGCGTCTTTTCGACGACTATGCGGATCGTTTCGACCATGCGCTCGTCGAGAAGCTCGACTACAGCGTCCCGGAAAAGCTCGCGGGGCTAATCGAGCGGGCGAGCGGCGGACGGCATTTCCGCCACGTGACCGATCTCGGCTGCGGCACCGGGCTCTTCGGCGAGCGCATCCGCGGCCGTGCGGACTTCCTCGAGGGCTTCGATCTCTCGGCCAACATGCTCGCCAGGGCGGAAGCAAAGGCGACCTACGACCGGCTCGGCCAGGCGGACCTGTCGCTGGCGCCGGAAAGCTCGGGCGTGCTCGGGGATTTGCCGGCCGAGCGAGCCGACCTCGTCAGCGCCGCGGACGTGCTGATGTACCTCGGCAATCTCGAAAGCGCCTTCGTGATCGCGGAGCGCCTGCTCGCTCCCGCCGGGCTCTTCGCCTTTTCCGTCGAAGACGCGGCAACGGACGAGGGCTTTGTGCTCCGCCCGTCGCTGCGCTACGCGCACTCCGAGCGCTATGTCGCTTCCCTGCTGGCCGACCGCGGCCTTTCGATGCTGGCGCTAGAGCGCACCGTCATCCGCATGGACGCGGGCGAACCCGTCGCCGGCATCCTGTTCCTCGCCGGCAAGCCTGGGTAGAGCGAAGCGGCTGGTCTATGTCGGGAAAAATAGGTCAGCATGGCTTACATATTTTTCTTGATTATTTTTGTGCATTGCAGCAATGCTTGCGCCATCACGAGGGTTTCGGCATGGCACAGGCAAGCAGCGTTTTCGGTCTCTGGAACACGAGCCCGACCCGGCACACCCCGACGGAGGATGTCCAGGGGATCTTTTCCGGCAGCCTCGTCGCTGCGCTCGGCCTCTACTTCCTGGCGAGCGCCGGGCTCCTCACCGGAAGCACGGCCGGCATCGCCTTCCTCCTGCATTACGCGACGGGGGTGAATTTCGGCCTCGCCTTCTTCCTTCTCAACCTGCCCTTCTTCTATCTGTCGCTGAAGCGGCTCGGCCCGGCCTTCACGCTCAAGACATTCATCGCCATCGCGCTCACATCGTTCCTGACCGATGCGCAATCGCGCCTCTTCGAGATCGAGCAAATCCATCCCGGCTGGGCCGCCCTGCTCGGCGGCCTCCTGCTCGGCTACGGGCTGCTCGCGCTCTACCGCCACCGCGCCAGCCTCGGCGGCGTCGGTATCCTCGGCATCTACCTGCAGGAGCGCTTCGGCATTCGCGCCGGCCTCGTGCAGCTCGCGATCGACATAGCCGTGCTCGCCGTCGCCTTCTCGGTCACCACGCCGCCGGTCGTCATGTGGTCCGTGCTCGGCGCGGTCGTCCTCAACCTCTTCGTGGCGATCAACCACCGCGCCGACCGGTATATCGCGCTTTGATACGCTAAAGTGAGCGCCCCCTCATCCGGCCTGCCGGCCACCTTCTCCCCGCAAGCGGGGCGAAGGGGCTCGCGGCACGGGGAGAGGGCTAGGGTGAGGGGCGGTCGCGCGCACGCCGCATAGCGGGCTTCTCTTTTGCCCGGTTTGATCTACCTTTGTTCCCCGTGAACAGGATCGATTCCCCATCGCCGGAAAGCGACGCGCTGACGTTGCCGGCGCCCTTTCTCCGGTGGTTTGCCGAAAAGGGCTGGCGGCCGCGCGCCCATCAGCTCGAATTGCTGTCCCGGGCGGAGGCGGGGGAAAGCACGCTGCTGATCGCGCCGACCGGCGCGGGCAAGACGCTTGCCGGCTTCCTGCCCTCGCTCGTCGACGTGACGCGGCGCGACAGGATGCCGCCAAGCTCCCCCTTCGTCGGCATCCATACGCTCTATATTTCGCCGCTGAAGGCGCTGGCCGTCGACATCGAGCGCAACCTGATGAAGCCGGTCGGCGAGATGGGGCTGCCGGTCCGGATCGAGAACCGCACCGGCGATACGCCGCAGGGCAAGAGGCTGCGCCAGAAGCTCAACCCGCCGGACCTCTTGCTCACCACGCCGGAGCAGCTGGCGCTGCTTCTCTCCGATGGCGAGGCGACGCGCTTCTTCAAGGATCTGCGCTACGTGGTGCTCGACGAGCTGCACTCGCTGGTGACGTCGAAGCGCGGGCATCTCCTGTCGCTGGGGCTCGCGCGCTTGCGCCGGCTGGCGCCTCGCCTCCAGACGATCGGCCTTTCGGCGACGGTTGCCGAGCCGATGGAACTGCAGCGCTGGCTCGCGGCCCAGGCCCCGGATCGGCAGAACCATGCCGGACTGATCACCGTTTCCGGCGGGGCGAAGCCGGAGATCTCGATTCTCAACACGGAGAACCACGTGCCCTGGGCCGGGCACTCGGCCCGCTACGCCATCCCGGACATCTATGCGGCGATCAAGCAGCACGGCACGACGCTGCTCTTCGTCAACACGCGCAGCCAGGCGGAAATGCTCTTCCAGGAGCTCTGGACGATCAATGACGACAGCCTGCCGATCGCGCTGCATCACGGCTCGCTCGACGTCGCGCAGCGCCGCAAGGTAGAGGCGGCGATGGCGGAGAACCGGCTGCGCGCCGTCGTCGCCACCTCGACGCTCGATCTCGGCATCGACTGGGGCGACGTCGACCTGGTGGTCCATGTCGGCGCGCCGAAGGGGGCGAGCCGTCTCGCCCAGCGCATCGGCCGCGCCAACCACCGGATGGACGAGCCGAGCCGCGCCATCCTCGTGCCCGCCAACCGCTTCGAGGTGATGGAATGCCAGGCGGCGCTCGATGCCAACTATATCGGCGCGCAGGATACGCCGCCGGTCGGCAAAGGCGCGCTCGACGTGCTCGCCCAGCATGTGCTCGGCATGGCCTGCGCCAGGCCTTTCGACGCGCTCGAGCTTTACGAAGAGATCACCAGCGCCTCCCCCTATGCCGATCTTTCCTGGGAGACGTTCGAGCGCGTCGTCGACCTCGTCGCCACGGGCGGCTATGCGCTCAGGACCTATGAGCGCTACGCCCGCATCCGCAAGACGAAGGACGGTTTGTGGCGCGTCTCCAACCCTTTCGTTGCCCAGCAATACCGGTTGAATGTCGGCACGATCGTGGAATCGCCGATGCTGAACGTGCGCATGGTGAAGCGCAACCAGCGCGGCTCGCTCGGCCGCGGCGGCATATCGCTCGGCAAGGTGGAGGAATCTTTCCTCGAAATGCTGTCGCCGGGCGACACCTTCGTCTTTTCCGGCAAGGTCGTGCGCTTCGAGGGCATCCGCGAAAACGAGTGCCTCGTCTCGCAGGCCTTTTCCTTCGATCCGAAGGTGCCGAGCTATGCCGGCGGCAAGTTCCCGCTCTCCACCTATCTCGCCGGGCAGGTGAGGGAGATGCTCGCCGATCCGGCGCGCCGCGCCGGCCTGCCCGACCAGGTGCGCGACTGGCTGGCGCTGCAGCGGGACGTGTCGATGCTGCCCGGCGAGAACGAACTCCTGGTCGAGACCTTCCCGCGCGGCAGCCGTCACTACATGGTGATCTACGCCTTCGAGGGCCGGCTCGCGCACCAGACGCTCGGCATGCTTCTCACCCGCAGGCTCGACCGCGCCGGGCTGAAGCCGCTCGGCTTCGTCGCAACGGACTATTCGCTAGGCATCTGGGCCCTCGACGACATGGGCGCCGCCTTCGAGGCACGGGCGCCGTCGCTCGGCCAGCTCTTCGACAAGGACATGCTCGGCGACGACCTGGAGGCCTGGCTGAACGAATCCTTCCTTTTGAAGCGCACCTTCCGCAATTGCGCGGTGATCGCCGGGCTGATCGACCAGCGTCACCCGGGCAAGGAGAAGACCGGGCGGCAGGTCACCGTTTCCGCCGACCTCATTTACGACGTATTGCGGATGCACGAGCCCGATCACATCCTGCTCGAGGCGACGCGCAACGACGCCGCCACGGGTCTTTTGGACATCGGCCGCCTCGGCTCTATGCTCAAGCGAATCAAGGGGCACATTACCCATCGCCGGCTCGACCGCATCTCGCCGCTCGCCGTACCGGTCATGCTGGAGATCGGCAAGGAAACGGTGCATGGCGAAGCGCACGACTTCCTGCTGACGGAAGCGGCAGCCGATGAACTGATCAACGAGGCGATGGGCGGCGCTCACGGTGCGGACGGATAGGAGAGCGATGTGAATAATGTGCGTGACCCCCTCCCCAGCGCTTCCCCACAAGGGGGAGGGGCTCCACAGCGGCACCGTCTTGCCCCTTTCGACCGCTCCGAGAGGGCTTCGTGCCCAACTGGATCACGTACGGAAGCGTCGGAGTAACCATGCACCGGCTCCTTCACGCGACGTCCGGCCCCGCCGCCAACACGTTCCTGCAGGCCGCGACATCGGTCAACGGCGTCGCGGCGGTCTGCGATCCGCTGGGCGGGCTCTTTCTGCCGGAGAGCCGCACGCTGGTCGTGTCCGACCTGCACCTCGAAAAGGGCTCCGCCTTCGCCCGGCGGGGGATGATGCTTCCGCCCTATGACACGCTGGCGACGCTGCGCATCCTGGAGGCGGTCGTCGCCCGCCACGATCCGGCGACGGTGGTCAGCCTCGGCGACAATTTCCATGACCGGAAGGGATCGGCTGCAATGCCGGAGATCTTCCGCCAGATGATTGCAGCGATGGCCCGCGGCCGCGACTGGATCTGGATCAACGGCAATCACGACCCCGACGGCGCCGTGGGACTGCCCGGCGCCTCCATGGACGAGCTTCGCCACGCCGGCCTCGTCTTCCGCCATGAGCCATCACTGGTCGATGGCCTCGGCGAGATCGCCGGCCACCTGCATCCCTCCGCGACGGTCAGGCGCCGGGAAAGATGCGTCCGGCGCGCCTGCTTCGCGACGGACGGCAGGCGCCTGCTGATGCCCGCCTTCGGCGTGACGACCGGCGGTCTCGATCTCCGGCACCGCGCCATGAGCGGCCTTTTCGAGCGCGAGCGGCTGGTCGCCCATATGCTCGGGCGCGACCGGATCTATTCGGTTCGCTTCGCCAACCTCCTGGGTTAGAGCGGGTGCACTCACATGCGTTCCCGCCACCGCATCTGTGTGAAGTCAGGTGATTCCACCTGGCTGCAAAACTCTAGAAAGCGTTGAAGGTCAGCGTCGTCAGCGAACGGGAAATGCCCGGGACGCTCGCAATGTTGTCGTTGATGAACTTGCCGATGTCCTGGCCCTCCTCGACATAGATCTTCAGAAGCAGATCGTAGTCGCCGCTCGTCGAATACATCTCCGAGACGATCTCCTTGCGGTAAATCTCGTCGGCCACATCATAGGTCTTGCCGGGAGCGCACTGCAGTTGCACGAATATCGGTTTCATGAGGCTTCCTCTGCTTGCCGGGAGCGCCCGGCTCAGGGGCGGCGTCCCAAACGTTCCGCATCGCTGCACCGGTCGCGGGCTGACAGCGGGCGTGGCGATGCCTATCGCTTCTCCTTAAACCGCAACCGCGCAAAAGGAAACGCGGCAGAGCGGCCTATTCCTTGCGGAAGAGCAGGCTCGCGCCCCAGCCGGTGATCACCGCAAGCGTCACCGCGAAGAGGCCGTAGATCAGCGGCTGATCATGCGCAGCGCGGGTGATCGCCTGCTCCAGGCCGGTCTTCACCACCCGAAGCGGCAGGGCCTTGGCTGCGACGAAGAGACCGTCGCGGAAAAGGTAGGCGCGCACGACATGCACGCCGTTCGGAACGTTGGCCGGCAGGCGCACGGAGGCCTTGAAGAGGCTCGAGCTGATGAACTGCACGCCGCCCGGATCGCGCTGGAAGACACCGCTCGTCTCGCGGATGCGGCGGAAGGCGTTGCGGAACTCGCCGAGCGAGCTGCCGTCGCCGACGAAGCCCAGGGGCACCAGGCGGATGTGATCGATGCCGATGCCCATGTTGGCGACGTCGCGCGGCGGGGCGATCGTCTCGATGTCGCGCGTGCTCGACAGCGAGTAGGATTCGGGCACCAGTTCGAAGGTCATCGAGTTCGTATTGACCCAGATGCCGAAGACGCGCTCCTTCTTGCGCACCGTCGCGTTGTCCTTCGGGCCTTCGAGCGCGACGATGATGTTGTACTTGCCCTGCGCCAAAAGGCTGGCGTCGAAGCCGTCGATGGCGCCGAAGATCGTCAGGTCGGCGCCGCGGAAATCGGAGGTGATCGATATCTCGTCCGTCGAGATGCCGATCTCGAGCTTCTCGGCGAAGTTCGTCACCGGCCGCTCCAGGGACTGCGCCAGGGCCGGCGCGGCGAAGGCAAGCAAAGCAAGAAGAGTGAGCGCCGAACGGAGCATCAGAAGGCGAGCCCCGTTGAAACGACCGAATAGATATCCTTCGGCGGAATGACGAGTTCGATCGCCAGCCTTATGCCGACGGCAAGGACCAGCAGCGCCAGAAGCGCCCGGAGCTGCTCGCCGCGCAGCCGCTGGCCGACGCGCACGCCGTATTGCGCGCCGATGACGCCGGCGATCATCAGGACGAAGGCGAGCACGATGTCGACCGTATAGTTCGTCGAGGCCTGGACGATCACCGTATAGGCGGAGACGAAGACGATCTGGAACAGCGAGGTGCCGACGACGACGCTGGTCGGGATGCGCAGCAGGTAGATCATCGCCGGCACCATGATGAAGCCGCCGCCGACGCCCATCACCGATGTCAGGATGCCGATGCAGAAACCGAGCGTGGCGACCGGGATGACGCTCAGATAGATCTTCGACTTCTTGAAGCGCATCTTGAGCGGCAGGCCATGGATCCAGATGTGCTGGCCGGGCCGGCGCAGCGGCGTCGGCTGGTTCTTCGCCGCCTTGCGCATGGCGCCGATGCTCTCCCACAGCATCAGCCCGCCGACCGAGCCGAGCAGCACGACGTAGAGCAGCGAGATCACCAGGTCCAGTTGGCCCATCCGGCGCAGGATCGAGAACAGCCAGACGCCGACGCTCGCCCCGACGAGGCCGCCGCATAGGAGGACCGTGCCGAGCTTGACGTCGATGGTGCCGCGGCGGAAGTGTGTGATCGCGCCGGAGATCGACGAGGCGACGACCTGGTTGGCGCCGGTCGCCACGGCGACGACCGGGGGAATGTTGTAGAAGATCAGGAGCGGCGTGATCAGGAAACCGCCGCCGACGCCGAACATGCCGGACAGGAAACCGACGGCTGCGCCCATGCCGAGGATGATCAGGATGTTCACCGATAGCTCTGCAATGGGCAGATAGACCGTCACGGCCGAACCTCGATATGCCAGCGGCCCGCAATGCGGGCGAAATTTGCTCCTTCACAAGTCCTAACCGGAAACGATTGAGGAATTGTGCATTGTTTCAAATCATCCGCACCCCTCACGCGCCCCGAAAGGCGCGCGACGCGATCCTGCGAAGTGGTAGGATATATTGCTGGACCGCCCGACCCGGACAGGGAAGGGCGACATTTCCTCTCATGCGCCCGTGAGCCGGGACTGTCAACCTTCTCAGGCACATGCCCAGCGCGCAAGTTCAGGACGCGCCAAAGCGCGTCGCATTTCGCCCGGACTTAAGCGAACTCCTCAGGAATTGCGCTTCAAGAGTTCCCGGACCAGTTCGTCGGTAATCCGACCGGTCGGTTCCTGGCCGACCGATTTCTGGAAGGCCTTTATGGCGGCGACCGTCTTCTTGCCGATCTGGCCATCCGGCGTGCCGGCATCGAAGCCGTTGTTGTTGAGGATGGCCTGGATGTTGCGCACCGCCTTCGCCATGTCGATCGTCGCCGTCTTGGTCGGCGCACCGACCCAGGCGTCCGGCACCTCCACCTTGTTCGCCTTGACGTCGACGGCCTCAGCCTTCCAGGCGTCGGCCTTGGCCTTGGCGCTCGAAAGCTCGGCGGGTTTCAGTGCCTTGGCGATCTCGTCGCGCTTCTCGGCCGCGTCCTTGTCGCCGTCGCGAGCGGCAATCGCGAACCATTTGTAGGACTCTTCGAGGTTCTGCGTGACGCCGTTGCCGCGCGCGTAAAGTACGGCGAGATTGAACTGGCTGTCGCGCACGCCCAGATTGGCGGCCTTTTCAAACCATTTGGCGGCTTCGGCGAAATCCGCGTCGCCGTCGCGGCCGCTTGCCAGCATGACCGCGAGGTTATGGATGGCGCTGGCGTTGCCGGCGGCGGCGGCCTCAAGGTAAAGCGCCTTGGCCCTGGCCGCGTCGCGAGCAACACCCGCGCCCTTCTCATAGACGTTGGCAAGCCGGTACTGGGCCGGCACGACGCCGGCATCGGCGGCGCGCTGATACCACTTGACCGCCTCCGCCAGATCCTCCTTGACGCCGCGCCCCTCGGTGAAGCGGCTGCCGATCTCGTAGAAGGCGAGCGGATCGCCCCCCTTTGCCGCCGTGACCAGCGCCGGCGGACCGAAGCCGTCCGGCAGGGCAATCTCGCCCTGCCCGGCCGGCTCGAAGGTCGCGGCCCCGGCGGCATCCTTGGACGGCTCGAATGTCGATACGGCGGCGACCTCGGTCGTTCCGGCCGCCGGCTGCAGCAGGGGCGCGTTGCCGGCGGCAGCGGCAGTTTCGCCCTTGTCGGCCGCGGCCGCGGGCGGCTCGATCGCGGGCGCAGGCGATTCGGCTTTCCCGATCGGCGGCGCGGTCTTCCCAGCCTCGGCCGTTTCGGTAGCGAGGGGAGCCGTTTCCGCGATGCGGTTATCGGCGGCCTTCGGCGGGGCGACGTCCGCGTCCGCCTTGCGCTCGATCGTCGCTGCCGGCGGGAGGCTCGGTGCCTCCTTGCCCTTCAGCATCGTGTTGACGAGCGGGTAGGACATGATGGCGAGCAGCACGGCGCCGACGGCGATCAGGATCGGCCGGCGGTGGCGGGCAAGGGCGCCGCCGAGCGCGGAGGGAGCCTTGCGCTCCTTGACGCGGTTCAGCGTATCGGATTCCTCGACGGCCAGTTGCGCCGCGCGACGTGCCGCCGCAATGAAGTCCGCCTTGTCGCCCTCGGGAGCCTGCTGGCCGCCGCGGGCCATCTGCCCCGCGCGGACGCGCTCGAGGATCTTTCTCACGTCCGGGACGCCCGAGCCCGGTTCCAGGAGCTGGTTGGCATCCTCGGGAGCGAGCATTTCCGACGGATCGATCGACGGGGTCGGCTCGATCATCTGCCGCGCCTCGACGGAAGCCGTCTCGCCGCGCTTGCCGGTGAACCGCCGGGTCAGGCCCGCGAGCAGGCTCGTCCTGGCCCCGCGCGCCTCCGCCCTGATTTCTCCCGCTTCAACGGTGGAACCGCCGGCAGGGGCGCTCGCCTCGACGGCGGCCGGAGCCTCCACGGCAGCGACCATCGCCGCGTCTTCCGCCGGCAAGGGCACTTCACGCTCGCCGCGATCATCCCGCGCCGTGCTCGCAAGGCCGGCGGAGAATTCGGGCTGCGCCGCCTTCGGCATCGGCACGCTGGTCTGGGCTTCGCGAAGCGCGGCGGGCCCGCGCTCTTCGAGCCGCTCCAGCTTCTCGGCGATGTGGACGAGCGTTTCATGCAGCGCCTCGAAGGTCCGCGCCGTCCTTTCATCGCTCGAGCGGCTGAGCTCCTCGAGCGTCCTGAGGTCCTCGGCAAGCGCCGAGATCGCCGCCATGTCGCCACCCGCGGACATTTGCGGCGCGGCATTCCTGTTATAGGCTTCCATCACCGCTTCGGCGGCCTGGCGGGCGGCTTCGATGATATATTCGTCGCTGGTCGCCAGGTAGTCTTCGAGCGCATTCATGCGGCTTTCGAACTCCGCCGGCGCCTCGCCCGGTTCGGAACGCGGCTGGCTGATCAGCGTCGAGAGATTGCTGATCTGCGCTTCGAGGTTGCTCAGCGCCTGGCGATCGTCGAAGGGCGCGACCTGCGCCTCCTCCAGGCGCTGGGCGATATCGGCCAGCCGGTCTTCGAGGCGGTCGAAGCGCGGGTCGGCCGCAGACGGCTCGGCGTTGAAGGCGAGGTCGTCAATGCGACGGGCGAGGTCGTCGAGCCGGACCGCGAGCGAATCGTTGACGCTGTCCTGGCCCAGGGCCTCGATCTTCCGGGAAATATCGGCGAGATGGTCGAGGAGGTCCGGCAGCATGTCCTGCTGGCTGCGTTCCAGTAGTGCGGAAAGCTGATCGAGACGCGCTTCGAGCCGGTCCGCGGCCTTCTCGCCGGCAAGATCCTCCATCCGCGCCGCCAGCGCCTCGATCCGCGCGCCGAGGCCGGAGTCAGCGGGATGGGCGAGACCGTCGATCTGGCGCGACAGGTCCCCGAGCCTCGTCTCGAGTCGATTGATGAAGGAGGTGTCGAGGCCGGCCGCAGAGCGGCTGCCGGCGGCGATCGCCCGGCTGATCTCGTCGAGCCGCGCGTCGAAATCGGCGAACTGCGCGGCGAGGCGCCTGTCGTCCGGCTGCATCTGGCGACCGAGCATCTCGATCGCCTGGGCGACCGCGACCAGCTTGTTCTCCAAGGCGTCGATCGACGAATCCCTGTTCAGGCCGTTGATCTGCGACTTGATCTCGTCGAGCCTGTAGGCGAGCGCCACCAGTTCGTCGTCGCGATTCTGGTCGAAGGCGTTCAGCCGGTCCTCGACGCCGCTCCAGCGGTTTTCCATGCGGCGCATGCTGTCCTCGCGTGCGAGCCCGTCGAGGGTCGCCCGGAGATCGTCGAACTCCCTCCTTAGCGCGTCGGCCTCCGCCGCCGGCGCCTGCCGGCCGATCTCCTTGATGCCGATAGCCAGGCGCTCGATCTCACCGCGCACATCCGCGGCGAAGCGGCGGTCCTCGGCCGCCTCCGCCTTGATGCCGCGAATCTCCGTCCGCAGCGCATGCATCTCGCGCGACAGCCCGTCGCCGATGTCGCGCTTCAGATCCTGCCGCAGCCCGACCAACGCCGCCGCAATATCGTTCGGCGCCGAGGAGCGTGCCGCCGGCGCGGACGCATAAGCGGACTGGTGCCGGCTCTCGTCCGCGAGGCGGTTCGAGGCGGGGCGATCGGGCTCGCGCGACGCGATCCGTTCGCGCAAGGCGGGCCGCTCCCGGCCGGCGCTCAAGGCGCGCTGGCGCTCGAGGATTTCGGAGACCGCATCGCCCGGGCCCGGACGCGGCCGCTCGGGCTGGCGCGGCTCGCGGCTGACGCTGCTCATCAGGCCCTCGATGCGCGCCTCGAGCCCCTCGATGGTGCGGTT
The DNA here is from genome assembly GCF_001651875.1 of Sinorhizobium saheli. Classification (GTDB taxonomy): domain Bacteria; phylum Pseudomonadota; class Alphaproteobacteria; order Rhizobiales; family Rhizobiaceae; genus Sinorhizobium; species Sinorhizobium saheli. The sequence continues at coordinate 669,600 of NZ_LNQB01000073.1, forward strand.
CAGGGCATCGAGCGACGGCCTGTCGCCATAGGACCGGTTGCCTGCGCGCTGAGAAGTGGATCGCGATCCGTTCATTGTCTCTTCGCCCCTGTCTTCCTTCGCCCCTGTCTTCGACCATCATCGAAGCCGCCCTGAAGGAATCCGTCTTCCTCGCTGCCGGCGGCACAGCCGATGCGGGCCGAGCCGCAACATCACGAACACGGGACTCGCTGCAGCTTGGCCACTTCAAAGCCCACAATTCATTAAACGTGGTAAACAAGCGGTTAATCCGCCCGATTTTTTAACCATTTGCTGCGCAGCCTGGTGGCGCCAGCGCGGCTGCGCGCCCGGCCGCGGGCCGTTCCCGGCCGCCAGAAGCGCGGATGAAACTTTTGCGACGGAATATTTTTGACGTTTACGCAAACGTCAAATTTTTGTAGCGTCGCGTTGATGTTGCGACACCGGCCGGTCGGTGTACGCTCGAAACAGCAGGAATCGGGTGAGACGCGCGGCGCGGCCCGAAGGGACATCAAGGCGAGGAAAGAATGCCCATCTACAAGGCTCCGGTTGACGACACCCTGTTCATCCTCAACGACGTGCTCGGCATCGAGCGCTATCACAACCTGCCCGGCTTCGCCGATGCGACGCCGGACATGACGGCGGCGATCCTCGGCGAGGCGGCGAAGCTTGCCGAAGAGGTCCTCTTCCCGATCAATCTTTCCGGCGACCAGGAAGGCTGCACGCGCCATGAGGATGGCTCCGTCACCACGCCCAGGGGCTTCAAGCAAGCCTTCGATCTCTATCGCGAGGGCGGCTGGCTCGGCCTTGCCGCGCCGGAGGAGTTCGGCGGCCAGGGCCTGCCTTATACGCTGCACACGGCGGTCGGCGAATTCCTGTCGGCTGCGAACATGTCGCTGATGATGTATCCGGGCCTGACGCAAGGGGCGATCGCCGCCATCCTCGTGCATGGGTCCGACGAGCAGAAGCGCACCTACCTGCCGAAGATGGTCGACGGCACCTGGACCGGGACGATGAACCTCACCGAGCCCCATTGCGGCACCGACCTCGGCCTGCTGCGCACCAAGGCGGTGCCGAACGGCGACGGCTCCTACCGGATTTCCGGGCAGAAGATCTTCATCTCCGCCGGTGAGCACGACATGGCGGAGAACATCATCCACCTGGTGCTCGCCCGCATCGAGGGCGCGCCGGAAGGCGTCAAGGGCATCTCGCTCTTCATCGTGCCGAAGTTCAAGCTGGACGGCGACGGCTTGCCCGGCGAGCGCAACGGCGTTTCCTGCGGCGCGATCGAACACAAGATGGGCATTCACGGCAACGCCACCTGCGTCATGAACTACGACGAGGCGACCGGCTGTCTGATCGGCGCCGAGAACAAGGGCCTCAACGCCATGTTCGTGATGATGAACGAGGCGCGCCTCGCCGTCGGCATGCAGGGGCTGTCGATCGCCGAGATCGCCTATCAGAATGCGGCCGATTACGCCCGCGAACGCATCCAGGGCCGCTCGCTTTCAGGGGCGAAGGAACCGGGCAAGAAGGCCGATCCGATCATCGTCCATCCGGACGTGCGCCGAACGCTGATGACGATCAGGGCCTTCAACGAGGCCGGCCGCGCCTTCACGCTGTGGACGGCGCTGAAATCCGACATCGCGCATCGCTCCGACAGTGAAGCCGAGCGCCAGGCCGCCGACGATGTCCTCGGGCTGATGACGCCGATCCTCAAGGGCGTCATGACCGACAAGGGCTTCGAGCACACGGTCATGGCGCAGCAGGTCTTCGGCGGCCACGGCTATATCGAAGAACACGGCATGAGCCAGTATGTCCGCGATGCGCGTATCGCGATGATCTACGAGGGCGCCAACGGCATCCAGGCGCTCGACCTCGTCGGCCGCAAGCTGGCGATGAACGGCGGCCGCGCCGTCATGGCGCTGTTCAAGGAAATCGGCGATTTCTGCGAGGAGAACCGCGGTGACGACCGGCTTTCCAGCTATACCAAGGCCCTGAAGAAGGGCCTCAACGACCTGCAGGCGGCGACCATGTGGTTCATGCAGAACGCCATGGCCAAGCCCGACAATGCCGGCGCCGGCTCGACCGACTACATGCATCTCTTCGGCCTCGTCGTGCTCGGCTATATGTGGGCGAAAATGGCGAAGGCCGCGGAGGAGAAGCTCGCCGCCGGCGAAACCGCGCGCGCGGACTACCTCAGGAACAAGCTGATCACGGCGAAATTCTTCATGGAGCGCATCATGCCCGAGACGGCGCTGCGCAAGGCCCGCATCGAAACCGGTGCCGATACGATGATGGCGCTGGACGCTGCCGCGTTCTGATTGCAGGCTTATGTAAATTGCGGGTGCAACGCCCGCGAAGGGAGATCAAGAGATGACGAATGTCTTCGTTTACGACCACGTGCGCACGCCGCGCGGCCGTGGCAAGAAGGACGGCGCACTGCATGAGGTGCCGTCCGTCCGGCTCGCCGCCAAGGTGCTCGAGGCAGTGCGCGACCGCAACGGGCTCGACACCTCGACCGTCGACGACATCATCATGGGCTGCGTCGATCCGGTGATGGATGCCGGTGCGGTGATCCCGAAGGCGGCCGCCTTCGAGGCGGGCTACTCGACCAGGGCGCCCGGCATGCAGATCTCCCGCTTCTGCGCCTCCGGCCTCGACGCCGTCAATTTCGGCGCCGCCAAGATCGCGCAAGGGGCGGACGACATCGTCATCGCCGGCGGCGTCGAATCGATGTCGCGTGTCGGCCTCGGCATGTCGGGCGGCGCATGGTTCATGGACCCCTCCGTCAGCCTGCCGGCCTATTTCATGCCGCAGGGCGTCTCGGCCGACCTGATCGCCACCAAATACGGCTTCTCGCGCGACGACGTCGACGCCTATGCGGTGGAAAGCCAGAAGCGCGCGGCACACGCCTGGGAAAAGGGCTATTTCAAGAACTCGGTGGTGCCGGTCAAGGACCAGAACGGCCTGACGATCCTCGACCGCGACGAGCATATGCGGCCCGGCACCGACATGCAGGCGCTCGCCTCGCTCAATCCCTCCTTCCAGATGCCGGGCGAGATGGGCGGCTTCGAGGCCGTCGCCATCCAGGCGCATCCGGAGATCGAGCGGATCAACTATGTCCATCACGCCGGCAATTCCTCCGGCATCGTCGACGGCGCCGCTGCGGTGCTGCTCGGCTCGAAGGCCGGCGGCGAAGCCATGGGGCTGAAGCCGCGCGCCCGCATCCGCGCCTTCGCCAATATCGGCTCCGACCCGGCCTTGATGCTGACCGGCCCGGTCGACGTCACCGAAAAGCTCCTGAAGCGCGCCGGCATGAAGCTCTCCGACATCGACCTCTTCGAGCTCAACGAGGCGTTCGCCGCCGTCGTTCTCCGCTATTGCCAAGCCTTCGACATTCCGCACGACCGGATCAACGTCAATGGCGGCGCGATCGCCATGGGCCATCCGCTCGGCGCCACCGGCGCGATGATCCTCGGCACCGCGCTCGACGAACTCGAGCGCCGCGACTTGAACACGGCCTTGGTGACGCTCTGCATCGGCGCCGGCATGGGCACCGCCACGATCATCGAACGCGTCTGATCCGATCCCGGGAGAGAGAATATGTCTTACACGAACTTCAAGATCGAAACCGACGCGGACGGCATCGCGCTCGTCACCTGGGACATGCCGGAAAAATCGATGAACGTCTTCACCCAGGAGGTGATGGACGAACTCGACGCGATCGTCGATGAGACGACCGCCGACGCCGCCGTCAAGGGCGTCGTCATCACCTCCGGCAAGTCCTCCTTCTCCGGCGGGGCCGACCTTTCGATGATCAAGTCGATGTTCACGCTGCAGGCCGAGGAGAAGAAGAAGGACCCGGCCAATGCCGCGCAGAAGCTCTTCAACCTCGTCGGCCGCATGACCGGGCTCTTCCGCAAGCTCGAAACCTCAGGCAAGCCCTGGGTTTCGGCGATCAACGGCACCTGCATGGGCGGCGCCTTCGAGCTGTCGCTCGCCTGCCACGGCCGTGTCGCTTCCAACTCGAAATCGGTGAAGATCGCCCTTCCCGAGGTCAAGGTCGGCATCTTCCCGGGCGCCGGCGGCACCCAGCGCGTGCCGCGGCTCACCAATACGCAGGACGCGCTGCAGATGATGACCACCGGCTCGTCGCTGACCGCCGCCCGCGCCAAGGCGATGGGGCTCGTGCACGAGGTGGTCGAATCGGAGAAGCTGATCGAGGCCGCCAAGGCGATGATCAGGAACGGGCTCAAAGCCGTGCAGCCCTGGGACGAGAAGGGCTTCAAGCTGCCGGGCGGCGGCGTCTGGACGCCGGCCTCGGCGCAGCTCTGGCCGGCGGCGTCCGGCATCCTTCGCCGCGAGACCTACGGCAACTATCCGGGCGCGATCGCCATCCTGAAATGCGTCTACGAGGGCCTGCAGGTGCCCTTCGACACGGGACTGAAGATCGAGCAGCGCTATTTCACCGAGATCCTGCAGACCACCGAAGCCTTCTCGATGATCCGCTCGCTGTTCATCTCGATGCAGGAACTCGGCAAGGGCGCGCGCCGGCCGGCCGGCGTACCGAAGACGGAGCTGAAGAAGGTCGGCGTCGTCGGCGCCGGCTTCATGGGCGCCTCGATCGCCTATGTGACGGCCGCCGCCGGCATCCCGGTGACGCTGATCGACCGGGACATGGAAGCGGCCGAAAAGGGCAAGGCGCATTCGGAAGGGCTGGTCAAGGATTCGATCGGCAAGGGCCGGCTGACGAAGGAAGAGGGCGAAGCCCTGCTCGCTCGGATCACGCCGTCGGCCGACTATTGCGACCTCAAGGACGCCGGCCTCGTCGTCGAGGCGGTGTTCGAGGACCGGCAGGTCAAGAAGGACGTGATCGAGAAGGTGGAAGCGGTGATCGCGCCGGACGCCATCTTCGCCTCCAACACCTCGACGCTGCCGATCACCGGCCTTGCCAGGAATTCCAGGCGGCCGGAGCAGTTCATCGGCGTCCATTTCTTCTCGCCGGTCGAGAAGATGATGCTGACGGAAGTGATCCTCGGCAAGGAGACCGGAGACAAGGCGCTCGCCACGGCGCTCGACTATGTCGCGGCGATCAAGAAGACGCCGATCGTCGTCAACGACACCCGCGGCTTCTACGTCAACCGCTGTGTCTTCCGCTACATCCACGAAGCCTACGACATGCTGATCGAAGGCGTGCCGCCGGCGATGATCGAGAATGCCGCCAAGATGGCCGGCATGCCGGTCGGACCGCTGTCGCTGAACGACGAGGTGGCGATCGACTTGAGCCAGAAGATCCTGAAAGCGACCATTGCCGACCTCGGCGAAAGGGCCGTCGACCCCAGGCACATGGCGCTGATCGACAAGATGGTCGACGAGTTCGACCGGCGCGGCCGCAAGAACGGCAAGGGTTTTTACGAGTACCCGGCGAAACCGGCCAAGAAATATCTCTGGCCGGGCCTCAAGGAGCTCTACCCGCAGAAGGATGCCGACAAGGTCGACGTCGGCGTGTTGAAGCAGCGCTTGCTGGCGACGATCGCGCTCGAAGCCGCCCGCACCATCGAGGAAGGCATCGTCACCGATCCGCGCGAAGCCGACGTCGGCTCGATCCTCGGCTTCGGCTTCGCGCCCTACACCGGCGGCACGCTCTCCTACATCGACGGCATGGGCGTGAAGACCTTCGTCGAGCTGTGCGAGAAGCTCGCCAGGGACCATGGCGACCATTTCAGGCCGACGCCGCTCCTGAAGGAGATGGCCGAAAAGGGCGAGACCTTCTACGGACGGTTCGATCCCTATGGCGAGGCGCAAAAGGCGGCGTAAGGCTCTGTCCGTCGGCCTGTGCCCCCTTTCCCAGCCCTAACTAGAAGACCCCTCCCCAACCCCTCCCCACAAGGGGGAGGGGCTGCTGGGGCCGCACCGTCTCCGTCTGCAGATCGATGTTTGCGCCTCACGCATAGGCTTGAAATCGCAGGCGATTGCAGCGGGCACCAGGCCCCTCCCCCTTGTGGCACAAGGGGCTTCCCGAGCCGCACCGTCTCTGGCTGCAGATCGATGTTTGCGCCTCACGCATGGCTTGAAATCGCAGGCGATTGCAGCGGGCGCCAAGCCCTCCCCCTTGTGGGGAGGGGTTGGGGAGGGGTCTTGTTGCCTCGCCAGCACTTGACCAGGATCAAGTCCTGAGGCTAGCGGGTGGGCTAAAAGCATGTCGAGAAACCGGAATCGATAGCGATCATGCAGCCGCTCGCCTTCGCCCTTGCCATCCTAGTTCTGCTCGCGACGCCCGGGCCGACCAATACGCTGTTGTGGCTTTCCGGTGCTGCGGTCGGCCTGCGCCGCTCCGCGCGTCTGCTACTCGGCGAGCTCGGCGGTTATCTTCTTGTCATCGTCCCCGCGACAACGCTCGCGGCGCCGTGGCTTGCCGCCCATCCCGAGATCGGCCTCCTGCTGAAGTTCGCCGCCGCCTCGTGGATTCTCCTCATGGCACGTGGCCTCTGGGCTGCGAAGGCGCGCGACGCCGGCGGGCGGCCGATCACGCTCGGCCGGGTCTTCGTCACCACCCTCCTCAACCCGAAAGCGCTGATCATCGCGCTCGTCATCATGCCCCAGGTCGGGCTCGCGGCGATGCTGCCGTGGCTCGCCGGGTTTGCCGCCCTGACCGTGAGCGTCGGCTCTCTCTGGATTGTCGCCGGTGCCCTCCTCGCACGCCTGCCGCTGCAGGCGATCGGGCCGCGGCTGCCCCATCGCATCGCCGCCGGTTGCCTCGTCCTGTTCTCCTTCGGCATGGCCGGCAGCGCGCTCGCCTCCATCCTTTAGGTCGTGTGGACTCTTGGGGATTCCCAAGGCTGAGCAAATCAGATTCAAGACTGTCTTTTGGAGGCAGTCATGGGT